>JAPKMP010000004.1 GCA_026645935.1 Candidatus Villigracilaceae bacterium | reverse complement strand
CCCTTTTCAAAAATAATTTTTGAAAAGTGGGAGAGAATCCCTGAAAAGTGCCTGTTTTTTGATGATCCACACAACATTTATGCAATATTGGAGCTATTTTTCAGCCTGTTGTGGGAGATTTTTTAGATCATTTTTCGAGCCAGAGGTTTTTCGACAGTCTCGTTGGGCAACCCCTTTGTAAATTTCAAGGGTTATAATCCTCGTTATGGCTGTTGTCGTTTCCCTTCGTGATTTTGTGGATGAAATGCAAACGCTGTCAAATGAAGTTCGAGCGTATGTGAGCCAATCCACAGGTGAAGTAATTTCAGTTACCAATGATGAATTTTCAATCGCAGAAGAAAACAATGGTGATTGGAGCGAGTACGACAAGTTGGAGCAAGAATTTTTCCTGAAGGTCGAAAAGATTGTATCTTCTGATGAATTTCTCGAACTTCCGAATCAATACGAGATTCACGAGTATGAA
Organism: Candidatus Villigracilaceae bacterium; assembly: GCA_026645935.1. Classification (GTDB taxonomy): domain Bacteria; phylum Chloroflexota; class Anaerolineae; order Anaerolineales; family Villigracilaceae; genus Villigracilis. The sequence goes on along the minus strand of JAPKMP010000004.1, from coordinate 216,785 downwards.
ATTATGGAAAGGTTTTGTCTTTCCATTTCGGATGAAAAAATTAGCGGTGTGTTTTTAGATATGATTCGTGGCTCAGGGGCGTTTCGCCGATTCAAAGATTTGATTTATAGTTATGGGATTGAAAAAGATTGGTTCAGGTTCAAAGACGAAGCCTATAAAGAAATTGCTGTCTCTTGGCTCAAAAGTCACGGCTTTGATTATGCCGATGATATGAATAGGCGAGAAAAAAGCTTTTGAAGATTTTGCTCGTTTCCAAGTCAGTCGTTTTGGCGCAAGTTTGTCAGTATGGCTTTGCGCCTTTTTAATAGCCAGCGTTATGGTAGGCTCGTGGTTGCCCAACAAAGCGTGCACCTGACGTGTGGGAGTCTGCGCGTTTTACAGGCATTTTTCCCTGGACTGTCCGTCCAGGACAGGCTGGTTTCGAGTTTTTCCTGCTCCCAAGCATTGTCCACGCCCGCCGGATCGATCCTGTGGAGACCACACGAGGCGACGCAAACCGTCGGGTTGGCGTCCCGGCATATTCAAGGTAAGCAATGAAAAAATCTATAAATTTTGCAGTATCCATGTCCGTATTTGTTGCAGGCATTTATCTTTCCTCTTGTTCTCCGCCGACCCAACTTCCAACAGATGCAAAGAGAGCGCTGGAGGACCATTGGCAATCGCTTCCTCCTGATCCACCCCCAACCTACCAAATTCTCCAAGCCTGGCAGGGCGTTGTTCCTGCGGAGACGAGTACGACCCTGGCTCCGAATATGGAAGTCTGGTGCGTAGAAACAAAAATAACCACTGCAACGGATGCTTCAATCATTGGCGAAACAGTGACCTGGATCGTGATTCGAAACGATGAAACGTCAGATTGGAATGCAGCCATGCTGGCCACGATGTCATCAATCTGGCCATATGAAGCTTGCGGGAAAGGACCATAATAGGTGTCGCAATTTTGCAAGATGATCGATTATTGCCTGCATTCCCCAATCCTGCCGAGATACTGCGCGGGTATCCCACTCGCGGAGTTTACCCTCTCGTCGAAGGGCTCGGGGACGAGACGCACATCCCCCTGCGGGGCACAAGTCCGTTGGGCGAGGTATACAACAAACAATTTGATAAAGGAATAAAAAGATGAAACACCAATCTGCACTCGCATGGCTCCTCCCGCCGATTTTCATTCTTTCCCTGGTCGCTGCAGGCGCGGGTCTTTTCCATCAAAGCCCAGGCGAGGCGTTTTCATATACAAACCACCGTGAAGAGACGGTGACCATCAACGGACAAGGTTTGTATTACTACGACACTGTAAGTTCGGCTGCGCAAATGCAGGGGAATGATCTGGTAACGCTGGTGGTGGGGCTGCCGTTATTGGCAATTTCCGCCTTTTTTGCCTTTCGGGGCTCCCTGCGCGGGCAATTACTCTTGACAGGCACCCTTGGCTTCTTTCTTTATACCTACATGTCGATGGCCACTTTGGCATCCTACAATTCATTGTTTTTGGCATACACAGCCATATTTGCATTAAGCCTTTATGCATTCATCCTGTGCATGATGTCTTTTGACCTAAATACACTCCCACGGGCTTTTTCCGGGAAATTACCGTACAAATGGATCGCGGGGTTAATGTTCGTGGTCGGAAGTTTTCTATCGCTCGCCTGGCTGGGGCGCATCGTGCCTCCGCTGATTCAAGATCAAACCCCCGTTTTGGATAATACAACCACCCTGGTCATACAGTTCATGGATTTGGGATTGATCGTGCCTCTGGCATTTCTCGGCGGATCTCTCCTGCTTCGCCGCAGCGCCTGGGGTTACCTATTAAGCTCCATCATGCTGACAAAAGGCGTCACATTGGGGTTGGGAGTCAGCGCGATGGCAATAAATATGGCGCGTGTGGGTGTGCCGGATAGCCTTGGAATCATGATCCCCTTTCTGGTGATCACCATCTTGAACCTGGTGCTGGTGATCATCCTGCTCGGGAATGTCAGGCAGACCGGATGAAACCATCGCCGGAGGATGAGGGATCATGGAGTGGAGGAAAGGCTGGAATCAGGAAATAGTTTGGAGGTTCAAACTCCGAACATTTGTCTTTCCTGAAATGGAGGCAATCCTCGAACGCCCCCACCAACCAATTCGCACTATACCTGCGGTAAATTTCTGCGAATGACGTTCAACATCCCGAACGCCTTCGAGGCTCCCTGCACGACGCAGGTCAAAGGATTATCGACGAGATAGGCGGGAATGCCGAGGGATTTGGTGAGCAGCTTGTCGATCCCGCGCAGGAGCGCCCCGCCGCCGCATAACGCGACTCCGCGGTCGATGATATCCGAAACCAGTTCAGGCGGGGTCTTTTCCAGCACCTTGCGCCCCGATTCGACGATCTGCTTCAACGGCTCCTGCAGGGCTTCCACCATCTCGCCGGTGGTCAACGTGACCGGGCGCGGCAAACCAGTGACCTGGTCCTGTCCCTGCACTTCCATGCTGTTCTCTGTGTCTTGAGGAACAGCCGCCCCGATGCGCAGCTTCAACTGTTCGGCGGTGGGCTGACCGATCACCACGCCGTATTTTCGGCGCACATAATTGACAATGGCTTCGTCCAGGTCGATTCCACCCAACCGCAAAGTATCCGCCGAGACGATTCCGTACATCGCCATCACCGCGGCTTCCGTGCATCCGCCGCCAAGGGAGATGATCATATTTCCCGAAGGCGAGTTGATGGGCAGGTCGATCCCGATCGCGGCGGCAAGCGGCTGTTGGATGAGAAACGCCTCGCGACTCCCCGCTTCCATGACTGCTTCGTAAACCGCCCTGCGCTCCACGCTGGTCACGCCGTATGGGACAGTGACCATCACGCGCGGGCGGAAGATTCGCATCGCTCCACTGGCGCGCTGGAGCAGGTAGGCAAGCAGGGTCTCGGTGATCTCGTAATCCGCGATCACACCGTTACGGAGCGGACGCGCCACCTCGATGGTTTCGGTTGGCACCTTGCCGAGCATGTCTCGCGCCTCGACTCCCGCCGCCACCATCTTCTGCTCTTCGATCGCGATGGCGACGATGGTAGGCTCCTCCAGCAACACATTGTTGTTGTCGGCGAAGCGGGTGAACATGGTACCCAGGTCGATGCCCAGGTCTTTTGAGAACATCGCAAACAAGTGGATTAAATCTCCGGCAATCGCGGAACGCCGGGCTTGCGGTAACGGCGCACAGCATCAAGACGCAGGTTCGCGCGGCGCAGGGCGGCTTCCATGATCTCGTAACGATCCAATTCGGCGGGCAGGCCCTTGGCGAGGTATTCCTCGGCGCGTTTCCTGGCGGCTTCCGCGCGGTCGATGTCGATCTCTTCGATATTTTCCGAACCCCGGTCTGCCAGAATGGTGACGATATCCGGCTGGACCTCGGCGACTCCGCCCGCGACCGTGAAGATATCCTCCCGCCCGCCCTTGCGGACCTTTATCACTCCATACTTGAGCGTGGTCAGGACGGGGGCATGTTTGGGCAGGATACCCATCTCCCCTGCCGCGCCGGGAATCACAACAATGTCCACGTCGCCGGTGAACACAGTGCGGTCTTGCGAAACGATTTCACAACGGATGGTCATAAGAATGATCCCTGTCATTGCGAGAGAGTAGCGCGAAGCAATCTCCAACACCATGCCGGGATTGCTTCGTCGGGCTTCACCTGCACTTGCTTGCCGGTGCAAGTGTCGCCCTCCTCGCAATGACAATTCAACTACGCCTTCGCCAGTATCTCCGCGCGTTCGCGCACATCTTCGATGGTGCCCGCCATCATGAAAGCCTGTTCGGGCAGGTCGTCGCATTTGCCGTCGAGGATCTCGCGGAAACCACGGACAGTATCCTTAATGGAAACGTAGCGACCGGAGATGCCCGTGAAGCGTTCCGCCACAAAGAACGGCTGGGAGAAGAAACGTTCGATCTTGCGGGCGCGGGACACGACGAGTTTGTCGTCTTCGGAGAGTTCGTCGATGCCGAGAATGGCGATGATGTCCTGCAAGTCCTTGTAGCGCTGTAGAACGCGCTGCACTTCACGCGCCGTCCGGTAGTGCTCTTCGCCCACGATGTTGGGATCAAGAATTCGAGAGGTCGAGGCGAGCGGGTCCACAGCGGGATAAATACCCTTTTCAACAATGGAGCGTTCGAGCGCGATGGTTGCATCCAGGTGGGTAAAGGTCGCCACTGGCGCGGGATCGGAGTAATCGTCAGCAGGCACGTACACGGCCTGCATGGACGTGATCGAGCCGGTGCGGGTGGATGTAATGCGTTCCTGCAGCTCACCCATTTCAGTGGCAAGCGTGGGCTGATACCCCACCGCGGAAGGCATACGGCCAAGAAGCGCGGACACTTCGGAGCCGGACATCGAGAAGCGGAAGATGTTGTCGATGAAGAGCAGCACATCCTTGCCCTGATCGCGGAAATATTCCGCCATCGAGAGCGCGGTCAGCGCAACGCGCAGGCGCACACCGGATGGTTCGTTCATCTGACCGTACACCATCACGGTATCTTTCATCACGCCGTATTCGATCATTTCACGGTACAAGCCGGTCCCTTCGCGGGTGCGTTCCCCCACGCCAGCGAACACGGAGTTGCCTTGATGAACCGAAGCCACAGAGCGGATGAGTTCCATGATGATAACGGTCTTGCCGGTTCCGGCGCCGCCGAAGATGCCGGTCTTGCCGCCCTTGGTAAAGGGAGCGATGAGGTCGATGACCTTGATGCCGGTTTCGAAGACTTCCACGCGGGTGGATTGTTCTTCGAACGCAGGCGCGGAGCGGTGAATTGGATAATACATCGAAGCGCTGACATCGCCTCGTTTATCGATGGCATTGCCAAGCACATTGAAGATGCGGCCGAGGGTCGCGGGTCCCACCGGGACCGTGATCGGGGCGCCCGTCGCTTGAGCGGAGACTCCGCGCTGTAAGCCGTCGGTCGAGTCCATCGCCACGGTTCGCACCCAGTTCTCGCCAAGATGTTTTTGCACTTCGAGAACAAGCGGTTCCTTGTCTTCGCGGCCGACTGTAATTGCTTCGAAGAGTTCGGGGATCTCCCCATCCGGGAATTCGACATCCACGACACCGCCCAAGATTTGTACCACACGGCCGTTTGCATTTGCCATGATTTCTGCCTCCAGTTAGCTCGCGGCAAGCGCTTCCGCGCCGCCGACAATATCCAAAATATCGTTCGTGATCGTCTGCTGACGAACCTTGTTGTATACCAGTTGAAGCGCGCCGACGAGTTCCTTGGCGTTGTCGGTCGCATTGCGCATGGCGATCATGCGGGCGGCATGTTCGCTCGCCTGCGATTCGAGGATCGCCTGATAGACCTGCAATGCAGTGAATCGCGGGATGATCGTATCCAGGAGTTCCCGTCCGTCCGGTTCATATTCATACGCCGCGGATGTGCTGTTGTTCGTTTTGTGACCGAAATCCTCCACCAACCCCTCGCCTTCGAGCTCAAGCGGAAGAAGTCTCTTCACTGTGGCGACCTGCCGCCCCATGTTGACGAAGTCGGTGTAGACGAGAAAGACTTCGTCCACGCCGCCTTTGTTGTATTCGTCCACGACCAGCCGCCCGATGGCGGAGACATCGTCGAAATTCGGCGCGGCGGGCAGATTGCTGAAGTCCGCAATGACATCCTTGCGGCGGCGGAACAGCAGGTCCCTGCCTTTGCGCCCGACCGCAATGTATTTGACCGGGATATGGTAACGATCGAACTTCTGGGCGGTAAAACGGATCACATTGGAGTTATATGCGCCGGCCAATCCCCGGTCGCCTGTGATGACCACAGCCAAGGTGTTATTTACCGTAGCCCGCCGGGTAAGCAGGGGATGCAGGCTGTCGCGCCCCGGCTGTTCGGCAACATGACGCAAGACCTGCCACGCTTTTGTTGCGTAGGAGCGGGTCGCCATGACCGCATTGATCGCCTTGCGGACCTTGCTGGCGCTCACCGTTTCCAGCGCGCGCGTGACCTGTGAAATGTTCTTTACGCTTTTGATGCGAAGCCGCATCTCGCGGGCGGAAGCCATTTGTTTCGTCCTTTAATCTGGTAGTGGGTCAGCCGGTTAGTCGCAGTGTCGAGAAACTTGACCGTTCGACTATGCCACCCATCCCGCCTGGAAACCGTCGAGGGCTTTAAGCAAAGCGTTGCGGTTATCTTCGGCGATGGTCTTCTTCGCCACGATATCCTTGCCGATCTCGGGGTAGGAGGATTCGAGGTATCGGATCAGGTCCACCTGCCATTGCGCCATCTTGTCGAGCGGGACGTTGTCGGCATAGCCGTTCGTCCCTGCAAAGATGACCATGACCTGGTCCTCGAATTCCATTGGAGAATACTGAGGCTGTTTGAGGATCTCCTGCATGCGCTGACCGCGGTTCAATTGCTGCTGGGTGGATTTATCCAGGTCGGATGCCATCAACGCAAACGCCGCGAGTTCGCGATAGGCCGCCATGTCAAGGCGCAAACGACCTGCGACCTGTTTCATGGCCTTGGTTTGGGCGTCGCCGCCCACACGCGAAACGGAGATACCCACGTTCACCGCCGGGCGGATGCCGGCATTGAATAGGTTGCCTTCGAGATAGATTTGTCCGTCGGTGATCGAGATGACGTTCGTGGGGATATAGGCAGACACATCGCCGAGCAATGTTTCGATGATTGGCAACGATGTGAGCGAGCCACCGGTTCCTTTAACTTTTACGATCTTGTGCCCGCCGCCCAATTTCTTGGCGGCTTCCTCGGCTTCATGTTTGGAAAGCGGGCCGCCGTACACTTTGCCGTCCACGCCGTCATTTGCTTCGGCGAGAACGCCGCTGAAATTGTCCTTGACGATCACATACTGGGTGGCGAGGCGCGCGGAGCGTTCCAAAAGGCGGGAGTGGAGATAAAAGACATCGCCGGGGTAGGCTTCGCGTCCGGGAGGGCGGCGCAAGAGAAGGGATACCTGACGGTATGCCCAGGCATGTTTGGAAAGGTCATCGTAAATAATGAGAGCGTCGCGTCCCGTCTCCATGAACTCTTCGCCGATGGCTGTACCCGCATACGGGGCGATGTATTGAAGCGCGGCTGATTCATCCGCGGAAGCGACCACGATGATGGTATGTTCCATCGCGCCGAATTTTTCGAGCGTGCCGAGTGTGCGGGCGACGGCGGCTTTCTTCTGCCCGATCGCCACATAGATGCAAACCATCCCCTTTCCCTTCTGATTGATGATCGCATCGATGGCGACGGCGGTCTTGCCGGTCTGTCTGTCGCCGATGATCAATTCACGCTGGCCGCGACCGATGGGGATCATCGAGTCGATTGATTTGATACCGGTTTGAACCGGAGTATCCACATCCTGGCGTTCGATCACGCCCGGTGCGATGCGCTCAATGGGACGATATCCGGTCGTCGCGATGGGACCCTTGCCGTCGATCGGCTCGCCCAAGGCGTTGACCACGCGCCCGATCATCGCATCCCCCACCGGGACGGAGGCAATGCGCCCCAATCCCCGTACGGACATGCCTTCGGTGATCCCCTGATAATCTCCCATGATGATCACGCCGACATTTTCCTTCTCAAGGTTGAACGCGACTCCGATCACGCCGTTCGCGAATTGGACAAGTTCCTGCGCGCGGACTTTCGCCAGTCCCTGTACGCGGGCGATGCCATCGCCTGCTTCGAGCACCACGCCTGCGTCGCTGACGTTGAATTCGGGTTTAAACCCTTCTATTTGTTTCTGCAAATCGCTTGTGATCTGCTTGATCAAATCTGACATTCGGTCGCCTCCGCCAAAAAAATCCTTTTACGCACAACAACCCGGATAAGGGCTTATCCGGGATGATGATTTTATTTCTTATGACTTCGTGAGTTCGGTCACAAGTGGGGCAATGATACCTGAAAGGAGGGGGATTGTCCAGTTGCCGACTTTCATGTGGTTTTAAGCGGAATATAACCCCCATTTTGGAGTAAAAAAGGTAAAATATTAGGAATTCCATATTCTTATTGGTCCAACAAAACCGCCAATCCGTGCGTTTATGGGTACTTTTTTGATGGAAATCAGGGCGAAACTATTCGGAAATTTCACGTTATCAAAAAATCATGAACCGATCGGCGGATTGAATTCGCGGCATCAAGCCCTGATCACGTATCTTTCATTGCGTTTTCCCCATCCGGTTCCGCGTTCCGATGTAGCTTTCAAATTATGGCTGGATTCGACCGAAAACCAGGCTTTCACAAATTTACGAAAAGCCATCCACCATATCAAACAAGCCATAAGCGGGAATACTTTTCTTACAACTAGTCGGACTCTCCAGCTCAACCTTAATGCTTTCAGCCATATAGACATAGTGGAGTTTTCAAAAGCGATTCAGAATTCCAATAATGCGCGTATTCTCAATGACGTGGATGCTGAACAATCTGCCCTTGAAACTGCAATTGGCTTGTACTCAGGCGACCTGACGACGAATTTATACGACGATTGGATTGGCGAAGAACGGAGCCTTTTGCGTGAGCAGTATCATACAGGGTTGGAACGACTGATCGCGATCCTCGAAACCCGCCAAAATTATCGGGGAGCGATTCCATATGCTCAAAGTCTCCTGCGAATGGATCTCCTCCGCGAAGAAGGTTATCGCACGCTCATTCGCCTCCATGCGCTCAATAACGACCGTGCTGCTGCTTTGAACACCTATCATACCTGTGCCGGGATTTTGTTCAGAGAACTGGGCACAAACCCGGATACTGTTACACGCGAATTGTACGAACGCCTTCTTAAATATGATACACAAACCCTGAAAGTCCATGTACCTGATCGCCCGATAACATATCCTCTTGTGGCGCGCGAAAATGAGTGGAAGGTTTTACAGTCAGAGTGGCAAAAATCATTACAGGGAAATCTGCACGCTGTCCTCCTTAGCGGAGAAGCAGGGATCGGTAAAACCCGACTGGCCGAAGACCTTCTCCGTTGGGCATCGCGGCAGGGAATCCCTACCGCTTCGGCTGCATGCTACTCTGCCGAGGGGCAGCTGTCCTTTGCGCCGGTAATAAGCTGGCTTAAATCCATTCCCATGGAGGGGTTGGATTCTCATTGGAAAAATGAAATTGGTCGCATCCTGCCAGAACTACAAGGTAACAATCCTTCACCGCCGATTACAGAGAGCTGGCAAAAACGGGTCTTTTTCGAGGCCATGGCGCGGGCGCTGCTTGCCCAAAATGAACCGCTCCTTTTATTTCTGGACGACATTCAATGGTGCGACGAAGATACGCTGGAATGGCTTGGTTTCTTTCTGCGTTTCGATAAGCAGGCGAAAATTCTAGTGCTTTCGACATTGCGAATTGAAGAATTTGCCTCCAATCAACCCTTGCAGATATTTCTAGCGGATTTACGCGCAGAAAACCAACTGACCGACGTGGAATTGAACCGTTTGAATGAGATGCAAACGGCAGAACTTGCCAGGCACTTGCTAGGTGTCAATTTTCAAGATGCCGATGCAATTTTATTATTCCGCGAGTCCGAGGGTGTGCCGTTGTTCATCGTCGAGATGGCGAATACAGGGATTGGAGTAGATACTACAGCCCGGAAAACAGATTCAGACCTGGCTGAAAAAGAAACGGAAGCAAGCAAGAACGGAATGCCGCCGCGTTTGAAAGCGATTCTCGAACGACATCTCACACGCTTGTCCTCCCCTGCCCGCGCCGTGATCGAATCGGCGGCAGTTCTCGGGCGCGAATTCGAATTCGGTCTTCTCAAGCTAGTATCCGAATTTGACGAGGGGACAACTGTAAATGCCCTCGATGAATTATGGCGATTACGTCTGATGCGCGAGCGAGGTGGCAGGTACGATTTCAGTCACGATAAACTGCGCGAGACGACCCTTTCTGGAATCAGCCCGATCCGTTTACGCTGGCTACATCAACGCGCAGGGGAAACACTGGAGTCTCAGCCAGAGGGCGCTGAATACGCCCGGATTGCAAATCATTTCGTACAGGCTGATCTTCCAACAAAAGCGGCGGGGGCATACGCACTCGCTGCATCACAAGCCAATCGAATATTTGCGTTTGCAGATGCATTGGAACATCTACAAAATGCCGCCCGTCTCGAAAAAGACCGTGCCACTTTGGCAAACCTGAACGAAGAGCGCGGAAATTTGTTAAAGATGCTCGAAAAGCGCGAGGAAGCCTATGAAGCTTATTCGCAAGCTTTGGGGCTTAGTCTGGATAATTTACAACGCGCGCGTTTGAACCGAAATCAATCCACTCTAAAAGGACGGTTTGAGACGGATACAGCCCGCGAGAAGTATCATGCCGCTTTGGATGAATTGAATTGCGCGCAAAACGATTCGGGTTATTGGCATGAGTGGATCGACTTGCAACTTTCATGGATCGAGATATGTTACTGGATGCAGGATGCCAAAACCATCGACAGCTTATTGGAACAAGTAAAACAACCTGTCGAACAACACGGCACAGTCCTGCAGAAAATCCTGTACCGATACCGACTCATTTCCAGCGCATTTGTCAACGAAAAATTTTATCTAAATCAATCACATGTCGTACTTGCAAGAGAAACCATGCTGCTTGCCATTGAGCTCAACAATCCGTTTCAAGTTTCGAACGCCAAACGGCAACTTGGCATGGTGGAACTATTCGCCGGTCAATTGGATGCCGCTGAAACCTCATTTCGAGAAGCAATTGCACTCTGTGAAAAGAACAATGACATGAATTCCATGCTGATCGCGCGCGCCTATTTATCGTACACTTACCGTCGCCAGCGGAAGCTGCAGGACTTGATTATCGAAACAGGGTTTCTCGAAATTCTGCTGGGGCAGGTCAGCGCGAATCCTGCATATCAAGGGTTGGTAAATGCTAATCGCGCCTGGCTTGCCTGGCTTGAAGGAGATCATAAACAAGCCAGGCAACTCGCCCAGACAGCATTGGATATATGGCAGTCACAAATAAATCCCTATATGTCTTATTGGTTGTCCCTAATGCCATTGCTCGCCATAGCAGTTGATGAAGGGAAAACAGAGGAGGCCTTGTCTCATGCTCAGGCATTACTTGACCCATTCCAGATGAGGCTTACCCCTGAAATAGAAGCTGCGCTTCATTCTGCGCTTGAACTTGATTCTACAGACCCAAGCCTCATCCTCCCCCGCATCGGCGAGGCGGTTAAAATGGCGATTGCTACCGGATACCTGTAACCGGTAATAAAATTAGTGACAATTCAGGGATCGGGGACGTTTTAGGGAACGCTTTGGGAACGCTCGATTTGATAAAGTGGGAACATCAACCAAACCCAAAGGAGATTCCCATGATTCTAGTAGTTGGAGCAACCGGTCAATTAGGAACCGCCATCGTCCGCAGGCTTGCCGGGGCAAACCAGACAGTCCGGGCATTTGTCCGCAATGGGTCGAACTATAAGCACCTGGAAGGTCCCGGCGTGGAATTGGCCTTCGGCGACCTGCGCGACGCCGCCTCGGTGGATGCCGCCTGCAAAGGCGTGGATGTGGTCATGGCGACCGCCACCGCCATCCTGCCGCACGGATCCTACAGCTTCAAAGCTGTAGATGGAAACGGCTATCAAACCCTGATCGACGCTAGCAAGAAACATAATGTAAAGCAGTTCATTTTGGTCTCCGTTCCCGTCACGCCGGAGGACAAAAAGGTCCCGGCGTTTAATTATCGCCGCATCACCGAAGAACGCCTCAAGGCAAGCGGGCTGAATTACACCATTTTCCAGTCATCGCTGTTCATGGATACATGGTTTGCCTTCATCGGCAGCACGATCCCAGGTCGCGGAACGGAAGCACCCACCATCAAACGGCAGTTCTGGTTTTTGAAAATGTTCCTCGGCATGGTAGGCAACATGATCGAAGGCATGAATATGGCATTGATCGCCGGAAGCGCGGGCACCCGTCATGCTTTTGTGACCACAGACAACGTCGCCGACTTCATGGTCGAGTCCATCAACCACCCGAAGGCTCAAAAAGCGGTCTTCCAGATCGGCGGACCGGAAATTTTGAACTGGGAGCAGGTGGTTTCCACCTACGGCAGCGTATTGGGACGCAGGATCAAACCGCTCTACGCGCCGAACGGGGTCTTCCGCGTGGCACGCCTGATATTTGCCCCATTCTCCGAAGCCGCTTCGAATATTTTAGGGCTGAACTGGCTGGTCGGCTACGATACCCCCTATGGAACACGAGAGCTCGCCTCCATTTTCGGGGTCAAACTAACTACTGCCGAACAGTTCCTGAAGAACAAATCCAGCCTGCCTGCTTAAGGAGCAGCTTCGTGGTTCTCATCGCCGGTGCTTCAAGCAAACCAGGACAACGCCTGATTCCCATGCTGATCCAAAAGGGATATCGTGTCCGCGCGTTGACACGGCACCCAAATAATTTGGATTTTGCCCGTTCCCTTGGTGCAAAGATATTCGAAGGGGACCTGCGCCAGCCCGAGACACTCCTCCGTGCCTGCGATGGCGTGGAGGCAGTTGTCTCGACGGTCACCGCTATTGGGGATAATTTATTACAAGAGGTGGATCAGGCAGGGAATCACTCGTTGATGGAAGCTGCCCAAAGGTCGGGGGTGAGCCATTTCGTTTTTGTGTCTATTTATGGTGCAGCCCAAAATCACCCCGTTGATTTGTTTCGCATCAAACACAAGGTCGAGGAATACATTCAATCCTCCCGCATTACATATACCATCCTTCGCCCCGCCGCATTCATGGAAACCTGGTGCGCTCGTATTGGCGAACTGGTCGTGAGCGGTAAGAGAGTGACTGTCTGGGGAAATGGGAAAAATCCGATCAGCTTCATTGCAGCCGAGGATGTTGCCCGCTTCATCGTCATTGCGCTGGAAGACTCCCGCCTTTCCAATAAGACGTTGGCGATTGGCGGTCCGCAAAACCTGACGCTTGACGAGGTTGTTGATCTGTATGAACGGATGATGAGAAGAAAATCAATAAGGAGATATGTGTCCACTGCACAATTGAGGCTCATGAGCAGGTTTTACAGCATGTTCGATGAGGCCAAGTCTCGTTTTTTCGAAATGAGCTATGAGCTTGCCGCCTCTAACTGGCGGGTGGATATGAGCGAGACCCTTCGCCAATACCCGGTTAACCTGACATGCTTACAGGATGTTGCCACCTCAACGATAAAGTAGTTGAAATTCATCAATCATTAATAACAGGAGAGTTCATATGCTTACTGAAACTCAAGAAGGACGGCAATTGCTTGCCCAGTTGTCCAAAGATCTGGTATCGGAAATTGCACCCAATGAATTGGAGTACTTTGACGAATTGATGTCGAACTATTACAAACACCAACCTGGGAAAATCCATAGCAGTGATGATCAAATGGGATTTGGCGGCAACATCATGGTTGCCGCAACGCCCGTGCTCGCAATGGCATTAAATGGTGCTGTGGAATATTTGATTACAGAAGTTATCAAATCTGCCAGAACTGAAAGTGCCGCCATCATAGCCGGTAAAGTGAAGGGGTTTTTCATCCAGAAGAAGGAATCTCAGAAACAAGAACTATCCCTGTCAAAAGAGCAACTGGCCACACTTAAAGAAATTGTAAAAAAAGAACTTCGACGGGGAGGGATGAATCTTAATAAATCTGAAGATGCCGCCTTGAAAATCATCGCCAGGTTGGCAGTCAGAGCGTAAGCGAATTGCCAATGAGCAATAAACATAACATCAACCTGTCAGCTTTTCCGGCGGAGACGAATTCGTTATTTGCCATGTTGATGGTGGCTGTCGTTTTGCTTTCGGGTTTCTTCGGAAAGATGAGTTTGTTCCTTTATGGCCCGGAGGATTTGATAAGGGACAATGGAATTGCGCCTCTTGATTTGATCATCCCAACAACAACCATTACATGGGTTGTTGTGTTTGCGGTAGCTTTGATGTTATTTTTTACTCATCCTCGCCGAATTCGGAAACTCAAGAACGCCTCACCCATTACCGAACAGGATTTCAGCATCCGCGAACGCATTCGGGGTTTGGCGCAAGGGGTTGGGATCAGAGAACCGCGGATCGAAATGGCGCCTCAAGGAACCGGCGGCTCCAGCGGACAGGTATTCGGCACCGGAACACCCTATATAGTTTTGTTGGGCGATGGATTACGTCAGTGGCGAAAAATCAAACAGGATTTTTTTGATGCCCTGTTATTGCACGAATTAGCCCATATTTATAATGGCGATGTCTGGCGAACATATTTGTCTGAATGTCTCTGGAAATGTTTAACTTGGCTGCTGATTATTCCCATTTTATTTTATTCAATTTTTCAAATATTGAAATTCCTTATTCTTATCGTGATTTCGCATGAGGGCAGCGTTTCAACATTGCTTGGGAACTTTTATTTGATAGCTCAATGCAGCGCTGTTATTGGGATACTCGTCCTATTTTGTGCAAGGTTGCTTCGCATCCGTGAATACTATGCCGATTGGCAGGCAGCTCAATGGGGGGCAACAAATGCGTTGCAGGAGATGCTAGAGGATCTCTCGGAACAGCAAGAGCAACAGAACGAATTTCGTCTTGTTCGGTTCCATCCTTCTGCAAGAATGCGGCTGAAAGTTCTTTATGGAGATTCGAAACTCATTCGGATTTCGCACACCACGATATTCTTGGCAGGAATTCTCCTAGCATTTCTTCTCTCAGGTGGAATTGAAGTCCTTCTTGGAGTATTCATATCCGCGGCTTCCCCAATTGCCGATGTCGGTCAAACTACAAATGATTTCGGGCAGTTGCTTGTGTCAGTTATTATTTTATTGGTTGGCTTTCTAATACTTGCAATTGTTCTTTTCCTGGCTCCCGCATGGCTTCTTACAGGAATTTTGGGAGTTCAAATTCAAAAACATGCTGTTTTTAATTGGGTTGCCGATCATCGGGGATTTCTATCCTATTTTACCTTGGTTGTACCGGCAATTATTTTTACTGCTGGTGTGGAGTTGGGAATATTGACCGTTCCCTTTGGGGTGCTCATTCCTCAGAACTTTCGATCCTGGCTGGTTGAGCTATTTATTTCTGCCCCATTGCTATTTATCGCAACTTTCTGTTATTTCTGTATGATGCGATTCATAGCTTTGCGCATACTCGCAAGTCAAACTGGATGGAAGCTTTCCCACTGGCGAAATTCATTTTTGAAATGGGCATCCAATTTTTGGTCTTTTTTGTTTCTCACCCCTTGTTTTATATTATCCCGTCCTATTTTTCTAGAAGAATAGACGTTTATAACAGCCCTTGTAATTTGGTTGGCATTCATGATTGCAATCAGTCCATTATGTCTGGTATCTTACTGGCTGTTGGGGATAATGCTTTTCAAAACCAGGTCACTTAGCTGCCCAGATTGCGGGCGGCAAATCGACATTCCATTGCGCAATGTCCGTCGCTGTGCCAACTGTAATGGCATGCTGCAAAAATGGATGTTTGTTGATCATTCGGGAAAAAGTTCTGAAACATGATTCTTGCCAATATGTTCATGAATACATGGAAATAGTTAGCTTTCGTCAGTCATGTAAAGGAATGAAATGATATGCTGTCCAAAATTAAGTTCATAATCCTTGGTGCAATTCTATCGGTCATTGGTATAAGCATCTTGGCCTTGATCGTCGCGTTTTTTCTGTCTTTAAGCCATACGGTTTATCATTTACCGATCGGGCCGATTTACGATGTACCAAATTAGGTTCTCTAGGGATCTATGTGGGACATTGGATACGAAGGATTTCATCAAGGCATTCCTGATGAATAGCCGAAAGCTACCCTCCATCTATAATAAGAAACGGTATCAAGAACGGAGTCCGGTGCTTGTATTCTTCATATGCCTCACCGAAATCACGCAGTAGTTTGCGCTCTTCGAAGTATGCGCCGATGATGAAATAGGCGGTCACACCGATGTAGAAAACCAGTGTGTTGACCGTCATTGCAGGGCTTAACCAAAGGAATGTAAGGCTGAATAGATACAGCGGGTGCCGCACGAGATTGTACAAGCCCCGCGTCACGAGTTGACCGGGTTTCTCTTCTTCAAATAACTGCTTCAAACCGATGAACGAAAGCGTATCGGTTTGGAGGACGGCGACGAGCAGAAGCAAAACCGAAAGCGCCTGCCCGCCCAGCATGGCGAAACTCCACGGTGCGGGGATTTGATAAAGAGGTCGATCTTCCAGAGTTGCGACAAGATACAAGATCGGCGCAAAACTGATCACGGAAAAGGCGTTATAGCCGAGGCGATAGAGGCGCATGCCGCCACTCCCGATGAATCCTTGAACCATGTCCTTGGCAAAGTGAGACGCCAGGATCGAGTGGACAACGCCCCAAAGAGCTAGAGAGAGGAGAATCAGGAAAATATTCATGCCCTCTTGACAACTTCAGATGATGAATCGTTACGAAAAAAGCGGATGGTTCATCACCGTCCGCTTTCCCATTCAGGAATTACCAATTACCAATCATTCCCCGCCAAATGCAGCGAGTTCCGCCGTCTCCCCTCCGCCAGATTGGACGACGTAATACGGCATCCATGCGACGCCGAAGATGTTGACATAGACATCGGTCTTCTTCGGGTTGATCGTCACTTCGCTGGTGTCACTGACAATACTGCCCCATTTGTCGCTGATTTCGCGCACGAGGTCTTCACGCTCGCGCATCAGGTCGTTGAGGTCTTTCGTCATTTTGGAGATGGCTTCCTGCGATTCCTGCACTTCGGCTTTTGCATTTTGGGCAAGGCGGTGTTTGGTGAATTGGGTGGTGATGCTCTTTTTCCTCGTGAGTCCGAACACGCTCGCACCCAATTCCAGCAGGTTCGCGCCGGATTCAATGTTGCGATTCTGCAATTCGGCTTCATCCTCGCGCAGTTCGCGGTGTTCACGGCCGAGTTTATCTTCGAGGGAGCGGATTTTCTTTTCGATGGCTGCCGTTTTCTTTTCGATCTCGGCGTCGCGCGCCTCTCTCGCCGTATCGGCGCAGGCTTTCATAAAATCCGCCTGCGAGACGTCCGGTCCGGCGAAGACCTTAAGCGCTGTATTGGCGCGCGCCGTGATGGATGAATTGCGGAAGACCCAGTCGGTGAAGTCCTTCTGCAGGGAGGTCATCAACTTCGTGTCGTTCAAGGGCGGCTCGATGGAACCGTATTTCGAGGAGGGTACGGGTCCGCTTTCGAGCTTATCGAGAGATGGACCGGCAAAAGGGAATTCCTCCCAGCGCACGATGCCGCGACGGTCAAGATCGGTGACGAGCGCGGTTTTCGTCATTTCCGTGTCCACTCCATATTTGCGGTCGAGAACGCGGACCTGAGCGGAAGCGAGCAGAACAGGGCGATAGATCACACCCTGGATGTTCGCGCCATAGGCTTGAGTCTTGCCAGCCGCATTCAAGGCTTCGGGCAGGCTGTAGTTTTGCGGCAGGTAATATTCGCGGATTCCGTTCGGGAGATTCGGTTTGGTCGAAGTGCCGTTCGATGAACTGCCATTGCTGCGCGGGGGAGTCGGCGCTTTGGGTTGAGCAGACGCAGCTGCTGGAACAGCGACCGGCTGGACGTGATCCACAGGCGGAGGCGTAGATTTTGCTTTGGAAGCAGAATCAGATTTCGCCCTGGCGCGAGGCGCAGATTCTTCTCCTGCGCCAGCCAGTTCGTTAAGCGCGGGAATCTGGTTGCGGGTCATCGGTCCTGCAAGGAAATTCATCACCCAGCGGGTTTGGAAGAGGAGCGGCTCCTTGTTATGGACATTGTTCATCACGAAGACGCGTTTCCCCAGCGATGAGATGAGTTTATCCATCTGTGCGCGGGAGATGCCGCCCGCCAGACTTTCGAGCCCGTCGAGCAGACGGTTCTTATCGCGCTCGGTCTGAAGTTTGCCGATGAACCATGTACCCGTGTTCGACAGCGCCTTGTAATCGAGATCGACCGGATTTTGGGTGGCAAGCAATATGCCCAAGCCGAACGCGCGCGCCTGTTTCAACATGCGAAGCAACGGCTGTTTGGACGGCGGATTGGCGGTGGGCGGAAGATAGCCGTAGATTTCATCCATGTAGAGAACCGCGCGCAGGGATGTGGAGCCTTTTTGCGTTCGCATCCAGGTTTCGACGGCTGAGAGAAGAAGCGTGGTAAAGAACATGCGCTCGCCATCGGAAAGGTGGGCGAGATAGAAAATGCTGTGGCGCGGCTGACCATCCTCGGTGAAAAGCAGGGAATTGACGTCGAGAGACTGCCCTTCGCGCCAGGCTTCGAAGGCGGGCGCGGCAAGGATGTTGTTAAGGGTCATTGCCAGTTCGGTGCGGTCTTTTGGCGGGAAGAAAGTATCCACAGGGAAGGCGCCGAGTTTATCGAAAGGCGGGTTTTGCGTTTGCAGGATCAATTCGTCGAGTTCGAGCCCGCGACCCTGACTCCAATGCTCTTCGAAGATATTGGAAAGCAAAATATGCTCGCGCGAGCGGATCGGGTCGAGGTCGTTCAAGCCGACCAGGCCCAGCAAAGCGGTGACGGTGCTGGTGATCTTTTCGCGCAGGACTTCGCGGTTTTCCTCCCAATCCAGGTCGGGTGCTGCAAGGGACGATAACACACTGACAGGTATGCCTGAGTTCGAGCCGGGCATGAAGATCGAAAATTTGACCGAGTTCTTCAGGTCCATGATGCGGTCCTGTTTCATCCCCCATTCCTTGAGGCCTTTCTGCCAGGCATCAGCCGCTTCTTCCGCGGCCTTTTCGGGCGTCATGTTTGCCCGGCGCACGACTTCGGGGTCGATCCATGGTTGGAAGTCTTCTGGAAGAAGTTCGGGAAAATGCAAAAGCAGGTTGGTCAGGTCGCCTTTGGGATCAATGATGACGGCAGGGACTCCGTTGAGCGCGGCTTCTTCGAGCAACGCGATACACAAGCCGGTTTTTCCGGAACCGGTCATGCCGGTGACTACGGCGTGGGTGGTCAGGTCGGCGGAATCGTAATTGAGGTCCTTATTGGTCAGTTTGGCTGTCTTGGGGTCGAAGAGGCGGCCGAGGTAGAAGGTCAGGTCGGTCATGTATGTGGCTCCTGTCACTCATTTCATCATAATGAACAGATAAAACGAGGATTTCGTTTCTGTTCGTCGAAACTATCGAAGGCTTAGAACGTTCGTGCTAGGAGTTAATTTAACCGATTTCCCGCCAAATGGCAATGAACTAACGAACGTTGACCCATCCTCGTAAATGAAGAAGGCATCTAACGCAAAGGCGCAAGGGCGCAAAGCATTGGCATTTTCCCAGCGTCTTTGCATCCTTGCGTTTAATTTTTTTTGATTAGACCTCCTGCATAAGTGCTCCCGCCGCAGTCCCCGGCAGCAGGGACGCCGCATTGAGCAAGATAAAATTGTGACGTTTGCAAGCGATCTATTATCCCAAGTCCGCTTATTTATACGCGTGTTCCGAGTCGAAGACGTGCGAATGCATATTCGCCACCCATTGTTTGCCGTCCTCCGTCAGGCGCAGGTACACGAGCGCATCCTGCAAATACGGATTGACCTGTTCCCAATAGAATTTGGCGTAGTTCTTGCGCATATCGTGCGGGGATTTATAGCCGAGTTTCGAATTGACCCCCAACTCTTCGAACTCATAGAACAGCGCCGGGGTTTTGCGGAAGTAATCGGGATCGCCCAATTGACCGATGAAATCCGCGGCGCGCACCAGCCCTCCCAAGCCTTTTGTATCCTGATATTTCGGATCTTTCGGCGAAGGAAAGCGCGTCATTTCGATATATTCCGCGATCTTCTCCGCATCCACCTGGCCGTCCATTTCATCCAGCAAACCCGCGCCGAAGCGTTCGCGCACAAATTGTTTGCTGCGATCCACGTGATAACGCGTCAAAGCCACATCCGTTCCATCGGGTGAAATCTCGACGAGATTCCCATCCACGCCGGTCGAAAATTTCTGCGCCGTATCGTTCCTCAACACGCCCTTCACATAACCGATGTCGTGACACAGCACGGCGATCATGTACCTCATCCAATCCCGCGGCGAAACGCCGCCCTCGCGCAAATGTTTCCCTTCGATGATCGCCAGCCCCGCCAGCGAAACCAAGATCGTATGGTCGATGTCGTGATAGAGCGCGTCCGAGTTCGAGATGTTTTCGAGCGAAAGCCTGCCCACCCAGCAGGCGATATTCCCGTAATCTCCCTTGATGTCGCCATATGAGCGGTGATATGCCTTGCGCAATTGCTCCACGAACATATCGATGGTCAATTCCTGCCAGTTGATCATTGGAAGTTCCTAAGTGCTAAAATTGGACGGTGCCGAAAGTTTACCAGAAACATCCAAAAGGACTGAAACGGATACTCAAATTAATATGTCCCACCCCCGGTCTTTATCCTGTAAGTCAGCGATCGGACTCCCAACTCTGATTCTCGATTTTGGACCTGCCGCGCCTCTTTTCCCGTATCTGAGTCTGGTTGCTGCACCCAACACCCATCCCTGCGCTGATTCATTTCCGTCCATCTGCGCAACCGAAGCTCCCTTGCATCGACGAAGAAAATAAATCCAATGCCAACCAAACCTCCCGTCGTACTCATCGTCGGTCCCACCGCTGTCGGCAAAACCGAGCTTGCCATTCAACTCGCAGAACGGATGAACGGCGAGATCCTTTCAGTCGATTCGCGCCTTTTTTACCGTGGAATGGATATCGGCACGGCAAAACCTTCAAAGGAGGAAATGGCAAGGGTACCCCATCATTTGGTCGATATTGTCGATCCCGATGAGACGTTCAGCCTGGCTATCTTTCAAAAAATGGCAAGGGATGTGATTGCGGACATTCATGAACGCGGCCGCCTACCCTTCCTGGTGGGTGGCACGGGGCAGTACATCCGCTCGGTAACCCAGGGATGGAATCCGCCAGAAGTACAACCGATTAAAAGGTTGAGGAAAGTTCTTGAACAGTTGAAAGAGAAAAGAGGAAAAGAGTGGCTACACGCCAAACTACATACTCTCGACCCTGAAGCAGCAAGCGCCATAGACCTGCGGAATGCACGGCGGACGATTCGCGCATTGGAGGTGATCTTCACGACCGGGAGGAAATTTTCGGAGCAACGCGCGCAGAGCGATTCGCCATATCAACTCATCACAATCGGTCTGACCCGCCCGCGCGAGGAACTCTACCGCCGGGTGGATGAACGGATCGAGGAGATGTTCGCAAATGGCTTGCTCGAGGAAGTGAAAGGTCTGGTCGAACGCGGTTACTCCCCTTCCCTGCCGAGCATGACCGCTATTGGATACGGGGAATGTGTCAGCGTAATCCGAGGCTCGATGACGCTGGACCAAGCCAAAGTCGAAATGAAGCGAAAGACGCGTATCTTCGTCCGCAGGCAGGCAAATTGGTTCAAGGAGTCCGATCCGCATATCCAGTGGTTCCATCTCGAACGGATGGACTCTCCCGTCGAGATCGAAGAATTCATCCGTAACTCGATGAAAAACAAGGTGTTGTAATTGACTTTTAATATCTTCACGTATATACTTCATTCATAAGTCGAAGTCATTGTCAGTATTCCGAATTCAATGGAGGAGGAAGCATGAGCAATAAACCCTGGCTAGCACATTACGACAAGGGGGTGCCGCAAACAATCGAATATCCGAAAGTGCCGCTGTTTCATTTCCTGGAAGAAGCCGCGCGCAAATATCCCGACCGCGCCTGTACGATATTCAAAGGTGCGGTCATTTCGTATCGCGACATGAACAAAATGGCGGACAGCATTGCCGCCGCGCTGGTGGAGATGGGCGTGAAGAAAGGCGATCGGGTGGGTATCTTCATGCCGAATATCCCGCAATTCGTTCCCGCTTATTTTGGCATCTTGAAGGCTGGCGGCGTGGTGGTGGCGGTGAACCCCACCTACCCGGTCGAGGAGATCCTCACACCGGTGAACGATGCGGGGATCGAGGTCATGTTCTGCATGAGCCGCTTCTATGGAAAATTGAAGGAAGTGCGGGCGAGATCGGGGTTGAAGAAGATCATCGTCTCCAATATCAAGGAAGCCCTGCCGCCGGTTCTGCGTGTGTTGTTCACGCTGGCAAAAGAGAAAAAGGAGGGCGACCGGGTCGATTCGCTGGAAAGCGGCGACACATGGATGAAGGACCTGTTGGCGAAACACGCCGGTTCCGGCAAACCCGCCATGGACATCCAGCCGGACGATACTGCCCTCTTTCAATACTCGGGCGGGACCACCGGCGTGCCAAAAGGCGCGGTCGCCATGCACCGCAACATTGTGGCAAATACGCTGCAGATCAAATCCTGGATGACAGGACTGGAGGAAGGGAATGAGGTGGTCTTGATGGGCATCCCGCTCTTCCATGTTTACGGCATGGTGGCTGGCATGAATTTTGCGATGTCTTCCGGCGCGACGATGGTGATGGTGCCAAACGCCCGCGACCTGAAAGATGTATTGGAGAACATCAGCAAATACAAGGCAACCATCTTCCCCGGTGTGCCGCTCCTGTACAACGCCATTAACAATCATCCGGACGTGAAAGCAGGGAAATACAACCTTTCTTCGATCAAAGCCTGCGTCTCCGGCTCTGCGGCATTGATGCGCGAGACCAAGGAAGAATTCGAGCGATTGACGGGCGGCAAAGTGTTCGAAGGCTACGGCATGTCCGAAGCGCCGACAGCCACGCACTGCAATCCGCTCAACGGCGTGAACAAGACCGGCTCCATTGGCATGCCGTTACCGGATGTGGACGTGAAGATCATCAGCCTCGACGACGGTGAAACAGAGATGCCGCTGGGCGAGATCGGTGAAGTTGTCATTAACGGTCCGCAGGTGATGAAAGGCTATCACAACATGCCGACCGAAACCGCCAACTCCCTGCGCCAGTTGAAGGACGGCAGGACCTGGCTCTTTACCGGCGATATTGCCCGCATGGACGAAGACGGCTACTTCTACATTGTCGACCGCAAGAAGGAACTCATCAAGCCGGGCGGATTCCAGGTGTGGCCGCGCGAGGTGGAGGAAGCCATTGCCGCGCATCCGAAAGTCTTGGAAGTGGGCGTGGGCGGCATTCCCGACCCGCATCGCGGCGAGACGGTCAAAGCGTGGATCGTCGCAAAACCCGGCGAAACCTTGACGGAAGAAGAACTCAAAGCGTTCTGCAAGGAACACCTCGCTCCGTATAAAGTGCCCACCCACTACGAGTTCCGCAGCGAATTACCCAAGACCACGGTCGGCAAGATCCTGCGGCGCGAACTGGTAAGGCAGCACAAAGAAGGCATGAATTAACACCGATGCAGATAGGTGAAACGCCTCCGGAAAAGCAGGTCTAGGATTCAATAGACTTCTTGCAAAAGTCAAATTATTACCTTGCTCAAGGCAGCGTCCCCGCCGCCGAGGACTGCGGCAGGAGCACCAATGCAAGAGGTCAAATAATCTTATTAGTATATTGAAGCAAGGATCGCGAGATCACCTAACAACCGGAATAAAAAGTACCTCCTGTGAGCATGCACACAGGAGGTACTTTTACGAAATCGATTTATCTCAGGATTCGAAACAGGACAAAGACCCCAACGAGGAGAAGAACGCCGACCATGGCGAGAACGATCACAGTTCCGGTTGATAACCAGAGCGGAGAAGAACTATTTGGCTCGACTTCAAGGGGAAGCGGTGTACCCAAAAGCGGCGTATCGTTCGGAGAACCCTGCTCCGCGCTGACCGCCAGCGGGATCGTCTTTTCCCCGATGGCCACGCTCGGCAGAGGCGCTGCGAAGCCGGATTCATTTTTGATGACGAGCGCGGCACCTTCGAGGGTCAAATTCGTCTGGCATGCGCCAAGGGTCGTAAAGCGTATTTCAGCCAATATTCCATTCACGACCACCGGAGTTGTACTGGCAAAGGACGCATCCACCAGACCGGCGGCCTGGGGAAGTAAAAGTCCATTCATGCCTGGAATAGGGCTGGCAGCATTCAGCGCCTGAAGGCAGGCGGGGTCATACCGGATTTGAAAGGTCATTCCCTGAATTGGCGTGGCAGAGCTACCGTTCACTGTGGCAATAACGGTCTCGCCAGTCTTGAAATCGATCAGATTCGCGCTGATCCAAATGGATTCAGCAGACTGTGCCTGAACAGGTAGAACAAGAAAAAAAGTAATTAGGAGGGTAATGATCGAAAGTTTTTTCATTTAAGTCTCCAGTTGGGAGGTTCCGTTCCCAAACGTGGCAATTTTCGAATACGTTCGCGGACGACCTGATTATATTCCACCTGTCTTCTTTGGGTTTTAAGTCGCCTTGCAAAAGAGAGTGTTTTATAAATCCTGTTTTGTGTCATATAGCTCGTTATTTTGTCATTTCGACAAGCGATCGCGAGGAGAAATTCTGGATTTGCGCAAACAAGATTTCTCGTGGCGCAAAGCGCTACTCGAAATGACAATTTCAAAACGCTCTATTACATATTGTCCCCTTGGGTGAAGGCGAACGTTCGCCGGGATTATCTTAGAGGTCCTTCGCTTCGACCAACGTGTCATGTTAAAGTATTAGGCAATTAAGATTACTCTGAATAATATTGACCTGCGATATAAGAGAATCAAATGATCAGGTTTTCCCCGCATGAATTGACAAAACAGAGACGGGACCGCGCATCTTCTCAAAACTATGGATTATCCAGCAAGTTTAAATAACGATCTCCGACTCGGCCTTGCGCATGGATTGAAAGGACTGGATCGCCACTTCGAGCATGGCATGGTCGGGTGGACGCGTGGTCAGCGCCTGCAGGGCGAGGTTGGGTTTGATCAGAAACTTGACGATGGGGTTGTTCAGATTGTTCGCTGTCCAGCGGATGTATTCGACGGCAATCCCCGCCAGGATGGGAATGAACAAAATGCGGGTGACCAGCCGCCATAAGATGGGCATGGGTCCCAATGCGGTGAAGGCGAGAATCGACAACAAAACGAGCGTGAGCAAAAACGCCGTGCCGCAGCGCGGATGTTCGATGGGATACTGGTCCACGATCTCGGGAGTTAAATTCGCGCCGGCTTCATAAGCGTTGATGGTCTTATGCTCCGCGCCATGGTATTGAAAGACGCGCCTGATATCGGGCATGAATCCGATCGCCCAGATATAACCTATCAGAATCGCCAGACGTAAAATGCCTTCGATGAGGTTTCCGACCCAAACGGCGGAAGTCGTCTGTGCGAGCCAGTGTTCCGCCCAGCCGCCGATCCCGGCGGGAAGCAAAAAGAAGAGTCCAATGCCAAATGCGAGCGACAAGCCCAACGTCAGGTAAAGAGCCGGTCCTTCCAGTTTTTCATCCTCGCCGGTTTGTGTGTTCGCAGAAAGGGTCAGCGCGCGCATTCCCAAACCAAGCGCATCCCACAATAAGATGACCCCGCGCAAAAAGGGAACTTTCGTAAGTCGCGATCGATAAACATTCGCCAGGGGCTCGGTATGGGTGACGATCTTCCCATCCGGGGCGCGCATGGCGACGGCATAGGCTTTTTGCCCGCGCATCATGACGCCTTCGATAACGGCTTGACCGCCGTAGGTGATGATTCGATCTTCCATAAAATCCTTGTGCAGCACACGTTCTCCACCGTGCCTGTATGATTGGTGTTTCGACGGCGTTGGAGAACGCCGGGCACGTGATAATGGCTAGAAATTGAAAAAGAAATGCGTGAACGCCTCGATGCCTTTGTACCAGGTGGGCAGGTGCATGCGTTCATTCGGCGAGTGGACGTTATCATCGGGCAGTCCAAAGCCGCTGAGGAGCGAATCCGCGCCGACATATTTTTGCAGAAGCACAACCGACCCGATCGAACCGCCTTCGCGTTTGAAATAGGGGCGTTTCCCCCACACGGTCTCGAGCGACTTCGCAAGCGCTTTCACACCGGCAGAGTCGGTCTCGGTCAATGCCGCGCCCGCGTTGTGCAGGTTCTTCAATTCCCATTTGACGGTCTTCGGCGCGTTTTTCTTAAGGTAGGCACGCAGTTGTTTTTCGGTCTGTTCGGGGGTTTGATCCGGGACGAGACGGCAGGAGATCTTTGCCATCGCCCACGCGGGCAGGACCGTCTTCGATCCCTGACCGGTAAAACCGGAAAGCAACCCGTTGACCTCAAGGGTCGGTCGCGCGCCTACGCGCTCGGCAGGGATGAATCCCGGTTCGCCCCATAGGGCAGGCACACCGGTCATCTTTATGAGGTCTTTGTCTTTCACAGGCAGTCGTTTGAAATCTTCACGTTCCTTTTTGTTTAACCTGCGCACTTTGTCGTAAAAGCCGGGAAGCGTGATCTTTCCATTTTTATCGTGCATGCCTGCGACAAGCTCGATCAACGCCTGAGCCGGGTTGTGAACCGTCCCGCCAAAAAGACCGGAATGTAAATCCTTATCCGGACCGAACACGCGCAGTTCGAAATAGGCAAGTCCGCGCAAGCCGGTGGTAATGGTGGGTTTATCCGCAGCGATCATGCCAGCATCGGGATTCAAACAGTAATCGCAGGCAAGCATTTCCTTGTTATCCTTTATGAAATCGCCGAGATGTTCCGACCCGATCTCTTCCTCGCCTTCGACGAGCCACTTGACATTGACAGGTAGTTTGCCGTCGGATCTCATGACCGCTTCCACAGCCTTGATGGACGCGATGACCTGACCCTTCATATCCGAGCCGCCGCGGCCGAAGAGATAATCGCCCCGGACCTCCGCCCGGAACGGGTCGGACGTCCACAGTTCGAGCGGGTCGACGGGTTGCACATCGTAGTGACCGTAGATCATCACCGTCGGCGCGGACTTGCCCGCCTTCATCCATTCGCCGTAAACGACGGGATGCAGTGCGGTCGGCATGATTCGAACATTTTCCATTCCGATGGAACGAAGTTGGCCCGCGACCCATTCCGCCGCCCGCTGAACATCCGCTTTGTGTTCGTCCAGCGTGGAGATCGAAGGGATGCCTATGAATTCCTTTAATTCGTTCAAAAACCGCTCGCGGTTCGAGCGGACGTACTCGACGGCTTTTTGTGAGACGGTCATGTTTCGGATTCCTTATTGCGAATTTAGGGCGGAAGAGCGCTGATTCCACCGTGATTGTCACGGTGCGGGTTGGGTCTCTTCCTCCAACGAACGGCGGGTGATGAGATACCATTCATCGATCAATGCCAGTCTGTCACTGACATCGTACATCGGCGCAACCTGCACGCCCTGCACTTGAGCATCCACCCCGTACGAATAAACGGGATAATATAACGGCAGGGACGGCATTTCCTTGGCGAAAATGACCTGGAAATTTTTATACAGCCGAATGCGCTCGTTGAAATCGGCGGCTGTGCGGGCGGTTTCGAGATACTCGCTTGCGGTACGGTTATCCCACTGTGAATAATTCTGCCCGCCGGTCGCCTCCGATTGATGCCAGAAAAGGTACGGGTCTGGATCGGGCGTGCGTGACGTGTTCAGGTCGGCAAGTGCGGCTTCATAGCCGCGGGTCGTCAGGAAATCGTTCACCAGGGAATCATAAGGCACTGACTGTAGATTCAATTGCACGCCGATCAGCGCCCAATCCGCTTGAATCGCCTGGGCGATCTGGGCATGAAGCGTATCGTCGGGATGCACCAAGGTGAACGTCAGCGGCTGGCCGTCCTTCGAGCGGACCGTGCTTCCGGCTGTAAAGACATACCCTTCCTTGTTAAGCAACTGAATCGCCGCTTCGGGATCGTATGAAAATCTTTCGATCGCATCGTAATACGCCCACGAGCCGGGAAGGATGGGGCTGTCTGCGACGATGGCCTGGCCTTTAAGGATGTGCGAGACGATTACCGTGCGGTTGACGCCAAGCATCAAAGCGCGGCGGACGCTTGCATTCTGTAAAAAACCGACAGCGGGATTGTTGTTATTAAGGAAGACCAGTCCCATCTGCGGCAGCCGGCTGGTATAAACGGAGAGAGCCGGTTCCATCAGCGCAGCGTCGAGCACCTCCTGTGTCAACTGGCTGATGCCGAGCACCTCGCCCTGACGGTAGGCATCCAATGCGGCGGCTGAATTCGGGAAGTAACGGAAGACGACCTGTTCGATGAATGGCGGACCGAGGAAGTAATCCTGATTGGCTGTGAGGACCACGCCTGTGATCTGACCGCCGCTGATCAACAACTCTTCGAATTTATAAGGACCGGATCCGACCGGCTTCAAATTGAATTCAGCGGTCGGGAGTTGGTCGGCTGGGACGGTTTCCAGCAAATGTTTCGGCAGGACGCCGAACGACGCGTAATCCAAAAAGGGGGAGAAAGGCTCGGGCAGGGTAAACTGAAACGTCTTGTCGTCGAGGCGCTTGACCTGAATCTGCGACCACAGGTCCTTGATATCCTGCGGGAAAAGCGAGGCGGGACTCTTGATGGCTTCGATGGTGAAGATCACATCGTCGCTGGTGACGGGCTGCCCATCGTGCCAGACCGCGCCCGGGCGGAGCGAAAAATTGTAGACTTTGCCATCCGCTGAGACACCCCAGGATTCGGCAAGGTCGGGCTGGGGAAGGCCGCGCGAATCGAACCTGACCAGACCGCTGAAGATGAGCCGGTTAACGTCGCGATCCGCGGAGTTGTTCCAATCCAAAACAGGATTGAGGCGTCCCATCGAGCCGATCAGCGCCTCGGTATAAATTCCGCCGGGCGCCGCTTCCGGCAGGGTGATGACGGTCACAGGCTGCTGGCTGAGCAAAAGCAACGCCACGATCACGAGTGTGACCGCAACGACGAGGATCTGCCAGCGTAATCGTTTCATGAGTAAGTGTTGGGGGTAATTAGCCCTCACCCCGATCCCTCTTCCTGGCGAAGAGGTGTGCCGAAGGCGGGATGGGGGAAATAAAAAAGAAAGGACCGCCCTGCCCGATGTGCGGGCATTTCATCACGGCGGACCCTCCGGAGATGCCTTGCTTATTTTCCAATGATGATAATGGTGATGACAAGCGCGAAAAAGACCGCGCTCAAGGTGATCGTCACCCAAAACAGAACGCGCTCGATGCCGCGCCGCGCAGTGAACACGCCACCGGTATCCGCGCCGGTGAGACCGCCCAGCCCCGCGCCCTTGCTCTGCAGGATGACGCTGAGGATCAACCCCACCGAGGTTATAATCAACGCAATATCCAAAAGATTCGCCATGCGAAAGTGCCTCCTAAAATTTAGCGGGCAAATTATACCTGTGGAAAAGGATATTAGTCAAACGTTCAGAATTGTCATTGCGAGCGGTGCCCGAGC
Source organism: Candidatus Villigracilaceae bacterium (assembly GCA_026645935.1). Taxonomy (GTDB): domain Bacteria; phylum Chloroflexota; class Anaerolineae; order Anaerolineales; family Villigracilaceae; genus Villigracilis. The sequence continues at coordinate 187,652 of JAPKMP010000004.1, read as the reverse complement.
ACCGCGAAGCAATCTTCACATCAACAAGAGATTGCTTCGGGCTGGATCTCGATACACGCTGTGCGTTACTCGACCATTCGCCCTCGCAATGACATTTATTCGAGGAACTCATGCACGAAGTCGTCGTCAACCTGCACATGCATACCCGCTATTCCGATGGGAGCGGCCTCCACAAAGATATCGCCGCCGCCGCGCTCAAAGCCGGCGTGGATGCGGTCATCGTCACTGACCACAACATCCTCGTGCAGGGCTTCGAAGGTTATTACAAGGACAGGAACAAAAGAGTCCTGATGCTTCTGGGGGAGGAGGTCCACGACCAGGCGCGCGACCCGCAGAAGAATCATTTGCTTGTCTTCGGCGCGAACCGCGAGCTGGCAACCTTTGCGGACAATCCCCAAAACCTGATCGACCAGGTCCATGAGGCGGGCGGGATCTGTTTCCTCGCCCATCCCGACGACCCCGAAGCAAAAGCTTTCAACGAAACCGACATCTCCTGGGTGGATTGGAGCGTGCAAAACTACACCGGCATCGAGTTATGGAATGCGCTGAGCGAATTGAAGACCGTCGTGCCGACGAAACTTCACGGCGCTTTCTACGCCTACTTCCCTTCCTTTGTCGCACATCGACCCATCCCGAATACGCTCGCCAAATGGGATGAACTGCTTTCAACCGGTCAAAAAGTGGTCGCCATCGGCGGCTCGGACGCTCACGCCCTGCACATGCATCTGGGACCGCTCCATCGTGTGATCTTTCCCTACGAATTTCACTTCCGCGGGGTCAACACTCATGCGCTTCTCCCCGAACCCTTGACAGGCGATGTGAACACGGACCGCTCACTTATCTACAAGGCTTTCGCCGCCGGACATTGCTTCGTCGGTTACGACCTGCCCGCTCTCACGAAAGGATTCCGTTTCTCCGCGCAGGGAAAGGAAGCCTCCGCCATCATGGGCGACGAGCTCTCTGCCAAGAACGGCGTAACCCTGCAAGCCAAACTCCCCTCCAATGCAGAAATCCGCCTCGTGAAGGATGGACAGGTCGTACAAACCTGGATGAACCAACCTGCCTGTACTTACATCACGACAGAGCCGGGTGTTTATCGAATAGAAGCGTATAGGAGATATTTGGGCAGGAAACGAGGGTGGATCTATAGCAATCCGATCTATGTGAGGTAGGAGCAGTGAAGCGGGAATGGCAAGGCGTCTGCGCAGAGAAGCGTGAATGGACAGAACCGGTTCCAAATCCGGGAAAGAGCCGCGGGTTCTCCCGTTCATGATCCCAAATCCTGTGGTAAACTCACGTTCGCTGTAGGTACGTTATAAATATACGTGCCTTTCCGTTCCCGGCGCGCCCACGGCTCGAACGGGGACAAACCCATGGAAAGGAGGTTTTCCCAAATGCGAAATTACGAACTGATGTGCATCATCCAGCCCGACCTGGACGAGACCGCCATGAACGGCGTGCTCGAAAAGGTCAAAGGCTGGATCGCCGAGTCCGGCGGAAGCGTGGACAAGGCTGAGGTATGGGGCCGCCGCCGCATGGCGTACTCCATCAACAAGCAACGCGAAGGTCAGTACGTTCTGTTGAACGTGACCTTGAATCCCGCTGCCACGTCGAACCTCGAACGCAATCTGCGCTATCAAGAGTCGATCATGCGGCATATGCTTTCCACGGTTGGTTAATCGGATTTACCGGTCATTTTACAGGAGCACACCATGAGCCGAGGACTTAACAAAGTACAGATCATTGGGCATTTGGGCAAGGACCCCGAGATGCGCTATACCCCCAGCGGCAAACCTGTGACCACCTTCACGGTCGCAGTCAGCCGCACATGGAACAGCGCGGACGGCGAGCGCCACAACGAGACCGAATGGTTTAATGTGGTAGCGTGGGGCACCCTGGCGGAGATCTGCAAACAGTATCTCGTCAAGGGCCAGCAGGTCTATGTGGAAGGGCGGCTGCAAACCCGCCGCTGGGATGACAAGGAAGGCGTCAAGCACACCAGCGTGGAAGTCGTTGCCAATGAAATGATGATGCTTGGTGACCGGCGCGAAGCGAACAACCAATCGCACGAAGCGGAAGGAACCGCCGCCGAGCCCGCAAACGGCGCGGCGGAAGAAGAATTCCCGTTTTAGTTTTTTTGTAATGTCACCCTGAGCCGAAGCCCTGATTGAAATCAACGGGCTGCCGAAAATCTCCGAGGACACCAAGGAGATTCTCACCTGCACTTGCGCGCAGGTAAGTATCGCTGCGCTCAGAGCGGCATACCCATGGAGTAAATAATGAGTGACGAACGACCCGAACGATCCAGTCCAGGCGGCGAGGGCGGAGGCGAACGCGGCGAACGCAGATTCTTTGCCAAGCCCAAGTTCTGCCAGTTCTGCGCCGACAAGACCCTGACCATCGATTACAAGAAAGTCGACCTGCTCCGCAAGTACGTGACGGAGGAAGGCAACCTGCGCCCGCGCCGGCAGACCGGCGCCTGCGCCAAACACCAACGGCTCGTTGCAGCGGCGGTGAAACAGGCGCGCCATGTCGCGCTTCTGCCCTTCTCCAACCGCGGCATCGACTGACCATCCCATCAACGCATCGGGGCATGGACATGGATCCATGCCCCGGATTCATCTTTTCATACCCATCCCCTCAGATAAAAAATGAACCGCGAAGTTCGCAAAGAAGTTCCTTTCTTTCGCGCCCTTGGCGCATGACTTTGCGGTAAACCAAAGGGAGTTTGACCCATGAGCAAAGAACCGGGTAAAAAACCCGTTATCCATAAAAAGCATGTCGCGCGTCTCGAACGGGAAAAACAACAAACCCGCCTCATCCTCTACGCCTTATTCGGCATCCTCGGCGCGGTTATCCTGCTGCTCCTTTACGGCTGGCTCGACATCAATTATTTCCAGCTCAACCGCCCCGTGGCGAAGGTCGGCGAAACCGAAATCCTCCTCAAGGAATTCGAGCCGCGCGTGCGCCTGAAGAGAAGGCAGCTGCTCGATGACTACACCCAATACCTGCAATACCAGCAGTTCTTTGGAATGGACATGAGCAGCCAATTGCAGAGCATCGAATCCCAACTCAACTCGCCGGAGACGGTCGGGCAAACGGTGGTGGAAGAAATGATCGGCGAACAGCTCATCCGGCTCGAAGCCGAAAAACGCGGTATCACCGTCAGCGAAGAAGAACTCAACGCGCGGATCGAGGCGGGATTCAATTTCTACCCGAACGGGACGCCCACACCATCGCTGACTCCGACCCCATTCGAATTGCCGACGGAACCGGACCTCTCCGAATTCATCACTCCAACCCCGGATGTGACCGCCACGCCTCTTATCCCGCTGACGCCTGAATCCACAGCGACAACTTCGTCCCAGCCGACAGCCGAAGGCGCGACCGCCGAGCCGACCGCGACTCTCGAACCCACCGCAACGTTAACCGCGACTCTCACGCCGACGGTCACCCCAACAACAGGTCCGACCTCCACGCCGCTGCCGACCGCCACGCCCTACACGCGTGAAGGATTCGAAGGTCAGCTCGATGAAACGTATGCCAACATCGAAAAATTCGGTCTCGATGAATCGTACATACGCACCTTCTTCGAGAACCTGATCCTGCGCGAGAAACTCGAAGAGGCCATCACCGCAGACCTGCCGTCGGTCGAAACGCAAGTGCGCGCGCGCCACATTCTCGTCGTGGACAGCGTGACCGCGGAGAACATGATCGAAAGACTCAAGAACGGCGCGGACTTTGCCGAACTTGCCCGCGAATTTTCCACCGACACAGGCTCGGGCGCACAAGGCGGCGATCTTGGTTGGTTTGGCAAGAATGCGATGATCCCCGAGTTCGAAGCAGCTGTATTTGCGCTCGAAAACCCCGGCGATTTCACGCTCGAGCCGGTCCAATCCACTTTCGGTTTTCACATCATCCAATTGATGGGCAAACGGGAGATCCCGCTCACAGGCGATGCCTTGCAGCAGGCAAAGGACGTCGCCTTCCAGCAATGGCTGACCACCGCCCGCGAAGAATACGGCGTGGAAACGTTCGACATCTGGCAGGCGCGCGTCCCGAATGAGCCGAACTTCATCACCGCCGCCACCGAAGCCGCGCAAGCCCAGCAAACCTCACAGGCGGAACGACTCTCCACGCTCGAAGCCGAAAACGTAACGCCGACGCCGTAATATTCTCTGTCATTGCGAGGAGCGATAGCGACGAAGCAATCCCATTAGAATTTTGAGATTGTTTTGCCTCTCCGAGGCTCGCAATGACAATGATAAAACCCGCCCCGAATATTTGGGGCGGGTTTCTCTTTTATTACTATTCCTTCACATCCCCCACTTCAAACCTGCAATATTCATCCCCTTTTGCGATGCAATGCGTTTCAGTAATCTCGTAATCTTTCCCAGTCGCCCATTTGACCGCCTCTGAAATGGAGCCGATATAGAGATAACAAATGGGATGGTCGCTATGCCGTGAATTACAAACCCCACAGGTGGACTCAACATAAGCGAGCCTGTCACCGCTTTCGTCCAGCCATATATTGACCTGAGGGTTGGTTTTCTTAAGCGCATCCGCCATGCCATTCAGGATGAACTTGATGCGCTGCTTTTCCGGCAGTAACTTGAGTGCGACTCCGGCAATTCCCAGCAACGCCGCCTGTTCGCGAACGCCATACTGGAACGAGGCTCGACCGACCCGCAATAACATCCCCTTGCCGCCGCGTCCGTAAAAGTCTTCAATCGCCTGGTTCAACTGCGCGTATTGCGAAGCCTTGATGGATGGTTCAAGGTTATTCGGAGGGAAGTTCCCCACGAACCGTTCCAGCCCGCAGGATTTCAACACGGCGTTCAAACCGTTGTCCCCCATCACTTCCTGCATCGAGACTAATGCCTGCCGCACGAGCGAGTTGATGATGACTGCTTCTTCCGGGTTTGTCATATGGACTCCTAACTCTAAAGGCTCGTCATGAAATTAAAGTATACACTGGATGGTTCTTATTTCCAGCGGGCTACCGCGCAGCGACAGGGGTAATCACCTCCCCATCAAACCACAAGCGGACATTTTCTTTATCGTCCAGCCCCCAAGAACTGAGCCGATACGGCAGGTCAATTACGTGCAAGTGATCTGCCTGGAATCGACCAGCGAGGTCAACCATCAATTGTTCGTCTTGTTCATTTAGAATAGAGCGGTGAATATTCATAAGTTATTCGCTATGCATAAGACAGTGTCATCAATCCGGAAGCATGCTCGCAGCCTTTGGTACAAATTCTTCGAATCTTACCCTCCACTCCTCGGTATCTAAAATGTAGGGAAATCTTATAACCATATATTTTATTGTATTAGCCACAATGATTATCAGCTGTTGAATTATTGGCTCGAATAGTTCTGGGGCAAAACGAGGCCCACCACCTAATTGAATTTGTTCGTCATGAATATGATAAACCATTTCTTGTGGCAAGTTTAAGTTAGCATGCGAATAGAAGGCACTTAAGTCGCCGTGAAGCTTTAAAAGCCCTTGCCGCCCTTCAAAATCTAATTGTTTTAGCATACTAGCAAGATCAACTTCATCTTTATCTCTATCATGATTCACCTGCCTAAGAGCTTTGTCTGGAAATGTCACATAGTAAACCAGTTTCACAAATTCTTCCAAAGAGAGCCTGAGAATATTTTTAGCAATTCCATAATCGCCACATAAGGCTGTCTCGTTACACCATATCACACTGGTTGGCATAGTCGAGATAAATCGCCAAGCCGCCAATTTAGAAGCCCCATCAGATGTTCGATGGTCCGATTCTTTCTCTTTCTCAACCAACATATCACTTGCATCAAGTACTAGTGACATTCCTGTATGAAATACTTCTAAATAATTTTCAAAGTACTTAGATGTATCTTTATATATAGTTTGGCGAAGAACTCTTAATGTATCAAGATTATTCATTTATTATATCCAACAGAATAGATAACAATGCTTAAACCGCGCAACAGAAAACATGGGTTGAAATAGTATTTTCATTATATCCAATCCCCCAACAAAAAAGCCCTGCCCAAAAACTGGGACGGGGCTTTCCATCGTCTATCGTCCGCGGTCAGTCGTCTTAACCACGCTTCAACATATCATCTGTCACTTGATCAAGCCTCAAACTGATCACCTGACTCGCCGAGTCGCGACCCATCGTCACACCGTTGAAACCGCTTGAGGCAGCTCCAAAAGCAAAACACCTCATGATATCCAACCGTGATATCCTATTGCGCCGTAACCAATAAAGGTATTTTATCCACCACACCAGATTCGGCAACAAAGACCCATTGTCCATCGGGACTGACCGCCATACCCCATGGATCGCCATAAGTTCCCTTGGCAATGACAGTCGATTGCCCGTCAGGAGAAATGCGGTGCAGCTCGTAAGGTCCATGAATGATCAGGAAGATATCACCCGTAACAGGAGATGATGCCATGATCGCGGGACCGCCTCCACAAGCCAGGTTATTGACATTTGTTACTAAATTCCCCTGCCCGTTGAAATCCATAAATAGGACATCACATGATTGTTCAATGTAAACGTAAAAACCCTTATCCAAAGCCGGGCTGATATGTAATTCACCTTTGCCTAAATCAATACCGGCTACTTGAATGGCGACAACTGTATGTTCGTCCACACCTGTAATGCGCACGATTGATTTGTCCTGGTCCCAGTCCCCAACGACTGCGTACAGCGCTCCGTCCGCCCCAAATGCCATACGACGGGTAAGCAGGTTTGCATAATGCGAAGTTGTCCCATCCGCCTCGATTCTCACGATCTCCCCGCTTGGTAACCCGGCATAAACGATATTTTTGCCATCAATTGCAAGCCCAACTCGCCCCTTCGGGTATTGACCGAGGATGACTTCCACGCTTTTATCCGGATTAATCCTCACGATCTGTGTATTATTCTCGTCGCTTGCATAGACTTCACCACCGGATCTTACTTCTAAATCTGATGCTTCGAAACCAGGAGCAATGTTTTCCAGAGTAAAGTTTGGGAGCGGTTCCCCAGATGTGACCGGCACGAGCCTTATAATGCGGGAATTGATAGACGCAATCCATAGTCCACCTCCATCGTCAAAAGCGATGCCCGAAGATGAGTGCCAAAGATATGGTCCGCCCGGATACGAATTCCCATCCACTGCGAATGGTTTTTCCTCGCCGCTCGGCGTGAATTGATTCAAGCTATTGACACCACGCACCCAAATATTGCCTTTTTGGTCGACGGCAAGATAACAAGGATCCTCTCCGCAGGCGTTGATGTTTACGAATGTTGATGCGGTGGCGGTTTTCAAGTCGATCCTCGTAATTTGTCTTTGCCACATTTGAGTCACATACAGAATTCCATCGAGTCCAAAGACCAAATTCTCCGCAGACGGCAGGTCGCGAATTACACGGTCAGACTTCCCATTCTCCCATTTCTTAACCGTGCCTCCTTCCGGATTGCGGTCGGTGTAATAGAGCGTGTCGTCCGGACTAATAGCGATACCACCAACCGGTTTGCCATACACTCCGTCCAATTTTGTTATATTTCCATCAGGATCAAAACGCCAGATGGAGGAGTGGTTGTTGACGTAAAGGTTTCCCTTTGAATCAAAAGCAATCCCACGAGGACCATCTTGTTGCAGTTCCGGGATTGTTTTCCAGAATGGCATATCATCCAATATCCCATCTTTTGCCACGCGAACCACATGGTGGCCGGTCCAATCGCCCACGTACAACAAGCCATCCGGACCCCAAGCCATCCCAACAGGGATTTGCACAAATGACCGGTAGGCATAATCAGCCAGTGTTTCGTTTTCCAAAATCAGTACATGCCCCTGACGCTCGGAAAATACTGTCGGTGTGGTAGTAACATTGTCTGTTGGCTTCGGGACGGGAGTCTCTGTAGGTGTTGGCGATGCAGAACTACAAGATACCATGACCACTACAAACAAAACAGCGAGCGGAAGAAGTGATCTTGAACAATTCATTTGCATTTCTCCTTTTCAAGAAGAGCAATTGACGGTCTGCTTAATCCCCCCAAACTAACCGTGGTAATCACCAATAATATTTTACAGAATCCCTATTTCAAAATCACCTGTCATTTGTCATAACAAAAAGCCCCGCCTCAGAAACTGGGACAGGGCTTTCCATCGTCTATCGTTCGCGGTCAATCGTCTTACCCCCGCTTCAACATGTCATCCGTCACTTGATCAAGCCTCAAACTGATCACCTGACTCGCCGAGTCGCGTCCCATCGTCACACCGTAGATCACGTCAGCCGCCTGAACCGTGTTGCGGTTGTGCGTAATGACGATGAACTGTGTGTCCTTGCTCAAGTCCGTCAGCAGGTCGCGGAAGCGTCCCACATTGGCTTCGTCGAGCATCGCATCCACTTCATCCATCACACAGACGGGGGTTGGCGACACTTTCAATAAGGCAAAGACCAACGCAATCGCGGTCAGACTGCGTTCACCACCGGAGAGCAATGCCAAGCCTTGCTCACGTCGCCCCGGCAGGCGGGCTTCAATTTCGATACCGGTCTCGACCAAATTCTCTGGGTCGGTCAGTGCAAGTCTTGCCGAGCCGCCGCCGAACAGACGCACGAACGTTTCGCGGAATTGCTTGTCCACAGCGTCGAAGGTTTTCACGAATTCCTGTTTGGTCAACTCATCGAGTTCGGCGATCACTTGCTTTAGATCGGACTGCGCCTTATGCAGGTCTTCGACCTGAGTCTTCATGAACTCATAGCGTTCCTTCTCGGTTTCGTATTCCTTCTTCGCATCCGGGTTGATCGCTCCCATGCGGCGCAATTGCGCACGATTATGCGTCAACTGTTCTTCCAAGTCCGGCGCGAGTTCGGTGACGATCGGCAACTGCTCCACCATCCCTTCGATGGGCAGCGGCACGGGTCCCGAAACATCAGCGGCATATTCGAACATCACCAGACCAAAATCGTCGGTGATCTTTTGTTGTAAATTATCGAGCGCTTCCTGCTTGCGAGTTTGCTCCAACTGCACCTGCCCGAGCAGACGTTCCGCATTCGCGAATCCGCGCTGGGCGTTGTTTTCCAATTCCTGCAAACGCGCTTCTTCCTGCTCGGCGGCGGCAAGTTCTTTCTCCGCCGGTTCGATCTGAATGCGCTGGTCTTCGATCTGCACATTCAACGCCGACTCGCGTTCACGCAGCGCCGCCTTCTCGGCATCCAAACTGTGCAAGCCGCCATCCAACTCGGTCAGGCGATTCGCCAATTCAACCCGACGAGAATCCAAACGTGAAATATCGTCGCCGCGTTCCTTCAATTTATTTTGCGCCGCGCTCAGGCTTTGTTCCGCCACCGCCGCACGCGTCGTCCAGTAAGATACCTGTTCTTGCAACTCACCCGCTTCGAGTTCCGCAAGTTTCGCCGCAACCACTTTCAATTCTTCATGCGCCTGCGCGGTCTGCGCTTCCACATCCACTTGCGCTTCGCCAATTTTTTGTTGAATGGATTTTGACTCTTCGGACTCTCCCTGCAGTTGACTTAACTGACTCTTCTGCCATTCCAATTGCCGGGCATTCGCCTCAGACTCAAGACCGGCTTGTTGCTCGGTCTCCTGAGCTTCACCCAATCTGACGCGTGTCTCGCGCGCATCTGATTCGGCTTGGGACAGTTCGCGCTGCGCTTCGGCATGGGCATTCGACAGGCGTTCCACCAAGTCATTCGACCCGGCAAGGTGGGCGACGAGTCCGCTCAAAGCGGATTCGAATTCTCGTTTTTGGCGTCCCCGGCTCAAGGTCGAGGAAGAGGCGGTTTTCCCGGCGATGACCAACCCATCACCGCGGAAGACTTCCCCACGCAGAGTCACCACACGGGCATGAGTCGGAAGATCCGCTTGCAATCTGCGAGCCGTAGCACGGTCACGGACAATGAGAGTCTGACCGAGAGTTAATCGAACCGCACTACGCAGTTCTTCAGGCGCGTTGACAAGTTCGGAGGCGACACCCAAAATATCAGCTGAGACTTCCGAAGTCTTAAAGACCTCGGAGGTTTGATCAACAGGCAACAATGCTGCTCTACCAGCTTCATCGGACTCGAGAAGTTGCAAAGCATTTTCTAATTCACTTGCATCGATCAACACCGCATCGAGCGTGTCGCCGAGCGCGGCGGCAATGGCGGTTTCGAGTTCGGCGGGCACATCCAGCGCAGACGAGAGCGCGCCGCGCGCCCCATTGAGGCGCGACTGACGCGCGGCATCGAGCAGGAAGCGCGCACCTTCGGCATACCCCGCCAGCGACTGCTCAGACTGCTCGAGCACTTCGAGTTGCGCCTTCAAGCGTGAATGTTCAGATTCTTCTTTCGTGCGGCGTTCAAGCGCGGCGCGACGTTCACCATCGAGGCGGTCGGCATCGGCGCGTTTGGCAAGGGATTTGTCTTCGGCGCGTTGAAGGGTTTCAGTAATGCCTTCGCGAGTCTTGCGGGCGTATTCGTATTGAGCCTTCGCCTTTTCAGTTTGCGCTTCGGCGTTGGCAATCGCGCTTTGAGTTTGTGCGATCTTCTGAGTTTGCGCTTCGATGCGAGACTTGAGTTCATCGAGGCGGGCATTATTCTCAGCACGCTGCTGTGTAAGCTCTTCGATGCGATCGCGAATGGACTGAATTTGTTCTTCAATGCCAGATCGTTCGGACTGGCGTGTAGAAAGCGCGTTTTGCGCGTTGCTGAATTGCGCCTTGGCTTCATCCGTTTCGCTTTGGACACGGACGATGTCCGCTTCGGCGGCTTGATAACGCTCGCGCGCCAAATGCAATTCATTCATTACATTTTCTTGATCGGAAAGAATCGATGCCTGTTGCGCAGTCAGCGAACGGCGACGTTCTTCGAGCACGGCGAGATCACGGCTAAGGGACTCGCGCTGCGTGTGCAACTCAGCGGCTTTGCGATGCCATTCATTTAAATGCGCACGCAAACCCGAAAGCCGCTCACGGAAGTTGTTGTATTCGGCTTGTGCTTTCTCGTGATTTTCACGAGCTTCGTTCACCCGCACTTCCTGCAAACGCACGGATTCGCGCGCGTCGGTCAGGTCGCGTTGCGAGCGGTGCCAGTGATAGCCATACCACTCGCGCAGGATCACTTTCAAGTCGGCTTGGGCGCGGGCAAATTCGATGGCGCGTTTTGCCTGCCGTTCCAAACTGCGGATGCGCGGCTCAAGCTCAGACATGATATCGAGCACGCGTTCGAGGTTGTGGTCGGTATCGTTGAGGCGTTTGAGCGCGTCATCACGACGGGCGCGGTACAAGCCCACACCGGCGGCTTCTTCAAACAGGCGGCGGCGGTCATCGGCTTTGAGGGCAAGAGAGGCATCCACCAAGCCCTGACCGAGGATGGTATACGTCCGTTCGCTCAAACCGGCTTGGGCGAGCAGTTCGTTCATCTCGCGCAAGCGGACTTGTTGATTGTTGATGATGTACTCGTTGTGACCATCGCGATGCGCGACGCGTCCCATCGAGACTTCGGTGAAGTCGAGCGGCAGCCACTGGTCGGTGTTGTCGAAGTTGATGGTGGCTTGCGCCATGCCCGCACGGGCGCGATGCTCCGAACCGGAGAAGATCATGTCTTCGGTCTTTTTGCCGCGCAGCAAAGCATAGGACTGTTCGCCCAGCACCCAGCGCAGCGAGTCCGCAATGTTCGATTTGCCCGAACCGTTCGGTCCGACAATGGCAGTCACGCCTGCGGCAAACTCAAAGGTTGTGCGCGAGGCGAAGGTTTTGTATCCTTGCAGTTCGAGTGATTTTAGACGAAGAGGCATGTGGTAATTTACGATTTCAGATTTTCGATTTTGGATTATTGGTTAATGGTAATTGGTAATTAAGGATCGGAGATTTTGAATTACCAATTACCCATTACTTTTCAAATTTTCTTCAACGCATCCCTGGCGGCTTCGCGTTCGGCAGCTGCCTTACTCGAACCGCTCCCACGACCCATCACTACTCCATTGATTTCGACTTCCACTTCATAGATGCGGGCATGGTCGGGTCCTGTGACGTTGACAACGCGGTATTTGAGCGTGCCAAGTTTTTCCGCCTGGACTTTCTCCTGAAGTTGGCTTTTCGGGTCGCTGATCTCGTCGAGGATGGTTTCCCGCGATGGCTCGATGAAGGGCAGGACGAAATTTTTTGCCTTTTCGTAGTCCGAGTCGAGGAAAATGGCGCCCAGCAAAGCCTCGAACGCAGAGCCGAGAACGCTGTCACGGCGACCCCCGCCGTTGCTCTTCTCTCCGCGCCCAAGCCGCAGCGCCCTGCCGAGTTCGATCCTCCGCGCAAAATTGGCGAGGTGGTCGTTTTGGACAAGATGCGCGCGGATCTTCGTCAATATCCCTTCAGGCAGTTCTGGGAAATGACGATACGACCACTCCGCCACAATGAAGTCCAGCACGGCGTCGCCGAGGTATTCGAGCCGCTCGTTATCCTCCGTCCCATCCAGATGCTCGTTGGCGTAGGAACGGTGGGTCAGAGCCGCCGTCAGCAGGGAAAAGTTGGAAAAGGACAGACCCAGCCTCTCGTTCAGGCTGGAGGCGGTTTCCACTTCCCGCTTATTCGATTGTTGTGTCACGGGAACCTCCCGGAACTCCGGGAGCGATATCCACTTACCTCCTAAAGTGAGGGGATCTCGTTCCTTTAGTTCCTTATTGATTTTTAGCAGGTTGAATTTTAACCCGAATCTTTTTACCAAGCGGTTTTTTAAGATAAAATCGGGCAGTTTCCCGAAGGAGCCGTCATGAACGAAATCAGCAACGAAACACGCTTTCTGCACGCGCTGGAAATGGGATTGGGCGCGTGGCAATGGGGGGATCGCACCGTGTGGGGCTACCAGCCGGGAAAGTCGGATAAAGACATTCACGAAGCGTTCGAGATCTCATTGAAAAAGGGTATTCGTTTCATCGACACCGCCGAGCTATACGGGAACGGCCGCTCGGAACGATTTTTGGGGCAATTTCTAAGGGAAACAGATCGACCCGTCCTGATTGCAACCAAATTCTTCCCGTGGCCCTGGCGGTTTACGAAAGGGTCCATGCCGCGCACGTTGAAGGGAAGCCTGGAACGAATCGGCGTGGACTCTGTGGACCTTTATCAAATCCACTGGCCTTCACCGCTGGTGCCCCCTGAAAGGATGATGGAGGGCTTGGTGGAATGCGTAAAGCTGGGACTAACGCGCACGGTCGGCGTCTCGAACTTTTGGGAAAAACGCATGCTGAGAGCCTACTCGGCGCTTGCACAACACGGGGTTCCTCTGGCGTCGAATCAACTTCCATTCAGTCTGCTCAAGCGCGATGCGGAAAAGAACGGGATTCTGGCACGATGCAAGGAATTGGGAATCCGGTTCATCGCCTATTCGCCGCTTGAAAAAGGATTGCTGACCGGGAAGTATTCAGTGGATAATCCGCCGCCTGGCGTGCGCGCTGCAAATTACATCGAAATGCTTCCAAAACTTCCGCCGGTCATCCAGGCCTTGCGGGAGGTTGCGCAAAACAATGGAAAGACCGTCGCGCAGGCGGCATTGAACTGGGTAATTTGCAAGGGAGCAATGCCCATTCCCGGCGCGAAGGATGCGGAGCAAGCGGAGGAAAACGCCGGCGGCGCAGGCTGGCGCATGAGCGATGAAGAAGTTGCCCGGCTCGATGAAGCGACAGAACGAATTCGGAATTATGGCGGTAAAGGCGCATGAACGGACTTTCAAGCGCACAAAAATTCATCAAGATGTTCGTCTCAGAAAAAACATTCGTCGCCATGGAGGAGGAATCCCGGTCATGGAAGGCTAAGTGTTCGGATTGCAATCACGAAATTTCGATCTGGGAAATGGGCGGCATCCGTTACAAGGCGGCCGGGAATAAAAAATTATTCCGCGCCTGTCCGAACTGCGGCAAACGCAGCTGGCAAACGGTATACAAGCAAGCATAATTGAAAATTCAGCATGTAAAAAAACGCCTCCGCAATGCGGAGGCGTTTCGGTATATTCGATTGTAATTAGTTATACCCCCACGGTCTCGGCGATCATATCCTTGAGCAGGATCTCGAGAGCCATGGAATGCCCGCAGCGTTTGTGGGTCAGGAAGAATTCGCAGTCACATTGAAACACACCGTTATCGTAACTTACGCGATGCTCATTATTATCCCCGTGAAACGTGAGGTCGAACTTGTTGAAGCGGAACCGTTTGCGGTCCTCCGCGTAGCGTTTTGCCTTTTCAAGCTTGCCGATCAGTCCGTAATCCATGGCAGAAGCCTCCTTTAGTGAATTTGAAAAAAAAGACACGCGATTACATTCGCGTGTCTTTGTCGACAACCTGTGTATGTTCGTGAGAAGAGCGCATGGCGGCGTTACCTCTTGACCGTCAGTATAGTACTTTTCAAAGTGCGAGTCAATAAGGAGTTTGAATTCGTCATGAATTCGTATGGTGTTTGTAGGGTGGGATTCAAAGGATGAACATTCCCACCCCGACCTGCCTACGCGCATCATTCCGGACCTGAGATTGACTCAACTTAATTGATTTCTCACCAAGCCTACAAGCCTAAAACGAAGTCAGCGCTTCCGTCCGCTCAAGCATCGTTCAAAGAAATCTCAATCCCATCCAGTCGAACAGAGGTTGCCGCCCATTCAAATTCATCATTCTCGAAACCAAAGAATGTCCAGAAGCGGGCGGCGGGTTGATGGGTTTCGAGTATGATAGAGATCGCTGGTTCTTTGTGCCCATAATACTGTGAGCGCCAGCCGTAAGTGGAATTGGGGTCGGCGCGGAGGATGGAGCGTTTGCCTTCGCCATTCGTTAGACCCATTTCAACTTTATATGTACTTGCTTCATAATTCAGAAGAAGCGAGTTTTTGTTTTGGGTGAATGGAACGTCGTTCAAGAGCCAATGCAAAGAGTAGCGATGCGGTTCGTTCGATTCGAGGTCGTCGATGACCAGCCACCTGTCCCCTTCGAGTGACATGACCGTGCGTTGGTGACGGACGGGTTTGTAGCCGTCGTGTTCGCCTTGCCAGAGATTTTCGGTTTGCTTGAGAACTTTTCCCTTCGCCCAATTTGTCCATGTGAAGCGGCTGACGAGGGTCATTTGGTCTTTGCCATCCACGGTGACGGTGTTGTGCGCGGAGGTTCGGGCGAGTCCGTTGCGCCAGATGCCTTCGCCGGAGTAGAGATAGGTCCCGGCGTCGATGGCGATATTATCGCTGCCCATCCACAAGTCCATGTGGAGTTGGTCGGCGTGCGAGGGGCGGGATTTGAAGTCGGTGCAGCGCAGGATGGCGCGGGAGTTGGTGTTGCGAAGGATGTAGACTCCCCCATTGGGGAAACTCTCTCTCACCCCTCCTTCGGACACCCTCTCCCGCTGGGAGAGGGATTCAATACCACAAAGCCAATAAACATCTTCGTCCCAAGCGCCGGGTTCGAAGATGGGTTGACCGGTTGTGATGACGGAACCAAGTTGCAGCAACGGACGGTAATCGGTGAAGTCGCAGTTGTTGAGCGGGAGGACTAATGCGCCGTCGTTGGAGCCGTAGACGGGCATTTGTCCAGTGGTAGGGTCGACGAGGTGGGAGAGGAATGAGATTGATTTCGACATTGAGTCTTTTAGGTAATTGGTAAATGGTAATTGATTGAGCTCGCCAAGTTGGATGGCGTAGAGATAGAGATGCAGAATGAAGCGATGATAGTTGAGGGAGTACATGGAATAACTGCCATCGGGGAAGATTTGTTTGGCGGCTTCTTCCTCGAGCAGGCGTTTGCCGAGGGTGAAGTATTTTTCCGCGTGGTTGAGTTCGGGGAAGAGCAGACCAACCATCCACAGACCGAAGGTTTCGCTGATGGTGTGGTTGCTGCGGGTGGAGATGGCGTAGCCGATGTTTTTGTAGATGCGTTCGGCTTGGGATGCCAGGTATTGGGTAAATTGGGAAATTTGTAGATTGGTGGTGGATGGAGATTCTATGAAGGCGTAGAAGCCAAATGTCCATGCCATGAGACGGAGGGCGATCTCTTGTCCGTCTTTCCAGTTGACGCCGGTGTTGGGGGGATTATTGTCCGCCCAGTCTTGGATGAGTCCCCAGAAGGCTTGGGGGTATTTTTCGTCTTGGGTGATGACATAGGCGCGGACGAGGGTGTAGACGAAGGCAAAGCGGTTCGGTTCCCAGATGAATTTGATGTCGGTGGCGGAGTCGTCGGAGATTTGAGACCAGTGTTTGGTATTGTCATTCTGAGGGAGCGTTCTTCGCGACCGAAGAATCTCTGATGGCATTGGTAGAGATCCTTCGTGGCGCGAGGCGCCACTCAGGATGACATGATTCCAAGCGGGTGGAAAGCCTGTTTTGCGATATTCGTGGGAGAAGTATTTGGGTTCGCCGTTGAGGAGTTTGTTTGCTTCTTCGATGGCGGGTTGTGTATCCCAGCGTCCTTCGACTGCGCGACGAAAAGAACGTTCGTCGCTCCGCTCAGGACGGTTGATATCATCAAAGAAAAATTTAGGCGCATTTGTTTTACGCCATGTGGTGTATGAGTCAGAATCGGAGGGGATATTTGGTTTGAGCCAATGCTTGAGCGGACGGTCGCTCCACGCGTATTGTGGGGTCTGCAGGCGGATGAGTCCGCTGCGGAGGCGGAAGGCGTAGGCGAGGCGAAAGGCTGACCAGCGTGGACCAAGTTCGAGGAAGAGCGAGGCGAGGGTTTTTATCCGATTGATCATGAGTTTATGGGACGCGGACAAGCGCGGAAAACGCGGAAAAAAAATCAGCGTCCATCTGCGTTTATCCGCGTCCTATTTTAGCTGTATATCGAGACAGGATCAGCCAGAGAAGCGGAAGTCCGATGATGATTAGAGGCGGGGCGTAGGGTTGACCCCAGGACCAGGCGTAGGCGAGGGCGGCGGCGAGGAGGGTGAGCAGAATGTAGAGGGCGCTGACTTGGGCGTGTTTGTAGCCGCCGATGACGAGACGTTGATAGAGGTGCGTGCGATGCGCGGCAAAGACGTTCTCGCGTTTGAGGGCGCGGCGGATGAAGGTGACGCCCGCGTCCATGATGAAGGTCCACATCAGAAGGGTGCCGAGCATGAGGGCGTCGCCGCCTGCGTCGGCGGAGAGGAGCGGCAGGACGGCGAAGGTGTAACCGAGGAAGGTGCTGCCTGCGTCGCCCATGAAGATTTTGGCGGGTGACCAGTTGTGAAAGAGAAAGCCGAGGCTGCCTGCGGCGACGGCGAGCGCGACCCAATAGACAAAGTGATTGTTCGTGCGCGTGGCGAGGAACATCCAACCGAGGGCGGCGGAGAGAGCGACACCGCCCGCAATGCCGTCGATGCCGTCCATGAAGTTGTAGGCGTTGGTGAGACCGACAATCCAAAGGATGGTGATGATGAAGCCGACAATGCCGAGCGGAAGTTGCCCGAAGAGCGGAATGGTGACGGATTTGAAATAGCCCATGCCGAGCACGGACACGAGCGCGACCAAGCCTTGCACGGCAAAGCGGACACGTGGGCTGAGCGAATGGAGGTCGTCTCGCCAGCCGAGGTAGGCAATGACTGCACCACAAACAAGGTAGATGAGGCTATGAATTAGGTTGGCTTGGAATGCTGTAACACATCCCGCCACGAGGACGACGATGACGATGGACAGTCCCCCGCCGCGCGGCGTGGGCGCGGAATGGGAACTGCGTTCGTTGGGATGGTCCATGATGCGGCGGCGTTCGGCGTATTGACGGATGATCCACACGCCGAGGGCGGAGAGGATGGTGAGGAGTGCGAAGATGAGGAGGGATGTCACGGCAATTTCTGTTTATCGCGGACCCAAAAATTTATCCCCATTGAGATGAATCATATGGGAAGGCATTTCTGCAATCCAAACTTCGGTTTCCCAAGCAATATCATTTGAATATTTTTTGTAAGTTGCAAAATCCAAGAAAGCTGTCACATAGATTTTCCCTGCTTTGCAGTTAGAAAAAAGTTTTTCAAGTTCAACATGTCGTTTAGGCGAGACTGGACCATGCGCCGTTACTGCTTCAATCAGAAACAGCCATTTACGTTTTGCATCATACAAAATCACATCAGGGAATTTTCCGTGTTCAGACGAAGGAATTCCCAGCTTATTAAAAACGATTTCATCGAGAATTAACGTTTTCTTTGCGGTATCGCCCAGATAAATTAGTTTTGCGCCTGGGGCAAAGCGCGGACCAAATTCTTCGACAATTGCCACTTCTAGCTTGTTATGCTTTCCGGGGGAAAGTTTATATTCAATTCCTTCCGCAACATGCAGAGGAATTTTGTTGTGTTCTTTAGCTTTTTGATAAACATCTAGCAATTTTCCTTGTTGCTCAATAAATCTTTTGAGTTGAGATTGCCATTTGGGGCTACCGTAGGAACAAATCACCGCTAAAGCGGCTTCGGATAATTTATAGTTTGTTAATCCGCTATTTGTCGGGCGGGCAGGATCATCTTCATTCCGAAGCACAATGCCAGCCTGTTCAAACTGATGCAGTACCTTACGACGAATAGTTTCGCGGCTGTTTTCTGCATATTCCCGTCCATATCTCTGTTTTATCTCAACCAGAATATCATGAACGCGTAGCATTGGATTCGTTGCCTCCCGCCATTGCGTTCTCTCAGACAATTGCGCCAAAGATAACATTGTCAAAGCAGATACTTCATTCTGTTGTGCAGAAGGCAAACCAAGTGCCTCCAAGATTTCCTGAGCCTGTTCGATTTTTCCCATTGTAATTCTTGTCTCCTGTATCATCGGAAAGTCTTCTGTAAGCAATTTTGATGCCGAAAGAATGGAGAAAATAATATTCTCAATTTTTTCTGGTATATCTGCCTGAGTTGTTTGAATTTTCTCGCCAATATTCTTTACTACTTCTAACGGAGGGATAGGCAATATCCTTAACTCTGCCGCATTAACTTGAGTATTACCATTCACAATTCGAAAGTAACGATCAATGATTGCGCTATTCAAGATAGCAGAAAGACCAATAGTCTCAGAAGTAGAAAGTATCCCTGTTTTTCTAAATATCACATTCAAGTGATTCTCGAAACCGATTTGTTCAAATTCAAACTCTTCACCAATGAACGGAGCGGAAATCAGGCGACGGCGGTCTTCCTTTGCGCTAAAACGACGTAATAAAACATAATTTGCATTTGGAACAAGCAAAGAAGGATCATTTACTGAAACCGCTTGTGGTTTCTCAAAGCCTTCAAGCGGATATTCAACCTGATAAGATTTAACATTTTGCATCCACAGCAAAGGTGCAGTTCCATTTCCTGCCTTCACTCGTTCTTTTAGTAGCTGCTTTGCTCGAAAAGGCACAACTCGCCCCGTTGACACTTGAAAACCGAGTTTTTCAAGTGTGTCTTTCCACTTATCAACAGTATCCAAGATTTGCTCATCAAGCATCCCAGTTGGCAATCGGAATTGGAGAAGCCCATTGTGGTCACTTAAAAAATATTTATAAGAAACCTGACGAGAGATAATTCCTTCCTCCAAATTTTTATCGTCATTAGACGATGAAATATTTATATAGCCAGCCCAATATCGGTTCGCTTGTGGCTGAGATAATTTCTCAAAAGAAAAAATTACATTTTCCTGCAGAACTGCATCTTTTTTGAAAACATCATTTCGAGATTGAAAGATATGAAGCGAAAATGGCGTGACATCCTTAAGTAAGTCACGCCGAAATTCTGAGAAATAAACACCTGAGCAGAAACTGCGCGGAACAATAAAAGTTGCTTTTCCTTCTGGCAAAAGCAACTTTGCAGAAAGAGCCATGAACAATGTATAGATGTTTGTATGTCCGCTTAATTTTCCGTAAACAGCTTTTACACGTATATCTTCTGCATTGAGTTTGAAATAAGGCGGATTACTAATAATATGAGTAAACGTTTTTTTTCTTGATTTACTCGAATCGAACAAGGAGGGTTGATTGTCAGGAATACATGCAAGCACAAAATCTTCCTGAAACACTTGCCAATTAATTTTTATTCCAACCTTATAAGCTTCCTTGCTCGCAAACTTCAAAATTTCCCGACTTAATTCACATAGTTCATTATCCGTTTCGTAAGCCGTAATTGATATTTCAAGTGAGCGTTTCTCAGCAATTAGTCGCTCAATTACGGCACAAACCAATACCCCAGAGCCAATTGCAGGCTCAAGTAGTGACGCACCATTCTGAATTTGCCCCAACTGCTTTGCCATATGACGAGCAACAGATGGGGGCGTAAAAAATTGCCCGTTTTCCTTGAGAATATCAGCGTTCCGCTTTTCAAGGATACGTTTTCCTCGTTCATAGCTGAGAGAAACCAAATCAGTAAAGTCCATTTATTGAATTATACCTTCCCCAAACCTTCACGTATTGAGACCAAAATCTTCAACTACCTCACAACCTCTCTCACCTGCAAATCTGAGTAGGCGACGCCCAAATTCGTCTCGCCGTTGGGTTCGGCAACTTGCCATATACAAAACTCGGAGATTTTGGAAATCTCCGAGTTTTGTATTACTCACGCGTACGATCGAACATGCAGTATATCCGCGCGCTGCATGGGGCGAATATCACTGATAGGCAGTGTCGCTACGGTGATGGTTTCCCCCTCGCCAGTTACAAATTCAACTTCATAGGCTTTGCCGTCTTCGTATACATGCACAACTGCACCCACATCCCCGCGTTCAAGGTGGTATTCTTTCAAATCCTTGGCTAGCACCACAATATCTAATTCTTTTATCATCTTCTTACTCCTTACCCGGCTGGATACGCCGTCACAAAACGAGGAAGATCAGAGTTGTTTTCTATAATCCAAATCGTTCTCACTCGAATCATATCACCATTCGGTGTACTCAATTCGCCATTAATAACGTACTTCACGCCAAACAACGACCACTCGGAACGTTCCACTTGTGAATTTCTCGCGATCAATAAAAATCCACTTGCCAGTTCAGCAACGTTTTCATCCTTGAATCCATGAGAACGAAAAAATCTTGCCTTCGATTTTCCCAAGGGATGAGTTTCTGAAAGCAAATAATTTACGATTTTCGTTACAGAAACTTGCGCTTTGGATTTATTTGGAAGTTCCATTAATTGAATTATACCCTCCCGAAAACTGCAGACTAAAACTGAAGCTTCGGCTACCTCACAACCTCTCTCACCTGCAAATCTGAGTAGGCGACGTCTAGATTCGTCTCGCCGTTGGGTTGGACTACGTTACCAAATTGTCTCTAACCCGCTCAATACAATCTTCCTGTCTCGACTAATTAAAGGCAGATTCAATGCCAACGCAGTTGCAGCAATGACACGATCTGGCAGGTCGGGAATGTCATCTCGTAAAACATTGGCAATCTGCTCTACAACATCCATATCGAGATCAGCTATCACCAATCCACTTTCGCCTGATTTCAATTCCGCTTCCAACATAGACTTCATTTCAGGGGAAATGCGTCCCTTCTCCATCAAGTAAACGATTTCAACCAAACAAATCGTCGGCACATAAATACAAATCTCGCCTTGGTCACAAGCGTCAAATGCGGCGCGGGCTTGTGAACCAAGGCGAGGGCTGTTTTCCAAATACCAGATCAGCGCATGCGTATCAGCAACGTAATCCGTCATTAAATATCACCCCGAGGGAAGTTGTTCATCATCCCCTTGCGCGCCTCGGAAATATCTTTTGAATTAATCCCAGCGCCAATCCACAATCCGCGCAGGGATTTACGTACACGAACCTGTTTGCCCAAACTTTTCTCGATTTCAGGCAGGGCAAGCGAAATAATCCGTAACTGCTCATTTGGCGGGAGTTGACGAAGCATTTTTAAGACATCAGATGTTGTTGGTGTAACCATAAATCACCTCACGCGTCAATTATACACCGTTGAACTTGTCTATCTCACAACCTCTCTCACCTGCAAATCGGAGTAGGCGACGCCCAAATTCGTCTCGCCGTTGGGTTCACAAACGACGTGCAATTTGCCCATTTTGTAGCGGTTATCTTTGAGCGAAGTCGCCAGCACGCCGTTGAGGTACACGCGCATTTTTTCGCCGTCCATGATGACGCGCAGGCGGTTGGTCACGTCTTTGCCTTTGCGGAGGGAGGTGTGAGAGGTCCAATCTACGAGGATGTTCCATTTGAGGTCAGCGCTGTTGGATTCTTTCGTAAAGAAGCCGATGTTGTATTGTCCCAACGGGGAGATGTAGACTGCGTACCCGCCATCATTTGTCATGCGCGGGAAGAATCCAGCCGTGATCAACTTCTCGTCGCCTTCGGTGAATTTGATGGTAACGCTGGCGTCAAAGTCATCTAAGAAGCCGGAGCTTATCAACACATAATACGAATTGATCTTGGGCTTATAAAATCCGCGCAACTCGGGGGGATTGCCTTTGTGAAATGAAATCTCGCCATCGCGGATGATCTCCCAGCCGGGCAGAGTCTCATTTGCAAAGTCCGCGCCGAGGAGCAGGTCACCCATGTCTGGTTCGGGGGTGGCGGTTTTGGACACGCGAAAGGATGTGCCGCAAAATTCGCAAGTGGCAATGTCATTTTTTAGGGCAGCCGCAGAAAGCGCGGCTCCGCAGTTGGGGCAAGTGAAGGCTCTCATAGGCTGAAATTATACGATATGGATGGTCAAGTTTTGGATTTAATCCGAGTTGTCACTCTACAAAATTGACAAAAGGATTAACGCAAAGGCGCAGAGACGCAAAGGAAAGACATGAAATCTAAGCGACTTGGAGTGTTTGAGTCTAGCTCAACTCTTTCGTCAAAAAATAACGTTGATGTCCGCGTGGGAAATCTTTGAGTTCCCCAAACACTTGATAGCCTTGCTTCTTGTAAAACTCTGGGGCTTGGAAACTGAACGTGTCCAAGTAGGCGTGTTTTACGCCGCGCTTGCGGGCTTCCTCTTCGGCGAGCGCCAGCAGGCGGCTGCCGTAGCCTTTGCGGCGGATGTCTGGTCGCAGCCACATTAGGTCGATGTAGAGCCAGTCCCAATAAGTGAGGGCGATGACTCCGCCAGCGATTTTTTCATCTGCATCGTAGACGACGAAACAAATCCGCTTCGCATTTTCCGCCCCGGCTTGTTCTTCATTGAAGGAGTTGATCCCGCCGCCGATGACTTCCCAAATCGGGTCTTCGATCTTTTCGACTTGCTTGATCTGATAGGTGCCCATGTTTGCCTCCACTCTTTCATCATACACCCATCGAAAGGCTGGAGGCTATTGGATATTGGCAATCTCGGTTCGGATTCCCTCTTCAAAACTGCGCGGACTGAAAGCAAAGTCTTGCCGTGCTTCTTCATAAGAAAAGGCTTTGTTCTCGTTCAAGCGCAACACTTGCTCGGCTTTGATGGGCAGGCGGAGTTTCATCCGTTCAGTAAATTGCAGGGCGCGGACGATGGGCATGTAAGGCAGGTGCAACTTCCAAACGCGTTTGCCAAGTGCATTCGCAACCGTGTCGATCACCTGGTTATACGTCAACGGGGTTTTGCCTGCGATGTTGTAACTCCTGCCGATGGTCGTGTCGTTTTGCAAAGCCAGCAGCACGGCTTGCGCAACATCGTCCACGAAGATGGGCTGTTGCAAAGACTCACCGTCCCCGAAGATGGGCATAACGGGCGTAATCTTCAATAAACGAATCAAGCGCCACATGTTGCGGTCACGCGGAGTGCCGTAGATCATGGTCGGGCGCAGGATGGTGTAGTCCAGTCCGCTAGATTGGATGGCTTCTTCGGCGGCAAGGCGGATGGATTTGCTGCCCGCATTCAACTGGGTGAAGATGGCGGTGGTGCTGATGAAGATTCCGCGCCTCACGCCCGCCTCTTTCATGGACTTTAGAATTGATTCTGCGTGCCCGAAGCCGAGTGATGCGATGTTGACAAGCGCATCCACGCCGCGCAGGGCGGCGGTGAAGGTTTCAGGGTTGGCAAAGTCACCCGTCGCCCACTCCACTGTCAGCGGGGAAAGAGGCGACTGGTCGCTTGTGGGGCGCACAAAGACGCGGACTTGGAATCCGCTTTGGAGGAGAAGGGGAACAACGCG
The DNA here is from genome assembly GCA_026645935.1 of Candidatus Villigracilaceae bacterium. GTDB lineage: Bacteria > Chloroflexota > Anaerolineae > Anaerolineales > Villigracilaceae > Villigracilis. The sequence continues at coordinate 163,641 of JAPKMP010000004.1, read as the reverse complement.
CGAACCTGTGAATCCCGTTGCGCCGGTGACGAGTACTTTCATGAAAAATTCAACCACGAAGGGTCACGAAGTAACACGAAGGAAAAAACCTTTGTGACCCTTAGTGCTCCTTTGTGGTTAATGATTTTAGCAAGCCCAAAGTTTCGTTCAACTTATCTCTGCGATCTAAATTCTTCACGAGATACTCGCGGGCAGATGCACCCATCTTTTTGACCTGTGCGGGGTTCTGCGAGAGTTCGAGAATTTTCTGTGCAAGCATGGCATCATCCGCCGGGTGGACGTAAACACCGCCGTGCGACAACTCGATCAACTCGCGGGTGATGCCGTCGATGACGATGATGCTGGCGCGACCAGCCGCCATGTAGTCGAAGACCTTGTTCGGGTAGGTGGTGCGAAAAGCGGGGATGTCCTGCAAGATGGCGAGGCAGGCATCCGCGGAAGCGACGATGCGGGGCATATCCTTTTTGGGGCGCGTGCCCGCGAAGATGACGTTGGTGAGATCTTTGTTTCTGGCTTCGGCTTCGAGGCGTGTTTTTTCTTTGCCGTCGCCGAATAATAATAAATTAATTCTTTCTTCTTTCTTCAATCTTTCTGCCGCACGCAGCAAGGTATCAATATCATTCGCCTGCCCCAACGCGCCCGCATACAAGACTACGAATTTATCTGCGAGGTTGAGTTCTTTGCGAATGGACGAGCCGTCGATGGAGGGGTTGAACATGTCCACGTCGGAGCCGTAGGGGATGTAGGTGACTTTGTCGGCGGGCACGCCTTTGGCAAGCATGTACTCACGATAGGCAGGTGAGTTGACGAGGATGTGCGTGGCGCGTTTGTAGAGAAAGTTTTCAAGCCAGCGCGAGAGTGCGATGATGACGGGATTTTTTAGGACGCCCATGCTGATGCCGAACTCGGGCCACAGGTCACGCACTTCGAGCAGGAACGGTTTGCGGCGCAAGGCTGCCACCACCCAGGCTGAAACGGCTTGAAAGATCGGGGGCGTGGTACCCAGCACCAGGTCCACGTCTCTGAGGCGCAGGGCGGTGAGTATGGATGAGAACATAAAACTGAAGAAGGCGATCACCCTCCAGAAATAGCTGCGATGAATGGCAGGGTACATGTATGAACGCAAAACGCGGATACCGTCAAAGTTCTGCTCGGTGTATAGTCCGCTGCGCTCCACAGTGCGTTGCCCTGTCTGATAATTCAGATCGCTGGCGACGATGATAAGTTCGTGTCCGCGTTCTTTGAGGAATTCACCCATCTCGAAATGACGGGTATGCCCCGGCTCCTCGGGTGAGACAAAGACCTGGTTGATGAGTAAAATCTTCATGTCAGGGAAATTATAGCAGGGGGAATTGCTGAATGCTCAGGAGGAGGGTCACCGCTTGTTCGTACAGTTTTTCTCATTATTCGAATAGCCTCCCTGCGAACCTGTTATTGTTATACAGAAGGGATCACCGAAGGACCTGAAATAATTCTTTCTGATGCTGCATGCAATAGAAGAATTCTTTCCAGACATCCCATTAAATGAGGAGAGCGCCTGTCGGGCGCCCTCCTCTTCAATACACGTACGCATGCCTCACAACCGCGAACGATGATCCACTATGCGTTCGTCGATCACGACATATTTCTTGCGGGCGCTCAATACTTTTTCGGTCGATGAAATCAAGCCGTACAATACGAAAAGAGCGATACCGGTAATGAATATTGTGGTAACCATTGGAACCTCCTTACTTCGGCAAAACAGCCGTTCGATTCATGATGCGAAAACGCATGATAACGGATGAGTATTGGAATCTCATTAATGGATCAAGTTCCCCGCCTCATTACGGACCTGTATCCGGGCAGCCCATTGGTTGCATTTATCCTCCCTTTGCTTGAATCCTGCCAAAAAATGCTCACTATTGGGCTGATTCGGCTTCAGACTAGCTCTTCCGACAAGTTGGCTACGCGCAGACGAGAATCAAAGCGTTTAGCAACTTGCCTCGAACAATTGCGGCTTCTCATGCTATAATCCCGCCACGATGCAGCACCCGATCCACTTTGCCAACAACGATAATAATAATGATAATGACGATCTACCCTATCGTTGGGCGAAGCCTTGCTAGTTGACAAAGCAAATCAAGTCAAGCCAATCGCCCGACGCAGAAGCGCAGGGCGATTTATTTTATCTATTCCATGTTATTTGCGAGAGCGGCACAATTCCGCTCGAAGCAATCTCCCCGTCGATCTTGAGATTGCCCCGTCCCGCTCCTGCTCGCAATGACATAATCCTTTCGGAGGCGCAAGTATGTACAGAACTCATCTTTGTGGAGAATTAAGAGCCAGCCATGCCGGGCAGACCGTCACACTTGCAGGCTGGGTAAATCGACGCCGCGATCACGGTGGGGTGGCATTCTTTGACCTGCGTGACCGCGCAGGCATTGTTCAGGTCACCATCAATCCCGATCTGCCCACAGAAATGCTCGATCTCGTTGCAGATGTGCGCAATGAGTGGGTTTTGCAGATCGAAGGCGTGGCACAAAAACGCCCTGAAGGGATGGAAAATCCAAAAATGGAAACGGGCGAAGTAGAAGTCATTGCCAGGAATGTGATCGTACTCAACCCATCCAGGACTCCGCCGTTCATGGTCAATACCGACAATGACCTGCCTGACGAGAACATGCGTTTGAAATATCGTTACATTGACCTGCGCCGTGAACGCCTGACCAGGAATATGGTGCTGAGGCATAAGATCGTCAAGTACATGCGCGACTATCTTGATGAAAAAGGCTTCATTGAGATCGAAACGCCGATCATGTTCAAAGCGACTCCCGAAGGCGCGCGCGATTACCTCGTCCCTTCCCGCATTTACCCGGGTCAGTTCTACGCATTGCCCCAGTCGCCCCAGCAGTTGAAGCAATTGCTGATGGTGGCAGGCATGGACAGATACTTCCAGATCGCGCGCTGCTTCCGTGACGAAGATCTGCGCGGCGACCGTCAGCCCGAATTCACACAGCTAGACCTTGAGATGTCTTTCGTGCAACGCGACGATGTGTTGGATCTGGTCGAAGGTCTGTTCACAGCGATGCTGCCAGAAGTAGCGCCTCATAAGAAGTTGTTTTCTTCGCCGTGGCCCAAGTTCTCTTATAAAGAAGTGCTTGAACGCTTCGGCACAGACAAGCCCGACCTGCGCTTCGGCATGGAGTTGATCGACGTCACCGATATTTTGGCGAAGAGCGAGTTCAAGGTCTTCCAGTCCGCGTTGGAGGCGGGTGGCGTGATCAAGTGCATCGTCGCGCCCAAGTCTGCGGAGATGTCTCGCAAGGAGCTCGATGCGCTCACAGAAGTGGCGAAGTCGTTTGGGGCGAAGGGAATGCCCTATTTGGCGGTAACAGCCGAGGGCGTGAAAGGAAGCGCGGCAAAGTTCTTTAAGGAGGAAGAACTGGCAGCGTTGAAAGAAAAAACGGGAACAGGAGTCGGCGATCTGATCGTCTTCGCTTCTGATGCTCGAGCTATTGCAAATAAAACTCTCGGCGGACTGCGCTTGTGGTTCCGCGATAAGTTGGATTTGGCAGATAAAAATATGATGGCTTTCGCGTGGGTGGTGGACTTCCCGTTCTTTGCGTTCAATGAAGAAACGCAAACATGGGAGTCGGAACATCATCCGTTCACGATGCCGAAGATGGAAGACCTGCCGAAGTTCGATACCGATCCTGGCGCGGTGCTTTCGGATGCATATGACATGGTGTGTAACGGATATGAGACCGCCTCAGGCTCGATCCGTATTCACCGCCGCGATATTCAGATGAAGATGTTCCAGTTGCTCGGCTTGAGCGATGAGGACATTCAGAAGAAATTCGGTCACATGCTGGAGGCGTTCGAGTATGGCGCTCCCCCGCACGGCGGCATGGCTCCCGGTATTGACCGGCTCGTGATGCTGCTGGCGGACGAACCGAACATCCGCGAAGTGATCGCCTTCCCGAAGAACCAGAATGGACGCGACGTGATGGCGGATGCTCCGTCTGAGGTAGAGCCGAAGCAGTTGAAAGAACTACATATCAAATTTAGTTAGGATAAAAAAGAAAGGAAAGGAAACCATGAACATAAAAGAATTGATCGTCAATAAAACAGCGAAGTTTGTATACTGCACCGACGGAGCGCTGTGGTATGACGTCGATGGTTTTCGTTTTCCTGTTCCATTCGAAGAAACAGTTGGCGCTTATTTCAAGCCCGAGCACAAGGCGATCAATCTGATGCGCTGGATACGCAAACAGTTGGAAGAGAACGATGAGCAACGGAAAGCACAATCAAAAAGTTAGGCAATGTGTTAATGAGCGCCAAACAAGGTGATGTGTTTTGGATCACACCAAATAAAACAAACGGGATTGAATCCGATCACATTCATCCGCATGTTGTCATTCAGGTCAACGTACAAAATAAAGTGACCGTTTGTGCTTTGACTACAAACCTAAAGCGCGCCAAAGACCCTGGCAATGTGCTGCTCGATAAAGGTGAAGCTGGTCTTCCAAAACAAAGTGTCATCGTTGCGTCACAAGTCAATACAGTGGACGAAATACTATTAGGTGAATATATCGGGACATTGACCGAGCAAAGGATTCAGCAAGTGCTGGCTGGTTTGCGTTTTTTACAGGTCATGACCCAACATCACGAGAAGGAAGCATATTTATGACCATTCGAGTTTGTCTTGCTGGCGCTACAGGTTGGGCGGGGTCTGCGGTTGCCAGAACAATTGCAAAATCAGATGACATTGTGCTGATCTCTGCGGTTTCACGCACCCATGCTGGCAAGACGCTTGGCGAAGCGTTGAACGAGTCAAGTTTGGCCTGCCCCATTTATGCAACGGCACAGGAAGCATTGGAAGCTCAACCGTGTGATGTGTTCTTTGAATTCACAAAGCCGGATGTGGCGAAATTAAACGTGTTGAGCGCCTTGCAGCACGGAGCGCATGTCGTGGTTGGCACATCGGGATTGACGGACGAAGACTACACCGAAATTGCATTTTCCGCTGACAAATCTCAGCGCGGCGTTCTGGCTGTCGGCAACTTTGCCTTGACCGTTGTCCTGCTTCAAAAGTTCGCCGAGATTGCGGCGCGTTTCATCCCGCAATGGGAGATCATTGACTACGCCAGCGATGGCAAAAAGGACTCCCCCAGCGGAACGGTGCGTGAGTTGGCGAATCGGCTGTCAAAAGTCCGCTCTTCGGAGCTGACCGTGCTCTTGGAAGAAACACAAGGCGTCAAAGAGACGCGCGGTGCACGGATGAGCGGTTCGCAGGTACACTCCCTACGATTGCCCAGTTACACCATTTCGGCTGAAGTCATCTTCGGTATGCCCGACCAACGGCTGACCCTCCGTCACGATTCAGGGACCAGCGCCCAGCCTTATGTGGATGGTTCTTTATTGGCAATCCGCAAAGTCAGTTCGTTTGTCGGTCTGCGCCGCGGATTGGATAGTGTGTTGAACTTTGAGACGTAGAAAGCAATTCACCACAAAGAGTCACGAACATGCACAAAGTCCTTAAATCTTTTCCTTCGTGTTGCTTTGTGACACTTCATGGTAAAGAGGATTTATGACCCAAACCATCGATACCAATACCGTCAAGCACGTCGCATTTCTCGTTCGCCTCGGAATCTCCGAAGAGGAAGCGCAAAAATTCAGCGGACAATTTTCTTCCATTATTGACTACTTCAACATGCTTAACGAAGTGGATACGGAAAACATCCCGCCCGCTTCGGATATCGCCAACGCCGAAAACGTGCTGCGCGAAGACGAAGTTAAACCGTCCATGAGCCGCGAAGAATTCCTCAAGAACGCGCCAAATTCAGAGCGCGGGTATGTCAAAGTGCCTACTGTGTTAGGGGAAGAACAGTAATTGGTAAATGGTAATTACCATTTACCAATCCCCAATTACCAATTATTTTGCGCCATGCAACTACACAACCTCACCATCCGAGAAGCTCACGAACTTCTCACCACCAGGAAAATCTCCTCCGTCGAACTGACGCAAGCCATGCTTAACCGCATCCATGAAGTGGACAAGAAGGTCAAGTCCTATGTTACGGTCACGGATGAACTCGCGCTCGAACAAGCCAGGAATGCCGATGAGCGCATTGCCAAAGGCGAAAACGTCACCCCACTGACCGGCATACCCTTCTCAATGAAGGACTGCATCTCCACGCGCGGAGTCCGCACTACTTGCTCCTCGAAGATTCTCGAGAACTACATCCCACAGTATAACTCCACCGTCACGAACAAACTCGCTGATTCTGGCGCAGTTCTCGTCGGCAAGACCAACATGGACGAGTTCGGCATGGGCTCCTCGTGCGAAAACTCCGCGTTCTTCAACACCCACAACCCTTGGGATTTGGATCGCGTCCCTGGTGGTTCAAGCGGAGGTTCCGCCGCGGCGATGTCGGCAAGTCTTGCCACCTTCACCATCGGCGAAGACACAGGCGGCTCCGTTCGCATGCCCGCGGGTTTTTGCAACGTGACAGGTATCAAGCCCACCTATGGACGAGTCTCGCGTTATGGACTTATCGCCTTAGTCTCATCATTTGACTCCATCGGTCCCATGGCCCGCAATGCCTACGACTGTGCAACCGTCCTTGAACACATTGCAGGTCACGACCCGCATGACAGCACTACATACCAATCGCCAGTCCCCAACTACACCGCAAATATCAACAAACCCGTCAAGGGAATGAAGCTCGGCATCCCGAAAGAATATTTCGTGGCAGGTATGGAAGCGGGCGTTGAGTCCGCGCTGCAGGAAGCCATTCGCACCTACGAAAAACTCGGCATGGAGATTCACGAAGTCTCGCTCCCCCACACCAAATACGGCTTGCCCGTTTATTATCTCCTGCTCTTTGCAGAAGCCAGTTCCAACCTCGCCCGCATGGACGGCACGCGCTTTGGTCTCTCCGTTTCGGATGGTGCGAAGGATGTCATCGACATCTATCTCAAGACTCGCCACGAAGGTTTTGGGGATGAAGTCAAGCGCCGAATCATGCTTGGTGCGTATGCTCTCTCGGCTGGATATTACGACGCGTATTACTTGAAAGCACAAAAAGTGCGTACGCTTCTTCGTCGGGACTTTGAAACTGCTTTTTCCAAAGTTGACATTCTCCTCGCCCCGACCTGTCCCACTACGGCGTTCAAACTTGGCGAGAAGACCAGCGACCCGCTCGAAATGTACCTCTCCGATATTTACGTCGTTGCGACGAATCCCGCTGGCGTCCCTGCCCTCGCACTCCCCGCTGGCTTCTCAGACAACATGCCCGTCGGTATGCAACTCATCGGCAAGCACTTGGATGAGGCAACTCTGTTCCAAGTCGCGCACGCCTACCAGCAAGTGACCGATTGGCATAAGCGGCAACCAAACCTATGAGCATCACGATCATCAGCATCTTGTCGGGCATAACAGGCATGTTCGGGTGGGGACTGTATGATTTTCTGGGCGGCGTCTTCGCCAAGCAGATCGGACCTTACAAATCGTTTTTCTGGTCACAGTTGGCAGGGTTGGCATCGATGCTATTGCTCGCCATATTCGTATCCCTCAGCATGGACATCCCTTCAGGTGTGATTTTCCTGTTCCCCGTCGCAGCGCTTCTTTACTCGGCTGGTTATCTGTTCTTCTTCAAAGGCTTTGAGGTTGGCAACATGTCCATTGTTGCCGCCACCATGAACTTGTGGGCAGTATTTACCATGTTTTTTGCCTTCACCTTCATGGGACAGCGCCTCTCCGCCACCCAAACAGTCGGCGTCTTGATGATTCTGGCAGGCGTGACGCTCGCCTCCCTGAACTGGAGCGAAATTCAAGGGCGAAAGTTTCAACTCTCTTCAGGAGTCAGGGAAGCCATTGCGGGAGCCTTCTTCTTCGGCATTTACTGGAATGTCAGCGAGATCATCGTGGAGCAGGTCGGCTGGCTGGTCAGCACGGCATTGATCAAGTTGGGCATCGTTGTTTTTATGCTGTTCTTTTTCGCACTTTCAAAACGCGGAATGGGTCTGGCAGGCACCGCTGGAAAAACCGCAGCCGCCATCTTCATCATGGGCGTGATCGAAGCGGGCGCAGTCGCCGTTGTCAACTACGGCTTGACCATCGGAGACGCAATCTTGATCACTCCCATCGCCTCCGCCCTGTCAATAGTCACAATTGCATTGGCGATCATTTTCCTTAAAGAAAGAATCACCAAAACACAAGGAATTGGCGTAGCCACGGCAGTTGTCGGAATCGTGGTTACAGGTTTATAAAACGAATTGGAGCAAGCACAACTGACTTTACGACGATGGATGACGGACGATTGACCATAGGCCTTCGACTTTTAACTTTACCCATCGTCCACCGTCAATCGTCGATGGTCACGGATGATCGTACGCGTAAAAAATGTAATCCTGAGATTTCGTGTCCACGCCCAGATCGTGCAAGGCGCGCAGCAGTTGCGCGCGATGATCGGTGGCATGATTAGCCACATGGAGAAGTACCTGCCACACGGCAAGGACTTGATCCTCTTCTGGTTCTTTGATCGGCTTGGTAAACAACATATCGTCACGTAGCTCAGTGAGATAGAAACGGATATTTTGTTCAACGGTATCCCAATATACACGGATGGCATCTCGGTCATCCGTGTCGGAAGCAGGCAGCGGATCCGAAGGCATAACGTCACGCAGTTCACAGAACCAAACCTGTTCAGCGTCAATGAGATGGATGATCTGTTCCCGAACCGAGCCACGCGAATAATACACAGGTTGCGCGAACTGTTCGAAGGTCAGCGAAGCGACATACTCCCAGACCTTGCGGTTCTCGGCGAAGTGATAGTTATAAAAATGACGAAAGGCATCTGCATTCATAAAGTTACTCCTTGAGATGTGACTGAAAAACATTATAGCACGAGTGTTCTATTTATAAACTGCAAATTGCGAGACTAACAAACCATGAAATACGAACCCATCATCGGACTTGAAATTCACGGCGAACTGCTCACCAAATCCAAAATGTTCTGCGGCTGTTCTGCGGATTATGCTTCCGCGCCTGAGCCGAACACAAACATCTGCCCCACATGCACAGGTTTACCTGGGGCTATGCCCGTCGTCAACAAAAAAGCGACAGAACTTGCCGCGTTGGTTGGTCTCGCGTTGAACTGCTCCATCAACAAGCACAACACCTTTGCCCGTAAAAATTATTATTACCCCGACCTGCCCAAAGGCTATCAGATCTCGCAGTATGAACTTCCGATTTGCGAGAAGGGTTGGATGGACATTTCGCCCTCACCCCTAACCCCTCTCCCAAAGGGAGAGGGGGACTCTGGCTCCCTTCTCCCCCCGGGAGAAGGGCTGGGGATGAGGGTTCGCGTTCGCCGCGTTCACATCGAAGAGGACACCGCCAAACTATCGCACGAAAAAAATTATGCGCTGGTCGATTTCAACCGCGCGGGCGTCCCGTTGCTTGAGATCGTCTCCGAGCCAGATATGCGCTCCGTCGAAGCCGCGCTCGATTACGCCACGAAAGTCCGCGCGATTTTGCGTTACCTCGGCGTGAACTCTGGCGATATGGAAAAAGGTGTGCTGCGTTTCGAGGCGAACATTTCTGTACGCCCCGTCGGTAGCGATGAATTTCGCACGCGCACAGAAATAAAAAATCTCAACAGCTTCCGTGCGCTCGTCCGGGCTTCGCAATATGAGATCGAACGCCAGATCAAAATTTATGAAGAAGGCGGCACGGTCGTGCAGGAAACTCTCGGCTGGGACGATGTGCGGGGCGTGACGACCAGTCAACGGTCGAAGGAAGAGGCGCACGACTATCGCTATTTCCCCGAGCCTGATCTTCCTCCCCTTCAATTATCGGATGCATGGATCGAGTCGATTCGGAGTCAACTGCCCGAACTGCCGGAAGCAAAGACCGCCCGCTTCATTTCGGACTTTGGCTTGACTCCGTCCGAGGCGCGTTTCCTCACCTCCGAGCGGACTCTCGCCAACTACTTCGAGAGCGTCGTCGCGAATTCGAAAAGCCCCGCCAAGACAATCCACTCGTGGATCGCGGGCGAGTTCATGCGTTACTTGAATGACTCAGGCTTGAGCATAGACGATGTGACCCTCGCGCCCGAAACGCTTGCCAAACTGATCGACATGGTGACCGACAAGACCATCGGCGCGAGCGCAGGCAAGACCGTGCTGACCGAACTCTTCAAGAACGGCGGCGACCCGGCGCAGATCGTCAAAGAAAAGAATCTCTTGCAGATGACCGATGTAGATGCCATTCAAGAGATCGTGACAAAGATCCTCAACGACAACCCCAAAGAAGTGGACGAGTACAACGCAGGCAAAGAGACCTTGTTCCAGTGGTTCATGGGTCAGGTGGCGAGGGCGACAAAAGGCAAAGCCGACCCAAACGTGGCGAAGGAGTTGATGGTGAAGGGGTTGGCGGGGCGAAAGAAATAACAATCGTCGGATTGCGAAGTCCTCGAAGAGGGGCAATTTGACCTGCGAAAAATAGAACGGATATGCTAAAATCACTCCACCTTTAAGAATAAGGAGTTGACCCGATGGCAGAGCCAAAAACTCAAAAAACTAATGCAAGTGTCAAGGCGTTTCTGGAGAGCATCCCCAACGAAGGGACCCGCGCCGACTGCTTTGAGATCGTGAAGATGATGGAGCAAGCCGCCAAAAGCGAGCCTGCCATGTGGGGCACTAGTATTGTGGGCTTTGGCGAATATATGCTGACTTATGCAAATGGAAGCCAACTGCCCTGGCCCCTGATAGCCTTCTCGCCGCGCAAACAGTACCTCACTCTTTATATCGACCCCGACATTAAAGGATATAAAAGCCTGCTCAAAAAACTTGGCAAACATTCCACGGCAAAAGTTTGTTTGTACATCAAAAAACTGGCGGACGTGGACAAGAAAGTGCTCAAAGAGATCATTGTTGAATCGGTGAAGGTAACAAAGAAGCTGAGAAAATAATTATGAGTTCCTAGGCCCTCGTCATGCTACCAAGGCAAAGCCGACTCGAACATTGCGAAGATGTTGAGGGTGAAGGAGTTGGAAGAACAGAAGAAGTAGAATTTAACTCATGCCATGCTGAGCGAAGCATCTGTACGATTCTCCCAGAGACCCTTTCCCTCCGGAGATGCGGCGTTATTGCTCAGGATGGCAACAATATTTTTAATGGGTCATGTTGCGAGAGCGACGAAAGGCAATGCAAGTAGACCGAACGGGATGAAAGGTTGGCAGAGCGAAAGAATTGACGCAATTTGTGTCATTTCAAATATAATAGGGAAAATTTTACACAAAGGATTTTTCATGACCGAACACGTCAGCGTTTCAAAAATATCAAACCACGTCGGGCAGGATGTCATCTTAAAAGGCTGGGTCTATAACCGCACGGATAAGGGCAAGCTGGTCTTTTTGCTCGTGCGCGACGGCTCGGGCTTCATCCAATGTGTTGCCTTCAAAGGAGACCTTCAACCTGAAACCTTCGACCTGATAACCCACTTGCCGCAGGAATCGTCGGTGGTCATCACTGGCGCCGTGCGCGAGGATAAGCGCGCGCCCGGCATCCCCGGCGGGTTCGAGGTTGGCATCAAGGACTTGCAGGTCGTCCAAGCCGCAGATATCGACTACCCGATGGCGCTCAAAGACCACGGCGTGGATTTCGCGCTCGACCATCGTCACCTGTGGATTCGGATGCAAAGTCAATGGGCTATCTTGCGCGTGCGTGTGCGGGTCATGTCGGCTGTCCGTGAGTATTTGGATGGTCAGGGTTTCTTCAACCTTGACACCCCCATCCTGACCCCCGCCGCCGCCGAAGGGACGACGACTCTTTTTGAAACCGAATATTTCGATGAAGGATCGGCTTTTCTTGCGCAAACGGGGCAACTCTACAACGAAGCCAATATCTTTGCTTTTGGAAAGGTCTATTGCTTCGGTCCCACCTTCCGCGCGGAGAAATCGAAGACCCGCCGCCACCTGACCGAGTTCTGGATGCTCGAACCCGAGATCGCCTTCTGTGACCTGGACGGTTTGATGGAAGTGGAAGAAGGGATGATCTCCTACATCGTCCAGTCTGTGTTGAGGGATTGCGCCGCCGAGTTAAAATCGCTAGGCAGAGATGTGACAAAATTGGAGAATATCTCCGCGCCGTTCCCGCGCATGTCCTACGATGATGCTGCAAAGTTTCTGATCGAACTCTACGAAAAAGAGACCGACCCCGATAAGAAGGAATTGCTCAAATTCGAATGGGGCATGGACTTCGGCGCGCCCCACGAAGTGGAGCTGACCAAATTGAATGAAAAACCGCTCTTCGTCTATGGTTATCCCAGCGCGGTCAAAGCCTTTTACATGGAGCCGTGGCCGGGCCGTCCTGAAATCTGCAAATCGGTGGATCTTCTTGCGCCGGAAGGTTACGGCGAGGTTTGCGGCGGCTCGGAGCGTATGTCTGACCATGACGCGTTGTTGGCGAGAATCAAAAAGGAGGGTCTGCCCGAGGAAGCGTTCAAGTGGTATTTGGAATTAAGGAAATACGGCTCGGTTCCCCACTCGGGATTCGGCATGGGCGTGGAAAGGGTCGTCGCCTGGCTGTGCGGCATCGAGCACATCCGCGAGGCGATTCCCTTCCCAAGGACGATCAAAAGGGTGTATCCGTAAGCGGAAAACGGGATTCAAATCTCCCCGTCGAATATAGAGGCGGGGACATCCTTCTTTCTATAGCATAGAATTCCTCTCAAGGCAATTGTTTCATGAGAAGGATTAATCCGTCAATTTCTTTCCTTGTGCTTTGGATTATGGTATAAGAACCATGCCCTGCGATGTGCGTGATATTGCACTTACGTTTTGAGCCAACACCTCATAAAAGGGTCCTTATCTCAACGGAAATAACGCGATAGGCCTGAGCCAAGGCGGCGTTTCCCGGTCAGGACCCACCTGCGCAAGCAGGTTCAAAACCCGGCAATACACGGCATGTGCGGGGTACCGAGTATCGAAGACCCGACAGGTTCAGTACCTGTCGGGTCTTTTTTATCAAGATCAATGAATCGCCGCAAGACCCGCCAATCGAGAACCATACACCGATTCGCCACTTGACGAACTCCCTGCCTGCGTGTAAAATCGCCGCCATTGTCTGGTTGGGATCACAATCGAATAAACGGAGATTTAGCGGCTGGGTCCCGCTTTTGGTTTCGATACGCCCTTCGGGTTAATCAACCAACAACGGGATCACGAGGTGGAGGTTCTCCCGTGCGAACGGGACGCTAATCGCTCTCACCCCTCTCCCGAGGGGAGAAAGAGCGAGAAAATCGGATAGATCAGCGGATGCCTCTGAAGCCGGTTCACCGGCTTCCTTCTCCCTTCCAAAGAAAGCGTATCCACGAAAACCGCATGGCAACAGGCGGGACAAGTGAGCGTAGTGAGCGGGCAGTTTTGCCTGTTTGTTTGGAAGGGCATTTGTTTTAAATACCGAAGCGGATAAAACAGACATGCCCAGGCGTGTCTGTTTTATTTTGCCCTCACCCTTCCCTCTCCCAAGCGGGAGCAAGAGAGAGTGAAAATGAGCAAGAATCGGGTCGCAGGCATCGGGAACGCCAAATACAATCTCGTGCAAGAAAAGGAGATTGATATGGAAAAAGAACTCGAACCTTTACAACACTATCGGCTGATCGAACAAGCCATTGAGTACATCGAAGCCAATGTGCAGAATCAGCCCGAACTGGCGGAGATCGCCTCGGCTGTGGGGCTGAGCGAGTATCACTTTCAACGCCTGTTCACCCGCTGGGCGGGGATCAGCCCCAAACGCTTCATGCAATTCCTGACAAAGGAACAGGCAAAGGAAATCCTCGACCGGTCGGAGAATCTGCTGGATACCACGCATCAGGTCGGGCTATCGAGCTTGGGTCGGCTCCATGACCTTTTCGTCAACACCGAAGCCGTGACCCCTGGCGAGTACAAGTCGCGCGGAGAAGGTGTCACCATCCGGTATGGGATCCACGTTACGCCGTTCGGGAAATGCCTGATCGCCACAACCGAGCGCGGAATCTGCCACCTCGGGTTTATCGATGGAAGCGAAGGCAGGGCGGTCGACAATCTGGTGAGCCATTGGAAGCACGCAAGCATGACCGAGGATTACGCCAGTACCGTTCCGCTCGTCAACCGCATCTTCCTGGACGGGAAGCCTGATGCTCCTCTCAAGCTCCACCTTCGCGGGACGAATTTCCAGATCAAGGTCTGGGAGGCGCTTCTCAGCGTCCCACCCGGCGCGCTGACCACGTATGAGCAGATCGCTACTCATATCGGCAACCCGCGCGCTGTCCGCGCAGTGGGAAGCGCGGTGGGAGACAATCCGATCGCTTATCTCATCCCGTGCCATCGGGTGATCCGCAAAAGCGGCGAGATCGGAAATTACTTGTATGGTTCCGCAAGGAAGAAAGCGATCCTTGCAAGGGAACTTGCGGTGATGGAATGAATCAAATGACCTGACAGGCCTTTTAGACCTGTCAGGTCTGAGAAGAAAGCCAAAGGAAAAGAATGAAATCAAAAATCTGGCTCGCGTTAATCACACTTTATATCGTTTGGGGTTCGACGTATTTCGGAATCAAAGTCGCCATCGAGACCATCCCTCCGTTCTTTCATGCGGCGATACGATTCCTCATTTCGGGCGTGATCATCCTGCTTTGGCAGAAAGCCGCCGGGCAGGAAATGCCCACCCGCAGGCAGTGGGGCTCCACATTCATCATCGGCAACCTGTTGTTGTTGGGCGGAAATGGGCTTGTCTCCTGGGCGGAACAATTCATCCCATCCGGCATTGCTGCCTTGACCATTGCCACTGTTCCTCTCTGGCTGGTTATCCTCGAGGCGATGCGCCCGGGCGGATTCAAACCCACGTGGCAGGCGATCACCGGCCTGGCGATCGGTTTTCTTGGCATATTTATTCTGGTTGGACCCGCCGAATTCTCGGGCGGCGGGATGAAACTGGATCCCTTCGGCGTGATCGCCCTGCTTACCGCATGTATTTTGTGGGCGATCGGCTCGATTTACAGCAAGTCAGCGGATTTGCCGAAATCGTCATTTATGACGACAGGCGCGGAAATGCTCATGGGCAGTATCGGCTTGATCGTCGTCTCGTTGTTGACGGGCGAATTGAACGGATGGAACCCGGCTGAGACGTCGACGCGGTCGTTGATCGGGCTGGTTTATCTCATCACCATCGGGTCGATCATCGGGTTCGGGTCGTACATCTGGCTGCTGCAAAACGCGCCGATCTCACTCGTCGCCACGTATGCATATGTCAACCCGATCGTGGCCGTGATCCTTGGATATCTATTTGGAAACGAAGCGCTGGAGCCGCGCATCTGGCTGGCGACCGCGATCATCATCGGCGCAGTCATATTCATCAACAGCAGGGGCAGGCCTCGGGTCCAGAAAGAGGCGGAGGAGGTTTTCTCAAGTGGAAAGTGACCAGTTTGGAATCCATCGGTAATAGAAGGCATAATGAAAATTTCAAATCAAAAAGGAGATAAAAAATGGACGGAAAAGATCTAATCAAAAAAGTAAAGGAAGATAATGTCAAGTTCCTTTCGCTCCAGTTCACGGATGTGCTCGGCGCGGTCAAGAGCGTGGATATGCCCATTCGTCACCTCGAGGATGTGCTGAATGACGGCGCATGGTTCGACGGTTCGTCGGTGGAAGGGTTTGCGCGCATTCAGGAAAGCGATATGCGCCTCAAGATCGATCCCGATACTTACGCGGTGCTGCCGTGGTCTTCGGCGGAGTCCCGCCGGGCGCGCGTGTTCTGCGATATTTTCACCCCAGCCGGTGAACCCTTCGAAGGCGATCCGCGCGGGGCACTAAAGCGCATCCTCAAAAAGATCGACGAGCGGGGCTGGAAGTTCAACATCGGTCCCGAGCCGGAGTTCTTTCTCTTCAAAGGACCGAACGGCAGCAATGGCGTTCACCCTGTCCCCCACGATACCGGCGGTTATTTCGATTTCTCCTCTTTCGATGAAGCGGTTGTCGTACGCACGGCGTTGATGGATGCACTCGATGCGATGGGGCTCGATGTGGAAGTTGGGCACCATGAAGTGGCGCTCGGCCAGCACGAGATCGATTTCCGCTTTGCGGATGCGCTGAAGACCGCCGATAACGTCCTGACCTTAAAATACACCGTCAAAGCCATCGCCGCCCAGCACGGACTCACCGCCTCATTCATGCCCAAGCCTGTCTTCGGCATCAATGGCTCCGGCATGCACTGTCACCAGAGTCTCTTCGATATCAAGAGCGGAAAGAACCTGTTCTTCGACGCCAAGGACGAAGCCCACCTCTCCCCGCTGGCATACGCCTTCATCGCCGGTCAGCTCGAACATGCCCGCGCACTCGCCGGTGTGGTTGCGCCGACCGTGAACTCTTACAAGCGCTTGGTCCCCGGTTATGAGGCTCCCGTTTACATCGGCTGGGCGCAGCAGAACCGCTCCGCGCTGATCCGCATTCCGCGCTATACGGAAGGGCGCGAAAAATCCGTCCGCGCCGAACTGCGCTTCCCCGATCCGTCCTGCAATCCGTATCTGGCATTTGCTTCCATGCTTGCCGCCGCGCTTGACGGCATCGATAAGGGTGCGAAGCCGTCCAAGCCGTTGAACAACATCAACCTGTACCACCTTGACAAGGAGGAACGCGCCAAGCTGGGTGTGACCGAACTGCCCGGCTCCCTGGCTGAATCCCTGACCGAACTGTCGAAGGACGATGTGATCAAGAACTCCCTCGGCAATTACCTCACCGAAGCCTACCTGCGCGCGAAGTGGGAAGAGTGGGACGAGTTCCGTTTACGCGTTACGGATTACGAGATCGAACGATATCTCGAAACGGCGTAGTCAGGTATCACCGGTTTTTAACCGGCAATCAAAAAGGCATCCGATTTCTCCGGATGCCTTTTTGAATTATCTGAAATTTTTTTATCAGTGAACAGCTGCGCTAACAAGTTCACGGATTTCCTTTTTCGTTTCGTACACCCGCACAAGATTGCCATCCTGCATTTGCAAGACGCGGTCGACGAATTGGCACATGCGCAAATCATGCGTGACGATAATTCCCGCCCGCCCATTTTCATGGATCAGATTGGCAAAAGTCTCCACCACTTGAAATGCGCGTTCAGTATCGAGGGAGGCGGTGGGTTCATCCGCCAGGACCAGCGCCGGGTTGTGGATCAAAGCCCGGGCGATTGCCACTCTCTGCTGTTGACCGCCGGACATTTGAGCAGGGAGATTATGCAACCGTTCAGCCAGGCCGAGCCGGGCGAGCAGTTCATCTGAACGGATGCGGCTGCCATGCTCGATTTTTCCGTTCAGGCGCAGCATGAATTCCACGTTCTCCCGGGCGGATAGATAAGGGATCAGGTTATTCGCTTGAAACGTAAAACCGATCCTTTCGCGGCGCAGCTTCACGCGCTCTTTCTCGCTCATTAGAGCAAGATTTTGCCCATCGATAACGACCTGTCCGCTGGTGGGAGTCAAAAGCGCGGCAAGGATGGAAAGCAGGGTTGTCTTGCCGGAACCGCTGGGTCCGACCAACGCCACAAACTCACCGAATTTCACTTGAAACGATACCTGATTCACCGCGTTGATGGCTGCGCCGTCCAGGGTGAACGTCTTGACCAGGTCGCGGACTTCCAATGCAACATCAGACATTTTCTAACCTAACCTTAGAGCCTTGAGCGGCTCGATACGAACTGCATAGATGATGGACACCAGCCCTCCCAATGGACCGATGAAAAGAAGCAATGCGATGGCAATCAGGGAACGCGTGCCATTGAACGCCAGCGGAATGGTGGGAGGCAAACCCAGCGAAAAAAGATAGTTCAACGTGGCACCGATCCCAACTCCCATGGCGGTCACAAATATGATCTGGATCACGGCGGAGAGTCCGACCACAAAATTCGAGGACCCAATGGCTTTCAAGACGCCGATCTGCGGCACTTTTTGAAGTACCTGGATCTGGAAAAACCCCCCAATGACCAAAATACCGATCAGCAGTGTAAAGGCGCCCTGGGTTTGGACTGTCCCTTGCTGCGCCGAATAACCGGGAATGTTATTGATGGTGGTTTCAATATCGGCAACTTCGATATTGGGAACCCGTTCCTGCAAGCGCATTTTCATTTCTTCGATCTGGGATGGATCCTGCAACTTGACGGCAACGATATTCGGATAAGGCGTGTCACTGCTCAGGTCTGCTTCAGGTTGCGGACGGATCAGTTCCCACGTGGACGGGGGGACAAAAATGGTTGGTTGGAAAAAGTACGCCTGTTTATCCACAAGTCCCACGATGGTCAATGTGAAGAACTCATCTTCGGTACCCTGCGTGGAGCGAATCTCGATCACATCGCCGATCTGCAGGTTGGTGCGCTGTGCCACGCTCATATCCATGACGGCTTCGCGCGCCTCACCTCCGCGGAAATAACGTCCGCCCAGCAGAGGCGGCATGCCGGGTCGTTCCGCTTCCACGCCCAACATTGAGATCTTCAACGGCTCAGGAAGTGAGACAATTTCGGAATTGGACGTGTAAATGGGACCGGCATCCGCCACCCCTTCCACACGCCTCACAGCTTTGATGGTGTTCGTCTCGAGGCGGCTGGCGGTGATGCTGTAATCGGATTTTTCAAGAAAGACGATCAACTGCGCGTCGAGATTGGCGACATACTGCCGGTTTGCATCCGACAACCCCTCCCCCAGCGCGGCGATGAAGAGGACCAACACGGTGATCAGCGCAATGACCAGGGCCACCATCAGGAACCTTCCGCGGTTGCGAATCACTTCCTTGAGGGCAAGATAGGCGGCAATAAAAACACTATTCATATCATTTCTTCCTAGACCAACGACTTCGTGTCGAAAGGGTTCTTCCAATCCACGCCCATGATGCCGTGCAGAAGCAAATCCACAGGCGGATGATCGGCGATGTCTTCGTAGTAATAAGGCAGGCGGATGCGTCCATCCATGCCGATGACGAAGGTGCCGGACATTTGATACGCATCCTGGCCCGGGTATGGGAGATCGGGTTTGAACCCTTTTTCACGGGCAAGCCTGCGGTTCGAAAGCCAGATGCGGGGCGAGAGAAGAGTCTGCCAGAAGGTGCCGCGATACAAGCCATAAGCGAGATAGGCGGAACGGTCCACGTCGGCAAGGCAGATCGCATCCGGCGCGCGCTGGTCGCAGAAGGCTTTGGCCGATTCGGCAGAGGCGTGAGAAACGATTGCAAGCTGGAGTCCGCGCTCGGTCAGGGTCTGATGCGCGTCTATCAATTGGTCGATCATCTCCTTGCATTGCGGACATCCAAAATGACGTGTGAAGGCAAGGACGAGTACCTTCTTCTTCCAAAGGGAAGAGAGCCGTATTGGCTTCCCGTTCTTATCCAGAAGGGTGAGGTCTGGAGCCGGGTCGTTGAATTTGAGTTGAGTATTATTCGACATAGTTAGATTATACCACAGTGCAAAGGTTTTGCAAAGGTTTTGTTAATATCGATTCTAGCTAAAAAAAGACACAGCTGGGGGCTGTGTCTCGCGGTCTCACGCAATGTGGATGATGGATTTCTCCACCCGGTTCCCCTTCCTCTCCACCCGCCTCCAACTGCTATTGTCATTGAGTGATATCCAGCGCCGTTCCTCAGTCCGATAAAACCAATCCTTATCCTGCTGGTAATAAACAAGCACATCGGTCGATTCCCAAATGTTCAGGATTTCGTTCCCGTGGGCGTGAGTGTCGTCGAAATCCGTGGTGGCGCGCTGACCCATTTCGCTATAGAGTTCGTTGAGTTCGAGCAGTTTCGAATTGATCTCCGGCTTGAGATGATTGACCTTCAAGCCGATGCGCCGCGCCTCCTCGAATAGAATCGGATACCCGTGCGATGGATATTTCGAATTGAGGGTGGACGCGATCTGTTCCGCAACGGATTCCTCTTTTATGTGATAGGCGAGCAATTCCTTGCACAACATGATGGAAAGGGATTCTGCGCGATCCACCGCGCCGATGACAAGCGGATGCACATGCTGGAAGAGCTGCTGGTATGGATTTTCGTTCGAATCGGATTTTTGAGCCTGCCAGAGTCTCACAACGCGGTTCAGTTCATCCAGGCTGACGCTGACGCGGTCGTTGTCGCGGTCGATGGGCGAAAGCGAATGTGTGAGTGAAGTGTCCACGGAGGTAAGATAGGCCATGGGACCCATATGGATTTCGTTCGCCCCAAGCGTGATCATGGTCGCAGCGGAGGCGCATTCCAATGGAATGACCGCAACGATGTCGTCGCAATACTGCCTCAATAGGTTCACGATTCTCAGGGAGGATTGTCCATTGCCGCCGCTGGATTTGATGAAGAGATAAATGGTCTTCTGGTGGCCGATCTTTTCCAAAAGCTCGAACAGTGCCAGCACATCGTCGTGACAGACGCTTCCGCGCGGGTTGTTGAAATAGGTGACCAGGGTGCCGCCGAGTTTTTTCGTCAGGTCGTGGATGATCGCCTGGGTCTTATCGAATAGAATGGGCGGTTGTTTTGCCTTGGGTGGTTTTCCGGTTTTCGCAGTTTTACTGTTTGATTCCATGAATCGTATTTCTCCTGACCTCGTCGTGATAGGAATGACATCCCCATCAGGATAATATCACTCTTTTTGCGGGTGAATATGAATTGAAAGTACTATTTTCCGGCGCGCGACCAGATCCAGCCGCCCGCCAGCCCCAGCACCTGACCCGCCAACGTGACGGAGATCACCCCCGAGACGCCTGCTTCGGCAAGCCATTCGGAGAGGTTGAAAAACCCGAGCGCCAGAAGGTTATATGCAAACAGGCCGCCCAGCAACATGCCGAGCGCCCAACGCAAAGCGGAAGTCCGCTTGGCGAATCGCGAGGCAATGACAAAGAATGCCCCCGAGCCCAACAGTACGAACAGCATGGATAACGACCACGCCGATATTCTCGGGTAACCTTCCTGGGTTATGAAGTCGTCGGGTTCCTCCGGGACCGTCGGGAGAGGCGTCGGCTGGGCAGATTGAGTGAGTTCCGGTACGACCAGGGTCACTGCCACTGCGCCGGATTGGGAAACATCGAGCTGAAGTACCTCTGAAATTACAGCCGGTTCGCTGGAAACGCGAATCTCCAGCAAGCCGGGCTTGTCCAATCCGAATGCCGCCCGCGCCACGCCGTCTGTCGTCACCGCTTCCACTTGCTGTAGGATTCCCCCGCCTTCACCGGTCAACAACATGGCAAAGCGCACCACCGTCCCATCGGGGACGCGGTTGCCGTTGTGATCCATAATCACACCAGTGCGAATCGAGATCGTATCTCCGATGCGGAAAAGAGGCGCAAGAGTCGGCTCGGGTGTGTTGAGCGCATCCGGGGTGACAGAGGCAATCGGCAGGTCCAGAAAGAGCGGGATGATCTGGACCGGATTCGGCGACATGACCGTGATCAGGTCGTATCCAACAGCAGGGATCGATACCGGCGAAGCGCCCGATGGAGTCAGTTCCTGATAAAGAAGTCGAACCGCAACATCCACGAACTGGGATTGTTTGCTGTAGAGCGCGTAATAAGCGGTGAAACGGGACAGTGTGGTGGTATCGAAGTAATAAGGCGCGCCGAACGAGAACAGGATCAATTGTTTATTCAACAACAGGTCGGGGCGTTCGCGCAGAAGACGGCCGATGAGAACAGCCTCGCCTTGCGATGAATCGGTCACCGCGAGCAGGACCCAATCAGCGGCATCGAGATCGTCCGCCACAAATTGATTCTCATCGGGCGCATCCAATAATGCCGTCAAATTCTCGAAGGAATACGATTTGAGGCGGAACTCCTCAACTTGATTCCCACCCTGCGGACCGTAAAGCCGCAAAGCCGCCTTTTGCAGCGCATCGACCGCCAGTTGGGGCTGGGACGAACAACCCGAGCATTGCGCCGCGCTGACTGAATCCGTGATGAACACCAATCGGTCATTGGGCTGGGGCGGAGACGGCAGGATCGAAGCGAGGTCCTGCTGACTCGGGCTGACTAGTGTGGCTGCGCTCCGCGCGATTTGAAAGGTGATGTCCGTTCCAGGTTCGGGACTGGCAGATTCCGTCTCCGGCAGGGACGGATTGTCACCGGAATCAACGATCACATTGTTGAGCGTAAAGTTATCGTACAACCGCAGTTTTGCCATGAGGATGCGCGTTACCGAAGCATCCACCCGCTGGGCAAATGCAGGGTCTTCGCGGTATTTCTGCGCAAAAAATTCGAGCGTGCGGATGACAGACGTATAGCTGTCAGGGGAATCATCGCCTTTGATATTGCCAAGATACAACAGGTCGTTGCCGGCGAGAAATGAATCGCGCGCGGCGATACGCCCCTGGAATAAACCCCCGCCGGTGGCGTAAAAATCGCGAACGGCTTTTGTGCCGAGATTATCGCTGACCAATAACCCCCCGTTCGCGTACCATTCCGCAAATTCAGGCAATGCCAGAATCTGACCCAGTGCCTGCTGGTCGAAACTGATCGGGCGGGTGGTGGCGCGGATATTTCCTTGAAAGCCCTGGTAGCGGATGTGAGAAACGAGCAAGCCATCCACGACTTCTTCCGGCAGTTCGGCTTTCCCGGTTACTGCAAAGAAGGGCGCGAGTTCCACCTGTTTCAACTGCTCGAGTGATTTTCGCACTGTGGATACTTCCTCTTGCGGAAGGCGGTCCGCTCCCCCCGCGCCGGGAAAATGTTTGGCGATCACCAGCAGGTTCCCGTTCGAGCCGCGGTGGAGCCCGCGGATATAAGCCCGCCCCATTTCCCCCACCCAGAAAGGATCGCCCCCAAAGACTCGCGTCCCCAGATCACCCCCCGCTTCAGCCGGGGATTCAAGCGTATCCAATGAAGGGCCGAAGAATAAGTTGAAACCCAATCTGGAGATCTCCAGCCCGCGCGTTTCGCCTACATCCTTTGCATATTCCGTGTCCCAGGTTGCGCCGATCGCCATCTCGCTGGGCAGGGGAGTCAGCCCGTTGAGGATCTGGTCGGCGGGATATCCGTCACCCTCCTGCGAAATACCGATGAATAAAGGCACGTAGGCAAACCGCAGGATGTTCCCGGTGACGGGATCGGTCGCTGATTTGGTGGCGGCATCCCATTCGATCCGCTGGAGCGATTCAACCAGGCGTCCCGCCTCCGCCAGTGTATCGCCATCGACAAAATTTTCATTCTCCCTCATCAAGACCACGCCGCCAACATGACGGCGCGCGATCAGTTCGTATATCTGGGAATCGGTCCCGGTACCCGTCCCTGTGAACGCGACCAGGAACAATTGCCCAACACGCTCCTCCGGCGACATCGAATCCAACAACAACCGGACCGCGGCAGGCGGAGTTGGAGTTTGCGCCTGTGCGGAAATTGGCAAAATGGAAAGCACAACCAAAAACAGGAAAAGGATTCGAATCAGCCGCATTCACCCACTCTTATAACATAAAGGAATGAAAAATCTCCATGGTTTTCATCAACACACAAAGAAAAATCGACGCCGTTGTTCAAACGACGCCAATGAGATTCCGCATCCGACTCCGCCCGGGTTTGCTTCCGGCATTCGGGGAGTTTCACTTCGCCCGTCCAAGCGCCCGCACCGCCGCGCCCGGATCGGCCGTGATGATGCCGTCCACATCCCAATCGCTCAGACGCCGAATCTCCTCCGGAGAATTCACCGTCCAGACATGGACGCGGCGTTTTATGCGATGTGCGCGCTGGATTTGTTCCCGCGTCGTATCCGAATGATGCAGATGCAATGCCTGATAGTTTCCGAACATAAAGCTGAAGGAACGCGCCCATGATCCGCGCCAGCCTGGCAATGCAAGCAAACCGAGTTGAATTCCGGGCAATTCCCGTGCGGCTATTTTCAAATTGAAGGCGAAAAACGATGAAAGGATGATCTGGCTGCCATTATTATGGCGCCTGACCAACTCGCATACTTTCAAAGCCAGCCCGTTGAAGGGGGTGGAATAGTTCTTCAATTCGATGTTGATCAGTTTATCCCTGCCCATGGATTCGAACACATCCTCAAGCAACGGCACTTTTGTGCCGCTGAAGGCCGGGCTGAACCATGAGCCCGCATCCAGGGTGCGGACGGTTTCAATCGAAAGAGAAGAGATTCGTCCTTCGCCGTCTGTGGTGCGTTTGACATCGGGGTCATGAAACACCACCACATGACCGTCAGCGGTGAGCTGCGCATCGAGTTCGACGCCATCGGCGCCTTTTTGGAGAGCCGAAGCAAATGCGGGGAGCGTATTCTCCGGCGCATGCGACGAGTCGCCGCGATGCGCGAGAAGGATGGGGCGTGGGAAATTGTCAAGCATGAAGATTCAGGCTGAGGCGCAGTCCGAAGCGGGTTAAATATCCACGAAATAAGCGAGGGCGGCGCGGTCGATCATCTCCCGGTTCATCGAAGGAGGCACCGCCATGTACGAGGCGATGTCGAGAATCTGGTCGCAGAGGTCGCGCGGATGCGAGGCGCGCAGTTTACGGTTGCGTTTGATGTACCACTCCTGCAGGAGGTACGCAAGACCCTGGTCGTTGTATTCGATGCGCTTGTCCTGCGAGACGCGCTTGAAAATTTCGCGGTATTCTTCGAACGAAGGATCGCCGATCTCGATCTTGTGACGCAGGCGGCGGAGGAAGGCTTCATCCACGAGGTCTTTCGGCGGGAGGTTGGTCGAGAAGACGATCAACACATCGAAGGGCACTTCCACTTTCCGCCCGGTGTGGAGGCGGAGAAAATCCACGCGGTTTTCGAGCGGCACGATCCAGCGGTTGAGCAGGTCGCGCGGTCGGACTTGCTGGCGGCCGAAGTCATCGATCAAGAGGATTCCGCCGTTGGCTTTCACCTGGAAGGGCGCTTCGTAGAATTTTGTTGTGTCGTCGAATACGAGGTCGAGACCTTCGAGAGTCAACTCACCACCGACGACGATGAAGGGGCGGCGAATCTTTATCCAGCGCGGGTCGCGGCGGCTCGAGCCGCGCAAGGTTCCGGTCGGGTTCGAGTTGGGGTCGGTATCCGGCGCAAGGCTGTGACTGACCGCATCGTACACTTTGATAACCTGACCGTCCAAATACAACGCATACGGAATAAACATCGTTTGACTGAGGACGAGGTTGCCGAAGGCGCGCGCGATGCTGGTCTTGCCGTTGCCGGGAGGTCCGTACATGAAGATAGAAGTGCCCGAGTTGAGCGCGGGTCCGAGCCGCTGAAAGGTCGCTTCGGAGATGACCAATTGCGAAAGGATCTGCCGCATGGTGCGGGTGGTCACGGCGACGCGTCCGCTCTTTTGTCGGCGGATGGATTCGTTATACACTTCGAAGGGAACGGGAGCGGGTCCTGCGTATTGACTGCGTTCCAGCGCTTCGCGCGCCCGGACGATGCCCGCACTTGTGATACCGTAGGTGTAGGAACCTTCGCCCAAGCCGCCCTGCGAGGATTTAATTTCGATGAGTTTTTCCTGCTTGAGCGTTGTGAGAAGTTGATCGGTCACCCCGGCGAACGGGAGCGTGATCTCATCCGATACCTTGCTGCCGGTGAGATAACCGCGGAAGTACAACACTTTGAGAATCAAATCCTGAAGCCAGAGCGGGGAAAGCCCTGTATCTTCCAGAGTGTTGATCTGAGGCGGGGTAAAGCCGCCGGAAGGCGCAGGGGGGATTTGTCCGGTTCCCGGTTGTTTGACGACCATTTTTTTCACCGTTTCCTAATAATGAAAAATTGCGTAATGCACAGCCGATTATACTTCGTTTCGTTTTCCGCTCTGTTTCCAGCAAACGATTGTCATGAATCTTTCACGACCTTGCAGGGCCGAAAGGCGGAGGTCTGATTTACTGTCGACCACCAGGGCAAAACTACACCCGCGAAATCTCCTTCCGCGGGTGTATCCCGTCCAGTGAACCTGAGGTGCCCTGTGATGCGGGCGTCAAACAGGTTATCCGCCGATCGCGGTCTTGATGATCAGGTTGTACCCAGCCTTTTCGAAGGCGGAGGCAACTTTATCTTGAAGGTCCCTGCCGGGAGTCAGAGCGATCATATACCCGCCCCTGCCCCCGCCTGTGACCTTCGCGCCCAACGCGCCATTCTCGAGAGCCATTTTGCACAATACGTCGAGAATCTCATGGGACATGTCCATATCGATCAGGAGCTTGTGGTTCTCGGTCATGATCCCGCCCGCTTTGACGAGGTCGCCTTCTTCGAGAGCCTCTTTCAAATCCGCGCCCTGAGCGATGATCGTATCCAGCCGCGAGCGGAAAAGTTTGGGATTGTCCTTCTTTTGCACTTCGATAAATTCATCCAACGCAGCGGTGTTGGCCGTGATGCCGCTGTTGCACAATACGATCTCGAAGGACTTGGGAGTCTTGATCCGCTCGAAATTCTGCTTTCCATCCTTCAGCCAAAAACGGAGAAGGCCGCCGTAGGTAGAGGCGGTGTTATCCACGCCGCTCGCCACGCCGTGATAAGGAAACTCACCCTGCCAGGCGACGCGGTTGATCTCTTCGATGGTGTAACCCAATTTGAACTCTTCGTTCAATGCGCGGGCGAGCGAAACGCAGCTTGCGGCGCTGGCGCCCACGCCGCTACCCGCCAGAAGGTTTCCCGCAACCGTGATCTTGATCGGATTCTTTCCGACATCGATGTTCATGACCTCGAGAATCTTGTTGATCGACCCGACCTGCTGTTCCTTTTTCTTTTCCTTGTAGCCGGGCGCTTCGATGCGGTTATCCTCCAGCGTCCAGCCTTTGCCGCTCGTCCTTTCGACCGTCGTTATCGTTTCGAAGGGAATCGCCGAAACGATCGCGGGCACTTCATCCAAAACGAATTGATCCCCGATGAGGATCGTCTTGCCAAAACCAGTTCCTTGAGACATTACGAATCTCCTTTTAGAATTTTTTCCATCTCTGAAATCAGCGGTTCTTCCCTGCCGATGGCGACCGTGGTCGCAGCCGTCAGGGTGTGACAGGCGTCGGAAAAGCCTCCCAACCTGCCTGTCGCTTCGGGGAGGAAGATGTTGAGTCCCATTGCCTTCCCCGCGCGGATCTCTTCCTCCATGATCGGGGACACCCGCATGGAGATTTTCACCTCGTTAAACTTGATCTCACCGAAACCGGGTATCTCATCGGGAATCAATTGAAAGCCGGCAAGATATTTATGAGGATCGATCAAATCGGTGAACCGGATCACATCGCAGAACGCGCCGATCATTTTGACCCCCATTGGGAAGAAGCGCTTCTCGACGTTGAACCACTGGATGCGCGGCGATTGCCGCATCCCACCGGACTTGAGCCGGGTAATTTCATCCTCGAATATTTTCGTGCGGACGGCTTTCAGCTCCTCGACCATACGTTCCGACTTAGGCGAGACGCCTTCGAGACACACGCGGACTCCCATATCCGGTCCGCCCTGGTAGTAGCCCACCCCGCCTAAAATATCGAGGATATCGCTGAAATCAAGGACGGGAATGCGGCCTTTTTCACCGATGAGGAAATATTCTTCCCCTTTGTCATGCTTTCGTATTTCCATCCGCCCCTGTTGGACGGCTTCGAGCGCGACGTCGCGGTTCTGGCTGACCAATTCACCGTCGACGAAGAAGCCGTCGCCGACTGCGCCGACCGCCGCGATATGAGCCATGTCCCGGTTGATCGGGTCCAGGGTCAGCGCAAAAAGATAACAGGTGGTCGAGGCGGATATATCGCGGTCTCCCTTCAACCCGAAGAGGTCAGGGTCGAGGTTGATCACCCGTTCATCGGTCGATTCTTCGGCGACGTGGTGGTCGAGAATCAGGGTGAGATTCCTGCCCCGGTTCAGGTCCGAAAGCATCGGAGCGATCCGACCCGCGAAATCGGCAAAGATGATGATGCCACCCTCCTGTTCGTACACTTTTCTCAACACGGCGGGATATGGTTTCTCCAAACAGTAGCGTTTGACGGTATATCCCTGCCTTTCAAGGGCGCGGGTAAGGATGGCGCCCGAGGTCAAACCGTCCGCGTCGTTGTGATGGAAGAGCTGCACGGTCTTCTGCGGCTCGCGGCGAAGCACTTGGATGGCCTCCTCCATTGCTGCGATCAATTCATTGAACATTTTTTATCCTCTATCGATTGGGAAAGGAATCTGAGTCACGGCTTTAAAAAATTATAGTCCAAGGTTCCAGTCTTGGAATCATACATTTCATCGAATCATCGATCCGCTCTTCGCCTTCCATGCGCTTTGAGCCAGTCTGCGATCGCTCTCAGGTTTGCGAAGGTGTACGTTGGCTGGAACGGGGAATCCGCGAGGTCATCCCGGCTTGTTTCACCGCTCAATACCAGGCAGGTGGTGATTCCGGACGTCTGCCCGAGGGCGATATCGGTGTAAAGGCGGTCGCCCACCATCGACATTTCAGGGATTTCATAACCGTATTTCTGCGTCACGGCATCCACGATCATACGGTTGGGCTTTCCGACGACAAGATCCGGGTCGCGCCCCGTGGCCGCACGGACAAAGGCGATCATGGCGCCAATATCCGGCATGTACCCCGTTTCAGTCGGACAGTTGAAATCGGGGTGGGTCGCGATATAAGGCAGCCCGGCGCGGACGAAGTCGCACAGCTTCCAAAGTTTTAGATAGGTCAGCGTGGTGTCGAACCCGAGCACAACCAGTTGAGGATTTTTCTCTTCGAGGAGGAAGCCGTGATGACTGAACTCTTCTTCGAGCGCAGGCGTCCCGACGACATACACGGACGCAGAGGGATGCTCCCTGGCGAGATACAGGGCGGTCGCCTCCCCGGCTGTAAACACCTTCTCTTCCGAAATGGGGAGCCCGAGGCGCGTGATCTTATCCGCATAAATCCCGCGGTGCTTCGAGGAATTATTGGTCAGGAACAAATAGTCGATGTTCAGTTCGTTGAGGGTGTCGATAAAATACAGGGACCCGTCGATGATCCCCTCCCCCAGGTTGAACGTTCCGTCCATATCCAGCAAAAAGCATTTTACCTGCAATAGTGGTTCGCTATTCATTCGTTGATGTTTACCGTCCATCCGAAAGTGGGTTCGACGAGCATTCAAAGCTTTATTCGCTATTTCCAGAACACGAACGGGCGGGATTATACCTCTTTTCGTTTATAATCCAGCCGCTATGAAACTATCCATCATAATCCCCGTTTATAACGAAGCCGAAAGCATCGAGACGATCCTGAAGCGCGTCCAGGCGACCAAAAAAGCCCACGAGATCATCCTCGTGGACGACGGTTCGAAGGACGGCACGCGCGACATCCTGAAAAAATTGGAGGGCAGGAAGGGGCTGCGCGTGATCCTGCATGAAAAGAACCAGGGCAAGGGAGCCGCGGTCCGCACGGGCATGTCTGCGGCAAAGGGCGATGTGCTTTTGATCCAGGACGCCGACCTTGAATATGATCCGCGCGATTACCCTGAATTGCTGCGCCCCATCGAAGAAGGCTTGGCGGATGTGGTGTACGGCTCGCGCTTTCTCGGCAGGGCACACCGCGTGACCATGTTCTGGCATCTGATGGCAAACAAATTGCTCACGCTGATGACGAACATTCTCTACGACACGATCCTGACCGACATGGAAACGGGTTACAAAGTCTTCCGCCGCGAAGTCATTCAGGGAATGGTCATCCGCGCCAATAGTTTCAACTTCGAGCCGGAATTCACTGCGAAAATTCTCAAACGCAAATACCGCATCTTCGAAGTGCCGATCACCTTCAATCCGCGCGATTACTCGCAAGGCAAGAAGATCAAACTGCACGACGCCTTCGAGGCGGTCTGGGCGCTGCTCAAGTATCGGTTTGTGGATTAGGGGAAATCACCGCGCCCGCAGATAGACCAACCCGTTGGCATCCGTCGTCTCGCCCGTGAAACCGTAGGGAGTTGACGAGGTCCCAGCCGTGTAGGTCACATTCCCATAGGGGTCGTAACTCTGTGCGAGAGAAATTTCGCCATCGGTCATGGACAATTGTCTCACACTGCCCAGGGCATCACCGAGGAAGTATTCGGTCATCGTGTTGGTTTGCGCAATCCTGCCTCCTGAGCCTGCCGAAGGACCATACAGGTATGAGTTTGTCCCATCATCGAGAACTTGCATTAAGCTTGAATTAAGATCAAGAATGTAGTGCGTCCCGTTTTGAGTCAACCTGTCGCCAAATCCGTTGTACTGATAAGTCTCAGAGAGTTGACCGAGACCAAGCGATTGGCAGAATCATAGACATAGGTATTCGCACCGTCACTCAATAAATTTCCGTTGTCGTCGAAAGTGTAGTTGACTCCATTCACGCTTGCAAGCCGATTGGCGTCGTCGTAGACGTAATTGACCACAGACGGTTGACCGCCGACCATGCCATCCTGTGACAGGCGGGTGCCGACGGAATCATAAGCGTAGTGATAGTAGTCTCCGGTCGAATAGTCCGCAGCGGTGAGGCGGTTTAGCGGGTCGTAGGTGTAGTCAATCGTCACGGTTTGGAGAGTCTGCTGTGGAAGGGAGAGTCTCGGCAGGGGTTTCAATACCGCGAGTTTGGGCACGCCGAGGAATGCAAGAAGAGTTGGCACATCTATTCCACTTGGGCTTATCGATTTATGTCACTCATCATTAAATCCAACCCATGAAATCCTGGTGCAACAATCGCCTATCGGACCGAAGCCCTCAAACGAGGAATACCCTATTGAATGTACAAGTATATCTCTTGACAACTTCTCACCAGAAAGAAGAACCTCGCATTGATTATTTGTGCTATCGTCATAAAATGTCGCTAGGACACCTAAACTGTTCCACAGCACAGTAATCGCACACTCCCCTGAAAGGCTGGGCCATTCATATTCTATATACTCAGGGTTGCCTATTCTATTCACTACATCTATCAACATGAGGTCATATTCGAGATTAGTCCATAAGCTTTTCAATACGTTGTTAGATAGTATTGCATATCCACACAACTCAGATGGATCAGACGCGCAATAAAACAATAAGTGTGTTGCTGGGTTGCCATCCGTCCAAACAGTTGACATTTCGTGGTAATTGCCGTGTTCAACAAAAGGAAGGGTATTCAAAGTGGATATGACATCATTTGTAGTGGATGTATTGATGACCAAGCCATGCCAACACGGAGGATTGCATAGTTCTTCTTCTGTAAAACTCCTATCAATATTCTGAGGAACGGGTCCCGGATTCAATTCGCACCCGGATAACAGAAATATAGACAGAGTCAACAGATATTTAAGGGATTGATGAAATTTTGTCATGCACATATTGTTTCCTCAATGGTCCTAATGCCACTGTCGTCTGGGTGTTTTTCCAATAATGAGGATAAACGTAACTGCCAAACGCCTCAGCCCAATCTTCCTTTGCGTTCGTGCCTGCATAATTTTCAGATAAATCTCTCTTTCCGGGAGGCGGTTCCTTTCCAGCAGCAATATCATAAAAACAACCTTGTCCATTTTGCCCCCACAATCCCCCCTGGTCGAGTCCAGCACAGTAATAGGTACTGATGGTTTCCGCCATATTTCTACTAAGTGCAAACCCGCTCCGAATATCCCAAATATGCCCTAGCTCATGAGAAAAGGTATATGTAACGTATTTCTCATTTTTAAATCTATAGTTTGTTAAAACTATGTCAGCCAAAGGCAAGGCGTAGTAAGTTAGATTATCCGAGGTGATATTGTAACGTGTAACATAAACAGGGCGGTTTTTCATTGCTCTTCTGAATTTTGCCGGACCTCCCATTGTATCAGCGGTGTTTTTTACGCTCTTATACACATAGGACAACTCATCAAGCGATCTCCAATTCCCTTTATTCCACTTGCATGTAACAACGACCGAGCGGGGCGCATAATATAAGACATATCCCCAATCTTTGCGGATTTCTACGCCATAGTTCAATTTTAATTTATCTCTGATAATATCAGCCTTTTTAGCTTCGATCCCCTCGGCAATATGCCCGCTCGGATCCACAAAATTGACCGGATTCCCCTCCACATACATCCACCGGTTCTGCGAAAGCGGACGGTTGTAATCCCCGCCCCACGTATCCCGTGACATAAACCTTGCATCCACAGGGTTGTAGTATCTGGCACGCAAATAAATCAGTCCATTGGCGTCAGTCGTCTCGCCGGTGAAGCCGTAGGTCATTTACATCGTCACCTGATCTTTAAAAACAACATCCCGCCCACCGCTTCTTCGCGGGATGTTGTTTTTTTCGACCTACGGCACGAAGACCGAATACTCCGAAACGTAATTCCCCGCCGGGTAATCGCCCATCCCGTCGTTGATGGGAGTCTTGAAGGTGGCGGAGGTGGCCAAGTGATGCTCGCCGGATTTCCAGTCGGAGAGCGCGGTATAGATCACGCGGCATTGAGTCGCGCCGGAGGGCAGGTCGGCGATGACAAACTTATCGAGCGGAACCGCCTCTCCATTCAACTCGAAGTTCACTTCGATCTGACTGAAATTCTGATCGAGAATTTCCTGTGTGGTCGTACACCAGAAGTAGCCCCAGATCAAGGTTTCGGACTTCGCCAGCGGAACCGTATAGGTGAACACGCCAGGCTGGGAAACTTCCTCGGGGGAATATTGCTCGCGCGCCTTGTCCTCAAGGAAGGCGGCGGCTGACGAAAATGCATTCTCCGCCTCTGCCTGCGACGCGATCTTCGGCGGCGCGGAAGGAGTCACGCCTGCGCCCTTCGGCTGGCTGATGACTTTCACAGCCGCTTCGAGGATGACATCCTCGCCCGCCAGTTCGCGCTGAACCGATTCAATCGTCACAGGCACGCGCACATCGGGAGCCACGCCTCCGCCCTCGATATGAATGTTCCCGTCCGCATCCATCTGACGCGAGACCGTCAACTGAACATAAGTATCTTCCGGCATCAGGAAGGCCTCCACGCCTCCGCCTCCGCCCGAGGTTGGGTACTGCCCCACGATAATGGCGCGGTCGTCGATGGTCATATCATACGAGAAAAACTCGCAGGCGCTGACGCAATTGGGTCCAACCATCACCACCACAGGACCTTTATATTGCAATGCTTCGCGCGGCGGATACATCAATGCTTCGTATTCCGGATCGGTAAAGAATTCGCCGCTCGCTTCGTCGTACGAAGCCCCGGTGCCGGTCTTGATCTCTTCACTGAAGAAATACGCCGCCATCTGGTCCGCCAGCCAGCCGCTCCCGCCGCCATTCTGGCGCATATCGATGATCACGCCGGGGATTTCATTCTCGTTGAAGGTTTGCATGGCATATTCCCATGCCTGGATGGTCAAAATCGCGTTGTCGGAAAAACTGCTGATCTTGATATAGCCGTATCCGCCCGGTAGGATTTCGAACTCGACAGGCAGGGACACCAGCGGCTGACCGTATGCAAACGAAGTCACACTGAAGCTATCGCGTTCCGAAACCACGGCAAGAGTTGCGGTTTTCCCCGTCCCACCCGGGTTCACAAACGTGATTTCCACCTCGCCCTTTTCGAGCCGGAAGCGCGTGGCATAACGCAATTGCTGTAACCGTTTGATCTCCGGGTTGCTGAACGGCGAAGACCATGGCACAACAACCGAAACAAATTCATCGACGGGTGTTCCATCCAAAGAAACGATCTCCGCGCCGAAGTCGATCCCCGCATTGTCCGCCGGGCTGTTCGGCGTCACATACCGGGCAAAGATCATCCCGTCGCTGGTTTCGCCCAATGCCAGGCCGATGCCGCCCGCGGTATCCGCGGCAAAATCTTCGTTGATCGCCGTCGTATCCATGCCGACGTGCGTATCGGGGATCGACCAGAGAAAATCGCGCAGCGCCAGCGCGAACAAATGCGCGTCCTTTGCCTTTTCCGCCTCCTCGAACCGCGGGCGGAATTCGCTTTCGCGTTCGTCCCAATCGATGTCCTTGAATTCGGTAAAGGCGTATTCCCTGCGGAATTTATCCAGCATCGCGTCGAACGCCTCTGTATAGGACATTTGCGTGAAATCATCCAGCGAAGACTCTTCGGGTTCGTACAGGTCGAGTGTCGGGCTTTCCGAACGGTCGATGATGAATGGAGATTGATCCATATCGATCACAGACCAGCCCGCGGGCAGGTCCATGAGCGGGTCGTCGTCGGTGAATAATTTTTCGTCCCCGCCGAAATCGGAGGGGAACTGCTGGTTCCCGTCGGGCGCAAAGACCAGATACTGCCCGCCAAATACCTCCAAATAATTATCGCTCTGGTCGCTCACCCGGGTCGAGGCATACGCGCTGGACCAGCCGCCTCCGTACAGGTCGCGTTGTTCGAGGTACGGGTCGCCCCAGGTATTCGTCCAATACGCCACCGCAAAGATCATCACGCCGGTATCCTTCGCGCCGTCATGGTCGACGTCGTTGAGCGTCCCTTTCGGTTCAGACGGAAGCGTAAGCGAGTAGGTAAACGGCGACGTGTAAAAATCCGATGTGATCTGGGCAAGCGTCTGCGATTCGAGCGGCATCAGGAAGTCGCGGTCGCGCGTGACAAAACCACCCTGATCTTCCAGGATGATCACAGGCTCCGCGACACCCATCGTAAAGAACAGGTTGGTATATTCGACCTTGCCGGTCACGACCGTCGGTCCGGTTCCGTCTTCCATTACAAGTTCAGCGCCCGGTTCGGTCGCCGCCGGTTTATCCGTCCCTTCGACCGGCTTCACTCCCCCGCAAGCAGAAATCATCAAACTCAGGATAACAACCCCTGTAAACAAAACAAGCCGTTTGTTGTTCATCCTACAGCCTCCTTTAAATTATCCAGCATTATACCCTGCGCGTGTTATATAATCGCGGCATGGATGATACATCGAATGAGATAAAACGCGAATTCGAACAAGCCGAAAAGGCGAGAGCGAACGGCAACGAGGGTCAGGCGCGGGTTTGCGCGCGCCGCGCGGCGGGAGTTGCGATCCGGGATTATCTCGTCCGCAAGGGGATACGTCCCCCAAGCCGCTCCGCCCACGATTTGCTGAATCTCATTAAGGAGCAGGCGCCTCTCCCCCCCGACCTGAACCTGGTCGCCGATCATTTGACCTTGCGCGTCACCGAAGAGTTCAAACTCCCCATCGAGGCGGATTTGATCGCGGAATCAAAATTATTATGCGATTGGCTGATGAAAAATTAACGGCTTCCAAACAACGGTAAGATTCTTCGTCGCTCCGCTCCTCAGAATGACATAAATCAGAAGCCCCCGGAAAATTCCGGGGGCTTCTTTCATTCTTATCGACTTACGTTATGTTCTGCGTCCGGCAAAGTAATACAACGCCCGCGCCAGGGTGACAATGATCAGCATCCCAGACATCACCCCGCCGAAGACGAGGAACAACCTGTTCCAATCCGAAAGCCGCAGCGTGATCTCGGAGCGGCTCGGCATCTGAATGCGGCTTCTCAGGCGTTCGACCATGCCGCTCGGAGGCGTCACCCGCTTCAGGGTCCGCGAGAGATGCGTTTCGAGGGATTGCAGGTCGGAGTCTTGGGAGGAGAATGTCGGGTCGTCGTTCATGGAAATTTTATTCGCAAGGATTTTTATGTTACAACACCGTCCCGAAGGATCGAGGGAACGATAATCTCGATATTCGAAAACCTTCGGGACGTTTCACGCGCAAGGGAACGCCGATGATGCGATCACTCGGCAGGATACAACACCAATCCCACCGTGCCGGGTCCGAAGTTGATGGCAAGCGATATGGCGAGGTCCGCCATGAAGGTTTCCTTGACGTTGAAATTCTTCTTCGCCTCTTCAAGGAGCATCTTGCAGGAGGCTTCATCGCGCGCATGCACGACGCCCATCGAAACCGGCGCATTGCCAACGGCTTCCTTTCCGAGTTCGATCACGCGCTCGATCGCGACCTTGCGCGCGCGGACGCGGTCCACCATGTCCACGACGCCGTCTTTCAACATGGCGATCGGTTTGACGTTGAGAAGCGAAGCCACCGCCGCCGAAAGCGTCCCGACGCGCCCGCTGCGTTTGGCATAATCGAGCGTATCAAGAGTCAGGATGA
Source organism: Candidatus Villigracilaceae bacterium (assembly GCA_026645935.1). GTDB lineage: Bacteria > Chloroflexota > Anaerolineae > Anaerolineales > Villigracilaceae > Villigracilis. Next base: position 127,672 of record JAPKMP010000004.1, on the reverse strand, counting down.
CATGCGTTTTGCCGCGCACGCCTTCGATGAACTTCACGATCTCATCCACGCTTTTCCCCGCGCGTTCCATCATGCGCGCGGAACGGCACATGAACGCGGTCCCCATCGAGCCGCACAAGGTATCCACCGGCACGATGTTATACGTGCCTTTCAATTCCTCCGCCGCCGAAACGGACGAAGCGTACGTCCCGGAAAGTTTGCTGGTGATATGGATCGAAAGGATCGTATCGCCGGGTTGGGCGATCTTCTTGTAGAATTCCACGAATTGATGCGGGGAGGGCTGCGATGTCTTCGGGTGCGGAAGCGTCCCGCCCGCCACGAGGTTGTAGAATTCGTCCTGGCTCAGTTCCACGTCCTGAATATAGGTCTTTTCTTCGCCGAAGTGCACGTTGATCGGAATCCGCTGCAGGTCGTATTCCTTGTACCATTCCGCAGGGATGTCCACTGCGCCGTCGGTCACGATTCGTACTGCCATGGTTCACTCTCCTTCAAGGTTTAGGTTTTGATCTTCCAGTTGATCTCGAAGCGCCAGTAATGTGCGGTGGTAAAGGCTCTTCACGGCGCCTTCGCTTCTACCCATGATCCTGCCGATCTCGGCATTGGACATATCCTCGACGAATTTCAGAATCAGCAGGTTCTGCCTCTCCGGCGGGAGTTTGCGGATCATCTTCAACAACGAATCCTGTTCCTGCGAGCGGACGAGGTTCCTTTCGGGATGGTCGCCCTTGGTCGGCAGGATGGGCAGGTCGTCGATGGGGATTTCCTGCTTGCGCGAGCGGTCGCGGTGCCAGTTCGCCACGAGATTGTGCGCAATGCGGTATAACCACGCCGAAAACGGCACGCCCCGGTCGGTGTAATTGCGGATATGGTTCATCGCCCGCTGGAAGACTCGCGCCGTCAGATCTTCGGCGTCGTGCTGGTTCCCGGTGCGATAGTACACATAGTTGAAGATTCGTTCCGCATAGCGTTCGTACAATCGACCGAACGCTTCGCGGTCGCCATGCGACGCGCGGGCAAGCACATCCTCTTCGTTGTAATCCTGATCCGACAAATGAGAAACCTTACCGGCGGACTTGTTCCATATAACACCGCCGGGTTTGAGAAGTTTCACCCAGTATAACATGACAAAATTGTCGGAATTTGAACGGGAGAGAGACATCACATTTCCCACTGAAATTCTCCATTTCACGAATCTTATACGTTTTTACAGGATGATATATCGATCAACGTCTTTTTCTGGCATTCGGAGAAAACGCAGTGTTGTCCTGCCATGCAGGAAGAGTGAGATTCCAAGCATGACGACGCCGACAGCCAGGAGCGCGATGGGATGAAAAATGATTCCCGAAACCGCCCCGGCGATCAATACATAAGCATGGGTAAGGAAGGGAATCCAAAACGCGATCGGGTGAACGGGTAACAAATTGAACTTTGGACGGTGGAGCAGGACGAGGATCAGGGCAAGCGAAAGAGTGACGAAGACAACCGTGATTACAAAATTCCACGGAACGACAAAGACGATAAAGGCATTCGTCCCGAGTACCCCAGCCAACCCAACGATGAACGCGAATGGGGCGGAGAGCCACCTGCCGGTCCAATCCGTTCGCCGCGCAAGCCACCGATAACCGAGCGAGAAGAAGAACACAACCCAAAACCATGCCCAGAAATTGGCATACGGCACGCCGAAGTATTGAAATTCCAATCCCTGTCCCCAATCCCAAAACCCAAAGCGGATGGCAACGGCATCGAGGGCAAGGTCGATATTGAGCGCAAGCAGACCGTCGAGCACAGGGCGGAGAAAATAAGGCAGGCTGGTTGCATCGGAAAATTCCATGACGGCGTAGATGATGCAACTCCACGCCACGCCGATGCAAAGCGGAACATCCAATACCATGAGAAGGAATCGGCCGTATTCGTAGGCGTTCAACTGACGGATGGTCGCCAGTTCGAGCATCACGCCGAAGAGGATGCCAAAGGCGAACTTCAGCAGGTTTTTCGTTCCATGTTTGATAGCGTGATTGAGGCAGAGGATGAATTGGATATAGATGATGAGTTCGAAGAGGATGAAGTAAATGTTGGGCACGGAGGATTAACTTTTATGGCAGGTGACAGTCACTAAAAGAATATTGTCGCCATGTTTACACATCTTTGAGTCTTCACATCCCCAGCCACTCACCTGCCATCTTCGGAAGATTCGCAATTGGACCCTGTCTCGCAGTGCATTGCGGCAGGGATTCAAGGAACAGCCTGCCGTATTGCTTGGTCAACACGCGCCGGTCCAAAATGGCGACCACGCCGCGGTCCGATGCGGTGCGGATAAGGCGCCCGAATCCCTGGCGGAATTTCAGAATCGCTTCGGGCAGATAATATTGATTGAAGGAATCCTCGTAGAGTTCGGAGCGCGCCGAGATGATGGGATCTGACGGGACATCGAAAGGCAACTTCGTGATCACGACAACCGAAAGCGAATCGCCGGGCACATCCACGCCCTCCCAAAACGAACGGGTTCCGAGCAGAACGGCGCGATCCGTCGTTTTGAAAGATTCAAGCAATGCCGTCGGCGATGTCCCTTCGCCCTGTTCGTAGACAAAAATATCCTCCCGCGCGAGCGGACCTGTGATGGCTTGCGAAGTCTTCTTCAACGCGGCATACGAAGTGAACAGCACAAGCATCCGCCCGCCGGTGGCTTTGGCGGTGGAGACGATGGCGCGGTCGAGCATTTGCTGATAGTTGAACGCATTCGGCTCGGGCATATCGCTGGCGACGTATAACAACGTGCTTGATTCATAATCGAACGGGGAGCCGAGCGCGAGCACATCCACTTCGTTCGCGTCGAGCGTGTTGCGGATGTAGTCGAACTCGCCATGAGTCGTCAATGTGGCGGACGCCAGCACCACGCTGGCTTTTTCATACCAAAGATATTTTTGGACGAGCGGTCCCACGCGCAAAGGCGCGGCATTGAGCGAGAGTTTTTCCCCGCGCGGGTTGACTTCGATCCAATAGATCAGGTCGTTGGTGGGGTTATGCATCAAACCGGAAGCGGCGGCTTCGGCTTCGGTCAGGCGGCGAATCAACGTGCTCAAACTGCCCATCACGTCTTCCAACTGGTCGTGGCCGTCGTTGTACAACTCGCCGAGATTTTTATAGATCTCATCCAGCGTTTTCAGCAGGTTCGTCATCGATTCGCTGATCTGCCCCCACAGCATTTCGAGATCGTCCCAGCCGTGCAGGGTGCGCGCGGATGGCGTGATGCGCATCTGCCACGAATAATTGCTTTGCGGTTGTCCCTCGCGCTGCGCGGCGATGAACTCGCCGAGATAAACGAAAAACTCCTTCGATAGTTGCTCGACACGAAACGCCTGGTCGGTGGCGCGTTTCGACTTTTGCTGCAACAAACCAAAATCGGAGGGGCGCAAAGAGTCATGCGTGTCAGTCAGGATCGTGCCGAGCAATCCCGCCGACGAGCCGCCCAATTCCTTCAACATGCGGTCGAGATCGCCCTGGGTCATGCGAAACGAAAGCGCGTTCGTCACGGCCGTTTCCATGTGATGCGCTTCATCGATGACCAGGTAATCGTATTCGGGCAATACCTTGCTCCCCGTCGAAACATCGGAAAGCAGCAAGGCATGATTGACGATCAGCAGATGCGAATTCTGCGCCGCCTGTTTTGCGCGATAAAAAGGACACGCGCCTCCCATCCGCCCGAGGCATGTCTCTGTCGTGCAGTTATCGTCCTCCGCCGAGAGTCTCGCCCACACCTCGCGTTCGAGCGGACCCTGCAAATTCAGATCGTTTCGGTCGCCGGTGACATTCTCCAATTGCCAGACGATGATCTTCGCCAGCACGCGCATCTCGGTCGTGTTGCCCGGTCCATGCGAGCGGAGGTATTGCAGGCGGCGCGGGCAAAGATAATTGGAACGTCCCTTCAACACAGCCGCGCGCACATCCAAATTCAACGCGGCTTGCAGATCGGGAATATCCTTTTTGATGAGTTGATCCTGCAGGTTGATCGTATTCGTCGAGACGATGACCCGCGTATTGTTCTGATAAGCGAACAACGCGGCCGGGACGAGATAAGCAAAACTTTTTCCAACGCCGGTTCCCGCCTCGACCATGAGATGGTTGCCTGTCGAAAGGGCGTTTGCCACCGCTTTGAGCATCTCCACCTGCTCGCCGCGATGTTCGTAGGATTCGAAGTATTGCGAGAATGGTCCGCCGTATTCAAGTATCGATGCAGCTTCCTCCGGGTCGAGCGGGATCGGTTCTTCGGTTCGCGTGATCGGCGGGGCATCCTGCCCGGACGCGGAATCAAGCATCGGCTTGGGATGTGAGGCGCGGTGTTTTGTCTGCTTCGGCTTGATGCCCTCCTTCGTCTTCGCGCGCAAGGCTTGTTCGAATACCCAGTTCGCATCCCAGGGCGCAAAATTCCCAAGGTCGGCGATCTCTTCGAGAGTTTCGAGCGGAAGTTCTGCGGCGAGTTCTAAAAGTTTCAGATAACAGGCGTGGGTGACCAATGCGTCGTCGAGGGCGCGGTGCGTGGCAGGGAGCGGAATGCCGAGCTGCTTGCCGAGCGCTCCCAGGTTGTAACGACTTGCAGTGGGCAAAAGCACGGAAGCAAGCTCGAGCGTGTCGATGGTTTGTTGATATTCGAAGAGACCCGCCTTGCGCAAAAAACCGACATCGAATTTGACGTTATGACCGATGATGGGCGCATCGCCAACGAAGGCGATGAGTTCATGGGCGACGTCGCGCAGGCGCGGCGCCTGGCGCACCATCGCATCGTCGATGCCGGTCAGCCCTGTGATGAAATCGGGGATGTGCCTGCCGGGATTGATGAGCGTGTTGAATTCGTCTTCCTTGCGCCGCCCGTTGAAACGCACCGCGGCGACCTCGATGATCGCGTCACGGTCTTCATCCAAGCCTGTGGTTTCGATGTCGAGTGATACGAGGTGGGTCATATTAGAACAAGTGTACCATATGTGATTTATTCCCCGTCCCGCTCGCCCCCTGCGCCACACTCAGGTTTGTGGGCGCCGTCGAATTACAAATAGAGACACACGAATAAACCCTAGCCCGCGCAGGGCGGCACCTTTTGGTGCCGACATACCAATCTTCTCGGTTACCCTCTTCGTCTTTGGGTGATCTGCCACACCAATATGAGGGTGTCCATGAGACAAATGTGCCGGGCCAGCAGTTGATCGTTGATTCGTGATCGCATTGACTTACTGTATGGTAGGTATCAGCAGGTTGTATGTAGGTATATGTACTTACCATTCCCGCAGGGCAGCAATTGTACTCCCTGAGGTACCATGTCCATGTATCGTAAGCAAAGGTTTGCACCAGTGACTGAGCATTGCCTATCTGGCAATTCCGCTCATACTGCGCGCGAGAGACCACATAGTGGTCGACATAACTATTAGTGTTAATATTGACGGGATAACACGCGTAACTACCGCGAGGTGTGCACCAATCATTCGCACAGTTATTGGTAGCCGTGGGTACACAGCTATTATTTGCGGGACAGTTTTTCGGCGCTCTGCAATCAGTCGGCACCGCCCCCTTATTGTGTGCTAGATACCCTTCGGCAAAATAGGTGTGGTCGTTGTCAACCGTAAAGTTATAGACCTGTACCTGCTCATTCCAGCAGGTGATCTCCGTCACCTCCGCCCTCCCCCCATCCTCTTTGTAAAGCGAATCGCCCCGCTCTAACTTTTGGATCTGCAGATCCGTCTGCTCTCTCCTTGCCGCCACCTCATCAATGGCTCGCCACCCGCCGTCGGTCAGGAATGGATGCGACTTGGTGACTTCTAGGCTCTCCCCGTTCTCAAACTCAATCCGACACATATTGTCTGAGACTGGTCGGATCAGCGCTTCCACCCGGCTGCTCCCCCGCGCTCCCGCCGCGCTCTGACTCATCACCACGTCCCCCACCTGCACCTCCTCAATCTTTTTCCTGCTCCCATCCGCCATACTGATTTGTGTCCCCGCCGGAAAACACGTATCATCCCCCTCCGTCCCATTCTCCTGACACCCCCCATTCGGTGTCAAATGCTGATTCGGCGGACAGGTATCGACCTGCGTCGTACCCTCACATGTGTAGCAGTATTTCGGAGTACAGTCTGAACCTACGCAGACTTCACCACAACTCTCTACTGAACAGTCCGCACTCACCTCACCAACACTCATCGCAAATCCAAACAGAACCATGATTAGAACCAATATGTGCCTCATCTTGCTTGACACTCGGTACGCGTCACTCCACCGTACGGATAATGATAATTATTGCTCGCCCAGATCTTATCTATCACCTTACTCTCAGCGCCCTCCCCCACTCTCTTGACCCACATATAGTCCCCCCGCCGTACCGCGCCTCGCCACTGCACTAGGTCAAACGTCATCAGTGGCTCACTCGGCAGACTACTCATCTCTCTCCCCACTGCCTTAGCCTCCACAAGCCTCTCTATTGCCCCACACACATCCATGTAGTAATACACACTCGTGATCTGCTGGTGACGAAATCGTCGCAGTCCCCCCAGTGTCCATACATACACGCTTTCCCCCACGCTACCTGCATAATATCCGTGAAGCCGCTCCCCGCCTCCCCGGTCGGTAAAGTCTTGCCAGTTATACTCTTTGTCCGGTATATCTTGAGTCAAATATTCTCGATAAAGTTGAACGAGTGACATCCCACCGCTCCACCAAAAAAATCCCCCCGCCAAGATTATGATCAAAGTAACTAATAGTGACACCTTTCCCCACTTATTCTTCACATATTCACAATAGCACAAAAACCAAACTCATTCACCTATATGACATTTAATACGACTCCCACACCATGTTATCGACATAAAGTATGACGGAATTACCTTTTTCATCCCTAGTAACCACAAATCCTTCACCATCCTCTATTGGAGATTGAAATTGTCGATAATAAATCATACTCTTGCCATCAGCAGAAAAAATACCCCCATCCAACGAAAGAATTCGAAGGTGCGACTTTCCATCCCCATACATCATGTCTGAACCATTGATAATCCATGCACTCTCTCTCGATTTCAGCAGTTGTATAAAGTCTAATACCCCATCTAGATCCACTGGGATACCGTTCTTCCACTTAGTTTCCCAAGCCTTACACACATCAAATAGCACATTCTCCCCGTCCGCCTCAACAAAGTTTGCCCAGTTCCACACAATCGCCGCTTTGCCTATCCAGGATATATCTTTCCACTCGGCTACAACTTTGTTGTGGTCAGCACTATCCACTAGCACCGCTCTCCCATCCTCAGTCAGTATCCACTGGGTTGCACCAGGGTCAAATCCCAGCCGCTCGGCGTCAAAATAGTTGAGCCATTTCGCTACTGCGCCCTCGTTATCCGCAAATTCTTCTGGTGGGGCAAAAGTCTCGATATTCCTCGACCCATCCTCATTTGGCTCACCGGGAGCGAGTACCACGCCTAGGTTAAAGTTGGCAGTCACGGTCTCGTTCGCCTCCACCCACGCGCCCGCACCGTCGTTGGCGGCTTGGTCCCATTTGTAGCCGACTATGGTTATGCCTTTTTCATCGTCAAAATCCACGTCGGCGGGGTCAATGGTCACGGTCTTGCCGTTTACGCTCAGGCTCATTGTGCCGTCCGGGGCGACGGTCAAGCCGGGGATGGGGGTCTCGCCGTCGTAGATCATGCCGTCCGCTTGCAAGGTGAAGCGTCCGCCCGAGGCGGCGATCGTTTGTTGAAGCGCGGCAAATTTGGGATGTTGCGTCGGCGTTGGAGCAGGTGTCAATGTGACGGTCACTTCGGAAGTGACCGTCACCTGCGTCGGCGGGGCGGCGCAGGATGCAAGAAGATACACGGCGATGAAGAATATGAAGTTGAGTTTTTTCATGAAAGACTCCCTAACGAAATCAAGCAAGCACAATGACGGATATGCGAAGTATAACAGGCAAGAACCATCCACGAATGTGGAACGAATATACGAATTTGAGCAGGCATCAGTTGTTCGCAACATATTGGTTGAGGATTCGTTTATTCGTGTTGACCTTATTCGTGGACGGTTTTCTCACCATCACGTATCATTTCACATTGAGTCGATTTCAACCATAGAGGAGATAACTTATGCCACTGGTCACAGATGCAACTGGAAATGAGCTGACCTACAAACTCATCGGATTGGCGATGGAAGTTCATAATAAAATCGGTTACGGCTTCAAAGAGGAAGTCTACGAGAACGCATATGAAGTCCATGTCGAATATGAAGGAGAAAATGTGGCAACCTTCTATCTGGACTTGTTTCCTAATCAACAGGTCGTTGTGGAGATCAAAGCATTCAGCCATCAACTCACGAACGACGAATTGGCGCAGGTCATCAATTACTTGAAAGCCACAGGCGCGCCCGTGGGTCTGCTGTTCAATTTTGGTCGGCGTCGATTGGAATACCGTCGTGTTTTCCCTGCAAAAGATATGAAACCCGTTCAGAGAATCGGGCGGGACGATGTGGAAAGAAGCATTCGAGAATGAGATTGCGGCTTCCCAAATGCCAGAGGGCTGTCGCCATTAGGAGCGTAATCCAAAAACAATCATCCAATGTTTCGTGTATTGCATCTACTCTTCACTCCCTCCACTCAACGATAAATCCAAAAACGGCAACAGAAACACCCACAGATATAAACGGAACATTTCCACCGACGGCATGATGTGACGTCGAATCCCGGCAGTGTCGCCAAAGTAACTGATGAACAAGGTCCCGGCGGCAATTCCATAGACGCAGACCGCCAGCCAAGCCCAGGCGGAGAGCCGCAGCGCGCGGTGTTGTAATGCTTGAAAGATGAAGACAAGAACGATGGCGAATGTCAGCAGGTAGACCGCCCCAGTCTGCGGGTTGACCATCTCGCCCAAGGTCAAAAGATATTCACGGTTTTGGATTTCGTTTGTGAAAAAGTAGGGCTGGGTGTATTCGTCGCTGAGCATATCGAGATTCCACCAAAGGGTGGTGACGACGAATCCCGGGTGCGTGAGCAGGAACATAGCGTAGGCTTTGGAGGCGTTCTCGTCCGCCCAAGCTTGGTAGACCGGGGCATCCTTGTAATCCGGCGCTTCTTTCTCCGGCATGCCATATTGCTTGAAGAATTCCACCCGGGCGGGATAGGGCAGGATGTACTCGTCGAGTGAGTTCATCAACGGGAAGCGGGTCGCGCGAAGGCTGTCCCGCGCGGAGAGATACCCGACGACGAAGAAAATCATCAAGGCGGTTGACGCATAATACAAAGGTCTCGCTGTTTTGTATTTTTTTAGCAAGAACAATGGAACGATCAATAAAAGGGTGATCGGAATTGCGTAAAGATGAACGTCGCGCACGAAGACCCAGAGAAAATACCAGACCATCAAGACGGCTAAAAGGGCTTTGTCTGTAATGGGTTTGAACGGTTCATCAGCCGAGGCTGCGCGAAAGACGACCTCAAGCGCAAGACCAAGCAGAATCGCGAACATCGAAAGCGAAAGCGACTCGGGGCTGAGCACGCTGTCCCATTCGGCGATCTGGGGCGTAAAACCGAAAACCATGATCGACGTTGCGCCGAATATTTTGACGAACGGATTTTTCAACCAGCGCGCCAGCATCCAGCCGAGAAAGCACCAGCCGAAGACCGAAAGGTAGTTCTGTAAAAGCGCGATCCTGTCAAAGCAGGGTTGGATCTCCCTCGCGTCCTCTTCGCCCAAGCCGGGTTTCCCAAACGAGGTGATCGCGCAGTTCGCGGGATCATCGGCAAGCTTGTAGATCAGATTGGTGGTGAAAAGACGCTGACCCGCGAAGATCTTCCACGAAAAAATCGAGGCGCGCGAGGCGGAGATGTAACTATCGGTCTCGGCGTTGGCAATGGAAAGCCGCAGGTCCCCATACCAGGAGGCGCGGATGTAGATTCCAACCGTGAAGACGAGCAGGATGATCAGGCTGGCGGAATGGGTCTTGAGGAATTTCATGATGGGGTGTCGACCGGCGCCGGTTCCCTTCGAAGCGCGATATCGATAATGATGATGGGAAAGAGCCACATCGTCAGGCGGAAGATCATCGTCGAATATAAGGCATGGCGGTTCAACGCCCAGGTATCGCCGAGGATGGTGGGTATAAGAGTCAACGCCGCGCTGAAGACCAGCCAAAGTCCCAGCCATGCCCAGGGGCGGCTGTCCCCTGTGTTTTTTGCAGCGAGAAGAAGCAGCCCGATCAACGGCAGGATGCTTGCCAAAAACGGGGTCGTATTCTCAGGATGGAGCGCATTGCCAATCTCAAAAAGGATGGTACGCGCCGGGTTGAGGTCGCGGGCTGTGAAATATGTCTGCTGAATCTCCTGGAAAGAATCGGGGAAGTCGTTCCAGAGTTTCGTCCCGACATACCCGGGGTGGGAGATCATAAACCGGATGAGAGTCGAAGCGCCTTCGGTCTGCAGCCAGGGTTCGAATTCGGGCGCAAAAAAACTATCCACCGGCATTCCCATCTTCTGAAATACCGCCACCACACCGGGGTTTGGAAATATGTCATCTTTATAAATGTTCCTGATTTGAACGACCGTCCGCACGCTGGCGCGGGCGGTGATAAGTCCGAGGAGAACCACCAGTGCGAGAAAAATCATCGTTCCCCAAAGCGCTTTCTTCTTTCGGTAACGCGGAATTATCGTCAAAACTGCGATCATGATCAAGGTCATCAACGCGGTGAAAACATTCGTATCGCGCAGGAAGATCCAAAAGAAAAACACCACTCCCCAGGCGATCAGCCAGCCGGTGATCTTCGCATCGGGATCTCGAACCAGATCGAACGCGATTTTGATCATCAGGGCAAGTTGAAGCGCAAACAGCGAGAAGGTCAACGACTCGGACATCAGGATGCTGTCCCAATCCGCCATGTGCGGGGTGAAGGCGAACGCGAGGATGACAACAGCGCTTGCGACCTTCATCCATGCGCTTCGCAGAGTCTGCGAAACGAGCCACGCAAGGATGCCCCACCCGATCAGAGATAAAGCGAGTTGGAGGATAACGATGCGGTCGAACCCGGGTTGATACCCGCGCCGTGTCGTTTCGACCGAGCCGTTGATCAGAATTTCATATCCGGTCTCCGGCTCGAGCATTTTGTAAACGAGGTTCGTTGTCAGCAATCTCCGCCCTGTGAAAATCTCCGCCGAGAACAGCGGGACCTGCGACGCTTCCACATATGATATCGTGTCGTTGCCTGCGATGGACAGGGCGGGATCGCCGTAAAATTTTACGCGCAGGAAGGATAAGAGGAGGATGATCACAAGGACGGCAGCAGAGACCATCCATTCCCGGCGTCCGCGCAGGGATGCGAACAGATTCGACATTTACGAAGGTTCCAAAACCCGGTTGAGTTCCTGGAGTTGAAGCGCGGACAGTTTGCGATTCTTCGACTCCTCGCGCATGAACCCCTTGAGCTGTTTCAACTTTACAGCCGGGATGGGCGAGTCGCCCGCCTCCAACTCGACGTTGTCGTTGGTGAACACAAGTATGGGTTTGATCTCCGGGACGGCGTCTTCCTCCATTTTCTTAAGCAGGAATTTTTTCAGCGCCGCTGTCTCGTGCTCCGCATCGAGTTCGGGACGCCCCAGTCCTTCCTGCCCGAAGATGCGCATGTACGTCTGCATGAACCCCCCGCCGCGAAGTTTCCAACGGTTCTTTTCGAAATAGATCGTCCCGGCCTGTTGATACGGCAGGACGACCCAGACCCCTGCCGGACCAAGGAGCAAATGCGAAGCCGGGGTCGAATAATGGTAAATGGTGAAATCGCTGTGCATGCCTTTCAACCCGGCATCGAGTTTTTCATCCCTGCGCGGCGAGCGGCCCCAGCGGTTGCCCATGTACATGCCCACCTGCGTCATGGTAAAGCCAAGGACAAGACAAACCAGCGAATAGGTGAACAGGTCCGGCCTTGTAAAGGAAATATACATGCCGCCGCCGAGCACCAACAACGCGCCCAGGCTGACCCAATTCCCGATCTTTCCATTTCTTTTTATTAGGTTCTCGTTTTTGATGATCTTCATGGCTATTTTTTCAAACTTTCTTCGATGGCGCTCTTCATCGCATCCAGCACGTTCACATCCACGGCTTCCTTCGCCACGCGCACGGCATTCTTGATGGCAAAGGCATCCGATCGGCCGTGACCGATGAACACCAGCCCGTTCACGCCCAGCATCGGAGCCGCACCCTGCTCGCCGGGATCCATTAACTTTTTCAACGAACTCAATGCCGGTTTAACCAACAGACCGCCGATCTTCGTCCCAAGATTCCCGTTCTTGATGGTCGTGCGGACGAAATCGACGATGAGTTTGCCCACCGCTTCGGCGGTCTTCAACATGACATTCCCTGTAAAACCGTCTGTCACCGCCACATCCACTTTCCCGCCAATGACTTCCTTGCCCTCGACGTTGCCGAAATAATTCAACTTCGACGCTTTGAATAAAGGCGTTGCGCCTTTGACCAATTCGTTCCCTTTGCCTTCCTCCTCGCCGTTCGACACCAGTCCCACTTTGGGATTCTTCACGCCGCGCACCTTCTCGGCATAAATGCTCCCAAGGATTCCGAATTGGATCAGGTTCTCGGGTTTGCAATCGGGGTTGGCGCCGATATCGAGCACAATGCAGGAACCGGTCGCCGTCGGGAAGATGGGAGCCAGGGCGGGCCGATCCACGCCGCGGATGCGTCCGAGCCGGAAGAGGGCGGTGACCATGCCCGCGCCAGTGTTGCCCGCCGTCACGAAAGCATCCGCTTCTCCATTCTTGACCAAGTCCATGCCTATCGCCATGGAATCCTTCGGTTCCTTTGAACGCGCCTTCAAGACCAGCGCCTCGCCCTTATCCTCCATTGTCAGCATTTCAGGGGCATGCACAACCCGGATGTTCAATCCTTCTATATTCTGTTTTTCAAGAACGGGTCGGATCTTCGCCTCATCCCCGACGAAAATGATATCAATGCCGTACTCGCGCGCGGCTTGCACGCCGCCTTCCACGTCCGGTATGGGATGTTCGTCGCTCCCCATTGCGTCCACTACAATACGTGCCATGTATGTCTCCTCAGTGCGGTTTGCTTGACAGAAAAAGTAACGCGATTATAATACGCCTGCTTCTGCGCTGGTGCTGGAATTGGCAGACAGGCATGGTTGAGGGCCATGTGTCGCAAGACGTGGAGGTTCAAGTCCTCTCCAGCGCACAAAAACAAACTCCCGTAAAGGGAGTTCATTTTTTTAACGATGCATTCGATCTCTTGAGAAAAATAAAGTTAACCATCGACGATCAAACTGCAGCAAGTGACCGCGCCTTCCGCTTTGGCGAGTTCGCTCAAATCCACAGGCACGATATCAAATCCTTCCGCTTCGAGTCTTTTCTGGGTTTTTGGAAAAGTGATCGGATGGATGATCCTGCCGCGGATGGGCAGGCAGTTCGCGGCGAGGGGCTCCGAGGCGTCCACTTCGATGAGATCGAAGCCGGGGAAGTTGGAAGAGTCCACCCATGCATTGTTGATGAGCAGGGTGGAATCATCCACGCGGGTGACTGCGGTCTTCAAATGCAGGCAATCTTTCAGTTCGACGCCCCAGGCTTTATAACCGTAATCGTCGAGCAGGGCATTCAACTGTGAGACAGCCTCCCGGTTGCTGCGGGTAGAGAGACCGATGAAGATCTGTTTCCCGGCCACGAGCACATCTCCCCCATCCAATGTGGCGGGAGGTGCGACGTGCAGAAGCGGGCGGTATGGGGCAAGGACCGGGATGATCGAATCGATCTCAGGCTTACGTGAATCCGCGCCGGGTCTTGTGATAACGGCAACTTCGGGGAGGATGAATGCCGTGTCTTCGACGAAAACAGAATCGGGCAGGCCCGGCTCCTCGGGAAGTTCGATCACTTTACAGCCAAGCTCCTTGAGCAAACGAATATAATCATCGTGTTGTTGCCGGGCAATATTGATATCAATGGGGGTCCGACCGATGTGCGTGAGCTCGCACTCATTGAATCGCGGGCTGACCTGGCGTGTGATTGCGACGGTCATTATGACGAAGGGTTATGCTGGGAGGGAGTTCATAGCGGCTTGCAGGGTTTCATAATTCGGGCAGGATTGGAGAAAACCGGTGAGGGATAAAACGTGATAAACCTGCGGCGGCGCGTTGCACAACCGCATGCGGGATGTTTGAACGGTATGCTCGGAGGGATTGAAAAGCAGGTAAATCTTTTGAAGGGCGCGGATACCCGCGCTGGTCAGCGTACTGACATCTTCAAGATTTACGATCAAACATCGCGCGCCTTGCGCATGCGCCTCCTGCGCCGCGGTTATCAATTTTCCCTCGCTTTGCGCATCCAGCCAGCCCTGCACAGAGATGACCGTGACGGGGTCCTTTCCTTCGCGTTCGATCTGCTCGCTCGTCAATTTGAAATCGATTTTCGGCATGGTGATTCCCTTCTCTTATTGTTCGCCTGTGCGATACCGGTCGATCAACGCTTTGGTGCGCGGGTCCTTCGGCTGGTTGAACAGATCTTCCGGCGTGGCGTCTTCGATCAACTCACCCTCAGACATGACCAGCACGCGGTCTGCCACTTCGCGCGCAAACCCCATTTCGTGAGTAACGACGATCATGGTCATGCCTTCGCTGGCGACCTTCTTCATCACGTTCAAGACCTCGCCGATGAGTTCAGGGTCGAGCGCGGAGGTTGGCTCGTCGAATAGCATGACGCGGGGTTGCATGGTGAGCGCGCGGGCGATGGCGACGCGTTGTTTTTGTCCGCCAGAAAGGCGCAGGGGAAATTCGTCCTTTTTCCAGAGCATGCCCACGCTGTCCAGGCTTTGCTCTGCGAGTTCGACAGCCAGTTTTCTATCCATGCCTTTGACGGTGATCGGTCCTTCGATCACATTTTCCAAAACGCTCATATGCGGGAAAAGGTTGAATTCCTGGAACACCATGCCGGTCTTCAGGCGTACGTCATGGACCAATTGCCGCCTCTCCTTGCCTTTTACTTCAACAGGCACCCGGATGCCGTCCACTTCGACGATCCCATGTGAGGGATCTTCGAGAAAGTTGATGCAGCGCAGAAGAGTGCTCTTCCCTGATCCGCTGCGCCCAATGAGACATACCACCTGGCGTTCAGGCACTTCGAGGTCGATATTCCTCAGGACATGCAGGCGGCCAAAATACTTGTCGAGGTTGGAAATTTTTACGATGGGCAGGGACATGTCACCGGTCTCCCCTCGCGAGGCGCGCTTCGAGTTTTCCCTGGAAATAAGTCAGGATGAGGGTCAGCGTCCAATAGAACATGGCTGCCATGATGAGCGCTTCGAGGTTGTTGAATTGCGCCCGCCCGACCTTGGTGGCTCTCCACATCAGTTCATGCACGAAGCCGGTGGCGGAGACCAGAGCCGAGTCCTTCGTCATGGAGATGAAATCGTTGCCCATGGGCGGAATGGCAAAACGTAACGCCTGTGGAAGCACGATCCGCCTCATGGTCTGACCGGGAGTCATTCCCAGCGCCATGGCGGCTTCTCTCTGGCCCTTCCCGACGGAACTCAGCCCCGCCCGAAAGACCTCGGACATGTACGCGCCGTAGTTCAAGCCGAGCGCCATCACACCGGCCACGATCCCGGAAAGAATGATTCCCAATTGAGGCAGAGCAAGGAAGAAGAAAAAGATCTGAAGATAAAGAGGCGTTCCCCGGATCAATGAGACATAAAAAGTACTGATTGCATAGATCGGCGGGAATGTGGAAAGCCGGCCGAGCGCGGCAAGTAACGCCAGGATCATGGCGAACAGGATCGAAAGGACTGAAATAAGAAGGGTCTGCCACAACCCTTCGGCGATGAAGGCTATGTTTTTAAGGATGAAAGCGGTATCCAGTTCGATGGTCTGGAAGTTGAAGGAGCCCACCTCGATGCTTTGCCCGCTGAAAAGAAAAATCAGGAAAAAGAACAGGATCGCCCATGAAACACCTACATTCGCGCGGAACTGGCGCTCCTTGCGAAGCTGTGCCTGATAGAGACGTTCCGCCTGCGAAAGCGGCGCCTGGCCCTGCTGAGTTGTGGTTGCCATCTCTGCCTCCAAGAGCGGAGTTCAAAAGAAAAGGGAAGCGGCGGAGAATCACCGCTTCCCTATTATAAACTCTCTTTGCTTATTGGTTGGGCGCTTGGGTCAGGTCGATTTCGAACCACTGGTTTGAAAGCGCGGAGAGCCGGCCGTCGCTGTGCATGGCGGTGAAGAGTTCATCCACCTTGGCGCGCAGGGAGGTTGTATCGAGCGTGGAACCCTTGTCGAACGCAGCGGCAAGGTCCTCGGAGTACACGGCGCCGTCCAGTTTCACGACCGGCATGCCGGCGGCGAGGTTCGCATCCACGACGGTTTCAGACGTCACGTAGGCGACGAAATCGGTGCGTCCTGCGGCGATGGCCTGGGCGCATTCCTGGTCGGTTTCCAACGGAACAACTGTAACGTCAGCGGGAACCTCGGCATAGATGGAGGATTCGGGCAGACCAAGCCCTTCCATATCGTTGTTCAGCCAGAACTCATAGGTGGTGGAAGCGCCCGCGCAAACCGCCTGCCCGGACAATCCATCCAACGAGGTGATGCCGGAATCAGCCGCAACAGCCACAACTGCGGGGGTGTAATAATACGGCACGCTGAAATCGAGAATCTTCTGCCGAGCGGTAGTGATGGTCATCGAACCGACGCTGACATCCCATTTGTCTGCCCAGTTACCGGCGGTGATGGCATCCCATGAGGGAGTGGCGAAGCAGGTTTCCACGCCGAGGTATTCGCCGACGGCTTTCGCAACATCCACATCGAAGCCCTGCATTTCAGCAGTGGTGAGGGCATCGCCTGGGCATTTGGTATCCGACGGGCGCGAGCCTTCGGTGTTGAGGAAGGATTGGGGTGCATAGTTCGGGTCGGTCGAGACAAGAACGTAGCCCCGCTCTTCGATTGCGCCAAGCAGGTCAGAGGCCGAAGAGCCTCCCCCCCCGCATGCGGTGAGAACGAGGGAGACCGCCACGAGCAGGCTGGCAAGGGTTAAAAGTTTTTTCATTTTCTCCTCCAGAGAGAAATAAAAAGATTGGGCAGCGAAATCGCTGCCGCGGAAGGATTTCCTACCGCAGGTTAAGCATAGACTATTTTTTTCAATTATGCAAGGATTTTAGTCTCGATTTTCGTAATGGTAAAATGAACATGTCATTACCCCGGAGGTGCATCCAATGGCAGCAATATTTCCGAGCGCGGAATGGTTGAAGGGATTGGAGGACAAACTCAATTCAGACGAACGCTATGGCGAGATCGCCAAAAACTGGGAGGGGGATCTATTCTTCTTCATCGAACCCGAGGGGAATTTAAATGAACAACTCACGTTCTACCTTGAACTGTGGCATGGCAGGTGCCGCAAGGTGGATTACCAACCCCGGCCTGAAACATATCCAAACCCGACCTTTATCCTGACCGCTTCCTACGACAATATCACCGCCATCCTTTCAGGAAAAATGAACCCGATGACGGCAATGATGACAAGTAAATTGAAGGTCAAGGGAAGCATGGGTTACATGATGCGCAATGTGCCCACCGTATTGGATTTTGTCCGGTGTGCCCAGGAAGTTACAAAAGAGATCATGTGAAGTCGTTATGCAACCCATACTCAAGATCGATCTGACCACCGGCGCAACGGAAGAATTTCAGATTCCCGATAAATGGCAAAGGGATTTTCTCGGAGGCGCCACCCTTGCCGCCCGGATCCTATACGACTCCCTGACCGCGGCTCTCAATCCGCTCGAACCTGATTCGCCCCTTCTGTTCATGACCGGACCCCTGACCGGCACTTCCGGACCGACAACGGGGCGATTCGTCATCTGCGGAAAGAGTCCCGCCACAGGGCTTTGGGCGGAATCCAACATCGGCGGCTTTTGGGGACCGGAATTGCGCGCGGCCGGTTACGATGGGCTGTGGGTCACGGGTAAAGCACCCGAGCCGATCTATCTTTATTTAAACGGAAACAGGCTGGAGATCAAGAAAGCGGCGCATCTGTGGGGGATGAATACGTATTCAGCGCAGGATAAGATCAAAGAGGAAGTCGGGGTCAAAGATGCGAGGGTTTGCGTCATCGGACCGGCGGGAGAAAAACAGGTTCTGTTCGCTTCGATCATGTGCGATCATGGACGCATGGCGGGGCGGACGGGATTGGGCGCAGTGATGGGCTCGAAGAATCTCAAAGCTGTTGGCGTGCATGGGACGAACGAGATTCCCGTGTTCGATCTGCCAAACTACAAATCGCTGCGCTCGGAGGCGAATCGAAAACTTCGCGATGATAACGAAGCGAAGGTGATTCGCGAAGTAGGCACGGCAGGCGCGGCGAATTACGCTGAATATCTCGGCGCATTGCCGGTGAAATACTATTCGAGCGGCGTTTTCCCGAACATCGATGATGTCTCCGGCGCAAAGATGACCGACACGATCCTCACCGGTCGAAGCGCATGCCAGGGATGTGTGATCGCCTGCGGGCGGGTTGTGAAACTTCCAAAGGATTCAACGAAGCGCAAGGGACCCGAACACGAGACCATGGTCGGCTTCGGGGCGAACCTGCTGAACGACAATCTCGAGGCGATCGTCGATCTGGGCGAGTTGTGCGACCGCTACGGCATGGACACGATCAGCGCGAGTAACACGATCGGTTTGGCGTTTCACCTGTATGAACAGGGAATAATTACAAGAGAAGATACAGGCGGCATTGAGTTGAAGTGGGGCAACGTGGATGCGATTGAATCCTTGGTGCGTTTGATCGGCTCGCGTGAAGGAATCGGAGACTTGCTTGCGCAGGGATCGAGGCGGTTCGCCGCGCATTTCGGGTCGGAAGAGGAAGCGGTTCAGGTCAATGGTCTCGAAGTTGCGTATCACGATCCGCGCGGGGTTTCGGGCATGGCGCTTTCCTATGCGACCTCGCCGCGCGGCGCATGCCATAACCAATCCGATTATTTCTTTGTAGACTGGGGGCATTCTCACGAAGAACTCGGGATCGAATTCTTCGAGCGGCATGCGCAGGCGGAAAAAGCCGCCAATGTGGCGCGCCACCAGAATTGGCGCACGGTGGATAATTCTGTTGTATGGTGCATCTTCGCAAACGTCGAAGCGGGCGAAAAAGCCACCCTCATCAATGCGGCCTGCGGTTTAAATTGGACCGTCGGGGAAATGATGAAGTTCGGCGAACGCGGCTGGAACCTCAAACGCGCGATCAACAACCGGATGGGATTGACCTGCGAGAACGATAAACTCCCTAAAGCGTTGTTGACTCCCTTCCCGGATGGCGGCTCGGAAGGATTTGTCCCCGATCTCGAAGGAATGTTATTCGCTTATTACGAAGCGCGCGGCTGGGACCAGGGCACAGGCAAACCGACAAGGGAAAAATTGGCGGAGCTGGGCTTGGAGGATGTTGCGAAAGATCTTTGGGGTAAATGACGAAAATTGGAAGGCGGCTCGCGGTTTATTTTTCGAGGTATTTCTCAAAACACACGCTGTTTTCCACACCTGCATATTGACCGTAGTTCGGGATCCGCTCATATCCGCTCTTTTCATAAAGCCGGATCGCCTCCGGTTGTTTCTTTCCGGTTTCGAGTACGCATTTCGAATAATCCATTTCCGCCGCCCATGCTTCCAATTCGGCAAGTACCCTTGCAGCGATTCCCATTCCCCGGTTTGCAGGGAAAGTGAACATTCGCTTCACCTCCATCGTTCCCGGCTCGTATTCCTTGATCGCCCCGCAAGTCACAGGTTGACCGTCCTGATAGGCAACGACCACATGCCTGATCATCGCGATCTTGTTGAATTGGGCATAGAAGGAATGCTGCTCCCCGTCTCGTTCGGCAAGTTCCGCATCGAGATGCCGGACGAGTCCGACAAAATCCGGGTTATCAGAATTTGTCCTGAGAATGGTTATCATCTATTCTCCTGTGAGCTTATTTCAAAGACCTGTTCCGCTCTGAATCCAATATCGCCCATTTGGGGTTCTGCGGGTCAAAGCGGACGTAGACGGTTTTTCCGGCGGAATATTTTTCCAGCGCAGAGTCCGCGATCAATACATCGCCTTCCGCGCGGAAAGCAGGTCCATTTCTCCGCATGATGTCAAAATGAATATGCACCGCCCGTGATTTTTTCCGCGGATAGGGAAGGTTCAAATCATCCACCTTGACAATGACCGCCTCAGCCTGTTCGCCGCGACGTTTCAGGTCATCGTTGCATTCTGTTAATTTATTAAATTCCATGCGGCGCGCATCCAATTCCTGCTCGCCAACGATCTTCCCATGCTCCTCGTCATAATGCTCGAACAACATCTGACCCGGGTCATTCGGATCGTAAGTCACCCATATCCTTCGCCCTGCCTCCCCGACCAATTGACCCATAACGGCGGTGAAACCCCTCTTTTCCGTCCAATGGTCAAAGGCTTGACGGAATGAAGCGCGACCCTCCGGCAGCACATCCACTTCATATTTGATCTGCCGTTCTTTTCTGCCGTGAATATTTCGTTCCATCCCGTCGCGGGCGGATATGACAATGGCGGGCGCCATAACTCCGCGCTGCCGGAGCGCTTCAATCTCCGCCCGTTTCTTTTCCTGCCGTTTGTTGTCCAGCATCCCGGAGACGATCCACCCCAAAAAACCCAGTGCCGGCACTCCTATGAAACATATTACTGCAAGCGCTGTAGAAAACCAATTCTGAAAAGCCGGTAAATCCATAATTATCTCCTCTTAAAACAATAAACCCGTCATCCCGACGATGACGGGTTGAATTTTACACGCTTCTTACCTGATCTTGAACATCTGCGTCAATTTCATTGCCAGGTTCAGGTCGCCTGCCAATTTGAGCTTGCCTTCCATGAACGCTTTCATCCCATCGATCTCGCCGGTGAAGATCTTGATGTAATCGGCGGAATCGGCGGTCAGGGTCATCTTTGGGGAGGCGTGCATCCCCTTTGCAACTTCGCACTTGCCATCCTTGATTGTCGCATGCCATTCTCCCGCCTCGGCGCCGGTGAACTTGAACTGGATCACGGCATCCAGCCCCGCCGCCTTCTCAGGAATGAACGCGCCAGGCATTTTGGACATGAGGGTTTCGATTGTAAGAGCCATAAGTATCTCCTTTGTTATTTGATAGTTGTATCTTATTTACTGGCAAAGAAGGTGTTTTCATTTAAGCATATCACAGC
Organism: Candidatus Villigracilaceae bacterium; assembly: GCA_026645935.1. Taxonomy (GTDB): domain Bacteria; phylum Chloroflexota; class Anaerolineae; order Anaerolineales; family Villigracilaceae; genus Villigracilis. Next base: position 106,473 of record JAPKMP010000004.1, on the reverse strand, counting down.
CCCCTTTTAGTCATGGAGTCATATCATATAGATATGCGGCGGCTTTGACAGCTTCGAAGCTGTCTATCGGAACACCATATTCGTCTATGATACGTAGATGAGCCTGCACCCTGTCGCCATCGCAATCGCAGCTTACGACATGCGAAAAAACGAACCAAACCCTATCGATTCCTTGTAATTCGATCACATCAATAGTAAAACGCTTGATGTTCCGCGACTTTTCCGCGACAAAAATATATTCATCGTCGAATCCAAAGGACGGAGCATAAAAATAAAATGGCGTAACACTGCCGTTGTGAACATAAATAACATCTTTCTCCTCCTTGTGTTCATGAATGTATGCTAAAACGGGTTTTATGTCCTCACCCATCGGTGGATTAATAGCATTCTCATAGGCGGCTGAAAGCGGTGTCCACAACATCGTGATGGACAACACGCCGTAGATCAATGCGCCCGATTTTGGGCTGTATCGGGCTGTCATCATGTATATACGGCGCAAACCCTCCCCAAAAAATAACAGAAAGAACGGAAACCAAAAGAGTAAAAACCTGTCGCCCATCGGATAACGGTTTAGCACAGACGCGACGAACGTCAGTAATATTGGAAACAACATCAGTGCGGCCAATTTAATATTCCGTTTGCTAAGCGGCAAAATTCCGATAAGGAACAGTATGAGACAACTTGAAATCAGTATTTCCTGATCAAGATTCAGGTTGAATAGCGGAAAATAAGAAGGGATGACAGGGGGAACCAGATACAGGGCAACTCTTCGGTACCAATCCAAGTGTTCCCATGGGGGCAGGGGGGCGTAATGAGCGCCCCAATATTCCTGAAGATATTCATTGCCAGTCAGATACTGTAAAGATATCAGATAGGTAGATAAGAATACCAATATCCATGAAATACCTGCACCGATCAGCCAGCGCACCTGACGAAAATCCCTTTCCATCCATTTTTGGATGACCAGCAGAAAGCCGATCGCCGGAAGGAAGAAAATGGACGGATGCGAGACAAGAATGGATATAAAGCCCGCAAAACCTAATAAAATGATGTTCCGCAGGTGCGCCCCTTCCGCCATACACAAGGATGCAAGATACACAAGGAGCAATCCAATCATGACGTCGCTGGAATATTGTTTCAGCTCGGAAGAATAATAAATCATGGTATGCGAGGCTGAGAACAGCAATGCAGAAAACAACCCAAAACTCCCCATGACATTGAGTGCAATGCGATGGATCAATAGGAGTGCCAGGATGCCTGAAAACAGAGGAAAGAGGCGGAGAATGTAGTCTTCATTTCCGAAAACCGAAACGAGCAATTTCTCAATGAACAAAAAACCTATCGGCGCCCCCTGATCGTAATCCAATGGAAGCAATAATGAAGAAAATGTACGTTCTACGATGTTCAGGGCAAGGCTGGCTTCATCCACCCACAAGGAGCGGTTGACAAAGTATTGCCTCAGACGCAGAGCGGCTCCCAAAAGAACAATCAAAGTGCCCAATACCTGGTCGACCTTCAAACGACCGAGCCGCTCCAGCGCCTTCTTGACATAACTCATCCGGTAATCTTACTGCAAATTTTCAAACACCGCCGCCGCGCCCATGCCGCCGCCAATGCACATTGTGACCATGCCGTATTTCGATTTGCGCCGTCCCATTTCATAGATCAACTGTGTGGTGAGTTTGGAGCCGGTGCAGCCAAGCGGATGCCCAAGCGCAATTGCGCCTCCGTTGACGTTGACTTTCTCGGGATCGATTTCCAGCGTTTGCATCACGGCAAGCCCCTGCGCGGCGAAGGCTTCGTTCAGCTCGATCAGGTTGATATCGTTGAGCGATAACCCCGCAAGTTTTAACGCTTTGGGAATCGCCACGACCGGTCCGATCCCCATCAACTCGGGCGGGACGCCTCCCACGGTAAACGAGACGAATCTGGCCAATGGGCTTAATCCCAATTCCGAGGCTTTCTCTGCAGACATGACCATCACTGCCGCCGCGCCATCGGACATCTGCGACGCATTTCCCGCAGTGACCGTGCCTCCATCCTTGAATGCAGGCTTGAGCTTGGCAAGCCCATCAAGGGTCGAGTCGCCGCGCGGACCTTCATCGCGTTTGACCGCGAATGTGCGTTTGACCGATTTGCCGTCCACGTATTCGTTGACTTCGACATCGATCGGAACCAGTTCGGGGTCAAAGAGTCCGCTATCCACCGCCCGGGCAGCTTTCAGGTTGGAATGAAGCGCGAATTCATCCTGCTGCTCGCGGGTGATTCCATACTTCACAGCGACATTCTCGGCAGTGAGTCCCATATTGGTGTAGTAATGCGGCAATTCCATTGCGAACTGCGGGTTGGGCGAGAATTTGTAGCCCATCATCGGCACCATGGACATCGACTCCACGCCGCCGCCGATCCCGATCTCGATCTGCCCGGCTTGGATCGCGTTCGCCACATGCGCTATGGACTGTACACCCGACGAACAATAGCGGTTGATGGTTTCGGCAGGCACGCTGTCGGGAAGCCCTGCTCTGATCGAAATCGTGCGCGCGAAATTCATTCCCTGCTCGCCTTCAGGGAACGCGCATCCCAAAACCACATCTTCGATCTGGGCGGGGTCCAGGTTCGGTGTCCGATTCAATAATTCTTTGATGACCGTTGCGCCCATCTCGTCAGGACGGACGGTTGCAAGCCCCCCCCGTTTGGCTTTGCCTACAGGGGTTCGGGCGGCGCTAACGATAACAGCATCTCGTATAGTCACAAGTCTCTCCTTGGGTTACAGGTCTAAGCTTAAAGGTTTCAAGTTTTTTACTTTCAACCTTCCAACATTCAACCTTGAACCAACAACTAATTCCTCAACGGCTTCCCCGTCTGCAGCAGCGACCACATCCTCGCCTGCGTCTTCTCTTCACCGCAAAGCGACAGGAACGCTTCCCGTTCCAGATCCAGGATGTATCCTTCGCTCACCCAGGTCGGCTTCGAAAGACAACCGCCGGCCATCACATACGCAAGTTTGGAGGCGATGTGCGCGTCGTAGTCGCTGATGTATTTGCCTTCCCTGAAACTCCACGCGCCGATCTTCATCGCGCCGTACATGTCGCGCCCCGGCGCATAGATCAATTCAGGCGCGGGCGGTTTATAGCCGGACGAGATCATATGCAGGACTTCTTTCTTGGCTTCGGTCAGCAGATGATCGCGGTTAATCACGACCCGGTCCTGCGGACCAAGGATTCCCATCGTCCGCGCCTCTTCAGCGGAAGTGGCGACCTTTGCCTGTCCAATTTGCAGGAATGCGCGTTGAATGAACGGGAACGCCTCGGCATTTTCGGTCTTCATCGCCGGGTTGATGATGCGCCTCATGATCTCCTTTGTCCCTGCGCCTGCCGGGATGACCCCGGCGCCGAGTTCGACCAACCCGATATAAGTCTCGGATGCCGCGACAATGCGCGAGGCATGCATGGTGATCTCGCAACCGCCCCCAAATGCATATCCAACCGGAGCCACCACGATCGGTTTCGGCGAATACCGCATCCGCATATTCATATCCTGCAATTTGCGGACCGCCAGTTCCAATTGATCCCACATTCCCTGCTGCGCCGCAACCACGACCATGAACAGGTTCGCGCCTGCGCTGAAGTGCTCGCCTTCATTGCCGATCACCAGCCCGTCGAAGTCGCTATCGAGGCGGTCGATCGCTTCCGTCGCAATTGCAAAAATATCATCGTCGAGCGCATTCATCTTCGTGTGGAATTCCACCAGCCCCACGCCGTCGCCAATATCGAACAATGTCGCGCCGGCGTTCTTACTCATTTCCTTCTTCGTGCCGCGCAATTCTTTCAACAACACAAAACCCTCGGGCTGTTTCAATTTCGCATATTTCTTTTTGACGACGTCATATACTCCGATCTTGTTTTCTCCCTTGTATTGATAGAAGGTTTCGACGCCCGCTTTCAACATCTCTTCCACCCACTTCGCGGCAGGATAGCCCTCCGCTTTCATGCGCTTGACGGTCTCCTTTACGCCGAGCATGTCCCATGTCTCGAATGGACCCGCCTCATGCATGAAGCCCCAGCAGACGGCGTCATCGACCGGCTTCGGGGTGTCTGCGACTTCGGGGATGATCGAAGAAACATATTGGAGACTTTGATAGGTCAATGCTCTGACGAGTTTCCCTGCCTTATCATCCGCCTCGAGCATGACCTTGAGCCTGTCGCCCAATCCCTCGACATCCTTCGCCGCCTTGACCGAGTCGAAACGCGGCTTGGTCGCCGGGACGTGTTCCATTGTCATGAGATCGAGAGAATAAAATTCCTTCTTTCCGTCCTCTCCGCGCACCTCCTTGTAAAATCCGACTTTGGTTTTATTGCCCAGCCACTTGCGTTCGAGCAGGGTGTCCATCAATTTCTTCGGCTTTTCGGCGGCGAGATATTTCTGCCCGAGCGCGTCATGCGGGATCAGCGGCGCGAGGTTCGCCCCGACGTGATGCCAGACGTCCACGCCGACCAGGTCGATCAAACGGAAAGTTGCCGTCTTTGGTCGGCCCATCAAAGACCCCGTAAGCGCATCCACTTCATCCACGGTGTATCCATTTTCGAGGATGAAATCCATCGCGAATGCGCCCGTGCCGAACGCGACCCGGTTGCCGATAAAGTTCGGCGTGTCCTTGCAGAGCACGATTCCCTTGCCCAGGCGATATTCCCCGAAGTGGTTGAAGAACTCGACGACTTCCTTGGATGTATCCGCCGTTGGGATGATCTCCAGCAGTTTCAAATAGCGCGGCGGATTGAAAAAGTGCGTGCCGAGAAAATGTTTCTTGAATTCTTTCGAGCGCCCTTCCGCAATCGAATGGACGGGGATGCCCGACGTGTTCGTTGTGACGATCGCGTTCGGCTTGCGGACTTCGTCGATGCGCATCATCAGATCCTGCTTGATCTTCAAATTCTCGATGATGGCTTCGCAGATCCAATCCGCTTCGGCAATCGAATCAAAATCCTCCTCAAGGTTGCCAAGCGTAACAAAGGTTTCCAAATCCTTCGCCATCAAATTGGCGGGGCGCGCCTTCAGGCATCGGTCCCAGCCCTCCCTGACGATCTTGTCTTTATCGGGCGAGTCGTTCGGGACAATATCCAGCAGCGTCACTGGCACGCCGATATTCGCCAGGTGAGCCGCAATCGCCGCACCCATTGTCCCCGAGCCGATGACGACGGCTTTGTGAATGTGGTATTTCATGGTTCTCCTTTAGTTGCAGGTTTAAAGTTTCTTGTCGAAGGTTTAATAGCCAGAAAAACCTTCAGCCTTGAACATTCAACCTTCAACTGCTATCGCAATTCGCTTCCGCTGTAACCCAAAATCTGCCGTGCCACCACGAGCCGATTGATCTGCCCCGTGCCTTCATAGATATCCGTGATCTTCGCGTCGCGGAACCATTTCTCCAATAGGAATTCGCGGCTGTATCCGAGAGGTCCCATGATCTCCACGGCCTTCTGCGTGATCTTCGTGACCACATCGCCCGCGCGCACCTTGCTCATCGACGATTCGAGAGCGTTGGGTTTCTTGTTATCCGCCATCCAGACCGCCTTCAGGACCAATAACCAGGCAGAGCGCAATTGGATCTCCATGTCGATCACATCTTTTTCGATCGAAGTCAGCTTGTTCCGCGGCATTCCATAGCGGATCTGCACTCCGTTCTCCATCAATTTCTCTTTGAGGAATTCGAGCGCGGCTCTTGCCACGCCCAAACCAGACGCCGCCACGAGGGGCCGGGTCGCATCGAAGGTTGCCATTGCCCCTTTGAATCCGGTCGTTGTCTTTTCAACGGTCGGTTTGCCGAGCAGGTTTTCGAACGGAACCCGCGCATCTACGAGAGAGATCGAAGCCGTATCGCTTGCGCGGATACCGAGTTTATGCTCAAGCTTGGTTACCTTCACGCCGGGCGTCCCTGCTTCGACGACAAAGGCTCGCATCCCAGCCCGTCCAGCTGAAGGATCGATGCTTGCCCACACAACAATGAATCCCTTGCCGAATTTTTCATACTCGTTGAAGGATTTATCTCCCGCAGTGACGAAGATCTTCTCACCGTTGATCACCCATTCGTTGGACTTTTCATCCAGCACGGCACGCGCGCGAATCGCGGAAGTATCGGAACCCGCCCCCGGCTCGGTCATGCACATCGCGGCGAAGGTCGGCTTCTCTTCATTGAAACGGGTGAGGAACTTGGCTTTTTGCTCCGGGGAGCCAGCCGCAACAACAGCCGCAGCCCCCAAACCTCCGCCAGGGGTGACTAGATAAAAACCCACATCGCCCCAGGAGAGCATTTCGATCTGCGCCGCCAGCCGCTGATAACCAATGGGCGGACGCTTTTCGGCGCCTTCTTTCGGTTTACCTTCCGTGACAGTCAAGCCTCCGCCGCCGCCAGCCGCTTTCATGGCAGTGTGCATGAATTCAACGTAATCCCAGGGGATCGCATGCTCGTTTTCGTCGAAATCGCGCGAAACGGACCTCATCATATTTTCCGCGACGGTCTGCAGCATCATCTGCATCTGGGCGATGGGTTTGGGCGCTTCAAATTCTATGGTCATTAGTTATCTCCTTGGCATCTTTTCCTTCTTCTTCATCTTTGTTGAGCCATGGAAGAAGAAAGAGGAAAGAATCGCTAGACAATTGCGAGTCCTAAAAGCATCGGGAAACCGCGGCCGTTCCTCATGAACAACTCGACAGGGTGCTCGCGGATGTAGCCGTGGCCTCCGAGAATTTGCACGCCGCGGTCAGTGACCATCATCGCCATATCGCATGCACCGGTGAAGGCGAGATAAGCCGCGACACAGGAGTCTTCCTTGTTGGTATCGAGTTTCCAGGCGGCTTCCCAGGTCAGTAGCCGTATGGACTCGATCTCAGTCACCATCTCTGCCAGCATGAAAGCGACCGCCTGTTTTTGCGCGATCTTCACCCCGAAGGCTTCGCGTTCTTTTGCGTAGTTCTTTGAATATTCGAAAGAGGCTTTCGCAACCCCCAAAGCGGCTGAGGCGGAGGCAACACGCATCGCAGACAGGACCAAGCCGAAGTCGTGACCCGGGGCGCCGCCGAGTCGATTCGTCGCGGGAACCTTCACATTATCCAGTTTGACACGATGGAGCGGCAGCGCATTCAATCCCATCAACTTCTCGCGTTCGCCGATGGATAATCCCGCCGCATCTTTCGGGACGATGAATCCCTGCGTGACACCGTTGAGATTTGCGTACACGATCATCGCCTCTGCATCCTTGGCGAACGGGACGAATGCTTTTTCCCCGTTGAGAGCATAGCCGTCGCCCTCGACCTTTGCGGTGGTGCGGAGTGCATTCGGGTCGAAGTCGAATGTGTACTCAATGAGCGCGGCTGTGTACGGCGCCCATTCACCTCCGACAATGTTCGGAAGATATTCCTGTCTTTGCTCTTCGCTGCCGCCGAGCAAAATGGGAGTTGCGAACAAGGAAGGGGTCATCACAGCGAGAGCGCCCGCGAGATCGCCGAACGCCATTTCCTCGACCGCCAGCGCGCCGGTGACCGCGGAGCGCTCACCGAAGCCGCCGTACGCTTCGGGTGTGGAGGCTTGCAGCAAGCCGAGCTCCCAGCCTTTGCCGATGAGCTTCCTGGGCAGTTCGCGGCTTTCTTCGGCGTCGTGCGCCGCGGCGCGCAGGTCGTTCGCAGCATACTTCCCCACAGCATCCATCAACATTTGTTGTTCTTCATTTGGTTCAAAGGAATACATTCTTCTTTTCTCCTTTCAAATATCGATCCGGAAACCCGTCTACTTCAACAACCCGTTCAGGATAAGGTCGGCATATTCATCGGCGATCTGGTCGATTGTTTTCCCGCCGCCGGGGTGATACCAGGTGAGAGTCCAGTTCATCACCCCCATCAAAGCGCGAACGGTCAGGCCGATATCCTTCATATCGAAGACCTTCGCTCGCACGCCTTCATTAAGAACACCCCGCCAGAGCGCCTCGAACTTGTCGCGTTGAGGGACGTGGCGGGTGTGCGATTTTTTATCGAGCGAGCGGTGTTCGAACAGAAGGACGGAGGAAAGGTCCGCGTTCTCCGCCAGCAATTGCAGGTAAACCCTGATCATTTGACGTAATTTTTTATCTGCGGGATCGTTCTGCCCGGCGACTGTGGAGATTCGGACGGTCAGGATCTGCAACGCCCGCTCCAATAGTTCGAGCAAAATCTCCTGTTTGGATGAGACATGATGATAGAGGCTCGCCTTTTGAACGTTCACTGCGGCAGCGATATCGGACATGGACGCGCCGTGGAATCCCTTCTGCCTGAACACCTGGGCGGCGGCATCGAGAACGTCGTCTCTGGTCATGGATCTCCTTCCCTACCGAACGGTAGGTAGGATTAGTGTACTACCGTCGGTAGGGGGAGTCAAGGGAATCACGATGATATGTGGAGTAAAACCATCCACAATTCAGCGGAAAGTAAAACGAGATATTCGTTACAGGTGCAACGGAATTTGTCGGCGGCGTTCTGGCAAAACAACTTCGCTCAACGGGGCATGAAGTCGTTGCCTCGGAGGGTTTGTGGAAACCGTCAGACATGGGATGGAATTGCCGGGGATGAAGCTGCAACCCAATGGACGGAATCGAGTCCGGCACGGGGACGAGGCGCCGGAATTCATTCACTCCAACTTTTTTCTGAATCCTGAATCTGCTATAATGAATTCATGGCAACGCCCCTCCCCGCTGAAACCGCTTCCGAACCTTCCCCCTCGTTGACCCCTGAACAATTGGCGGAGCTGCGCGAGCAGGATCGCAAACAAAAACTGATGATGGCGGGCATCATCGCCGTCGTTGTCCTGCTGGTCGCCTTGCTCGGCGTGGCGATCTATTTCCTGCTCCAGCCAACCACCCCCACCGACAGGATCCGCGATGTCTTTATCATCGTTGTCGCGCTCGAAACGCTTGTCATCGGGGTTGCGCTCATCGTGCTGATCGTCCAACTTGCCAGCCTGATCAACCTTCTGCAGAATGAAGTCCGCCCGATCCTGCACGCCACCAGCGAAACAGTGAACACGTTAAGGGGCACGGCCGAGTTTTTAGGCGAGAATGTCGTTGAACCGGTTATCAAGCTGAATGGTTATCTGGCCGGCTTGAAGCGTATGTTAGAATTGTTGGGTATAAAACCTAAATAAAATTGATTCCCATCTGACTCAAAAGGAGAAATACCATGTCTGACCGTGATGAATTTGGAGCCTTTCTTGTAGGATTTATCGTCGGCGGGCTGACTGGCGCCGTCGTCGCGCTGCTCTTTGCCCCGCAATCAGGCGAAGAGACTCGCGCATTGATCAAGGATAAATCCATCGAATTGCGCGACAAGGCGAAGATGTCTGCCGAAGAAGCTTACGCCCGCGCCGAAGCCGCCGCCAAGGAAGCCCGGGCCCGCGCCGAGGAACTCGCCCACGAAGCCAAGGTGCGCGCCGAACAACTTGCCGCCGAGGTCAAAGAACGCGGCAAAAGCGCCCTCGATGCCGTGCGCAAGACCAAGAAGGGCGACGAGCCCACACCCGTGTAATTCATATGACCTGCGAGGGTTTGACGATGAGTCAAACCCTCGTTTTGTTTCGTTAAGAATTCAGCGTCAAGAGTCAGAAGGCTTTTGACCCCTGGAACGACAAGGGTCGTTGCGTTTCCGTGCCATGCGTCGCTTCATGCGCTTTTTTTATTTCTTACTCTATCATCCCTTTGCTTTCACCTATGACCTCGTGGCATGGATCGTCTCCTTCGGGCAGTGGAAGGACTGGGTCTTCAGCGTCTTTCCGTACATCGAAGGGACTCGCATCCTCGAGCTGGGTCATGGACCCGGACACTTGCAGCGCTTCTTGCGTGACCGGGGGCTGGATCCTGCCGGGTTGGATGAATCCACCCAGATGGGGAATCTCGCCAGCCGCCGCCTCGGCGCAAATCACAAACTCGCGCGCGGACTCGCCCAGTCCCTGCCATTTGACACACACTCGTTCGATACCGTCGTTTCCACATTCCCGAGCGAATACATCTTCGATCTGCGTACACTCAAGGAGATTCGCCGCGTGCTTGCAAATCCGGGCAAACTGGTCGTCCTGCCTGCGGCATTTCCCTCCAATGGATTTCTCAAATGGCTATACAAAGTGACCGGGGAAACTCCCGAAAGCCTGAATGAAGCGCTGATGAAAAGAATGGCAGAGCCGTTCGGCAGATCGGGGTTCCAGGTCGAAGTTAAAACAATGGAATTGAACTCAAGCACGCTGGTGATGGTGATCGGGGAAAAGGTGTAAGACTTCCAAGGTCTGCCGAATACACAAGGGGGTAAAATATGCCGACCTTATGAGATCAAACCGTTCCAAATCTGCAATCGGCTTACCTTTATTCTTCAACCTCGCCGTCCTCGCCGCCTATTTCCACGCGCTCATGGAATGGCTGTTCTTCGTCACACAATCCTCCTCCCTGTCCATCCTTTCGTTTTTCGAGAAACTCAAGGTCTTATTCGTCACTGGCGGCGTATTTTCATTTATCCTCATCGCTTTCCTGCTGCTTCTCGCCTATCCCGCCCGAAGATGGAAAGCGCTCGGTTGTGTCCCTGCCGCGCTCATGTTTTCGGTCACTGTGCTGGTCATGCTCGACAATTTCACCTACACTCTTTTCGAGATCGGCATCGTAACCGCCTCCGGCTTCTGGCGCATCCTCTACGCCGTATTGCTCACCCTCATCTTTTATTGGATGTATAAAATCGTCAGGCGGCAGAGACTCTCGAGTCGCGCCTCTCTCCTGACCTTGAGCCTGCTCGCAGTTTCGACAGTTGCGATTTTCTCGATCCATTTCTCCCGAAACGCCTCCGCGAAGGGATTCGATCTCGACCCGCTTGCTTCATCCTCCAACCATCCGAACATCATCATCATCGGCGCAGACGGTTTGAGCGTAAGGTATCTCTCCGCCTACGGTTTCGAGGAGGACACCACACCCTTCCTTGCTGAATTACTGAAAACATCGCTCGTTGCTGAGAACGCCTACCCCAATTCCTCCAGCACGACCGGGTCTACGACCTCCGTCTTGACCGGCAGGGAGCCTGCCGAAGTCAAGATCTATCGCTACCCGGATATTCTCTCCGACGAAGACTCGTTCAAGCACCTGCCCGGAATCTTGAAAAACGCGGGATACAAAACAGTGGAGATCGGCGCCCCATCTTATGTGGATGCGAGGAAGGTGAACATCGCGGGCGGCTTCGAGATCGTAAACGGCCAATCCATTGAAATTCCCCTGTTGGATTCCCTCGAACCTGTTTTGGGAAATACCCCCTCCGCCTACTTCATCCAGATCGTCGCGGAAAGGATCAGCCAGCGGCTTCTTCACATCTTCTATGTTAAAGAGATGGAGAATCCCTTCAAGCAGGTTAACAACCCATCCGCCCGCCTCACCGACGCCGAACGCAAGGATGAGATCATCGCCTTGCTGGCAGGATCGGACAGACCGTTGTTCATCTTTTCCCACTTCATGAACACGCACGGTCCGCATTTCGGCTCGGACGATAAAAGCTCCGCGACCGAATCCCTGAATGGAGAGGAAGAATGGGATGTGGAACTATATAAGCAGTCGATTCGGAATTTCGACGATCACGTTCGCGAGATTTATACCTACCTCGAAGAATCCGGTAAATTGGACGATACCATCCTGGTCATCTACACCGACCACGGCTATCGTTATGTTGTCAACTCGCGCATCCCGCTCATATTCCGCTTCCCGAACGGGGAACACGCCGGTTCCCGCAGGAACAACGCCCAGATCATCGACCTGCCCGTTACGCTTCTCGATTATCTCGGCGTAAAACAGCCCGAATGGATGACGGGCGTGTCCCTGTTAAACGAAGAGCCGCCCCCGCTGAGGGAGATCATCAGCATTACCGCCGGGTCGCCAAAGAAGATCAAGCCGCCTTTCTACCAGATCAAAAGCGTGCAGGTCATCGTCTGCCAGAAATGGTACGTCCTGAACGTCCAGGATGTCACGTGGAAGACCGGCGGGGTTACAGGTCACACCGCGCCCTGCGATTCCGCGCTTCTCCCGCCGGAAGACCAGATCCGCCAAAAGATCGTGGATTATCTTGAACATTATGGGTATGATGTCAGCACGTTGAAGTAAATCACAACCATTCAACCTTCCCCAATCACGATTCACCATCTTGCATCCCTTCGACAAACTCAAGGCAAGCCTTTATACTTTCCCCATGAAACGCTACCTACTCTTCACTGTCTTCATCTCCGGCATGACCACGCTCGCAGCCGAACTCGCGGCGGGACGCCTCATCGGCAATGTCTTCGGTACGAGCAATCTCGTCTGGGCGAGCATCATCGGTCTCATCCTCATCTATCTCACCCTGGGTTACTTCCTCGGCGGAAAATGGGCGGATCGGAATCCGACTCCGCTCGCAATGTATCGCATCCTCGCATGGGCGGCATTCACAATTGGGTTGGTCCCCTATGCCGCTGTGCCCGTCCTCCGGTCCGCGGCGGATGCGTTCGAAGCCTTGAGCGTCGGCATTCTTGCAGGGTCGTTCATCGTCGTATTGATTCTCTTCATCGTTCCCATCACCCTGCTCGGGATGATCTCGCCCTACGCCATCCGCCTCTCGGTGGACGATACGAGCAAAGCCGGGCAGATCTCCGGGCAGATTTATGCGGTCTCCACTCTCGGTTCTTTCATCGGGACGTTCCTTCCCACGCTTGTTTTCATCCCCACCATCGGCACGACAAAAACATTCTTATTCTTTGGCTGCTTCCTGCTGTTCGTTGCTTTGGCGGGCTTGGGAATATTTGCCGGCAGAAAGGAAATGTTCAAACTGATGTGGATGCCCGTTTTACTTGCGGTCATCGCGGTCATCTTCGCGAACCAATCGCTCAAGAACAATACCGGTCAGGTCTACGAGACCGAGTCTGAATACAACTACATCCAGGTGCAGGAGCAGAACGGATACACCCTCCTGCGGCTCAACGACGGGCAGGGGGTTCATTCCATCTATCACCCAGATGTTCTTTACTACAACGGACCCTGGGAGCAATTTTTGGTCGGACCGTATTTCTACGAAAACCGTTCACCAGACGACGTTCACAAAATGGCGATCATCGGGCTTGCCGCAGGGACGGCAGCCCGCCAGGCGACAATCGTTTACGGCGATGATCTGCAGATCGATGGCTACGAACTCGACGGAAAGATCGTGGAAGTCGGCTACGAATATTTCCACATGGCTTCTCCGAACTTGAACGTATTCATCGGCGATGGAAGGTTGAACCTCGAAAGGTCCCCCGAAAAGTACGACATCATCGGCGTGGACGCGTACCGCCCGCCGTACATCCCGCCCCACATGACGACACTGGAATTTTTCACCATCTGCGCCTCCCACCTGACCGATGACGGGGTCCTGACCCTCAATGTCGGTTCCACGCCCGGAGATCGCCGCCTCATCGACGGACTCGCCACGACCATGTCGCAGGTCTTCCCCTCCATTCACATCATGGACATCCCCGGCACCTTGAACACGATGCTCTTCGCGACCAAACAACCGACAACTCCCGACGCTTTTCTCGCCAACCTTCAACACCTTGCCCAGGATGCCAGCCTGAATCCTTTGCTTGTCGCGACCATGTCCTCCACGTATACCCACCTGAAACCCGGCTACGAAAGGACGACTGTCTTTACCGACGACCTCGCCCCCATCGAGTGGATCGTCAACGATATGGTCGTAAAGTTCGTTTTACAGGGCGGGTTGGAATTCCTGCAGTGAAATCCCTCTCCTATCTCGTTTCTCTCGCTGTGCCTTTCGCGCTCATTGGGTTCGCCCTGCGGGTCATGCTCACCCCTTTGTATTACACCGTCGAATACAACATGCCGTACTTCCCGAACGATGAATATGACTTTACAAAAGAAGACCGCCTGAAATGGGCGAAGCCTTCGGTGGAATATCTCGTCAACGACGCGGACATCTCCTATCTGGCTGAATTGAAATTCGACGACGGGAGTCCCATCTACGGCTATCGCGAGCTCAGTCACATGGAGGATGTCAAAAGCGTTGTGCAAGGTGCATTGAAAACCTGGTACGTCTCGCTTGCAATTCTCATAATTTTCCTATTTCTCTTTTGGAGAATCAAAGCCCTACCCGAATATTTCAACGCCCTCCGCCGCGGCGGACTTTGGATGATCGGGTTTGCCGCTATATTGGCGCTCATCGCCGCGGCGGGCATCCTGCTCAACCCGGATATATTTTGGGCATTCTTCTCCTGGTTCCATTCCCTTTTCTTCGAAGGCGACTCATGGCTCTTCTATTATTCCGACACGCTCATCCGGCTCTTCCCGATCCGCTTCTGGCAGGACGCGGTCATTTTCATGGCGGTCTTCGCGCTCGGAGGCGGAGCGGCGCTCGCGGTTGGATTGAAAACCCGGTAAAAGTGACGGTCACCCTCGAGGCGACCGTCACTTTCTATATGAAGTATAATTTTGCAGCAGGAGAATCTTAATGGCATTCAACCTTTCACTGGAAAACAAGGTCGCCGTCGTCACAGGCGGGTCGCGGGGAATCGGCCGCGCCATTGCGCTCGAGTTCGCAGAGCGCGGCGCGTCGGTGGTGGTCAATTACAACAAGTCGCCCGAAGCCGCAGAGGAAGTGGTTAAGAAAATTCAAGAGAAGGGCGGGAAAGCCGCCGCCTTCCAGGCGGATGTCTCCGATTTCAAACAAGCCGAGGCATTGATCAAATTTGCCATCGAAACCTTCGGCGATCTGAGCATCCTCGTCAATAATGCGGGAATCACCCGCGATAAACTCATCATGATGATGCCCGAAACCGACTGGGATGCGGTGATCAGCACAAACCTAAAGAGCACATTCAACTGTTCGAAAGCCGCCGTCAAACACATGATGCGAAAACGGATGGGACGGATCATCAACATGGCTTCGGTCGCCGGACAGATGGGCAACCCCGGGCAGACGAATTACTCCGCTTCGAAAGGCGGGCAGATCGCATTCACCAAAGCTCTGGCGCGCGAAATTGCCGCGCGCCATATTACCGTCAATGCCATTGCGCCGGGATTCATCGACACGGAAATCCTCGACGCGATGTCGCCTGAGACGCTTGAAGCCGCGTTGAAACTCGTGCCGCTCGCCCGCAAAGGCACCGTCGATGAAGTCGCGTACGCCGCGTCCTTCCTTGCATCGGATGGAGCCGCATTCATCACCGGTCAAGTCCTCGGCGTGGACGGCGGCATGGCGATGATGTAAACCGGACCCGTCCAGCCGGCGTTCTCGAACGCCATTGGCTCGCCGATATAAAAAACAGGAGCAAGAATGACTGAAGATATGCAAGGAAAAACAACGGTCTCGCCGGAAGTTCTGACGACCATCGCCAGTCTTGCCGCGTTGGAAGTGACCGGCGTCAGCCGCCTGGCACCCGTCAGCGGAGGCGTGAACCGGCTCTTTCGCCGGGGACAAAGCGACGGGGTCCGGATCGAAGCGAAGGATAATGTCGTTTATGTGGACCTGTTTCTGATTCTCAAGGATGGCGTCAACATCCGCGAGGTGGGGCGAAACGTCCAACAGAACGTGGCGCGGTCGATTCAGGAAATGGTCGGCATGGAAGCCGGGGAAGTGAACGTCCATGTCGAAGATATCGATTTCGAAGGGGACGAGGCATGATTGCATGAAACCTCGAACCCGGGCGCGCTCGCTTGCCTTGCAGGTGTTATACGAGATCGATCTTTCCACACATCAACCCGGAGAAGTATTAAGGACGCGTCTTGAAGAAACCACACTGCCGCCGGAACTCGCCGAGTTTGCCAGGGGTATCGTCTTCGGGGTCATGCCCCTGCGAGAGCCGCTCGACAAGGTGATCGCAAAATACGCGCCGGAATGGCCCATGGATCAGGTCGCCGCCATCGACAGAAACATCCTGCGCATGGCCTGCTGGGAATTCGCCGTCTCGGGTGAAACGCCGGTCAAGGTTGCCATCAATGAGGCAGTGGAACTTGCAAAACTCTTCGGCTCGGATTCAACCGCGCGGTTCGTCAACGGAGTGCTTGGAACGCTCGTGGATCATGAGCAGGAAATCCGGCAGATCTTGAACAGGGAACTTCCCCAGGAAACAAAATTGGAATCGCAATAAATGGAAATCCTCGGCATCGGCATGCCCGAACTTGTCTTTATTTTTATCATTGCCCTGCTCATCCTCGGTCCGAAGGACATGCAGAAGGCGGGTAAAACGGTCGGGCGTTGGCTGAACAAATTTATAAAATCCGATATCTGGCGCGTGATGC
This sequence comes from Candidatus Villigracilaceae bacterium, assembly GCA_026645935.1. Lineage (GTDB taxonomy): Bacteria > Chloroflexota > Anaerolineae > Anaerolineales > Villigracilaceae > Villigracilis. The sequence goes on along the minus strand of JAPKMP010000004.1, from coordinate 90,178 downwards.
GAAGCACCACGAACGAGATCAGAAATCTACCTGGCAATCTGATGAAAGAAGCCAATTTGGAAATGCAAAAGACGGACGAAGAAATTCGAAGGGAACTGAAACAGCACAATCATTATTCCAAATTCGTCGCTCCGGACTTCGACGACCGCTCCAATCAAATGATCGGCAACAAGCAAACGGAAAGTGAAAACTTGAAACCGGGCAGGGAATCAGAAGGCGAAACAAAGAACGATGCGTAAGTTTTTTACGGGAGTCTGGCGAGCGATCGCCTTCCCCTTCCGCCTGGTTTTCAATATCATTGCGTCTCCGTTCCGGGCGGTGCGGCGATTCATCGACTTCCTCAATTCCGACCCTGTCGATACTCCCATCGGTGAAATTTTTGCCAGGGTTGCAAGTCAATCCGATTCACGCAACAGTCTGCTCGACCACATCGATGTATTCCGCAAACATCTCCTGCGTTCGGTCGGTGTCCTGACGGTCACGGTCATCGCTGCATTTTGGGCGGCCGTGCCCGTCATGGAATTCCTGGCGATCCCCATCGGCGGACTCGAAAAGCTACAAGCCATCCAGGTGACGGAAGAGATTGGCGTTTTCATGCGCGTGGCAATGATGGTGGGAATTGCGGCAGCCTTCCCCTACATATCCTTTGAACTCTGGCTCTTTGTTGCGCCGGGCTTATGGTCTCGAGAAAAGAAGATGGGGCTGGCGGGCATTCCCCTCGCTTACATGCTTTTTCTGGCGGGGATGGCGTTTACGTTCTACGTCCTGCTCCCCGCGGCACTACCCTTCCTTGGGGGATTCACAACGATCGCCGAGTTCTGGGCGGCCCGGGAATACTTTGCCTTCGTTACGGGGCTGATGCTATGGATCGGGCTTTTCTTCGAATTCCCTCTCGTGATCTATGTGCTGACGTCCATCGGCTTCGTCAAACCAAAATTCCTTGCCGAGCAGTGGCGGTTGGCAGTGGTCATCATCGCCGTGCTTGCAGCGGCGATCACGCCCACCGTCGATCCGGTCAATATGGGTTTGGTGATGATTCCCATGATTTTGTTATACTTCATCAGCATCGGCTTGAGTTATATCGCCTACGCAGGGCGGAGGAAGAACCAGGCCGAGGCTCAGGACCCTGTTGAAGGGACAGGCGCAGGCTAGGGCACGAACGAAGCGCAAGTCCATAGAGGAGAAGAATATGGTTAATTCATCCATTCCGGCGCGACGCTGGTTATATGCGGCATTGATTCTCGTCATTGCCGGGCAGGCTTGCACAATCTCCCTGTTCAATCCTCCCGGCAATCCTGCCACAGCCACACCCGAGCGGATCATTGCAACCAATACGCCCTACCCTGCGGCTCAAGTTACTTTTGTCGTGACCATCCCCGAGGCGCTCCAGCCGGGCGAGACAATCGCTGTGCTCGTTTTGGATGAGGTCACGGGATTACCCCTCCGACCGACGCAATATACATTAAGTCCGCGCGATGCCACCACATATTCTGGGGCGATCCCTGTGATGGTCAATTCTGTCATTAAATATCGTTACGTGCGCGTTATTGGCAGCACACAAATCGCGGAAGACACCACATACGGTGGAGCCATCCGCTATCGTTTGCATAATGTGGCGACCTCCACCGAAGTGCAGGATATTGTCGCTGATTGGACCGATAAGATCACCGGACGACCTGCCAGTTCGATCCTCGGGCAGATCTATAACGCTGACTCAAGGTCGCCGATTCCCAATATCCTTGTCACAGCCGGAGGAATCCAATTCATCACCGATTCGCAGGGGCGGTTCGAATTGACAGGCCTTCCCATCGGGGTGCATCAACTTGTTGCCTACAGCATGGATGGGCTCCACCTACCGTTCCAGCAGGGCGCGCGCGTCGAAGAGGGCAAAGCCACCCTCGTGGATCTGTACATGACACCGACACGTCTCGTAAACGTGACCTTTCGAGTTTCCGTTCCAGAGGATACCGTTCCCGGCGTTCCGGTCCGCATTGCCGGCAATATCCTTCAATTGGGGAATACCTTCGCAGACCTGCAGGGAGGCGTGAACGTTGTGACCGACCGCATGCCGATCATGGCGCTTCAATCCGATGGACGTTACACCTACACGCTCGGCCTGCCGGTGGGCGCGCATATCCAGTACAAGTACACGCTCGGCGATGGTTATTGGAATGCGGAGCATGACGCCCAGGGGAAATGGGTGCTCCGCGATTTCATCGTCCCCGCAGAGGATGTCACTCTCGACGACCACGTCCAGACGTGGCTGGTTTCGAAGGAATCGGGCCCGATCCTGTTCGAGGTCAGCATTCCCTCTGTCACCCCGGCAGCGGATATCATTTATATACAATTCAACATATTCGGCTGGACCGAGCCGATTCCAATGTGGCCCCTCGGCATTGTCAGCGGAAGCACGCGCTGGGCTTATCAGCTTTACAGCCCGTTGAATTTCTACGGCTCATTCTCCTACCGCTATTGCCGCAACGGCCAATGCGGCAGCGCGGACGACAACCAGACCGTTGGCATTTCCCCGGCGGGAAGACAGACGACAACCAGCCTGCTTGGGCAGGACCTTGTTGACAGCGTGAATTCTTGGAAGTGGTTCGAGAATCCAGAAACCCTGCCTCTGGTCGGGAGCGCCATCACGCCGCGCGCTGTCGGTTTCGTTGCAGGCGTCGAATACCAGTCGACATTCCGTCCGAATTTCAGTTATTACGCCTGGCAGACCTTCGCCAATACCAAGGCCATCGGGGCAAACCTCGCAGTCCTCACCCCTTCGTGGAGTGTATCGAGCATTTCTCCATTGCGTTTTGCGACACAGCCGGGTCAGGACCCCCTTTGGATCGACACCGCCATCATGGTATCGCAGGCAAGGGATAATGGTCTGAATCCCGTTCTCTTCCCCACGCCGCATTTCCCGCCCTCCACGGATACAAGCGTCTCTGCAAGCACGCAATTCTGGAGAAACGCCCCCCGCGATGCCTCCTGGTGGCAAAGTTGGTTCACAAGATATCGCGCCTTTCTCGTCAATTATGCAGACCTTGCCGCCCAATCCGGCGCGCAGTCCATCATCCTCGGCGGGGAATGGGTAACACCGTCCCTGCCGGGTGGACTTCTCCCCGATGGCACTCCGTCAAACGTCCCGGCAGATGCAGAGGCGCAATGGCGCGGCATCATCGCAGAAGTGCGCAATCACTTCAAAGGACAGGTTCTTTGGGCGCTGCCGTATGATAAATCCACCATCATGTCCCCTGTGAATTTCCTGCGAGACGTGGATGGTATCTATCTGTTGTGGTCCGTTCCCATTGCCACCAGTTCCACTGCAACGAAAACCGATTATGTCAACGAAGCCGGGAGGCTGCTCGATAATGAGATCGCCCCGCTGGTCTCGCTGCTGGGTAATAAGCCGGTCATCATTGCCGCATCGTATCCGGCCGCAGGCGACGCGGCAAGCGGCTGTGTCGCAAACGGGGCAGGCGGATGCCTCGATTTCAACGCATTGTCGAGGCCGAACGCAGACATACCATCGGTGCCTTTGAGCCTGCAAGCGCAGGCGGATATTTACGAAGCCTTGCTAAGCGCTGTCAATGTGCGTCCCTGGGTTTCGGGGTTCGTCAGCAGGGGATACTTCATGCCGGTCGCCCTGCAGGATAAATCCACATCCATAAACAGCAAACCCGCTGCGAACGTGTTGTGGTATTGGTATCCGAGAATGCTGGGGATCATCCGTTAGTTTCTACTGATAAATCCCCGTTTCTTTCGTCTTCCCTCTTTCTTCTATCACAAATAGAAAGAGGGAAGATTTTTATTTTATAAACCTCCATGCAATCCAACCCCCGACAAACGCACCAATATAACTTGCTGACAGATCCGCCAGGTCAAACGTCCGTGCTGCAAAATACTGCTGCGAGAATTCTTCGGCGGCGATGGCCAGGATGAGGATCAGACCCACGGAAAGGGCAACCCGCCCCCGGCTAAGAGGGAAGCGAAAGAGAAGGGCTGAGGTGAGGAAAAAATTGAGCAGTCCAAAGAGGATGAGGTGCCCGACCTTGTCTCCATTTGGAAAATCATACAACTTGCGGGCGTGGGGCGGAAAGGCATCAAGGTCTGCGAGGACGACGACAAAGATGATAAAAAGAGTAAAAAGAATGGCGAGGTATTTCATGAAAAACAGGTCAGGGTTTGCCTGACCTGCCGCCATTTAACCAAGCAATTGACTGATGGACCAACCGCCGCCCGCGATGAGAAAGCCAAAGTAGGCGATGGTGGCAATGTTCGAGAAATGACCCAAAACGACTGCGCCGCCGTCGCGCTCCATCATGCCAAGCGAAAGAAAGATAAGCGCCAAAGCGGGCAGGGTGTTGCTGAATGGAATGAAACCGAATGGCGCCATGAGTAAAAGGGAGGCAAGGATGAAAGCCAGGTTATTAAAGGTGGTCATTTTGCCTTCAGCTGTAAGCCTGCTTAAACGGTGCGGCTTACTGAGTTTTTCCACCCGGTGCAGCCAGACAATGGCGCGGCGAAACCCGTCTGCCAGTTTGGACGAAGAGAGCCTGCGGTGGGCGATGAATTTCGGCAACCAGAGATGACGGGCAAAGAGATGTGTGATACCGATAAGTAAAATCCCGGTGCCAAAGACGGTGCTGACACCCGGAATCGAAACCGGCACAAGGAAAATCAGGGACATGAAAATTGTCAACAACATCAGGCTGTCAGTTCCGACAATATCCATAATTTCCACCAAGGTCACTTCATCGGGTGGGAGCTTTTGAATGACCAGTTCCATTTTTTCCGCCAGGGTCTCTTGCTCGAGCAGAGCCTCTTCGACGTTCGTCAGTTCAATATGATCCAAGTTATAAATACCTCTTTTGCCTGCTGTCTTCAATTCTTATAATGCCGCTTTTTTCTCATTGCGGTGCTTCGACCATTCGAGGATCATCGGCAGGACGGAGGCCAAGATAATGACGATGATGACCAGTTCAAAGTTCTTCTTGACGAAAGGGATATTGCCGAAGAAATAACCAAGGAGAGTAAAAACGAACACCCAGGTCACGCCGCCAACGACGTTATATGTGGCGAAATAGGCATAGGACATACGCCCGATGCCCGCCACAAAGGGAGCGAAGGTGCGCACGATGGGGACGAAACGGGCGAGGAAGATGGCTTTCCCGCCGTGTTTCTCGAAGAAGGCATGGGTCTTGTCAAGATATTCCTTTTTGATCCACTTGATGTTGTAAGCCCGCTCGCCTAGATAATGACCGATGAAGTAATTGACCGCGTCGCCGAGGACGGCCGCAACAATCAGCAGGCCAATCAAGCCCCAGACATTGAACGAACCGAGTGCCGCAAACGTCCCGGCGGCAAAGAGCAGGGAGTCGCCGGGGAGGAACGGCATGATCACCAAACCCGTTTCTATAAAGATAACAACGAACAGGATGCCGTACGTCCACGCGCCGTAATTGACGATGATCTCCTGAAGATATTCATCGAGATGAAGGAAAAGGTCGATCACGTTGTTGATGAATTCCATTTATGTTTGGCTCGCTTTCAAGCTGGATTGACAACGGGCGGGGATTATACCCCGCTTTTCTCCTGAGGTCTGATGCGACTCAACCAGTCGCCGAGGATGAGAAAGGCGATGCTGCCGATCGCTCCAGCGCCGACATCCAGCGAGCCGACGGCGTAAAGCACAAAGCCGAACCACCAGCCTGCAAATTGTCCAAGGGCAAATCCCAACGCGCTCAAGAAGAGCGAGAATAGGAAACGCCAGCCCCCTCCTCCACGCAAGGCATGAAAAAGGGAGCCGAGCAAAAACGCCATCGTCAACCCGAGCACTATCACAGGGAGGGTCATGGGTTAAGAAGTTTCGCGAAGAAATCGGTGATGGCGTTGTAGCAGGCCACACGGTTCTCGTATTTCAATACATCGTGGCCTTCATTCTCGAAGACAAGCAGTTCGATGGGCTTGCCCTTTGCCTTCAACTCGCGGACCAAATCCTCCGACTCTGCCGCTACCACCCGCGGATCGTTTCGGCCCTGAATGACGAGCATCGGAGCGGTCATATTGTGCAGGTGAGTCTTCGGCGAGCGCTCCAGCAGGTCTTTTCGTTCTTCGGGTTTCTCCGGGTCGCCGATGGCAAGTTTGAAATACGGCTTCCATGTTTCGGGTATTCGTTCAGAGAAAGTGACCAGGTCGTACGGACCGAACATGTCGCAGGAGGCTTTCCACAAATCGGGGTGTAAAGCCGCCTGCATCAGCGTCATGTAACCGCCGTAGGAGCGTCCGACCACCGCGGCGCGATTCACATCGAGTCGTTTATCCTTCGGTAAAACCCTCGTCATCGCGTGGACATGGTCGAGTCTGTCCAAGCCGCCCCAGTCGCGGTCGACGCGTTTCATGTAAGAGAGGCCGTAACCCGACGAGCCGCGGACGTTCGGCACGAAGACGGCAAATCCGCGCAGGGTGAGGAATTGAATCAGCGGCATCGAGAACCATGCGAAGTTCGGCCGCTCCTGGCTTTGCGGCCCGCCGTGGATGTAATACACCACCGGGCGCGGACCTTTGTACCCGAGCGATTTCGCGGGAAGATAAAGCCGCGCAGAGACCCGCAACCCGTCATGGGTCGGGAAAGAGGCGTCCTCTCCCTTTGAAAGCAATTCCTCGGGGATTCCCAAAATCTTCTCGTTGGTATGGCGGAACAGGTCCCTCCGCTTTGCGCCTTCGATGGTGTAGATCTGCGTGGGAGAAACCGCCGTGGAAAACGAGACGGTGTAAATATCCTCTACCTTGTCGTGGTCGATATGTTCGAGCACGCCGCTCTCGAAAGGTTCCCTCCCGACCAGGACATGCTTGAGGTTCATTGTCAATTTGGATTCATCGAAGACGCCTTCGTACGCCCACGAGCAGCCGTCTATATTGTAGGTGACAATATAGCGGTCGCCCATGGCATGGGTAATGTTTTCCATTTCGCCGATGCCCTGATGCACAACGCCTTTCAACTTGACTGGCGTCATTACGCCGGGTTTTTTGAAATCGATGAAACTGAGGCTGTAGGCATCATCGAATACGGAAGATGTAACGATCGTGCCTTTGCCGCTCGGCGAGAAGACCGCGCCGCCCAAGCCGTTCAATGGAACTTCCTCCCCGGGCTTTCGATCCTCCATCAGTTTGCCATACAACACACCCATCTGCCCCTTGTTCCACAAACAAAGAACGCCGTCGCCCGCCGAATAGCCTGTCCCAAGCAGTAAGCGGTTATGATCCGGCGAGTGGTCTGTCACGCCGAAACCGAATTCGTTCTCGGCAATCAAGGTCAGTTTATTGGCCTTCAAATCGCTGCGATACAACTCGTTCCATGGCTTGTCACGTCTCTCCGCGGCGAGATACACAATTCCTTTTTTCCTGTCGCACTCGCCCAAATGCACGCGATACTTCTCGAAATAATTATCGAATGCTGGCTCGGGAAAACCTCCGTCCATGCCGATCAACATCGGCTGGTAATTCTCATCTCCGTTGCGGTCGATCATCACCAGGATCTTATTGAATTCCGGAAAAGCATAGAACGAATGCCCGCCGATCAACTCCGGGTTTTGCAGGGCAATATCGGGCGGAAGCAGTGGTTCCGGCACGCTCCCGCCGTGATACATGGCGTACAAACTCAAATGCCCCGAGAGGTTGCTCAAAAAATACACCCGGTCGTCGGCATATTGCGGCGCAACGAACAACCGGGCCGACATCAATGACTCAATTCGATAGTTCATACAATTCTCCTTGTATTCAAAGTAATCATCAACTTCATTTTCACGATAAATTATTCAACCGCATTATTCTGGCTACGCGCAGAACCCTTTATTGGATGATACCACCGCCGAGCATTTTCTCCTCCACGTAAAATACCGCCGCCTGACCCTTCGTCGCATCCCGCACAGGCGCATCGAACGTGACCTTAGCCTGGTCACCGTCCAAAGGCCTTACCCACGCCGGAACTTCCTTTGCCGTGTAACGGGTTTTTACTTCCGCCCGGAAAGGCTCGGGTGGAATCTCCCCGCTCACCCAGTTAACATTGTGCGCGATCAACTCTGTCGCACCCATCTGATCCTGTGTGCCAACGATTAAGGTGTTGCGTGACGCGTGTTTCGTAATCACGTAAAGCGGTACAGGCGAAGCGACTCCCAATCCCTTGCGCTGACCGATAGTGTAGTTTGCCAGTCCATTATGCCTGCCGATCACGTTTCCATCGGGCGTTTCAATTGCCCCGGGCTTCAACATCTCCGGCGCATTACGCTGAAGAAAGTTCCGGTAATCCTCCCCAGCCAAAAAACACAAGTCCTGCGAGTCTTTACGCGAAGCTGTCGGCAAGCCAAATCGCTCGGCAATTGCACGAATCTCGGGTTTGGGATAATCCCCCACTGGAAAGAGCGCATGCTTCAACTTTTCCTGTCCCAACACATGCAACACATACGACTGGTCTTTCAAGTGATCCACCGCCCTAAATAATTCACTCTTTCCTCTTTCATATTTCTTTATCCGAACATAATGACCAGTCGCCATAAACTCAGCCCCCAACGCCAGAGCATGATTCAATAAAAACGTCCAGCGGATCTGGCGGTTGCAGATCAGGCACGGATTCGGCGTCCCGCCTTTTGCATACCCATCCAGGAAATATTGCACCACCGTTTCCCGGAAGACATCCTTCGCATCCACCACATAGAAAGGAATATCTAGAATCCCCGCCACGCGCCGCGCCTGCGCCATCGAGTCGGGCGTACAGCAGCGGTTCGAGTCCTCTTTGCCAGGCTCGCTCCACAAACGCAGCATCATCCCGGTCACATCGTAACCCTGTTCCTTTAACATTGCCGCCGCGACAGACGAATCCACGCCGCCGGACATGGCAACGACCACATTCCGTTTCTCGGTCATGGGCGAAATTATATACCAGACAGGAAGTTTCTCTTGCCCGCACGTCCTAGATAATGTATTATCAAGCCATACATCACAAGGAGCTGAGACATGGTTACCCCGGCAGATTTCATCGTCGAGAACGCGAAGGTATTTACCAGCAACAAGGACATGCCGCAGGCTGAGGCAGTGGCTGTCAGGGGAAATCGCATCGTCTTTGTGGGAATGAATGAAGGCGCAAACGTTTTTAAGGATGGAAACACCCGGGTCATGGATGGAATGGGGCGCACAGTCACGCCGGGTTTCATCGACTCACATTTTCATCTGTTGTGGGGATCCATTTCGATGGGTGGAGCGCAGGTATACGATGTAAAAAACCTGGATGACGTAAGAAAAGTACTGCTGACATTCGAATCGGAAAATAAGACCGCTGACTGGGTGGATGGGCGGGGTGTAAAGTACGACATCATCCATAACCGCCACGAATTGGACGCCATCATCGCGGATAAGCCCATTTACATCAATGCCTACGACGGTCACACTTCATGGGCGAACACAAAGGCGCTGGAAATGGCCGGCATCCTCCAGCCGGGGAAGGAAGCGGAAGGCAACGGGGTCATCGTCCGTGACGAGAGTGGATTCGCCATCGGCGAATTGCGCGAAACTGCGATGAGGTTGGTTTCGGATTTGATTCCCGAACCGGGTGAAGCCCGTAAACGCGAACTTCTAAAAATGACCATGGCGCGCATGAACGCCTGCGGTGTCACCAGCGTCCATAACATGAACGGCGACATGGAAGAACTGATGACCTATGCCGCCGTCGAAGATGCGGGCGAGATGACGGTGCGGGTTTATGAACCTTATCACGTCAAGCCGGAGACGACCGAAGATATGCTAAAGGAAGCCGCCGAGATGGCACAGGTCAGAGGCGAGTTCGTGCGCGGCGGCGCGGCAAAATTTTTCATGGATGGGGTCTGGGAATCGTACACCGCTCTCACTGTCGAGCCGTATGCCGATAATCCAGACGCCAAGCCCGAAGGCATTTATTCGCTCGAGCATTTCACCCGTATGGCGGCGCTGTGCGACAAAATGGGATTGCAGATCTTCGTCCACTGCTGCGGCGACGGCGCGGTGAGACGAACGCTCGATGGGTACGAGGCGGTTCAAAAGTCGAACGGGAAGCGCGACAGCCGCCATCGCATCGAGCATATCGAAGTGATTCATCCGAGTGATATCCCCCGTTTCAAGCAATTGGGGGTCCTGCCGTCGATGCAGACCAGCCATTCGCCGTTCAGCCTCAAGGAAGGGGATGTATGGCCCACACGAGTCGGGACAGGACGCTGGCACCTGTCGTTCGCATGGCGCGAAATTCTAAATGCAGGCAACCAGATCGCCTTTGGGAGCGATTGGCCCGTTGCGCCGTTCGATCCGATGATCAACTTGCATGTAGGGTTGAACCGCGAAAAATGGGATGACAGCAATCCATCTCAAAATCTGACGCTCGAAGAACTGATCATAGGTTACACCCGGGACGCGGCGTATGCAGAATTCATGGAAAACGAAAAGGGACAGCTCAGGGAAGGTTATCTTGCCGATCTTGTGTTGTTCTCGCACGACCTGTTCGCGCTAGACCCGAAGAACATCATGGAAGCAAAACCGGTCATGACCATGGTGAACGGCAAAATCGCATTCGAGGCGTAAATGAGAACCTACGCCCTGCGCAGGTTATTGCAAACCGTTCCCATCCTCTTCATCATCAGCATTTTGTTGTTCCTGATGGTGCGCGCCGCGCCGGGCGGTCCGTTGACCGCTGCGCGGCGCAACCCGAATATTTCCAAGGAACAGCTCGAAGCCATCGAGGAACAGCTCGGGTTGAACGATCCCCTGCCCGTCCAGTACGGCAGGTGGCTTGGGGGAATGTTGAACGGAGACCTCGGCGAGTCAATCAAATTCCGCCGTCCGGTTTCGGAGATGATCAGTGAACGCGTACCGAACACATTGATTTTGGTCGGCGCATCGTTCCTTGTAACTTTGCTGTTCGCCATACCCATCGGTATTCTTTCCGCGCGCAAGCCGTATTCGCCCTTCGATTACACGATGACGACCGTCACGTTTGTCGGTCAGGCAATTCCGGTCTACTGGCTGGGGCTGGGACTGATCGTCATTTTTTACGTCACGATAAAAAATCCATTCACAGGCGACCCGCTCTTCCCCGTCGGCGGGATGAACTCGCGCGGGCGGGAAGGCGATTTGTTGGATACGCTCTGGCATCTCATCCTGCCGGTCACCGCATTGAGCCTGGGATGGATCGCCTGGTATTCGCGTTTTCTGCGGTCAAGCATGCTGGATGTCCTGCATGAGGATTACATCCGCACCGCGCGGGCGAAGGGGCTCGCAGACCGCTGGGTGTATTACAAACACGCGCTCCGTAATGCGATCCTGCCCCTGGTGACATTGATTGCGCTCGACCTGCCAAGTTTGTTCGCAGGCGCGCTTTTTGTGGAAACCATCTTTTCCTGGCCCGGTATGGGACGACTCTTCTGGGATGCGGCAAAAGGACGCGATTACCCGGTGCTGCTCGGCGTTGTCATGCTGACCGCCATCCTGATCATCGTCTGCAATATCATTGCAGACCTCGCATACGGATGGCTCAATCCGCAGGTGAAATATGAGTGAGATCGAATCCACTCTCTCCATCCGCGAGCAAAGCATGGCAGCCCTGATCACGCGCCGTTTTTTCAAACATAAACTGGCTGGCGTTGCGATAGCGGTTCTCGCGCTGCTCGTTCTGTTCTCGGTTCTTGCCGACCTTACTCCATACGAGCCGACCGAGCAGAATCCGACCCAGATGTTTCAAAAATCCAGCCTCCAGCATTGGTTTGGCACCGATGAACTCGGACGCGACGTTTTCACGAGAATCCTGTATGGCGGTCGTGTCTCCCTTTCCGTCGGGTTGATATCCACGTTTTTATCCATTTCGCTGGGAGTCCTCGTTGGCGCATTGAGCGGATATTTCGGCGGTTGGATCGATTCCGCACTGATGCGCATCACAGATGCCTTTCTGACCTTCCCCACCATCTTCGTGCTGATCCTCCTCGGCGCGTTTTTACGCGAACAACAGTTGTACATTTTACAAAACAGCGTGTTCGTGGTGATCATTATCATCGCCGCCCTATCATGGATGTGGCCCGCCCGTCTCGTGCGCGGACTTTTTCTCGTCCTGCGCGAAAAGGAATTTGTCTCCGCCTCGCGCGCACTGGGTGGAAGCAGCGCCCGCATCATCCTGCGCCATATCCTGCCGAATTGTATCGGACCCATTCTCGTCAGCGGGACATTGCAAATGGCTTCCGCGATCATCACGGAATCAGGCTTGAGTTATTTGGGCTTCGGCGTCCAGCCGCCCACGCCGACCTGGGGAAGCATCCTGTCGACAGCGCAAAACCAGGTTTTCCGCGCACCCTGGCTGGCATTCTATCCCGGCTTGATGATCTTCATCACAGTCATGTCGATCAACTACATCGGGGATGGTTTGCGCGACGCGTTCGATCCGTACGTGATTCATACGGAGTGAGTAGGTCAGGCTTTCAGCCTGACGATTACAATGCAGGAACGTCCGGCGGGTTACAAACCCGCACTACAAAAAGGAGAAGAGATGAAACTCAAACTGTTCACACTGTTCGTTATATTGGGGTTCGTCCTCAGCGGATGCGGAACCGGGGGTGAAGAACCGGCATCCGGCGGGGGCGGAGGCGGGACAGCCGTCCTCATCCTGCCCGAAGAACCGGCTACATTGAATTTCTATCTGGCAGATGCGGCGATCGTCCGGCAGGCGGCAGACGCCACTTCGATGACGGGTTTGGTCACCATCGATGAGACCGGAAATTTTGTGCCGGTGCTTGCAGAAGGCTTGCCCGTGATCTCGGATGACCACCTGACCGTGACATGGAAGCTGATGGCTGACCTGAAATGGTCCGACGGCGAGCCGCTGACTTCGGACGATGTGCGCTTCACAATCGAGGTGCTTTCGAATCCGAACTCCGGCGCATTGGTCGGCACGAGCGGATTCGATTTGATCGCGAACGTCGAAACGCCCGACGATCTGACGACCATCCTCACCTACTCAGAACCCTATCCCGGTTATCTCGATCAATTTGCCTACGGTTTATTCCCGCGCCATGCCACAGGCGCCCCGGAGGAAATGGCAAATTGGGAATGGAACCGCGCGCCTGTAACGGCCGGACCGTTCATCGTCAGCAATTGGGAATCGGGCAAACGCATCACGATGACCCGCAACCCGAATTACTTCGAAGAGGGAAAACCATATCTCGACAGTATCGTATTCGAGATCGTCCCCGAACCTGCCGCACAAACCGCGATGATGTTGAATGGGGACGGTCATGTTCATTTGTGGCCCGGCGAATTCAAAGTCGATTACGATGAATTATTGAAGGGAGTCGCCCAGCAATATCTCATCCCCGGCATCTGGAATATGGCCATCGATTTCAACTTGAGCGCGCCTTTCGATGGCGATCCGTCCGCCGCCGCGCCGCACCCGATCCTGGGCGATATCCGCGTGCGACAGGCGATCGCCCATGCCATCAATTACGAATCGCTGCAACAGGATGTCTTGCAGGGAAGCGTCGGCGATTCGACCAACCCGTTCGCTTACGGCTGGTACAAGTGCAAACTTCCGCGCAAGTACGGATTCGATGTGGAAGCCGCGAACAAATTGCTGGACGAAGCCGGATGGGAGATGGGCGCTGACGGCATCCGTGTTGCAAAAGGCGCGATGCACGCAGAGGATGGAACCCGCCTCTCTCTTGAACTTCAGGGATATACGGCCTTCGACCCGCTGCAACTTACCGAGGAGTTCATCGTCGAGAACCTGAAAGCCGTCGGCATCGAGGCGCGCATCCAGAACTATGATTTCTCGATCATCTTCGGCACATTCGAGGATAACTCTCCGCGCATGATCGGCGATTACGACATGCTGATCTTCGACCGCGGCTTCACCACCGAGCCGCAGAGTTACAACTTCGACGCCTATCATTCCTCGCGCATCCCCTCCGCAGACAACCCCACCGGCGGTAACTACTTCCGCTGGGTGAATGAGGATGTGGATGCGGCGCTCGAAACCGCCGGTACAAGCTTCGACATCGAAACACGCAAAGCCGCGTACTGCGAAATCGGTCAGGCAGTGATCGACGACCTGCCGCAGGTCTATCTTTATCTCTTCCAGGATAATTACGGAATCGCCGACAGCCTTGAAGGGTATACACTCAACACCTGGGGCAGCATGAGCTGGGGCGTGCAGAATTGGAAGTTTAAGCAGTAAAATATTCCCGGAAGTTTCAAGCTTGGGAGTTCCAAACAGAGAGTCCGAAGTCTGGAGACTTCGGACTCCGTTTTTAAACCCAAGCGACAGCCATCGCCAACAGATAAGAACTCCATCATGTCGTTTTTGTGGCGAACGTCTTCACCGCTACCCATGGAGGGAGCGTTGTGTCTGAATCTTTGCAAATAGGAAAGTCCAATACTTCACAAGCGATGGTAAAATCGCGAATTGCCAGCCGGAGGTGAAAGACCTCTGCCTGCCCCCAACCGGACAGGTTTTCTGTTTGGAGCGTTTTGAATGATCAAACTCAGTTACAGCACATTTGGCTTGACCAACCTCGATTTCCTGCGATCCATCGAAGAAGTGGACAAGGCAGGTTACCCCGGCGTGGAACTTTCCTTCCACCGCGACCAGTTCAACCCCTTCGATATCACAAGTGAATATCTTGCCGCAGTCAAAAAGAAACTGGACTCATTGGAAGTGACCGCCGCCTGTGTTTCGACCGCATCGCATTTTTTCACTCCCCAGCGTCCGCATGAACCTTCGCTCATGAGTCCCGACCTCGCCGGAAGGAAACGCCGCATCGACCTTGTGAAGCGCGGGATCCACGTTGCCCGGGCGTTGGATGTGCCCCTCGTCACGTTCGGAAGCGGCTTCATCCGCGATGAGCACGTCAGCAATCCGTTGGTCGATCCGCGCGAATTGCTTGTGGACAGCGTCCATCAATGTTTGAAGGAATTGCGCGAGGACGAGGACATCACGCTTCTGATCGAACCCGAACCCGGCATGTACATCGAAACGCTGGAACAGGGCATGAGCTTGGTGGATGAAGTCGGCTCCAACCGCTTTCAACTGCACCTTGACCTGAATCACAATTACTGTTCCGAGACGAATTACCTCGAAGCCCTGGGCAGGGCCGCGAAACGCGCCAAATTCCTGCACGTATCCGATTCACAGGAAGGTTACAACTTGAAACTGGTCAAATGGGCGGACAGCCTCAAAATGGATCTGAACTTCGCCAGGTATCTGATCTACTTCCCCGAATCGGCAGATTACCTTTTGGTAGACTGCGACCACCCGATTTACTTCCACGACGAACTGCCAGATGCAAGACAGAAGAAACGCATCGAATCGATTCTTGGCTCGGTAAACATTACCACCGACCCCGCCTTCGTGGACTATAACAACCTTTTTGCGGGTCAGTCCCCATTCGAGAGCGAAATTTTCGTCTATCTTATCTCCGTCCCCGGTTTGACCTACGACGTGCTGGAACGCGCCCGTCCGATCATCATTTACCTGCGAAGCACCAAAGACAGTAACGGTAAACTCTTGATGGATAAAATGGTCGCGAACACCCTGACAGGCATCGTCCACTTTCACGAGATTCCCGGCGAAGGGACGATGGATTTCGCCGCAAGTTTCAAGGCGCTGACCGACAACGGCTTCTCGGGGTATGCGTCCGTCGAACTGTATCATCACGTCGCCTCCTGGGAAAAGGCGCTGAACGATAGCTACAAGCATTTGTCGCAATTCGTGTAAACCATGATCGCGCCCTACGCGCGTGAATTTATAGGAGAGAGTCATGATGGATTTTGCCCAACTCGGCTGGGAGGCTGGGACGGTCGGGGAATTGGACCACCGACTGCTGAAGGCTCCGCACGTCAAATTACGCGCCGCAACGCCGGGACCCTCCGGCGACGTGGTGTATTCCGTCGACCTGCGCATCAATGAGCCGAATTCCGTTTTTCTTTCGTCCACAGAAATGCACTCCTTCGAGCATTTTCTTTTATGGGGTTTTCAAAAATACATGCCGAAAAATTTCATCTCCCTCGGCCTGATGGGATGCCAGACCGGATTTTATCTTATCCTTTTCAACGAAGGGCGTATGCAAGCCGTCCATGACGTGTATGAAAAAATACTGAACGATGTTCTCGCCGCAAGCGAAGTGCCCTACGCCAACATCGCGCAATGCGGCAATTACAAGAACCACAGCCTTGAACTGGCGCAGGCGCTTGCCAGGCGTGTTTTGGAAGCAAAACCCAATTGGAAACGGATCATTTAGAGTAAGAATGAGCAAAAGACGAGTCACATATCAACACACGATCGAATACGAGGTCATCAATACCTCGGACCTGTTCCATCCGCAGAATTGGGCGCTTCTCTCGGTGGGCCGAATAGAAGACGCCCGCCGATTCGTGGTGGTGGACGAAAATGTGGAGAGGCACTTCTCCGTAGAAATTCGAAACTATTTTTCACACCATCACATCGAGGCAAAGATCGTCACCTTTCCCGGCGGCGAAGAGAACAAGACCCTGGAACACCATCTTTATTTTTTGCGTGAATTGGATTCCTTCCCGATCCACCGCAGGGACGAACCGATCATCGCCATCGGGGGTGGCGTGCTGACCGATGTGGCCGGCTTCGTGGCGGCGAACTATCGCCGCGGCGTCCCGCATATCAAAGTGCCGACCACCCTAATGGGATATGTCGACGCATCGATCGGCATCAAGACCGGAATCAATTTCAACGGGAGCAAGAACCGCCTGGGAGCGTTTCATCCCCCGCAAAAAGTCCTTCTCGATAAATCCTTCCTGAAGACCCTGCCGCGCCGCCACATCCTGAACGGGGTATGCGAGATCATCAAACTGGCGGTCATCAAAGATGCGGGATTGTTCGACCTGCTCGAGATTCACGGGGCGCGAAGCGTCGATGCGCATTTTCAGGACGAGGAAGGCGGCGTCATCCTCGACCGCGCGATCGACGGAATGATCGATGAATTACAGCCCAATCTATTCGAAGAGGAATTGGCGCGCAGAGTGGATTTCGGGCATACGTTCAGTTACGGCCTCGAAACCCGCCACGAAGCCCATTTATTCCACGGCGAGGCGGTATTATTCGACATCCTACTCTCGGCAGTAATCGCGAGCGGCAGGAATCTTTTATCGGACGAAGAGACGGAGCGCATCTTCCGCCTGGTCGTTTCGTTGGGATACGAACTCGACGCCTCGCTTCTGGACCCGGAACTGCTCTGGGCTTCGCTGACGGAGCGCACCTACCACCGAAACGGACTCCAGCGCGTCCCGATGCCGCGTGGGATCGGCGATTGCGTGTTCCTGAACGATATCAAAACGGACGAGATCGAGTTCGCAGTCAAGAATTTAGAGGATTGGATCGCCATAAACTATGACCACGTTTGATAACGCCGACAACAGGGAAATCGACAAGTTCGACCGGGTCTCGCAAATCTGGTGGGATCCCAAAGGCGAGATGGGAACTCTCCATACCATCAACCCTTTGCGGACGAAGTTCATCATGGAGAGGATTCCGACTCCGAACCCAAAAATCCTGGATGTGGGATGCGGGGGCGGAATCCTCTCTGAGGCGCTGGCAAAAGCCGGGGCGCAAGTGACAGGCCTGGACCTGTCCGAGGCGTCGCTTCAAGTCGCCCGAAGACACGCTCAACAACAGGGATTGAACATCGACTACCGGTATGAAAGCACGGAAGCATTCGCCGGCAACCAGGCGGGTATGTTCGACGCAGTGGCCTGCATGGAAATGCTGGAGCATGTGCCGGAACCCGGCAAAGTGGTGGCGGCTTGCGCCCAAGCGTTGAAGCCGGGCGGTTTCGCCTTCTTTTCGACCATCAACCGCACACTCAAGGCATTTTTGTTTGCGATAGTCGGCGGCGAATATATTTTGCGCCTTTTACCCCGCGGCACACACACCTACTCCAAATTGATCCGCCCGGTTGAATTGAAAGCCTGGAATCGCGAAGCCGGTTTGGAGTTCGTGCGTCTCGCCAGTCTGATGTACAATCCCCTCGCCCGCAGTTGGAAGGTCGCCCCAGATAAAGAAGACGTGAACTACATGGCGCATTTCAAAAAGAAATAATTTATATGTCACTGCAACAGGGTCCGTGGATCCATGAAGCGGTCCTCCCAATTGATCCGGAGATCGCATCGCCCGCCGGTTTGCATCGACATGATTTGTGGAGACAATCAATGAAACGTTTCTTCGCGCTTTCCCGCACCACGCACGGGATATTGGACCTTGCCACGCCCGGTTTTGTCGCGCTGTTGTGGCTGGGAGATTTTCCTCAATGGCAGGTCGTTCTCCTTTCGATCTTTACCGCCTTCGCCGCATACACGGCGATCTACGCCCTCAACGATCTGGTCGGCATCGCCGTGGATAAGGAAAAATTTGCGGGCGGAATCAACGCCGGTTATTCCGTCGAGGCGTCTGACCTGCGCTATCCGCTGGCACAGAACGCATTGAGTTATCGCAGCGGGATCCTTTGGTTTGCAGGATGGTTCGTCCTGGCGCTTATCGGCTGCTACCTGTTGAACCCGTTCATCGTCGTCATCCTGATCGCGGCCGCGATCCTCGAGGTGATCTATTGCCTTCTTCTAAAGGTAACCTACCTGCGGACCTTTGCCAGCGGACTGGTCAAATCGAGCGGACCCATTTCGGCGATCTATGTCGTCGATCCCAATCCATCGTTTCAACTTGTCCTGCTCGTGCTCGCCTGGGTATTCTTCTGGGAGATTGGCGGACAAAATGTTCCGGCGGATTGGAACGACACAGCCGAGGATCGCCGGGTCAACGCCAAGACGATTCCCCTGCAGCTCGGGACTCAAACCGCAGCGATCATTGTTCTGCTGACCCTGGGCTTTACAGTGATTTTCAGCCTGCTTCTCCCACAGGCTTCGCCGCTCGGGTTGGGCTGGCTTTACCTGCTTGCCAGCGCCGCCGCGGGAGGGGTTCTGCTGCTGAAACCGGGATACGAACTTTTCAATAAGCAAAGGGAAGCGCGGATGGCGGCAAAATTGTTCGATAACGCCAGTTATTATCCATTGGCGCAGTTGATCATAATCACCGCCTTTGTTTTCTTCAAATAGATTCCCTGCCCGGATTGCGCTGTCTAAACATAAAAAACCAGAATTAATTTTGGGACGCGGATGAGCGCAGACCGCAAAGCGCGCGGAAAAGGATTAAATAAATCCGCGATTTCAAAGTTAACCGCATCCCGATTGCTTTTAAAGACGAACTCACCCGTGAAACCTTAGTTTCCGGGTGAGTCTTGTTTTTTCACGTCACCACAGGCGTCTTGCCATCTTCACGAGGTCGACAAACTCTTCCATGTCGTCGTCGCGGCGCAGGTCGTCTTCGATACGGCGGGCTTCATCGTACACATCATCGAGCGAGCTGTCCTCCGCCCAGTAACTGCCTTTCAAAATCTCGGCGAATTCCGCAACGACTACCGCGCGCTGAAAGAAGGGATCCGTCTCGCGGAAATCGCGCCCGAGTTGGTCGGCGTAATAATCCTGCGAAATCTCGATGACTTGATGCGTATCGGGGTCCTCCCAACGCATAAACACAGTCGCGATCTTTCCATAGGCTTCGGGATAAAGTTTGACCTCGTACAACGCCGTCACGGAATGACCCGCCCCGATCTCGCCCGCATCCACATCATTGTCGCGGAAGTCTTCATCTGCCACATCGCGGTTTTCGTAACCGACGAGCCGGTAGTTCCTCACCACATCAGGATTGAACTCCACCTGCACCTTGGCGTCCAGTGCAATGGTCTGTAATGTTCCTGTGATCTCATCGACAAAGAGTTTGCGGGCTTCATCGCGGTCGTCCACGTAGGCATAGAAGCCGTCGCCGTTGTCTGCGAGTTGCTCCATCAGTGTGTCGTTGTAATTATCCATGCCGAAGCCGATGGTGGTGAGCGTGATGCCCTCTTCGACAAAATGGTCGATCTCTTCGAGGATGGCATCGGGTCCGGTCTCGCCGACGTTTGCCACGCCGTCCGAGCAGAGGATCACTCTGTTGATTCCATCCGGATTATAGGCTTCCATCGCCATGCGGTATCCGAGCCGCAGGCCGGCTTCGGCGTTGGTCGCGCCTTCAGGGCGGAGCGAATAGATGGCGGAGAGAATCCGTCCGGATTGCGAACCAGGTGTCGGGTCCAGAACGATGCGCGCATCCGATCCATAAACCACGATGCTGACCGTATCATCGCGATGAAGCTGCTCGACGAGCATTTCGAGCGATTGCTTGACCAGACCCAGGCGGTTGTCCATGTCCATCGAACCGGAGACATCGATTACAAAGGTCAGAGACGCATCTTTCCTCTCCTCGTCCGGGACCTCGTATCCCTGAATCCCGATGCGGAGCATATCGTAGCGTTCGGTTTGGGTGAAGGGCGAAGGTCCGCCGTCGATGTAAATGTTGAAGGTCTGATGCTCGGATGGAAGTCCATACCCCTGATCGAAATAATTGATGTATTCCTCCACGCGCACAGATTCGGAAGGCGGCAGGAAACCGTCGTTGAGATAATTCCGCATGACGGTGTACGAGCCGGTATCCACATCCAATGCGAACGTGGAGAGGTTGTCGTCTTCGGTATCAATGGACGGATTGACTCCATAGTCTTCGAAGAACATGTCGTACGGCTCGTTGTTTGCGTTTGCAGTGGGAGCCGGGTAATTGCCGCCTTGCGGAATGATGGAAGCGGGCTGTTCCTCCATGGGAGCGGCTACCGTGGCGGCGGGAGCGTAATCGTAGTATTCGGCTTCTGTTGCGGGGGCTTCGGTCGCTGGCGACCCGCCGCATGCGGCGAGAAACACCAACAGGAAAACTGCACAATAGCCAAAGGCTTTGCGTAAGGTGTTCATTTTCTCTTCTCCAAATTTGGAAAATATTGTCTTGAGTTTGCGTATGAGAGCGCAAACTGCGCGGACGAACGGAAGACCAGCAGGCGGCGTCCGGCTGTTCTTCATGGGGCGGGGTGATGTCAGGTCATGGGACCTCCTTCTGCGGATTGGAAGTTCCCGCTACTCACCAATTGTTTTTATAATGGACGTATCGCCTGCGGGGATTGTTCCCCCAATCAAACGATATGGTTCATTCTGCCATACTTCGGAAGAACCACAAACATACCTGAGAACCGATTATTCACCCATGACCATTCCCTGGTATCACAAAACAACGATCTATCAAATCTACCCCCGTTCGTTCATGGACGCGAACGGCGATGGCGTCGGCGACCTGAGGGGCATCATCCAAAAACTGGATTATCTGAAGGATATCGGTTTCGAGGCGATCTGGGTCTCCCCTTTCTTCGCCTCACCCCAACGGGACTTTGGTTACGACGTCTCGGATTATCTCTCCACCGCCCCGGAGTTCGGTACGATGGAGGATGCCTTGCAGCTGATCGAAGAGACGCATCGGCGCGGGATGAAGATCGTTTTCGATCTGGTCCTCAATCACACCTCCGACCAGCATCCCTGGTTTTTGGAGTCGAGGTCTTCGCGGCATAATCCCAAAGCAAATTGGTATCTTTGGCGCAGTCCCTCTCTCCCTTTGGGAGAGGGGTTGGGGGTGAGGGTAAAACCAAACAACTGGCAGAGCATGACCGGCGGCTCGGGCTGGCATTACGCCGGGGAACGCGGACAATATTATTGGGCGAGTTTTCTTCCCTTCCAACCGGATCTGAACTGGCGCAACTCCGAAGTCAAAAAGACGATGTTCGACATCGCCCGCTTTTGGCTCGCCAAAGGCGTGGATGGTTACCGCCTTGACATCTTCAATACCATTTACAAGAATGAGGAATTCCGGGACAATCCCTTCGCATTCAAGCTTGCGCCAACGCCGAACGATCCTTCCGGGTTTCTGCAAAAAGCAAAATATTCGCAGGACCAGCCTGAATCCTTCGACCTGGCGAGAGAATTTCGAAAATTGACCGATGAGTTCGGCAAAATCCTCACCGTCGGTGAGGTTGCAGCGGCGCGGGAGGTCGTCCGCACATATGCCGGGGAAGAAACAAACGATGGCCTGACCCTCGTCTTCGATTTCGAGATGCTCCAATTCAAATTCACTGCGGAATATTTCCGCGCCTTGATCGAAGACATCGATAGGCATTTCTCGCCGCCTTTCATGCCGGTCTATGTCTTCAGCAACCTTGACAAACGCCGGAGCATCCATCGTCTGAGAGACGATATCCGCAAGGCAAAACTTCTCGCCATGCTTCAATTCACTGTGCGCGGCGTGCCCTGCACCTATTACGGCGAAGAGCTCGGCATGACCAACCTCGACCTCCCATTCAAGAACGCGCTCGACCCGATCCCGCATAAATACACATTCGCGCCGCGCCTCTTCTTCGACCTGATGGACGTGACTGTGAATCGAGACGAAGTCCGCACGCCGATGCAATGGGACGAATCCAGGAACGCCGGGTTTTCTGTTGCAGAAAAGACCTGGCTGCCGGTGCATCCGAATTATCCAACAGTCAATGCGAAGCGGGAAAACGCGGATGAAACTTCGCTCCTGAACACGTTCAAACGTTTGCTGAAATTTCGCCGGGAAAACATCACGATGCAGGAAGGTTTGCTGGAACTTTTGAACGGGCTTCCGAAAAATGTTTTGGGTTTCATCCGCAAAACAGCGAGCGAAGAGCGCATCGTTCTGATGAACTTCGATGAAAGGGAAAATGAATTCCCGCTTGATTCATCAGAATGCGTTTTCAAATTATCGGGAAATGAAGAATTGGATCAAAAAGCCGTTCGCTTGAACGGCTTTGGCGGGATGATCGTTAAGTAAATCGCAGGGTCACAGCACGTCGTGACCCTGCATAATAATCGAACTTATTTCAACTTTCCTTCAATCACCTTCGGAAGTTTTGAAAGCGATTCTTTGACATCTCCATTCAAGCTGCCCTGTGCAAGATTCGGACGCCCGCCTCCCTTCCCGCCGATGCCTGTGATCAAATCCCCGGCATTGACTCCCCGTTTGACCACGTCTTCGGTCGCGGTGGCGATGACAGTCCCTCCGGAGACAAAGACCGCCGCGCCGTTCTTAGGGTGTTTCTCGCGGAATTTATCAGCGAGCGAACGAAGAGTGTCAACATCTGCATTCGGGATTTCCACACCGAGGATGTTGACATCCTTCACGGTTTGCACGTTGGAGAGCAGCGAGTGGAAGGTGGATAGCGCTGATTGCGATCTAAGGTTGGCAAGTTCCTTCTTCAACTCAGAGATTTCATTTTGTAATGCGTCCACGCGCGCAGGGATTTCATCCAGCGAAGTCTTGAGGGAAGCCGCGGCATGTTTCAACGTCTTGAAACGCTTATGGATCAAATCATACGCGCCGCGGCCCGTGACCGCTTCGATGCGCCTCACACCCGCCGCCGCCGAACCTTCACTGACGATAAGGAATGTGCCAATATCGGACGTGCGTTCGAGGTGAGTGCCGCCGCAGAGCTCGTAGGAATGCTTCTCTTGCTCGTTGGGAGCTAAGCCCCCAGCGGAGCTAAGAATGGAAATGGTGCGGACAGTCTCGCCGTATTTCTCGCCGAAGAGCGCCATCGCGCCTTCCTTTTTGGCTTCGTCCAGCGACTTGGTCACCTTAACGACGGGCATATCCGCCGCAATCGCTTCGTTGACCATGCGTTCGACGCGCTCGACCTGTTCGGGCGTCATCGCTTCGGGGTGGTTGAAGTCGAAGCGCAGATGCGTTGGCGCAACAAGCGAACCCGCCTGTTTTGCTTGATCGCTCAAAACCTCGTGCAATGCCTTGTGCAACAAATGAGTCGCTGTGTGGTTGCGCATGATGTCGTGGCGGCGGACGATGTCCACTTCGGCCGTCGCTTTATCGCCAACCTTGGGCTGACCGGAGATCACCGTTCCAATATGCACGATGACACCCGCGGATGCGCGGCGCATACCGGTGACTTCGATTTCCCAGCCGCCCTCACCCCCGGCCCCTCTCCCAGAGGGAGAGGGGAGATACCGGATGTATCCCGTATCGTCCACCTGACCGCCCGCTTCGATGTAGAAGCCGGTCCTGGGCAGAATCACTTCAACTTGATCATCCAATTCAGCGGATTCAACCAATCGACCGTTCACAACGAGAGCCAGGACTTCAAGATTCGAATAGCGGGAAATATCCGTTCCGTTGTATGGATCGTATTCCACTCCATCCTTGCCAAGTTTTCCCTTGGTTTGCAAGTCTT
Organism: Candidatus Villigracilaceae bacterium; assembly: GCA_026645935.1. Lineage (GTDB taxonomy): Bacteria > Chloroflexota > Anaerolineae > Anaerolineales > Villigracilaceae > Villigracilis. The sequence continues at coordinate 65,933 of JAPKMP010000004.1, read as the reverse complement.
TCAAAATGCCAGCGAAAAATTCAGCGTCTTCACCGCCGAGTTTACCCATGGCTTTACCGCCACCGGAAGCCTTGGCGTGATGTTCCTTCGCGTCGTTGAAACCGGCTTCGTCCACGTCGAGCCCCTGTTCGCGGGCGATGTCGCGGGAGATCTCGAAGGGCAAGCCGTAGGTGGCGTACAGGTCGAAGGCTTTGTGACCATCCAAGAGCAGAGAATTGGAGGATTGGAGATTGGAGAGTAGATTCTGCAAATGGTTAGTACCCGCCTCGACCGTGCGTGCGAAGCGGACTTCTTCCCGAGTCAAATTATCCATGATCGCAGGCTGGGCTTTTTTCAATTCCGGATAGAAATCGCCATATTGTTCGATGACAGCTTGAGCGACCTTCGAAAGGAAAGGCTCATTGAGTCCAAGTTTCGATCCGAAGCGAGCCGCGCGGCGGACGATCATGCGCGCAACATAATTGCGGCCCGCGTTGCCCGGAACGACTCCATCCGCGATGAGAAACGCCGCCGAGCGCACGTGATCGCAGATGACGCGATATGGTGTGAAATCCGCGAGCATTTCCTTTTCGCTGTGACCGGTGAGCGAGCGCAGGACTTCAAGAGAAGAAGTGAAAAGATCGGTCTTGTAATTGGAATCGACGCCCTGCAAAACAGCGACAATGCGTTCGAAGCCCATGCCGGTATCGACGTGTTTGGCAGGGAGCAGTTCGAGGCGTCCGTCGTCGAAGAGATTGTATTGAATGAAAACGTTGTTCCACAGTTCAAGGAAGCGCGTGCATTCGCCGTTCACGCCGCAAAGGTGGTCGGTGCCGCGCAGGTTGTCGCGTTCTTCGCCGAGGTCGATGTGAATTTCGGAGCAAGGACCGCAGGGACCGGTCTCCGCCATTTGCCAGAAGTTTTCCTTGCGCCCGAAGAACAAGACATGCTCCGGATTCATTCCGGGCTGGGCTTTCCACGCATCGGCGGCTTCGTCGTCGCGCGGGATATCGCCCTTGTCGTCTTCGAAGCAGGTCGCGTAAAGTTTATCTTTGGGGATGCCCCATACTTCGGTGAGCAACTGCCATGACCAGGCGATGGCTTCCTTTTTGTAGTAATCGCCGAATGACCAGTTGCCGAGCATTTCGAAAAAAGTGTGATGCGTATCGTCGCGGCCCACATCCTCGAGGTCATTGTGTTTGCCCGCCACGCGCATGCACTTCTGCGAGTCGACGGCGCGGGTGTAGGGTTTTTTATCGGTGCCGAGGAAGACGTCCTTGAACTGCACCATGCCGGAGTTGGTGAAGAGAAGCGTGGAGTCCCCGCCAGGGACGAGCGACATCGAAGGCACGGCGGTGTGTCCGTGTTCGACGAAGAAGTCGATGAAGTCCTGGCGGATCTGGTTGCCGGTGAGTTTTTTGGTCATGGAGTACTCCGAAGTGTTGAAATGGCTGGCGAATTATACCAAGCGTCCTGAGCATGTCACCCTGAGCGTAGCGAAGGGTCTCTACGCCAGAAAACGAGATTCTTCGGTCGTAGCGCCTTGCGCCACTCCCTCAGAATGACATACACTATTAACAAAAAAGTCCCGAACCTGTCGGTTTCGGGACTGGATTTCCTCTCGGTTCCGTCTCAAGCCGTGGCAGGTTTGCAGGTCGCGCATGTAGCGGCGGCGGCTCGAGCGGAGGCGGGCTTGAGGCTGGATTTCATTGGGCGGGATTATACCACTGAGAATTAGACCTGACAGGTTTTGGAAACCTGTCAGGTCTAAGATTATAATAATCCAAAGGGAATCGTATCCATGACTGCCCCAGACATCATCCGCCAACTTGTGCAAAGATTTGATGAACACCGCGAAACCTACCGTTCCGGCAGGTACAACGAGACGCAACTCCGGCGCGAGTTCCTCGATCCGTTCTTTGAGGCGCTCGGTTGGGATGTGTTCAATAAACAGGGCTATGCTGAGATGTACAAGGATGTGGTGCATGAAGATAGCCTGGAGATCGAAGGGGAAAATAAAGCGCCCGATTATGCCTTTCGCATCGGCGGGCAGAGAAAGTTCTTTTTAGAAGCCAAGAAACCCGCCGTCAAGATCGAGACGGATATTCACCCCGCCTTTCAATTACGCCGTTATGCCTGGAGCGCAAAACTGCCGCTCAGTATCCTTTCGGATTTCGAAGAGTTGGCCATTTACGATTGCCGCGCCAAGCCCGATAAAAAAGACAAGGCTTCAGTGGGGCGTGTCAAATTGTATTCCTATAAAGATTATGTTGAAAAATGGGACGAGATCGCAAGCATCTTCTCGCGAGATGCTGTATTACGGGGCTCCTTCGATGCCTTCGCTGAAAGCGCAAAGCTCAAAAAAGGCACTGCCGAAGTGGACGACGCCTTTCTGGCGGAGATCGAACGCTGGCGCGACCTGCTCGCAAATAATATTGCCTTACGCAATGAAAGCCTGAACGTGCGCGAGTTGAACTACGCCGTGCAGATGATCATCGACCGCATCGTCTTTCTGCGCATCTGCGAAGACCGGGGCGTGGAACGGGACGAACAATTGAAAGAGATCGGTGAAAGCGGGGATATTTATGAAAATCTCTGCCTGTTATTCAAACGAGCCGACGCTAGATATAACTCCGGCTTGTTCCATTTTTCGGAAGAGAAAGATGCCTCCAGCCCGACCGATACGCTGACCCTGACCCTCAAGATCGATGATAAGCCGTTGAAGGACATCATCAAGAATTTGTATTACCCTGAAAGCCCGTATGTCTTCCGCGAAATTCCGGCGGATATTTTAGGGCAGGTGTATGAACGCTTCCTCGGCAAGGTGATTCGCCTGACGGCGGGACACCGCGCCAAGGTGGAGGAAAAGCCCGAAGTGCGCAAGGCGGGCGGGGTGTATTACACGCCGACCTATATCGTGGAGTATATTGTCGAGAACACGGTAGGCAGGTTGCTGGAAGGCAAGACCCCCAAGGAAGCCGAAAAAATCCGCGTGCTCGACCCGGCTTGTGGGTCTGGGACCTTCCCGCTTGGGGCGTATCAGTATTTGCTGGACTGGCATTTGAAATGGTACATGGAACACGACCCTGAGAAATGGGCGACGGGCAAGAAGCCGGTTATCTTCCAAACCAAAGACGGCTATAGGCTAACGACCTCGAAGAAAAAAGACATCCTGCTTAACAACATCTACGGAGTAGACATTGACCCGCAAGCCGTGGAAGTGACCAAACTCTCGTTATTATTGAAGGTCTTGGAAGGCGAAAGCCGCGAGACCATCGGCTCGCAGTTGGCGTTGTTCCAAGAGCGAGTCTTGCCAGACTTGGGCAAGAACATCAAATGCGGCAACTCGTTGATCGGCAATGATTACTACGAAGGGCGGCAATTGACCATGTTGGTGGACGAAGAAGAACGCTACCGCGTGAACGCCTTCAACTGGAAAGCTGGTTTTCCACAGGTGTTCATTCAGGGCGGCTTCGATGCTGTGATTGGAAATCCACCGTACCTGAGAATTCAGGGGTTACAGGAAAACTACAACGATCAAATAGAATATTTTTCTTCAAAATATGAAAGTGCAGTCAAACGATTTGACTTATATCTACTTTTCATTGAGAAAGCCTATAAACTCTTACAACAAAATGGACGATTAGGTTTTATTTGTCCTCATAAATTTATCAATTCTGATTTTGGGTCAGGTCTACGAGGCTTTCTTACCAAGAAACTAGCAATCGAAAAACTTATCAGTTTCGGGAATAATTTAGTTTTCGACCAGGCTTCAACTTACACAGGATTGTTGTTTTTACGGAATGAGTCTTTAGAGCAATTCAAATATCACGAGTTCGAAAACATTCCAGCTATTAACATTCAACCAACCTTGTTCAAATTAACAGAAGATGACTTTACAACTTACAGCTTAAAAGATTTTTCTGATACCCCGTGGACTTTAGCAAAGAAAAATGTTCCTTCTATTCTAGCAACCTTGTCAAAACAACCTCTTACACTTGGCGATGTATGTGAAGAAATATTGGTAGGCGTACAATCTGGGATTGATAATATTCACGTTCTAAAGTTCGAGGAAGAGTTGAAGGGTGGTATTTATAAATTATTCTCCGAAAGAGCAGAACAAAGTGTAGAGATCGAATCCAGTCTAGTGAAACCTTTTTTGACAGGCGAGGATGTAAATCGATACTCAGAACCTACAAACTCATATTATTGTATTTATCCTTACAAGTTAGCGGATGGTAAAACAAAGATAATAGAAGAGACTGAACTAAAAAGCAGATTTCCTAAAGGCTATGCATATCTTAAGGAATATCAAAAAGAATTAACTGAAATTCGCGTAAGACAAAAGACCAACCCTAAGTATTGGTATTCATGTCATAGAAGCAGGGATATGAATGTATTTGAGATTGAACGGATTGTTACACCAGAAATTAGTTTAGGTGGCAATATGTCCTTAGCACCTAAAGGAATGTATCATAATACTCAAGTTTACAGTCTAGTGGTTAGAAAGAACTTTCCCATAAACAAGTTGTACATTCTTGGTGTTATGAACTCAAAAACATTTTGGTGGTATCTATCTAATACAGGCACAACCTTGCGTGGTGGATATTTCAGGTTCAAAACCAATTACTTATCTCCCTTTCCCATCCGTCCAATCAACTTCGACGACTCCGCCGACAAAGCCCGGCACGACAAACTGGTCTCGCTGGTCGAGCGCATGTTGGCATTACACAAGCAAGCCCCAAGAACTCCGCAAGAACAGGAAATGGTCAAGCGCGAGATCGAGTCCACGGATGCGGCGATTGATCGTCTGGTTTATGAGTTGTATGGGTTGAGTGAGGAAGAGATACGGATTGTGGAGGGACAATAAAAAATGCCTCAAACAGGGTGAGGGGGGCACCCTGAATGAGGCAGGGAGATTTTATCAAATCTTGAAAAATTAGCAAGATGTCAATCCATCTAATCACTTTCAACGTGACCGCGCCTGGAGGAAAGTGCAGGAAATGGTCAAGCGCGAGATCGAGTCCACGGATGGGGGGGATCGATGGTCTGGTGTATGAGTTGTATGGGTTGAGCGAGGAAGAGATTGCTATCGTCGAACAAAGGTGACAGTCACCTTGGAGGTGACTGTCACCTCGGTGGAGGAGTAGGAAATGGTCAAGCGCGAGATCGAGTCCACGGAGATGGGGATCGATGGTCTGGTCTATGAGTTGTCCCCATTCGGGGATGATATATTATGGGTTGTCCGAGGAAGAGGTCAAAATAGTATAAGGAAACTAAGGTGACTACCACCTGATGTGTGCCCTTGATGAAAGAAATTGTCTGATCGAGCTAAATGCGCTGATCCTTGTCCACACTTGTGTCTTCCGCTCATACTCTGATAAACACTGTCCGTCTAAACAGCGGGAACTTGCCGATCTGCCGCTGAAATAGAAATCATCGAAGGAAAAATCTGGAAAATCCGCGTTCAATCCTGTTATACCGCACTCGGTCAAAAATTGCGTGGCGCCAAATCACCAGCGGAAAGCGCAATTTATGAGCGTGGGCACTTTATATTACAAGCGAAAAGACAAGAGATATCTTTAATGGCGTGAAGGAGAAAGCCCATGATTCAGAAAATAATGGCACAGATGCTTCCATCCATAGCACGGATCGGCTCGGACCCGGATGACGAGGACGAAATCCGCCTGCAAAAATCGCTATTGGTCGTTTGCGCCATTCCCTTTATGGTCGCGGGGATCGCATGGGGCTTGATATATGTCTTCACAGACGAGCCGCTCGCCGGGGCGATCCCGCTCTCTTATTCCTTAATCTCCCTCATTAGCATCGTTCACTTTGGGCGGACGCGCCAGTATCGCTTTTTTCGTTTCAGTCAACTGGCGTTGATCCTGCTCCTGCCCTTTTTTCTGATGGTAGCATTGGGCGGTTTCGTTAATGGCAGCGCCGTCATTTTGTGGTCGCTGATCTGCCCCCTCGGCGCATTACTCTTCGATGAACCGCGCCGCGCGCCGCGCTGGTTTCTTGCCTTTGCAATCCTTGTTGTTCTCAGCGGGTTTTTACAACCCTACGCACGTTTTACCAACAACCTATCCACTGCATTGGTGATCTTCTTCTTTTCCCTGAACCTTCTCGCGGTCGGCTCGTTGGTTTTCATGATGGTTTTTTACTTTGTCGGTCAGAAAAATACATTTCAACAGAAGTCCGAAACGCTATTGTTGAACATCCTGCCGAAAGAGATCGCCGCCATTCTTAAAAATGAGAGCCGCACGATCGCAGATCATTTTAACGAAGCCAGCGTTCTATTTGCAGACATGGTGGGCTTCACTCCGCTTTCCGAGCAATTGCCGCCGGTGGAAATGGTCGAACTGCTTAATGAGGTCTTTTCTTTCTTCGATTCGCTCTTAGATAAATACGGCGTGGAAAAGATCAGAACGATCGGGGATAGTTATATGGTCGCTTCCGGGGTGCCGCGCGGACGTCTCGATCATGCGCAAGCTCTGGTGTACATGGCGATGGAGATGCGCGACTATATTTCCACTCATACGTTTCGCAACGGTCGGCGCCTTAGTTTTCGCATTGGCATCAATTCAGGTTCCATGATCGCGGGTGTGATCGGTCGTCGAAAATTTGTCTACGACGTATGGGGAGATGCGGTCAATATTGCCAGCCGGATGGAGTCGCATGGCTTGGGAGGCGCTGTACAGATCACGCAAGCCACCTATGAGCTGATCAAGGAGGAGTTTGTGTGCGAGCCTCGCGGCGCTGTCAGTGTAAAGGGCAAGGGAGAGATGGAAGTGTGGCTGGTCCTATCTGCAAAAGTGGCGCAGTAGGAAATTAGGAATCCAGGATTTAAAGGAGTATGGATGACCAAAACAGAGAAAACAATTCTGCTCTGCACCATCGGCAGCGCGGGAGATGTGTATCCATTCATCGCCATCGGCAAACAATTAAAAGAACGCGGCTTTCGCGTTGCATTCATCACCAGCCAGTATTTCGAATCTCATGCGCGCGATGCCGGGCTCGAATTCTTCGGACTGGGCAACGTCGAAGATTACCGTTCCATCATCCAAGACCCCGATCTTTGGAGCCCCGACAAAGGCTTCAAAGTCTTTGCTGAGCGCGTCGTCTTCCCCATCATGGAACCCGCCTATCAAGTCATCGCAAGCTTCGACCCTTCCCAAACCATTCTCATCGCGCAAGGACAATTCTTCGCCGCACATATTGCGCATGAAAAACTCAGCATACCCTTCATCACCGTCCACTTACAACCCGCCGCCTTTCGCAGCGTCCACGACTTTCCGCTATCCCCCATCCCATTACCATCCTTCCTCGTGCGCGGATTATTCCGCCTGATAGACGCCCTCCTGCTCGATAAACTCTTCGCCCCCAACATCAACCGCTTCAGGCTCAGCCTCGGCTTGCCCGCCATCCAAAGCATTTTTGGCGGCTGGATGCACTCCCCGCAACTGAACCTCGGCTTGTTCCCCAACTGGTTCGCCCAGCCGCAAGCGGACTGGACGCCCAACACGAAACTGACAGATTTCATCATTTATGACCCGCAACAAGACGATGAACCCCTTCCGCCCGATCTTGAAACTTTCCTCAACGAGGGCAGTCCCCCGGTCATTTTTACAGCAGGCACCGCCATGAAGCACGGAGAGCAATTCTTTCAAGATTGTGCATACGCCTGTCAGATGATCGGTCAGCGCGGCATTCTACTAACACAACATCCCGAACAACTATCCGCTCAACTGCCAGATGGCGTTCAACATTTCAGCTATGTGCCGTTTGGCAAGGTTCTACCGCGCGCGCTGGCGCTTGTCCATCACGGCGGCATTGGCACAACTGCACAGGCAATTGCGGCGGGCATCCCACAAGTCATCCGCCCGATGGCGCATGACCAACCCGATACCGCTACTCGTGTGGCAAGACTCGGCATCGGTCTCACCCTCGACCCCAAGCAGTTCAACCCCGAAACCCTCGCTCGCGCTTTAGAAAAACTGGTCTCATCGGCAACTGTTCTCGAACGTTGTAAAACCCTCGCGCTTCAAATTCATCCCGAACAAGCTCTCCATGACACCTGCACCCTCATCGAAGAGTTTTCTCGAACCATGCAATAAAAGGAAACAAAAATGGAAGCCAAAAAATATCTATTCATCGTCAACGATGCCCCCTACGGAAACGAGCGTCCCTACAACGCCCTTCGTCACGCCATGAATTTGGTCAAGCGTGAAGGCGTCGAAGTCCAAGTCTTTTTGGTCGCCGATGCAGTCTTTTGCGCCCGCAAAGGTCAAACCACGCCTGACGGCTATTACAACGTCGAACGCATGGTCAAGTCACTGGTGAAGAAAGGCAAAGTCGCCACCTGAGGCACATGCAGTCAAGCCCGAGGTCTCGGGCTCGAAGACCTTACCGAAGGAATAGAATGGGGCAGCATGGACTTGCTCGGCGATTGGACGGTGGAAGCCGATCAAGTGCTTGCATACTAGCGCTACCTAAAGTGACACTCACCTCGCTGGTGAGTGTCACCTTGATAAATGACCTGACACGTCTGAAAATACCAAGTAACCGGGACAAACCTCACTTGTCCTCCCCTGCCAAACCTCATATCCTAATAAATGAAAGGAAAAGAATATGAACACCACCAATCAACCTTCCTTGCTAAGTCTCATCCTCAAATCCAGCGTGGCTCATACGCTGACATATTTCCTGATGGGCATCCTCGCCTTCAACTTCCTGAACTATGAAGACGTTTTCGTCACCGGCGCGTTGGAGAACTACATGCGCCCCACCGACAGTCCCTGGGTGGCGGCGGGACCCGGTCTGCAATGGATACGCGGCATCGTCTTTGCGCTGGCGTTCTATCCGCTGAGGGAGATCATCTTTGGGAGAAAAAACGGCTGGCTGATCCTGTTCTGGGTCCTGACCGCCCTCGGAATCCTCTCCACCTTTGGCGCGGCTCCCGGCTCCATCGAAGGCATTCTCTACACCAATTACCCAACCTCCATCCTCAGCTATGTCGAGATCGTCCCGCAGGCGTTCCTGTTTGCAGGCTTGCTCTACTACTGGGTCAACCACCCCGAGAAGAAATGGCTGAACTGGGTGTTGGGAATCTTTTTCTTCCTCATCGTGCTCATGTCTGCAATGGGCGTGATGGCGGCGGTTGGGATTTTGCAAGTCCCGGCAGGTTGAAATCCCATATTGAGACTCTGTACCCTGGGCGGGGGGGGTTTTAAAATAGTGGGAGAAAACCATGATATTCAGCATGTTTTCTGCATCGACCGCAGGGTCCTTGTGAGAGAAAACGTGCAAATAAAGCATAAAAATAAACTCCAAAGTGGGAAAATTAACCAACCAAAAGTTTATGGTACCGACATGTCCAGAATACAGTATTGAAATGTCTTTTAACTTGATGTATAGTACTTACAGGGAAAACGGTCAGTCGGATTTTAGAGTTAAGCCGCACATCTCCCCTTCAAACGGTCGTTATTGATCGCTACAGCGCGGAGCAGGATCGCGCCAAAATGTCCATCCGCAACTATCGCGACTTCGTCATCTACACCGACTCCATCAACGACAGCAAACCAGACACAAGAGGAAGGCCGGGTAAATTCTCTTTGCGGATTTTCGACTCGCCAGTGGGAGAAGGGGAACACGACGAGGAAGTTGCCATCGGGGATTGGGATCAACTCGAAAAGTGGCGAAAGAATTTAGCAGACAGGCAAATCACCCGCAAAGACTTCGAGAAACTCGCCCAGCGGTTGGGAGAAATCATTCTGCCTCCCTATGCGCGCCAGTTATATCAAAGCAGTCTCGCCCGGTTGCAGGAAGGCGACGGATTGCGAATACGCCTGCGGCTCCTGCAGGAACTTGCTTTCCTGCCCTGGGAATATGCTCTGGTAAAACTACACGATGGCGAAATCGTCCCTGAGGACCATTGGGCTTTGGATTTTCGCATCTCCATCGTCCGGCATGAGGCGATCTCGGTTCCAGCCGCGTCTTTTCGTGCCAGCCCCAATCGACGAGTGATTATCGCTATGGCCAGCCCGGAACCTTACGAGAAATACCCTAGACTCGACCTGGAAAATGAGCAAACTGCCATTAAGGGGAAACTGCGCGAGATCAATGGCGTCAAAGCCGAGTATCACCCCGATTTTGATTTGGAAAACGATGAACTGGGAGTCACTCAGGATACCATTCAGAAAGCCCTGCGAGATTCTGCAGATGTATTCCATTTCAGCGGTCACGGAATTTTCAGGGACGGCGGCAACCAAGGACAGGGGCACGGAGCATTGATCCTTGCCGATGAGAATAACAAGGCGGAGGAAGTTCAAGCGGAAATCCTAAGCGGATTGCTGGCAGAGGGTCACATTCGTTTGGTCGTGCTGGATGCCTGCGAGTCAGGCGAACGCGATCGCTTCCTGCAATGGAGCAGTGTCGCAATGGCTTTGTTACGCGGTGGAATTCCCGCCGTTGTTGCAATGCAATATTCGATTTATGACGATCTCACAAAATTGTTCGCCACCAAACTGTACGAATATCTCGTCGCTGGGCTGACCATTGACGAAGCAGTCACGCAGGCCCGCAAGGCCATCCATCGCGAAGACCCAAGGCAACGGGATTGGGGCGCGCCAGTGCTTTACCTGCGGAATTCGGGCGGAAATATTTTCCCGCCAGTAACCGATGAACAGGCGCGGCTGGAAGCGGAAAAAATATCCGAAAGGGATACCGCCTTGAGCGAAGTTTTGATGCGATGGGTACAGATGAAAGCCCCGGCCAACCCGCTTCAATTACAGACTTTGAAACTGGGGGGTGACTCTTTGAGCCTTGGCCCGCTGGATGCCGTTCTCCTGCTCCATTCCGCCATCGAAACTGATCAGGAGACTGCGCATTGGGTGCGGCAACTTCGCAGGGTGGGTTTGAAATGGCTGGAATCGATTCAGAAAATGTCATTCCTTGAACCTGATGAGGAGAACGGGCTGGCGGAAAAATCATTGGGACTGGATTTTTTATCCGACAACCCATTGCCGAAGAATGAAATCAACCCTCTGGCGTGGATAGCGGCAGGCCATTCGAATTCGTCAACGAGTCAGACAGCCGCATTAGCATTACTCGCGGTGCAACCGGATATCGTCTTTTCGAAAATTCAAGAGGCGCTTCTCGAACTCAAAAACAATGCCTTCCGACGCCAGCGCCGAGCCATGCTATTGGGGGCGTTGGCAGAAGCCGATGCAGAGTTTGCGAAACACCTGCCACAGAAATTGGATCAATACCCGGATCGGGCGGGAGTCTGGTGGTGGCGGGCGCGGAAGCATATCCATCGCAATCGTACGCGGATTAACCGTTGGACCTTCGGTGGGGCAATCGGGGCAGGCCTGGCTTTGGCGATTTACCGCGCATTTCTTGCCATCTTCAACGCCCAGCCAATGGGAACCGAATTTGCGATCAATTCGTATTGGGGATTCATCATCGGGCTGGGGTTGGTGTATGGCATGGTTTTGGCCGTTCCTTTACGCCTGCTGGATTTTCAGGAACACTCCGCCGCTTCAATCCACCCATCCAGAGGGCTTTCCATTCTGCTTGGCGCGCTTGGCTTTTGCCTCGCCAATGGATTTGTAGCCTGGCTGAATGGAATTGGCTTGAGCGCTGACACTTTCCTGCGATTCCTCGCGGCGGCATTTCTTGCCGGACTGGGATTAAACCTCGGTCTGATGGATCAACCGCAGGCTGGTTGGAGGCTGGGCAAATTAAATTGGGGAAGGCGATTGATGTTGACGGCGGTTTTGCTGGCACTGATCCAGGCTCCAGTGCTGGTCGAGGCGATGACCGGACGGGATGGAACCTACATCCTGGATAACGCGCAGTGGCTGGCTTCCTCCGTCATCGAACCAGGCGAGGCCATCAGTAATAAATACAGCTTGTATCCCGTTTTGCAAGCTGCCTTCGATCAAAACATTCCCATTGAAACCGGCAAAGCCTGTTTCGATGGGTCCGCCTCGGCAGGTTTATTCGTCAATTGCTTCGAACAATGGTGGAGCATACTTGACGCCGCGCTGGTTGGGGTCGTGCTGGTTGTGGGAATCACAGTGGGACTTCACTTCCCACAAACAGGATTGGGAGCGGCGTGGAGAAAGTTAATGACCCGTTTGGGACTGGCAGGCTGAGGCGGATTTTGAGGCGCATGTTTTCGTAATAAAGGATTGAGAAAGGAGTCCTGATTATGAAAAATCAAATTCAACGGCGCGATTTCGATCTACACCGGGCAATTCTCTGGCTGATGTTGATCGTCATCTTTGCTCTGACGGGTGGGTGCGGTCCGGCTCCCCAGCCCGGTGTGCAGGTCACCAAAACAGGATGGGAGGCGCAGCGATACGGTTTGTACAACAAAGTGTGGGGCTCGACGATTTCTACATCGCAGGTGGATCTTTTGACCAATACCTGGAAAAAGATCGTGGTCAACGGTTATGTCACTACTGATTCAAATGGTCAGGGTAAGATGAGGAAGGATTATCCCAGCAATACCTGCACCGTTTATGTATTTCAACAAAGTTCCGCAGGCGTTCTAAGCGAAGCGATCACGACCTGCCCAAAGGGTACAACGGGACAAGGTTGCACAAACGCTTCCACCTGGCTATTGAACAACTGCGGCATTCGGGCTGTGACCTTGCCGGCCAGCGTCGTCTTCAAGGGAACTATGGTTACGATTATCGAGTATCGTGAATTGGAAGTGGCTGTTGTTCTCAGTTCTGAAGGAGTGGCAGAGGTGACACCCACTGACCAGCCCGACCAGGTGTTCGAAGTCCATCCCGGCCTGGCCGCTTATGCGGTGACGAACGAGTTCCGCGAACAAGCAGAGGGTTTCTTTGGTTTTCCTCCGGGCGTGGAAGTTGATTTTGAACAGATGATTGGTCCCATCGAGTCAATGGACCAGGTGCGGCAAATCCAGAGCGCCAACCTGATTTTGCGTAGCCAGGGCTTGCCGATGGTCCCATTGCCTGAACCCATTGTGTTGGGTCTTCGCTGGCTAACCGATCAGCCAGAGGATTTCCGCGTTACAGAAGCAGCCATTAACTTTATCGATTGGGTGAAGTTGGGGCAAATCTTCCCTGATGTTCCCATGCCCAGCGCATTCGAAGCACATGGGGAGACATTGGATTTGCGCTCGATCCCTTATGATACGGAAAATGCGAGGAGGCTATTGGATGAGGCTGGCTATCCGACCGAACTGGAAATCTTTCTCGTATATGACGAGAGCATCCCCGGCCTTGCAGATCTTGCCTTTGCCATTGCAGATGAGTTGAGGGCTTACCAGAGGTTTGTGGTCAATATCCAATCGTTCAACCCGGACAACGCAGAGGCGGTTTTTGCCGAACTGGAAGCAACGAACCTACCCATCCTCGTATTGAGCGGATACTAATCGACGATTCACGGAGGAACCATGCCTGCATTTGATTTACCCCTTTTCCTGTTTGGCTGTCTGGGTGGTCTGCTCCCGGATGTCCTGCGCATCATCCGAAACAGGCGCAAGATTCGCCTTCCAAATTATCTGAGAAAGTTGAATTTCTGGCTGGGGACACTTCTGCTTGTAGGTGTAGGCGGGTTGACCGCCTGGATCCTGAGCGCAGAAACAGCCAAAGATGCGTTGATCTATGGTTTTGCCTCGCCACAGATCCTGTCGCAACTTGCCGCCAGCGTCCAAACAGGACGAGTGGAACGGGGTATGAACGAGGAGGCAGGTGAATTCTCCTTTGGCTTGTTACAATGGTGGGGGAGTTGATATCAATTTGAGAATTGCTCTGTGACTTCTTTGCAACAGAGCCTAAAAATTGACGGCAACTCATGTGCAAGAGATGTGCCGCCGTCCGGCAAGTGGGAGAAAATTCTTAATGCGAATGGCGTGAATGCGACGAATTCCGCGAAATATTCGCATGATTAGCGGAATTCGCGTTTTGTTCTTGCGGCTTGGTCCGAACATAGCCAACATAACTTGACCAGGGATATCCTTCGCCATGGCTTGTCCTGAGCCGGTCGAAGGACGGCGAAGGGGGCAATTGCTACTCTTAACTCCACCCACCGCTTAGCGGCAATATATTTTCCTTTGGTACAATACATTTTCAAAGGAAAATATCATGCTCAAGAAATTACGCGAACCTGTCAACAGCCTCACGCATTGGGCGGGAGCGGTCCTCGCTCTCATCGGTCTGGTCGCCCTGCTCATCGTCGGTTGGAGCACGCCCGCCAAGATCATTTCACTCGCCATCTATGGGGTCAGCCTGGTATTTTTGTTCTCCGCCAGCGCCACCTATCACATGGTGCAGGTCAAAGATAAAGCGCTCGAAATCTTCCGCAAGATCGACCATGCCGCCATTTATGTCCTGATCGCCGGAACCTATACTCCCTTTTGTGTCAACGCTTTCGATGGTTTCTGGAAGTGGGGCATGTTGAGCATCATCTGGTCTCTTGCCATTATCGGCATCGTCGTAAAAATATTCATCGTCCGCGCGCCGCGCTGGCTCAACGCGGGCATCTACATCGTGATGGGCTGGTTGAGCATGACCGCCATCGGCGAGATGTTGAACGCGCTTCCCGTCTGGGTGCTGGTCTGGATGCTCATCGGCGGCGTCACGTACACCCTGGGCGCGGTTGTGTACATCACCAAGATCTTCAACTTCAAACCCGGCGTCTTCGGCTTCCATGAAGTCTGGCACATTTTTGTTTTGCTCGCCGCGCTGGCGCATTTCATTGCCGTCCTGGGTGTGGCAATTTCGTAATGCGCCCCCTCGAAATTCTCATCCCGTCTTTTTTGACACTGTATCTTGCATGGAGTCATCCGCGCCCCCTCGCCGTTCGACTCCTGCCCGCGCTGGCTCTTCTCGTCACGCTGATTCATTTCGCCGTCGAAGGCTACCGCTGGCAGATGATTCCGCTCTATGCGCTGGCATCCCTGCTTGCCATCAGCGCGTTGACAAAAATCTTCGGAACAAGCGATTGGAAATCCACCGCCTCCTACCTGACGTTGGTCCTGGTCGCTGTTTCGACCGCTTTACCCATTCTGCTGCCGGTTCCCCGCATCCCCGCCCCAAGCGGACCCTTTCAAGTCGGAACGCGGATCCTCGAAATGGTGGATGAATCGCGCAGGGAACTTTACTCCGGCAAAGACGAGCCGCGGCGATACATGATTCAAGTCTGGTATCCCGCCGACGTCAAAGCGACGGATGATCGCGCTTCCTGGATGGAACGCGCCGATATCTTTGCTCCCGCCATTGCCACATACATCGATCTACCCTCCTTCTTTCTCGATCATCTCGCACTCGCGCAAATCCCCGCATACAAGAACGCGGACGTTGCAGCTTCCGCCGAAAAATTTCCTGTCATATTGTTCTCGCACGGCTGGAACGGATTCAACGCGCAGAACGCCGGTCAGGCATTGGAACTCGCCAGTCACGGCTACATCGTGATCGGAATTCAACACACGTATGGGGCGGTCGTCACGGTCTTCCCCGATGGGTCGATTGCGCCAAACAACCCGAACGCCCTACCCTCAGATGCAGACGACCCGAACTACGAAGAGGTTGCGCGCATTCTTGCGGGTCAATGGGCTGGCGATATGAGTCACACCCTGGATTTGATCTTGTCTGCAGATGACAGCAACCCATTCGCCTCCAGCGTGGACTCAGCCCGGGTCGGCGCATACGGCCATTCGACGGGTGGAGGCGCGGCGATCCAGTTCTGCGGAATCGATTCGCGCTGTCGATCCGTCCTCGGCATGGACCCGTTCATGCGTCCTGTCTCCGCCGAAGTCATCGAAAGCGGTTTGCCCATGCCGTCCTTCTTTATGTTTTCGCAGGCTTGGGCGGATATAACCGACAGCAAAAATAACCGCCTCTTTCGCGAGTTCAATCCCCATAATCAAAATAATCTCGGCGTCATTGTCATCGACGGCACGAGGCATTACGATTTCAGCGACCTGCCGCTCTTCTCACCCATCGCGCCGCAACTGGGTCTTAAAGGTCCTTTGAATGGAAAGCGCGTGACCGAGATCGTGAACAATTACCTGATCGATTTCTTCGAGTTGACTTTGAGAGATAACCCTTCAGGCTTGTTTGATAACCCAAGCCCGTACTCCGAAGTGAAGGTTTACCAATAATAGAATTATCAAGGAATTCGACCGGAATGAACATCAATAAACGCAAGGTATCCGGCTATCTGCTGATCCTCGGGATGATCTTCCTCGTCATCGGCATCGCCAGCGACAACACCATCTTCTCGTGGGCGGCAGTTGCATTTGTTTTGATCTCGCTTGTCCTGGGCGGAAGATGGTTGAGACCGCGCAGAAAGTGACTTGATCAATCTTTATTAATGGAGAATTCGCATGGAAAATAAACCGGCTTTAGAATCGAAACTTGTGGAGGAATTTGTAGGCGTTGCACATGGGAATTTTGCCCGTGTGAAGGAGATGCTCGAAGCACAGCCCGCCCTCGTCAACGCGACCTGGGATTGGGGCGGCGGCGATTTTGAAACAGCGCTCGGCGCGGCATCCCACATGGGCGATAAAAAAATCGCCAATTATCTTCTCGAACACGGCGCACGGCTCGATATCTTCGCCGCCGCCATGCTTGGAAGGTTGGAAGTGGTCAAAGCCGCACTCACTGCTTATCCCGACGCGCTCAAAACGCCGGGACCGCATGGGATCCCGCTCATCGCCCATGCCGAGGCGGGCGGCGACGAAGCGAAGTCTGTGCTGGATTATATAAACTCGCTCGCATAAAGGGATGAAAGGAGAATCGATTATGGAAGAAAAGTCAGGCGCGCAGATCAGCCGCAAGGCGTTCATTCAATCGGTGGTCATCCTCCTGGCGTTGATGATCGCCGCCGGAATTCTCACACTCGTCGTTCCAGCCGGCCAATTTCAGCGGATGGAAGCGGACGGGCGCGAAATCATCGTCCCGGACTCGTTCGAATTTACGGAGAAACCGGACTATCCCATCTGGCGCTGGTTCATCGCCCCGCTCGAATTGGTGACCGGTCCAGATGGTTTGACCGTGATCGTCATCACGGTTTTTATTCTGATGGTCGGCATTGCCTTCGCCGTCATGGATAAAAGCGGAATCCTCAAGGCGGCGCTGGCGCGTATCGTGCGCCGGTTCGAAAATCAGAAGTATTTTTTGTTGCTGGTCATTACCTTTTTCTATATGGCGCTCGGCGCATTTTTCGGCATCTTCGAGGAGGTCGTGCCGCTCGTTCCATTGATGATCGCGCTTGCGTACTCGCTCGGATGGGATACACTGACGGGGCTGGGGATGTCCATTCTTGCGACGAACATGGGATTCTCCGCCGCCATCACCAACCCCTTCACCATCGGCGTGGCGCAGGGAATCGCCAAACTGCCAGCCTTTTCGGGGTCGGGTTATCGTATCGTCATCTTTATATTCTTCTACGCAATGCTGGCTGTCTTCCTCACCCGCCATGCCCGCAAAGTGGAGGCGAATGCCAAAGCCTCCCCTGTATACGAAGAGGAACAAGCCACCCGCGCAAAGTACACTCATTTTGCGGCTGACGCGATTTCACATGAAAACCCGCGCACCACACCTGCGATTATTTTTCTGTTGGTGTGTGTCGCGTCGATCTTCGTGACGCTATTTGCAGGTCCATTCATCCCGGTCATCAGCGACCTGGCATTGCCAATTGTCGGTTTGCTGTTTCTGATCGCGGGCATCGGCTCGGGACTCATTTCCGGCGTGGGAAAAGCCGCATGGAAGGCGGCAGGCGAAGGCTTGGCGGGAATCGCTCCCGCCATCCCGTTGATCCTCATGGCGGCAAGCGTCAAGTACATCATTGCGTCGGGCGGAATCCTAGACACGATCCTTTATAACGCAGCGCATGCATTTCAAGGCTCAAACCCGTTCACAGCGGCGATCCTGATCTACGGACTCACCCTTGTCATTGAGTTCTTTGTCTCGAGCGGCTCGGCAAAAGCCTTTTTGTTGATGCCCATCCTCGTCCCTCTCGCAGACCTGGTCGGAGTCACGCGTCAGACGGCCGTCCTTGCTTACGTCTTCGGTGATGGCTTTTCGAACCTCGCCTATCCCACCAGCGCGGTGCTTTTAATCTGTCTCGGTCTGACAGCTGTGACCTATCCAAAATGGCTGAGATGGGTCATGGGTCTGTGGGTCTGGGTCATTCTTGCTTCGCTGATGTTCCTTGCCATCGGCGTCGCCATTCAATATGGACCATTCTAGTACCAAAGGGTTCTTGGTATGAAGCATGACATGACTATAATCGCAATAAAACAGGAGAAAAGATGAGCAAAAGAAATCAATTAACCCTTGGTCTTATCGCTGCGATCGTCTTGCTGGCATGTGCCTGCCCGGTTTCGGGTTTGATTCCCGGCGGCGGGGAAGAATCGCCCACACCGGGCCTGCCCTTTGTGCCCGCTACCGAGGAGCCGCAGATTGAAATCCCTCAAATCCCGGCTAATATTTTGATTAGCGACGATTTCAGTTCGGATAGCGCAGAGATGGAAGAGTATTCCAGCGATGATGGGAGCGCGGGTACCGAAAACGGCGTCTATGTGGTGCGGTCTTCCGGCGATGTCTGGCAATGGGGCAGGAGCAATTCCGAATTTGCCGACACGGTCATCGATGTGGATGTGACCATGATCGCGGGACCTTCGAACGACAATGCCGGGTTCGGCGTAGCCTGCCGACTCGTCGAAGCCGAAGATACCTCGGTGGACGGTTACATGCTTGCCATCAGCGGAGATGGGTACTACACCATCCGCAGCATTACCGACAGCAATATGACCGCGCTTGTGGATTGGACTTCATCGGGCGCCGTCAAACAGGGCAATGCCGCCAATCACATTCGCGCCACTTGCAATGGCAGCGAACTGATCCTCGAAGTGAATGGCACTGTCGTTGCAACCGCCTCCACCATCCCCGGCGGCTCGACATCTGGCGCGATCGCCTTTGCCGCGATCTCCTTCGAAACTGCGGAACCCTATGCTGAGGCGCAATTCGACAATCTTGTGGTCAGTCAGCCGTAAACACATAAAGAAACAAAAAAGGATTCGCATCTGCGAATCCTTTTTGATTTATTTTGCCGACCGCATCTTTTGGCGGATGAACGCCGTCTCGATGATCCGGTCGAAGAAACCCTTGTATCCATCCCGGTCATACAAGATCATATAATCCGCAGGACCGTATTCTTTGGGAGGTAGCATGATGGCGGGATTGGGGTTGATCTCCAGGATGAACAACTCCCCCGCATCATTCATGCGGATGTCGCATCGGCCGTATCCGGCAATTCCCATGGCGAGGAACATGCGCATCCCCATATCCTGGAGACGCGCTATCAATCCGGATTCGGTCACTTCCTTGAAATCGAATGGCACGTTGTAATCCCACTTGATGTCGGTATGCCAGAATTCTTCGCCATCGGGGAAGATCAATTGCGCAGGCGGGTAAACAAATGGATTCGCCTTGTCTCTCGGGTTATCGACCACAAGCACGTTGTATTCCGTCCCGACGATGAATTCCTCCATGCGCGCCGCACCGAATTCCGCGCAGACTCGTTTGACTTGCGCCAATACCTGTTCGAGCGTATCCGCGCGCGATTCCTTGAACATGCCGGTACTGCCGTAACTTTTGGGATGCTTGACCATGACGGGATAACGCAGGTCCTTCACAAGCCGCTCCGCTTCCGCCTCGTTATGCACCCGGTACCCTTTCGCAAACCCGATCCCGTTCGCGTCTGCTGCGGCTTGCATCTCTTCGCGCGTCGGGTCGAAGCAATGCGAGTCCGCGCCGGTGAAGGGAAGGTTGAGCGCCTCGAGTGCCTGGACGACTTCGATGCCGTGATATCCCAAAGCGTCATCCTGCAGATCCTCGAATTCATATCCTTCGCAGACGTTCATATAAACATCGTATTCGCCCGAATCGGCGAGGGCTCGAATCTTTTCGAAGACCGGCGCGGTCAATGTCACCATCTTCCAATCGTACCCGGTCAGATAAGGCGAGGGGTCGAAATAATTGATCTCTTCATCAGATAGAACGCAAATGCGCATGATGCGGCTCCTGAGGTGGGGTTTCATGCATTATGCTTCATTTCCCCCCTTGTTGAATAATCTTTAAGAAAATAAACCGGCCTTATCCCTACTTTGTCTCGGTCACTTTTCGGATACTCCGCGGCTGTTCCGTGTCATACCCTTTTGCAATTGTCAGGTGATATGCAAACAATTGCGCCGGCAAAATACCGACCAAAGGAGAAAGCCATTCTGGCGTCTCAATAGGAATCTTCAACGGGACTTGAGCCAGTGAAAGCGCCCTTTTATCGTTCGATATGACGATCAATTCGGCGGAAATATCGGAATGGAGCCGCTTAAGCATTTCCAACATGGAGTTGAAAACTTTGCCCCTCGCCGCGACAGCGCACACCGGGTACCCGCTCTCGACCAGGGCGATGGGTCCGTGCGCGAAATCGGCGGAGGAATAGGGCTCTGCGATGATGTAAGTAAGTTCCTTCAGTTTCAACGCCCATTCGAACGCAGTAGCGTAATTGAAGCCTCGTCCGAGCACGACGGTCTGGTCGATGTAGCGGTAGCGTTGGACTGCTTCTGCGATGAAACTGCTTTGCTTCAACGCTTCTTTCATCCACACGGAGATTTTCTCCAGTTCGCTCCATGCTTTTTTATCTTCATTCAATGCCGCAGAAAGCATCGCAATCGCGGTCAATTCGGTTGTATACGTTTTCGTCGCGGCAACCGCTTTTTCCTCCCCGGCATAAATATCGAGAACGAAATCCGATGTTCTCGCAAGCGGCGATTTGGCATCGTTGGTAACCGCCAGAGTCATGCAACCCTGGCGTTTTCCCTCCTCCAATACGCTGACAATATCCGGAGACTTGCCCGATTGCGAAATTCCGACGACCAGCGCATTTATTAATTTGGGCGGCTTTTTGTAATACGTAAATAATGAAGGCGTCGCCAGCGCCAGCGGGAGTCCGTTCATTGCGCCAAGCAGATAATTGGCATACCGCCCGGCATTATCCGATGTTCCTCGCGCGGTGAGAAAAATATATTCAATGTTTCGCTTTTGGATCTCACCAGCTATGCGCTCGACATTTTTCCGTTGGGAGGTAAGCAGATATTTGATTCGCTCCGGCTGTTCGGAAATCTCGGAAAAGAGGGACATGAGTCGATTGTAAGGCATTTTGCCCCTTGACATATTTTTTAGGCTAGACTAAAATATATTTAGTCTTAACTAAATTTTATGGGTTGCGAGGTTTTCAGATTGTGAGCATTCTTCAAATTACCGGTTTGCTTGCCGTGTCAGGCGCATTTATCTATGCAATTGGCGACGTTCTCCTGCTTGCAGGCAAGGTCAACCCGGACGATTATCCCCGCCTGAAGCCATTTCAAAAACTGCTCTCCGATTCGGAGAGAATGGTCACCCACTCTCCCCAAAGGATGATGTGGGGCGCACTGCTTGGCGTGTTTGCCACTCCTCTGGTGCTCGCCGGTTTCTGGCAGGTTTATCAGGGATTGGCAGGCACAGATCAAAATCTCAGGCTTGTCGTTTTCCTGCTGTTTGCAATTGCTTCCATGATCGGCGCGTTCGTGCATGGAACTTTTTTCTACATGGGCGAATACGTCAAAGCGTTGAACATGGTCGCAGACGAGTCTCAGCAGATCATTGCCGGTATGATCCAGCGGCACAGGAAGATATTGATCATCGCCTATGCCCCACTGCTGATTCTTGTCGTCATCGCCTCCATTTTGTTTTCGATTTTTGTGGCATCAGGCAAGACCGCCTTCCCGCTCTGGATGACGGGCATCACGCCGCTGACCATGACAATCGCATGGCTGTTCGTCAAGCGCATCCTGCCGCAATTCATCCGCGACGCCACTGAAGGCGCAGGATTTAACATTGCATACATGGCGTTCTTTGCCTGCACAACCACTTCACTCTGGAAATAATCGAATGAAACAATCCACTTCCATTCAGGATTATCTCAAGCGTATCTACGAGTTGACCGAAGACGGCTCGCCGGCCAGCACCAATGACCTTGCGCGAGAACTGAACATCAGCGCGCCATCCGTGACCGGCATGATCCAAAAACTTGCAGCGGAGAAACCTGCCCTGGTCGAATACCAAAAGCATCAGGGAGTGATGTTGACGCCGATTGGCAAAAAGGCAGCATTGGAAGTGATTCGCCATCACCGCCTGCTGGAAGTCTGGCTGGTGCAAACGCTTGGTTACTCATGGGATGAAGTTCACGAAGAAGCAGAACGATTGGAGCATGTGATCTCGGAGGATTTCGAGCGACGCATCGCTGCCGCGCTTGGACACCCGACTCGTGACCCGCATGGTGAGCTCATCCCCACCGCAGATTTGAAAATGCCGGTGGATGACTCCACGCCGCTCTCGGCATTGCGCCCCAACCAATTCGCCACAATACAACGGGTTAACGCCCAAGACCCGAACCTGCTCCGCCACCTTGTAGGTTTGGGGCTCACCCCGGGCATTCAGATCGAAGTCATGGAGTATTCCTCCTTTGACAATAATCTCACCGTGAAAGCCGGGCAGAAGATCATTGTGCTTGGATTGAATATCACAACAAAGATTTTTGTAGAGATCAAGTAATGAACACGAAAAGCGACTTTTACTTTAGAAATAAAAGGACTTTCCTGAAACAACATCGCGAGATAATGCGGCTCGGGCGCGGACTCATGGAGTCCCGTTTCGGCGTGGAAAAGGCGGGGGATGTCATCCGCAGGTCTGAGGTCCGCTATGAGGCGCTGCTGGCGGAGATGCCCTACATCGGCGGCTGGGACAATTCCCTGACCGATACATTGACCCAGGTCGGAAGTATGCTGGCGTTGTATTTTGTGCTCAAAGAAGAAGGCAAATCCACCGCAGAGATCGGCGAGTTAGTCCATCGTATTGCGGACAAGAAAGTGGAGTCGATGCCGCGCCTGTTGCGAAGTTTGTTGGGCAGGTTGTATATGTCGAAGTTCTGGCGCAAACGCACGATGAAAAAAGCATCGATCTCGCAGAAGAAAATATATCCCGGGAATTTTGTTTTTGAAGTTGTGCCGGGAAAGCAGGGTGAATACGAATGGGGCATCAATTACCTTGAATGCGCCATCGCAAAATTCTTTCACCAGCAGGGCGCGGATGAATTCACGCCATACATGTGCTATGTGGATTCCATCCTCTTCCCCGGCATGGGCATTGATCTGAAACGGACAGGCACGATCGGGCAGGGCTGCTCGCATTGTGACTTTCGATTTAGCAGGAAAGTAACTTTATAAATAGAAAGGTATTTCAAAATGAACGAAAACATTTACCGTATTTTATCCGCCGTGATCTTTTTCACAGCGATCGGCATTTCATCCTACTCCCGCCGCAAGGCAGATAAGAATTCAGGCGAAACCGTCTCCCGCAAAGTGGACGGCACGCCCATGATGCTGCTCCTTGTGATCGGCGGACTGATCATCTGGCTCAGCCCGCTGGTTTATCTGGTCAATCCGCAATGGATGGCATGGGCGAAGGTCGGTTTGCCCGATTGGGTGCGCTGGCTCGGCGTTGGGCTTGGAGTCATTTGCGTAATTGGAGTCTACTGGCTGTTCAGCAGTATCGGCAGCGGCATCACACCAACCAGCGCCACACGCAGGGAACATAAACTGATCACGAATGGGATCTACAAGTACATCCGTCACCCGCTTTATACCTTTGGATCGTCCTTGTTCATCTCCTTTGGCATGATGGCGGATAACTGGTTCATCGCCCTGCTTGGAATTCTTGCATTCATTGCTGTGGCGATCCGCACGCCGAAAGAAGAAGCTAATCTCATCGAAAAATTCGGCGACGAATACCGCGAATATATGAAGCGGACGGGGCGTTTCCTGCCAAAGTTATTCTAACTACTAAGAGTTGACGGTCACTTTTAAAGTGACTGTCAACTTCAGGAGAGAAAACAATGACCCTCGAAATCTTTTTCAAAATCGCATTCTTTGTTGTCTTCTTCAGCTTTGCCTATGTGATGACTGCTTACTCAAAAAAGGCAAAGGCTGGCAAAGAGGACAAAGCCGCTCGCATGAAAATGCACAACGAAAACGAAGTTCCGCTTTTGTTGAAACTTCGCACCATTTTTGGGATTCCCTTTTATCTCGGCGTCCTCGTGTGGACGTTCGCACCAAGATTCATGGCGTGGTCTGCCATCCCCTTCCCTGCCTGGGTTCGTTGGACAGGGCTTGGTCTGGGAATCTTCGCGATCATCCTTAATGCATGGAGTCACAAAACCCTCAGCCAAAAACTCGGCGCAGACTTTGACCCCGCCATGCGCTTGCTGAAGGTCCCGGCATTGGTGACAGAAGGTCCCTATGCGCGGATGCGACACCCGATCTACCTTGCGTTCCTCATGATGCAGATCGCGGTTCTTTTCCTAACCTCGAACTGGCTCATCGGTTTCTGCGGGATTGCCATCATCATTTCTGTGATCGCCATTCGCGTGCCGGAAGAAGAGAAAATGCTCATCGAGCAATTCGGCGAACAATATCAAACCTACATGAAACACTCGGGAAGCCTGCTTCCCAAACTTGGATAATCGGAGAGATACGAATGAAGAAAATAATTTTAGTTGTACTTGCATTATCCCTGCTCCTGAGCGCCTGCGCCACGGAGACGGGCGGAAACACGGACGGTAAGTTGAATATCGTCACCACGACCGGCATGATCGCGGACATCTCCAAAAATGTCGGCGGTGAATACGTTGAAGTGATCGCTCTGATGGGCGCAGGGGTGGATCCGCACCTTTACAAAGCCAGTGAGGGCGATGTGCGCCGTTTGCAGGAAGCTGACCTGATCTTTTACAGCGGTCTGCACCTTGAAGCGCAGATGGGCGAAGTGCTGGAGAAAATGAACGACTTTCGCATCAAGACCGTTGCCGTGACAGACAAGATCGACCGCGCCACGTTACTGGCAAATCCGCAGTACCCTGATCAATACGACCCGCACGTCTGGTTCGATGTGACCATGTGGATGAAGGCAGTGGAACAGGTGCAGGAAACTCTGTCTGAAATTGACCCCAGCCACAAGTCCGAGTATGAGGCGAACGCGGTAGCGTATCTCGCTCAGCTCGAAGAATTGCATCAGTATGTTTTGAGCCAGGCAGAAACGATCCCGGCTGATAAGCGCGTCATCATCACGGCGCATGATGCCTTCAATTATTTCGGCAAGGCGTATGGTTTTGAAGTGCGCGGCTTGCAAGGCATCAGCACCGAGGCGCAGGCGGGTACCGCAGACGTGCAAGACCTGACAAACTTCATCGTGGAGCGACAGATCCCCGCCATCTTTGTTGAGTCATCGGTGCCGCAGCGCAACGTGGAAGCGGTGCAGGCAGCGGTGCAAGCGCAAGGCTTCGACGTGCAAATCGGCGGCTCGCTGTTCTCGGATGCGATGGGCAGTGAAGGCACGCCCGAAGGGACATACATCGGCATGGTGCGGCACAACATCGACACCATCGTTGCCGCGTTGAAAGGTGAATGACATGGCAGTCAATGCAATTGATGTAACCGACTTGACCATTGCCTACAAAGACAAACCCGTGTTGTGGGACGTGGACATGGAAGTACCATCGGGCACGTTGATGGCGATCGTCGGACCGAATGGCGCGGGCAAGACGACCATGATCAAATCCATTTTGGGGTTGATCAAACCCGCGGCAGGACAAGTGCTCGTGTATGGCAAACCGTATGCGGAGCAGCGTCACCTGGTCGGCTATGTACCCCAGCGCGGCAGCGTGGATTGGGATTTCCCCACCAGTGTGTTGGATGTGGTGATGATGGGACGTTACGGCGCACTCGGCTGGCTCAAACGACCCGGCGCTTCAGAACGCGTCGCAGCGTTGGATGCCCTCGATAAAGTTGGGATGAAATCCTTTGCAGAGCGGCAGATCAGCCAGCTCTCCGGCGGGCAGCAGCAGCGTGTCTTTTTGGCGCGCGCACTCGTGCAGGATGCCCAACTCTATTTCATGGATGAACCCTTCCAGGGCGTGGACGCCACCACCGAACGCGCGATCGTGACCTTGCTGCAAGAACTCCGCTCGGCTGGCAAGACCGTGGTCGTCGTTCATCATGACTTGCAGACCGTGCCCGAATATTTCGACTGGGTCACCATGCTCAATGTGCGCCGCATCGCCTGCGGACCGGTGAGCGAAGTCTTCACCGACAACAATCTGCGCAAGGCATACGGCGGCAAGGTCGCCTTCTTGAGCGCAGAAAATGGAAAGCATTAGTTCTTGACGACGGACGAAAGACGATAGACCGTGGAAAATCAATGGTCCATCGTCCATAGTCAATGGTCTCTTCTTATGGATATTTCTCAACTCTTTTACGACCTCTTCTTTGACTACACCTTACGCACAGTTGCTTTAGGTTCCGCTATTTTGGGAATCGTCAGCGGAGCGCTTGGGTCGTTCGCGGTGCTGCGTAAGCAAAGTCTACTCGGGGATGCGATCTCGCATGCGGCATTGCCCGGCATTGTGATCGCCTTTCTCCTCACCCGCAGCCGCGAACCTGCTGTGCTGATGTTGGGCGCATTGATCGCGGGCTGGCTCGCGACGCTCTTCATGCTGAACGTCATCCGCACCACGCGCATCAAGGACGATAGTGCCTTGGGTTTGGTGCTCTCGGTCTTCTTCGGAATGGGGCTGATGCTGCTGACGTTCACCCAAAAACTGCCCGACGCCACACAAGCCGGTTTAGATAAATTCCTCTTTGGTCAAGCCGCAACGCTTTTGCAAAGTGACGTAGTTACAATGGCGGTCATCGGTACACTTGCAATTGTTTTGCTGATGACCTTCTGGAAAGAATTCAAACTCATCACCTTCGACCCGGAGTATGCGGCAAGCCTTGGCTACCCTGTCCGCTTTCTCGATGTGTTGCTCACTACATTGCTGGTCATTGCCATCGTCATCGGCTTGCAGACCGTGGGCGTAGTGCTCATGTCTGCGATGATCGTGGCGCCCGCCGCGGCAGCCCGCCAGTGGACGGACAAGCTCAAGAACATGATCATCCTCGGCGGTTTGTTTGGCGCCCTGGCTGGTGTGAGCGGAACGCTCATCAGCGGCTCGGCAGAGAAACTGCCTACAGGTCCCGTCATTGTTTTGTGCATGAGCGTCATCGTCCTCTTCTCGATGCTGTTCGCAACCAATCGCGGACTGGTCTGGAACTGGTTTCGCAATTTGCAGAACCGACGTCAACTGCGGGCGCAGGCGGTGTTGGGCGACCTCAACACGCTCGCCATGCAGCATCCCAACCAAGAGCGCGGACATTCCTCCGCAGTGCTGCGGGCGATGAGCACCAACCCCGAAGGCGTTTCGCTGGCGTTGAGTCAACTCAAGGAACAAGGCTATGCTCAAGAGTTATCGAAAGATGCCTGGGCGTTGACCCAGGCCGGGTTGGACGAAGCAGGCAAAAACGAAGAGAAGGAGGCGTAGCATGTCCGCACAAATTGAAATCATGTTGATCGCATCCATCGTCGCTGTAGCATGCACATTGCCGGGCGTCTTCCTCGTGCTGCGCCGCATGGCAATGATGAGTGACGCCATCAGCCATACCGTGCTGCTTGGGATCGTCATCGCGTTCTTCATTACCAAAAGTCTCACGTCGCCGTTGCTGCTTGTGGGCGCGGCGCTGATGGGCGTCATCACGGTCAGCCTTGTGGAACTGCTCAACCGCACACGACTCGTGCGTGAAGATGCCGCCATTGGGTTGGTCTTCCCCGCCATTTTCAGCGTCGCGGTCATTCTCATTTCGCGTTTCGCGGGTGATGTGCATCTCGACACAGATGCCGTTCTACTTGGCGAGCTTGCCTTTGCGCCGTTCAATCGCTTCAAATTGTTCGGGCTTGATTTTGGTCCCGAAGCGCTTTACACCACCGGCGGCATTCTCGCGCTCAACCTGATCTTTGTGATCGTTTTTTATAAAGAACTCAAACTCGCCACCTTTGACCCCGCCCTCGCCGCCGCGCTTGGTTTTCTGCCCACCGTCATTCACTACGCGTTGATGACACTCGTTTCACTCACCGCCGTCGGTTCGTTCGACGCCGTCGGCTCGGTGCTTGTGGTCGCCTTCATGATCGCGCCGCCCGCTGCCGCATACCTGCTCACTGACCGCCTCTCGCGCATGTTGGTCTATTCCGCACTCATCGGAGTCTTCTCTGCTGTGAGCGGATATTGGCTCGCCTATTTTCTGGATGCATCCATCGCGGGCTCCATGGCGACGATGACCGGCGCCTCTTTCTTAATCTCGTACCTGTTCGCCCCCGAGCGCGGACTCCTAGCCCAAGCCCGGCGCCGCCAAAACCAGCGCATCGAATTTGCTCTCACCATGCTCACGATGCACATCGCCAATCACACCGCCGCGCAGGAAGCCGAGATCGAAAATGAAGTTGTTCACCTCAACGAACATCTCAAGTGGACGCCGCAATTTGCCATGGAAGTGGTCGGCATTGCAGAACGCAACGACCTGGTGACCCAGAGGAACGGTGTACTCACCCTCACAGAAAGTGGATTAAGAAGGGCAAGCCAGGAATTCAATAACTAGCTCCAATCACGCATAAAACCTGCCAAACGTCACATTGACAGGTTTTATTTTTCACAGTAACATATGAATACTTGTTCATATATTCAACGATGAAACTAAACGAACTTAAAGCCATCAAACTTGCTGAACTCTTCAGCGCACTCAGCGACGCCAGCCGCATCCGCCTCATCTCCCTGCTCCTGGAAGGCGAAAAGAGCGTCCGTGCCCTTGCGGATGGACTCGGCATGACCGAATCCGCCGTCTCCCACCAACTGCGCGGACTGCGACAAATGCACCTCGTCCGCACGCGTAAATCGGGCAGGCAGGTCTTTTATTCGCTCGATGACGACCACGTCTCGCGTTTGTTCACATTGGGGCTCGATCACGTCCAACATGGTTAACATGCACAACCATTCACATTCCCACTTTGGCGACCTTGCAATGCAAACCACCAAACGCCTCACCCTTTCACTGATTCTCACTGCCGCATTCGTTATCGTTGAAATCGCTGCGGGCATATTTGGCAACAGCCTCGCCCTGCTGACCGACGCCGCCCATAACTTCACCGATGTCATCGCGCTCGGTCTAAGCTGGTACGCTCTGCGCATCGCCGCCAAACCCGCCAACTCCGGCAAAACCTTCGGCTATCATCGGGTGGGGATTCTCGTCGCCCTGATAAATTCCACAACTTTGATTCTGATTGCGTTTGGGATTTTCTTCGAAGCCTACAAACGCTTCATCACCCCGCCCGAAGTTGACTCGACCATCTTGATCGGAGTCGGCGCTGTAGCTTTTATCATCAACCTCGTCACCGCCATGATGGTCAAAAAAGGCAGCGAACACGACCTTAACCTGCGCAGCGCCTTTCTCCATTTGATGGGAGATGTCATGTCCACGCTTGGAGCGGTCATGGCAGGCATCATCATCGCCTTCACAAATTGGAATTGGCTCGACCCATTCGTCAGCGTGCTGATCGGCGCATTCATTTTATACAACGCCTGGAGCATTCTGCGGCAGACCATCCACATCCTGCTAGAAAGCACTCCCGAAAACATTGATATGACCGAGATGGTCACGGACATCCGCAAACTAGACGGCGTGAAAGACATTCACGACCTGCACGTGTGGAGCATCAGCGAGAATTTACGCATGCTCTCCGCCCATGTGGTCATCGACAATATCTCCATCGGCGAAGGCGTGTCGATTCAACATAATATAAATGAACTACTCGCTCATACCTACAATATACAGCACGCCACCCTGCAAATGGAATGTGAATGCTGCGGCAACGGGTTGCTCTACTGTGAGATTCGCGAAAACCAGCACGAGCACGCGTAAGGCTTCTAATGGAACAAATTCAAACCATCGAAATCCCAATCGCCGGCATGGACTGTACCGAATGCACCCAGCACGTCCAACACGCCATCTCCGGCGTGGAAGGCGTCAAAAAGGTGGATGTCTTTTTATCGTCTGAAAAAGCCATCGTTCAGTTGAACCCATCCATTGCAAAAATGGATGAAATCCGCACCGCCGTGAAAAATGCTGGGTATTCCGTTGCTTCAAAAGATGGAGAGGCAAAATCACCAAACGCTGCCCTTGCAGATTTTTCGCGCCGCATGTTCACCGCGTTCGGACTTGCCTTTGGCGCGGTCATCATTATCGTCGTTCTCGGTGAATGGTTGGGGGTACTCGATGGGCTGACGCAACTCATCCCCTTCCCCATCGGGTTGATTCTCGTCCTGCTGAGCGGCGCCTCAATTTTTTTCAATGTCATCCGCGCCGCATTGAATCGACAGATTATCGCGCATACGCTGATGAGCATCGGCGCCTTTGCTGCGCTCTTCGTTGGCGAATGGACGACTGCCATGGTTGTCATCTTCTTCATGCACATCGGCGGCTACACCGAACGCCTCACTGCCGAAGGTGCCCGCCGCGCTGTCAAAGACCTGACGGCGATGGCTCCGCAAATTGCGCGGGTGGAACGAGTTGGTGAAGAAAAAGAAATTCCCATTGCAGAAGTCGAAATTAACGACGTTGTGATCGTCCGCCCTGGCGAAACGATTCCTGTGGATGGAGAAGTCGTCGCGGGTCACGCGGCAGTGGATCAATCATCGGTGACGGGCGAGTCGATGCCTGTGGAAGCAGACGTCGGGTCGCAGGTGCGAGGCGCGACCATCCTCAAGCAGGGCACGCTCAAAGTGCGCACCCAAGCCGTTGGGGCACAGTCCATGTTCGGGCGGATCATCAAAATGGTCGAAGAAGCCGAAGCCCACCGCGCCGATGTGCAGCAGTTCGCCGATAAGTTCAGCGCGTATTATCTGCCGGTTGTGGCGGGCATCGCTGCGCTTACGTTTTTATTCACACGCAATCCGCTTTCCACCGCGGCGGTTTTGCTAGTGGCATGTTCATGCACCATCGCGCTCGCCACACCCATCGCCATGCTCGCAACGATTGGCTCGAACGCAAAACGCGGCGTGCTCATCAAAGGCGGCAAATATCTTGAAACGCTCGCCCGCGCCGATGTATTGTTGATCGACAAAACGGGGACGCTGACGCTTGGCAAGCCAATTGTGACGGATGTGATTTTGCTTCCCTCGCCTTTTAGGACGAGTGCCCGTATGGGTAGAGGGGCTGGGGGTGAGGTCATGGACGAGAACACGCTTCTTTCCTACGCCGCATCTGCTGACCGTTACTCCGAGCATCCCCTCGCCGACGCCTTGCGCCGCTCCGCGCAGGAACGCGGCATAGCCTTGCGCGAGATCACCAACTTCGAATCGCTGACAGGTATGGGCGTCCGCGCAACCGTGGACGGTAAAACGATCACCTTAGGTAAGCGGTCATTGATAAAAGATTTCGCAATGCCGCCCCAAGTTGATACTCTCGAATGGCAAGGAAAAACTGTTTTCTTTATCTTCATTAACAATACGATTGCTGGGCTGATCGCCGCATCAGATACTTTACGAAGTGAAGTACCTGATGCTTTACAAAAAGCGCTTTTTCTTGGCATCAAAAAAATAGAACTGCTGACTGGAGACAATGACATTGTTGCTTCATCTGTAGCCGAAGCGTTGGGCATATCCTTCCAAGCAAATCTTTTACCCGAAGATAAAATCCGCATCGTCAAAGAATATCAATCACAGGGACATATCGTCGTCATGGCAGGTGATGGCATCAACGATGCGCCCGCGCTCGCCCAAGCGGACGTAGGCATCGCCATGAAAGCAGGCAGCGACGTCGCCATCGAAGCCGCCCACATCACCCTCCTGCGCGAAGATTGGATGTTGATTCCTCAAGTCATCGCCGCCGCCCAACGGACAATGCGTGTGGTAAAGGGCAATCTCGGTTTTACCGCTGCGTACAACCTCATTGGGCTTACACTCGCCGCCTTCGGTTTTCTACCGCCCATGCTCGCGGCTGCGCTGCAATCCATCCCCGATCTGGGGATTCTGGGAAATTCAGCAAGGTTATTAGAAGGCTCGGGTACAAACCATAGATTTTGAGATATTCTGATACGGGCATTGATTTTACTATCCATTTACCAGGTCGTGAATCCACTTGCGCGACCGGATCCGCCATGCGCTGATGAAAACCTTTACGAGTTCCTCCAAAACCACCATTAGGTAAACGTAATAAACAGGTAGTTTCAGGACAAATGCGCCGGCATATGCAGCAGGCACACCAATAAGCCAGATCGAGCAGATTTCCATGATCAGAGCGAAGCGGGTGTCGCCTCCCGCGCGCAATGCGCCAATGAAAGTGACAAAATTGAATATACGAACCCACAGCGCCAGGCCCATTACCAGCATCAACATGCGGACGTTAGCTTCGCCGCTTGGGGAGAGATCGTATAACCCAACAACAAGATTGCGGATAAGAATGACAGCCAAGCCGACCATCCAGGCGGAAATGACGCTGAGAATGACGACGCGCCGAACAGTTTCATAGGCTTCATCCATTTTTCCCGCACCGATGCGGTTGCCGACCATGACGGCGCAGGCATTGCCAAGCCCCATGAATACGACAAAGGCAAGTTCTTCAATCGTGGCGTTAATGTTGATCGCGGCGATGGAATCTGTACCGATATGGGCAAAGATGGCGTTGTATGTGGTGATGCCGAGCGACCAGAACATTTCGTTGGCGAGGGCAGGCAGGGTCGTCTTGAGAACGCGGGCAAAGAATGAAAGGTCGAAGGTGAAAAACGTAAGCGGGTTGGCGGCGAGGAGGGTCTTATGAGTGTAGATAAGTACGATTAGGAGAATCAGTTCCAAGGTCCAGCCGGAGGCGGTGCCGATTGCGGCTCCGCGCACGCCGAGGGCGGGCAATCCGCCGATCCCGAAGATCAGGAGGTATCCGAGGATCGTTTTGAATATCAAAGCCGAGATGGTGGCAATGACGGCCAGTTTCACGAGGTGGATGCTGCGCAAAACGGCGATATACGAAGTGGCGATGGCGACCGGGATGTAGGAAAGCCCGACAATGCGGAGATAGGATGCACCGATCTCAATGACTTCAGTGTCGTTCGTATATAAACCAAGCACAAAGCGCGGGGCAAGAACCGCGGCAAGCGTAAAGAATATTCCGATTATGGATGCGGCAAGAACGCTCATCCCAAGGACTTTGCGAATCGGTTCGACCTCCTGTTTCCCCCAAAATTGGGCGGTAAAGATCGCCATGCCGCTGGTGAGACCGAAAAGCAACAGGATAAAAACGAAAAAGACCTGGTTGGATAATCCGAGCGCGGCGATGGAAGTCTCGCCCAACTGCCCCACCATGATGACATCGATCATGTTGAGCGATGCGTTGATCAATTGTTGGAATGAGATGGGCAATGCAATCGTGAGCATCTCGCGCAGAAAGGCGCGGTCTTTGAGAAAGGAAAGGGACATGGGGATGGTTGAAGGTTATGGATTGAAGGTTTGGATTGGCGGGATAAAAAAGTCGTTGAACGCAAACTAAACGTCCAACGACCGATCTTGGATCACAAACGACTCAATTAATCCTCCGGCGCTTCGCGGACGATATAAAGCGGTCTTCCCTTCGCTTCATCGTAAAGCCGCCCGATGTATTCACCCAGGATGCCGAGCGAGATCAACTGTACGCCGCCGAGGAAAAGGACGGCGATAAGGGTTGTGGCCTGACCGAAGAACGCCTGGGAACCGGCAATACGCATGTAAACCACGATGGGGATGGCAAGGATGGCGATGCCTGCCGAAATGAAACCGAAGAACGT
Organism: Candidatus Villigracilaceae bacterium; assembly: GCA_026645935.1. Classification (GTDB taxonomy): domain Bacteria; phylum Chloroflexota; class Anaerolineae; order Anaerolineales; family Villigracilaceae; genus Villigracilis. The sequence goes on along the minus strand of JAPKMP010000004.1, from coordinate 32,136 downwards.
CGCCACTTGCAGGGGTAAATAGGAAAACCCCGTGATGGCATTGACCGCAAGTTTGAGCATCTTGCGGAAAGGATATTTCGTCACACCGGCGTGGCGGGCGGCGCGTTTGTAACTGACACCGATCTGTTTGAAGCCAACCCATGCCGACATGCCGCGCGGGAAGCGGTGGCGCTCTTTCATCTTTTTCAGCACATTGACCACTTTCCTGTCCATCAGGCGGAAGTCGCCGGTGTCGACGGGAATCTTCACATCGGTGATGCGGTAAATCAAACGGTAAAAGATGGATGCGGTCCACAGCTTGAAGATGGATTCACCTTCGCGTTCGCCCCGCACCGCATAGACAACCTCGTATCCCTCCTTCCATTTCTTCGCAAGGTCAAGGATGACCTCCGGCGGGTCCTGCAGGTCCGCGTCGATGATGATTATGGCGTTACCGCGCGCATAATCCCACCCGGCTGTGATGGCCACCTGATGACCGAAGTTGCGCGCGAAGATGACCGGGCGGATCGTTTTGTCCTTCGCCGCCAGTTCGCGAATCTTATCAGTGGAGCCGTCACTCGAACCGTCATCTACAAGAATGAATTCCCAGGGCTCCCCGTTGGAATCCATCACTTCTTTTACCCGGCGGTATAGTTCGGGAAGGTTGTCGATCTCATTGAAGATAGGTGCGATGATCGAATAGGTGATATTCATGGGTTATCTTTTTTCTGTCTGCCTTTGCGCGGGAAGAGAGCCTTATTTTGAAACTTCTCCGGCGGAGCCTGAAACTGCGTTTCTCCGGAATCGACGAACGGCGGTATCCCTAGAATGCGGCGGCGCAAGTATTCCATGATCACCGCTATCGACGCCATAAGCGGAACGATCAAAAGCGCTCCCATGATGCCCCACAAAATTGTGGCGGAAAGAATCGCGATGAAGATCAACGCTTCGTTCATATGCAGACTGCGCCCGTAAATGATGGGGCGCACAAAGAAATTTTTGGCGTTGATCAGGATAAGATACGTCACGAAGGTAATGCCGCCCACAAAAAGTTTGTTCACCGTGGGGTCGGGAGAGATGTGAATCCAGGTCGAACCTTCCAGCAAGGCAACGCCGATGGCAATTGCGGCCGCCAAGGTCGGACCGACATCCGGAACCAGGGTAAAAAGCCCGGCGATCACACCGAGCACCAACGCGCCGGGAATGCCGATCGCCGCCCAGGCGATCGTAAAGACAACACCCACCACGACCATCAACACGATCTGTCCGCGCAGGTAGGCCATCCAAACATAGCGCAGGCGGCCGTACAACTCACCCATCTCATCCTGGTACTCCTCGGGCGCGAGTTGGATAAGCCAGTTGCGAATGCGGGGCCATTCCGACATCAAAAGATGCACGGTGACGAGAATGATCAAAAACCACAACACATTGATGGAAGTGGTTTCAAGAAGTTTGAGCGCTTCTTCGGGAATCGGCGTCAGGATATTGTCCTTGATATGCGCCAGACTTTCGCCCACCTGTTCGAGATGTAAAACGAGCCCGCCCATCTGGATCGGACTGGAGAGGAATCCACTGAGTTCTGCCGAAAGTTCGAGGACGTCCTGCGCGACCAGTTGAATCTCGTCGAAGAAAATCGGGGTCAGCGTGGCGGGGATGCCGACCAGCAGGATCAACGCGGAAAAATAAACAATGTTGACCGCGGCTGTGCGGGAGAGGCGGGTGCGTTCCATCAGGAAGGTCACCGCCGGGCTGATCAAATACGCGGCGAAAGCGGCGATCACAAACATCTTTACCGCCTCCCCCGCATAGATCAGGAACGCCGCAATACATATGAAGATAATGACCCCCATCGTATAACGGAAGGGCATGCTCCATTGATCGGTTCGTTTCCTCATAGTAATTTTTTCACCGCTTCAAGGGTTGGCTCGATCACGGGAGCGGATGTCACCGCCTGCAATGCCGCGCGGACGTCTTTCAAGCCGCTGCCGGTGTTCATCACCACGACGGGATCGTCGCCTCCGACCACGCCCTGGCTTGTCGCCTTCACCAATCCGGCATATGCTGTCGCCCCGGCCGGTTCGGCAAAGACCCCCATCGTGCCGAGTTCCGCGATGGCTTTGATGATCTCATCGTCCGGGACAGTGATGTACGTCCCATTCGTGTGTTGAGCGGCGCGTACCGCCCGCACACCATCCCTCGGCAGGTCCACTGAAATGCTGTCGGCAAGCGTATTGGCGGAAACCGGGGTGATGGTCTCAGTCCCGGCTTTAAAGGCGTTGGCAATCGCCGCTGAACCTTCCGCCTGCACGCCGATGATGCGCGGCATGTTGGGAATCCATCCCAGCGCGAGCAGATCTTTGAATCCCTTATGGATGCCGGAGATGATGTTTCCATCACCCACCGAAACCAGGACAGTCAAAGGCGGATGATTGTCCAAAGCGCTGTCTTTCTTGTGCCAGTCGCGATGGGCTGCGATCCACCATTCCCAGATCTCGAAGGCCGCGGTCTTCTTCCCTTCGAGGGTGAACGGATTATAGCCAGTGTTGCGACAATACCAGCCAAACTCATTTGCGGCTTTTATCGTGAGATCAAAGGCGTCATCGTAAGTACCGTCCACAAGTATGACCTTTGCGCCAAAGACGAGCAATTGCGCCACCTTCGCCTGTGGGGCGTTCTTAGGAGCAAAAATGACCGCTTTCTGTCCCACCGCAGCCGCCATGCCTGCCAAGGCCGCGCCAGCGTTCCCCGTCGAAGCCGTGACGACAACCTCGGATTTGATCTCCTGAGCGCGGGTCACAACCACAGCGCTTGCCCTGTCCTTGAAGGATGCGGTTGGGTTACGAGATTCGTCCTTGAGCCAGAGATGTTTGAGGTGAAGTTTTTCAGCCAGTCGCGGCAGGGCAAAGACCGGGGTCCAGCCGGAGGCGTGCAAGGGCGTGGAATCCCCCCCGGGTTCATTGACCGGCAGAAGGGGCAGGTACCTCCAAAGCGAGGCTTCCGTCCGGGAGGTGATATCTTCGGGCTGGAATTTTTTGCGGATTGATTCTGTATCGAGAACGACATCCAGATTGCCGCCATCCTTCGGGCAGGTATAGGTGACCTGGCCGGGAAGGTACTCGGCGCCGCAGATCGAGCAGCGATAACCGTTGAATTTGCTCATGATATTCCTCTTTGTTGCGTTATTTTACCCGATGTGGGCGATGGGTACGCTTTCACATCGTTCGAGCCATCTTTGCGCGAATGTCGATTTCAATTTTGATAACCCGGGTTGAATTTCGAAGAAAAACCGCTATACTTTGTAAAGATGCATGTAATGGGAGTAAGCCAATGAAGACATTGACCTCTGATATATATCGCCTAGATCCTCTGACCGGGTGTCATAATTTCCTCAGCTTTATCGAAACCCTCGACCAATTATCGACACAGAAGGGGCGTCAGCCGTTTTCAATCCTGTATGTGGACCTGAACTTTCTGGCTCTTCTGAACGAGCAAAAGGGACACGCCTATGGCGACACTGTCATCCATTGGGCGGGGATTGCCCTGCGCGAAGAATGCGCCTCACCCGTCTTCCGGACCGGCGGCGATGACTTTGCAGTGATTCTAACCGGAGGCACACATACAGAATACGAACGACAGCTGAACAGGTTGTTCAACCGCCTGAACCGCGAGGGCGAACAACTTGGGATCCCTTCGCCGCCCGCCGGTATGGCGCTGATCCATTTCGACTCAGCCAGAGAGTTGACCCCAAACGATGTCATGTTCCATCTTTGGGAAGCCATTCTGGATGTGAAAAGCAGCAAGGACAGGACGATCAATATCTTTTCGGCGGGAAATTTGATCAGAGCCACGGGGCAATTGAAAGAACAGAGCCAGGAAAAAGCCCGTCGTTCGGTAAGCGTCCTCCGGCACATCGCGAACCAGGCGATCTACCGCGTGATCCAGATGGGACAGGTTATCGATGTCTGGCAGAAGGCATCCTACCTTGATCCGATCTCGGGTCTGCCGAATATGCGCGCCGCCCTGCTAAAGATCGAACAACAACTCTCAGAGAAAACCCTATTTTCTATCATGCTCATGGATGGCGACGGTCTGACCCGCTACAACAACATCAGTTATGCGGCGGGGGACGAGATGATCCAAAGAATCAGCGCGATCCTGAGCGAGAAATTGCGACCCGGCGACTTCGTCGCCCGCTGGCGCACAGGGGATGAGTTCCTGGCAATCTTGCCCGGTACACCCATTGCGGCAGCCGAGGTTGTGGGAAACCGCGTCTGCGGGGCGATACGGGAGGCTTCGAAAACCTGGCAATACCCGACGAGCATCACCATTGGGATCGCTTCATATCCAATTCACGGAACGAGCGCCGATGCGCTGGTGGAGATTGCGGAAGGCGCTTTGAAAAAAGGGAAACAGACGGGCAAAGATAAAGTGGTACTTGCCGGGGGATGAAAGAACCATCCAACTTTCGTATTAATAGTCATCCCGCTTATACAAATCACGAACTCGCCGCACTCTCGCGCATCCACAATTCTCTCGCGATCATCTCCTGGTCTACGGGCAATTTATCCACACGGACTCCGACTGCATTGTAGATCGCGTTCGTGATGGCAGGCGTAGTGGGAATAGATGAAATTTCGCCCACGCCTTTCGCCCCGTACGGTCCCGCCGCGATGGGATGCTCGACGATGATGGAGGTGATCTCCGGGGTGAGCATGATTCCCGGCATGCGGTAACGCGCAAGGCGGTCTGTGACGACGTTTCCATTATCAACAATAAATTCCTCTGTGATGCAATTGCCGAGTCCCATCATCACGCCGCCTTCGACCTGCCCCTGCAAGCCGAGCGGGTTGATCGCCATGCCCACGTCATTCGCGGAGATGACCTTTAAGACGCTCACTTCGCCGGTGAGTTTATTCACCTCCACTTCAGCGGCTTGAACGCCGAAGGAAAATGCGAAGTGCATATCTCCGCCCGTGCCGAGGGGTTGTGTCTTGGGCGCTTCGTATTCATAGCGCACGCGCGGATGTTGTCCCATTGCGGTCATTTCTTTATAAATCTCGGCATAGGTCATCGAGTGTCCGTTGACATGTACCACGCCCCCTTCAAAGCGAATCTTTTCAGGACGGATGTCGAATTTCTCCGCCATGGAAGCAGCGATCTCGTCACGCAGGGTTTTTGCAGCATAGCGCGAGGCGTTGCCTGTCACGAAGGTCTGGCGCGACGCGGTGGTGGGTCCGCCATTGGGAGTCAAATCCGTATCCATCACCAGCACGCGGACTTGATCCGGCTCGACGCCCATTTCTTCAGCAACGGTCAGGCGCATGACCGTGACGAGTCCCTGTCCCAACTCGGCGGCTGAACTGCGGACCTGAAACGTTCCATCCGCATAGAGTTCAACATCCGCGCCCGAAATATCGGGCGCGCCTCCGCCCAAACCGGTGTTCTTATAAGCGGCGGCAAAACCCCAGGCGCGGACAATGTCCGGATTGGAAGGGTCAACTTTCGGCGCGAAAGGATGCGGGTCATGTTTTCGCATCTCGGCATCCACGCGATCGATGCATTCCATCAAGCCGACGGACTCTTTCAATTCCTGCCCGGTATTGGTGATGCTCCCGACATGCAAGGCATTGATACGACGCAATTCAACCGGATCGATGTTCAAAGATTCAGCAAGTTTATCCATCATGGACTCGACCGCAAAAGCGGATTGGGTCACACCGAAACCGCGGAACGCGCCTGAAGGCGGGTTATTGGTGTACATGGCAAAACAATCGGCGCGGACGTGTTCGATATCGTATGGTCCTGCTGAATGAGTTGTGGCGCGGGTCATCACTTTTTCGCCAAGCGAGGCATACGCGCCGGTATCGCCGTACAGTTCCGTTTCGCAGGCGACGAGTCTTCCATCTTTCTTTGCGCCGATCTTGACGCGGATCTGCGTGGCGTGCCGCTTCGGATGGACAAGCAAACTTTCATGCCTGTCAAAGAGGAGCTTCACCGGACGTTTTGTCGCCGCCGCAAGCATGGCGACATGGATCTGCCCCATCACATCTTCCTTGCCGCCAAAACCGCCGCCCATCAACTGACCGACGATCCTTACGCGTTCCTCATCCCACCCCATTACCCGCGCGACCTGCGTGCGGTCTTGATATGGGATCTGCGAACCGACGTAAATTTCCATGCGGCCGTCCGCGAGAGGCACGGCGATACTGCACTCAGGTTCGATGAAAGCATGGTCGGTCGTTTGCGTATGGAATGTGTGTTCGAGGATCACATCCGCCGAGGCAAAGCCCTTCTCCATATCTCCTTTACGAACTTTGATATGTTTCAACAGATTCCCCTTTTCATGGATCTGTGGAACATCCGCCTGACGAGCCATGACCGGATTCGTGATGACGGGCTGGAGGTCGAACTCCGCCTCGATCAACGCCGCAGCCTGTTCGGCGATCTCCTCGCTTTGTGCGGCCACGATGGCAAGAGCATCGCCGACGTAGCGCACACGTTCGCCGATCCTCACCATGACGGGCCAGTCGTAGATGACCAGTCCGTGATTCTTTTCGGCGGGGACGTCGGTGGCGGTTAAAACCGCCACTACACCTTTAAGGGCTTTGGCTTTGGAAACATCGAGCTTCTTCAAAAAGCCGTGCGGGATCATGGCGCGTTTGGCTTTGGCGTACAACATGCCGTCGAACTTCAGGTCATCGGTATAGATGGCTTCGCCGGTCACTTTTTCCACGGCTTCGGGGCGCAGGTGTTTGCGTCCGACCGTTTTATGTTCGTGGACCGAATCGGGGATATGGGTCGGCAATTTGACAGGTTCGCCGGTTCTCAACGCTTCTGCCGCGGCAATGATGGCATTCTCAATCGACGGATAACCCGCGCAACGGCAAAGCGTATCTTTCAGCGCAAAACGGATGTCAGCGCTGTTGGGATTCGGATTACGCTTGAGCAGGGCATAGGCGGTCATGATCTGCCCCGGGATGCAGAATCCGCATTGAACGGCCCCATGCTCAACAAACGCTTCCTGTAACGGATGTAATTTCATCTCTTCGTGAACACGCTCGGCAAGTCCTTCTATGGTTGTGACAGTTTTGCCATTTGCCCGTTCCGCCGGGTAGACGCAGGACATCATCGGCTCGCCATCCACGAGGACAGTGCAGGCTCCGCACTCGGCTTCTTCACAGCCGATCTTGGTGCCGGTCAGCCTCAGCCGCTCGCGCAGCAGTGTGGACAAGGTTTCGCTGGGAACTGCGTCCACGGTGTAGGGTTTGCTGTTAACTGTAAGTGAGATTTGATTGGTCATGGTTTTAATTCCTGTGTAGGTCAGGCTTTTAGCCTGACATTCTTGCACATCCAGAGTTGGCGGGTTGAAAACCCGCCCTACGAATAATTACGTTCTTCCCCACGCGGTGTAAAGTACATCCTTGAACAAGCCGCCGACGATGTGACGGCGGTATTCTGCGCTGGCGCGGCGGGCGGAGTCACGGAATTTGGCTTGGGCGAGCAGGGCATCCAATGTAAGATTGAATGTCTCTTCAGTAAGGGTTTTCCCTTCTAAGGTACCTTCGGCGTCGTTGGCGCGGAAGGGAGTGGAACCGCCCGGCCCGACCGCAATGCGGATATCGCCAACGATATCGCCATCCCGCTCGAGCCAGACGGCGCAATTCAAAATGGGAAGGGCAACTCCCTGCGGACGCATGATACGTTTAAAACATGAAGCACTATGGGGAGTGGAAAGCGGCAGGTAGAAGCCAACGATTATTTCTTTTGTTTTGTCGATGACGGATTTGCCGGGTCCGGCAAACAGTGAAGTGAAAGGCATCCGTCTTGTGCCGGTTACGCTTGCAACTTCGGTTTCGGCGTTCAATGCTGTAAGCGCGATGGTCCCATCTGCAGCGGGGAGGGCATGAGCAACATTTCCACCCAGGGTGGCGGTATTGCGCACTTGCGGACCGGCGATCAAGTTACAGGCTTCGACCAATGCCTGGGCGTGCGCCGCAGTCAGCGGGTCCAGCGCGACGCGATTGACCGGAACGGCGGCGCCGATAAAAAGCGAATCCCCTCTTGCCTCGAGCGCAGACATCTCGGGAATGAAAGTAAGGTCGACTAAAGTATGAACGGGGGTGTGACGTCCCTGTTTCAGATCGAGCAACAAATCCGTGCCGCCCGCAACAGGCAACGCGGGGCCGGCTGCCGATGCAAGCGCCTGGACAGCCTCCGGGACGGAGACGGGACGTTTGTATTCCTGCCAAAGGTTCATGGGTGGTGTCCTTTCAAAATGAACGGCGGCGCTTTTCGATGGGCTTGAACGCCCAACGCCGTGGGTCCTGCTGTGCGGGATCTTCGACTACCTTGCCACGACCACCGAACCAATGGATAAATTGTTTCGTTATTTTACAACAGAAACACTCTCTTCAAGATGGACGCCCGCCATCAACAAGCCGAGTTTTTCGGGCGTGGCGTGTTCGCGCGGAACGATATCCATTACTCGTCCTTCGTATAACACTGCGATGCGGTCAGAGAGTGCGAGGATCTCATCGAGGTCTTCCGAGATGAGCATGATGGCAACACCGTTGCGGCGTTGTTCGAGCAATTGTTCGCGGACGTATTCCGTTGCGCCAATGTCAAGTCCGCGTGTGGGCTGGGCGGCGATAACAACGCGCGGCGCGCGGCTGATTTCGCGTGCCAGCACCACTTTTTGGATATTTCCGCCGGAAAGATTCTTTGCGAGCGTGTCGCGCGAGGGGGTCTTGACATGGAATCTTTTTATCAACTCATCGGCATGGCGGGAAATTTTGCCAAGGTTGAGAAAGCCCGCCCGCGAGTAAGGACGTTTTTCATGTTCGCGCAGCACCATATTTTCGGCGACGGTGAATTCCCTGATCACGCCGTCACGCATCCGCTCCTCCGGAATGTAGGAAAGCATCCGGTCTGCGCGTGCGGCAGGGGGCAAGCCTGTAACATCCTGCCCTTCGAGAACAACCTGCCCGCTGGCGGCTTTCCGCAAACCGGCAATGACCTCGGCGAGTTCGCGCTGACCGTTTCCCGAAACACCCGCTATTCCCAAAATCTCGCCGGAGCAAACTTCCAGAGTGACGCCCCGCAAGCCGGGGGTGCCGCGGTCACTACTGCAGGAAATGTTATTGAGTTCGAGGCGCGCTTCACCGCGATCGACAACGCCTCGGTCGGGAATAAACCCCACCTCGCGTCCGACCATCCAGTTGGCGAGGTCCTGTTTGGTGACTTCGGATGTTGGCCGCGTGCCGATCTTTCGTCCGTCGCGCAGCACGGTGACGCGGTTGCTGATCTCGACCACTTCGTGCAGTTTATGAGAAATGAAAATAAGTCCATGCCCGTCCTTCACCATTTGCCGCATGATGACGAACAACTCGTCCACTTCCTGCGGGGTGAGGACAGCTGTCGGCTCGTCGAGGATGAGCAACGCCGCGCCACGATACAGGGCTTTGATGATCTCCACGCGCTGCTGCTGCCCCACCGACAACTGCCAGATGTAGGCGTCCGGATCGATCTTCAAGCTGTATATCTTTGCCAATTCAAGAATGCGCTTCGAAACCTGGTCGAGGTCGGTCATGAATCCGCGGGTGGATGGCAACCCGAGAGCGACATTTTCAGCAACCGTCAGCGTGGGTACAAGCATGAAATGCTGATGGATCATGCCGATGCCAAGGCCGATCGAATCGTTGGGGGATGCAATGCTGACAGGCTTGTCATTCAATAGGATTTCGCCTTCATCCGGGTGATACAAGCCGTAGAGAATCTTCATCAAGGTGCTTTTGCCCGCGCCGTTTTCGCCCAGCAAAGCATGGACTTCGCCGCTCTTCACGTCGAAGTTGACGTGGTCGCTGGCAAGCACGCCGGGGAAGCGTTTGGTGATGTTGAGCATTTCCAGGCTGTCGATGCGTGTCTGCCCGGAGGGGAGTTTGTTTGATTCGGTCATTGCGCCATCCTCTGGTGGGAGTCTCCTTGCGGAGACTCCCGGTGCAAAATCTGAATCGGTTTAAGGCAGGGTGAAGGTGACGGAGCCGTCGATGATTCCCTGAACGGTTGTTTCCGCCAGAGTCTTGACTTCATCGGGCAGGGCGTATCCATCGTTGAATTCGATGACCTCGCCGCCATTCTCAAGGTTGATCTCAAAGGACTGCCCACCGAGGGTGCCTTCATTCACGAGGGCAATGATCTCCATGAGGACAACCTCCCAGTGGAAGACCTGTGTGGCAACCACGATGGAAGGAGCAAGAGACGCCTGGCTGGACTGGGTGCCGAGCCAGAGGACACCGGCTTCATCAGCCTTACCGATCGCGCCTGTCACCATCTGCGCCGAGCCGGTCAACACGTCGGCGCCGGCGGCGATGTGAGTGGTCGCAGCTTCAGAGGCAAGCGCCACGTCGGAGAACGAACCGATATAGTTGACGTTCACGGTGATATCAGGGTTGGTTGCGGTAACGCCGGCTTTGAAACCGTCCACGTACAATTTTGCATCGCCGGTCTCGATAGGACCGACAACGCCGATCACATTACTCTTCGAGAGGGAGGCGGCGATCACACCGTTGACGTATCCGCCTTCATGTGAGGCGGCTTCATAGGCAAAGACGTTGGGAAGCCCGAAGGTATCCACCGTGGTGCCCCAGGCAAAGCTGGTGTCCGGGAAGTCCGGGGCGATCTCCTGCAATGAGGAGCCGTACTGCGAACCGTGGGCAATGATCAGGTCGAAGTCCTGGGTGGCATAGTCGCGGATCGCAGCAGCCGCATCGTCCACAACGAACATGCTTTCAGAGTAGACGAATTCGAAGGCATCAGGTCCGCCCATTTCTTCTTGAACGCGCACAAGCGCATCGTACATGGACTGACCGAACGCCAGGTCATTGATCGTGCTGGGCATGACAACAGCCACTCGGAACGGTTCCGCCGGAGCCGCTTCGGTAGCGGCAGCTTCGGTCGCTTCGGCAGGAGCTTCGGTGGCGGCGGGTTCTTCCACGGCGGGCTCGGCAGGAGCGCCGCATGCGCTCAACGCCAATGCCAGGGCAAGTATGAACGTTACGAACAGGGAAATCTTTTTCATCTTCTTCTCCATATCAGGATTTTGGTTTTTTGGTCGAACGAACTCAAAAGGGAACATACTCTCGATGTGTACCTCCTTATTAACTTATTCATCCCTTTCAAAGGGCTTCGTCAAAGCGGACGGTGCACGGACGCGCGACACCGTCGCCACCAGAACAAGGATCGTCAGCACGTACGGCATCATCACGGCAATATCCGAAGGAATCGGAATGCCCAACACCTGGATCCACAATTGCAACGAATTGACCATGCTGAAGAGCAGCGCGCCGCCCAGCACCCCCACGGGCTTCCACGCGCCGAAATAAACCAGCGCCACGGCAATGAAGCCAAGCCCGCTGGTCATATTTTGCTGGAAGACGTTCAGCAGCGCAATCGAAAGCGAGGCGCCTGCAATTCCCGAAAGCGCGCCGCCCAGGACAATGGTGAAATATCGCACCCGCGCCACGCTCACGCCCAAAGAATCGGCCGCATCCGGGTTTTCGCCCACGGCGCGGATCTTCAACCCAAGCGTCGTCTTGTTGAGGACGAACCAGGCAAGCGGCACCAGCAAATACGCGCCATACACCAAAATATTCTGGTTGAATAAAATCTGACCGATGCCCGGAATATCGCTCAAGCCCGGAATATAGATCTTCTCGAACCCCTTGATCGTTTCCACGTTTCCAATCAGGCGCTGGAAGAGCAGGTCGCTCAAGCCCAGCCCGAAAAGGTAAAACCCAATGCCGCTGATACCCTGCTGCGCGTGCAGGTTCACGGTCACAAACGCCATCACCAGCCCCATCAATGCGCCAACGATCATCGCAACCAGCAAGCCCAGCCAGAGGTTCCCGGTCGTGAAGGCCACATAGAACGCCGCAAACGAACCGATCAGCATCTGTCCCTCCACGCCGAGGTTGAGCACCCCACTCTTCTGGCTGAAAGTTTCACCTATCGCCGCATACAAATAGGGAGTAGCAAGGCGGATGCCGGATGCAAGGATGCCGATAAGGACCGTGGTTGAAAAGAGGTCCGTGATCATTTCTGCGCCTCTCCCGTCTGGACCTGGGACTTGTCCGGCTTTGGTGGAGCTTCTTCTTCGCCGACGACCAGCCTGCGCCTCTGCCTGCGCCGCCGCCAAATCTCACTGCTGACGACAAAGATCACGACCAAACCATTCAAGACAGTAATCAACGCCGAGGGCACCTGTACCATTCTCTGCATACTGTTTGCGCCCACCAATAGCGCGCCAAACAGCACCGACGCGGGAATGGACCACAAAGGATGCAATTGCCCGAACAACGCCGCCACAATCCCGTTGAAGCCAGCCGATCCCGTAAACCCGGAGGCGGAGCCGTCTGTAATCATGCGGTAGTTCACACCATAAACTTGAATCGCGCCCGCCAGCCCGGCAAACGCTCCGCTGAGCAGGAGAGCCGTCACCACATATCGCGGCACTTTAATACCCGCATAGCGTGAAGCATGCGGGTTCTGTCCAACCGCACGGATTCGATAGCCGAGCGTCGTCCGCCAAAGCAGGATGTAAACAAGGACGGCGAGGACGACTGCGATCAAAGCGCCCATATGCAAACGTGTCGGCGCTAGGCGCTCAAGTTGAAAGGCGTCGAGCAGGCGGGCGGTCTGCGGAATTTTTGAAGCCACCTCAGCCTGCGACGGATCGATCATGGGTCCGCGCAGGAGGAAGTTCATTAATTGCACCGCAATGGCGTTCATCATCACCGTGCTGAGTATCTCATTCACATTGAAATACGCTTTGAGCGCGCCAGGGATGCCACCCCAGACTGCGCCGCCCAAAAAACCGGCGAGCAGAGCCAATGTAATGATCAACCAGCCGGGGGCATCGGTAAATGTCAGGCCGATCCAAGTCGCCAAGATCGCGCCGACGATCATCTGCCCCTCGCCGCCGATATTGATGACGTCTCCGCGGAAGGAGATGCAAATTCCCAGAGCAACCAAAAGCAATGGCGTGGCTTTGACCAGCGTTTCTGCAAACGAGTTAAAACTGCCGAACGCGCCCTTCAGAAGCGCCGCATAGGCTTCGAGCGGATTGACTTTCAAGAACAGGAGCATGACCGCCCCGACTGCCAGCGCGGCAAGGGTGGCGATCACGGGAAGCAACGCATCGAATAGAGTCTCAAGTCGTTGTCGCATCAGAATAATTCCTCTCAGGCGCCGATATCGGAAAATAAAACCGTCATGGAAAAATCAACTCCAGGTTTGAACAAGGGTCAAACGAAGGACGGAATCGTCGAAATAGTTCACACCGTAAGCAAGCGGAAGATTATTCCTCCCGTAAAACGTCACATTCAACTGCAAAATCGCCCTGCCCGCATCGCCGCCCAGAACCTCGCAGGTTTCCTCCGCGATCAAAACAGAATGAATGTCCGTTATGGCAAAGGCAATCTTTTGATGGAAGTAATTTTTGAAAATATCGCGAATATGAATTCCCCCATCCATGTTCTCCAAGGGTTCACGCAGCAGAGCGGCTGGCACGGCATTATCTGCCAGGATGACGGGACGCTCATCCGCTTGGAAGACCCGTTGAAAATGGATCACTTCGTCGCCGGGCTCCAAGGCAAGCACGTGCGCCTCCTTTTCGCTGGCGGGCTTTCGCTTCATGGCTAACAGGCGTATGGAAGATTTGAATCCATTGCCTTCAATTAATTGGACCAAGTCCCATAAATTGCCGGGTTGTACGCTCGCCTGCTTTATGCGGGCATTGACGAAGGTGCCATTACCCTGGATTCGCAGGATCAAACCATTCGCTGCGAGTTTTGCAAGCGCTGTCCGCACCGTGGCGCGGCTCACCCCCAGTTCATCCGACAATTCACTCTCCGATGGGATTCGACTCCCGGGCGCGTACGTTCCATCCCGAATACGTTCCAGAAGGATCTCATCGACTGCATTGGATACTGACCGCGTTTGAATGAGGTTCATTGGTAGGAGGATAGTCGTCTGACCTTTTTTGTACAATATTATACAAACGCCTTCAAGTGACATTCATCACCTACCTGCATGATTTAAGAAAAACACCCCAAAAGGCAGGAGCATTTGGGGTGTTGTATAGGCAAAACGTCGAAAGAGGCTGGGGTTTTTAATCCCGTTCGAATGGCACGCCCAACGCTGCGGGCGGAGATGTCCGCATGGCACGCAGGATTTTGGAAAATATCTTCCGGGCAGATTCAGGCATGGCAGCCAGGGTCCGCTCGACCCATTCGGCATTGCCGATGTTGACGAGCAGAAGCGTTAGGATCATCAAAGGGAACGGCGCAACCTGTAATACCTGTGAAGGTACCTGGGTCAATACGGGTTGAAGCACCAGACCCAACCATTGCAGGAAGGCAAAAAGGTATGCGCCCAGCGCGCCGCGCACCGGGTTCCAACCGCCAAAGATGGTGATGGAGAGGGCAATCCAGCCGAAACCATCCAGTCCAGAAATCGTTCCCATCCAGCCGGCGCGGGTCGCTAGCGAGAAAGCAGGACCCGCCAACCCGATCAATGCCCCGCCAATAATGGTATAGACGTAGCGCATCACGTTGACGTTCGCGCCTCGGATGTATGCCGCGGCTGGTTTCTCGCCTATGCCTTGCAACATCAACCCCGGGCGGGTTCGGAAAATCCACAGCCATGCAAGGAAAATGGCGATAAAGCTGATGTAGGTTATGACATCATGGCGAAAGAACAATTGCCCAATGACTGGAATATCGCTAAGCACGGGAATCGGCAAGGCTTGCAATCGGGGACCGGGCAGTCCCATGTAGGGGTTGCCAAGGAAGTAGGACAGGTCACGGCAGGTGAGCGCCAGGACGAAACCCACCGCCACTTGCGACTGTTGAAGTGTGATGCTTGCAAACGCTACGACCAACGCCACAAGCGCGCCGATCAACATGCCCCCCAAAAAACCAAGCACAATATTATCTGTGGTATAGGCAACAGCAAACCCGCCCATGGCGGCAAGCAAAATCGTTCCGTTCATGGAGAGATTGATGACGCCCGCGCGTTCAGAAAGCGTTTCGCCGATGACGGCAAAGATCAAGGGAGAGGCAGAGGCAAGCACGCCTGCCAAGCCAATAAGGATCGTTTCCTGTGACATTATTGAGCCTTTCTCCCAAATTTCTGGCGCACGCCCGCCGCAAGCAACACGAACAGGACCAGCACACCTTGTAATACCCCGGAAAGCGACGAGTCGAGTTTCATGACGATGGGAAGTTGAATGCTGCCAATATTCAACGCGGCAAAGAAAAGCGCCACCGGCACCGCCCATAGCGCCTGATAATTGATCAACATGGCAACCATGAGCCCTAAATATCCATATCCACTGGAAATGGAGGGGATAAGACGGTGGTAAACCGCCGCCACCTGCACGGCGCCGGCCGCACCCGCCAATGCGCCGCAGATAAGGAAGGAGTACATAGCGTATTGCCAGGTGGGAATGCCCAACAAATACGCCGCGCGGAAGTTCTTCCCCACTGCTTTTAGGCGCAGACCGAAATACGTGCCTTGCAACAGAAAATAGATCACCACGATCCCAACAAACGCAATCACCAAAGCCCATGGGCTGATGCGCAGGTTTGCCAGGAGGGGCAGGGAAAACTCATCCGGGAATGGCACCGTCCCGCTCATGGAGGCAACGCCCGGGCGTTTCCACGGACCGAAGATGAGGTAGATCGTCAGCGCGGTTGAGACAAAATTCAAACCCAGCCCGCCGAAAATCTCGTTCACACCGCCAAACACCTTGAGGATGCCCGCCAGCGCCGCCCAAATTGCGCCGCCAACCATTCCACCAAGGATGGCAAGCGCGATGATCAACCCAGGCGGCAGGCCGCTTTCGAGTAATAAACGGTATACCCATGTGGTCGCTATCGCTCCCAGCACCACCTGACCCTCCACCCCAATGTTCCACAAGCCGGAGGAAAAGGTTACCAACAGGCCCGCTGTTACCAGAAGTAGTGGAACAAAAGCAACCAGCACTTCGGCGAACTTCCGCATTTCGCCAAACGAACCTTTGAAAATATTTTTATAGGTTTCCGAGGGTGAAGCGTCCACTGAGATCAAAATGAGCGAAACAACCCCGAACGCAAGCAAAAGAGCCGCTAGTTGATACGCCAGGTTGCCAAAACGATCCTTAATCATGCGCTTCTCCTTTATCTGCCCACCCCTTGCCACCGATCAATTGACCCAGCTCCTCAACCGTGGTTTTTCCCGCATCCAGCGGTGCAGACACCTTGCCGTTGAAGAACACCAGAACCCGGTCACTGTACTGCAAAATTTCCTCAAGGTCCGATGAGATGAAAATGATCGCCGCGCCATCGGTCTTGCAGCGGTCTTTGAGTTTGCTCCAGATATAAATAACAGACTCGATATCCAGTCCGCGGGTGGGGTGTTCCAATAGAACCAGCGAAAGCGGTGATTGCAATAACGCGAGTTCAGCGCGCTGTTGATTCCCACCCGAAAGCGACTCTACTGTGCTGTGCGGTTTGCCGCGAATGTTAAAGGATTTGATACGCTCTTCCGCAAGCTGCTGCCCCATCATGCGGTCGATGAAAAGCCCCTTCGGCTCTTCCGCCAGAATAAAATGCTCGGTGAGATTTAGACCGGGCACCAAGCCCTCCTCCAGCCTTGCGGCGGGAAGAAAATTCACACCTGCACGCTTGAAGGTATGATAGGACTTGCCGGTCAAATCCTTATCTTTGAGCTCGATCCTGCCGCCGACGGGTCTCATCAACCCTGAACAAGCGCGGATGAACATTCCCTGCCCGGAACCTTCCATACCCGCCAAGCCGATCACCTCGCCTGCGCGGACGTCCAGGCTGACATTTTTGACCTTCATACGCACATCTTCAAGTGAAACGTTTTTCATGGAAAGAACAACCCCGCCGGTTTGGACAGGCTGACGTTCACCGAGCGTGATCTCCTTGCCGAACATCATCTCCACCAGTTTGGAAGTGACATAAGGCGGCTGGGTCTCGCCGACCAGCTCTCCCCCGCGCAAGACCGCAACCCGGTCACATAAACTTTCCACATCCTCCAATTTATGGGAAACGAAAATCACCGTCATCGCCTGCTCGGGAAACTTTTTGAGAGTGGCGAATAATTTTTCCTTCTGCCCGGCGCTGATACCGGTGGTTGGTTCATCCAAAATGAAAACGCGAGCGCCCAAAAACAACAGACGCATAATCTCCAACTGCTGGCGTTCGCCCACCGTGAGAGAATCCACATAATTCTCGGGGTCGAAGGTAAAGCCATATTCCCGGGCAAGCAGGCTGAAATCCTGCGTGGCTTCCTTGCGGTTGGGGAATATCCCGCCCGGCAACCCGAGTAAAAAATTATCGAGCAGCTTCATGGGCGGAAAATCCAAGGGATCCTGATGAAGCATGCCGACGCCGTACTTGATCGCATCGGCGGGGGAATGCATCACAACCGGTTTGCCGTCCAAAAAAACTTCACTGCCAGAATCAGGTTGAATAAACCCTGAAAGGATCTTCATCAAGGTGCTTTTCCCGGCGCCGTTTTCCCCCAAAATCCCCTGAATCGTCCCTGTGGGAATGTTAAGATTTATGCCTTTATTGGCATGAACACTGCCAAAGTGTTTGTGAATATTCTTAAGTTCTACGTTCATGGACGTTTTGTCTCCATGAGGCGTACAGGTTGAGGAAAGGGGCGCAGAAAATTCTGCGCCCCTTTTTAGAGGTGAAATCAGTTTATTCGGAGGCGCTCAAGCCCTGCATGCCCTCAAGCAATTGCGGCAGGTACCAAACCTGCTGATCGGTTGCTTCTTCGCCGTCGGCGAGATAGGCAGTGCCATCCTGCAGGTTGATCGGACCTGTCCACAAGTTGAGTCCGCCGGCAAGGTCGGCGATGAAGGCGTCCAGCGCGGCGGCATTTTCATCGCTCAACGCATCACCTTTCACGAACCCGATCGCGGAGGTATCGTGGTTGTTGATATCGCTCCAATCGGGACCAGAGAAGATGAACTGCGATTCCCACGTGCCATCCGCAGCGGACATGATGGCGGTGAGATAATCGGGACCCCAGTTGAAGTACGGCACACCGAGGCAGACATCCGGGGCAGCGCTGCAGGCAGCCACATAGTCATAAGCGACGCCAGTCGAGGGAGTTCCCTCAGCAGTGAACTTCTGCGCTTCCGCTAGGTTGACAGGGTTGTCGATGCCTGAGATGACGACATCAAAGCCGGTGGAGTAAAAATCCTTGGAAACATCCACAGGGTCGGTGGTGAAACCGGGGATGTGGAACCAGAAGCCGATCCAGGTCACTTTGAATTCGAGGGCAGCGGGATCGTTGCCAGCCTGTTCCCAACAATGCTTCGCGCCGAGATAAGCCGAAGCGGCAAGGCGGCGGGTTTCATCGTTGATCAACGGTCCGAGGTAACCAATCTTACCGGTCTCGGTGGAGAGCGCGGCAGCACAGCCACCGATCATCTTGCCATATTCCATGCGTCCCATGATATTCGTAAGGTTGGGGATCGGCTCGTAGACCTTGCCGTCTTCCCATACCTGATCACCGGATGCCATGATGACGTAGACATCGGGGTTGGCCTTCGCGAAGGTTGTGGAAGCATCTTTCATGTCATCCGAGTTGAAGATGACCAATTTCGCGCCCTGCGCCACCAATTCCTCGGCCAGTTGGTCGGGGGTGGTTCCGGGTCGGTCGGCGGGGTTGACCTTGTCGAGATAGATCATCTTGGCGTTGAATTTTTCTTCAACGTAAAGACCAGCTTCATAATGAGCCTGGCTCCAGCCGTTGTCGTTGTACGGACCCACAAGGAGCATGCCGAAAACGAACGGTTCAGCAGGGGCTTCTTCCGTGGCCGCAGGCGCTTCTTCAGTGGCGGCGGGGGCTTCTTCGGTCGCGGCAGGCGCTTCTTCGGTTGCCGCAGGTTGTCCGCCACAGGCAGACAGGACGAGCATGAGTGCCATCGCCAGCATGGCGAGGCGTGCGAGATATGTACGCATACTTCTTCTCCTATTTTTGAAAGTTAATTATCGAGGATACAGATAGAGAAAGTTGGCGGCGAACCTCCTTTCATATGTGACGATTTTACCAAACCATACAAACAGTGGAGAAAATAACAATCTACCTCTAATGTGGGCATTCAAACTCGTTTCGCGCCTCGTCCAAAGCGGTTGCCCGCTCCGGGCTATTCGCCGTCTCCCTCCCGATGCGATCCCATAACTTGCATAATAACGGACCGACATAACTCTTCGATACTTTATAGGATGCCTTCGATAATTCTACCGCCTTTTGCCAATCGCCCGTTTGGGCATACCCTTCGATATAAACAAAACGCTCGGCCGGGTCATTGGGCGTGTCGTTCAAGGCAAATGCCAGTTCCGCGATCCGGACAACCTCCCCCCAATCCCCTTTCTGGCGCGCCAACTCCGCCTGGGCAAAATAGATGCACCAATCGGATTCAACGCCTCGGTAAAACTGACGGGGAAGCTGGTTCGATTTTTCGAACAGAATCACACTCTGATTCGAATAACGCGCAACGTCGCGGACCGCGGGCGGAAGCAAACGGTTGTTCGCCTCCACCTCCGGGTCGATCACACGGAAACAGCCCGGCGGCTCGAAATTCACGACAAGGATGTTATCGGTGTTCCCATTGAATGTGGGTCCGATGTAATACAACTCGTGCGGCTGTCCCGGCTCGACGCTCGGCAAAGTCTTCCCCACACGGATGGATGCAAAATACAGCATCGCATACATCTCGCCGGGCGGACTGTAGATCCAGTTCAGGGGACCCGTCAACGAATTGTCAGAGTAATACGTTACTGGAATGTCATTGGCAAGGATGATGGTCCCCTTCTTCAAGCCGGGAATGCGCTCGCTCATTTGTGTGAACATTTCCTGCTGGGTCAGCCAGTCGCTGCGGTAGATTTCCTCCAGCCTGAAATGACGGCTCCCCGCAAAACCAACGAGCAGAGCGACGAATATCATCTGGGATCGCGCGTTCTTAATCAATGCAATCAGGCAAGAAAGCAATATGCTGGAACCCAGCATAAATGGAAGCATGAAACGGTCGAGCGAAAAATTGAACTGCGGAAGATTGCCGATCAACCAGACCGAACCGCCTGAAAAGGCCCAGAAAATCAAACCGATCCAGCCAGCCTGCTTTGCAAACTCGATGCCGTCCGAACCCTCTGCTGTGAACGCGAAGAGATAAATCCCGGCGATGAGGATACTCGAGAATAACAGGACCAGCATCAAAGAAAGCGTGAGCGGACCCAATCCGCTTGTGCCGATGTTGAGGAAAGGCATCAGCCATGATTCAAACACTGTGCGCCAGAAACTGACCAGGATTTGATCCAGGAAGTAAAGCGTCCCGGTGAAAACGTTTTCCTTAAATTCATCCAGGAGGACGTAGGGGTAACTTGCGTTCTGAAATTCAAAAAAGAAGGCGCGCCAGATCGTGATCCCAAGGAAGATGGCAAGATAAGGCAGGTAATAAATAATGGTCCTTTTCGCGCGTTCCTTGATCCCGCCCGAAAGCAGTTGCAGAAAAATGAACAACCGCGCAAATTCCATGAAATAAAAATATTCCATCGTCAACAGATTGACAGCGGCAAGCGCATACGACACAATAAAATAAAACCAGCGACGGCTTGCGTCTTGTATCGCAAGAATGGATAGGTAAAGCGAGAGCAGGAATGCAGCCAGTACGATGTAAAAATGGCTGTACATCATGGCGATGAAATGCTGTCCCATGCCGGGGTAGACTAAAAAGAAAAGACTTGCCCACAAGGCAGGTCTGGGATGGGCAGGATAAAGCGCGCGCAGAATTTTCCAGAGCAATACCGCCGTTACCCAGCGCAGGAAGATGGCGAACAGCTGCCATATCCATGGATTGGGTCCGATGGCCGGCAGGGTTAGCTGATAGATCATCCCCCAGAACGGGCGGCTGGTGGTGAATGTTTTTGTAAGCATGGCTGGACCGAGGCGATAATAGATCCATGCCCAGGGAAACTCATCCCAATAGAAACCGCGCTGCCAGAAGAAGAGTCCGTAGGTCAGCGCGGCGATTAATAACAGGAACCAGACCGTACTACGCGGCGTGAAAGTGATGGTGTTGAAACGGTCGGCGATCTTTTTCATCAATTTTTTTGCAGGTCACGCCTTGTACCCGGAACGGGATCGAAGCGTGACCTGCTTGTTTACGGAACGATCCGCGTCCCGGTTTCGCCTTTCAGGGCGCGCCCGATGCTTTCTGGATTGGTAATGAGCGCTTCTTTGCCGCCGTTTTCAAGATACCAAATGGCGGCCTGGATCTTTGGCGCCATTGAACCCTTCGCAAAGTGGATTCCTTCATCCAGATAAGCTTTGGCTTCGGGGACGGTCATTTTATCCAGCCATTTCTGTTCGGGCTTGCCGAAGTGGATCGCAACCTTCTCGACCGCCGTCGCGATCAGGAACAGATCCGCTTTCAGAGCCTGCGCGAGGAGCGAGGAAGCATAATCCTTGTCGATGACCGCCGCCGTCCCGATGAGTTCGCCATCGCCGCGATCGATGACAGGAATCCCGCCTCCTCCCACGGTGATGACGATGTGGCCCGCGTCGACCAGGGTCTTGACCGAAGCGAACTCCACGATCTCTTTCGGCATTGGCGATGCGACCACCCGCCTCCAACCGCGGCCGGCATCCTCCACAACGGTCCATTTCATTTCTTTCTCCCGGCGTTTTGCATCCGCCTCATCCATGAAGGAGCCGATGGGCTTGGTGGGTTTCTTAAAAGCCGGGTCGTCCTTATCCACCAGCATTTGAGTGACGATGGTGGCAGCCTTGCGGTCGATCCCGCGTTTGAAAAATTCATTGCGAAGCGCCTGCTGGAATTCATATCCGATCGCGCCCTGCGTATCCGCCCCGCAGACATCCAGCGGGACTTCGTGCATTCCCTCGAACTTGGCGGCGATCTCCGAGCGGCGCAGAACGAAACCCACCTGCGGTCCGTTGCCATGGCCGATGGCCAGATTCCAGCCCGCTTCGATCATGTCGGTAAGATGTACAGACGTCTCGCGCAATGCAAGCACTTGATCCTCGACTGTGACATTTTTATCGTCTTTGATCAGAGCATTCCCGCCCACGGCGACGACGGCGATTTTAGAAGTAGTCATGGAGTCTCCTGGTCTTTTGGTGTGATGGTCGACCAACTTGAGCGGCCATCCACTAACTCATCGTCAAAGCCATGACCGCTTTTTGAGCATGCAGTCGGTTTTCGGCTTCGTCGAACACGACGGAATTCGGGCCGTCCAGCACGGCGCTGGTCACTTCGATGTCGCGGTCAGCGGGAAGCGGATGCATGTAAATGGCATCCTTGCGAGCGACCTTAAGCTTCGCATCATCCATGATCCAGTTCTTGAAGGAATCCTGAAGCTTCTTGCCTTCCGTCTTGTCATTGGTTGTCAACAGAGGACCCCAGGACTTGGCATAGATCACGTCCGCATCCTTGCAGGCTTTGGCCATGCCGTCCGCATCGTCGATGATTTCGAAACCGGTACCGGCGATCTTTGCCTGTTCCCTTGCCTGTTCGACGATATCGGGCATGAGTTGGAATCCGGGCGGGTAGGCGAGAGTTACATCCATGCCGAAGCGCGGCATTTGAAGGATGAGCGATTGGGGAACGGAAATCGGCTTTAGATATGACGCGGCGTACGCCCACGAGACGACGATCTTTTTCTTGCGCAGGTCGCGGCCCTTCTTTTCCATGATGGTCATCAGATCGGCCAGGCATTGGAAGGGGTGATAGATATCGCACTGCATGTTGAGGACCGGAGCGCGACTGGATTTGGCGACATCGTTCAAGTATTTGTTCCCATCGCCGAAATCGCAGTGGCGGATGGCAATGCCGTCGAAATAACGACCGAATATCTCGCCGATCTCGACGGGCGTATCGCCATGAGAGATCTGGGTCGTATTCGAATCAATGAAGGCGCCGTGCCCGCCCAATTGAGCCATGCCCGCTTCGAACGAGCCGCGTGTGCGTGTGGACGAAAAGAAGAACAACATCGCCAGCACCTTGTCGCGCAGGTAGGCATGGGGTTCGCCGAGGGCGCGTTTTCGTTTCAGATCCCAGGCCACGTCCAGAACGGTTTCGACTTCCTCTTTCGTGAAGTCGAGGTCGCCGATGAAATCACGACCGCGAAAATTAGTTTGCATACTATATCTCCTTGTTTTTTTCTTTCATTATGCATTCATTGAACGAGTCAATGACATGCTTATTTCTTTGTTACGCGCAAAACCTCTCCGCGCACGAAACGACCGTCCTCCCAAAAGAGGCGCGCGCCTTCGCAGTAATCCACCGAATCGCCCCAGGCGTCATAATCCGCATCGGGCAGGCAAGCCACCACACCCAATTCCACCACGCCGCCGTGATTGACGATGAGAGCCGATCCAGTCTGCGGGAGGCGGTCAAGGATGGCGGTGTAATAGTCCATCAACCGGTGGGCATAATCGCCCGCCGCACCGTCCTGTTTGACGATTTCGGCGTAGTTGAAGAACGGCAAGGGCCAGGGCGCTTCCCGTTCCACGGCGCCTCCGTAGCTATTCATCAGTTCGTTCTGCTCGTCCACAGCAAAGCCCATAGCGATGGCGGTTTCGAAGGCGCGCGGAAGCGCAGAAGTCGCCACAAAATCAAAGGGACCGATACCATTACCGACCTTGCGCGCCAACGCAACCCCCTGCCGGTTCAAATGGTCCCCGCCGGACGAACGGATCGAGTGACGGCGAATTTCGATGATTTTCATACGATAAATGATCAACCTTTAAAAGTAATTTTCAACTCAAGCCTGATGCGGCTTGTTTTCCAAACATCTCTGTTCGTCTGTCAGATCGGTTATTCCATGGCACCCAGGACAAGCGCCAGCAAAGTCATGCGCATGACCACTCCGTTGAAGGCTTCCTGCCAGTAACGCGACCAGCGTGTGATATCCACGTCGGTGGGAATTTCGTCCATTCGGGGCAGGGAATGAAGCAGGATCGCATCCGGCTTTGCCTTCTTCTCGAGCAGTTCGCGCGTGATTCTATAATTGGCCGGTGTCAGATTGAGTTCACCGGTGCGCTCATCACGTGACTTGGTGTAATCAGGCTGGACCACAGGTTCTACCAAAATCACATCCGCTTCGCCGATCGCCTTTTCAACGTGGTCCGCTTCCTTGAAGTTTACGCTGAACTGCCTGAGCTCGGATTTGAACTCATCTGTAAGATTCATATCCGGCGGGGCAACGAATGTGATCGGACAATCGAACTGGCTCAAGGCGTAACCGAGCGAGTGCATCGTTCGCATGCGCATATCGCCGACGGCCAGCCACTTCAACCCGTCGATGCGGCCCTTCTCCCTCAGGACGGTGTACAAGTCGGTGAGGATCTGCGTGGGATGTTCACCCCAGCCGTCGCCGCCATTGATGATCGGCACGCTTGCCCACTTCGCGGCTTCGTGAGGCGCACCCTGCTGGAAGTGACGCATCACGATCACATCGCCGTAGAACTCCAGCATCTTCACCGTATCCTTGATCGACTCCTGATAGAAGTCACCGGCGCGGGTCATCTTGGCGTCGGAAAATCCCGTCACGTGGCCGCCGAGGCGGTGCATGGCGGCTTCGTGTGCCAGACGGGTCCGCGTCGAGGGCTGGTAAAAGGCGGTTACCAGGGTTTTTTCCTTGAGCAAATCCACGTTCTTCCTCGACCTGGCGATGGGTTCCATCTTTTGAGCCACATCGAACACGTGGAAGAATTCATTCCGTTCGAATTCCTTGAGTGAAAGAACATCTCGACCGGCAAAACTACGCATTTGAGCCTCCTATTCAATTAGGGAAAGATTTAGGGCGGTTGCAATTTCTCCTTTGCTTCATGGAATCTCCTTCTTTGGCGGTTTCTTCTCATTTCGCAGAAATCTAGATCATCTCTCTTTCAACATCTTCGGCAATAACGCATAGAACGCCGTCGCTGCGACCACCTCATCGAGCGGCACGTTCTCGTCGCGCATGTGGGCAGTCTTCTCATCGCCGGGACCGAAACCGATGGATGGGATGCCCGCCTTGCCGGCCCAGTACGTGCCGTTCGTCGAAAAATCCCACGTTCCGAGCGGACGCTTCTCGCCCCACAATGCTTCGATGGTGTCTGAGCCTGCATGCACAAGGGGATGAGCGTCCTCCAAAATCCATGCCGGATAGTATTTCGACACCGGAAAAACGAAACCGGTATAGGACGGCGTATCGTAAAACAACTCTTCGACGTGGATTTCCTCCCGCAGGTATTCGGGGATCAGTCCCTTGATCTGCTCGATGACTTCATCGCGCGGCTCGTTCGATGTGATGCGGCGGTCGAGATAGATCATGAATTGATCCGGCACCGCATTCAGCGATGCTGTCCGTGCCGAGACATCGGTGACGGCGATCGAGGGAACTCCTTGCACAGGATGGTGGCCCATGCCGAGGCGCAGGCGGCGGTCAAGTTCGCGGATATCCATGATGGTCGCCATCATTTTGTACACGGCGTTATCACCGAGATAATGTGAAGCCGCATGCGCCGATTTGCCGTGCGCAGTGATCTTCAGTTCGATGCGACCCTTATGCCCGCGATAGATGCGCATTTTGGTCGGTTCGCCGATCACGACGAAATCGGGACGCACCTTCGGGTCCACTTCGACGAAGGTGTTCGGGGCTATGCCGTCACATTCCTCCTCCATGTTCCCGAAGTAATACGCGGTGTAGCCGTCGAGCAGGCCGAGATCGCGCGCCATGGCAAGTCCATAGACCATACCCGGCGTGGAGCCTTTTTCGTCGCACGCGCCACGCGCATACAAGAGTCCATTCTCCACCTTGCCATGGAACGGGTCCCAATCCCATTCATCCGGGTTGCCCACACCAACGGTATCGATGTGCGAGTCGTAGATGATCACCTTGGGGCCGTGCCCGATCCTGCCGATCGTATTCCCCATCCTGTCGAAACGAACCTCGTCATAGCCGAGTTTCCTCATCTCCGACTGAATGCGTTCGCCGACCGGGCCGATCTTGCACTCCATCGAAGGGATGGCAACGATCTCGCGCATAAAATTCACGATTTTTTCCCGCTGCCCTTCGACCTTCTTTTGAATTTCCTTTACAACATCCGACATGCCAATCCTCCGAAATTTTCGTTTGCGGCATTAATTACCGCCGATTTTTCTCACTACATGAAAATTGAAATAACCGGGAATGAAATAGCTCAGCGTGTGGTCCACGATCCTCCCGCTGTCCAGGTAAAGTTGCGAAATGAAATGAAGCAACACATCACCGCGCTGGATCTCAAGAGCTTTTGCCACCTCGGCCGTCGCGTTTGTGGCAGTGATGGCGGCGCGGGAAACGGTCAACTTATCGCCGCGCTCCAGCATGAAATCGAGAACCGAGCCGTTGAATCCACCCGGAAGATCGCTTGGCTTGAGCAGGTCTGCCGGGAGCGTGTCGATCAAATAAGCGACCGGACGATTTTCCGCGCGGATCACGCGTCGGATGCGGGTGAGGCGGCTCCCTTCCGGAATTCCAAGCCCCGCGGCGGATTCTCCGTCCGCATCCGCTTGATCCACATGCAGATCGCTGATCGTCGTCTGCAAATTCTTGCGCTGCGCCATCGTATCGAGACTCTCCAGCACTTCCAACCCGCTGTCGAGCGCCTGGACTTTGCCGACCACAAAAGTGCCCGAGCCCTGCCTGCGGCGAATCAATCCCTGTGTTTCGAAGGAACGCATCGCCTCGCGTAAGGTCGCGCGCGAAACGCCGAGTTGTTTTGCAAGATCCGGCTCGGAGGGCAGGCGTTGACCCGCCGGGGTTTTGTGAATCAACGTTGCAAGATCTGCCTGCAAGCGTTGAAATGGAAAGTTAGCCATGAAAAATTCTCATTTCTGATCCGCACGTGGCGCAGATATTCGCAGAAAAAAATTCATAACTCGAAACGTAAAATCTGCGGATCGCCATCAATCTTCCAGCACCGGCACGAAATCGAAGCGGGTCACATCCACAAGCCCTTTGTCGGAAATTCTCAACTCAGGGATGACGACCAATCCCAGCAAACTTAATTGCATGTTCGGGTTGTTCAACTCACTGCCGCACATCTTGAAACCATCGAGCACGCTGGCGGCCTTTTTCGCGACAATATCCGCGCGCTCGTTTGACATCAAGCCAGCGATGGGGAATTCGACCTTCCCGATCACCTTGCCGTCCAACACCACGATCTGACCGCCGCCGCATTTTGCCAGTTCATTTGCGGCGATCGCCATGCTTTCTTCATCCGTACCGACCACGATCATGTGATGGCTGTCATGCGCAACCGTCGAACCGATGGCGCATTTTCTAGAAAAACCAAAACCGCTGGTCAGACCCACGACGACCCTGCCCGTGCCGCGATGTCGCTCCACCAATGCGATCTTCGCCAGGTCGTTTCTCAAATCCGCTTTGACTTCGCCATCCACAGCTTTTACTTTCATCTTCAGATGACGGGTCGGCGCCTGGTTCTCGATCACCCCGATGACATGCGCCTCGACCTCCGCGCCGTGAGCGGCTCTTGTCCGAAGGACAAAATCTTCCGCTGTGAGCTTTCGCTTGAGATGAACCGAGTTGGTGACCGTTTTGGGATATTTCGTCACCGGCAGCTTGACCTGCCATTCGCCGGTCTCGGCAATGACCTGACCTTTCGCAATGACCATATCGGCTTTGAAGTTCATCAGATCTTCGACGAGCACGATATCGGCCCACCTGCCGGGAGCGATCATACCCATCTCTTTGCTCAGGCCGAAATGCTCGGCGGTGTTGATGGTCATCATTTGGATCGCCGTCATTGGATTCAATCCCTCGCTGACAGCGTGGCGAAGGACCCGGTCCATGTGGCCCTCTTCGGTCAGGGTGGCGGCGTGTGAGTCATCCGTAACAAGCAGGAAGTGTCGTGAATCCAGTTTCTTCTCGGTGATGGCTTTGACCTGCGCCGCGACATCGAACCATGCCGAACCGTAGCGAAGCATCGCCTTCATCCCCTGGCGGACGCGCGCAATGGCGTCCTCCATGCGTGTGCCTTCGTGGTCATCCTCCGCGCCGCCCGCGACGTAGCCATGGAAGGGCAGGCCGAGATCGGGCGAAGCATAATGTCCGCCGATGGTTTTCCCCGCTGCATGGGTCGCGGACATTTCATCGAGCATCTTCTTGTCGCTCATGAAGACGCCGGGGAAGTTCATCATTTCGCCCAAGCCGATGAGGCCTTTCCACTTCATCGCGATGGTGACCTCTTTGGGACCGATGGAAGAACCGGGGGTCTCAAGTCCCGGCGCGGACGGAACACAGGACGGCATCTGCACCCAGACATGAATGGGCTGCTTCTGAGCTTCATCCACCATCAACTTGACGCCTTTGAGACCGAAGACGTTTGCGATCTCATGCGGGTCGATGAACATTCCAGTGGTGCCGCGCACAGCCACCGCGCGGACGAACTCCGTCACAGTGACCATGCCCGATTCGACGTGCATATGTCCATCGAGCAAGCCGGGGACGAGATACTTCCCTTTCGCATCGATGACTTTGGTTTTTTTGCCGATGGTATGACCCGCATCGCGCCCGACATAAGCGATATGTCCCTGAACAACGGCAATGTCGATGTTCGGGATGATCTCGCCGGATTGCACGCTCACCCATTTTCCGCTTTTGACAACGAGATCGGCGTGGGCGCGTCCCATGGCAACATCGACGAGGGCGGCGGTCAGTTTGGTGGATGATGACATAAGTGCTCCGTCAGGACAGTTGATAAAACAGGATGACAATCACGAACCAGAGAACGGACAGGATCGCGGGTGTCAACAAGATCCATGCCCATCTTTTATATCCTTCCCGCAACGCCGCAGCAGCAGCGACTTGAAAGAGCGGAAGGAGGATGGCAAATCCGTTCAAAGATGGCGAACCGTTCAAATAGTAGGCTATCGGAATGAACAGAACGGCTCCAAGCAACACAAACCAGAATTTATCCTTCAACACGCCAATAATGGATAAGATCAACGAGAGCGGGATGGACAGCCAAAACAATAAGGGGATCAAAATACCCATCATCCAGCCAGCAGGCGTTTTGCCGCTTTGTTATGCTTCTCGATCAATTTATGTTGATCCACCGTCGCGAGTTGCCCTTCTTTGACGACGGCTTTGCCGCCGACGAAGGTGTATTCCACGTTGAAGGATTGACCAAAGACAATTGCCGAAACGGGGTCGTGCATGCCGGCATAACCAAGTTTGTTTAAGTTCACAGCAAAGAAGTCGGCACATTTGCCCGGCTCAAGGGAACCAATGTCATTACGTCCTAAAACAGCAGCACCGCCGCGCGTGCCCAAATGCAACGCTTCACGCGCTGTCATCAATTCCCTCACCCCTTCCCCTCTCCCCGAGGGAGAGGGGTTAGAGGTGAGGGAATAGCCCGTCAGTCCTTCCTTGACACGGGAGACGAGCATGGCATTTCGCACTTCTGCAAGGAGATGCGAGCCGTCGTTGGAAGCGGAGCCGTCCACACCCAAGCCGACGTTGACGCCTGCTTTGCGATATTCCTTGACCGGAGCGATGCCTGAAGCCAACCGCATGTTCGAGGTGGGACAGTGCGCCACGCCGCAGTTATGTTTGGCAAAGACTTGAATCTCTTCGTCATTCACCCAGACCGCGTGCGCAAACCAGACATCATCGCCGACCCAGTCCACTTCCTGCATGTACCCAACAGGACGATGACCGAACATCTGCATACAGAATTGTTCTTCGTCTTCGGTTTCAGCTAAATGGGTGTGGAGATGGACACCATATTGTCGCGCAAGTTTGGCGGATTGTTTCATTAGATCCGATGTGACGCTGAACGGCGAGCAGGGCGCAAGCACAACTTGAGTCATCGAGCCGGGTTTGGCGTCGTGATATTTTTCTATGAGGCGCTGCGAGTCTTTGAGGATGTTCTCTTCGGTGTCCACCACGCTGTCGGGGGGGAGCCCGCCCTGGGATTCGCCGAGCGACATCGAGCCGCGGGAAGCGTGAAGGCGTAGTCCAAGTTCGAGGGCTGCGGCAATCTCATCGTCGAGTTTCGAGCCGTTCGGGTAGAGATAGAGATGGTCTGAGGCTGTGGTACAGCCCGAGAGGGCAAGTTCCGCCAGGGCGGTTTGAGTCGAAACAAAAATATCGTCGGGTTGCAGACGCGCCCAAATGGGATAGAGGGTCTTGAGCCAGTTGAAGAGGTTGGCATCCTGCGCGGCTGGGACAGCGCGCGTCAGGGTTTGGTAGAAGTGATGATGGGTATTGACCAAGCCCGGCAGGATGACATGCCCTTTAAGGTCGAGCACTTCATCGGCGGTGGCGGGGAGTTCGCTCGTCGCTCCAACCTGCTCGATGAAGCCGTCGCGAATAAAAAGACCACCCTCGGGAATTTCCCGCTGATGGTCGTCCATGGTGACGATATAAGCGTTTTTGATGAGAAGGGTTGTCATGGGGTTTAGTCGTGTGGTTCGGTAGTCGGGTGGTCGGGAATTTGCCTGACGACTAGACTAAAATTTGTCTGACAACTTCTAGTTTAGCAGAAGAGGGGGAGGATGTCAATTAGAGATGAAAGTCTCGAATTAACCAAATTGCACCCATTGGGTGATTGGGGAAAGGCAACGAAACGGATACGATGTTCCAAAAGGAGTCGCCAATGAAAAACGGAACCTGTCCCAAATGCGGATCGAACGAGATCATCAGCGAAGCCCCACTGCGCGGCAGCGACAGCATCCCCCCTTATATCAGCATCCTCGAACCGGAGCCGCCAAATCGTCCCTTCGTATGGATGCCAAAAGGCGAACAAAGCCAATTTACTGCTTATGTTTGCGGCGCCTGTGGGTATACAGAATTTTATGCCATTCGTTACCAGGCTTTAAACGAAGGGCGCAAAAAGGGATTCAAAGCCAGATAAATACTTACAGCCTTTGAGAGACTCTCTATAGACTTTGCCAGCCGCCGCCCTGTATCCTGAAAACATCACAAGGAGGCGCGGCATGAAAGTCGTTTCGATCTTTCTCGCATTGATCAATTTTCTCGCAGGGATCCTGCTTGTCCTTTCCTGCATCTCGTCGGATGAAACCCTAGCCTGGGTCGCATGGAAGACCGCCCTGGGGATCATGGGTGTGGCATTTGGCATCCTCACCTTCAAAGACAGCGCACAACCCGTCGCCCAGCGCAGGATGATTCTCTACGGTCTATTGCTCGTCATCGCCGGGGTATCCATCGTCGCATATGGGATTCATTGGTCGGTCGTCAGCGGCGACCCGAAGAATACGGTGATGCTCGTGGGCGGAAGTTTCTTTTTACACGGCTTCACCTCCGTGCTGGGGATTGCGGGAGATTCATGACTCCCCTTCGTGTCTTTCGTGCTTAAAACCTCTTTCGCATCGACGCATAGCGCGAGATGAAATGCACCCAAAAGGAGGATAACTTCGTTTTGAACTTTGCCCCCCGGATAACATTCCGCATCTCATCCGGACCGGTGAACGGCTCGAGCATCATGACAGCTTTTCCAAGTTCGATGACTCCATGCGCATCCGAGCCGACCGTCCCGGCGAGGTTATGTTTCTCGGCAAACGCCTTCGCCCTGTGATTGAATCCCGGATCCATACAGCGCGAGTTGAAAATTTCAATGGCATCCACATATGGGATGATCTCCAGCAGGTCGGCTTCCTTCCATCCACCCTTCCTCCACGCATCGAACGGATGCGACACGCTGATGAAAGCACCCTGTTCTTTTAGTCGCTGAATCGTCTCCATCGGGGTCAACCCGGCAGGGATTTCTTCTGTCACGTACGCGGCGAGAATCTCCCCTTTGGTTGTCATGATCTCTTCACCCACGATGACCAACTCCGGGTCCAGAGCCTGAGCCGCCCTCGCTCCCGCAATCGAATTATGGTCGGTGACCACGACCCGGTCCAATCCCTTCCTCCGCGCCGCATGGACCAGATAAGCCGGGGTCGTCAGGGAATCTTTCGAAGCGTTCGTATGGCAGTGGAATTCAAGGGTTGGCATGGCGCAATTCTACCAACTGGTTTCGCGAAATCCGGTTTTTTGATTT
>JAPKMP010000049.1 GCA_026645935.1 Candidatus Villigracilaceae bacterium | reverse complement strand
TGTGGAGAGCCACCGGTGGGATACGAACCCACGACCTGACGATTACGAATCGTCTGCTCTGCCAGCTGAGCTACGGTGGCGACTTGAAAAGCGGCGGGATTATAAAGGAATTGCCCCATTCATGCAAGTTTTTGGGTTTTCATGTCGTCTGTACGTCAGAGGTTCATGCATGAGAATTGCGATGATTTCCTACCATACCTGTCCCCTGGCTACGCTGGGCGGGAAGGACACCGGTGGAATGAATGTCTACGTCCGCGACCTGACACGGGAACTGGGTCGTTTTGGGGTGCATGTGGATGTGTTTACCCGTTCGCAGGACGAGCATGTTCCGCATGTCGTCCATGAATTGGGTTATGGGAACCGGGTGGTGCATATCCCGGCTGGACCTGAAGAGCCGCGAAGTAAAAGCGATATCGCAAAATACATCCCGGAATTCGTCGATGAGGTATTGAAATTTACCGCCGATAAGGGGATCACTTACGATGTTATCCACAGCCATTATTGGATGTCGGGCCTCGCCGCTGAAAAATTAAGTGATGCCTGGGGCGGTACGCCCATCGTGCATATGTTCCATACCCTCGGCGAAATGAAGAATCGCGTGGCGCGATCGGAGGATGAACGCGCGGGGGAGGATAGACTCCGCGGAGAGAGACAGGTCCTCCGGAGGGCGAACCGGGTGATTGTTGCCACATTGGCGGAATTGACTCAATTGAGATTCCTATATCGTGCAGATTCCAACAAAATGACCATCATTCCACCAGGCGTGGATACGGGGCACTTTTATCCCATCCCGCCGGATGAGGCGAAGCAATTCATCGGTTTAAGACCGGAAAATCGCATGATCCTTTTTGTGGGACGCATCGAACCGTTGAAGGGGGTGGATACGTTGATCCAGGCGGTTGCCAGCCTTGATAAAAGCCTCTCGGGTCGTCGTCATCCTGTTCATCTGGCAATCATCGGCGGCGATCCAGATGTGAACCCGGACGAAATGTCCGGGGAGATGGCACGTCTCCAAAAATTGAGTGACGAATTATGCCTGGGCGGCATGGTCGTGTTTTTGGGAAAGCGCGCCCAGGATACCCTGTCATATTATTATTCCGCGGCTGAAGTTCTTGTCATGCCTTCGTTATATGAATCCTTTGGGATGGTCGCATTGGAAGCAATGGCATGCGGTACGCCGGTCATTGCTTCGGAAGTTGGCGGATTGGGATATCTTGTGAAGGATGGCATTACGGGTTACACCGTGCCAGACAGCGATCCGGAGGCATTGCGCAGGAGGCTGTCTGGCCTTTTGGGAGATAATCGATTGCGAAATACGATGGGCGAAAACGCCGCCGATTATGCAAAAGAATATGATTGGTCGAAGATCGCTTCGTCCATTGTCAAAGTATACGATGAGGTGATGTGCGAATCGCAGGCGGTGGGGGAGTGATTCTTTCCCGTTGGAAGAAATCTATTCCTTGAGTTTTA
Source organism: Candidatus Villigracilaceae bacterium (assembly GCA_026645935.1). Classification (GTDB taxonomy): domain Bacteria; phylum Chloroflexota; class Anaerolineae; order Anaerolineales; family Villigracilaceae; genus Villigracilis. Next base: position 6,875 of record JAPKMP010000049.1, on the reverse strand, counting down.
CATGGAACAACGTCGAGCCGTCGAATTCCTTGATGCGAATTTCGAAGCGTTCTTTGAATTTACTGATCATTTTGGATAGTTGTTTATGACCGTACGTCCGCGGGTCAAAGGCGGGGTCGAGTTGATATAGGGCATTTCCCATGCTTGATAATGGCGCCCAGCCGTCTTGTTGAACCGCCATTTCGAATGCCTGGGTCAAGAGGGGGAGAGGATCGGGTTCGTCCTTTTTCTTTGCTCCGCCCTTGTGTGTTTTGAGATGCGTAGTGGATCGTTTCGTAGCGACGAGATTTTCCGTATAGACGAACAGGTCGCAGGCATTTACGAACGGCTTGGGTGTCTTTTTCTCCCCGATGCCCATGACGAAGATGCCGGTTTCACGGATGCGCGTAGCCAGACGAGTGTAATCGCTGTCACTCGAAACGAGGCAGAAGCCATCCACGACACCCGCATGCAGAATATCCATCGCATCGATGATCATTGCGCTGTCAGTGGCGTTTTTTCCCACCGTGTATCTGAATTGCTGTATGGGTTGGAACGCGTGGAAATTAAGCGTCTCCTTCCAGGAATTCATGCTGTTCGTTGTCCAGTCGCCGTAGATGCGGCGAAGAGTTACCTGTCCATGCCGGCCGGCTTCGACCAGCATTTGGGAAAGCAAACCTGCCTGGGCGTTGTCGCCGTCGATCAGCATGGCGATCTTGTTGCGAGAAAGTGTTTGGATTTTATCGTCGGGCATGATTTGATTATACCTTTTCCAGCCTGAATTTTTCAGGGATTATCGGTTATACTCTCCGGAACCATTTTACCCAGGAAGAAGATTTGTGAAGTCTTTATTGAGCAGGACATTCGATATCCGTGCCGGCGAAATTCGTCTTGTGGTCATCCTCAGCCTGCTCCTTTTGGGTAATACCGTCGCCCGGCAGATGACGGGCATTGTGGGAATAAGCGACCTGATCAATACAGCGGGTCCGAATCAGACACTGGTGGTCAATTCGATTAATGGGGTCATGATCTTCGTGACGGCCATGCTGGCGTCATTGATCATCGACCGATTCCACCGGGTGGAATTGTTGAAATGGACAACCTTCGGCTTTGCGATGGTTTTTGTCCTGACGGATATCATCTACCTCCTTCACGCCACGACAGAGGTCGTCGCAGCCATGGTCTATTTGATGTCGCAACAGCAATGGCTGTTATTCCCGATGTTCTTCTGGGTGCTGGCAAATGACCTTTTTGAGGTGGCGCAGGCAAAAAGGCTGATCCCTGTCATCGGCAGTTGGAGTTTCATCGGGAAGATGCTTGGCATCGGCATGACCTTGCTCCCGGCTTTGTTCTTCCGGCTTGGCTGGCTCGATACCAATGAACTGACCCTGGACATGGTCATCCGATTGAATATTTTTTTCTATCTACTCGCGTTCCTGCTCATTTCGATCGGTTTACGGAAGGTGAATATCCGCGCTGTGGATGCCGAGGACGAATCTGTGAAAGAGTCGTTGGGAGAGGGATGGGATTTCGTTCGCAAAGTGGATTCCTACCGGTTCCTGCTCCTGGCGATCGCGGCGGTTGCAGTATGCGATGTGATCGTGGAGTATCGTTTTTTCGTGGTCGCCAAGTCCACCATCTCCGAGCCGGTTGCATATAAGGAATTCTACAGCCTTTATTTGCTGGGTGCTGCCATTTTATCCTTCTCCATACAAGGATTTGTGACGGGACGCTTGATCCAACGCATCCAGCTAAAAAACACTTTTCTCGTACAACCCATCCTTGCCCTGGTTTCTTCCTTTGCCATGCTCTTATCGCCCGGGATGATTTCGACCACGTTCAATTCCTTGCTTCTCAAGATCGGACGGAACACTGTTGATGAAGCGACTCGCAAGGCTTATCAGGGCTTCGTACCGGAAGAGCGGCGCGGACGGGTCGCTCTCTTTACGGATAATTTCGCGCCCGCGATCGGGATGTTGGTTGCGGCTCTTCTGGGTATCCTGGTCATCTATATCTGCAACGCCATCGGTTACGCAAACTCATTTTACGTATATCTTGGGCTAACGGTAATCTTTGCGTGGATTGCAGTTTGGTTCATCATGAAAATGCGCGCATCCTATGATGACAGTTTGTTCAACTGGCGGCTCAGGCGGCGGAAGCGCGGCGGCGACCTATTAAAGGACATCGAATTTTAGTTTTGGATCGACATCAAGGAATTGCACATATGACACAGGAGTTCGTATGAAGAACAGCACATTTGGAATTTCGTCCATCTCCATCCGCTATGCGATCCCCGGTCTGCTTGCCCTGGTGATCATCATCGCCATTGGTCTGACCGCCTGGCTCTCTTACCAAAGTGGACTTGACTCAGCCGAAACCCTGGCGGAAAGACTGAACGAAGAGGTCAGTTCGCGCATCAACGACCGGATCAATAGTTTTCTCGATCTGCCTCACATTTTCCACGAGATCAACCAGGCGGTTTTGGAGTCGGGAGACGCCGACCTTGAGGACTTCGATTCGATGCGCGAATTGTTCTGGGGCGAAGTCTTTGTAACCTCCTCCGTTCCCTATCTTTATTACGGCACACCGGCAGGCGAGTTTCTCGGCATAGATGTTATTTTTGGAAATGAACCCGCTTTCAAGATCCGGGACGAAGAAACTGCGCCGAATCGTGTGACATACAGCATGACCGCCGAAGGGGTGCCCTTGCAGGAGCTTGAATCGAGAGAATATGACCCGCGTGAGCGGCCGTGGTATAAGGCGGCTATCGAGGCGGGTGGACCAACATGGTCCCCGATCTATGTGTTTTCGGCGCGGCCCGTCCTGGGGATTTCCCCTGTGAGTCCCGTGTATGACCGTTTTGGCAACCTCAAGGGTGTTCTTGGAATCGATTTGACCTTGAGCGAGATGAGTGATTTCCTTCGTACGCTTGAGATCAGTGAGAATGGAGAAGCGTTCATTATCCAGCGTGACGGGAAACTGGTCGCTGCATCTACAGAGGAGCAACCATTCAAGATCGTGGATGATGTGCAGCAATTACTGGATATCCGTGAAAGTGAAACCGCTTTGCTGCGCATTACCGCCGAGCAGATGTTAAGCTTTTACGGCGGTGATTTTTCGAATGTAAAAGGCACGCGTGATATTAAGTTCGAAAAGGATGGGGAGACATACTACGCCCAGATCGATATAATCTCCGATTCGCGCGGATTGGATTGGATCAGTGTTGTTGTCGTCCCCTCCAGCGATTTTTTGGGACCCGTTATTCGGAACCTGCAAAACACGGCATTATTCGGTCTGATCGTGCTTGTTTTGTCCACCATGCTTGGTTTTCTTCTGGCAAGCTGGATCATCCGCCCGATATTTACAGTCACGGATGTTGCCGCCAAGATCGAAGACTCGGTCTGGGATTTGGAACCTCTGCATGTAGTGGTTCGGCGCACGGATGAACTTGGACAGTTGGCGCGCGTCTTCGAGAAGATGGCAAAAGAGATCCAGGCGCGCGAAATGGAATTAAAGAGGCAGGTAGTCGCCTTGAGGATTCAGATCGATCAAAAGAAGCGCGAGACTCAGGTCAGCGAGATCGTCGAAAGCGATTTCTTCCAGGGTTTGCAGGAAAAAGCGAAAAATATGAGAGAGGCGTTGGGTCGAAAGAAAGAGTAATCAGAATCTCCCGTTGCACGACTCGATCGGCTCACCCGCAAACTCCCCGGTGAGCCGATTTTTTTACCCGGCATTCAACCCGAGATGTGTCTCGATCAACTTGTGGCTTTCCAGGATTGGCGGTCGGAGTTTTATGATCTCTTGTTCAGAATATTTAACTAACCCATGATTGGATTCAATGCCGCTTCCGTAGGTGATATAGGGGACAAGATCGGGAAGGTGCTTGCCGGTTGCGCAAACCGTATAATGGTCGGGCAGCAAGACAATTCGGCTCGGCTCATCGTACGTTTTGAAATGTTTCAGCAGCGGGGCGATGATCTGCGCGTCGATCTGTTCGATGGATTCGACCTTTCCGCGAACGTTATGGACGTGGGCTTCTTCATCCGGGGCGTTGCAATGGATAAGACAAACATCGAGGTGGTCCAAGTTCTCGAGCGCCGCAGCCAGTTTCCCGCGTAGGTTTGAGCCGCGATATCCGGTTGCGCCTTTGGGGATTACGGCTCTGCCTCCCAGCAAGGTCGCCATCCCGTAGAGAAAACTCAACGCAGTAATGGTAAGGGACTGGTATTTCATCGGCGGGAAGGATCGAATGCGCCCTGCGCCCCAGGGCCAGAGCATCAAATCATTTTTTCTTGAATTCAGGATCATCTCGACGAATGGCAGATATGCAGACCCTTGATATTTCGGCATGATTTCATGGATGGAACCCCCCATATTTTCGTGCGGCTCGTACAATTCGAGAAGGCTTTCGTCAAGCGGGCAGTTGCGATAGATCAGCACATTCCTATAACTCAAGTCGTGCTGCAGTTCGAAAGTATCGGGGATATCGACACTCTGCAAATAAGCGGCGGCATCTGCTTCGTTGATCTGTCCGGCGGTGAAATCCTCGAGGATATCCTTTGAATTGACACGCACAATGTTGCATCGAGTGATCAGGTCGTTCGGTTCCATCTGAATGCCCAGGGTGTAGGCCTCAAAGATCGAGCGTCCGCGCGGGACATATTCCGGTGGGTAGTAGCCCAGAATGCCCATGATACCCACCAGGCTTCCAAGCGGTAGACCGTCATGCATCGTCTTAGCCAGACCGACCGCGCCGTTCATAAGCATCTCATCCATGCCGGGGGTTTCTGCCGCCTCGGCTGGCGACCTACCTCCCAATTCCTCGTATCGGATATCGCACATTCCATCGGGGATGATGATGATCAATTTCATAGCACATTTCCTTTTACCGCTAAAAACGAAAATACAAATTAATCCCCTCCGATCGATGCGCCTTACTGAAAACTTTGCATATATCGATCTGTCAAGGAATTGGTTTTATAACTCCCACATCTGCAGGAATACCGCCAAAGAGCTTGATATCCCGGCAGGATTGTTTGTCGATGCGCAGGAGCACGACCTCGTTGGAAAGCCCGTCCACTTGGATGATCGTATCCGTCTTGTAGGTCGAATCCACGGTCAGCTTCAAGGTCACCTGGTTTTGGACGGGAAGATTGGAAACGCAGGATTTTTTATCCGGGTGAATGCGTCCTTCGTCATTGGCGCGAAGAAGGCCGCAGGTATTCGGAAGGTCGACATTTCCTGTGTTCTTTACAACGACATAAGCATTGGTTACTTCTCCCATCCCGTTTTGGATGTCGATGCTTGTGTTGCATCCAAGGATCTCGATGGCAACCGATGGGAATGGAACCAGAGTATTCGTGGCGGATGGCGGTGAGAATGTAGGTGATAAGGTTGGGGATACCGTTTCGGACGGGGTCGGGGATATCGGCACAGAAGACGTCACAACCGGCGTTACTGTAAAATTCAACGTCGGCGGAGGAATGATAAAAGGAGTGGCGGTGAAAATGGGCGGGGTATTGGTTGGCGGCGGAGAAAATACTGGGAACGGTTGTGGAGCCACCCCCCAGATATCGCAGGAAGTAAGGCATAGCCCCAGGAAAACGATGATTATTCGCTTCATGGAAGTATTATACCGCCCTCCTGTTGCACGGCGGATATTTCCGATCCATGACAATCGCATTATTGGATGCTCAAAGGCGCGCGGATTTCATAGTATTATATTGGGATGAAACGAATGTTATGGAAACGATTTGCGTTCCTGTTTTTTTCAATTGTGCTCAGCGCATGCACCATGGCTGACCTGTTCCCGTCGACAAGCACGCCTGCTTCGACCGTGACGCCGATCATTACCTATACGCCGATAGATACGCCTACGAGTACGAAAACCCTGAAACCGACCGCGTCGGCAACCATTGTCCGCATTCCCACCCAGGACCCAAACCAGCCCACGTTCACGCCGTTTGCGCTCGCTCAGATACTTGTCGATGGCAACACCATCACGCCGGTAGTGACCTCGACCAGGGAAGTTCCCGGCCCCGGTTTCCTCACAGTTGAATACGCGCCGATCAAGATCTATTGGGGCGGCTGCGAACCGAATCATGTCAATGTCCGGGCGGTTGTGGAGGATCCCGATCAAGTTTTCAGCGTGATCATTTTTGTCCGGGTCAGGGATATCAATAAAGAGGATTACACTCCCTGGACGTCCGGCGAAGTCATGCTCGACCGGGGTCAGGGTGAATTCACCCATAAGCTTGTTGGGAGCAAGATCTATGGACACAATCATTATCTGCGTTCGTGGGTTTATTTTCAGCTGGTCGCTACCGATATCGAAGGCGAAGAGATTGGGAGAACCCGCGTCTTTGAAAAGGCGTTCGATATGTATCCATGTCCATGCCTGACCCCGTTGACGGGCTGCCCCGTTGCAACGCCCAGACCCACGAAAACTCCAAAGCCATGAAGAAAAAAACAGTACTTTCGATTTTGGCAATGACTTTATCTGCCGCCTGTGCGTTGGGACCGTTTGTTTCTGTCCCGACTCAAACACCTGCGCCCACTCAGACGGAAACAGCCACGCTTCCCCCCACACCTACGCCTGTCCTTGCCACCCTGACCTTTACCCCCACTCCAACATTGATCGGTTTCAGGACGGCAACATTCACTCCAGCCGAATCCACAACCCCCGAATCTACCATTACCGCATTTACCACCGTCACATTGACCGCATCCAGTACACCGCTGCCACCTGTCAAAACCGAAGGGTTTATTTCGATAAACACTTCTTTGACTGAAATCTTCAAGGCCAGGGGATGCGAACCGTCTGTTGTGCGCTTCACGGCGCAGGTGATCGACCCGACGGCGACCGAATACGTCCTCCTGTTCGTCCGTTTTCAAAG
>JAPKMP010000048.1 GCA_026645935.1 Candidatus Villigracilaceae bacterium | reverse complement strand
GGCGTATAGGTCGATGTGAATGTAGGTGTTGGTGTGTTCGATGGCGTGTTGGTCGGTATCGGCGTGTTCGACGGCGTACTGGTTGACGTCATCGTGGATGTCGGTGTATTGGATGGCGTGGTGGTCGCAGTCGATGTAGATGTTAGCGTATTCGACGGTGTACTCGTCGGAGTGAATGTAAGCGTCGGGGTTCGCGATGGCGTGCTGGTCGGCGTCGACGTGGATGTCGGCGTATTCGACGGTGTAAAGGTGGTTGTCGCCGTATTTGTTGGTGTGTATGTAGGCGTGAAGGTAATGACCGCGCACAATGGGGCTGAATCCACCTGCCCTGAAGGGCTCATCGTTCGCAGGTTCTCGTCATATAGTTTGACGAATTTCACTTCGGACACCTGCTTCAACGTCAACGCCAAAGGATCGAGGATGCTATATGAATTGCCAAGCGAGGAGCAATTTCCTGCAAGGAACACACTGAGCACCCCGTCGTCGCTCAATGAATACTCTTTGTGACCGGTAAATCCGCTCCAAACAGCGACCAGACCATTATTTTGTTCGCTTGCAGTGGGTCCGCGGAAATATTCGACCAGCAGGGTATCGATGGCATCCTGATCCGTCGCAAGTTTGCGGGGTACGCCAACCTCGATGGGTACGCGATTAGTTCTCAGGCTTCCCATTGAGGTGAAATACACGATCATCTCGCGATAAGCGGGTGTCGCTGTGGGCGTGATGGATGGGGTTAGGGAAGCTGTTGGTGTCCGAGTGGGCGTGCTTGTCGACGTGAATGTAGGCGTGGGTGTTCGCGATGGCGTGTTGGTCGGTGTCTTCGAGGAAGTCGGTGTCCGAGTGGGTGTGCTTGTTGACGTAAATGTAGGCGTCTGTGTTTTCGTTGGTGTGCTGGTCGCCGTCGCCGTGGTGGTCGGTGTTTGGGTGGGCGTGCTCGTCGGAGTAAAGGTGGCTGTTGGAGTTTTCGAAGGCGTATTGGTTGGCGTCTTTGTAGCTGTCGATGTAATTGTAGGCGTACTTGTTGCCGTAAATGTGGGCTTGGGTGTAAGCGATGGCGTAATGGTTGGCGTAAAAGTCAAAGTGGGTGTGTTAGTGGGTGTGCTGGTCGATGTAAATGTGGTCGTAGGTGTTTTCGATGGTGTGCTGGTTGGCGTCTTTGTGGCAGTAGACGTCTTCGTGGACGTCGGTGTGCTGGACGCGGTGCTTGTCGATGTGAATGTAGGCGTCGGAGTCCTTGATGGCGTGTAGGTTGAAGTCGCCGTTGCTGCCGGGGTCCGGGTGGGCGTGCTCGTCGGAGTAAAGGTGGCTGTTGGAGTTTTCGAAGGCGTACCGGTTGGCGTCATCGTGGAAGTCGGCGTTTTCGACGGTGTGTTGGTTGATGTGAACGTAGGTGTCGGTGTTCGCGAGGGCGTGTTCGAAGGCGTTGCCGTGGATGTCGGCGTCTGAGTGGCGACCACACAGTCAGGGACCGAATCGACCGGTCCATCCGGTTGACGCGTACGCCGGTATTCATCGAAGAATTTGATGAAGGTTATTCCGTCAAGTTGTCGCAAGGATCTTCCGAGCGGTTGGGCAAAACTGTATTTATCTGATATTGCCTCGCAATAGCCGATAAGGTAGACTTTCAGTACACCATCAGCTCCTAGTTCATACTCGTCATATCCCAAAAAGCCGTTCCAAATGGGGGACAAACCCCGTCGGGTTTCCTGTGCATTCGTTCCGGCGAAGTAGGTCTTCAGGATGGAATCGATCGGGTCGGATGTAAGGATCTCCCTGTCCACGGGCTGCTCGAATGGCTGGATGCCCTGGTTCAAATTATTGATGTTCGTAAAATACACCTGCATGGTGATCGAAACCGGGGTGGGAGAGGCGGGGACTGAAGACGGAGGAAATGGGGTCGGAGGAGTGGGGCTGTTCAACAATTCCTGCGTGACAGGTGGTTGATCTTGCAGGGTCGGGATGGACGCATCCGTTTGCAAACCAACTGGCAGGGTTGAATCCGGTGTGCCCGTCGTTCCAGGCTGGTTTTGAAGATTTAAAGAGGCTGTGAAATAGGCAAGCCAACCCGATGCGATCAACGACAATAGTGCCCAGAAAAAAGACCATCTTGCCGTGGAAAGGTATTTATTTCGAATTAGAAAATTGGGAAGTGACCTGCTGTTTTGAATTCCCCGAAACCCGGCGCGGATGCCCAAAATGGCCATGAAAAAAAATATAACAGCCGCAATGAGAGGCAAAAACGTGGGCATCTTGGCGATTATATCATCCATAAATTGACAGCCCGCAGACGTCGGTGCGGCAATTTCCCCGGAAGCAGAGGTATCTGGGAGCGGTTTCCGGCGTGGACGATCCTTTTCTCTTCAGCGTGCCGGGCATATGTCCGGGAAGGAGGCGAAAAGATCGTAATGCGACTTTTTGCAGATGCTGAAAACACCGTCCCGCTTTATAATCAAAGATGAGATCATGATTTAAAGGAGAAGAGAGAGATGAAGAAAACGTTTATTGCCGCGTTATGTGTTTTATTTCTGCTGTCCGCCTGTGGGGGATCTCCCGAACCACAGGTCGTGACTGCGTCCGGCGATATCGCTGCTGCGGTCGAACAGTATCGCGCATTGCTTGGCGCTAATAATGGGGGAGACCCCGGCACGAAGGGATTGGACGGCTACCGCGAGATCAACTGGGACACTTTGCCCGATGAGGAATCCGCTCCGAATTATTATGCGCCGGATTTCTTTAATCAACCCGAAGCGCCGCGCGCTCGCGGCATTGTGCTGAACACACCGGGTGAAGGCTTGATGGTCAGCGCGAATGTAAACAATCCTTCAGGAGTTTTGCCACGTTTCGGCAACATCAACCCGCAATACACCGACATTTTCAAGGCGTTCAGCGAGGAGAAATTATTTTCGCCCGTGGGCAGCAATCTCGTGGTGATCACGTTCTTCGTTCCCGGCACGGATGCGCCCGCAGCGGTGCGCGGATTCGGCGCGGTCTATGCCGATGTGGATACGACCCACACCGCCTTTGAATACTTCGACAGGGACGGCAACTCGCTTGGCAGTTATGAAACGCCGATCTGTGATGGATGCCTATCTTTCCTCGGCGTGGTCTTCGATGATGCTGTCGTCGCCAGTGTGGAGGTCCGTTACGGCACCGGCGCGCTCGGTCCTGATGATGGGGCAGGGGGCGTGGATGTGGCTGTGATGGATAATTTCATCTTCGGCGAGCCGCAGGCGATAAAATAAATATATTTTTAGATGAAGAGACTGCCGCCTCAAAGACGGCAGTCTCTTCAATTTTTTTCAGTGGGGTGGGGGAGGGGATCGATACGAAGGATTTTTCATTATCTCCTGCGAAGGAAAATCTCCACGTTGCCTGCAGTGACCGCAAGTAGGGCGATGCAATCCAGGAAGATCGTCAGACCCCAGAGCCGCGTCAGGGAGGTGATCAAACCAAGCAGCACCAACCCAAGGAAAAGCCCGTTGAGTTGGACGATGTTTTTTGTTAATTCATTAAGCGGACGCAATAGGAGGAACAGCCAGCCAGCGCCTGCCAGGATCAACACGAGGCTCATTGCGATCAAAAGGATCAGGGAGCCTTTTCCATCCAACCCGAACAGGCTTGCAACCAGGATACTGCACGCGCCCTGGCGCGAAGGCAGTTCCCGGTACGGTCGTTGAAAGACGTTTACCAGGACCACCCGCTCGAAGGCGATATCCGAACCGTCAACCGTCCACTCGAGCGGCCGGCTCTCCAGCGGAGCAAGCTCGAGTGTTTCACTTAATACTCTCGCGCTTTCTCCCTGCCCAATGAAGGCATTGACAACCGGCTTGGTTGCTTGATCGGTCAGTGTATTCGTGATCGTTGTTCGTATGGAGGCGGTTTCCCACGGCGCGATCGCCAGTGGACAGGAAAGGTCCAGGCTTTCATCGCCCATTTGCTGGTTGATCAGGCGGGCTTCCAATTCGCCCCAAAGCATGACAGCGGAGAGGGATAGGATGATGGATATTCCGGCAAAAAAGAGAAGCGCCGCAAAGAGTATCTTGAATATACGTCTAGGGCTCATTATCCTCGTTTTCCTTGGGTACTTTTGATTTCCATCGTGGATTTTTCTCGAAAACCTCATAATAGGCGCGGTCGAGTTCCTCATCAGAAAGGTGGGTATACCTGTCCGTTACCTGAATGTTCTCGTGTCTTGCAAGCCTCCGCGCAATGGCGAGGTTCCCTGTGCCTTGCAAAGTGGACGTCACAAAATAGTGGCGGAAGGAATGCGGTGTGATCTTGCCGACCATCTCCTTGCCCAGAAGCTGTTCGACGCGTTCTTCGACGATGTTCCGGCCCGTCGTGGTGGTGATCGGCTTGACTTTTTTCCCTGCGCCTTTGTCGTGTCGCGCAAAAAGGGGCAGGGAGCTCAATTGCTTTCCCGAGCTCCCATCCAACTCGGCGCGTTGTGCGAGATAATCCTTGATGGCTACCATCGCGCGCGAAGTAAAACGGATGACTGCTTCCTTGTTGCCTTTCCCTGTGATGATGGCGCGGCCCTCGTTCCAATCGATGGAGCCGCGGCGAAGGTTGCATGCTTCATGCACGCGTAAACCCGTCTCGGCGAGGGTGATGATGAACGCCTTGTCCCGGTATGCGCGTAGTTTAACGTTTCTACCATCTTCATCCTCTCCGCTTGATGCGGTCAGGTTTTCCACATCGCTCAATTTCGTCAAAAGTGTGACGATTTCTTCAGCGGGGAATTGGAGCAGGGTCTTTCCAGGGCGCCGCGCGCGCTGTCGTATAAGCACGGTGAGGCGGGATTGGTTGATATCCAGCAGTTTTTCCGAGTCAAGGTAAAGGTAGAACCCCTTGACGGCTTGCAGATACAACTGCTCGGTCGCGTTCGAGTAATCGTTGAGGTGGTCGATGAATTTGGCGAAATGGTCTTCATCCAGTTGACCGATGGGGGTCTCGACGGTGTTGATCTTTTTTCCCGCCAGCATTTGGCTGAAAACTCCCAGGGCGTTCTTATACGAAAGCATTGTAGCCTTGCTGCGTGCGCGTTCCACCATGCGCAGGTATTGACTTATGGCGTCGGAAATACTGGTTGATTTTGTCTCAGGGGCGTCTGGCATGGCTTCATTATACGAAATCCGACCCTTTTGTCAATGCTTTCGCTAATGATACTTATCGAAAGCATAAAGGGGATCATATCATCGCGGAGGCGGAGGGCAAGGCAAACCACCTCCCCACACAGATATTTTCGCCGCCGCTGCAAACCATCACACTAACCATCCACAGGGTACATTCCCAACCTGATCCTTCATCCTTCACCCTTCATCTTTCATAATTCATCCTTTGCTCCTCCCCTCCCCTGCCCCGCTTTGAAATGTGTATTAACTCACTTGCACCGCTGTCTCGATTATGCGACAATCGATTCGGCAACACACCGTCTCAGGGAGGGACGTTTTCTGTGGGCGATCTGGTAAATCCCTACATTGCGGGGGCGCCTGTCACCGAGCAACGCATGTTCTTCGGTCGTGAAGACATTTTCCAATGGATTCAGAATAGTATCACTGGTCAGTATGCCGACCACATCCTTGTCGTTCATGGTCAGCGCCGCGTCGGCAAGACTTCCGTTCTAAAGCAATTGGGAAATCGTCTCCCTGGTCATTACATCCCCGTCTTTTTTGATCTTCAAGGACGCACTCACACCACCCTCGACCGCTTTCTCTGGTGGCTGGCGCGTGAGATCGTCCGTGTCTTAAAACAGGACCGTGATATCGACCTGCCCATCCCCGACAAGGATGAATTCACGCAGGACTCGGAATTTTTCGAGAACCGCTTCCTGCCGGACCTCAAGCCTGTCCTGGCGGATAAGACACTCCTTCTCACATTTGACGAGTTCGACAACCTCGAGGAAAGCGAGGTCAAAGAGGAACTCGCCCGCCCATTGGTCGATTATCTGCGCCGTTTGATGGGTCGCGACAGCCTGAACTTCATATTCTCCATTGGCTCATCAGGACGGAAACTGGAGAACATGCAGGCGGCATACACGGAATTTTTCAAAGCCGCGCTCTACAAAAAGATCAGTTTCCTCAATGAGGAACAAACGTATCACCTCGTTACTCTCCCCGTCAGGGATGTATTGACCTACGAGCGCGCTGCGGTCGAATATATTTACAAGATCGCCTCCGGGCATCCCTATTTCACACAACTCACCTGTCATGAGCTATTTGCCCGCTGCCAGCAGACCGAACAACGCGCCATTACCAAAGGCGATGTCGACGCCGTCCTCGACGATGTTGTCGAGCGTGGAACGGTCAACCTGAAATTCGTCTGGGACGAGGCAACCGATATTGAAAAGTGGGCTCTTGCCGCGCTCGCAAATTTGGAGAATCCCGACTCACGTACACTGACCGGGTATCTTCGCAAAAATCGCGTTCGCTTCACCGATTCAGATCTCACCTCTGGTTTGCTCCACTTGCGGGAGAAAGACGTTCTTACGCCAGACAATCAATTCGTCATACATCTTTTGAAACGCTGGCTGCAAAAGAACCGTCCCATTGAGCAGGTCCGCGAGGAATTGACGGAAGTCAACCCGATCGCCAATCGCTACATCGAGATCGGTCTCGAATTCAAGGATGCAGGGCTGTACGAAAAGGCCATCAGCAGCTTTCAAGAAGCGCTCGATGTCTCGAAGGACAATATACAAGCGCAGGTCAATATTGCACTCACCTACGTGAGCCAAAAGATGTACGACAAGGCTGTGGTGGAATTTGAAAAAGCTCTTGCCATCGATGATGAAGATGTCTCTGCCCGCGCCGGGCTTTGCGATGCCCACCTCGCCCTCGGCGACTCAGCCATGTCGAAGGGACGTGAAAAGGAAGCCGCGCTTTCGTATCAGCGCGTCCTGGCGATCAATGCCGAACATACCGAGGCGCGTGGCCGTATGGCGGAGATCGCGCACAAGCGTGCCGAGAAGGCGTTGACCGACGGCCGGGACGAGGAAGCCTTCTCCACGTTTACAGAGGCGTTGAAGTACACGCCGGAAGATGAGGCGTTGTCGACCCGCTTCGAGGAAGTGAAGAAAGAGCGGCAGGAAAAAGTTTTGTCTGCACTGCTGGCGCGGGCAGAGAAGGAACTCTCCGCGAAGAACTGGGATTCCGCCATCCGCATATTGCAGGAGGGCTTGTTGCTCTCGCCTGAGGATGAACGATTCACGGAAGGGCTCGCAGAGTCAAAAGAGAGACAACGCACGGCGAGATTGGAGCAATGTCTGGCGCGCGCCACGCAGGCTGAATTGGCTGGCAAGTGGGAGGCGGCTGTCGCGGCGTTGCAGGAATACCTATCTCTTGAAGCAGACCAGCAGCAAGTGAGAGAAAGGCTCGAGAAGGCGCGCGGCAAATTACACGAGATCGAATTACGTGAACTGCGCGAGCGGGCGCGGAGTTTCTCCCGCTCTGAGCGGTGGGAAGAATCGCTTACAGCGTGGGATGAGGTCCTTTTGCAGGAACCCGCCAACCCGTCGGCGCGCAGCGAAAGAGAGGCCGTCGAAAAAAGCCGCAGACTTGCAGAGTCGTATTCGGAGGCGCAATCCGCATTTGTAAAAAGGAATTACGATAAGGCGATAGCGCTCTTCAAGAACATCGTCATGGAAGATGCGGATTATAAAGAGGCGACGAGGCTGCTGGCTGAGTCTGTGGAGTTGCGCCGCGCGACGCGCAAGTGGTGGCAAAGCCGATGGGCATTGGGTGGGATCGGGATCATCGCTCTGATAGCAGTTACATGGGGCGTGTTCCGTTTCGGATTACCACTCTTCGCTGTGTCACCCACTGTCAAATCCACTGAAAAGTTTGTACCCAGCGCCGAGCTTGCGACTGCAACGGCAGTCATCCCGCCAACTGCCTTCCCCACTCCCCTGCCGCTGAAATGGACGCGGTTGAATTCGGGGCAGTTTTTACAACGTGACCAGGTGAATACAATTGCCTTCGACCCCTCCGATCCCGGCGTGATTTACGCTGGTATGCAGAATGCCGGCATCTATAAATCCATTGATGGCGGGCTTTCATGGCAGCCGATTCTCACAGGTTTGAAAGATGCCGGGATTGACACGATCATTGTCGACCCGGACGATCCGCAGACCATATTTGCCAGCGCCTTGATGAGTGGAGTGTACAGATCTACCGATGGTGGCGCAAGTTGGCAACTCACAACCAACGTCATTGGTAGTTGGTGGCGCAGTCATCTTGTCATGTCGCCAAACGATAGCTCCGTACTGTATTTCTCCACAGGATATGAGTTTTTCAAAACCGCCGACGGCGGCGCAACGTGGGAACGGATGATCGTTGGCTGTCCGCTGGGAAGCGGCGTCACGAGCATGGTTGTTCTCCCGGACGGCGAATTGTTGGTTGGAGTATACGAGGGCGATTCGTGCGAACCGGGGATTTACAAATCCGATCAAGGCAGCACAACCTGGTCGCTGTTACGTTCCTTCACTTCCGACAGTCCATGGTTCAATGGGCTGGCAGTCGACTCCACGGGCGAGTTCATTTATTCCATTAACCATTCCAGTGGCGTTTCTTTTGTCTATTCTTCATCGAATAGCGGGCAGGACTGGACTGAACCCATCTCCATGAATTGCACCGACATAGCCGTTCAACCCGGCAACGGTTCTATCGCTTATTGCGGAACGGAGGACGGCGCAGTGTACCAAACCCAAAACGGCGGGAAAGATTGGGAATTTCTCGGCGCCCCGAATGCGGGTCCGGTTAAAGCCATTGTCTTCCCGCCGAACGATGCTGCTCAGAAAATATTTGCAGGTGGAAATGGGCTGTACTTCTCATCTGATGGCGGGCACAGTTGGAGCGATCAAGGAAACGGCTTGGGAGGCAAGTTTTTCGAGCTGTCCATCCATCCTATCAACCAGGCTTTTTACATCCAGCAAGTCGCGAGTAACACAGGCAATAATGTCATCTACCGCTCGAACGACAACGGCGCAGACTGGCAATCGTTTAAGAAAGGCTGCATGCTTAATTTCGGTGCGGATGGTGTATTGCATTGCTGGTACTGGAACAGCGAAGTTTCATATGACGACGGTGTAACCTGGAGCGGTGGCAGCAATCGCTTTGGAGGTGATGTTGCATATCCGAACCCATATAAGGCTGACGAATTCTTTGGCGCCCCATTCGACGGCGGTATTGTTTCGTCGCGCGATGGCGGGCAGACCTGGCAGGAAGTCAATGCCGGAATAAAATTCGACAATGCCGCATTCTTCTTTGCTTCCGATCAAAACCGGATTTACCTCATCGATCTACGATCGGATTGGAGTTACACCTCCGCGAACGGAGATTCATGGACTCCCTGTAACTCGATCTCGGAGTTTGATTTTTCAAATACCCAGACGCGGGCTGTGATCGATCTGCGTGATAGCGCGAAGATTTATGTCGCCACACAGGGGTCTGGGGTGGTCGTTAGCGCAGACGCATGCTCGTCATGGGCTCCAACCAACAACGGGCTCGATAGTCTC
>JAPKMP010000047.1 GCA_026645935.1 Candidatus Villigracilaceae bacterium | reverse complement strand
TAAATGAAATTCAACTGTTCGATTAGAGATGCCAAGTTCTAAAGCAATCTGTTTATTGCTGTTGCCTTGCAACAAGAGTTTGATAACATCTTTTTCACGCTCGCTGAATTGGTTACTGTCAATACTCATTTTTCACTTTTGTTTGGACTATGCGTTAAGCGCCTAACTAGATACTCGGTTGAACTCCTCAACATAACTACCTATGGACCGAAACTCTCGAGAATGGTGTAAAATACTGGCAGCCCTCAGTCTAAAAAGCAAAACCTCTTACCACTCCACCATTATACCGACTCCAAATCGAAAGTCAAGCACCCATGGCAAAAAAAATCCTCGACGAAATGAGCGAAATCCTGCGCTCCAGGCACTACTCAAACCGCACCGAAGAAACCTATATCGACTGGGTCCGCCGCTACATCCTCTTCCACAACAAGCGCCACCCCCGTGAAATGGGCGCGGAGGAGATCAGGGCATTCCTCATCCACCTTGCAACCGAACGCACCGTTGCCGCCTCCACCCAGAACCAGGCGCTCTCCGCCATCCTCTTCCTCTATCGCGAAGTCCTGCAAAAAGAGATCGAACCCATCCTCCTCTCCGCCGCCAAACGACCCGAACGCCTCCCCACCGTCCTCAGCCGCGAAGAGGTCATCCGCATCATCGCCCGGATGAATGGGCTGAGCAAACTCATGGCGCAGATTCTCTACGGCTCCGGCTTGCGCCTCATGGAATGCCTGCGCCTGCGCGTCAAAGACGTCGACTTTGAATACAAGATCCTCACCGTCCGCGATGGCAAAGGCGAAAAAGACCGGGTCGCCCCCCTCCCCGATTCCATCATCCCCGACCTGCGCCGCCAGATCGAACGCGTCCGCCTCCTTCACGAAGAAGACCTCTCAGCCGGATTTGGCGAAGTCTACCTCCCCACCGCCCTCGAAAACAAATACCCGAACGCCAGCCGCGAACTTGCCTGGCAATACCTCTTCCCCTCACCCAACCGATCGCTCGACCGTCGCAGCGGCAAGGAACGCCGCCACCACCTGGATGAATCCGGGTTACAGCGAACCTTCAAAGAATCTGCCCAAAAAGCCGGGATCCAAAAACGCGTCAGCCCCCACACCTTCCGCCACTCATTTGCCACCCATCTGCTTCAAAACGGCTACGACATCCGCACCGTACAGGAACTGCTTGGCCATAAGGACGTCCGCACCACCATGATCTACACTCACGTCCTTCAGCGCGGCGGCATGGCGGTCAAATCCCCCCTCGACCCCTAACCTTCAACCCTCAATGATCTTCACGAACTTATACTCCGCCTTCGCCCCGCTCGGGTCCACCAGCGTGAACGACTCCGGGAAAACCGGCGCGGGCGGCGGGGTCGGGTCCTCGATCACTTTGAAATTATCGCAGATCGGAACCCCTTTATGGATGTACGCCATCCAGCCGCGCTCCGTCACGTTCACCCCGTCCACCGAAGTCACGCGCAGCCATTTGTCGCCCTTCTTTACCTCGTTGCCGTCGGCGGGCGCCTCCCAAATTTCATCGCCGACCACCAATTGACCGCGGTTGAACGAGGTGATCACCGCAGAGAACGTATTGTGGTCTTTTCTCATCCGCGTGCCGCTGCTGATGGGGGACATGCTGTATTGGGTCATGAGACTCTCCTGTATTCCACAAGCGTGTCGCCGAATTTTGCGATCAGCGTGGCTTGGGCTGTTCCTGCGTTGTAACGGGCGAGGAAATCCGCTTCCGTCCCGTTGAAATAGTTCAGGTCGATATCGAGGCTCTCCACGCCGTACAGCGCCCCGTCGCCGTTGGATGTGAATTGCCAGAACGTCCAATCCTCCCAGATCGGCGGGATGCGCGGCTCGGTTGGGTTGTACCAGGCGATCCACAACGGATATTGCGCGAAGTATCGCACGCCTGCCGCGTGTTCCTGGAAATAATAATAACCGGTGTAAACGCCGAGTTTTTGATTCGGCATCAGCGCTTTCACGCGTTCCATGAAATCGAACCAGTTGCGCCAGCCTCCGTACGGACCTCCGTATTGGTCCTCGAAATCGCCCCACATTTCCATCTCGCCGGGGTCGTTCCCCATGATCTCGGCCCATTTCTCCGCCTGCCGTTTCGGGTTCACGCGGCTGTCGTAGAACCAATATGCCCCGCGCAGCAGTCCCGCCGTTTTCGCGTTCCGCCACGATGTTTTGAAGACCCTGTCTTCGAACGAACCCTGCCCCGCCCGGATGATGACCCCGCGCGTCATGGTCGCCATTTTGGCGAAACTGATGCCGTTCGGCGTCGTCGGGTCATCCTGCCAGAAACTCACATCCGGCAGTTTGAAGTTCGTCAGGAACTGCGTTCTCGGCGGCTGGATGATGTGCTGGGATTGCGGGCGCGATGTCTGCTCGGTCATGGCTTTCGGCAATTATAAAGCCCCCTTGCGTTTCTGTCATTGCGGATGACGACCGCGCTGAGCGGAGGACGAAATCCTCTGCTCAAACCCGCCGTCCCTTGCTCATAGCCGCCGTCCCCGGCGGCGTGTTTCTCCCCTTCGCTCAATCCCCCCGTTCCCGGCTGCGTCTTACACCGGAAACGTCATCATCCCAACTGATCATGCTTCATCAATTATTCAACGCCCCCTGGTTGATCCAATCCTTGATGATCTGCAGCTCCCCCTCGGTCACCTTCGGACCGCGGTTCGGCATCTTGCCGCGCGCGATCAGGTCCACCAGCAGGCTTCCATCGGCGTTGCCCGGCACCACCACCGGTCCGTTGAACGAACCCGCCATCAGTTCATCGTAGCTCAACATGCTCAAGCCTTCCTTTACCTGCTCCACCCCGTGGCACTTGATGCACTTCGCTTCGAAGATCGGGTAAACGCTGCCTGCAAATCCGCTTGTGGTTGCCGCCGGGGAGTCCGTTGCAGGGACTTCGGTCGCGGGAACGACCTCGACGGTTGGGATCGGGGAGGCTGTCGGCGAAGGGATCACCTCGGTCGGCGCGGGCGGCTCGGTCGCAGTCGGAAGCGGAGCGCTTCCTCCGCAAGCCGCAAGAAGTCCTGCGATCAGCGATGCGGTCAGGATGAGCGAAGTTTTATTCATATCAGGTTTCCTTTTCGATGTTTTGCATGAATGTTCTCGCCGCGCTTATTGGCGGCGGGGAAAGCGGCAAAGATCGCAATGATGAATTGACCTTTGCGGGAAGTCCTTTGAAAAAATTTCATCGAATTTACATGATGGCGGTTAAAAGCGGATGAAGAAAGCGTGTGAATTCTTACTCTGCATTAACCTGTGAGATTTTACGCAAGGAAGGTATAATTCGACCGCCTCTCAAAAGGAACATCTCACATCAAGGCTGAATATGCCCGGCGCAATTACACTACCCAACGACTATTGGTTGAATCTCCAGGTAACGCCCAAAGACGTAGAAAACTTGCACACGTTTCTCTTTGAACGGGAAACGCCTCTCACCGCGAACGAACTCGTCGCGGAGCTGGTCGAATCGCGCCTGCTTGCCGAGAAACAATCTTCCGGGAAAAAAAATGTGGAGGGCAAACCTTTTCTTCCCAGGGAAAAATACCCCATCGGTGAAGTGCTGGTCTTCCCTGCGCTTGGCTGGCAGACCGGCACGGTGAAAAATATCCGCGCGGGCGTCAACCCCTCGGTGGAATCCTTCGATGTCATCACCGTCGAATTCGAAGACCAGTCGGCCCGTTTGTTTGCGGCTGGGCTGGCGTCGCATCCGCTCAATGAAGCGCCGGTTGAAAAACCCGCGGACGACGCATCGGGCACGGGCGCCATCCTTTCCGAGCACGGATATGAACTCGCTGGGAAACTCGAAAGCGCCTTTGCCGCAGACGATGGGCTGGTGAAGATCGCCGGCCGCTGGTTTCCGCGCGCGTTGTTGATCGACATCAACGAAGGCCAGTTGAATCTCGTCGAAGCCGTGTTGGATATGGCTGGGGGCGAACCGCTCCCGACCGCCGATCTGATCAAGGATTCCGAACTCCCCGCCGGTGTCAACCCGAAACTGGCTGAATTTTCTTTGAACTATGCCATGCAGGCCGATGACCGCTTCGACGAGGTCGGTCCGGCTGGGCAGGTGCTTTGGTGTCTTCGCCGCCTCGAACCCGACTTTGTGCGTGAAGTCCCTCCGCCGCTTCGCTACGTTGAGATTACGCACGATCGGAGTCTACTTAGTCCCGAAATGTCTGCCTTGGAAGCCCAGCTCGACGATGAACTGACCCGCACAGATGGCGCTGAATCCCGCGAGGAGATTTCATCCGTCAGCATCACGTTGATCTACCCGCATCTTCGCGCTGGGACGCTTCCCGTCTCGCCGCGCACGCGCAAGTTGTTCCCCACCGCTTACGAATCCCCGCGCGTTCGTTTTACCCTGGTGGACGGCAAGACCCGCCAGCGCATCCCCGCCTGGGTCGTGCTCGAGCATGGCTATGTCTTCGGTTTGCGCGAATGGTACAAGGCGCATCAATTGATTCCCGGTTCGCTGGTGCAGGTCCGCAGGGGCGAAAAACCCGGCGAAGTCATCGTCGAGGCGCGCACCCAGCGCTCCGCAAAAGATTGGGTTCGCACCGTCATGGTCGGCTCGGATGGCGGCTTTGTCTTTGCCATGCTCAAACAGCCCATCACAGCCGAATTCAACGAACGCATGGTTGTGCATGTGCCGGACTTCAAGGCGCTCGACCCGGTCTGGGAAAAGAAGCGCCCCTTCGAAGACCTGCTGCTTATGGTGATGCGCGAACTGGCGAAATCGAATCCCCAGGGTCACGTCCATGCGCAGGAGTTGTATGCGGCGGTGAACCTTGTCCGCCGCGTGCCGCCCGCCCCGATCTTTGCCGCGTTGGAATCGAATCCCCTCTTCAAGCATGTCGGCGACCTGCACTTCCGCCTGGCCGAGGAGGTCACAGCGTGAGCCTGCTCAAGCCGACTGCAAAGACGCCCTTCCATATCGATTTCGAATGGTGGAAACAGAACGAGCGCGATTGGCACGTCTTCCTGCGCTCCTTCCTTTGCGACGAACACCGGGAATCCCTGGCGGGTATCGAGGAAGGCGAATTGATCGATTGGATCGACCCCCACACCGCGGAGGTGAAACAGGTCGATGGCGTCCAGCATGCGCTCATCAGCCATTGCGCGCAGCTGCCCGAGTTCGTAGATCCGCGCACGGCCCTGGTTGAGGCGGTCTTTCGGCTTTTCCTCGCAAATGGCAACATCCCCATGACCCCCGAGGACTTGAGCAAAAGGCTGGGCAGATCCGCCGATACCATCCTGCGCACCATCGCCGGTCCGCGCGTCTATCGCGGGTTGCGGCCGATCCTGAGCCAGGCGGAAGGATAGTCAGGTAAAATAAGGAGAAAGCCCTCGTAGCTCAATGGACAGAGCAGCAGCCTTCTAAGCTGTTGGTTGGGAGTTCGATTCTCTCCGGGGGCGCTGGGATGTAGGATAAAGTTCAAGGAGTTGTTCCAATGCCTACCGTGGTTCGAAAAACGCGAGATACGCTCATGGAGGTCCGGCGCGGGATCCTTCACGCGGTCAGTTGGCAGGTCAAGTCCAGCCTGTGGGAGCCTTCCACAGATGTCTACGAAACGGAAGGATCCTATATCGTGCGCATGGAAATAGCGGGGATGCGCGAAGAGGACTTCGATGTTTCCCTCCAGGATGGCACATTGTATATCATGGGATACCGTCCGGATTTCTCCGCAAGGCGCGCCTATCACCAGATGGAGATTCGCTCTGGGAAATTTGCGAACGCCGTCACCCTGCCCGGTCCCGTCGACGCCGACCATGCCGTTGCGGAATATCAGGACGGCTTTCTGACCGTCACGTTGCCCAAAGAAAAAACGAACCAAGGTTGAATCCTCGATGCCTGCTCAAAAATGGCTTTCCGGTTTGCAGGAATTCCTCCAGAAATTGGATGAATCCGATGGTGAGTTTCCGGAACTCACGCTCTCTTCTTTGATAACTCAGATAAAAGCGGGCGGTTCCACCGCTCCTGGTGCGGGGGGTGCTGAAGAGAAAATGAATATTCCCGATGTCCTTCCCATCCTGCCGCTTCGCGGCGTTGTCGTTTACCCCAACACGGCTGTCCCGCTCACGGTGGGGCAGCCGCGCTCCATTCGCCTCGTCGACGATGTCGTCGGCGGGGATAAACTTGTGGGACTCGTCGCCGCGATCAACCCCGAACAGGAGACCCCGGGTCCGAACGAATTGTATCGGGTCGGGACCATCGCCACAGTTCATCGCCTCCTCCGCGCTCCGGATGGAACCGTGCGGCTTTTGGTCCAGGGCATGGATAGATTCCGCCTCGGCGATTTCGTGCAGGAAGAGCCTTACCTCAAGGCTCACATCCTCCGCGCGCCTGAAAGCGACGAGAAGAGCATCGAAACCGATGCGCTTGCCCGCAACGCCCGCGACCAGTTCCAACAGATCACCCAGATGATTCCCTCCTTCCCCGAGGAATTGGCGAACTCGATCCTCTCGCTCGAAGACCCGCTTCAAACCGTTTACACCATTGCCAACTTCCAGCGCATCGAGTTGAAGGATGCGCAGGAGATTCTCGAGATCGATTCCGTCTACGACAAACTGAAGAAGCTCATCGGTCTGCTCGTGCGTGAGGCGGAGGTCCTCACCATTGGGCAGAAGATTCAGAACGAGGCGCGCGGCGAGATCGAAAAGGTCCAGCGCGATTACTTCCTGCGCGAACAGATGAAAGCCATCCAGCGCGAACTCGGCGAGCGGGACGAACAGGCGGTCGAGATCGAAGAGTTCCGCAAGAAGATCGAAGAGGCGAAAATGCCCGAGGAGGCGGATACGCAGGCGAAGCGCGAGTTGGATCGATTGTCCCGCCTTCCGACCGCCGCCGCCGAATACGGCGTGATTCGCACCTATCTCGATACGCTTGTCTCGCTTCCCTGGTCGACCGGCACCAAGGATAACCTCGATATCGCCCATGCGCGCGCGGTCCTGAACCAGGACCATTACGGGCTCGATGATGTAAAAGACCGCATCCTTGAATTTCTCGCGATTCGCAAATTGCGCCTCGACCGCATCAACGATAAAAAGGAGGAATCCACCGACATGATTCGCCGCGAGCGCGAAGGCGTGATTCTTTGCTTTGTCGGTCCGCCCGGCGTCGGCAAGACCTCACTCGGCCAGTCCATCGCGCGCGCCATGGGGCGCAAGTTCATCCGCGCCTCGCTCGGCGGCATCCGTGACGAGGCGGAAATTCGCGGGCACCGCCGCACCTACATCGGCGCGATGCCCGGGCGCATCCTGCAATCTCTGCGGCGCATCGGTTCGAAGAATCCCGTATTCATGCTCGATGAGGTGGATAAGCTCACCAATGATTTCCACGGTGACCCGTCTTCGGCTTTGCTTGAAGTGCTCGACCCCGAACAGAACAGCGAATTCCGCGACAACTACCTTGAAGTGGCATACGACCTCTCGCAGGTCTTCTTCATCGCCACCGCCAACATACTGGACTATATCCCCGGTCCGTTGCGCGACCGCATGGAGATGATCTATCTCTCCGGTTACACCGAAACGGAAAAAATGGCGATCGCGCGCGGATATTTGATTCCGCGTCAGATTCGCGAGAATAGTTTGCGCAAGAATGAGGTTTCCTTTAACGACGAATCCCTCAAGATGATCATCCGCCAGTACACGCGCGAGGCGGGCGTCCGCAATCTTGAACGCAAGATCGGCGCGGTCTGCCGCAAGGTCGGCACGCACATCGCCGAGGGTCGGGCGAAGAAATATCGCATCAACCCGAAGCTCGTGGAATCCTTCCTCGATACCCCGATCTTCCTCGGTCCTGAAGAACTGAACAAGCGCACTTCGATTCCCGGCGTGGTCCCCGGCCTCGCATGGACGTCCTTTGGCGGCGATATTCTCTTGGTCGAAGCCACGGCCATGCCCGGCGGGCGCGGATTCCAGATCACCGGTTCCGTGGGCAACGTCATGCAGGAATCTGCGCGTGCGGCATTGTCTTATGTCCGTTCGCGTTCCGGCTCCTTTGGCATATCGCATGAATACTTCGACAAGCACGATATCCACATGCATATCCCGGCAGGCTCCCAGCCCAAAGACGGTCCATCCGCCGGGGTTGCGATGGCGACTTCGTTGGTGTCATTGATCACCGGGCGAAAGGTCAGCCCGCAGGTCGGCATGACCGGCGAGATCACGCTGCGAGGTCAGGTCCTGCCCATCGGCGGTGTCAAGGAGAAGGTGCTGGCGGCTCACCGCAGCGGGCTCGGAACCGTCATTTTGCCGGATCAAAACCAGAAAGACCTGGACGACGTGCCCGACGAAATTCGGAAGTCCATGAAGTTCGTGTTCGCCGGTTCTGTTGAGGATGTCATCGATGCCGCGTTGGAAAAAACGAAGGTGAAAAAGAAGAAACATACCGGCAAGCCGTCTAAACCCGCCGCGAGGAAGGCAAAAAAGAATGTCAAACCCAAAAATTCTTCTCGCTGAAGATGATGTCACCATGGTTTCCCTGCTCGATACCCTTCTCAAAATGGAGGGGTACGAAGTCGTGTCTCTTGCCGCCGATGCGGATGTGATTGCCGCGGTCCGTTCCGTCAACCCGGATGTCCTCCTGATGGACGTCCATCTCTTCAGTCAAAGCGGGCTCGATGTCCTGCGGCAATTGCGCGCCTCCGACGATATTGCAAAGGTGCGGGTGCTGATGTCTTCCGGGGCGAATGTGCGCGAGGAATGTATGAACCAGGGGGCGGATGGTTTTCTGATGAAACCTTATATGCCGGACGATCTCTTCAACCTGCTCAGGCAGGTCATCTCCGCATGACCCCCGCGGTTCAGATTCGCGAATTCGATTTCGAGGACGATTACGGCGGCGTTTTGGGTCTTTGGCAAGGCATCGAGACCGGCATGCATGTCGGTCCATCGGATACGCCCGGCGAGATCAAAAAGAAGTTGGAACGCGACCCGGACCTGTTCCTTGTTGCCGAATTGGAAAATCGAATCATCGGTTCGATCATCGGCGCATTCGACGGCCGGCGCGGGATGATCTATCACCTGGCAGTGCATGGGGATTTTCGCCGCCAGGGCATTGGCGGGTTGCTCCTCGCTGAGGTGGAAAAACGACTCAGGGCAAAAGGCTGCATCAAATGCCTTCTCGTGGTGATGGACGATAACGAGACCGCCAAGCGGTTTTACGAAGAATCCGGCTGGGACCTGGTACCCGAAGACCGTGTTTTTGCAAAGATGTTCATATGACGCTTCGCTTTGGAATCATCACCCTCTCGGATCGTTCCTCGCGCGGCGAACGGGAGGACGTATCCGGACCCGCTCTCGCCTCCTTCCTTCAAGCCGAAAATTGCCGGGTCTTAAAACAAGTCATCCTTCCTGACGATGAGTCAGCGCTTCGCCAGACGCTGGTCGAATGGGCGGATGGCGGCGAAATGGACGTCATCCTCACGACGGGAAGCACCGGCTTTGCGCCGCGCGATATCGCCCCCGAAGCGACACGGGCTGTCGTTCAAAAAGATGCGCCGGGTCTCGCGGAA
>JAPKMP010000046.1 GCA_026645935.1 Candidatus Villigracilaceae bacterium | reverse complement strand
CACTTTTTGCACACGATCCGGATGCTGGATCGCCGTCATGAGGCTGACAGTGCCGCCCATGCTGTGTCCCACCAGGGGCGCTCGCACGATCCCCAATTGTTCCATGAACTGGTAAACGAGACTGACAAAATCCTTGACGGCGTAGGTGGAGCGCTTCGTGCCTGATTCACCAAACCCCCAAAAGTCCAGCGCGTATGTGCGATAGAAAGCGCCAAGGAAAGCCATCGTTTCCTGCCATAGCCCCCACGAACCCTGGTAACCATGCAAAAGGATAACAGGTTTCCCCCGTCCAAAAACCTCGTAATGAACGATACCCTGATCAGTCGTAATGGAAGACACAGTTAGAGATTACCTGTCCGTTATTTTCCTTCCATTTCGCTCAGGATGCTATAGAGCAATTCGAGCAAAACGGTTTTAACGGAGTCCTTGTCCGTTGCAACGCAGGGCAGCAGTTTGGTATGTTTATCGAGGCGCAGGGCATGACCCATATCCTCCAGCTCCCAGGCGTCATCCATATCCTGCTTATTTGCCGCCACCACAAAGGGAGTGGGGGCATAAGCGCGGAATGTTTCAAGGATCGAACGCGCCTCACGGAAGGTCTCCGGGCGGGTACTGTCCACCATTACGATGAATCCCAGCATCCCTTCGGATAGGATCTCCCACATGAAATCGAACCGCTTCTGGCCGGGGGTGCCGAACAGGTAAAGGACCAGGTCCTCGTCCACAGTGATGCGACCGAAATCCATCGCCACAGTCGTGGCATTTTTGACCGAGCGTTCCTCCTCGGAGGAAATCCTTCGTTCCGTGGCAACCACATCGATCTCGCTGACCGACTGAATGAACTGAGTCTTGCCCGCGCTGAAGGGACCCGTGACCACCATTTTGACCGTTTGCATAATTCCTATCCTTTCGGCCTCGAATAATTATAACGAGCGAATGCGGCCGATCAGTTTGTTCACCAATGTTTTCTTGTCTTCGATCTCCTGCGGCGCAAGCGGCCTGACCGATTGAGGCAAAGGCGCATCGGCGGGGCGCACCAATTCCACAAGCCCGGCCTGCAACAGGCCGTAAACGATGCGGCGGATCTCCACTTCCGAGAGTTTGTTCGTCTTGCCGATCTGACGCATCGTATTCTTCGGGTCGACGAATTTGACCACTTTCCACTCGTCCACGCTCAAATTGACGTTCGTCAGCGGGCGTTCGGTAAACTTCAACGCCATATCGAGAGTGGGAATCTCATCCTGCAGCTGTTCCAATTCGCGCAACTGGCGCGAGCCTTCGATGATGATATTCTCAAGGTCGAGTCGCACATTGATGCGGTCATCGGGGGGGAGCATTTCATTCTCGAAACGAAAGATACCCTCGACCCAGGTAAACAGCCGCCTGAGTTGATCGGTAAAATAGGCCTGCAAATTCAGGAGAATATCTTCGCGCGAGACGTAACCCGCATTGATCAACAAAAGTCCCAATTCCTTGTCCGACATCTGCCCGGCTCGTTCGATGATGGCTTTGTATTGGTTTGCATTGATCTTGTTCGATTTGTAAAGCACCGAGGCAAGGTTGCCGTCCTCCTTGCCGATGCGCGCATACGCCAGCTTTCCCTCGCGGAACGAGACATGCGCCTGCTCCGAAACTCCATCGATCACCAGCGTTCCCGTTTTGCTGGCAAGGTTGATCAGATTCAAGAGTTGGGTGATCGTAAAATCACGTAAATTTCCGCGCAGAGCCATTTTTCCTCGAATATCCCTTGTTGAAAGGGACGGTGCAAAATTATACTTCTGAAAGTCATTATGCGTCAATTAATCCGCTTTGCACTCTTGTATGGGTAGGCAAATAAATTGACTATGTTCTTAAAATCTTTTCCAACTGATCGACCGCAGCCTTCGAATTCATGAACAGGATTCCCTTCATTCCCACCCGTTCGCATGCTTCGATGTTTTCAACGACATCATCGACAAAGACCGCCTCCTCCGCCCGGACCTGAGCCTGCTCCAGCGCAATTTGATAAATTCTCGCCTCGGGCTTTACCGCGCTCACTTCCGCTGAAATAACCAGATGGTCGAAAGACCCGGCAATCCTTTGTCTTTCGAGGTACGCGCGCAATCCGGACCATGCATTGCTGATCAGTCCCGTTATAAACCGCGGACGTAACTTGCTCAGGTATAGCAGGAGAGAGTGGTCGATAATATCCCCGGCAAAGAATTCCTTCTCCACCTCTTCGATCTCCTCCTTGTGGATCTTCAACCTTTGCGAAATGATTTGCCAGTGATCAGCTTCGGGGATCGCACCGATCGTCGCCTGGACAGCGCTGGGGCTGGAAAAGACAAGCTTGTCGATATCCTCGTAATCCATTCCGAAGCGCTGCGCCAACCGCTGGCGCGGAGCTTGGAATTCGGTGCGTTGAATGACCCCGCCGAAATCAAAAAAAACTGCGCGAATGTTCATGGCTCGTTTGTTCATAAAAAATCCCGCAGGCAGATTAGATCGCCTGCGGGTAAATCACCGGGATTTGATGTTTACTTCTTCCTGGATTTCGATTTCGGCGTTCCCTTCGAGGCCTTGGATGAAACAGGTTTCGGGGACGGCTTGGTCTTTTTCGCAGAGGAAGGTTTTGAAGCGCGCCTGCGCTTCGAATGGGATGGCTTCGCGTTCGCTGCGGAGGTCTTCTTCGAGGAAGCAGTCTTGACTACAGCGCTTTTCAAGGGACGCGGCAAGGGTTCCGTCTTGATCGCAACGGAGGCAGATACGCCTTCGGCAGCGGGCATGGAAGCCATCTGTTTGGCAGCCTCGCGCCAATTGGGGAAGAAAAGTTCCATTCGCTGGCGCGAGATGGAATTGGCGCGCCGGCAACGCGGGCAGTGGGCATCGTGATGATTTTGGTTCTTTTCGTTCATGGTTACCAGCGCGGATAGCATCTCCGCCCGCCCGACGGTGAAGGGGGTCTGGCAGTACAGGCAACGCAGGTTCAGCATGGAATCTCTCCTTACGGCGGAAGTCTTATTCTGCCAGTGATTCTACACTGATTTCACGCCCTTCGCGAATCGTTTTTTCGTAGGTGTCAAAAGCCAAATGCACATGCATGCCAGCCTTTTCGTATAAGCGCAGGGCGCCTGTCAGGTTCTCCGCATCCACGCCCAATCCCGCCTTCCGTTTGCCGCGTTTGTAAAATTCAGCGAAACTGTGCTGGAGGAGAGCCAGTCCGAGGCCGTGCTTGCGCCAGGGGCGGCGAACTCCCAGGATGTTGACCCAGCCCATATCCGTCTCGGAATAGCCTTCAGGACGGCAAAGGCTGATTCCCGCGAGTTCATCCCCATCGAAGGCAAGGAACCACATGGACGGGTCGTTCCCGTCCGACTTCATGAAATGGGTAAAACGGGCAAGGCCTTCTTCGAACGGTTCCTCGATATGACCGAAATGGTCACGGAAAGATTCCCGGAAGGCGGTATAGATCGCGGGAATCTCCTCGTGGCTCCCGGTTTCGAGAGTAATCCCCTCGGGCCAGGCTGGGACGAGAGGCGCTTCGTTCATCACGATGCGCATTTCGAAAGAACTGCGGATTCGGTTGAAGCCATTGTCTTCGAACAATTTCTTTGATCCTTCGGCAATGCGCAATGATCCGGTGCGCGGCGCAAATCGGAGATCAGGTTCCAGGTCCGGCAGGACGCGTGAGGCGTGTTCTTCAGCCCAGGTGAGCAGGGCGGTGCCGATTCCCAATCCGCCGAAGTCCGGGTGGACACGCCCCCAGATCCACGGGTGGACCGGCGGTTTGGATATGGTCCAGACCTCGATGTAGCCAACCAACTGTCCCTTTGGGGAGAAAACGAGGCGAATATCCCGCTCGGGGTCGAATTGAGGCGATTCCCAATCCTCGCGCAAAATGTTCGCATCGGCGAGGTCATCCTGTCCGGCGATGCGCTGCATCCAGACATTGAACATTTCGGTTGCAGCACCGGCATCGGCCAGGGTCGCGCCGCGGACGGTGAACCCCTCAGGCAATTCGATTTGTGTTGCTAGTTTTTCCTTCATGGTGTCCTCTTAGTCTTCTTCAAGCCTTCGCCCGGGGCGAAGTTCCTTTTCGTAGGTGACAAATTCGCTGGCAATGTGCATGCCAGCCCGTTGATACAAGCGGGTCGCGCCTGTGGCGTTTGAGGCATCCACGCCCAAGCCTACTGTCTTCATATCCCGCCGATAAAAATCGGCAAAGGATGCGTGAAGCAGCGCCAAGCCCAATCCTTTTTGACGCCATGGCTTGCGGACGCCGAGCGTGCCCACCCAACCGATCCCCATCCGAAAGCGGTTCTGGGAGAAGCCTGCGATCTGGTCGCCATCCCAGGCAACCAGCCAGAGGGATGGGTCAAAATCGGGTCGTTCCAGTTTTCGAAACGACCATTCCTCGAAGGTGGAATCGTAACTGCCCCAATGTTCGCTGAAAGCTTCGTTGTCCGCTTCCCAGATCATGCTGGCATGTTTCTCTTTTTCGAAGGGGCGCAATTCGATCCCTTCGGGAAGAGCAAAAGCAGGTGGAGCATCGAGGTTTTTCTCCATCCGCCAGAAATGACGGATGGAAGAAAAACCCAGGTTTACGAAAAGTTCCTGACCTGTTTGATCGCGCCCGTCGGTGGTGGCATGGAGATAAACACGAAGGTCAGGTTCGGCGAGATTCATCATTTCGCGGGCGCGTTCTTCAGCGCGACCCAGCAACATTGTGCCGATCCCCAATCCTTTGAAATTCGGGTGAATATACCCATCCGCGTTGAAATGGGCGAACGCTTTTTCATTGTAGAGTTCTTCATAACCGACCACGTGTCCGTTTTCATCTTCGACAATGAAGGCGTCGGTCTCGAGGGTGAATCCTTCTTCGCGCCAGGAATGTTCCAGCGCCTCTGGCGACGTGGCGACGGTCACATCGCCGTCGGCTTCGCACACCGTGTAGATTAAGTCTGCCACAGCGTTGACATCCGACCAGGCCGGGGCACGCAGTTTCAGGTTCAGGTTTTGAAGCGTGTTGTTTTTCATCAGATTTCCTCTTGGTCCGCTCATCCCGCAATGGATTCGCGCCATTCCGCGTTCAGCAAGCCGAAGCCGATGACATCCCAAAATTCTCCATCACTAAAAAGGGCTTTTCGGCGGCGCGACTCCTCCATGAATCCGAATTTTTGGAAAAGGCGGGTCGCGCAGTTGTTATAGGCGGGCACCACCGCAGTGACGCGGAACAAATTCAATTCATCGAACGCAAAACGGAGCAGCAAACTCAACACCTGGCTCCCATAGCCTTTGCAGCGGGATTCTGCTTCGCCAATCCCGAGGCGGATGTATCCGTTGCCGCTCGACCAATCCACATATTCGATCAACGCCTTGCCGATGAGCCGGTTGTCCTCGCGTGCAAGGATGGAGAAGTAGAACAGAGTTTTTTGTTCCAACATTTCCTCCTCGATCGCCTCATATTGTTTCTTCACCAGAGCAGGCGAAAGCGGGCGGGTCGTCGTAAATTCCATCAGGCGCATGAATTCGGCGTCATGCGTCCAGCGGGATTCGATGGCGGGATGCGCGTCGTGATCGATCGGACCTAAAAGCACATCCTGGGCTTCAATTAACCCGGTTTCAATCGTAAACATGATTTCCTTCCTTACAAAAACAAGACGGTCACAAGGATAACTCCCGTGACCGTTTCAGGCACTTAAACAAAAACGACCACGGGCTTCAGGCGCGCCGTGGTCGCAGGGTTCGATAAAACCTAACGACGAACAGGCGCACTACGGCCATCTCCAGCATCGCTGGCGGCAAGAGTGGTGTAGAACTTGAACATAAACATTCGGTAGTGCGCTCCTTTCCTTCGAATTCCTTTTTCAGGTAGCGTGAGTTTATCATGTGAAATGGAGAGCCGTCAAGCGGGACATTTGGGGGAGACGAACCTTTTTCGACAGTTGGCGCGACACAATAATAAAGAGGTTGATATGGCCGTAGGAAAAACCGCATCCGATCGGAACGAAATCCACCGCATCCTCATCATTTCGCAGGATACTGAAATGGTGCGGGTATGGGAAGAACTCTTCGCTCAGAGAAACTGCCGCGTGTTCTCGGTAGCTACGGCACGCGAGGGTGTCACTTCTGCCCGCGTCCTCTCCCCCGCCTTGATCCTGCTGGATGTGGAGATGCCTGATGATGAACGTTTGGAACTTTGCAGGGAACTGCGTGCCACGACCGATGGCGCACTTCTGATGATCGATTCCAGCATCAAAAACCCAGACTTGCTCGAGTATCACCGTGCCGGTGTGGATGAAACCCTCTCCGCCTCCATCAGCCCAATGGCTTTGCTTATAAAATCTCTTACGTGGCTGGCACGTCAGGAGTGGCTCGTTCCCCGCAGGCAATCGGCCGGGTCACTGACATAAAAAGTGACGGGCTGTTCGCCCGTCACTTTTTTTCATGGATTGGATGTACGGATACGCCCCGCGATCAGGGCATCCAGCGTCTCCTGAACGAGGCGGAGTTTGGCTTCGCTGAGAATCCCCGTATCCACATCTTCGATGCCGAGCGGGGATTGAACGCTTTGCCCCCCCTGCCCCGCGATCAATTGGGGCCAGGCGGATTGAATCGCCTTGATGGTGTCGGGAGTGATAGTCATCACCCACCCGCCGGGACGCGGCTCAGGGCGCGAGACCCCGATCAGATAAGCACCCTGGGTTCCCACATAAGAGAGGAAATCATCGCTCGCAAGGGATGGATATATATAAAGCCCATCCACATCCTTGTCGTTGATCAACACATTGGCATAACCGCCGAATTTCCCAGGATCTTCATTGGGTGGAATCGCCAGCACAGCAGGATAAGTCACCAGATCGATATAAATTCCGTCGCACAAGCCGCAGTAATAACGCATCCCGTTATTGAAGGCGTTGAGTGCCGCCAGCGCATTCTGGTCGCCGTCGGGATACAACATGCCAAGGTGATATTCATCGAGGAGCATCGCCAGCGTGTACCCGGCAAGGAAAGCGGGCAATTCGACTTCGTTGCTCGGCGCAAGCACGCTGATATTGCCGCCTGCATTCAAGTTGGGAATGTTCACTGCGAGGAATTGGACGTTGGGCGCGGTCGGCGCGTAATTCGCAATACCCGGATCGGGCGGCAATGCGATGACGACTTTTAATGTCGGGTCGGTAAGATCTTGCGGCGTAATTCCGTTACGGACCTGGAACCGGAAACCGGAGGCAAGCGCGAGATCGTAAACGGTTTTTTGATACAGGTCTGAAGTTGCCTTATCCATGTCCGCGGGAAGGATGAGAAGGGCAAGCGGCGTGGACAGGGTCGATATAGGTGTGGCAGACGGCGGCGGGGTATGAGACGGGACAACCGTCGGCGGAGCGACTTCCGTTGAACCATTTCCCCGGCATGCGGTCAGCAACGAAAGGATCAGGAATACAAAAAGTAATTGTTTTACACGCACAGAATTCTCCGGAACAAAGAGTCCCGGAATTATAATGGGAAACAGAAGAGGTCATGCTTGGCTCTCGGTGAACCAAACATGACCTGAATGGTTTAGCGAACTTCCACCTGAATCTTCTTCGGTTTGGCGGATTCCGCCTTGGGAAGGGTCAGCGTCAGGACGCCGTCGGCGATTCGCGCTTCGACCTTGCCTGAATCGATTTCAGACGGCAATCTCAAACTGCGGCGGAAAGCCCCGCGCGGAAGTTCATTCATGAGATAAGATGCTTCCTCATCCTTGAATTCACCTTCGATAGTGACGATGTCCTGAAGCACCTGAATGTTCAGGTCTTCCGCTTTCAAGCCGGGCACAAGAGCGGAGAGAACATAGGCTTCCTCTTCCTCGCGAATGTTCACATCCAGCGCGCTGACGGATGGCTGTTCTGCACGTCGGCGCACCAGGCGGCGGGAAAACGGATAAGCATATTGTAATGGACGGGTTTGAAGATAAAGTGTCATGGATATTCTCCTTATTCATTAATTGAATTGGTCCAAGTTTATTTTTGGTTTGTAAGAAAAAGAATAGCGGTGGATAGGATTTCCATAAGAAAATCCCCCGCGGGAACCTGCGGGGGATTTTCAGAATATGAATCTCGTTTCTAAAGACGTCGGGTATTGGTGGGTACTACTTCTTCGGCGCCTTCCAAGGGACAAATTCCATTTTAGCCGTGATTACGCCACTGCTCTCTGCGATATTGGTAACCGTCACACCTGAGTAACCAAATTTTGGTTCAGAATCACCCCAGAAGTAGTAGTTACTGCTATTGGGCCTGGTATAACTGCTGAACGATGTGATGTTATACATGCCCGGATACAAGTCTCCAGAGAGGCTGCTGGATTCGTTCGGAACAATCCAGTAGAACGCAGCATGTTCGAGATGCCATTGGTCATCTGCCTGAACTATAGAAATTCCGTAGTGTGTTTCGTCAGTCCAGGCTTTACGCCAGCCTTCGGAACGGAATTCCTTCCAGTTTTCAGCTTCATTCGGCCGCCAATAGTTACGAGTGAACACTGTATCGTCTACATGGTATATGGCGAGGCCATGTGTTCCGAAACGGAGCAAGCCCTGATCGAAACCGATCGCCTGACGATTCTCGAATAGGAAATATTCCTTGCCGCCTGAAAACGGTACAACCATCTTGTAGGCAACAGCATTTGTCTCGGCCGGGGGCAGGGTTACGTTTGTTGTAGAGGTAATCTCGGTCGGTGTCAGGAATCCAAGGCGATATTTGCTCCACGCATCCAAATGAGCAGGTGAATTGCCGGAGAAAATTCGGATGCTGGGGTAGCGATTCCAACTGCCGCCCGCCATCAGGCTGTACACATCCGTGCCATCCGACTCGTAGCCGTAATCATACTGATCGGGCAAGCCAAGGACATGTCCATATTCGTGGGCGTACACACCAACAGTGGGCGGGAAAGGACCACTTATCACACCTGTATATCCGGTTACATCGCCGCCGACTTCGGGCATCATGGCATAGTTATTGATCTTGACTCCGTCAAAGGTCAGATCACCATCTGTAAGGCTAGTGCCTTCCTTGAGATCCCAACTATGCGACCAGATCAGGCTCGGGTCTGCACTCCATTCGGCTCCAGTGCCTGCATATACAATGAACAGGTTGGGAACTACGCCATCGACTGCATAAACACTGAAATCAACATAGGGATCAACTGCTCTGACAACATCAAGAACGATCCCCTGAACATTCTCCGGATACGGCCCAAAGCCGTTATCGTGGATGCCATCGGCCTTGGTGTAGTAGTCATACGGATGCCCAACGTTTGTCCAATTCATGTCGCTAGGCATGTTCTGGGTAGTAATCTCGATGTAGCCGTATGAAACCTCCTTATAGTAGTTGTATAAGGTACGATCCGTTGGATAGCCAGAAAAAGCCGCGTATTCTGGCGGATCATAGACCGTGCCAAATAACATTGGGTCGAAATAGTCCCCCAAATCTAACCTCGTTGCAGGACCGCCGGGAGGAGGGGTCGTAAATTCCGCAAACAGCACAAGTACATTCTGCTCGGAAGCGGTTGTGAGAGGCAGGATTGTGTCCCCGACAGGGTTGAACTTGTTGCCTTTATTTGCTGTATTGGGAAATGGGTAGTTGATCTTCTTTCCTTGTGCGCGCATCGCCTGTGTTACGTCGGGTTGCAAAGAAACAATGGAAAATCCTTTTCCTTCCATCGTTGTTGTTGCCTTGGTCCCGCCCGAGAACGACAAGAGAGCCATTGCCAGAATCGTTACCAGTGCAAAAACAAATACTATTGACAAGAGTTTTTTCATAATCTTCTCCTTAAGGAATATATATTGCTGGATCGTTCAAGGTTCAATCATTCTGATGGAATTTTTTCCTTGCACCTCCTTTCATGTTTCTTTCTGACAAAATTGATATTTATTGTACATATTGTGTGATATTTCACAAGTAAATTCAAAAAAATTACAGCTTTCGCAGCTGTATACACAAACCCACTAATCTAATTACTCATCAATCTGGCGATCCCGCCTTGGTAGGATCCATGACCTTGTGTGCATGCCATTCACCTGGTTTGTCTTCTCGACTTTACACTTTCATGACACAATTATCATTATCCACATTTTGGTGGCATTTACAATACGGAGTTTCCAATAACAACAACATTTATAATCGAACGAATGTCAAAAAAGATACTATCACTCCTAATTATTCCCACAGTGATCGCAACAACGGGTATCTACCTTTACTTCACATATGGATTTGGAAATTCCCCGGCTCGAACTGCCCAAACCTTTGCCTGGTTCAGGGACCCCGCCTCACGCCCCGACCTGATGATGACAATCGGTTCCAAATGCGGCGATGCCCCATTCATTTTCCCCACCAATGGACTGATCGGTTTCATTTGGGACGACTCCTTCCGACCCGGTCATCGCCATAGCGGATTGGATATCTTCGGCGGAACGGAAGTCGGTGTGACACCCATCGTCGCCGCCTACCCCGGTTATCTTTCCCGCATCGAAGATTGGAAATCAACGATCATCATCCGCGTGCCGCAGGACCCGCTCGACCCGTCACGTCAAATTTGGGTGTACTATACTCACATGGCTGACGCTGCTGGCAATTCATTCGTCTCGGAGCAATTCCCGCAAGGGGCAACGGAAGTTTTCGTCGAGGCTGGGACTTTTCTTGGCTATCAGGGAAACTTTTCCGGCGAGCCGGGAAACCCGGTCGGAGTGCATCTGCATATCTCCATCGTCAAGGATGACGGTTTTGGAAAGTTCCTGAACGAACTCGAGATAGGGAATACCCATGATCCGTCCCCCTATTTCGGCATGGCATTGAACGCGAATTCGAACCCTGATTCGATACCGGTGTGTAAATAAGTGTCAGGTTTCAAGTTCCAGGTTTCAGGTATTGGGTTTAAACGAAAGTCTTATTTTGAATCATTTGCAGAAACAGGAAGTGCGCCGGAGGAATCATGAAGGAATTGATGGAATACCGTGAAAAATTACTGGCTCGTCTGCGCGAAGCCTCGGCGGAACTTTGCGAAGCGTGCCGCACCGCTAAGAATCCTTTTTCGAGCGCGGAAGGTGAATGGACGCCACACCAAATCGCATTTCACGTTCGCGGCATCGATCGTGAAGTATACGGCATGCGCATCCGGCGGACCATGAAGGAGGAGAATCCATTATTCAAAAACTTCGACCCCGGCGGCTGGATGGCAGCACACTATAATTACGATGAACCGCTTGGAATAATCCTGGATGAATTTTGGTCGGGCATCGTCGAAGTAACCGGGCTGCTCAACTCCGCGACGCAGGAAGTGTGGTCGCGTCAGAGTCAACATGAGGCGCTCGGCAAGGACCTGACCCTGCAACTTTGGGTGGAACGCAGTCTCGCACACATCGAGGAGCACCTGGCAGGGCTGAAAAACGCCCAAAGTCAATAATTTTTGCCCGTTTTTCCTATTTCCTGGGGTAAAATAATGTCTATTATGAAAAAACAAAGAATCATCCTGGTGGACGATCATGAGGTGGTCAGGCTCGGGTTGAAG
The DNA here is from genome assembly GCA_026645935.1 of Candidatus Villigracilaceae bacterium. Lineage (GTDB taxonomy): Bacteria > Chloroflexota > Anaerolineae > Anaerolineales > Villigracilaceae > Villigracilis. The sequence continues at coordinate 2,876 of JAPKMP010000046.1, read as the reverse complement.
TCGCTCCTTGAACGGCATCCCCACTTCGATGTAGTTGGCGAGGCGGGATCGGCGCGGGAAGCGCTCGAACAAACAGCATCCCTTAAACCCGATGTGGTCGTAATGGACATCCGCCTGCCGGGCACCTCCGGCATCGAAGCCTGCGAGCAGATCGTCAACCAATTTCCAAATACCAAAGTCATCATGTTGACCTCCTACGCGGAGGATGAGATGCTTTTCTCAGCCATTCGCGCGGGAGCGTCCGGCTATATCCTTAAGCAGATCGGGAGCGAAGACCTGATCAAGGCGCTGGAATCGGTAGGAAGAGGCGAAGCCCTGCTCGACCCCGCCGTCACCCAGCGCGTTTTCCAGGAAGTGCGGCGTGCCGTCAAAGAAGAAGAGGCGTCGGCGTTCGCTCATCTCAGCCAGCAGGAAAAGCATGTCCTGCTTCTCGTCTCGGAAGGAAAGACGAACCGCGAGATCGCCAAAAATCTTTTTCTTGGTGAAGGAACCGTGCGTAACTACGTCTCGAGCATTCTCTCGAAGTTGAATGTGAACAACCGCGCCGAGGCGGCCGCCTACGCGGTGGAACACAACTTGAGGGATTACATTTCCTGATTTGCCCCATGCCGGAAAAAATGGAGACACGGAACACAACTTTGTGACGATGTGTCTCTTTTTCTTTTTGACGCCTTTATGTTCCCATTTGTAAAACTTAGCGACGGAGTCATCACCCTGCGGCCCTTCGAATTCGGGGAGGAAGGCGAGCTTTACAACGCCGTGCTTGAATCCCTGCCGGAACTCAACCCCTGGATGTCCTGGGCAACGGAACGATATACCGTCGATGTAGCGCGGGATTATATTGCTGTCTCACGCGCCGAGTGGTCTCGCGGCGGCCTGTACGCATTTGCGCTTACGAATGCGGAAACGAATCAAATCATCGGCGGCTGCGGCTTGAGCCACTTCCATCCGATCTATAAATTCTGCAATCTCGGATACTGGGTGCGTACTTCCCGCCATGGAAACGGTTACGCGGGCCGCGCCGCAAAACTTGCGGCAAAATTCGCCTTCGAGAAAGCGGACGCCATCCGCGCCGAGATCGTCATCGCTGTCGGGAACGAAGCCAGCAGACGCGTGGCCGAAAAGATCGGAGCGCATGACGAGGGGATTCTGCTTAACCGCATGACCGTGCGGGAAAAAATCTACGACGCGCACATGTTCTCGCTTCTCCCCTCCGACTTTGGGCTGACCACCCGTCTATGAGCCGATCCCACACCGAAACCATTTTCCGATTTTTCGGCTATTGACTATTCACTGTGTTTTCAATATGATGAAGGCATCCAACTACCAGTAAAGGAGAGAATTTCCATGAATGAATCCAAAAATATTCATGAACGGAAGCACATCTGGCGTGACGAAGTCCTGCTGATCGTCGGCTTATGCGCTTTCGTCGGCATCGTCTACGCCCTGGACGGCGCCCTCAAACCACAGTTCACCCCGTCCACCCTCTTGATGACGGGAGTTTTTCTTGCGCTTGTCCCCGCATTTATTTGGTTGACATTCTTCTATATGCAGGACAGGGCAGAACCGGAACCAAAGGGTTTTGTTCTGGGGGTCTTCGCACTCGGCGGCTTGTTCGCGGCGGCGGTGGGGATTCCGATCATCGATAATCTTTTCCGTATCTCGCATTGGCTTTATACAGACACACTGTCCAAGATCGTGGGTGGCATCCTCGTGGTGGGCTTTACCCAGGAATACCTGAAATATGCCGCGGTTCGTTACAGCATCTACAACTCGGAGGAGTTCGACGAGCCCACCGACGGCGTGATCTACGCCACAGCCTCAGGGCTGGGATATGCCACCGTGCTGAACATCAACTTCGTCGTCTCGAACGGAGGCGTGGACCTGGGCGCGGGGATTATCCGCATGGCAGTGGTCGCTCTTGCGCAAGCGGCATTCTCCGGCATCACGGGCTACTTCCTCGGGCGCGCAAAGTTCGAATCCGAACCTGTCTGGTGGATGCCCCTCGGCATCTCGCTGGCGGCGGTCTTCAATGGCATCTTCACCTGGCTGCAAGTCATCGTCACCCAGCCGACCATAACCCTGAGCGGCTCCACCACCCCCACCTGGATGGGCCTCGTCCTTGCGGCGGTTGTAGCATTGGCGACGACGGGTGTCATCCTCTGGCTGGTGCGCCGCAGTATCAAATCCCTGCAGGCAGGGAAGTAGGAGAGCAAACATGGCTAATAAACAAGGTTCTCTCGGTGACCGCTTTGCGGAGATCACCGTCGTTCTCGTTACCGTGCTCGCGCTTGCGGCGGGATGGTTTTACAAATCGAGCGTAGAAAATGCATCGGTCCCGTTCGAGGCGGAGGGCATCAGCGCCCAAGCCCCAAAGGGTTGGTTGAATTCCGATCCATCCGGTGATGTGCTGTTCCGCGCTGTGGATAGAAATTCCACCGGATTCGGAACAACCTATCTGGTCCGCCAGATCGCAATCACCTCCGAAGCGACCGCCTCCGAAGTTGCGAGTCTTGTGGCGTTGGATCACGCCCAAAGCCTGCTTGGCTTCAACATGCTGGACCAGCAGGAGGTCAGGGATCTCAACGGTCGTAACGCTTACATGATCAGTTACGTGTACGTGGAATCGAATCCGGATGTGACCCATGCATCGATTCCCAGCGTGGTGCGCGGGACCGATTTCGTCTATTTGAGCGGGGAGCGCGCCATCGTCGTTTCCTTCCAAGCCGATGAGGATAACTACGACCTCGATCTTGGAAGATTCTATCGCTTCCTGCAGTCCCTGAATTTTTCATAAAATGAGGCAGGCATGAAACCAAAATCCCTCAAACCATTCCTGGTATTCATATCCATCCTTGCCGTCGCCGCGCTGGCAT
>JAPKMP010000045.1 GCA_026645935.1 Candidatus Villigracilaceae bacterium | reverse complement strand
AGACTTTAATGTAACGGGCAGGCAATGGTATGTCTCCGCCACCCCGCAAAACAATCCGGATCGGTTCGTAGTCTGGTCGGAACCTTATGAAGACGCCGCGCTAAATGGACTTGTCATCACGACAAGCGTGCCGGTTTTCGATGCGTCAGACCGGTTTCGGGGTGTGGCAGCGATGGATGTACAAATCACCCGGGTGATAGATCTGGTTTCCAATGTCCGCGTCGGCGAGACCGGGTATGCCTTCCTCGTGGACAACAAAAACAGGCTGATCTCCCTTCCGGAGTCGGGTTACAACGATTTTGGCATTACCGATGATAACGCCAGACTGAGCGAGATCATCGACCCGGCAACACTTCAGAATGTTTCGCAGGAATTTTCCGGGATTCTGGGGAAAATTTCCAATGAAACCTCGGGTATCTTCACTGTCAACCTTGCCGGCAGCGAAAGACATATAACATTCAACGAAATCCCGGAAGTTAACTACAAACTCGTCTTCGTAGCACCTTCGGATGAATTGCTCCCCAGCCGGACTGCGATCGCGAACCAGATCGCGCAGGAGACAAGAAACACAATCATCTTCAGCATCATTGTGATAGCAGTGGTCTTCGGGGCGGCAGCAGGGCTCTCCTTCATTGCCAGCAATCGCCTTACTGCACCGCTCCAGTCGTTGAATCATGCATCCACTGAACTTTCCAGGGGAAACTTCGATGCAAAAGCGGAAATCCGGTCTGGTGACGAACTGGAAACGCTCGCCGCCTCGTTCAATACCATGGCTGATACCGTAAAGGACCTGGTCTTCTCGCTTGAAAAACGAGTCGAGGAAAGAACAGCCGAACTGCGATTGGAAACCGAGCGCGGGCAGAGGCGCGGAAAACAATACGAGGCGATTGCCCGGGTCGCACAGGCGATCACGGTCCAGAAGAATCTCAGCGAATTGCTTCCACAGGTTACTGAACTGATCAGCGAACAGTTCGGCTTCTACCATGTGGGTATTTTCCTCAACGACGCCTCGAATCAATATGCCGTACTGGTGGCGGCAAACAGCGAAGGCGGAAAACGGATGCTCAAACGCGGTCATCAACTGCGCGTGGAGACTCAGGGTATCGTAGGGTATGTTGCTGGAACAAAAAAACCGCGTATTGCCTCGAGCGTCGGCGAAGATTCCGTCTATTTCAACAATCCCGATCTACCCGAAACCCAGTCTGAGATGGCGCTCCCGCTTCTTGAATCAGGGGAGATCCTCGGCGCGCTCGACGTTCAAAGCAGGGAATTGAACGCCTTTTCGAATGAAGATCTCGATTCCCTGACGGTTCTGGCAGAATTGGTCAGCATCGCCATACACAATGCGAAATTGTACGAACAGATGCAGAGATCTCTTGCAGAAGCCGAGGCGGCGTCCCGCCAGTTCTTCCGGGAAAATTGGAATCGCCTTGCAGAAGAGTACAGGATTGCCGGCTACCGGTATACTGCCGGTGGTGTAACCACCGTCGATGCGCCGGAGAATGGGGACGGATACCTGACAGAGGATACGAACCGAAAACAGGTTGTCATCCCGATTGTGATGCGCGGACAGGAAATCGGCGAACTTGCCGTATCGATCCCCATGGAAGGGACCATTACTTCCGACCAGATGGATATGGTCCGCGCTGTGGCTGACCGGGTCGCGGTCATCGCCGAGAACGCAAGGCTGTTCGACGAAACCACGAGGCGGGCCGAGCGCGAAAAGCTTGTCACCGACATCACCACGAAGATTCGCGGCACCAATGACCCACAGGAGATGATCGACACAGCCATTCGGGAACTGCAGGAAGCGTTGAAAGTATCCCGCATCGAGATCATTCCGCAAAAGAACAAATCGCTTGACAGGTAAATCGCAAGGAAAGGAACCAGAGGATTTATGACCAAGATCATTGCGGTCTCCAACGAGAAAGGCGGAGTTGCGAAAACGACCACGGCGTTATCGCTCGGCGCCGCACTCGCAGAACTCGGCAACCGGACTCTTTTGATCGACCTTGATGCGCAGGCAAACCTCACGCTCGCCCTCGGATTCGAGCCGGGCGAAAGCGAGAAGACATCCAGCAATATCATGCTGGACAACGAACCGCTTCTCAACATCCGCCGCCGGACAGAGGTCGAAAATCTCGATCTGATTCCCTCCAGTTCACGCATCGAAACATCGGAGCAGTTTTTGCCGGTGCGCACAAATTACACCACCATCCTCCAGCGCGCCATCCAGGCTGTGCCGAATATGCCTTACGACTATATCGTTCTGGATTGCCCGCCCGCGCTTGGGGCAATCACCCGCAACGCGCTTGCTGCTGCACACCTCCTGCTCATCCCCACCCAGGCGGAATATTTTTCGGCATATGCGCTGCGGAATATGATGGGTCTCATCCGCCGCACGCGCGAATCGGACAACCCAAGCCTTTCCTATCGCATCCTCGTCACGATGCTGGACAGGCGGAACCGCACCCATCGGAATATTCATGAACAATTGCGCTCCACGTTCGGAGCAGGTGTTTTCAACACCGTGATCGAACTCGATACGAAACTTCGGGAAAGTCCGATCGCCGGTCAGCCCATTACACAGTACAAGTCCGCCACGCGCGGCTCCACTCAATATCGTGTCCTTGCGCAGGAACTTATGGAATATGCCAAAGAAACAGAAAATCAACAAGCGTCTTGATAACCTATTCAAGGGCATCCAGCCGGAGAAAACTGCCCGGGAACAGCCTCCCAAGCTGAGGGGCGATAAAGAAGCGCCTCATCCCAAACCGGAAGAATCCTCCGCCTCTCCCCAGGTCGAGGTGGTTGTCCGTCAACCTGCAGCTGACTCTTCTCCCATTCCTGCGCCCAACCCCGAGGCCGCCGCCGCTCCCCGAAAGACGCATCGTCGTTCCACAGGCGCGTTGACTTTACGCACCGAACCGCTCCCGCCTTTAACAGGATCGGAGACGTCATACTCGACCACCATTCAACTTGGAGAAAACGATTGGGCGCTCTTGCGAATGGTGGATCAAGATCAAAATCGCACATTCACCACCGACGAACAGCTGCTCATCCGACAGGTGACCGATCAACTGTCACTGGCTCTGGAGAACGCACGCCTGTTTCAGGAAACTCAACGGCGCGCCCAGGAATTATCGATCGTCAATAAAGTGGTTTCTGCGGTTGCGAGTTCGCTGGACCTGCAAGCCACACTTCAAAGCGTTTCCGATAATCTGGTCAGTCTGCTCGATGCCCAGAATGTGGGTATTGCGATGATGAACGAGGAAAAATCGCATCTGGTCCTCGCCGCGGAAGCCAGCCAATCATTCGAACAGACGAATGATATCGGTCTTCTCCTTCCAATTCACGGCAACATCCCAACCGAAGAGGTGATCCGAACCCGGAAACCGGTTTTCGTCAAAGACGTGGAGAACAACCCCCTGGCTGAGCCTGTCCGCGAGCCTTTGTTGAAACGAGGCACGAAGAATCTTTTGATCCTGCCGCTGCTCGATGAAAAGGAAGTGATCGGGACGATCGGTGTCGCATTTTCCGACCCGAACCGCGTTGTCACCCAGGACGAACTCCGTGTCCTCGAAACGATCGTGGCGCAAATCGGGGCTGCGGTGCAAAAGAACCAGTTGTTCACACAGGTCGAACAATCTGAAACGAACTTCCGCGCTCTCTTTTCAGCGATGGAAGATGTCGTGTTGGTCATAAATCGCGATGGGCGCTATCTGCAGATCGCCCCAACCAATCCGTCTCTCCTTATCCGTCCGCCTCAGGAATTACTGGGCAAGACGTTTCACGAACTTTTTCCCCAGGATATGGCTGATAGTTTCCTGGATAAGGTTCGTAACGCCCTTGCGTCATCCGAAAAAATCACATTCGAATACGAGCTGAATGTTGGAGGCAGGCTGTTCTGGTTCCTTGCCAACCTGACGAAGATGGACGAGTCGCGGGTATTCTGGGTGGCGCGGGATATTACTGAGCGAAAAATGGCAGAGGAAGCCATTCGCCGCCGAAATGAATATCTTGCGGTTTCGGCAGAGATTGGCAAACTTGTCACTTCCACCCTCGACCTTAACACCATTTTTGCCAGGGCGGTAAATCTGCTTACCGACCGTTTCAAGTTTTATTACGCTGCCATCTTCATCGTGGAGGAAACCGGTTTTAATGCAATTTTGAAGGAAGCCACTGGAGATACGGGTGCTGAAAGGAAAAACCGGGGATACCAGGTATTGCTCGATGATAAATCGATCGTCGGTTCGGTCGCATCGAGCGGATCTGTGGTCGTGGCAAATGATGTATCCGAAAACCCGCTTTACGTTCATGATCCTCTTCTGCCGGAAACCCGCGCGGAAGCCGCCATCCCTCTTCGCATTGGTCCGCGCATCATCGGTGTGATCGATATTCAATCCCAGGAAGTCAATGCCTTCAACGAGGATGAAATTTCCGTTCTGCAAACACTCGCCGACCAGATAGCCGTTGCGATCGACAACGCCCGGTCATTCGAACTTTCTCAGCATGCGGTCCTCGAGATGAGGGAGGCGGACAGGTTAAAAAGCCAGTTTCTCGCCAACATGAGCCACGAATTGCGCACGCCATTGAATTCGATCATCGGTTTTTCACGCGTGATCCTGAAAGGGATCGATGGTCCCGTGACTGAACTGATGCAGCAGGACCTGACCGCCATTTACAATTCCGGCCAGCATCTGTTGGGCTTGATCAACGACATCCTCGATTCCGCCAAGATCGAAGCCGGTAAGATGGAACTAACCTTCGACGAAGTCAATATTACCGACCTTGTGCATAGTGTCTTATCCACCATGACCGGCATCGTCAAGGATAAACCGATCGAGCTGAGGCAAAACATCGATCCGTCCACACCTCCCGTCCGCGCCGATGCGATCCGCATCCGCCAGGTCATGATCAACCTTCTTTCCAATGCTGCCAAATTCACCGAGGAAGGCTCCATTTCAGTGGAAGTCGGTCCTTACAAGGAGAAGGGCAGGAACATGGTGAGGATCAGTGTCAGGGATACGGGTCCCGGAATTTCGATCACAGATCAGGAAAAACTCTTCCAGCCGTTCTCGCAGGTCGATGCTTCACCCACGCGCAAAAGCGGCGGCACAGGCCTGGGCCTGTCGATCTCCAAGCAATTGATCAATATGCACGGAGGCGAGATTTGGGTCGACAGCCTGGAAGGCCATGGTAGCACTTTTTACTTCACCTTGCCCTTGTATCACAGGGATATCGAGGCGGAACTGGATGGCAGCAAGGTAATCATGACCATCGACGACGACATGCAGGTGATCGGGTTGTACGAGCGTTATCTCCAGCCGCAGGGTTATCACGTTGTGCCATTGACCGACCCGGCGCGCGCTGTCGAGACCGCCAGAAAGGTCAAGCCATTTGCAATCACTCTCGATATCATGATGCCGGGGATCGATGGCTGGGCCGTATTGGATTCGCTCAAATCGAACCGGGACACCCGCAACATCCCTGTCATCATTTGCAGTATCGTGGAAGACATCGAAAAGGGATACAACCTCGGCGCTTCGGATTACCTCGTCAAACCGATTCTGGAAGAAGACCTTGTCAACTCGCTCGACCGGTTCAACGCCGATGGAACGATACGCGAAGTACTGATCATCGACGATAACCCGAACGATCTACGGCTCATCGGTAAAATGCTCACGGACGATGGGCGTTATAAACCGATCCTGGCGGAGGGTGGTCATAATGGCTGGACGATCCTTTCATCGGGGAACCCGCCCCAGGCGGTGATCCTGGACCTGTTCATGCCTGAAATGGATGGATTCCAGATCCTCGAACTGATGCAATCGGATCGCAAACTTCGAGACATCCCCGCCATCATCATCAGCGGTATGGATGTCACCCCGGAACAAAAAAACCAATTGAAAGAATACGGACAGAGGCTGTTGACCAAAGGTTCCTTCAACGAAAAGGAATTGCTCACCTCCATCCAACGTTCGCTTGAACGAATGCAATCCAAGCTCAAATAGCAGGGTACGACAACGCTCTGGCACGCTTTCCCATTCGCGATTCCACGGACGAAGAATCATCACAGGAGCACCACGTGACGTTTATCATCAAATGCCTGGACTGCGGGCATAATGCGCCGTATTTCCCGACTTCCACCACATGCCCCAAGTGCGGCAGTCAATGGCGCGAAGCAGAATATGATTATGAATTGTTCGGTAAAACCCTTCCGGACAAAGTCAAGACCAGGCAGTTCGACCTATGGCGGTATCGCGAGTTGCTCCCGGTCCGCAACCCAAATACCAGCCTTTCATTGGGTGAAGGCTACACTCCGTTGATCCGCGCCGGAAACCTCGGTTTGATGCTGGGTTGTCCGAACATTTTCATCAAAGATGAACGTCAGGGCCCGACAGCCTCGTTCAAAGACAGGCAGGCAGCAGTAACAATCGCGGCCTTGAAGGAGGCGGGAATTACGGAAATGGTCGCCGCATCAACCGGTAATGTCGCGATTTCATATTCGGCTTACGCATCACGGGCCGGGATGAAACTTTGGGCGTTTGTTACAAGTCTCGTCCCGGCGGTCAAGATGCGCGAGATTGCCTTATATGGCAGCCAGGTCATAAAGATCACCGGGTCATACGACCAATGCAAACAGGTTGCAGCAGAATTTGCACGTCAGCGCAAACTTTATCTGGATATGGGTGCCCGAACGATCACTTCGATCGAAGCGATGAAAACAATTGCTTTTGAAATCGCAGACCAGCTGACGGACATCCTCGGATCGGGAGAAAACACAAGGCTGCGTACCCCGGATTGGTACGTCCAGGCGATCAGTGGCGGAATGGGGCCGCTCGGCGTGCATAAGGGGTTTCGCGAAATGCAGCAAATGGGTTGGGTCGACCGCACTCCTGCATTCGCACCAATCCAGGCGGATGGATGCGCACCGATGGTTTACAGCTGGAAGAAAGGCCTTGCAAAAGCCGAGCCTGTGGCATCGCCCAAGACACATATCGAAACGCTTGCCACAGGCGACCCGGGACGCGCATATGAATTTCTTAAAGGTCATGTCGATTCGACCGGCGGGGCGTTCGAAAGCGTGACCGACGAAGAAGCATTCCGGGCAATGCACGTACTTGCGAAGATGGAGGGGATCTCAGCGGAACCCGCCGCTGGAGCCGCTTTTGCAGGATTGTTCAAATTGATCCGGGCTGGGGTCATCAAACCGAGCGAGACAGTCGTGATCAACTGCACAGGGCATACCATGCCCGCCGAGCAGCGCATCCTGGGTGAAAATTGGGCTCGCGATGTCAAGTTCCCATCGCTAACCCAGGCGCCGCAGGAAGAGGGATTGCTCTCCGCCCTCACTCAGGTAGCCCCGGAACGTTTCCCCAAAGTCGCCATCGTCGAAGACACTCTTGAAGCAAGGCGCTTGATCCGGCGTATCCTGCAATCACAAGGGAACTTTACGATTCTCGAAGCGGAAAATGGGCGTGCCGGCCTCGACCTTATCCAACGCGAGCTGCCAGACCTTGTGGTTCTTGACCTGATGATGCCGGAAATGGACGGCTACTCTGTTATCGAAGCACTGCGCGCTCATCCCGAAACGGCAACGATCCCCATTATCGTTGCAACCGCAAAGGAATTGACCGCCGACGAAAAGAACAGATTAAGCGGGCATATTCAGGCGCTCCTGCAAAAAGGGGATTTCCTCAACGATGAATTCCTCGAAGAGGTACGATCCTTGTTGAAGTAACTCTGCGAACTGTAAAAAAAGGCTGGCAAGATTGGCAAATAAACAAAAGGCCGGGATCATAGCGGCGATCACATCAGCGATCTTTCTCGGAACAACACCGGTGTTCGGCAAACTCGCCATCCTGCATGGGTTTTCCCCATTCACTGTCGTCGCCCTGCGCACAGGATTCGCCGCGGCGATTCTGCTGCTCTTCATTACAATATTCTACAGACGATATCTCTATATCTTCCCTGTGGGCTTGATCGGATGTGGACTCGCCGGGATGATCAATGGATTGGGTTCGTTGTTCTATTACCTGGCTCTTGAAAGACTTAACGCCAACATGGGGCAGTTGTTGTATTCGCTTTACCCTTTTTTTGTGGCGATGTGGTTGATCCTCGACCATCAACCGCCGAGCCGATTGACGATCTTCCGCATCTCGCTTGCAACGCTCGCCGTGCTTTTTCTGACGAACGTCCCTGATAAGCCCATGGACCTTGGCGGGGTCGCCATGATGATCTGCGCGGCGCTCCTCTACGCGATGCACCTGCCCATCAACCAGCGCGTTTTGTACGAAGCGCCTGCGCCGACTGTTGCGTTGTATACCCTGCTGTCAATGAGCGCGGTTGTGGTCCCGGCCTACCTTATCTTTGACCGGTCACTTCCGCCGTCGGATGCTCCCTGGTTTCCAATTTTAGGCTTGACGTTCGTGACCGTCTTTTCACGAGTGGCGTTGTTCCTCGGGGTGAAAAAGATTGGCGGGATGCAGACCGCGCTTCTTGGGCTTGCTGAACTGCTGGTTGCCATTCTGTTCAGTCACCTGCTGCTTGGGGAAAAATTGATATTTACCCAATGGCTTGGCGCGGCAGGTCTTGCTGTAAGCCTTGTGCTTGTCATGTACGAGAAACCGGCGCCAATGGCACCTGCGGTAAAAACCGGCTGGCTCTCGTGGATTCGCCCGCCTGCATTACCCAAGGATACATTCGGTCCATATGAATGAAAAGGCGGTTGTCCCGGGACAACCGCCTTTTCATTCTATTCACTGCTGAATTACCGTCGTTCACCAAGCATCTCCCTGTCGAAAATGGATGGATTGGTAAATAAACCGGCGCGTAATTGGGAACGAGCCAGGTCGAGGTCATCGAGGATTTGATTGATATCATCGTAATCGGCATCGCATAACAATACTCCGACATTCGCGCGCAACCCAAGCCCGCGGTCGTTGGTTTCAAGAAATCTCTTCATGCTGTCTCTCAAACGACCGGCGATCTTCAAGGGCGCTTCGGGGGTTGGAATATCTTCGATAAGGGTCAGGAACATGCGTTTCTCGGGAGACCAGGCCATGGTATCCGTCGGGCGAAGCGTGATCCGGAATTGATCAGCAAGTTTCCGCAGGAACTCACGCAGTTCGTTCTCGTTGAGGTGGGATTTGAGGTCATCCATCGGTGAAACATCCGCAAAAAGAACGCCGAAGCGGCGGAACGAACTTTGCTTGATCCGCTCGAGCGAGAACGTCATACGGACATTGAAGAACGGGAGCGTGTACAAACCGGTGACAAAGTCATGCGTGGGTTCATCGAGCGCGCCTTGCGTGGCTTGCAGCCGCTGGACGAGATTGCTCAATTGATTGATATCCACCGGTTTCAAGAGGAGCAAATCCGGTTCGACGGGCAGGCTGTCGGCGTAGGGAGCATACGCGGTGATGACCACCACCGGCACGCGCATGAGCCGCTCGTCGTCCCGCATCCGCTTCAGGATCTCCACCCCCGACATGCGCGGCAACTGCAAATCCAACAGGACGATATTGGGGCGCATTACACCGAGACGGTCCATGGCATCTTTTCCATCCAGGACGATCTCGGTCTGATAACCGGCGACATCGAGAACGTGCCGGAACAGGGCAACGATATCGCGGTCGTCTTCAACGATCAAAGCAACGGGTTTATTCATGGTAACGCCCTTGATAAGTTGGGGCAGCAAAGACGTTTTTATTATACGACCACCTCCCACACGCCCTGTCATTTCAGGGTTTTTATCATACAATTACAATGAAGATGAGCCTCCCCCTCAACTTGTTCCGTGCGTTGCGGCTCGACCAGACCGCCCGCGCTCCCATTATTTGTTTTATCGGCTCAGGCGGCAAGGCCACCGCGCTGTTTCGGGAAATCTAATTGTACAAAACAATTGCAATAAGCAATGCCGAACGGTGGAAAATCCCCCCATTTCGTGCAATAATACTTTCAGGGCAAAACACTATCCCTTTCACTTTAGAGCATGTGGCGCAGGAGAAGATCGCAGCGGTCGAATAGGAGGCTGTCATGTGCTTGACAATTGTGTTATTCGTCCTCGTTTCGCTCGGTCTGGGGCTGATCGAGATCGGGTTGATCGTCCAGCCGCTCCTGAACATCGGCTTCGGGTATCTGGCTGCCCGCCAGCGCAATTGCGGTTTCCGCTGGGCAGACGCGATGCAAATCATCATGGCAAGCGGAACCGTACTCGTCATTACAGTCACCATTACCCTGGCATCTGCCACAACATTGGGACTGTTCATCGGGTTGATCAACGCGGTCATTAGCGTGATTTACATACCCTACAAGGTCTTTAGCATCTTTCCTAAGGGCGGTCGGAACGAAAACCCGAGCCTGGTGGAAGACTTGAAAAACATCATCGACGAGAAGAAAAAGAGTTTGTAAAAAAACCGGGTGAGGAAAACAAGGTTTTGATTTAGAATTCGGGCATGAAGCTCATCGAAGCGTTGAGGCTGGATGCCCTGTCTCCCGCCCAGCATGTCGTCAGCCTGGTGGGAGCGGGAGGAAAGACCACCGCTTTGTTCAAACTCGCAAGGGAGATATTATCGGCGCGGGTTCCACGTGTTTTTTTAACTGCAACGTCGCATCTCGGCGTCTGGCAAATCCCACTGGCAGATCATCACATCATGGTCGGCGCAGAAAAGGATATTGTTATTCCGGAGACTGGCATCGTCTTGTTTACGGGTAAGATCGAAGACGAAAGAACCAAGCCGATCGAACTGGAGCCTTTGAACTGGCTGCGCACAGTATCATCGCAAAAAAACATCCCCCTTCTCATCGAAGCAGACGGGTCGCGACAGAAACCGCTCAAGGCTCCCGCCGCGCATGAACCTCCCATCCCTGGGTTCGCCGAGATCGTTGTTCACATCTCAGGATTATCCGCCCTCGGTATGCCCCTCAATGAAGAACATGTCCATCGCGCCGAACTATTCTCCCAGCTTTGCGGTCTTGCCCCCGGCGAAACGATCACACCGCAGGCGCTTTTAGGAATCCTCACGCATCCGATGGGAGGGTTGAAAAACATCCCCGAAAACGCAACGCGGATCGAACTGCTTAACCAGGCAGATACCCCGGAACTTCAATCCATCGGCGGCGGGTTGGCACACACATTGTTAACTCATTACGATTCGGTCATCGTTGGGTCGCTCGAACACGGAACATTTCGTCTCATCGAACGAACGGCAGGCATCATCCTCGCGGCCGGGAAGTCGAGTCGCTTCGGTGATTTCAAGCAATTACTGGATTGGAAGGGAAAGCCCTTCGTTCGACAAGTGACAGAAACTGCGCTTCGCGCGGGACTTGAACCGGTGGTTGTCGTTACAGGCTTTCGCCACGCTGAAGTCGAATCTCACCTAAGAGATCTGCCCGTGAGCCTCGTCCATAACCCGGATTTCGAACTGGGGCAGAGCACATCTGTTACCAAAGGGATCGCCGAATTGCCAGATAATGTGGGTTCAGCCGTATTTCTGCTAGCAGACCAGCCGCAAATGCCGGAGGAGGTTATTCGCGCATTGATAGAATCTCACGCAAGCGAACGCCAATCCATCCTCGCTCCTCTCGTGCTGGAGGAGCGTCGCACAAACCCCGTGCTCTTCGACCGGGTGACCTTCCCCGATCTTATGCAATTGATCGGTGATATCGGCGGCCGCGCCATCTTCGACAGGCACCAGGTCTCCTACCTGCCCTGGCACGACGACATCCTGATCTTCGATGTAGACAAACCGGAGGACTACGAAAGGCTGAAGAATCTTGAGGGGGAGAACTAGGATGATAGTGGGTCGCTGAAAATGAACATTTCAGCCATTGTATTGGCCGCCGGAAGATCTGTGCGCATGGGCAGGCAAAAATTACTCCTGCCCTGGGACGATAAGACCGTCTTGGGAAAAGTGTTGGAGACTTTGCAAAACGCCGGGGTCGAGGACATGATTATCGTTACAAATTCGGAAATTGCCAATTCGATCTCCAATCATCAATTACCGATTGCTCTCAACGATGATGGCGAGATGCTGGCATCCATACAATGTGGATTGCGCGCGGTTAAACCGTCAGCAGAGGCAGCGTTGATTTGTCTCGGCGACCAGCCCCAAATGGAAGCAGGAAGCGTGAGTACGGTTTGCAGGGCATACTTGAAGAGCAGATCCAGCCTTGTCGTTCCGAGTTACCAGATGAGACGTGGGCATCCCTGGCTGGCGGCAAGAACGATTTGGGATGAAATTCTGGCAATGGATGAAGGGCAGTCCATGCGCGAGTTTATGAACGCACATTCAAACGAAATCGAATACGTGAATCTGGACACTCCCACCATTCTCCAGGACCTCGACACGCCCGGCGATTACTTGAAATATAAACCTGGCTTATGATACACTCGCCCCGCTTTTATACATCGGAATAACGGATGTAGAGAACGTCCGCCACGCGGCAATCGGGAGTCTGCATGAAATATTTTGTCATCGTCAATCCAACCTCTGGGCGCGGGCTTGGGGGGAGATCCATTCCGCGGATCGAATCCTTTTTGAAGGAGCACAACTTTAATTATACGATCGCACAAACGAAAGGCGTATGGCACGCGGCTGAACTCGCTGAAGAAGCGGCGCGAACCGGCTACGACGTGGTGGTTTGCGCAAGCGGCGACGGCACCGTGAACGAAGCCATCAATGGCATTATGCGCGCCAAGAAGGCGGGATACAACAGCGTTGCTTTCACTGTACTGGGGGTGGGAACCGGAAACGATTTCGCCGGAGGTACGGGCATCCCAACAACTTTGGATGATGGCTTAAACGCTCTGAAGGCAAATAAACGAAAACGCATCGACCTTGGATGGGTCAAGGGGGGCGATTTTCCCGATGGGCGGTATTTTGGAAATGGCATAGGCGTCGGTTTCGACGCGGCGGTCGGAAACGAAGCGGTCAAAGTGCGTTGGACGCGCGGACTGCTGGCATATTTGATCGGCGTGATCAAGACCGTCTTTCTTTATTACAATCCCGCCGAGGTGGAAATTGTTCTGGACGACGGGGAAAAAATCATACAGCGTTCTCTGATGATCTCCGTCATGAACGGGCGGCGCATGGGCGGGGGCTTCCAAATGGCGCCTGAATCCCAGGCTGACGACGGCTGGTTCGACCTGTGCATCGCCGAAACCGCCTCGAAGGGACGCATCCTGGCAATGATCCCCTATTTCATCAAAGGCACGCAAAAGGTATTGCCCGAGATCCAGATGAAACGCGCAAGAAAGGTTTTGATCAAATCATTGGACGTAACCTTCCCTGCCCATGCCGATGGTGAGTTCATCTGCCTTGACGGAAAACAACTGATCCTTGAATTGCTTCCGCAGGAATTGGAAATCATCCACGGCTGAGTCGCTCATGAAAAAATTCTCTCTTTGGTTCATCACAGCTTTACTGCGGGTTTACTTCCGACTAACGATACGGCTCGACATATCAGGTTTGGAGAAGGTCCCAATGCAGGGACCGCTGATCGTCATCTCCAATCACACCGGCCAGGTTGAAGTACCTGTGCTTGCCACCGTCTTACAGCCGCGCAAGATTGGCGGGTGGGGAAAAGCGGAGGCTTTTAGAAATCCGTTACTGCGGTGGGTGTTCTGGGCATGGGACATCATCCCGATCCATCGCGGCGAGGCGGATATGACCGCCCTAAAAAGCGCGCTGCGCAACCTTCAAGATGGTTATATCTTTGGGATTGCGCCGGAAGGAACCCGCAATAAGACCGGTATTCTGAGGCGGGCCATGCCGGGAACCGCCATCCTCGCGGTTCGTTCCGGCGTGACCGTCCTGCCCATCGTGCATTGGGGCGGGGAAAATTATTTGAAGAATCTAAAACGATTCAAGCGCACCGATTTTCATCTTCGCGTGGGAGAGCCGTTCAAGGTGCATGTGGAGGGCAAAATTACTGCCGAAGTTCGTCAGCGGGTTGTGGACGAAATGATGTATAAGATCGCTGAATTGATGCCTGCTGAATACCGCGGAGAATACAACGACATGAGTAAAGCCGGATACAAATATCTGCGAGCCAGCGGTCAATAGTACCGATTTCCTATCCCACTTTCAGAGTTGTAAATGCGTTTTGGCGGGGAGTCATATAAAATAAGATCAACAAATGAGTGATATGAAGGAGATAATATGAAACGAATATTTAACGGCATCGCTCTTCTGGCTGCGCTGCTTGCGTTTTCGACCGGGAGCGCCTTCGCCCAGGAAATAACACCGATCACTGGCACGGTTCAACTGGTCGAATTCGATACAGACCCCGATACGGGTGAGACCTTCGCGATCGTCACGCTTGAAAATGCAGACGGCTCGACCCAAACCGTGAACATGACTCTCGAGACTGCGGAAGCATACGGTTTGATTGACACTTCCTCTGGAGCGCCGGTCGTGAACGAGACTGCGTACGGCACAGAAGTGACCATCGAACCGACTGACGTCCTTCCTGAGACACCAGGCGAGGCAGGTGGAGATGAAGATCAACATCCAGTCGGAGGCGCGCTGTCCGAGTTTTTCAGTGACCTGCTCGGCGTGGACTATGACACAGTGATGACGGCTCATAGCGACGGAGTTGGCTTCGGCGTGATCGCGCAGGCTCTGTGGATGACCAACCAGATCGGCGGCGACACCGAAACCTTCAATGCGCTGGTGGAAGCCAAGAAGACCGGCGATTACAGCAACATTACCCTCGCCGATGGTTCGACACCTGATAACTGGGGTGATATTGTAAAGGGATTGAAAAAAGGTGAAAATTTGGGCAGTGTAATGTCCGGCAAGGCGGATGCTCCCACTACGAACTCGACAACAACCACCACGGTGGAAAGTACGGCCGGCACCCAAAATGGCAATGGCAACGGTAATGGTATTGGAAATAACGCCAGCAATAACGGTCACGGCAATGGAAACGTCGGTGGAAATGGGAACGGCAACGGGAGTGGAAACGGCAATGGCAACGGAAACGGCAATGGGAAAGGCAATGGGAAAGGCAATGGGAACAATGGCAGTGACGATGAAGGCGGGAACGGCAAGGGAAAAGGGAATGGCAAACCCTGAACCAGACTGAATGAGACCGCCGAAGGTTTGAATCCTTCGGCGGTCTTTTTATAGTTTTATTTGGTAGGCGTTCGTATTGCGCCTATGAAATCCCATCTTCAAATACAATTGATTTGCCGCCGCCCGCATCGGATTCGAAGTTAGCGAGATGTTCTTCGCGTTCTTCTCCTTCGCCATTTCGATCGCGCGCTGCATTAACGCCACCCCCACTCCCTGTCCGCGGGCGGATTCATCCACAATGACATCTTCGATGATCGAGCGGACTCCCGTCGGGACGCGATACACGATGAGTGTCAACGCGCCGATGATCGCGCCATCGTCAGCGCGGGCAAGCAGAAGAGTGGAGTCGGCATCTAGTAGGAGGGCATGCAATTCGCCAAGGGGAGGAGGTGGATTATTATTGGTCATTTGAGGGACAAGGCGCTGAAATGCCTGATAGAGCTCATCATCCGCCCGTGTTGCAATTTCAATTTGCATGGGCGGCCGTGTTCTTGTTTTTGGGGATCAGGCTCAACACGAGATAATATCCGACGTAAACGAGCGACGCCCACGCCACCCAGCCGGGCTGGTTTGGATATTGTAGAAGACCCCAAATGCCGATTGCGCCATACAGATAAGTAAGAACGAGCGTAAGAACACGAAGGGTGGTGTTACGGCTGGGATATATATATTTGACAGGTATAAAGACCATGACGTTGAAGAGCATCAGGAAACCGAAATTGATCCAGGGCGGCAGGTTCATTAGAAGCATGTAAAGCGCTGCAACATTCCAATAGGAAGGGAAACCCTTGAAGTGATGGTCCTCGGTCTTCGCGTCGGACTGGGTGAATTGGTACGCAGACGTGAGCAGGATGAGACAAGCCGTAAGCCACTTGACTGATTCAGGCAAAAGGTCGGTATGGATCATGAAGATGGCGGGGACGAGGACGTAATTAAGATAATCGAGGATATTATCGAGTAATGCGCCGTCTATCCCGCTGGCGTATTTTTTCACATCCGCCCAACGCGCCAACGCGCCGTCGAAGCCGTCCACTAGCATGGCGACGATCATCCACACGATCATCATTTTGTAATTTCCCTCGAAGACGGCGAAAATGCCGAGCAAGCCCCAAATGGCGCCGGTGGCGGTGAAGAGATGCACACCATACGCGGCAGCGACTCGGAGGGGATTCGGCCTGAGCTCTTGTATTGCAGAGGTGGTCATTGTCATTCCTTTGAAGTTTTCACGTAATAACACCCCCGATTATAAAAGGAAACAAGTGGAAAAATCCTTGCACTCACCCAGCGAGGCAGGATCGATGTTCGGGTAGAATCTGAGGAAATGAATCATCAAGTGGACGACCATCTCGACCGCATTACCCGTTTCAAGGGAACCCCGCGTGAAATCGGATTTGCCGCCGGGCGGAGGCTGGGCGTTAAGCTCGGTCAGAGAATCGATCACTACATCGCGCTGCAGGGAAGTTCCAGGGACATGCAAAAAGTGCGCGAAGGCGCGCTTCCATGGATGAGACGTCTTCCAATTCGCTTTCAAGAAGAACTCGAGGGCATGGCGGAAGGCTCGGGCGTTTCCCTGCAGCGCATTGTGGAATGGTCGTATATCGAGGAAGCGGGAGCGAAAGGATGCAGCAGCGCGATTGGCCGGATAAACGATCAAGTATGGGTTGCACGCAACAATGATCTCTATGTCCCTGAATTATGGGGCTATGCGGCGATTCGGGAAATCGAGGGGCGAATCCCAACCCTCAGTTTCACCATGGAAGGGGATGTCTTCACCCCCACCGGAATCAACATGGAAAGACTGTGGCTACACTATAACTTCCTGCCCGTGTGGGACAGTCCCGCCCTGGGAAAACCACATGTCCCTGCATTTGCCTTTCTAACTGAAGCGCTCGAACTTTGCCGCTCCATCAGTGAAGTAGAGACGTTTCTCGAGAATACAAACAGGGATGGCGGCATGATGTTGTTCGTCGTGGATGGAAAAACGAACGAGTTCGCGGTTTTCGAATGCCTGTGTTCCAAACATTATCGCCGCGAGCCGCTCGCAGGCTGGATCATCGGGACGAATCACTACTGCGCCACCGAAGACCTGACCCTGACCGAAA
>JAPKMP010000044.1 GCA_026645935.1 Candidatus Villigracilaceae bacterium | reverse complement strand
AGGGGCTTGGGGTGAAAGACTTGAGCAAGGAGAGAGAATGGCAACATCCGATTACAAGGCAAGACAGGTGCGCGATAAAACGCACGAAGTTTATGAATATGACCATGACGATACCAAGCCGGGAAAACCCTTACATATCCTCATTCCCGGCGGGCTGATTGCGCTGGCAACCCTGGCGTTGATCGTCTTCATCGCCTACCTGACCTGGTTCGAGGGCAGTCTCGCAGAATCAACAGGCACGTTCTTATGTCTGATCCTTGCGCCATTTTACGTGGGCGGAGTTTTCCTTTTCAGTTACGGATATGAACTCTTCAACATTCCGCGCGCGATCCGCCTGACTGCGATCATTGTCTTCGTCACACTGGCGGCTGTTGTCATCGTGGCTGTGCTGTTCTTCGTGCTGGGAAATATGAAAGGCGGCGGATCGAGGTCTTCCAGCAAATCGTCCTCAAGGGCAAGATCGAGTTCATCGAAAAGCAGTTCGTCTGCCGAGGGACTTTTCGGCGGCGCGCTTGCGGGCGGCATGTCGAAGAAATCATCCGGTCCATCAGGAGGTTCATCGTCATCGGGCGGAACGTACCACCATACCAGCGGTCCCGTCATTATCGGGGGCGGCCGGACGCGCGTCGAAACCCGCGAGGTGACGAAGGAAGTCGTCAAGGAAGTGCCGAAGGAGCCGATGCCGGTCACTTGTCCCTTCTGTTCGCGATCCTACATCCCTGTTGAACATAAATTTGTCTGTCCCAGCTGCGGCGCGGCGACGCCGAAGGATCTGATTGAAGATTCGCAGATGCCGAAGGAATAAATAGTCATTGTGAGGGCAGAGCCCGTAGCAATCACAGAGGAGATTATCATGCGCCCAATGTACATCAACGGCAGGTTTACGAACGGAAACTCAAAGGAAGCCATCGAAGTACAGAATCCCGCCACCGAAGAAATTCTGGACAGTGTCCCGCGCGGGACGCCGGAAGATATCGAAGCGGCGGTGGGGGCGGCGAAATCTGCGTTTGATGCGTGGCGAAAATTGGGAGCAAATGAAAGGGCGAATCTCCTGCATGAAGTCGCTGAGAAAGTCCATGCGCATCGCGGGGAAATTGCCCGCTTGTTGACTTTGGAAGAGGGTAAGCCGATTTCCGAAAACGAAGAGGAAGTGGATTGGGTGCTGAACACTTTCCGTTATTATGCCGAGTTGGGGCGCCATCATCGCGGGAGTGTCCTGGCGGCAGGCTCATCCTCGCAATTCAATTTCATCGTCAAGGAACCATACGGCGTGGTGGGATGCATCGTCCCGTGGAATTATCCGCTGTTGCTGATGGCGTGGAAGGTCGCGCCTGCGCTTGCGGCGGGAAATACGGTTGTTATCAAACCATCGGAGATGACTCCGCTCACAGCGTTATATCTTGCCGAGCATTGCTTCGACAATCTGCCCGCAGGTGTGATCAATGTAGTAACCGGTTATGGATTGGAGACCGGCGAACCGTTGGTTAAACATCCCGATGTACCCGTTATTGCGTTTACTGGAAGTCTCGCCACCGGACAAAAGATCGCTTCGATTGCCGCGCCGATGATGAAGAAACTGCATTTGGAACTCGGCGGCAAGGATGCAACCGTCATTGCTGAGGATGCCGACCCGGAGGTCGCCGCCAAGGCTGTTGCCTATGCGGCTCTGATCAACGCCGGGCAGGTTTGCACTTCGACGGAGCGGGTCTACCTCCCGAGGCGGGGCGCGTCAAAATTCACCGAAGCGATTGTTGAACATGTCAAGTCACTGAGACTCGGCTCCGGCTTGGAATCCAGCACCGACATGGGACCGATGATCGGTGAAACCTACCGAGCCAAATTCGAGAGTCAAATCGCGGATGCAAAATCTCACGGCGCAAAGATTCTTGCTGGCGGCGGACGACCAAAGAATTTGACCAGGGGCTTCTTCCACGAACCGACTGTCCTTTCCGGCGTGGATCATTCCATGGTCATCATGCGAGATGAGACCTTCGGTCCCGCCGTGCCGTTGATGGAATATACGACTTTCGATGAAGCCATCAAGCTAACCAATGATTGCAAATATGGATTGGGCGCCGTGCTCATCTCGAACGATGCGAAGAAGATCAAGCAGTTCTTCGACGACGTCAAAGCCGGGACGATCTGGATCAACGACCCGCTCACCGATCATTACGCCGGTCCCTTTGGCGGGATGAAATACTCCGGCGGCGCGCGCGAACTCGGCGAAGAGGGGCTCGACGAATTCCGCGAAACCAAGCACGTCCATTGGGATTTCAATTTGGAGGATAAGGAGTATTGGTATCCGTATGGGAGGTAGCAATTGTTGGTCACGCTTGCAGCGTGACCAACTTGTTTTATGGAGATCGTCACGTTGAAAACGTGACCTACTCACCCCAATCCATATCTATTGGCTCATCCCACTCAAATGCAGGCGGATACAAACCCCGCTTTTCCCATTTGATATAACCGCTGTATTTCCATGAACGAGGGTCTGTCACATATCCATGCTTGACCGGGTTGAGATGGATGTAATGCAGGTGGTTTTCAAAATCACGATCATTACGGATAACATGATCCCAAAAGCGTTTTTGCCAGAATTGCATGGAGTCGGCAGATGTCAGTCCAAGCATGGATTTATAAGCTTTTGTAAAATTGGGTTTTAGGGAGTGTATGATTTCGCTAAAGTTTCCCCCAGTCACTTGAATCAATAAATGAAAATGGTCGGGGAGAAATACATATCCCAACATGTTAAACGGATGAAGATTCTTGACATTCCTCAGGGTTTCGAGCAATAGCTCCATCAATTCCTGATTGTGGAAAACAGGTTCCCGTCCTTCGACCACTTGTGTGAGAAAAACTGCCGATCCTGGAATGTAATACCGCCTGAAGTTCATAATGAAATTATACCGTCTCGTAGGTCACACTTGCAGCGTGACCTCTTCTTTTGCGGAGCACATGTCACGCTAAAAGCGTGACCTACAACTTCGTTATATAATCCCAGCCATGAAAAAATCCTCATGGCTCTTTCCTTTTCTATTGCTCATTGGTGTCACAACTTACACATTATTTGCCCGAGTCCAACTTCCCGGTGACGGATTTGCCACCTTCGGCGCGGATACCGTCCGCGCGGAGGTGACACAGATCATCGAAGAAGGCGAAGTGGACTTGGGCGGTTTTACGCAAAAATATCAGGTGGCGCGCATCACCATTTTGGAAGGCGCGTACGAAGACATTCCAATGGAGATCGACTACGGCAGGCGCCAGGTGCGGTCGGATGATTATCTGCTCAAACCCGGCGATAGAATCATCGTCACGATTTCGAAAACGCCGGATAACGTGGTCAATGCCTACTTTGTGGATTACGTCCGCACCACGCCGATCCTCTGGCTGACTCTCATCTTTGCCATTGCCATTGTTCTCATCAGTCAATGGAAGGGCGTTCGCGCGATGCTCAGCATGGCGTTCAGTTTGTATATCATCATCGGCTACATCATTCCGCATATTCTTGCTGGCGATGATCCGCTCACTGTCAGCATCATCGGCTCGATCATATTGCTGGGCGTCAGCTTGTATCTCACGTACGGTTGGACGCTAAAAACTCACGCAGCTGTCATCAGCATGGTCTTGGTCTTGCTCATCACAGGCGCGCTGGCGGGTTTGTTTGTAGTCTTCGCCAAACTCAACGGCTCTGGCGACGAGAACGTGATGTTCCTGATGCAGTTAAGTGAAACGCCCATCAGCCTGCGCGGGCTTTTCCTCGGCGGGTTGATCATCGGCGCGCTCGGCGTGTTGGATGACCTGGTAACGACTCAAGCCTCGGCTGTTTTCGAACTTCACCATGCGAATCCCAGCCTCGGCTTTCGCGGACTGTACTCCTCCGCCATGCGCATCGGTCAGGACCATGTGGCTGCCACCGTGAACACATTGGTCCTGGCCTACGCTGGGGCTTCGCTCCCCATGCTGTTGATGTTCTCGCTTGGGCGCGGAGACTATGGCTATATCGTCAACTTTTCGTTCATTGCCGAAGAGATCGTGCGGACACTGGTCGGCTCGCTGGGATTGATCGCGGCGGTGCCGATCACCACGACAATTGCCATTTTCTTCTCTCAGAGGGTAGATTCGCTCGGGAAGTGGGAACGGGTTCTCGGTCCAGAGGGAGGCGGGCACAACCATGGTCACTAAGAAGGGGTGAAACCGGTCATCAAGCCAGTATGAAACACTGTCAGTTTGGAGTATTCTGGGTTTGTCCAAGAGTTGGTGTCAGCATTCCGCACTGAAATTGTTTAGTCAAATTTGCGAAACTTTTCCTCCAGTGAATGCGTAAGAGAAGGTGGAAAGCCTTCCCGAGGAGAAACGTGAACGAAGAACAGACCTGGGTAGCCCAGGCGCAACAAGGTGATGACGAGTCCTTCACCCGATTGGTCGAAACCTACCAGACCCCCGTTTTCAACCTGTGTTATCGCATGTTGGGCGAACCCGAACTCGCGGAAGACGCCGCGCAGGAGACGTTTTTACGCGCCTACCAGCACCTGCACCGGTATGACCGTAAACGCCCCTTCGCGACCTGGCTTTTGTCGATCGCGGCGCACTACTGCATCGACCGCCTTCGCCGCCGCAAGTTCTCGATGTTTTCGATGGATGCGGAGGACGAAGAGGGGAACTCGTTCGAACTCCCCGACATGGACGCGCCCAACCCGGAACATGAAGCCATCACCGGGCAGACGAATGAACGCGTCCACGCGATGCTGCAGCAGCTGGATACGACCGACCGCGCGGCCATCATCATGCGCTATTGGTATGATTATTCAGAAAAGGAAATTGCTGAATCATTGAATTTGACGGTGAGCGCGGTGAAAAGTCGCCTGCACCGCGCGCGCAAGGAATTGGCAGGCGTATGGGTCGAACAGGAAGACGACCTGCTTGCCGAAATGGAAAGGAGACATAATGAATCACCAGCCTTTTGAAGCCTGGCTTTTGGAAGATAAAGTCCTCAACTCTGCAGAAAAACGCGATCTCAATGCGCACCTGAGAGAATGCAAATCCTGCGCGGCTCTTGCCGAAACGGGTCCGGCATTGCGCTCTGCGCGCGTGGTTTCGCCCGCGCCAGGGTTTGCCATGCGCTTCCAGAACAGGCTCGCCGCGCAAAAGGTGACCGAACGACGCCGCAGGCTTTGGGGATTGCTCGCCCTCCTCTTCAGCGGTGCGGGATTGTTCGCCTGGTCCATCGCGCCTTATGCTCTTACCTTCGCCTCCAACCCCATCGAATGGTTGATCACGGCCGCAAGTTATTTTCTATTTCTATTCTCGTCCCTGCAAGCTTTTGGCGAGTTCCTGAGCGTCCTCGCACGAATGCTTCCCGCGTTCCTCCCGCCCTACGCCTGGATGGTGGTCCTCTCGGCAGTACTGGGCATGGGCTTGCTCTGGGTCGTATCCATTTGGCGCTTTGCGCGCAACCCTCAAGGAGTCACTGCATGAAATTAAAACTCACAATCAGCCTGCTCCTGCTGGCTCTGCTGATCCTGCCCGCAAGTTCTGCGCTGGCACAGGACCCCATCCATAACGGAGATGTCGTCCGTTTCGGTCAAAACTACACCCTTGGTGAAGGCGAAACCCTCAACGGCAGCATTGCAGTTTTCGGAGGCAACATCAGCATCGAAAAGGATGCCGAGGTGAACGGTTCCGCCGCGATCTTCGGTGGAAACTTCGAAATCGCCGAAGGCGTGGTCATCAACGGCGATCTCGCCGTCTTTGGCGGAAACCTGATGGTCTCCGGCGAAGTCAAAGGAGATATCGTCATCTTCGGCGGGCAGGCTTTGTTGGAATCCGATTCGATCGTCACCGGAGATATCGCAACATTCGGCGGACAGGTCACTCAAGAGCCAGGCGCGGAAGTCGGAGGAGATATCGTACATAACGCGCCTCCCAGCATCGATGCGCCCGAAGTTCCCGATGTACCGAATCCACCCGAAGTGCCAGGCATTCCGAACCCGCCGGATGTACGGGTAAACATCAACCCGTTTTGGAATATCTTCAGCAAACTTGCCCAGGCTGTTGTCGTTGCGGCGGTTGGCATGCTGCTTTCCCTCTTCCTGCAACCGCAGTTGGACCGCACAGCCAATACCATCGTCCGTCAGCCGTTGATCTCCGGCGGATATGGCTTGATCATCTTCGTCGTCCTGCCGATTATTCTGATCGTTATGGCTTTGACGATCATCCTGATTCCCGTGGCAGCGGTCGTGGTCGTCCTCGTCCCGCTTGCATGGTTATTCGGCGTAATCGCCATCGGCCAGGAAGTGGGTGAACGTTTTGCAAAAGCCGTCAATCAGGTTTGGGCGCCTGTTCTTTCCACAGGCTTCGGCGTCTTCCTGCTCATGCTTGTGATCGGCTTCATCGAACTCATCCCCTGCATCGGTTGGATTCCTTCCACGCTGGTTGCTTTGATGGGAATCGGCGCCACAGCCATGACCTGGTTCGGGACTCGTAATCCACCCGGATACATCCCGCCCGTCGTCCCGGATGAAATTCCCCCCGCTTCATAATTTGACTTTAGCTTGATCCCAACCATCCGCCTCGGTCCACACCGGGGCGGATTTTTCATCCCGCGTACCTGGCGCTCTCTTGCGCCAACAGTGCGCGTAAATCACTCCTTCAAGAACAATGCCAGCGGTGAAGCGACAAGCACCATCCACGTGGTCAAGGTCAACACATAAGGAAAGCCATGTAACTCGGCAAGATGGCCCGTGTATAACAATCCCAACGCGCCGGATGAAAAGATAAAGCCAAGAATCAAACCTGAAGCCAGAGCCATCCCGCCGGGGATGATGCGCTGCGCAAGCACCACCAAAATGCTCAACACCGCTCCCGTAAATGCGCCTGCCATGGGGATGAGCGCATACAACCAGAGCGACCAACCGATCCGGCTGGTGATGAAAATGGGAATCGCGGCAAGGAGAAAAACAATCGAAGTCACAATGCGCTTAGGGTAACGGTCTGCAAAGTGACCGCCCAGCACATTTCCCAGCGCAGAGCCGCCCATGAACAATCCCGCCATGCTCCCGTATACGGTGGCTCCCTGCCCCAGGTCTTTGATGTACTTGGGAAGCAGATTCACCATGTTTGCCTGCGCCCACGATTGCAAGGCGGCAACCGTCGCCAGAACAAGGATAAAGGCAAGCCCCGCCCTGGCGCGATTCGCCGACTCCGCCTTCGCCGGTTGCGGGTGCGGGTGGTTATGCTTTAGCTGGCTCATCAATGCCAACCCGATGGGAATGGAGACCAGCGGCAGGATGTACATGCCGGGAATCTTCAAATACGCGAGAATCAAACCCGCCAGGATGGGACCGATAAAATGACCCATCTGCCCGGCGGTGAAGAAAAGCGATGTGGAAGTGGTCTCGCGCCCTTTCATGAGCTCGCGTCCGCGCAGGGTGGCTTGGACGGCCCCAACCGGATGGAACGCAGACGAACCAAATGCAGCGATGATAAGACAACCGAGCCCGAGATCGCCGGGTAATGCCAATGTCAGCGAAAAGAAGACCGTCATCCACAGCACGCCGCCCGCCGCAAGCCAGCGCGGACCGATGCGATCTGAAGCCCAACCGAAAAGGGGCTGGGTCAATGCCGACGCCCAAATGTAGATCGTGGAGAACAAGGCAATCCGCGATTCGCTCAGACCGAGATAGGTAAGCAGCACGGGGCGGCTCGCATTGAAGACATCCACCATGAAGTGGGAGAGGGCGACGTAAGAGAAAATGGAATCAAAGAAGAGGGACATTCGATTTACGATATACCGTTCTCGAATTAAGATTTTGAATTATCGATATAACCCATTCGCTTCGATGTATTCGTACACATCAGGAGTGACGTAGTAGCGGTACATCTCTCCGCCTGAAACCCGCCTGCGAAGCTCTCTGGATGAAACAGGTTGGAGCAGCGCATCGATAAAATGAAGTTTATCGGTGATGCCGGGAAGTTTCGCTTCGAGCACGCCGGGGTCGATGGACCCGCCCGGGCGGCGCATCACGCCAAGTTTGGAAACCGCAGACACGAGGTCCGCGGCGAAGCGCCAGGTTGGAAGGTCCGCAAGCGAATCGCCGCCGATCAACAGAACGATCTCCGCATCCAGCGCCTGACTCGCAAGCAGGCGGATCGTATCCACGGTGTAGTGAGGCCCGGGGCGGTCGATTTCGAGGGTGGAAAGTTCGAAGATGGGATTATGCGCGATCATCTCGCGAAGCATGGACAGGCGATGATCCAAAGGCGTGATGGGAGCGTCCAGCTTATGCGGAGGTTCGGGGGTGAGCACCCAAAGCAGGCGGTCGAGTTTGAATTGATGGACGGCCTCCCCTGCGAGGATAAGGTGGCCGATGTGCGGCGGGTCGAAAGTTCCACCGAAGACTCCGATTCGTTGCGGCATGCAAGGTAGTATATCCCAATCCGACCGCCGGGATTCTTGCGGTATACTGACCGGATATGTCTCAATCCCAGGCAACGATCATCAGCTCCTCCTCGCCGTTAAAGCGCATCATGCATGCGGTGCGCGCCATCGAACGCGGAGACTACGATTCATCGCTTCTGCGCGATTTCCTGAAAGAGTCCGGGGAGCTGGGTCAGCTCGCGCAGTTATTGGATACTGTGGCAAACACCATCCACCAGAGAAATACGCAATTGATGTTGTTGAGCAAGGTGATTCCCATCGGCGTTTCGCTCTCGGCGGAGAAGGATTTCAACCGTCTGCTCGAGTCGCTGGTAGTGGAGGCGCAGTCTTTTACGAACGCAGATGCCGGTTCGCTCTATCTCGTCGAGGAGGATAAGTTGCGTTTTGTGATTCTGCGCAACACCTCTTTGGACATGACAATGGGCGGCACAAGCGGCACGCCGATCTCCTTCTACCCGGTTCGCCTGCACAACGAAGACGGCTCTGAGAACCGCGCGAACGTGGTTTCCTACGCCGCGCTCACGCACCAACGCATCAATATTGCCGACGCCTACGAGGCTGAGGGATTCGATTTCTCAGGCACGAAGGCTTTCGATGAAAAGACCAAATACCGCTCCAAGTCCTTCCTCACCATCCCGCTCACCAATAAGGAAGGTTTGGTGATCGGGGTTCTGCAATTGATAAACGCAAAGGACCCCAAAACGGGCGAGATCGTACCGTTCAAAGACGATGATGTACTGGAAGCGCTGGTCCTGCTCGCCACCGCCGCGTTGGACGGCTACATCCGCGAGGCTGCCCTGCGGCGCGAGATCGCCCAATTGAAGATCGAGATCGACAAGTCCCGGAGAGATAAACAAGTGGAGGAGATCACCGACACCAATTTCTTCCGCGACCTCAAGTCCCGTGCGGAAGAAATGCGCACAAAAACCAAAAAATGATCGCCTGGGCATCCGGGCTGATTTCCCAGTTTGCACAATTGTTATTTTCCGGGTTTTAATTCGATGACCCTTTTGGGGGATGACCGACCACTAAGGTATTGAAAGACCAAGAGAAATCGAAAAAGCCTCGTCATTGCCCTACAAGGGCAGGGAAATTCATGAACCCTCTCACAATTAAACAAAAGAATATTTTGTTAGGCGCAACCCTTGCGCTTTTTGCTATCATACCGAGCGCTTGCGGTGATACGGTGGAAATAGATCTTGGAGGCGCTGCCGGTCTTGGTACCGAGGAAGCGCAATCAACGAATCCGACCGATTCCCCCCCGGAAATTCCGCCCGCAACTGCAACTCCCATCCCCGCAGCATCCGGTCACATCATTTTCACATCCGACCGCGACGGACAGAATGACCTGTACATGGTCACACCTGATGGCGGCGAAACCACCCGCCTCACAACCGGCGCATCTGTGGATGAAAGTGGCACTCCCCAACTTTCCCCCGATGGGACCCGGGTCGCTTTCGCCGCAACAATCGGCAACAACACCGACATCTACGTGGTCGATATCGCATCGAATGCCATCAGCCGTATCACCGACGCGCAGGGAAGGGACTCTTCCCCCTCCTGGTCTCCGGATGGGGGGCGGATCGTTTTTGAATCTTTCCGCGATGGGAATCTCGAAATTTACACCGTCAATGCCGACGGCTCCAACCCGACCCGCCTGACGAATGATTCGGTCGGTGATAGCAACCCCCTCTGGTCGCCGACGACGAATGATATCCTTTTCTCCAGCTCCCGCTTCGGCAACTCGGACCTGTTCCTGCTCAGTCCAAATGGGTCACCATCCACGCTGACGACGAATCCCGGTCCCGATAACAACCCAGCCTGGTCGCCGGATGGAAGCGCAATTGCGTATCTTGAATTTTCCGGCGAGCTCTCGAACATCTGCCTGATCGGGAGGGATGGACTGAACAAACGCTGTTTGAACGAATACCCCTCGGATTTCGACACGCCGACCTGGTCGCCGGATGGAAATTGGATCGCCTCCACCGAGGGGACAAGCATTCATATCTTCAATATCAGGGATGGCCAGGACATCGTAATTTCGCAGGCGGGAATCGAGCCGCATGGCATCCCGGCATGGTCGCCGGATGGTTTGAGGCTGGCTTTTCAAGCATTCGCCAATGGGAACATGGAACTCTTTCATGCCCTCGTTCTTACGAACGAGTTCATGCAAGTCACTTCCCTTCCCGGGGTCGATGGAAAACCAGTCTGGACATCCAGATAAATTGTGGGAAGAAATATCTTGAAAAAACAGCCCTCGGCGTAAATGCCGGGGCTGTTTTTGATCTATTGTGAATTTTGTGTTCGCTCAGGGAGCGGGGATTTCCATCTTTTCACCCGGGATGGCAGCGGAATCCCAATACCCATCAAATGGCGCAAGGACCAGTGTCGTTCCGTCGTTGGATTCTGCACGGTAGGGACCGCTGCCCCCATCTCGTCCAGCAAAGGAGGCTGGGCTTCCTATCGCGAATGCGATATCGGTCATTTTCCTGAGGAAATCGGGGTCCGGGGTATTCAGGTGAATAATGACACTGCTTTCATCGACTTTTTCCATACCATCCACCGGCGATTTGGGCTTGCCATCGTCTTTGGTATCGCCTTTGAAGCCGTCGAAGTTCGCTAGCCATGCGGCATATTCGCCGCTCCCGCGATTTGGGTCGTCCTTGTCAAACCAGCGGTTGAAGTTCAACATAACCACGTCTGCATTCAAGGAAGACCCGTCGTGAAAGACGACATCTCCACGCAGGTTGAATATATAATCCAGCCCGTCTTCTGAAACCGTGAACGATTCAGCCAGGGCATCAACTATAACTCCGTCTTGTTCGCGGACCAGTGTCTCGTAAAGGTACAACGCGACAGTTCGGGAGTTCTCGTTCCCCAGGTTTGCCGGGTCAAGATTCAGGTCCACGCCGGGAGGCGCTTCTTCAGAAGTTGGAGCCGCTTCAGGTGCTGGAGTCCCGGATGCGCCGGAATCCTGGTCACTTCCACATGCCGCCAGTAATATACCTATTATAAGAAGCAGGAAAGGGATAAGTGGTCGTTTTTGAATCATTTTTTTCTCCTCGAACGTTTAATAATTACTGCCTTCTCACCATGGACTAAAATCCATTACAGTCACCCAGCAGGGATGGGTAATGGGGCAGTTCATCGGCGGCGCTCGAATGCATCCATTCGAGACACTGCGTAGTGATTATAGTCGTTTCAAGTATAATTTTGCCCATGCTTCCAGAATCGCCGCTTGCCATTATTGAAAGCCGATTACGCTATTTGATTCCCTCGGAGATGTATGCGGAAATGTGGGGAAACCCTTCTGTGGAAATCATGATCCAGGTGCATAACCACCTGCGGACCCTTCAGCGCATCCTCCATGATTACACGTCGAGGCAGATCGATATCGCCCAGTTGAAGCCCGGAGATGTCAGAACCGAATGGCAGTACGGCACGATGATGTTCACCGACCTGGCGGGTTTTACGAAATTGATGGAAGCCAACGCCTCGAAAGGGCGTGAAGGCGCGGAGAACCTGCTGAAGGAGTTGACGAAATATTTTTCGACCATGATCTCCGTCATCAGCAAGTCGGGGGGCGAACTGGTCGAGTTCACCGGCGACGCAATGCTGGTGGTCTTCGCGAAAAAAAAGGAAAAAGCCGACGATGCCCAGCGCGCCATCCGCGCCGGGCTGCGGATGCAGCGCGCGATGAAGGATTTCGCGGAAATCCAAACCCCGTCGGGGGTCGTCAACCTGCAAATGCGCATCGGGATTCACAGCGGCAGGTTCCTCACGGCAGAGATCGGAACGCCGCGCCGCATGGAGCACGTCCTGCTCGGCAAGGATGTGCAAAAAGCGAAATTGACCGAAAGCAACGGCCGCAACGAGCGCGTGAACGTTTCGAGCACGGCCTATCAGCTTGCAAAGGACGATTTTCGCTTCGAAGAGGGCAACCCGGATTATCACCTGGTCGTGGACGACCTCACCGCAGATTCGCTCGGGGATTATGAAATCACACCGGTGGGGCGACGCAGCGCCAGTAGTGTGCTTTTCGACAAGAAGGACAAAAAGGAAGTCCTGAACAATATCGTCGAACTGCTCAATTCCATCGAGCCGCTCGCCAGTTACATCCCCGATCCTGTCCTATCGATGCTAGTGGAAAGCGCGGCGGACCGCAAGATCCGCCCGGACTTCCCCACTCCCACCATCATGTTCGTCAACTTCATCGGCCTGCCTGAATCAGCAGACCGCGCGCTTCCCGGCGAGGAGCGCAAACTGGCGATGAGTTTCTCGAAGGCATTTTCATTGATCAACGCCTCGGTCAACGCCCGCGGCGGCGTATTGAAGAAGGTGACCTATCACCTTTCCGGCTCGGACATTGTGATCTACTTCGGCGTCCCGAACGCGCATACGAATAACGAAATGCGCGCCGCTTCGGCTGCAGTTGCCATCCTCGAGATCGTGAAAGCCATCAATGCAAAAGCCCCCACCATCGGCGGCATCAAGCCGGATGTGTATTGCCAGATCGGCATCAACATGGGTCCCGCCTTCGTGGCGGAGATCGGCGATCCGCGCGGGAGGCGTGAGTTCAATGTGCTTGGCGATACGGTCAACACGGCGGCACGCCTGATGAATCGCGCACAGAAGAATCAAATCGTCGTCTCAGAGGCGGTCAAGAACGCCATCGAGGAAAAATATGACTGTACTCCCCTGGGAGAGATATCCCTCAAAGGCAAGAGCAAGCCCTTGAGTTTGTATGAATTGACGGGAAAAAAGCCGAAGGACGGGAATTAATAAAATGCTCACCCCGAATTTTCTTTTTCGCGGGTGAGTTTTTCATATTGAAGCGGGGATAAGACCAATCAATCAGAGTCCAGCGACTTGCCTTTCAACTTATTATCCAACGCGGACCATATTCCAGCCGCCAATTTACTCCCCTCCTTGCGGCGCAGGTTGACCTTGTAGATCGCTTTTTCCTTCTCGCCGATGCGAATCAGCCAGAATTGTTCGGTCAGGTCTGAGAGGGCGGAATCCAACTCGGTCCGGGAGAGGCGGTCTTTATCCGGCATGGCTTCCATCACCTCGCAGAGGCGCGGGTAACTCGCGCTCAATTCGCGCAGCATCACGCGCATGATCTTGCGCAGGGCGGGCGGCAGGGCGGCGAGATCGAGCGGCGAAATACCGCCTTCCTTCTGCCTGTCTTTGATTTCCTTGTCGAGCCTGTCGAACAGTCCGGGCATGGGAACCTCCCTCAATACAGTTCAGGCATGCTGATCGGTTCGGGCTGCGGCTCGCATTCGCCGCACCAGATCACGTTCGCGACCGCCAGCCCCTTGGGGGTATTGTTCGCGCCGACGAACATGGTGATGAAAGTGGACATGGTGGCGGCATGTTCCTTGCAGACGAAACGTCCGCAAAAGGCGCAGGAGGCGCGGGGTTCTTCTTCACAATGCCAGCATTTCATGGGAAACCTCTCCCGTTATTTCGCATTCAAAATGAAAGGCACGACATTTTTCAGCGCTTGCGACCATTCGTGGTCGGGATAGCTCAGCGAGAACAGGTCCCTGCTGGCGTTCTCAGCCATGTCGAACGAAAGCGGCAGGACGCTGGTGACGGGCGCATCGAACTGCGATTCGATCTCAGCCTTGATCGCAGACGCATCGTGTTTGGGCAGGGCTTTATTTACCATCAACAATAAATTCGGCACATCCA
This sequence comes from Candidatus Villigracilaceae bacterium, assembly GCA_026645935.1. GTDB lineage: Bacteria > Chloroflexota > Anaerolineae > Anaerolineales > Villigracilaceae > Villigracilis. Next base: position 4,063 of record JAPKMP010000044.1, on the reverse strand, counting down.
AACTCCGCGCAATGTCCACCGTCACGGCGGTTCCCTGCAAATCCTGGTTATCGGGCCGCAATATGACGATGAGCACATCCGATGTGGCGATCGAGAGCAGTGTCTCTTCATTCAGCCCCGGATGCGTATCGATGAATAGATAATCGAGATCGAATTCGCTGATGGCGGTCTGCAAACCTTCGTTCAATACGTTGAAGTCGATTCCTTCTTTGAGGATCTTGCTGATCTCGCCTCCCTTGATGCTGGATGGGAACAGGAAAATCTGTTTGCCTTTCAATTGGGCTCGTCCCTGGCCTTCGGCAGGATGTTCCCCCACCGAATAACCAACCTCACGGATGGTGGCGGCGCCATGCAGAAAATCGTTCAGGGTCTTTCCCATCTTTTGGTCATCCAACCCGAACAGGACATGGATGCCGGGAGATTGGATATCCGTGTCCACCACGCCCACGCGCCTGCCCATCATGGCGATTTGCGCCGCGAGGTTGGCAGTGGTGTTCGATTTACCCGTCCCACCGCGGAACGAATGAATGGATACGATCTTGCCTTCGCTCATCATGCCTCCATGAATCTTCGATTTACAAACCCTGCCGCTTCTTGCGGATGGTATGCGCCTGTTCCTTCAGCCTGGCATAGAACTCGGTGCCGGTGATCTCTTCGAATTCCTTCTTGCGGCGTTCCTGGTCGATCTCGAACGTGAGTTGTTCCACCTGCTGCTTCAAGCCTTCTTCGCGCGCCTTCACTCTTCTTACCATGGAGTAGAACGCCGAAAGCAATTGCGCCGCCTTGTCATCGTCCGTTCCGGGGCGGTTGGTGATCGGCTGGGTATGCTCCAAAAACGAGTAATCGCCCTCCGCCGTTTTTTGCGACCAATCGATCACTTTTTCGATGTAAGTCGTCGAAAAGCGCAGCCGGTTGGAAAATCCGCGCAGGATTCCCAAGGACACATCCAGGCGGTGATCGAGCAGGTCGAAAAATGCTTCCTTGGTCAGTTCGAGCGCCTCCACATTATCGAGCGCAATCGCGCCCGCCGACCGCGGACGTTCATCCACCAACGCAAGCTCGCCGATGGTCTCGCCCGGACCCACCCTGTTGATAATGATCTCGTCTCCGCGCGCGTCGGTGGTGACGATCTTTAAATGACCCTCCAGAATGAGATGGAACGAATCAGCCGGATCGCCCTTGCGCATTAGCGCATCACCAGTAGCGTATTTGCGCAGGGTGGCTTTTGCAGCCACTGCGGCAAGCGCATCATCCGAAAGTTCCTGGAAAAAATCCGCCTCGCGGATCTTTTCCAAAACCGCATCGATCACGATTTAGACTCCTCCTGGGTGGTGGATGAATCGCGCATCCGTTCCGATACCCGGTCCCACAACCCGCCTCCCTTTTGACCCGGGCCGGCTGCGGCGATACGGGCATTGAGCAAATTCCAGATCTGCAGGTCCTGGCCCAGGTACACCTCCCGCACCATCATCATGCAATATGCGCCGATCTGCTTTCTTATGTCGTTGATGTCTTTCACAAGCTCCTGGATGATCCCTTCGATCTCCTGCCTGCGGGTTTCGCTCTGCGCCGTTTCGATCAATTTGCGCTTGATTCCGATCTCCGCCTGCTTATAGATCAAATTACGAACCAATGCCGTCTTATCCGCTCCAAAACGCGCTTCGATGGGTTTCAGAACTTCGTTGACCATCTCGATGTTGCTGACCACGCGCGTCTCCTCCTGCGTAACGCGGTCCTCCATGCCGAGTTTTTCCGCCACCCATACCTTTTGCACGTCCATGCCCCGCTTGATGATGTACCAGATCAAGGCCATGCCGACAACGCCATAGCCAATGGCAAATGCCAGGAACGTCCCGGCATTGACCATCGTATTGAACAGGGCATGGAATAAGATCGCCAGCGCATATCCGCCCAGGATCACAGCCGCGCCCCGGGCTTTACCTCGCTGACCGCGCGAGTACGCCAGCGCGGTGCCGATCACGCCGCTGCCGGTGGCATGCACCAGGTTGGTGGAAAATACGCGCGCCACAGCGATCGTAAGGGCAAGTTCTGGTCGTCCGGTCACGTACTCCACATTCTCAATCAGGGCGAACCCGACTCCGGCTCCAAAGCCATACAACGCGCCATCGACGACATAATTGAAATTCGCGCGCGTGACCAGAAAAACCAGGATCGCCGATTTGAGAATTTCCTCCGCTACCGGAGCCACCACCCGAATGATCTGGGTGCGTGTCGCAAGACCTGCATCGATGATTGAACGGTTGACCCAGAAGGCAAGCAGGTAGGCGACGATACCGCATATCAATGTGACGATGTTCCTGCTGAATTTTGCGGTTTTATGCAGATCGAATCCGCGAAGAAGGTAAAGAAAAACGACCGGCCCGATCAGAGCGATGACGATCGAGATTGCCAGAGTCATGCGGAAATCTTACCTTATCTGGATATGCCCTGCAAGGACGGAAACGCGGCTGCAAGGATTTGCAGCCGCGTTCATTTGTGTTCATTTCAGCACTTGATGCGCAGTCTTCGTTTTAGTAGCCGCGTGAGCCGGGTTCCTTGGAGGGTGACCACTGCGACCACTTGTCGGTCGAGGGATGCAGGGTGATGCCGTAGATATCACCGCCGCCTTGCCACCACGTCGAGTAGATGTTCGGGTCGCCTTCCCGGTTCGATGTGAACGATACATCCGTTCCGCCGCAATTCCATGTTGGGGCAGAGTCCACACCGCCGAAGGTTGTCAACTGATATTCCTTATTCGTCGTCAGGTCGAAGGTAAAGATGTCCGTATTATCTCCAACCGTCACCTGATAAGCGATGCGGTTGCCCTCTGGGGACCAGGTGGCATTCCCGGCATCCCCGCCTATCGAGATCTGTTTGAAGTTTTCGCCTTTTATGTCCGAGACGTACAGGTCCCATGTGCCGCTGACATTGATGAAGAATGCCAGTTGTTTTCCATTTGGTGACCAACTCGGGAAAAGAACGTCCGTAGAGAACGAGGTCACCTGGTATTCCTGCCCGGTTGAAATATCGTAGATGTAGACATTCCACGACCCGGTGCGGTTCGATTGGAACGTGATCCAATTCTCGTCCGGAGAGTAGAATGGATTGACATCATTGCCGGTATCATCCGTCAACTGCACTTCCTCGCCGGTATCCTTGTTCAAAAGGAATATATCCCAATTCCCGGTGCGATTGCTTTGATACACCACGGTTTGGCTGTTCGGTCCGAACATCGCGTTGATGTTATCGGAATTCGTATTCGTCAGTCGACTGGCAGACTGTCCATTGCTGTCCACCAGGTATAGTTCGACATTCCCATCACGGTCGCTCTGGAATACCACCCATTCATCGTTGGGCGAACGGCTCGGGCGCGAGTCCATCGTGCCTCCGTTGCTCAAATTGATTGCTTCCAGACCATCGGGTTCTTCTATGCCATCCAGACGGAAAACATCCAGATTTCCCGTGCGGAACGAATGGAACAAAATCCAGTTCGGGCAGGCCGCGATGCCGTTTTTATCCACTTTCACCTCGGGGGCTGCTTTCACTTCCACAATCGGGGGAACAGGAAGGATCGGGTCTAAAACCACAGGGGGATTGTTCGTGCCGCCTGGATTACCAGTTCCTCCTGGTGCGCCAGGGTTACCCGGGTTGCTAGGGTTACCAGGATTACCTGAGTTGGGAGGCCTGTTTCCACCAGAGCCGAGCACATCCTTTGGCGTACAAACCGGATCCACCTCGCCTTGAGCTGCGCGGCAATTTGCATGAAGGCTTCCATTTACTGGGTTGCCTTTGCCATGATCGCCTTGCCCGCAGGGAAGTTGTCCTGCATCCAAACAAGGATCTGAAGAATCTTGTTTGGAGCCGCGAACCACCACACCGTCAGGATTCTGAACAGATGGATCGCCGGTTCCAGGGTCGCTCGGTCCGCCGCCTTGATTTTGACCGCCGCCGCCACCGGAGTTACCCCCACCTTGACTACCTTGGTTACCGCCGCCAGAGTTTCCACCGCCCCCACCACCAGAGTTACCACTACCTCCGCCGCCGGAATTACCACCGCCCCCGC
>JAPKMP010000043.1 GCA_026645935.1 Candidatus Villigracilaceae bacterium | reverse complement strand
GCTTATCCGCCGATCCCAAACTTTTCGCGCTGACAATTTCCCTCTTGCGGATTCAATTGATCTCTGCCATCCTTTTCGGCTTGGGCGGCTTGATCGTGGGCATCCTCAACGCGCACCAGAAATTCTTGATCCCCGCATTGACTCCCGCCTTATATCAATTGGGGATCATCTTCGGCGCGATCGTCCTCGCTCCCTCCATGGGAATCTACGGTCTTGCCTGGGGTGTGGTGATTGGGGCAATCCTTTATCTCTTCGTGCAGATACCTTCCCTTCTGCGGCTTGTCACTGGCCAATCAGCTCTTCCCATGTTCAGCCTTTCGCTCGGGCTTCACGACTCAAACGTCCGCCAGGTGATTCTCCTCATGGGACCCCGACTCATCGGCGTGGCGGTGGTGCAGTTAAATTTTTGGGTCAACACCTGGCTTGCTTCGCAAATGGCATATGGAAGCGTGAGCGGTCTGTATTTTGGATTTTCCCTGATGATCATGGCGCAGGCGGTCATTGCGCAATCTGTGGCGATCGCCGCCATGCCGACCTTCTCAGCCCAGCACGCTTTGGGCAAACAGGATGAGATGCGTTCGTCGCTAGCTTCTTCGCTTCGCGGTGTGATACTTCTGGCTTTACCTGCCAGTGCCGGCTTGATGATTCTGCGCGAGCCGATCGTTTCCCTGCTTTATCAGCGCGGCGAGTTCGACGAACGGTCCGTGCAACTCGTGGCATGGGCGCTGCTTTGGTATGCGGCAGGGATGCTCGGTCACAGCATCATGGAAATCCTTACCCGCGCCTTCTACGCTCAGCACGACACGAAGACCCCGGTCATCATCGGCACGGTGGCAATGATATTGAATGTCGTTTTCAGTGTGACTTTTTCGAGACTCTTCGAATCATTTGGCTGGATGCCGCACGGCGGGTTGGCTCTGGCAAATTCGCTGGCGACCGTACTCGAAGCGACCGCATTGTTCGTCACGATGCGAAAACGATTGAACGGCATCGAAGGTGGACACATCCTGCGCGGGGCATTCCCCTCTCTGATCGCATCCGGCGGGATGGTTCTTGCGCTTTATGCTTTATTGAATTATGGGAATTCCACCAATGCCTGGATTCTTGTCCCCATTGGCATCGCGCTTGGCGGCGCGGCATATCTCGGCGTGCTATGGATCCTTCGCGTGCCTGAATTGGGTTACATCGCAAATGGAATCTTGAGAAGGATTAGGCGCTAAAACGCCCTGCCAACCCGCTACTTCCAAATAAGCCATTGAACAAAGCCGACCAATAAACCGAGGATGATGCCGCCGATCACTTCCAGCGGGGTGTGACCGATGACTTCCTTCAATTCGTCCTCGCTCCACATGTGACCGTGCAATAGCTCGTCGAAAAGCAGGTTGATGCGCTCGGCGTGTTTCCCGGCCTGCCTGCGGACTCCCGCCGCATCGTGCGCGATGATCATGGTCACGCCGACTGCAATGCCGAAGAGTGGGTTATCGAAGCCGTAATACAACCCGACTGCAAGGGTTCCGGCCACCATCAAAGCGGTGTGCGAAGAGGGCATCCCGCCCGCCGCAAAGAACATCGCCCACATCCATTTGCGCGAGCGCAGGTATTCGGTGGGAATCTTCAAGGCTTGCGCCAAAATCCAGGCTGCCATCACGGCGATCAAAACCTTGTTCTGGAAAATATCGAGCAGGTTCATTCGGATTCTTCCTCGAATTCGACCAGCGACTCCCCGGCAATTTTCTGCACTTTGAGTTGAGCGGACTCAAGCAATGCGCCGCAATGCGCGACCAAAGACTGCCCGCGCTCGAAGAGTTTCATCGCCTCATCGAGCGGATTCTGTTCCCTCTCCAGCGCTTCGACGATCCCCTCCAACTCAGAGAGCGCTTCTTCGTAGGTCAACTCCTCAACAGGTTTTTGGGTGGGTTTTGATTTTGCCATATCAACTCCGCTATTCGACCATCGAATTACGATTTTCGTTCCACTTCGAACTTTCCATCGCTGACTCGAACATTCATTTCACCTTTCGCATCCGAGACTGTGGCGACGACCTTGCCATCATCCTTGCGTGTGATGATAGCATATCCGCGTGAAAGGATTCCTTCCGGATTCAAGGCGCTCAGCCTTTTAGATATTCCATCTACGCGCGAAACTTGCAATCGGATGCGGTGGGTCAATGTGGAGAGGATGCGGCGTGAGAGTCCGTCAAGATGTTGTATCTCGGATTGGATGCGTCTTTCAGGCGAGGCGAATCTCAAGCGCGCGGTCAGGGCTGAGAAAAACGACCGATGGTCAGCGAGCAGCTTCGAGATTAAGTCTGTGAGGCGTGTTTGGTAATTTGTAATTTGTAAGTGGAGGTCATCCAAAGTAGTTTGAGTTGCGAGTTCGGCGGCGGCGGTGGGAGTAGGGGCGCGAAGGTCCGCGGCGAAGTCGCAGAGGGTGAAATCCGTCTCGTGACCGACGCCGCAAATGACAGGCACTTTGGATGCCGCAACCGCGCGCACAACACGTTCATCGTTGAACGCCCACAGGTCTTCGATGGAGCCGCCGCCGCGCGCGAGCAGGATCACGTCGGAGGATTGGAGAATTGGAGATTGAAGGACGGACACGAGCGCGGGAGGAGCGTCGACGCCTTGAACGGGGGCGGGAGCGAGGATCACTTCTGCAAGCGGTAAACGACGACGCAGGGTGTTGAGGATGTCGCGCAATGCTGCGCCGGTCGCGGATGTGACGATGCCGATCTTTCTCGGCAATTCAGGGATGGGGCGTTTGCGTTCGGGGTCGAAGAGACCCTCCGCCTCGAGTTGAGCTTTGAGCCGAAGGAATTCCTGAAAGAGCGCGCCTTCACCCTTGGGACGAATCAGATTCGTGATGAGTTGATACTGCCCCTGCGGTTCGTAGACTGCGATCTTGCCATGCGCTTCTACCGCTGCGCCCTCTTGCAACGCGGGCTTGGTCCGTTGGGCATCAGTCTTCCACATCACACAGCGTAGCGAAGCGTTCTTGTCCTTGAGCGTGAAGTAGATATGACCCGATGCCGGGCGCGAGAGGTTGGAAATTTCGCCCGTCACCCATACGTCCTGCAATTCAGGATTTTCTTCGAGCAATCTTCGAATGCGAAGAGTGACCTGGGAGACGGTCAGCGTTTCGGTGAAAAGAGCGGGTTGCATGCAAAGCAAGGATAACTTAAAAGGGATGAAACCGAAAGGACGGTTGCCGTGCAGAATGCTTTCATTTGAAGAGCAATTACGGTGGAGGATTGATTGCCTGATCTATTTTCTCAACTCAGACAACGCGCTTCGAAACTCCGCCGCAAACTGTTTCGCGGTTTCAACAGGCTTTGGGCTACCCCCGATCATTTTTACGCACGACGAACCGACAATGACTCCGTCCGCGAGTTGACCAATCTGTTTGGCTTGTTCAGGCGTGCTGATGCCAAATCCTACACACACCGGCGCGGACGTGTGTGCCCGCACGCGATTGATCAATTCTCCGAGGTCATTTGAAATTTCCCTGCGCTCGCCCGTCACACCCGTAACCGATACCAGATAAATAAATCCTTTCGCATTGCGGGCGATCGCTTCCATGCGCTCATCGGTCGAGGTCGGTGCGAGCATTTGAATCAATGGCGGCTGTAGAGGCGACGCGTGCGTCGCCTCTACAAATTCATCTGATTCTTCCATTGGCAAATCAGGGACAATAAAACCATCCGCGCCAGCCTCCACTGCATCGCGGATGAATCTCTCCAATCCATACGCCAGCATGGGGTTGTAATACCCCATCAGAATCAACGGAATATCAACGCCGCGATTGCGGAGTTCTTTCACGGCTTCGAGCGATTTCTTGACTGTGATTCCCTTCTCTAGCGCGATTTGTGTGGCTTGCTGAATCACAGGTCCATCCGCCAGCGGGTCGGAGAAGGATAGCCCCACTTCGATCAAGTCCGCGCCGTTTTTGGCGAGCGCTTCGATCACGTTGACGGATGTCTCCAAATCAGGGTATCCCAATGGAAAGTAAGGCATGAAAATGGGTTTCTTCTGAAAAGCGGTTTCAATTCGGTTCATGGGAATTTCCTCAATTGGTGATGACGCGGCTATGTTCCACCACCGCCAGTGGCGAAAACAAACGGATATTCGCTTCGATTGCCTGCAATTGCGCTTCCACTGCTTCGACGGGAACGCCCGCAGGCGCGTACACGACATACAATGCATGAGTTGTTTCAGGAGAAATGTAAGAGAGGTTATCCTGCCCGTAGATGATGCAGCAGCAAATGCCATGTCCATCTTTCATAACCATGTCACCTTCAAATATCTCTTTCGGAGCGCCGTTCATCTGGGTCATGCGATCACCCTTTTGAGCTACGTCGATCAAGATCGAGCCCTGCAGTTTGGATACATCATGTCCCGCCGTCAACGCCAATGTATCCACTTCGGCAATGAAATTCGAATCCACCAACGGCGAGACGGTTGGCAGGTTCTTGTTCTTCAAGGCGATCGATTCAACTTGCTGCAACACGTGATACGTTTTGCTGAACCGCTTATAGTACTGGACATATGCCAGCATCGCTGGTATGGATAAAAAATCCTGCCGTGTATGGCCTTGATATTTCTCCCGAAGATGCGCCTCGACCTCCCGCTTGCGAGCCTCCAACTCTACCGAAGCAATCGTATTATCCACGCCAGAGACTTCCAGCAAGCCGATCGAAGCGCCAGGGTGCACGGATTTCCATACTTCAGTTACAGTGATGGACAACATAGGATTAATTTAATTCCTTGATAACGGTATTCAAGTCCTTATCGCCGCGTCCCGACAGGTTAACCAAAATCACCTGATCCTTACGCATGGTCGGCGCTTTCTTGATGACTTCCGCCACCGCATGCGACGACTCCAATGCAGGGATGATCCCCTCTGTATGGCACAATGTTTGGAAGGCGCTCAAAGCCTCTTCATCCGTCGCCGACGTATAAAACGCGCGTTCGTTATCCCGCATCAGCGCATGTTCGGGACCAACTGCCGGGTAATCCAACCCCGCCGAGACGGAATGAGTCTCCGCAATCTGACCGTCTTCATCCTGAAGTACGTATGTGCGTGTGCCATGGATGACTCCCACGCGTCCCCTGGATGGGTCACCGAATCGCGCCGCATGCTTGCCTGTTTCGATTCCACTTCCGCCTGCTTCGACACCGATCAACTCCACTTGCTCATCGTTCACAAATCCACTAAAGACACCAATCGCATTCGACCCGCCGCCCACACAAGCAATAACCGTATCAGGTAAGCAGCCCGCGTCCAGCAGCATCTGTTCGCGCGCCTCGCGCCCGATCACCGACTGAAACTCACGCACGATGGTTGGATAAGGATGAGGTCCCAGCGCAGAGCCGAGCAGATAATGCGTATCCCGTACATTCGTCACCCAATCACGGATCGCTTCGTTGATGGCATCCTTCAACGTCTTCGTTCCCGAACTCACGGGGCGCACCTCCGCGCCGAGCAGTTTCATCCGAAACACGTTCGGCTCCTGCCGTGCAATATCCACTTCGCCCATGTACACCACGCACTCAAGTCCCAGCAACGCTGCCGCGGTCGCCGATGCGACACCATGTTGACCCGCTCCCGTCTCGGCAACGATGCGCCGCTTTCCCATCCGCTTCACGAGAAGTGCCTGCCCCAATGCGTTGTTGATCTTATGCGCGCCTGTGTGCGCCAGGTCTTCGCGCTTCAAATAGATCTGAGCGCCGCCCAATTTTTCCGAGAGACGTCTTGCGTATGTCAACGGTGTCGGTCGCCCCACGAACGACGCCATCAATTTGTTGAACTCCGTTTGAAACGCGGCATCTGCCCTCGCCGCCACGAACGCTTCTTCCAACTCGATCAACGCGGGCATCAACGTCTCGGGCACGAACTGTCCGCCGTACGGACCGAACTTATGGGGCAATAAAGTCATAGTATGTCATTGCGAGGGGCGCCAGCCCCGAAGCAATCTCCTCTTTCAAATTGGATGATCGAGACTCTGGTTCACGCCTGATCTTTTTTCTCACCATCACGCACTGCCTGCACGAACGCCATCATCTTGCCCGGATCTTTCTCACCCGGGGCTGACTCCACGCCCGACGCCACATCCACCCCCCACGGTTTGACTCGGCTCACCGCTCCCGCGACATTCTCCGGCGTGAGTCCGCCTGCCAGCAACAACGGATATTTCTTCGCCAACTCCGCCGCGCCGTTCCAATCGGCAGTGACTCCGCTTCCGCCATATAGACCCTTCACAGATGCATCCACTAAAAATGCTGGAACATCGTTTCTTATAAAATCATCGATATTTTCAGGAATTCCACGAAATGCTTTGAATGCCTTGCCCTCAAGGGCTTTCAACATCTCAGGTGTTTCGTCACCATGCAGTTGAGCCAGGTTCAATCCCAACGTATCCATCGTTGCACGGATCTCCTCCGCCGACGCATTCACAAACACACCCACTGTCTTCGCCCGCCCATCCTCCCGCACCACCGACATGATATTACGAACCATACCCACTTCCACATAGCGCGGACTTTTCGGATAGAAGTTGAACCCAATCAAGTCAGCACCTGCGTCGACAGCGGCGAGGGCATCATCAAGAGTCTTGATTCCACAGATTTTGATCCTAGTCATATTCTCTCAACCATGTCGTTGCGAGGGGGCGTTAGCCCCGAAGCAATCTCCTCATAACTGGCGAACCCAACTTAACAAGAGTCTCCCAGTAAACAGGAGATTGCTTCGTCGCTCACTATCGTTCACTCCTTGCAACGACATCTTTACCAGATAGTTCCCTCACCTTCGCAGGAATATCCTCCGAAGTCACTAATGCCTCACCAACGAGAATTGCATCCACGTTCGCTTTGGATAATCGTTCGACATCGCCGGCGGTGAAGATGCCGCTTTCGGCGACCACAGCGATTTCAGATGGAATCATTGGGCGCAGTTTTTCCGTCGTTTCGAGGGTGACATCAAAGGTGGCGAGGTTGCGGTTGTTGATACCGATCAATTTGATATCTTTCAATTTCAATGCGCGTTCCGTTTCGGCTTCATCATGAACTTCAACCAAAGCAGTTAAACCTAAGCCTAAAGCACAAGCATGTAAATCAGCGAAAAGTGTGTCGTCCGTCAATGCAGCAGCAATAATGAGGATGGCGTCGGCTCCGTTGGCGCGGGATTCGTAGATTTGAGTCTCGTGGATAATGAAGTCTTTTCGGAGGAGCAGCGTCACGTGCGAAGCGTCAGGTGTCAGGTTGCGAGCGTGGAGTTCTCGTAAGGTTGAAAGGCTACCCATAAAGAATTTCTCGTCAGTCAGAACTGAAATAGCAGAGGCGCCGTTTTGGGTATAGATATCGGCTACTTGGAAGAGGTCGAGGTGCGGGGCAAGGAGTCCCTTTGAGGGTGAGGCGCGCTTGAGTTCAGCAATCAAGCTGGGGTGAGTCCCGAAGCGGCGGCGCGCCCTCACCCCTGTACCCTCACCCCCATCCCCTCTCCCAATGGGAGAGGGGTGAAGGGGTGAGGGGGAAATAGCGGCAAGAAAATCCCTGGGCGCAGGAGAAGAGTCCGCGGCGCGGCGTAGGGCTTGTGCGTCGAGCGCTGCTATTTCCAACTTTTTATGTTCGATGATCTTTTCAAGAATATTCATTGAGCAGGTTGAAGGCTTTGCGAAAATTCAACAAGGGCGTTGAGCTTGGCAAGGGCTTGGCCGCTATCGAGTGCTTCTCTGGCTTCCTCAAGTGCGGATTTGAAATCGCCCGTTTCGGCGGCGAGAGCGGCGGCGGCGTTGAGGAGAACCGCGTCGCGGCGAGCGCCGTTAAGTTTGTTGTCGAGGAGGTCACGCATCATCTGCGCGGACTCGTCGGGGGTGCCGCCGCGGAGATCTGCAACGGTGGATTGCGCGAGGCCGAGGTCGGCGGGATTGAGATCGTAGGTTTCGACGGTGTTATTTTTTAGATGGCTGACGCGGTTCGTGCCCGTGGTGTTGAGTTCGTCGAGACCGTTGGCGCCGTGAATCACCATGGCAGCTTTGGAACCAAGTTCGTTGAGCACCTGCGCCATCGGTTCAGTGAAGGCGGGAGAGAACACGCCCGTGAGTTGGATATTCGCGCCCGCAGGGTTGGTGAGCGGACCGAGAATGTTGAAGATGGTGCGCTGACCGATCTCCTTGCGCGGACCAACGGCGTGCTTCATGGCAGGATGAAACTTCGGCGCAAACATGAAACCAATGCCGACCTGCTCGATGGCACCCGCGACTTGTTCGGCGATGAGATCGAGGTTGACGCCGAGGGCGGAGAGGACATCCGCGCTTCCGCATTGTGAGGAGGCGGCGCGGTTGCCATGCTTGGCGACTTTGCGACCCGTGCCCGCGAGGACAAACGCCGCGGCGGTGGAAATGTTGAACGTGTGCGCGCCGTCGCCGCCTGTGCCGACGATGTCATAGACGGATTCATCCGTGTTGAGTTTGACCTTGACCGCGTTGGCGCGCATCGCACGGACGGAGCCAGTGATTTCGGGAATGGTCTCGCCTTTCATGCGGAGCGCGACAAGATACGCGCCAATCTGCGCGGGCGTGGCTTGACCCGTCATGATGACGTTCATGGCTTGCTCGGCTTCGTCGGCGGTGAGGTCGGTGCGGTTGATTGTTTTAGCAATAAAAGGTTTCAACATGGCGGGTTCTCCTTTTGTAGCGGGAGCGGGATTCAAATCGAGAAAATTTTTCAGCAGTTGTTTGCCGTGTTCGGTGAGGATGGATTCGGGATGGAACTGCACACCGTAGGTTTGATGCTCGCGATGTTTGAGTCCCATGATCTCTTCTTCGGGTGTGATGGCGGTCACTTCGAGTTCGGCGGGGATCGGGTCGTAGACGACGAGCGAGTGATAGCGCATCGCTTCGAACGGCGAGGGGATGCCTTTGAAAATGCCCTGCCCGTTGTGAGTTACCTTGGAGGTCTTGCCGTGCATGAGACGCTGGGCACGGTCCACTTTGCCGCCGAAGACTGCACCAAGCGCTTGATGCCCGAGACAAACGCCGAGCACGGGGATTTTGCCGTCGAAGTATTTGATGGCGTCGGAGGAGATACCGTCGTCTTTGAGCGGTTCGCCTGGTCCTGGCGAGATGACGAGGTGACTCGGGTTGAGCGCGATGAGTTGATTCATCGTGACCTGGTCATTGCGGAAGACTTTGACCTCCGCGCCGAGTTCGCCAAAGTATTGGACAAGGTTGTAGGTGAAGGAGTCGTAGTTGTCTATGAGGACTAGCATATTAGATACCTTTCACCGTCATTGCGAACGAGCGCTAGCGAATGAAGCAATCTCCCTCATTATGTTGGAGATTGCTTCGTCGCCCTTCGGGCTCCTCGCAATGACGGGGTTAGTCGTATTCACCAAAGATATCCACTTGATCCACAAACAAATCAAGCGAATACGACAAGCCTGTCTTCTCGCGGACGAGTTCCATGGTCGCTTTGGCTTCGGTTTGCATGCGGTTGATTCCATTCGCAAGCACATCATTCGGAATCAAAGGATGTGACAGGAAATAGGCGCGCTTCTCACGGATCGGTTCGAGGAAGTTGTTGATGGCGACGGCGAGTTTTTGCTTGACTTCCACGTCACCGACTTTGCCGACGCGATAGCGTTCTTTGAGATCGTCCACTTCCGCTTTGGAGGGGTTGAAGGCGTCGTGGTAGATGAACACGGGATTACCTTCGACTGTCCCTGGGTCGGTGGCGCGCAGGCGCTTGGGGTCGGTGTACATGTTCATCACTTTTTGTTTGACCGTCTCGGCGTCATCGGAGAGGTAAATAGCATTGCCAACTGATTTGCTCATCTTGCTTTGCCCATCCGTGCCGATGAGGAGCGGAACATCACCGATGATGGAGTCGGGTTCGGGGAAGACTTCGCCGTAGAGATTGTTGAAGCGCCGCGCCATTTCGCGGGCAAGCTCTACGTGGGATTGATTGTCGCGTCCCACAGGGACAACCTGCGCACGCGGCAGCAGAATATCTACGGCTTGCAAAACGGGATAGCCGAGCAGACCGAACGGCATGGAGTCAATGTTGGCGTCGCGCGCCATGTCTTTGAGGGTGGGCATCCGCTCGAGACGCGGGACGGTAACGAGCATTTCAAAGAGCAGATTCAACTGATAGGTTTCAGGAATCGCCGATTGAACGAATATCGTGCTGACATCGGGGTCAATACCCACGGCGAGATAGTCCAACACGGTTTCCTTGATGTAGGTCGGAATCTCTTTGATGTATTGCGGTTCGGGCTTGGTCGTGAGCGTGTGCAGGTCCGCGATGATGAAGAAGGATTCGTATTGATGCTGCAAGCGCACACGGTTTTCCAGCGAGCCGACATAGTGACCGAGGTGAAGTCGTCCTGTGGGACGGTCACCTGTGAGGAGGCGGGACTTTGGGGTCATGGGTTATGTCCTTTCGTTACTTCTCATGTGTCGTTGCGAGGAGGGTATTCTTCCCGATGAAGCAATCTCTTCGCATCGACATATTATTTATTTGTTTTCTTCTGCCATCTCGATCGCCTTCAACATCGCGGACGCTTTGTTTACGGTCTCTTGAAACTCGGTGGTCGGATTCGAATCAGCCACGATGCCTGCACCTGCCTGAACTGTGAACGTATTGCCGCGCCCCACCATGGTGCGAATGGCCAGGCAGGTGTCCATGTTGCCATCGAAGCCGAAGTAGCCGACCATGCCCGCATACGCGCCGCGCGCGTCGGGTTCGAGTTCGGAAATGATTTCGAGGGCGCGGACTTTCGGCGCGCCGCTGACGGTCCCTGCGGGGAAGGAGGCGCGGACTAAATCGAAGGCAGTCAGGTCGGGTTTCAACTTCCCTTCAACGTGCGAGACGATGTGCATGACGTGTGAATATTTTTCGATGGTGAAGAAGTCGGAGACCTTGACTGTACCATACTCACACACGCGTCCCAAATCGTTGCGACCCAAATCAACCAGCATCACATGCTCGGCGCGTTCCTTGGGATCGGCGAGTAACTCTTGCGCAAGCGCGGCGTCAGCGTTGACATCGGCTCCTCGCGGGCGCGTCCCGGCGATCGGGCGGAGGGAAGCGGTTCGTCCCTCCAAACGAACAAACATCTCAGGTGACGATCCAACAATGAAGAGCGGCTCATCGTCCACGATCCCAAAATCAAAAAAGAACATGTACGGCGACGGGTTGAGGCGGCGCACGGCGCGATAGACATCGAACGGCTCGACGTTCGTTTCGCGGCTGAAACGCTGGGAGAGCACCACCTGAAAAATGTCGCCCGCCGCGATGTGTTCCTTGGCATCGCGCACCATGTCTTCGAAACGTCCCTGCGTCATGTTCGAGCGCGTCTTCGATGATCCGATTTCGCGCGGCTGTGACGGTGGAAGCGGCGCGTGGATGCGCGACTCGATCTCGTCGAGTTTGCGGTTGGCGGATGCGATATCGCCATCGAGGACGTTTGCAATGAGGGACAGACTGCGCCGCGCGTGGTCGAACGCGATGACGGTATCAGCCAGCAAATAGATTCCGTCTGGAATTTGTCCCCGCTTCATCTTCGACCGTAAAGTTGGTTCAAAAAACCGAACGGACTCGAAGCCCAAATATCCCACCAGCCCGCCGATGAAACGCGGCACACCTGGTTGTGCTTTGAAGTTAAACCGACTCATTTCCTCTTGGAGGAAATAGGTTGGGTCGCTATCGTATTGGGTAATTCGTCCACTTCGCTTCGCTACGGGATTATATAATTGGTAATTGTCCTTGATTTCAATTTCGTTTCCGCGGATGGTGTAATGCGCCTTGGGTTGCACACCGATGAATGAGTAGCGCGCGATTCTTTCTCCACCCTCGACAGACTCAAGCAAAAAGGACGGCGTCCCGCCGCGCAGTTTCATGTATACGCTGATGGGGGTTTCAAGGTCCGCGCTGATTTCGCGGATCATTGTTTGCGTGGTCGTTGGTGTTGCTTCTAATAACATTCTTTCTCCTTGTTCCATGTCACTCTGAGCGGAGCGAAGAGTCTCGCTCGTCGTGACAGAGATTCTTCGTCGCCGCAAAGCGGCTCCTCAGAATGACATACCATCGATTAAATTAAAATCCCCTCCTGTCCATTGGGACGAGAGGGGAGTCTCGTGGTGCCACCCAAGTTAACGCCTTTTAAACAAAAATCCCTGTGTGATGCAACAGGGAGGAAAAAGCCAGCGTCACTCTTGTAGTTTGCTAGTTGGATAGTTTGGTAGTTCCATCTCACTAAGAAACTCTGCGGGGTAACGGGTGCAGTTCCCGTCTCTGGTACTCGCTACTAGTCTCTAGTAACTTTCTCTTCACAACTCGGAGGTCCATTCGACTTCTGCGCTTTTGCCTCGCTTGCACCGCGTTGATCTCGATACGTTCCTACTCGACCAACGGCTTGGCTCTCTGGAAATCGCTTTGAAGTGTACTCGTCCTCGTCAGCGTTTTTGGTTGTATGTTGGGCGAGATTTTATGACAAATACCTTGAAACGTCAAGCATATTAATCTGAATTTTCTAATTTGGAAACAATCTGCTCACCAGATGAAATATGCGCACTTGCCAAAGCACTATTTGCCTTACTAACATATCCTTTTAAATCACGTTTGGACATTTCAAGCATTGTTATTGCTTTCGAATATCGCCCTTCAAGTTCTTCTCCAATATCAGACAAACCCTTGTTTACTGTTTGAATACTAGCATTCAACCTTTCCATGTCAACAGTTCGCGATGTTCTTAACACAGTATCAAATACAAGTAAAAGATAGGGAAGAAACATGCTATAACTTACAACAACCACTCGATGCTTACGAGTTTCGATATTTACAGTGGGACAAATGTCATAAACAGCGTCGGGAATTACGGCAACTCCAAAGGATGTCGTTATATTTGGTTCTATATATTTCTGAACTTCTTTTGCTTTACTTAACACAATTTTCTCTATTTGTTCCTGTAACTTTTTCTGCTCATTTGGTTCATTCGAAATACTATACTGCTCCAACAGGTCAGTTGCCGCCCATTTACTATCGATTGGCAAGATCAACCCATTAGACAGTTTCAATCCAAACTCAACTGGTTTATTTCCCACTCTAAAATTTTGAACCTGCCATTCACTTGGTAATTTTGAAATAAGATTTTCTAAAACTCTTTCACCTGCCGCGCCTTTAGAGCCACTACCTGCAATGATTGTTTCAAGTCGAGAAATCGAATCTGCTGTCCGATTTTCTACATCCAATCTAGATCTTAGGCTGGCATCAAGAGATGCTGTCTGTACACGAACATCATGAATCGCTTGGGTCAAATTTTGTAAAGGCGTCGATACATCGTTTGAAGTTTCAGGTTTGCGCAACTGAATAAATATAAGCACACCAACCAAGACACACAATATCCCAATTAACCCAATTAAAAATACGATTAACATAGTGTCCATATGGCTTACCTCCATCAATTAGTGCTTTGAAGTATACAACAAAACAAACATAGTACATCCGGGCGAAATGATAAATCCATCCCTCAGTTCGTGGAAGTCCGCTTTAGGCGAGTGCACTGGAAGGCCTGTCAGGTCTGGGCAGATTATACTTCGCCAATCTTTTTTCCTGAGGGAACCCATGTCCACGATCAATGCTTTTGTCCTGAAACACATCCGCACCCTCGAAATGACCGGCGTCGTGATGCGGATCTTTAGTTTCAGCCTCGTCAGCTGGCTGGGACCCGAGAGTCCCTTCATGTTCGTGTGGATATTCAATACCGTGGATGCGATCCTGCTCTCATGGTGCGCCATTCTCAAGAAAGATCAGGCGTACACGCTGCTCAATATCTTTTGGGTATTGGTCGGTTTCGTGGGAATTTTGCGGGCGGGGAATTTCGTCCATTAAAGACATTTTCTCTGTTAAAATTTACCAATCGAATTCCAATCGCATGAAACATATCTGGTCACCCTGGCGTATGACATACATCGAATCTCACAACAAGGAAGACGGCTGTGTGTTTTGCAGCGCGCAAGCCAAAACGGACGGCGTCGAGAACCTGATCGCTTTTCGCGGTAAGAACGCGTATGTGATCCTCAACCGCTATCCCTACACGAGCGGACATCTCATGGTGCTTCCCTTCGACCACATCCCCAACCTCGAGGGGTTGAAGCCCGAAGTCCGCGCGGAGATGATGGAGTTGGCATCGCGCTGCACGACCGTCCTGCGGGAGGTGTACAACACGCAATCCTTCAACGTGGGCATCAACATGGGCGAAGCGGCTGGAGCGGGCGTGCTTGGGCATGTCCACATCCATATCGTTCCGCGCTGGAGCGGCGATACGAATTTCATGTCCGCGGTGGGGGGGACGCGCGTCCTGCCTGAAGCGCTGGAAGAGACTTATAAACGGGTGAGCGAAGCGTTCAAGGGAAAGTAATCGGCAGGTGCTGGTTTACAATTCATGGATTAGAGAATTGGAGAATTGATTTTGGGGGATGTTGGACGTGGAGAGCGAATGAAAATTTCCAGGCAACGGTTTGATTTGATTTTTGTCATGTTGATGGCAGGCTTGATCATTGCTTCCTGCAATGCGCGGGAAATTGCCGTCACGCCGACCTCCTCTTCATCCGTGACTCCATCCCCAATCCCCGGCACACCGACGCCGAGTCTCACCCCCACTCCGCAGGGATATTCCACGCCTGCTGTTTACGGACCAGACCGCGAAAACTTTCCTTCAGATATCAATCCTCTTTCGGGTGAACAAGTCAAAGATCCAAGCTTGTTGGCGACTCCCGCAGTCGCCATTTCCATTTCGCATTTTCCAGTCGCGGCGCGCCCGCAGGCAGGGCTTTCATTCGCGCCCTGGGTCTTCGAGTTCTACATCACCGAAGGCGCGACTCGTTTTCTTGCCATCTTCCACGGCGCGTTCCCCGAGCCGGAGCTTCCGATCACGGGCGAATGCTCCGTGCGCCGCGAACCATTTGTGGAAACATCGTTCATGCTCGGCAATCGCATCTGGCTGGACGAGAATCGAAACGGCACGCAGGAGGATTACGAAAAAGGAGTCGGCGGCGTCTGCGTCGATCAATTGGATTCATCCGGAAATTTGATTCAACAAACATCGAGCGACTCGAACGGCTATTACGGATTCAACGTCCAGCCGGGGAGTTACATCGTTGAGTTCAGGATTCCGCCCTGGTTGGAATTTACACAGAAAAATGTCGGGGATGAAGATGAGGACAGCGACGCTGATCCAGAATCGGGACAGGTCGAGGCGGAAATTACTTCCACGCTTCTTCACCTGGACGCAGGCTTGATCCCGTCCGGGGAAGTGAATCCACCTTTGAATGATTCCACCCAAACACCGCCCGCCGAGGTGGGACCGATCCGCTCGGGGCGTTTGCTTTACATCGATCTTCACAACATGTTCCTGAACTCGTGTTTTATCTTCGCGTCCGCTTCGCCGGAGATATTGCCGATCCTGCCGCAGTGTTATCTCGTCCCTCACGATGAAGCCAGCGGCGGCGCGATGATGACCATAGACAAAATGAAATCGATCGCGGATGAAAACAGCGAATCACGTTCGGGCGATTTCAACTATGCCAGTAATGTGTTTTCAGAATCGCCGCCGCCCGGCGGACTTGTGGCAAACCGCGTGAATTCCTTCGTGGCGGTCCGCAACCGGGCTGCGTGGGTGTATGACCCCCTCTCTGCTTCATACTGGCGATATGTGGATGACACCAGCCAGGAAAATGCCGGGAAACTCCACGCCGAAATCGACAGATTGACCGGCAGGCAATTACAGTTCGATAACATCATCGTCCTTTTCGTTGAACAGTATGTGTTTGAATATAAACAGATACCGGTCCCCACTTTGATCGACTGGGACCTGGAACTCGGCAACAGCGGTTTTGCGACGCTATTTCGAAACGGGATGAAGTATGATATTCGATGGAGCACAAAGGCGCGGGCGTACGAAAAGAAGACCGGGCAGGCTCGCCCGATCTATTTCGTAGACGCAGACGAAAATCCCGTCCCGCTCAAATCCGGCAATACATGGCTGTTCGTTGCAACGCCTTATTCATATGTGACGAATCAAGGCGACGGAAGCTGGACGATCCGCTACGTCGCGCCGGAGGGATCGGAGTAGGAGTAATTGGTAATTGGCGCTGGTCGAGTTGCCCGAACGGGTTTTGAGCGCGTATCGAGACCAGAGATTGGAGATTGGAATGTCCTTGCATCCTTATGTTCTCTTACTAAAAAAACATGTTGAAAAACACGCCAACCCCGCCAACGCCGCGCCAATGAAAAAATACATGCGCGACCAATTCGAGTATTTGGGGATCAAGACTCCGCAGCTGGTCGCACTGCGAAAAGATTTCATCGAGGAAAAATCGCTTCCACCGCTGAAAGACCTTGACCGCATCGCCCGGGACCTGTGGTCACTGCCACAGCGCGAGTTTCAATATCTGGCTGTCGGCTTGATCGGCAAGATGGAAAAACAACTCACCGAAGATTTCATTACCACGCTCGAATATCTCATCACGCACAGATCCTGGTGGGACACGGTGGATACTCTTGCAAGCAACAGTGTGGGAGCGATGTTCATGCGATA
This sequence comes from Candidatus Villigracilaceae bacterium, assembly GCA_026645935.1. Classification (GTDB taxonomy): domain Bacteria; phylum Chloroflexota; class Anaerolineae; order Anaerolineales; family Villigracilaceae; genus Villigracilis. Next base: position 3,352 of record JAPKMP010000043.1, on the reverse strand, counting down.
TCCAAAAGTGAAGCAAAAATATCTCAAGAAATGGCGAAAGTCCGATAATTTCTGGCTCAGGCGGACGACTCTGCTGTTTCAACTCGGCTACAAGGAAGAAACGGATTTCGGCCTGCTATGCGGCCTGATCGAAGAAAATCTCGGCTCGGATGAGTTCTTCATCAACAAAGCCATCGGCTGGGCGTTGAGGCAGTATGCATGGACGAATCCGAAAGCAGTTCGGGCGTATGTCAAAGCCACGAAGGGACTGAGTCCGCTCAGCAGGCGAGAGGCGTTGAAAAATCTTTGAATAAAGAACCGAGTCATATTTCCGCTAAAATTGACTACACGAAGCATCGATACGACATCCATCCACCTTGCATTTCTGGAAATTGACAGGTTTCGCTGGATACGGGTAAAATCTAGCCCGACTAGCCAGAAATGAACTGGCTTTATATAAAGGAGTATCTCCAATGTATGCCGTCTGGCAAATACAGGAAGCCAAGAACAATTTAAGTGAAGTGATCACCCTGGCAATAAAACAAGGTCCGCAACTCATCACAAAACACGGAGAAAAAACGGCAGTCGTTATCTCGTATATCGAATACGAAAAATTGCGCAAATCGCAAGGGAAGCTTTCCGAGTTCTTCAGCGCTTCCCCGCTTGCGGGCGCAAACCTGAACCTGACCCGGGACAAAAGCCTGCCGCGTAAAAACCTGGAACTATGAAATATCTGCTCGACACTTGCGTCATCAATGAACTGATTTCACTCCGACCCAACCCAGACGTAATCGCTTTTGTCGACTCTCTCGAACACGAGGATATTTACCTGAGCGCCATTACCGTGGGGGAAATCACGAAGGGGATTCACCTTCTCAACGACCCAAACCGAAAACGTGAACTCGAAGACTGGCTTCGGGATTTCTTTCTTGTCCGCTTCGACGGGCACATATTGCCATTGAACACGGATATCTTCATCCGCTGGGGGGAATTATCCGCCAAACTGGACCGGCTGGGCCTGCCCCCAGCCCCTTCCATCGATTCGCTCATTGCCGCCACAGCCCTGACGCACCAAATGGTGCTGGTCACGATGTATGAGGATGATTTCCAAAATACCGGGTTGGAGATTGTCAACCCCTGGTAAGAAAGCGGGGTGATTTTATGAGTCGCCCTTTTGATTCCGTAAAAAATCAGCGATTTCGGCAAACCGCGATTTCAGATGATCGGCAACGGCCGTGTCGAATTTGCCCGCATCCAGCGCATGGCTCATGCACCAAAGCCACTGGTCGCGCTCACGCTCGCCGATGGTGAAAGACTTGTGCCGCATCCGCAGGCGGGGATGGCCGAACTTCTCTACGTATAACTGCGGTCCGCCAGACCAGCCCGTTAAGAACAAGAATAGTTTTTCACGCGATTGTTTCAAACTCGCGGCATGCAGGGCACGGATATCCTTCGCCTCGGGGGAAGTATCCATCAGGTCATAGAAACGGTCCACCAGGGCGCGGACGCCGTTTTCGCCGCCGAGTAATTGATAAAGAGATTGTTCAGGCATAGGTGGGATTTTACCGTATCAAACATGTATAATTGATTCATCACCGACAGGAGAATCAGATGAACAAAGCAAATGAAGCTGTCATTCTGAGCGCAGTCCGGACGCCAATGGGAAAATTTCAGGGCGCGTTGAGCAACATCCCTGCACCGAAACTCGGCGCGATCGCCGTTGAAGAAGCGGTCAGACGCGCGGGTATCGATGCCGCGGATGTCGAAGAAGTCATCATGGGCAATGTTGTTGCCGCAGGTCTGGGTCAGGCACCCGCGCGCCAGTCACTCATCCAGGGGGGCGTGCCCGCCACCGTCAGTGCAACCACGATCAACAAAGTCTGCGGCTCGGGCTTGAAAGCGGCGATGATGTCGGCGCAAGCCATCCGCGCGGGCGATGCGGACCTTTTCATCGCGGGTGGATTCGAGTCGATGAGCCGCGCGCCGTATCTTGTCAGCGGGCGCATGGGCGAGTTGAAATTCGGCAATACACAGATGACCGATGCCCTGCTCAATGACGGCTTGTGGGATCCGTTCGAGAATTGGGCGATGGGCAACGCGGCAGAATTCATCGCAGACGAATACGAAGTGACTCGTGCCGCGATGGATGAATTCGCGCTTCGCTCTCATACCAAAGCTGTGGAGGCTCAAGAGGCGGGACGTTTCAACGCTGAGATCGTTCCCGTCCAAATCCCGGGTCGAAAGGGCGAAGTGACCACTGTCAGCATGGACGAAGGTCCGCGCAAAGATACATCACTGGATTCGCTTGCCAAGCTCAAGCCGGTCTTCAAAGCGGATGGAAAAGTCACCGCAGGCAACGCCTCGTCCATGAACGACGGCGCGGCGGCCGTGGTGATCTCCTCCCGTGCGTATGCTGAAAAGAACGGTTACAAGCCGATGGCGAAAATCGTTGGATATGCCCAGGCAGCGTTGGAACCGAAATATCTCTTTGCCGCTCCTGCTCATGCGATTCCGAAATTACTCAAGAAGATCGGCTGGACGTTGAAGGACGTTAACCTGATCGAAGTTAATGAGGCTTTCGCCGCGCAAGTTTTGGCGGATGGCTATGCCCTCGCCGACCAGGGTTGGGACTGGGACAAGGTCAACGTGAACGGCGGGGCTATTGCGCTCGGTCACCCACTGGGCGCGAGCGGCGCGCGGGTGCTGACAACGTTGATCTACGCCTTGAAAGACCGCGGATTGAAACGAGGTATTGCATCGCTTTGCCTCGGCGGCGGTGAAGCGGTGGCGATGGCGGTTGAGATAGAGTAATTGGAAATTGGTAATTGGAGAATTAGAGGATCGGAGGATTCTCATGGAGATGGAAGAGCGCGATGAGAAGATCGAGTTGTATGGTCGCGGTTATGACCTGCTCATGCAAACGCTGAATGACATACCCCGCGAGATATGGACGTTCAAACCGGAGCCAAAGGAATGGAGCGTGCATGAAATTCTCGTTCATCTTGCAGACTCTGAATCCAATGCCGCGCTTCGGGCACGAAAGCTGATCGTCGAACCTGGCGGCGCGATCATGGGCTACGACCAGGACAGGTGGGCTATCGAACTGGATTACCACAACCACGGTTGGGAGGATGCGCTGGAGGTCGTGCGACTCGTCCGCAAGACGACGTATGCCTTGCTGAAGAAACAGCCTGACGAAGTTTTCTTACATTCGGTCAAACATCCGGAATACGACGAGCCATACACGTTCGAGCAGTGGCTGGATATTTATTCCGCGCATGTCCCGGGTCATATCGAGCAGATAAAGAATAACTACAAAATCTGGAGAGATCGGCAGGGGTAGCGTTCTCGAGGAGAACTCATGACCATCAAA
>JAPKMP010000042.1 GCA_026645935.1 Candidatus Villigracilaceae bacterium | reverse complement strand
TCGTCACCACCCTGACCAAACGCATGGCGGAGGATCTGACGAAGTACATGTCCGAGTTGGGCGTCAAGGTCCAATACCTGCACAGCGAAGTCGAGACCCTGGAACGGGTCGGCATCCTGCGCGATCTGCGCCTTGGCAACTTCGATGTGCTGGTTGGCATCAATCTCTTGCGCGAAGGTCTGGACCTTCCCGAAGTTTCACTTGTCGCAATCCTCGATGCGGATAAGGAAGGCTTCCTGCGTTCGGATACAGCATTGATCCAGACCATTGGTCGCGCGGCTCGTAACGTGAACGGGCGCGTCATCATGTACGCCGACAAGATGACCGACTCGATGAAACGCGCCATCGATGAAACGAACCGCCGTCGCGCCAAGCAAATCAAATACAATGAAGAAAAAGGCATTGTTCCCTTCAGCATCTCCAAGGCGATCCACGACCTGACCGAAGATGTCTCTTCGATGGCGGTGGGCGAGGCGAAAGGCGAATACAAGGTGAAGGGCAGGGAATCCATGCCGCGCAATGAACTGCGCCAGATCGTCCACGAAATGGAAAAGCAGATGAAGGAAGCTGCGAAGAATCTCGAGTTCGAGCGTGCGGCAGCTTTGCGCGATGAGTTATATGAGTTGAAGAGCCTGTTGGCGGAGGATGAAAGCCTCAAACCCTGGGAAAGAATTAAATTGCTTTCCGGCGAGGAGGAGTAAGGAAAGGGACATTCCGTTCATGCGGGGTAAATTAACAATTCTTTAGAGCCTCGTAAGATAGCTAAAAAGTCTGGCATCATACTATCAACATGATGGAGACCATATTATGAATCGTCGATTTCCCTACAAGCCGCCCCTTTCTGTTCGAGGAATGAAACGCCTCTCGCCCTTCGCCCTGAGCCTGTTCGCAATCCTTATTGCAGTTTCCTGCGCCCCGGCAGTTTCAACCCAATCCGATTCGCCGACCGAAGTTGTGCCTCCCGCCGAAACTCCCGTAACGGATTCGCCCGCTCTTACAGAAGCCTCGCCGACATCCACCGAAGAACTGACGGAAGCGCCCGCGGTTTTGCCTGCCGCCACTTCGCGCGGAGATGGACTCGAAGCCACCGACCCGTCCACGGTCAGTCTCGCATCAGGGCAATTACAATTGGTCGAGTTCTTCCGCTTTACCTGAGGGACGTGCCGCAGCATGGCGTCCATGGTTCATGGACTTGAAGCGGAATATTACGGCAGGGTGAAGTTCAGCTATCTCGATGCCGACGACCCTGCCACTGAATCCTTCCAGCGCGCTCTGGGGTTCGTCTACCAACCGGAGTTCTATCTTCTCGACGCAAATGGAAACCTGCTGAAGAAACTGGTTGGCTTTGTGTCTGAAGATGAATTTAGAAATCTGTTCGATCAATATCTTCAGTGAATGGCAGATAACCAAGAGCGAACGGTTCCAGTTTAAGTTCGGAACCGTTCGTTTGTTTAAGGGATTTTGGCCATTTGCGCGAATCCCCGTTTGTTAGTTCGGAACGAAAAGATTGCTGGCGATGTTGACGAAGATCTCATATATCACCAGAAAGAAGGGCGAAACCACAGTTACGAACAAACGGTAAAAGGTCGTCCCTTGAAACGGCCAGTCGGTTGCCCGCGATACCGTTTGGATGGATTGCTCCAGGCGGTTCAATGTTTCCGCCTCTTTTGAGTAGACCCCGGTACGGGTGTTATTATCGAGCTTGCGATAAAGCCTTTGCGATTCCTCCTGAAAATCATAGTTAAGGCGGTCGAGCATGACGTTCTTGATGCGCGACATCCTTAAATGCGCCTCCCAAAGCGGGAGAAAGAAACTTACAGGCGCGACAATGAAATATAAGGCGACATAGATCGCATACTCCGGCATGGGTGGATCGATCAAAAGCGGCTGCAAGCCTAGATTCAATGCGATGATCGCGGCGGCTCCGACGAATTCCAGCGCAAAATTCTTCACCGTTCGGAAGACCTCCAGGCGGTCCGCGTCGACCGTCAGGGGAAGGTCGGCGTGCTCGAACAGATTATTCAACTCGATGGACGTGGCGATATGGCGGCTGGCAGCGACGCCAATGCAGTAATAAGCGAGGAAGCGGATTGTCTGGACGAGGAAAATCTCAAGTCCGTTCGCGCTGTACCAATACTCCTGATAATGCTGAATGCTGAACGTGATTCCGAACCACGCGCCCAGCAACCCGAACCCTGAGCCGATAAGCCACCAAATCGGCCGGGCGTGATTCGCCTTGATCTTGTCCAGGTGAAAGAAGTGATAATCGTCCTCTTCGCGCAGGTAGCGCGCGATGCTCTCATATGTGCGCAGGATGCTGGCAGGCTGGCGCACGTAAAAATAACCCGCCACCGGAAAGACGAGGACGATGTTCAACAAATTAACACCGTCGATTTCGAGCGGAAAACCCCAAAAACGCGGCAGGATACCTGCATACACAATTCCCGCAACGATGAAGAACAAAGCTGCGCCGATTGGCGACACATTCCATTTTTGAATGAACAGCCTTGCCAGCGGGTCTGATCCGTGTATATCCATGACGGCCAATTGCTTTGAGGTCATTGTTCCTCGCATATTTCAAGTAATAAAACAGCGCGGTGATGTCCTCCGCGCTGTTTTGGCTGGGGGATCGGTTTATTGGACGGGGGGATTTGTGTTTTCGCCGTATTTCTTCGCGTCTGAGATGGCTTTCGAAACATTCACGAAGGGCAGGAGGATCAAACCGGCGATGAAGAAGAAGATCAAGGACAGGATGCCGACCCGCAGGTTGTTGAATATCTGGTTGGCGAGACCGAAGACCAAGGGTCCGATCCATGAAGTGCCGCGTTCACTGACTTCATAGAAGGCGAAGAATTCCGCTTCTTTGCCTTTGGGAATCATCTGGGCGAACAAACTTCGGCTGATCGCCTGTGATCCGCCCATTACCAGGGCAATGAACACGCCCAGGATGAAGAATTCGGTCGTGACGCCCTCGCCTTTCAATCCGCCGTAGGCATAAACAACCACGCCCGCCCAAATCACCAGGCTGACAATGACGGATTGTTTTGCGCCGATCCAAGTTGCAAGCCTGCCCCAGAACAGCGCGCCGAAGAACGCCATGAACTGGATCATCAAAATCACAGCGGTAAGTGTGGTTTGATCCTGCTCCAAACCGCCTTGAATGACGGGAGCCGCCGCAAAGGTTGCCGCCACTGCGATCACGGTCTGAATGCCGTCGTTATAAAGGAAATAAGCCAGAAGGAATTTCAATGTCTCAGGGAAGTGTTTTACTTCGGTGAATGTCTTTCTCAATTGTTTGAACCCTATGCTGGCGTACGTCTCGCCGGCGGGCAATGTCCTCGCTGAGTGACGCGGGCGCAGTCTCATCCAGGTGAAGTAGGCAAATCCGAACCACCACAAACCAGCCGAGGCGAGGTTGATCCGCACGGCAAGATCGCCTGGTACGCCAATGTTTTCGCTGAAGATAAAAAAGGCGAGGTTCAGCGCAAGCAGGATTCCGCCGCCAAGGTAACCCATCGCCCAACCGTAGGATGAGACGCGGTCTCTTTCCTCCTCGCTGGCAATGTCTGGCAGGTATGCGTTGTAGAAAACGATCGCGGCGCCGAAGGCGAGATTGGCGATGATGAACAATACGCCGCCCAGCCACCACAAACTGCCGGTGATGAGAAACATCAGGATGGTGGCGACCGCTCCAATGGTTGCGAAAAGGCGCATCATCGTCTTGCGCAAATGCGAATAATCCGCGATGGCTCCGAGGATGGGCAGGAAAAGGACCTGCATCCCGACCGAAAATGAAATGCAATAGGGAAGGAATGAATCCGGCGCGACCGGGATACCGAAAAACGATACGGTCGTCGTTCCCGCTGACTCCGCTGCCGAGCGTGCCAGCCCTGCCACATACGGACCCAAAAACACTGTCCCCACCGTGGTGCTGAAGGCGGAGTTCGCCCAGTCGTACATCGCCCAACCAAAGATCTCTTTTTTATCATTCACAACCACGTTCGCTGCTGTTGACATGGCTCCTCCGGAATTATGGTAAATGCAAGAACACGCGCCAGTATAAGGAGTTTCTCCCGTGATGTAAAGAAACAAAAATGATGAAATGGTTTGGGGTGATCCCGCCTTGCGCTTGACCCTCGGCCTGCTACGCGCTAAAATGCCTTTTCCTGCCTCATGTTTGAAACTCTCACCGGACGACTTAACCAGATCTTCGACCAGCTTCGCAGGCGCGGAAAACTCTCCGAAGCCGATGTGGATGCCGCCATGCGCGAAGTACGCCTTGCCCTGCTCGAAGCAGACGTGCATTTCAGCGTTGTTAAAACCTTCATTGCGAAGGTGCGCGAACGAGCGGTGGGCGTGGAGGTATCGAAAGCGCTCAATCCAGGTCAGCAGGTCATCAAGATCGTCAATGAAGAATTGATCGCGACCCTCGGCGAGCCAGCGCCATTGAATCTCACTGGACCCAAACCGCGTGTGATCGTGATGGTTGGTTTACAAGGCTCAGGGAAAACAACGGTCACCGGAAAACTGGCACGGTTGCTCAAATCCAAAGGCGAACGGATTCTCATGGTGGCGGGCGACCCATACCGGCCAGCCGCCGTCAAGCAATTGCAGCAGCTTGGCGAACGCGTGGGCGTGGAGGTGGAAACGGATACTTCCGTCACACCGCAGGAACTCGCGAAGCGTGCGTTGGATAAAGCAGAAAAAGGGGGCTATACACTCGTTTTGGTGGATACAGCTGGACGGTCCCAATTGGACGCGCAATTGATGGTCGAGATCAAAGCCATCGAAGCGAACGTCAAACCGGTGGATACGTTGCTTGTGATCGATTCCATGATCGGGCAGGAAGCGTTGAATATCGCTCAGGGGTTCAAGGAGGCTGTTGCGCTCACGGGACTCGTCCTCACAAAAATGGATGGCGATTCGCGCGGCGGCGCGGCGATTTCTATCCGTTCTGTGACCGGCATTCCGATCAAATTCATCGGCACGGGCGAAAAACTCGACGCGCTCGAATCGTACGACCCCTCTCGCCTTTCCTCCCGTATACTTGGAATGGGAGACATCATCGGCCTGATCGAAAAAGCCGAATCTGCCTACGATGCCGAGACCGCTGAAAAGCAAGCCCGGAAAATGATGAAGGGCGAGTTCTCTTTGGAGGACTGGCTCGAGCAAATGAAACAAATGAAAAAGATGGGTCCGCTTTCGCAGATCATGGAAATGCTGCCCGGGCAGATGGGGCAGGCTGCCCGCGGTATCGACCCGTCGCTTGTGGAAGACCAGTTCAAGCAGTCTGAAGCCATCATCAATTCGATGACCGTTAAGGAACGCCGCGATCCCGACCTTTTGAACGCCTCGCGCCGCCGCCGCATCGCCGCAGGTTCCGGCATGGACGTGCAGGATGTCAATAGGCTCATCAAGCAATTTCGCGAAGCGCAGAAATTGATGAAGACCCTGCAAAAAACAGGCGGCAAGGGATTGGGCAGGCTATTCGGATAACTTCCTGACCCATTCATCATGAATGAAAAAGAGACGGTTCGCTGTGGACCGTCTCTTTTTCATTAACTGCCTGCGGCAACGGTTGTATTTCTATTGAATATGCGGTGTGACCCAATCTTCGATCACTCCGGTATGGTTGAGATAATCCTGCGGACCACTGACGGGCAGCCAGCCAGTGGTATATCCAGTGGACGTTTGTGAGACGACCACTTCCACCCAGGTGCGGCGATAAGTGGCATCATATGTGACAGAGTTTGTCCTGTAATAGAACGTTCTGCCTTTTGTGTGATCATCCGCCAAAACGATCTTTCCCGCGTAACTGGGCTGGTTGCGGATATTGACACCCTTCCTGGCTGTGACGGTCAGTACTCCATCAAAATTTGCAGGCGGGGGATAGGCGGGGGGCGTGACAACAGGAGGCGGTGTATACGGCGGGACGTAGACTGGAGGGTTGTATCCTGTCGGGACGGCGATGACCTGCCCGGCGTAGATCAAGTTTGGATTGCGAATTTGCGGGTTGGCGGCAAGAAGCGCCTTGAGCGTTATCCCGTTCGCTGCAGCGATCTTCGCAAGCGTGTCTCCCCAACGGACGGTGTAGTTCCCGCCGGAGACAGGAGGCAGGTAAGGCGGATAGTAGTTGTACCCGCTTGGGATGTAGAGAATCTGACCTGCGTACACCCACCAGCCTAAGCCCGGGTTTGCGGCGCGGATGGCGTCCACAGACGTTCCGCAAAATGCCGCGATCCCGCTCAAGGTGTCTCCCCATTGAACGGTGATGTAGCTGGCGCAGTTGCCCCAGGCGCGGGCGCTGCCAGCCGAAGCAAACGACGAGACCAGCACCGCGAGTATCAAAGCCCCTTGAAGCAATCTTTTCGATATCATGGCGTCCTCTTTTCGTGAAAAATCATCCTCTCCTTGTGATTCTGATGCATTTAAAGAATACTCGGTATGGGACACTTGTCAACAAGCAGTTTTTTCTTATTTTTGTTCATGGGAGGATAGACTCGGCGCATTAACAGCCACACCGACGACCAGGACCAGCAAATACACCCACGCCAAAGGTTTCGATAGATCGAAACTGGGGAAGTATCGCCCCAATGTGATCAGTTGCAGAATACAAAACGCGAACAAACTCATGCGCGCGCTTTGCGTATTGGAAGCATTGTTTTCCATGGTGATCGTTGCACAGGCGAGACCGTATGCCATGAACCAGGCGCTGACGGCTCGCGAGGTGAGTGGGGTTAGCTCCCAGGGCCAGGCGGGAATGATGCTGGCGGGCGCAAGGAATAGAATAAGCGCCGCCGGAATCATAACAGCCGCTTGAAACAGGTTCCCATAGCGCACCCAGGCTGGGAACGGATTTACACCGACCGTCTCATCCTTGCTGCGCCCAAAGGCAAACCATATCCATAAAAATAGAAACGGCGTAACGGCATAGACAATGATCCATACCCAGGTGACGAAGCGGGTGAGAAATGCCGGGTCATTCAAATGGAATTTATCGAGATGTAAAAAGGTGGCGATTCCCAAAATTCCGGTCGCCGCCAACGAGGTAAGGCCTGTCGTGCGCGCCGAGACGGTGGGCGTCTCCCACCAGTTGCGATAGGCGACCACCATCGCCGCCCAATAGCCCGCGCCCAAAAACGCGGCAGTGAGCGGAAGGGAGATCGTCCACGCAAAGTAGACGTCGGTCTGTTCGGAGAGGATGAAGAGTTGAACCCCTGCGATGAAGAGCAACGGCAGTGCCACAAAACGTACGAATAAACGGGGGAAGGGGGAAGCAGCAGACATGAATACCTCCATTGAGCAGGTCTTGGAATTATGCTTATAAAACCCGGATGATGGAGCCTGGATGCGCGTTGAGATAAAACCCCTCTTCCGTGTATATCGCTTATAAGCTTCAGGGACGACGATTTTAATTATGATACGATTAAAGCGTATGGGGAGGTTACCTTTTTCTGCTAAGGAGAAATGATGGTGCGCCTAAAATCACCTGTGCGCCCGGAATGGGTGGATCCGGCGATTTGCTCGACGGAGTACAGATTGAAGATCATCGGGCGTTTGCCGTTCTTCCAGCATCTGCCTGCGGAGGCGATCATCAAAATCAATGGCCTGTTTCATGACCACGATTTTTCTTTGGATGAGCGGATATATCTCGAAGGGGATCAGGCGGATCGTTTATACCTCGTGGCAATGGGAAAAGTGAAACTGGTTCGCAGCACCAGCTCGGGACGGGAAGTGCTGCTGGATATTTTACCCGGGGGCGAATACTTTGGGACTTTAACGGTGTTTGGCGGGCGTGCCCACACTGAGACCGCCATTGCCCAGACCGATTGTTGTATCCTTCAAATTTCGTCGGGGGATTTTGAAAGGATTCTTGCAAAGCATCCTGATGTGATGCGCAAGGTTCTCGAAGCGGTCAGCAAACGCCTTGCGGAATCGCAGGAGATCGTCCGGCAGTTGAGTGCCTACACCGCCGAACAACGCATCGCCTCGGCGCTGCTGCGCCTGGCAGGGAAACTGGGTGAAGCGCGCGGTCAGGGAGTGTTGATCCAGTTGCCGTTTTCGCGTCAGGACCTGGCAGCCATGACCGGGGCCACGACTGAGACGGTGAGTCGAATAATAAGTCGTTTTGTTGAGGACGGGCTGGTCAAGTCCGGGCGCAAGTGGGTGACCATCATGGACATGAAACGGTTGGAAGAGCTGACAAAAAAGGGTGCAGTTAATTGACCTGCGTCATGGATGTTTTTGATGGGGAGGAGTACATTCAGGGTGTAAATCGTTCAAAAAGTAAAAGGAGATAAACCATGAATACCCTGACCCAACCCCTGCGCGACGAGCACAAAGAATTGTTCCCGCATGTGGACCGCATCCGCCAGATTGCAGAATTGATCGGCGATGCTCCCATTGTCGAGATTCGCCGCGGCGTGGAGGAAATCTATGACTTCCTAGCCAACCACCTGAAGCCGCATGCGGAAGCGGAAGACGCGGCGCTTTATCCCATAGTGCAAAAAGTGCTTGGCAGCCCCGACGCCACCAAAACGATGAGCCGCGATCATGTTGAAGTCGGTCGCTATATCGAAGAACTTGCAACCTTGAAAGATGGATTGACGGATAAGCCGTTGACACCGACTCAAGCAACAGCCCTGCGGCGTGTGCTCTTTGGTGTGTACGGACTCGTCAAAGTCCATTTCGCCAAGGAAGAGGAGGTCTACCTTCCCATTCTCGACCAGCGCCTGACCCCCGAGGTAGCGCAGGAAATGTTCGAGCGCATGGAAGCCGCGGCTCACGAAGCCAAACACATTCACGCACACTCATAGATTACAAGAGACGGCTCCGCCAGTCGTCTCTTCTTACTCTCCTTCATGCTTCCCCATTTACTTGCAATCCGAAGTATTCACCGGAATCCGTGCTGAACTTGAATTGAAAATAACACGCTCCGCCGTCCAGCACCATGACAAATTCCTTTTTCCAGTCCAGGCCGGTTGCATCGCAGAAGTAATTGGCGAAGATGACCTTTTTGCTTTCAAGCACCACCCCCACGTATTGACGGTTGTACTCATTCAATCGTTCCCACACTGGCGAACCGGTTATATAAAAAGAGGATTGGTTCTCCTGTAGATAGTCGGGCAAGCCGTCCTCTACTGCCTGTATATCCGCTTCAGTAGGCGACCAGTATTCGACAACATCGATGAAAAGCCAGTCAAGCATTTGGTCAGCCTGGGCATCCTCTGCAGAAAATGCGACCCAATTTTCGCCCCCCACGTTTGTGGCGGGCGGGGTACAGGCAGTCAGGAACAGGAAAAGGACAGGGAAGGCTTTTCTGGTTTTGAGCATGTGAATTCTCCTTGATACAAAAACGTGGAAGGGGAGATTTTGCTTCTTCAATCGACAATGAACAATTTTGCTCCTGTAGTCGTATAAGAGCGGTGTGGTTCCGCGTTGTCAGCCACCTGATAGCTGACCCCTGGTGTCAATACGAACTTTCTTCCATCTGCAAGTTCGGTGTGGAGTTCGCCCTCCAGGCAGAACAAAATATGACCTTTTGTACACCAATGATTAGCAAGGTAGCCGGGGCTGTACTCAACGAGGCGGACGCGGATGATATCGAAGTGCCGGGTGCGCCAATATGCGACACCTGTTTCCCCCTGGTGTTCGGTTGGGACGATATCTGACCAGTTGGTTGTGCCGAAAGGAATATTTTTCATTTCCATATTATTGAAATCCAGCAATCCTAATCAACCGTCAACGTTTTCGACAAATTCCTCGGGAAATCAGGATCGAATCCACGCATCACGCTCATGTGGTACGAGAGCAGCTGTAGCGGCAGCACTCCCAGCAACGCAGAAATCTGCGGGTCGGACTTGGGGAGCACGATCACATCATCCGCGTTGGCACGCAGGCGGGCGTCCTCTTCGGCAACGACAATCGTCCGCGCGCCGCGCACTTTCACTTCGTTGATGCCGCTGATAATGAGCGGCACGTCGTTCGGTCCCGCCACGAAGATGATGGGGAAACCCCTACTCACCGCGGAGAGCGGTCCGTGTTTGAATTCGGTGGAGAGCATCCCTTCGCAATGAGCGTAGGTGATCTCCTTCAACTTCAACGCGCCTTCAAGAGCGATGGCGTACGTCGCGCCGTAGCCGAGACAGTACATGTCATTCCATTCATTGATGTCTTTGGCAATCTCCTTGATTTGCGGCTCGACCATCTCAATAGTCTGCTCCATCAATTCAGGAATGCGATCCAACTCGCGAACATCTTTATTAGCCATCTTATACGCCAGGTACAAAAACGTCACGACCTGGTTGGTGAAGGTCTTCGTGGCGGGGACGCTGATTTCGTAGCCGCAGCACAAGGGGAGACAGAGTGAGGCGCTCTTCGTCAAGGTCGAGCCGACCACGTTTGCCAATCCGAAACACGCCATGCCGCGCGCCTCCGCCGTCTCCAACGCATTGAGCACATCCTTGGTCTCGCCCGATTGGCTGACAAAAATCCCAACATCTTCGTAGCTCACGGCTGGCGCATATTGCGGGATGAACTGCGGCGCGAGCACAGGGATGACAGGCTTGCCCGCCAACTGCGCAAAATACACCGCGCCGACCGACGCGGCGTGATAACTCGTGCCGCAGCCGATGAAATACAAATGCCGCGCGTTCTTCAACTTCTCGACCAATCCATCGACTTCGCGGTTTCCATTCAAGACATGGGATAACTCCCGCGCGACCTGACTCTGCTCGTGAATCTCTTTCAACATAAAATGCGGATACCCGCCCTTCTGCACCGCATCCATCGACTCTGTGACGGTTTCTGGCATGCGTTGAATCTGCTTGCCATCTTTGACCGACCGCACCTCGACCTTGTCCGCCCACAACGTGACGATCTCTCCATCCTGCGGGCGAATCACTTCGCGCGTCAGCGGCAATATCGATGGCAGGTCCGATGAAACACAGGTGAAGCCTGCGCCGAGTCCCACCACCATGCCGGAACCTTTTTTAAAGGCATAGAGTTTATCGTCATTCGCGCGCCCGATGACAAAGGCATAATCGCCTTCGAGGTCGCCATACGCCAGGCGAATCGCATCGATGAATTCATATCCGCGGTTAATGTAACGTTCCACGGCGTGAACGCAAGTCTCGCCGTCGTTCTGCGAGCGGACGGTCATGCCCTCGGCGATGAATTGCTCGCGCAACTCGACGTTGTTCACCACGTTGCCATTGTGCGCTCCGACCATGTCGCCATCCGAATCGATGTGCGGCTGCGCATTGATTTGTGACGGCTCACCGAACGTCGCCCAGCGCAACTGGGTGATGCCGCGTTGTCCGCGCATTTCGCTGATATTGTATTTTGCTGCGACGATGTCCACTTTGCCCACATCTTTGCGCAGGTCGATCCTGCCGTTGTTCAAAGTCGCCGCTCCGACCGAGTCGTAGCCGCGGTAGGTGAGCCGCTTCGCCGCTTCGATCAGGATGGGTCCGAGTTCCACTTCATTTGTTGTTACGTATCCGAAAATTCCGCACATTTAACCCTTCTCCTGTTTTATTCAAACTCGGTGGTCGGGTGCCCCGAAGGAGCGTATCGAGACCACATGTAAGTAGAGCAACTCATGGAAATGGTGGTCTGGATAGGACAGCGGACGATCACCGTAGTCTACTCGACCACCGAGGAGTTTAGCTTTCCGGATTATATTCCATCGTCGCGGGATTAACATGTTATATTCTAGAAATGAATGTACAGGTTACATCCAACGAACGCGAATATCTCGCCTCCGCCCGGGCAGGAAACAACGAAGCCTTCACCGCATTGGTCGAACCGCATCGCAAACCCCTCCTTGTCCATTGCTACCGCCTGAGCGGCTCGCTCGACGACGCAGAAGACCTTGTGCAGGAAACGTTCATCCGTGCGTGGAGCAAACTCAAAACGTTCGATGGGAGCGGCGCATTTCGCAATTGGTTGTACATAATCGCCACCCGTCTCTGGCTGGATGAATTCCGCAAACGAAAAAAGCGGATTTTTCTCCCCATCGAAGGCGACCCGTCGAAACCTGATGAGACGCCTCAGCCAGATCTCTCCGCTTCTTTTCTGGACCCTTTGCCTGAATCCTGGCTAACCAGTCCTGATCCTACTCCCGAATTTTCCTACGAACGCCGCGAGACGATCTCGTTCGCGTTCGTGGTTGCCTTGCAAAAACTTAATGCTCGTCAACGCGTCGTGCTTGTTCTGCGCGAAGTCTTCAATTGGAGCGCGGAGGAAACCGCCGCCGCTCTCGATCTTACCGTGGACTCGGTCAATAACCTGTTGTATCGCGCGAGAAAGAATCTCGCGCCTTCGTCGTTCGAAGATAATCCAGCGCCAGGGCATCACCTCACAGATTTTGTCGCAGCGTGGGAATCGGGTGACGTTCAAGCTTTGATTCAACTTCTCAGCCAAAAAGCGACCTTTGCCATGCCCCCAATGGGCGTCTGGTTTGCAGGGCGTGAAGCAATTCGACTTGCATTGCAAAAAATGGTTTTTATTCCGAATGTGAATTGGAAACTGATTCCCACCTCTGCGAACGGTGATGCCGCTTTTGGCATCTATCGTTCGGAAGGGGAAGCCTGGCAAGCCTTCGGCATTCTCCTGCCAATAGTCTCTGGCAGGGAGATCGTCGAAATAACGGCTTTTTTAAACCCCCAGCTTTGCACGCGATTTGGTTTGGACGTTGTTTTATAGGGGCACGACATGTCGTGCCCCTATAAGATTACATCTTCGCTTCGTTATACCCATCGATTGCGAGCACGGTATTCGCCACGAACACCGCCCCGAACATGATCGGGTAAAGCGCGGGCGCAGCGGATTGCAACTGCAATTCCACATACGTCAGCACGATGGCGGCGAGCGTCAAGCCCGCGCCAGTGAGCTTACGGCGACCGATATACAGCGTGCCGAGCCCCATAAAGAAGAAATTCAACACTGCGGCGATCCACGGATTCTTATTCATGACTTAGCTCCTTTAAGAATTGGATTTGATGTTAAGACGAAAAATCCCCCCGGAACTTCTCACTTTTCCGGAGGGATTTTTCAGGATTGTATCCGCTACAAAAGCACTTTCTTCGTCGCATCGAACGCCAGTGGCGGCAGACTGCCCCTCTCGAACCATTCCACCGCATCGGCATCGTCGGCAGGACACATCTCTCCGCTCACGACTTCGGCGGCATACACAATGATGAAATCCGCGCCGCGCTCGTGCTCGCGGCCTGAAATGACGTCATACACGCGCGTCACCCGCACTTTGAGACCTGTTTCCTCCATACATTCCCGGGCCGCCGCCTCAGCCGGGTCTTCGCCGCCGTTTACAAAGCCCGCGGGCAAAGTCCACAATCCGCGAAATGGATCATTGGCGCGCTGCACCAGCAAAACACGGCTGCCTTCTTCCACAAGGACAGCCGCGGCAACTTTCGGGTCTTGAAAATGGATCCACCCGCACTGCGGACAAACGGGTCGAATCGCGCCAAACCTTTCTTCGCGAACCATTTTTGCCGAGCAGCGCGGGCAGAACTTGAAATGCTCATCTCTTGCCATGCATGGTTTTATATCACCAACCCACCACACGGACAAGCCGTTAATGGATTTCCACCTCCGTCGGCTGTGGATTTGGCATCACGGGGCTGGATGGGATCACCGACGATGGATCCGAATGTTCGGTTTCGCCGCCTTCGCGGTCGGTTTTTTCCTTACCGCCTTCCGAAACGACAGGCAGGTTGAAACTCATCGTGATCGAGCATAAGGCTGCGTTGTCCGCGCCAAACGCGGTAACGATGACCTGGTAATCGCCGACTTGATCATAATTCTCGAGAAACAGATCTTTCGAAGAGCCGTCCACATCATAAAACACAGGCGAGCCGTTCGGTGTGAGTACGGTCAACGAGTAGCCAAGGGCAGATGGATGATCGGTCCAATCGAATGATACCGCTCCGGTAGGGGGCATTTCTCCCGTGTTGGATGAAGAGGCGGGCGATGTCCATTCCATCGGGCAGACGAGCCTGGGTTGCGCTCCATTGGAAGAAGACGAGGCGACCTTTTGGTGTTGTTGGGTTTGCGCAATTTCGGTAAAACCGAATAACCCCGCGCAAAGTGCGATGATGGCTCCTGCCATCATCCACAGAAAAAACGCGTCTCTTTTGGTGTTCATTATTATCTCCTGAGACAATTTCTATAAATTTACAACGGGCGCTTTTTTTACGGATTTGATTGCAAAATAAAATCCCCTATCCGGAGTGATCCAAATAGGGGACAAAACAATTTGTACCAAACGAGTAACTATCGCCACTTGTTTCGTGCCGATAGACGCATAATCCATAAAACGACTCCGCCGGCAAGGGCAATGACGAGGAATGCCAATGTCCAGTTGATTGAGGGAGGCGGCACAGGCGTGACTTCGGGTTGGTTAGCCGTTCCCTGAGAGGAATCCTGCGAGGTTGTCCCTGCTTCACCCTCCTTCGCAGTTGGCGAGGGTTCTGCCATCCGCGCGCCTTCCGTTGGTATGACAGAGGAGGTCGTCGTGGGAACTGCCGCTGGAGCAATGTCTTCCAGCGGTGCTTCTGTGGCGGGCGCCATTTCTGCGGCGAATGCTTCCTCGGTTGCGGCGGGACCTGTTTGTGAAAATGGTTCCTCCATCGCAGGAGCTTCTGTTGCTGCAGCTTCCCCGCATGGACCGTCGCATCCGCCGCCCATCCCGCCAATGGGAGCGGGCGCTGCAGCGCCAAATCCGAATGTGAATCGGGGAGTCAGCATGTTTGTTGTGATGGAACACAGGAACAGGAAGGCGGCGAAGACGGTTGCAAACCGTATCAAAGGATAACTTCGCGGCAGCGGCGGTTTGAGTCCCACCATTTGGCGAGTTAAAGTGAAATTGCGCGGCGCCTTGCGTGTGGGGAGTCTGCGCAGAAGGCTGCGGGCGGCGCGAAGGTCATTGAGAATTAAATCAAGTTCCGGGTCCGATTTGAGCCGGGCTTCCAATCGAGTTGAATCAGATTGGTTAAGTTTCCCATCCAGATACGCGGAAAGATTCTCGATATCGCGAAAGTTTTTCATCATACACGCTCCTCATTCAGACGAAATGAAGAGGGCAAAAGTTCCTCGAAGGAACGCAGGCATTCGCGCAGCCGCAGCCGCGCGCGCGCGAGCCGGCTTTTTATTGTGCCGAGCGGGACGTTCGATGCAGCGGCGACTTCCGTGTAATCCAAGCCCTGCACATCGGCGAGGACGACAACGGCGCGGAATTCGGTCGGCAAAGCGTCGAGACAATGTTGGATGGCGTGTTCGAGTTCGTCGGCCTCGGCTTTTTGCGCGGGAGTCATATTCGTGTCGGCGAGCCACTTGGGAGAATCAATTTCATCGCCGTCGCTGGTTTCAGGTTCGAGCGGGGTTGTGGGGCGTCGTTTCTGGCGACGAAGTTCATCGAGGCAGGCATTTGTTACCGTGCGGAGGATCCACGCCTTGAACGAGCCGCCGCGAAACGTTCTAATGCTTTGAAAAGCGGAAATGAAGGCTTCCTGGGCGGCGTCCTGCGCCATGTCATCGTCCCCGAGGATGCGTACGGCTGTATTGAAGACAGCATCCTGATAATTGAGGATGAGCGTGTTGAAGGAGTTCAAGTCGCCCTGTTGTGCGGAGGTGATAAGTGCGGTTTCATCCATGAGTTTATTGTACCCGCTTTGTTTTATATTTATTTTCTGCGTTTTACAATGAAAAGATAGAGCCATCGCCACACGGTCATCCCGAATGCGTTTGTTACGCCAAGTACAAAGGTGAAGAGCGGTGAAACCGGTTCGCCGAGCCAGACACTTCGGAGGATGACGGCAAACGGGGCGATGAAAAGAAATGCAAACGGAATCCTGAGCAGTTTTTTCTGTTCGCCGAATATGGCTTCATCGAATAAGTGAAACCAGGGAGTCAGAAGGAACCAGCCAAGCGCCACAGGGAAGAAGGCCGCCGCCATGCGCGGGAGAGAGGAAAGCCCTGTCTCTCCGTGCGATGCGAATCCGATGACGGTAAGGAGGATTAAGGCGGCGATGTCGCCAAAGATAAGAGTGGATTTCTTGGTCATGTCCTTATCCTATCAATGTGAAGAAAAGCCGAAGCGATGACATTACTCCCTTCTCCCTTTCAGTACGATCCGAATCGGAGTGCCCATGAATCCATATTCAGCGCGGATCTGGTTTTCGAGGTAGCGCAGATATGTGAAATGCATCAACGAAGGATCGTTTACATAGATCATGAAGGTCGGCGGGTCACTGCGGACCTGCGTGCCGTAATACATCCTTAGTGAACGCCCGGCATGGCTCGGGTGCGGATGCGCGTCCTGCGCGGTGTGGATGATCTCGTTGATCTTGGAGGTCGTCAGCCGCGCCAGACGTTCCTCCTGCACGCGTAATGCCAGAGGCAGCACCTGGTCCACTCGTTGACCGGTTTTGGCGGAAATATACAGGATGGGGACATATGCGACGAAGTTCAACTCGTCCAGGATCTTTTCGGTGTAGGCATCCATGGTCGTACCGTCTTTTACCACGGCATCCCATTTATTGACCAAAACCACGCAGGATTTCCACTCGTCCTTGATGAAACCGGCGATATGCGCATCTTGCGTGGTGATGCCGGTAGTGGCGTCGATCATCAACAATGAAACATCCGCGCGCTCGATGGCTTTGAACGAACGGATGACGCTGTATTCCTCAACGCCCTTTTCGATCTTGCCGCGCCTGCGGATGCCAGCTGTATCGATCAATGTGATGGGCAACCCGCCGAATTCGAATTTCGTATCGATGGCGTCGCGCGTCGTCCCGGCGATCGGGCTGACAATAACACGCTCCTCGCCGACAAGTTTATTGAGTAAACTCGATTTCCCCGCATTGGGTTTGCCAACGATGGCGATCTTTACGCTGTTGTCTTCCTCTTCTTCCTCTTTTTCCGGGAAGGAAGCCACAAGTGCGTCGAGCAGGTCGCCGGTATCTGTTCCGTGAATCGCGGAAATGGGATAGGGATCGCCCAGACCAAGTTCATAGAATTCCGACGCGGATTCCCGCCTCTCCTTTGATTCGCATTTGTTCACAACCATGAAGATGGGCGGCAGGAAACTTCCATCCGGCTGTTTTCTTTGCATCCGTCGCAAAATATCCGCTACTTCGCGATCCGGTTCGGTAACTCCGGTTTCTCCATCTGTTACGAACACCACAGCATCCGCCTCTTGGATCGCGGCTTGGGCCTGCCGGCGTATGTCCCCGATAAAGTCGGCGGAACCCACCGAGAGCGGAGTCCGACCGCCGTGAGTTGGGTCGATGCCTCCTGTGTCGACGACGGTGAAGGATCGGGCATTCCATTCCGCATCGCCGAAGAGACGGTCGCGGGTCGTGCCGGGAGTTTCGTCAACGATGGCCATGCGCTCTCCAACCAGGCGATTGAACAGCGTTGATTTTCCGACGTTCGGTCGGCCGACAAGTGCAACGATGGGCTTCATAAGATTATTTTACTTTATGGCTTTGGGGTCGGAGTCGGCGTACTCGCATCGAGAGGAGTGAGCGATATTTCGATGGTGTTCGGCAGGATCGATTCCGCCGCGATATTTGACACGAGAACCTCCACAACCGGCGCGAGTTGATACGTCCCCTCGCCGAGCCCGGTCAGGTCCACGGTCACCCGGACAGATTGCCGCGTGAGCGTATCCAGAATGGGAAGCGGACCGGATAGGATGATATCGACGCTTGTCGGCGAGATCTGCACGTTCAGATCGCTGTCCAACCCGATGATCTCGATGCGCTGACCGGACAAAGTCACGCTGCTTTCTATCGGCGAGACTCCTGCCTGGACAAGAACCGTTTGTTCGCCGATGACAGAAATGCCTGCCGGTAAACTGAGCTTCAGTCGCGTTGTTATATCATCCTGGGCGTTTTGCAGGTCCAGCGGTTGTGTTTCCAAAACACCTGGGAGACTGTTCACCAAAGCGGGATCTTCCGAATAGATCGTCACCACAGGCGGCGAAACTGAAATGTCGGTCAGGCGGTATCCGCTCGCCACACGACCCAGTGTTGTAACTTTCACAGCCACATCGCGATAACCGCCTTGCTGCGTGACAGGCAATACGACATGGACAGACTCTGGCGAAACTGTCACGCCGCTGACGGGCTGACCGCGCTCATCAAGCGCCTCCACTTTGATGAATTGATCGTAATTTTCTCGGATGCGGTTCAAATCGACGGAAACCCGCGCACGCGTCACTTCCTGGACCCTGGATTGAGCGCCAGACACGATAACGGACACTGGCTCGAGGCTGATCTCCCCGACTTGATATCCGATCGCGACTTCCCCTGAAATGCGGACATCCAAATCCATTGGCTTGGTGATAAGCGGCTCCAGGATGAAAGAGATCGTTTTCGGCGTTACGGAGACGATCTGAACGGGTCTTGCATCCACTTGAATCTGAAGATCGAGACTATGCTCTCCTGAACTGAGGCTGGAAATATCGAGGATTGCGCGCACGACCTGCGGGTCGGCTTCGATGATCTTCCATACTGAGGCGGGTGCCCGCAGGCTGACTTCAACCTCCTTTGGGATCGATTCGCTGAATACAAGATTCGCTGGCTGTCCGATGATCTCTATTGGGACCGGCGCTTCGAGCGCGCGCAACTGGTTCGGGTCGGCCGAGGTGACCGAAGAGATCCACACTGCCACAGCGAGCGCGAACGCCCAAAGGAACGTGCGGTAATTATTGACGACCCAGCGAAACATTTTTTGCATCGTGGATTATTTTTCTTCCTTGCGATTCAGCCTGCCTGAGAAGAACCTGCCGATGATACCCGCTCTTTGCTCCGCGCCGCTCGGGCGGAAGAATGCCGCCAGAATATTTTCCAATCGGTCAGGGTCGAGGCGCCTCAACATTCTGCCGGAATGGGCGATGGAGATCGCGCCGCTTTCCTCTGAAACAACTATCGCAATGGCGTCACTCACCTCGGAAATGCCGAGTGAAGCGCGGTGTCTTAGACCCATCTGGCGTTCCGGTGTGCGGTTCAGGATTCCGCTGGCTGAAAGAGGAAGGACGCATGCCGCGGCAGCGACTTTTGAATCCACGATGATCACACCGCCGTCGTGCAAAGGCGTATTGGGGTAGAAGACCTGCAGCAGCAATTCCGGTGTGACCTTTGCGTACAATTGCACACCGGTCTGGATGAAATCGTCGAGATGATCCAATCTTTGGATCACGATCAACGCTCCATGCTTTCGGGCTGAAAGTCGCGCCGCCGCGCTGACCACTGCCCGGATGGTTGTCATCAAAGCCTCATCGACCGGTTTGGCTGCCGGGACGAAAGTTCCAGCGCGTCCGATACGTTCCAGCGTACGTCGAATCTCAGGTGCAAAGATCACAGGGAGAGCCAGCAGCATTGCGGGCAGCGCATTCCTTGCAAACCAGGAAAATGCGGGCAATTCCACGAGGCTTGTGATCAGAGTGATCGCAACGATGAGCATGATCATGCCGCGTAACAGTGCCATGGCTTGCGTATCCCGCAGGGAATACAGAAGCACAAAGAAGATCAGCGTGACGAGCATGATATCCAAAACGCTCAACCAGCTGACCCGTTGGAATATGAAAAAGAGGTTGTTTAGGAGTTCAGTCACAGATCTATTGGGACGGGTTCCTCGTCGCGGCTGATTGAAAACGCTTCGAAATCAAGGACTTTGCCTTCAGATAAAGTCCGCCCCGCTCTTTCAAGTGTTGTTCAACCTAAATCGGACGCAGAACGCGATCCTGCCTTAATTGTTTAAAGAATAATACACTACCTGCCGGGGCGGCTTCGAGAGCGGCTTCCTGCCATGGCTGGACGCCGAGGCTATCGGGTGTGCGTTTTTCGTAACCGATCTTCTGCCAGAGACCTTCCTCAGACGCAAGCGCATCCATCGCAAATATCAACGAGACTTCGCTTTGCAGTTCGCGCGATGCGCTTTCCACGCCTTTCACGAGCGCGTCGAGAGCTTTTGCCGGGTCGAGTCGATCCTCAAGGAAAATATCGGTCGTGCGTGTAATGAGATTTTCCACCTGCCAGCCCGCCACGCCCACCGCCTGACCGTCCATTTGAAGCAACATAAACGCCTTGTCGCCGAAGT
>JAPKMP010000041.1 GCA_026645935.1 Candidatus Villigracilaceae bacterium | reverse complement strand
GACACGTTCGAGCATATCTATGAACCAAGGAAATTCCTTCAGGAGATTCATCGAATTTTGAAACCCGGGGGCGTGCTTGCCATCACCACCCCCGACCCGACAAGCGCGCTCGCAAAAGTGTCCGGAAAAAATTGGGTGTCGTTCAAGTTACCGGAGCATGTCTTCTATTGGTCGCCGGAGACAATTCGCAGAATCCTTGGAGAATGTTTTGAAGTCCTGGAAGTCCGCCGTGCAGGACAATATGCAACCCTGGGATTTTTATTCCGCCGCTTATTCCGGTTAAGCAGCAATCCCGGCAGATTTCTGAACGGATTGATCAGCCTTTTGAATAAATTCAGCGTTTACTCCGATAATGGGTCGATAACCGCAATTGCGCGAAAGAAATCCATTCCGCAGGTCAAGCCTCAAGCATGACGAAAATGAACGAGTAGATCATAATGAAAGCAATCCTCTTCCATAAACACGGTGGTCCGGAAGTCCTGGAATACAGCGACTTCCCCACTCCGCAACCCAAACCCGGCGAAACGCTCATCAAACTTCGCGCCGCGGCTCTCAACCGCATGGACGTTTTTGTCCGCAATGGCTGGCCCGGCTTGAAGCTGGAACTCCCCCATATCAACGGCGCGGACGGGGCGGGAGAAGTCGTTGAATTAGGGGAAGGCGCAACTGGATTCACGGTTGGCGATCACGTCGTCATCAACGCCAATCTCGGCTGCGGTGAATGCGATTTTTGTAAGTCCGGGCGCGATAACCTGTGCAGGAACTGGCATTTACTCGGCGAAACCGTGCGCGGAACATATGCAGAATACATTTCGCTTCCCGTCCGCCAACTTTATAAACTGCCGAACGATTATGACTATCATCTCGCGGTCAGCGCCGCGCTGGTATATCAGACCGCCTGGCATTCGATGGTCAAACGCGGCGGAGTCAAGGCTGGGGAAATAGTGGCAATCGTCGGCGCGGGCGGAGGCGTGAATTCAGCTTCGGTCCAGGTTGCCAGATATCTAGGCGCAAAGGTCATCGTCATCGGCTCGAATGCAAAGAAACTCGAACAGGCAAAGTCCATTGGTGCGGATATTGTGATCGACAGATCGCAGGCAGAAGATTGGTCGAAAACGGTTTTTCTTGCGACGGACAAACAGGGCGTTGACGTGGTGGTGGATAACATCGGAACAACATTCCCCCTAAGCTTGCGCGCGCTGAAAAAAGGCGGGCGTTTACTGACCGTGGGCAACAGCGGCGGACCACGCTTCGAGATCGACAACCGCTACGTCTTTGCAAAACATCTTTCCATCATCGGTTCGACCATGAGCACACTGGCGGATTTTTCAGAAGTGATGGACTTGGTGGTCGCCGGGAAACTCCAACCCATTCACGACAAGACCTTTCCGTTGAAGGAAGCGGGTGCCGCGCAGGAGCGCCTTTGGCATGGGGAAAACTTCGGAAGGATCACTCTCGCCATTCCCTGATGAAGAAAATTTTCGACCTCTTCGCGCCTTTCGAGATTGCGCTCGTCACTGTCATCTTGGGGCTTCACTTATATGCTGCGGCAGCCGATCCGTATGCCTTTCCGAATCATTGGTTCGTGCGTGACGATGCCTACTACTACTTCAAGGTTGCACAAAATATCTCTGAAGGTCATGGCAGTACGTTCGATGGCATCAATATCACCAATGGCTATCATCCGTTGTGGCTTCTGGTTTGCATCCCGGTCTTTGCGCTCGCGCGATTTGATATCATTCTGCCCTTACGCGTCCTGTTGGTTGTCATCGCGATCATCCATTCAGCGACCTCCATCATTATTTATCGCCTGATCCGGAAGTATCTTTCTCATGCAGTTGCCATCGCCACGGCGATCTTCTGGTCTTTCAATTCCTATATTCACGCTACAGTCTACGAAATGGGTTTGGAAACACCCATCGCCGCTTTTTTTGTTTTGCTGACCATTTACCATTTTTCCAAATTCGAAGGCGAATGGCGCGCAACCAATATTCCTACAAGTCGATTCGCGGAGCTCGGTCTCGTTGCCGCGCTGACAATGTTCAGCCGCCTCGATCTGGTATTCTTCGCAGTTCTCACCGGTATTTGGGTCGTTTTCCGCGGCTCTACCATTCGATATTTTCTCCCCATCGACATTGCGATCATTTTCATATCGATGACCAGCTCTGTGCTCCTGCGTACTGGTTTCGAATCTTACAATACGATTTACGCGTCATCGGCGCTCGAGGCGACTCTCATCGCACTATTGTTCAAGACACTTGCGTTGTATTTCTTTGGAGCTTATCGGCATCCTCGTTGGGCTTCCATCTGGATCACGCTCCGTCAGATCTTATTTGCCACAATCGCAAGCACGGCTCTGACCACAGGGATATACATCCTGTTCGTTCAACTGGGATTGGGAAGGAATTTTCCCCGTTCAGCCTTTCTCATCGATTTTGCCGTCAGCCTGACCCTCTTCTCCGCCTCCCGCCTCGCCGCATACTGGTTCACCACTCCCGGCATTTCCCACGCCGACTCTCCAATGATCCAACTTAAGTCAAATTGGAAAACCTGGTTGCAGGCGGGTTCGGCATATTACGGTATCGTCGGTGGATTGCTCCTAGTTTACATGGTCGTCAACCGGATCGCCTTTGGCACATCCAGCCCGGTCAGCGGGCAGATCAAACGCTGGTGGGGCAGCATGGGTAATACCGCTTACGAGAAACCTGCTTTTAATTGGCCCACATATTTTGGTTTGGGTCCGGCGGCCTTTGACAGTGGACAACCGTTTACGGAGATCATCTGGTATTTCACAGAAAAATTACGCCCACACTTCATCCGCGGTGCGGATATGGAGACGGAACGCTTTTTCACAATTCTCTCCATTTCTGCCGCGATCTGGCTGGCTGTCATCCTACTAAACAAACATCGGACGAAGCAGGCATTTACGAATCTCGCCATCGGTCCGCTCTTCGCTGCCTGCGTTGTTCAAATCCTCTCCTATACCGCAACATCCTACGGAGGCGCGAAGGAATGGTATTGGATCGGGCAGATGATCCTGCTCACGCTGGTCATAAGCCTGTTCATCGACCTGATCATAAAACCCTTGCGCCGCATCAAATACGTCAATATCGTCCTCATTTTAGCGGCTGTCGCTTACGGCATGTGGGCAACTGTCAAATTCTGGCGGTTCATCGAATACGCCATGCCTCACGGCAGATATGAAGCAGATCGCCCCTTAATGGAAGTCGTGGCCTATATCGAAGCCAACACTTCGGAAAACGAGATCATAGGCATGACCGGAGGTGGAAATGTTGGTTATTTCATCAAAGATCGCACCATCGTAAACATGGACGGGCTGATCAATAGTTACGAGTATTTCCATGTCCTGCAAAACGGCGACGCCCCGTTATATCTTCGCGAGCGCGGCATGACGGTCATCTTCGCCAATCCACGCCTCCTTGCACTGCCCCCCTATTATGGTCAGTTTGCGCCCTTCCTCGAGAGATATAGCAGTTTCGGAGGCAAGGACCTGCTATATCTTCTGGAAGAACCGAAGTATTAGATGATGAAACGAGCCGTTCCAGTAACCCTCACCCTTTGGCTGGTGTTAACTCTAGCGATATGGAACGCCGTGCAGGCCTGGACATCCATCTCCTGGCGGGAGGTGTTGTTGGAATATGCAGTGCGACAGCCTCTCTTGGTCGGGATCTTTGCGGGGGGATTCTGGTTCATAACAGGTCTCGTTCTCGCCTGGGGCATCTGGCGGGACAAGGCATGGAGCACAAAACTGCTTCCAGTGGCTGCGGCTGGATATATTTTCTGGTACTGGATCGAAAGGCTCCTCTGGCAGAATCCGCGGCCAAATGCGCCGTTCGTTGTCGTGATACATATTGCATCGGCTATTCTCATTTATTATTCCCTCAAATCAATGTCGAGAGAGGCATATGAAAGAAACACCGAAAATCAAGAAACTGAATGACCTGAAAGCGCAATCGCGCCTGGGCGGCGGGGAAGCTCGTATCGAAGCGCAGCACAAGAAGGGGCGCCTGACCGCGCGCGAACGACTCGACCTTTTATTGGATCGCGGCTCTTTTCGTGAAGTGGATCCCTTTGTCGTACACCGCACCCATGACTTCAACCTGGATGAGCAAAAATTCATGAGCGACTCTGTCGTGACCGGCTGGGGCACCATCGACGGCAGGCTCGTTTACGTCTACTCACAGGATTTCACTGTTTTTGGAGGCAGTCTGGGCGAAGTTCACGCTGAAAAAATATGCAAGATCATGGACATGGCGATGAAGAACGGCGCGCCCATCATTGGCTTGAACGACTCAGGCGGGGCGCGGATCCAGGAAGGAGTCGTCTCCCTGGCAGGATATGCGGATATATTTCTGCGCAACACCATGTCCTCCGGGGTCATCCCGCAAATCTCCGCCATCATGGGACCTTGCGCAGGCGGAGCCGTCTATTCCCCAGCGCTGACCGATTTCATCTTTATGACCCGCAACACTTCCTACATGTTCGTCACTGGACCGGATGTCGTAAAAGCCGTGACACATGAAGAAGTTACCCAGGAGGAACTGGGCGGCGCCAGTGTGCATTCGGAAAAATCAGGCGTCTGCCATGTGGCCGCAGATAACGAAGCGGATACGCTTTACCTCATCCGCAAACTGCTCAGCTACCTGCCCCAAAACAACATGGAAGATGCGCCTCTCATCCCCAGCCTCGATGATCCTCTGCGAATGGACGAAGCGCTTAACACGATGATCCCCGATGACCCGAACAAACCGTACGATATCAAGGAAGTCATCCGCCTCATTGTGGACGACGGGAAATTCTTCGAAATCCATGAAAACTATGCTGCCAATATTGTTGTGGGCTTTGCCCGCCTCGGCGGACATTCCGTGGGCATCGTCGCAAACCAGCCCGCCGTCCTCGCCGGGGTGCTCGACATCGACGCGAGCGAAAAGGGCGCGCGCTTCGTCCGCTTTTGCGACGCTTTCAACATCCCCATCATCACTTTCGAAGATGTTCCCGGATTCCTGCCCGGCATGTACCAGGAACATAATGGGATCATCCGTTCCGGCGCAAAGCTGCTGTACGCCTATTGCGAAGCGACCGTTCCCAAGCTCACGGTAATCACCCGCAAGGCATACGGAGGCGCATACTGCGTCATGTCTTCCAAACATATCCGCAGTGACTTGAATCTTGCCTGGCCAACAGCCGAGATCGCTGTGATGGGTCCCGACGGCGCTGTCAACATAATCTTCCGCCGCGAACTCGATGTGGCGGTCGATCCGGTCAAACGCAAGGCTGAATTGGTGGCGGAGTACAAGGAGAAGTTCGCGAATCCATATGTGGCGGCTTCGCGCGGCTATATTGACGATGTGATCGAACCAAAAGAGACCCGCCCCCGCCTGATCAATGCGCTTGCCATGTTGGGCAACAAGCGCGATGGCAACCCCGCAAAAAAGCACGGCAATATCCCCCTTTAGTGATTACGCATCGCGGTTTACAGTCTTCATAATACGTAATTCATAAGGAGCCTTATGTTCAAAAAAGTTCTGGTTGCAAACCGAGGTGAGATTGCCGTCCGTATCCTTCGCGCCTGCCGCGAACTTGGACTCGAGACCGTCGCTGTCTTTTCGGAAGCAGACCGCAATGCGCTCCATGTCCGCTATGCGGATGAAGCCTATCTGCTCGGCCCGGCGCCTTCACGGGAATCATATCTCCGAATGGATAAGATCCTAGACATCGCAAAACGCGCCGGTGCGGACGCGATCCATCCCGGCTACGGATTCCTCGCCGAGCGTGAAGATTTCGCCGCGAAATGCGCCGAGTTGAAAATTGCGTTTATCGGCCCCAAGCCCTCGTCCATCGCGGCGATGGGAGATAAAGCGGAAGCGCGCGCCACGGTCATCAAAGCCGGTGTTCCGGTTGTGCCCGGAACGGAAGATGTGGGCAACATGACGGACGATGATCTGTTAGGCGTCGCCCCAACCATCGGATTCCCGCTTCTCATCAAGGCGACGGCGGGGGGCGGCGGAAAAGGCATGAGAGAAGTCCGAAGCCTGGAGGAAATGCCAGCCCTGCTCCAGTCCGCGAGGCGCGAGGCGGAATCGGCGTTCGGCGATGGAAATGTCTATCTCGAAAAACTGGTCGAAGGCGCACGTCACATCGAATTTCAGATCATGGCCGATTCGCTCGGGAATGTGATCCACCTCGGTGAGCGCGAATGTTCGATCCAACGCCGCCATCAAAAACTTGTGGAGGAAGCGCCATCGCCATTCCTTGACGATGAATTGCGCGAAAAGATGGGAAATGTCGCCGTCAAAGCTGCGCAGGCAGTGGATTACATCAATGCGGGCACGATCGAATTCCTTGTCGATAAAGACCGCAATTTTTACTTTCTCGAAATGAACACCCGTCTTCAAGTGGAACATCCGGTGACCGAGTTGGTCACCGGCATCGACATCGTTGCCGAACAATTGCGCATCGCGCGCGGACGGCCTTTAAGTTACGCACAGGGACAGGTTCGCTTCAACGGTCACGCCATCGAGTGCCGCGTGAATGCGGAAGATCCCTTCAACAATTTCATCCCATCCACAGGGCGCATCACGCACAGCATTTTGCCAACAGGTCCGGGCATCCGCGTGGATACTGGCGTGTATCCCGGATTCGAAATCACACCGTATTACGACCCGATGATCGCCAAACTGATCGTCTGGGGCGAAACGCGCGCCCAGGCAATTCTGCGGATGCGACGCGCGTTGGAGGAATATCGTATCGTGGGTGTGCGCACGAACATTCCCTTCCATCAAACTCTGATGGATTCGCACCGGTTCATGGGAGGGCAGTTCGACACGCGCTTCGTCGAAGAACGCTTTTCGATGGAAGGCGCATCCGAACAAAGCGACGAGCAGGTGGAGATTGCCGCCATCCTCGCCACGCTGGTCGCCCACAAGGAAACAGAACGCGCCGCCCAGATCGTGCGCGGCAACGAACGGGATGCAAGCAACTGGAAGTGGGTCGGGCGTTGGGAAAGAATGCACAGGTAGGAATTACAATTGACGATTGAGGCGAACGCATGAAATACGTGACGACAATTGATGGAAAAGAGTACCAGATCGAGATCGTGGATGAGCATCACGTGCGCGTGGGCGACCGCCTGCTGGCTGTGAATTTCGAATCGGTCAGCGGGCAACCCGTCTATTCGCTGATCCTCGACGGAAAATCGTTCGAGTCCTACGTATCTCCCGGCGATGAAGATTGGCAGGTGCTTCTGCGCGGGCATCTCTTTCAGGTAAAGGTCGAGGATGAACGGGAGAAACGGCTCAAAGCGGCGGCTGGAGGCGGTCTCGCAGAAGGAGGCGAGTTCCAACTCAGAGCGCCAATGCCCGGGCTGGTGGTTTCCATTTCCGTGATAGAAGGTCAGGAAATCAAGAAAGGACAGGTCATGGTCATCCTCGAATCCATGAAGATGCAGAACGAATTGAAAGCGCCTCGCGACGGGAAGGTGGATCGCATCCGCGTGAAAGCCGGCGAAAGCGTGGAGCAAAAGCAGACCCTGTTGAGCCTGCACTAACGATGAACGGACGGGAAACTGAAGTCAAGTTTTACGTGCGAGATCTGAAACGCATCGAAATGCGCCTTCTTGAATTGGAGGCGCATTTGATTCAAGAAAGGATACACGAGATCAATTACCGCTTCGACGATTCGAATGGCGGACTTAGAAAAACAGGAAAGGTCCTGCGGCTGCGAAAGGACGCGGAAGCCAAACTCACCTTCAAGGGACCGGGCGATGTAGGCGCCGGTGGTATTCTCAGCCGCACGGAGATCGAATTCACCGTCGATAGTTTCGATGGGGCGATGAAACTGGTGGAATCACTTGGCTTTACACCGATATTGTTCTATGAAAAATTTCGCGCGACCTACGAACTGGACGGCGTCCACATCATGCTCGATGAGTTGCCATATGGCAGTTTCGTCGAGATCGAAGGCGAGGACATCACTGCGCTGCGTGAAATCGCCGGTTTGCTGGGTCTAAACTGGGATGCCATTGTCAGGGCGGGTTATCATGCCCTGTTCGAGAGGATCGCACAAGAATACGAACTTGACCCAAGCCAGTTGAGTTTTGAAGCGCTCAAAAATGTCCATATCACCGGGGAGGATATGTCCATCATTCCAGCGGATTAAGAGAATCTTCCATTTGACATCCCTGCCAGGCGGGCTATACTGAAAGCAGGAGATTCTTATGCGTATCGATGGCTTCGACAAGCTGACCCGGTATGTCCCCGAGCTAAACTCCACAGGCGGCAAGGTAAGGATTATCGCCCAATTCCTGGGAGTCTTCGCGCTTACGACGATCTATTTCATCCTCACGGACCAAATCCCCACCTGGACGCTCGACAGCCAGATCGTGGTCATGGCATTGGGATATCTCATCCTCAGCCGCTTCTTCACCCGGAAGGAACAACTCATAGAAAAACACGGAGAGAAAGCCTACCGCCACGCCTTGGTCAGGTACGCCCAGCCGGGGCTTGCGGTCATCTTCGCCGCTCTTGCTCACATCGCCTATATGAACGGACCCAAGTTCACCCAACCGCCAATAGTCGATGTTTTCAACCTGGCTGGCTGGATATTTATTCTCATCGGCGCGGTATTGGCTGCTCGATCTGTTTTCACCTTTGGCTTGGATAATGTCACCATGATTTATGTTTATCATCCAGAGCAGGGGCAAATCGTCCGTTCCAGCATTTACAGCATCATCCGTCATCCCGTCTACGGCGGAGTATTGCGCCTTTCCTTTGGAATGGCTTTGCTTAACGGGGGCATCTATCCCATCACATTCATTCTAATTCTGCCATTGCTCGTGTTTGGCTGGCTGAGACTGGTGGAAGAAAAGGAATTGATCGAGCGCGTCCCGGAGTATGCTGAGTATCGAAAGCGCATCCCCGCCTTCTTTCCATACCCAAATCAATTATCCGGTTTTTTTAGATTCCTGATTACTGGAAAATGACATGCTCGATAAGCGCCCCAATGCCTTGTTGAAGTTCTTCTTCAAAATCCCGCTTTTCATGCATAAGATCGGCTTGGGCGGCTGGGAAAAAATCATCGGGTCTGAATGGATGCTGATCTCAACCATCGGCAGGAAAACCGGCAAACGCCGCGAGGCAATGGTGGATGTGATGGATTACGATCAAGCCGCCGACACGTATTACATCGAAGCCGCTTACGGTTCGCGTGCCGATTGGTTGAAAAACATCAAAGTCAACCCCGTCTTCGATGCTAAGGTCGGCAGGAGAAGGTTCAAAGCGCAGGCGCGGGAACTAAACGCGGCGGATACCGGCGAAATGCTCGTCCGCTTCTTTCGGCGCAAACCTGCCTACACCCGATCCGTCATGACAATGGTCGGCATGAAGTTCAAAGACGAAGATGAACTGAGACAGATGGGGAAAAACCTTACCCTGCTGGCCGTCAAGCCGGAAAAAGGATAACCATGGCAAATATATTAATTTTGGGTGGCTACGGATACACCGGGAAATTACTTGCCAGGCGCCTGCTCACTTTTACTGACGCGAACATCATCGTATCCGGGCGCAATCTGGATAAAGCCCAATCCTTCGTGGACGAATTGAACGATCCGCGTACAACGGCCAGACAGGCAGACGCAGCCGATCACAAAAACTTGACAGAAGCGCTTCAAGGCGTGACATTATGTCTGGTTGCCGCCCCGACCACCCACCACACCGAAACTGTGATTCGCGCCTGTATCGACGCGCGAGCGGATTATCTCGATGTGCAATTCGCAACGAATAAACTAAAAGCTCTGTTTGCCGCGGAAGAGGAAATCAAGAAAGCAGGGTTGTGTTTCATCACAGAAGCCGGCTATCACCCCGGGCTCCCTGCCGCGCTCATCCGTTACGCAGCCTCCAAACTCGACATCCTCGAATCTGCGGTCACGGCGGGATATCTCAATATGAAAGATATCCCTTATTCCGAGGCGGTGGACGAACTGATGGAGGCATTCCTTGACTACCAGGCCCAAATCTACATCAACGGCGCATGGACAAAACCCACTTCATGGCACATGCGGGATTTCGATTTCGGCAATGCCATCGGCAAACGCGCATGTTACTCGATGTTTTTCGAGGAACTGCGCAAAATTCCGCAGATATTCCCGACCCTGAAAGAAACCGGGTTTTACATTTCAGGCGCGAATTGGCTGTCCGACCTTGTGGTCACCCCGATTGTATTTCTTGGCTTGAAGATCGCGCCGAAACGCAGCATCCGTCCGCTTGGGAAACTGATGTGGTGGGCGATGGGAAAATCGAAACCTCCGCATCTTGTTGCATTGAAGGTGGAGGGAAAAGGACAAAAAGACAGCAGACGAATGCAGGTCGATATTCAAATCTCCCACCCCGATGGATATGAATTAACCGCCATTCCTGTTGTCGCCTATTTGCGCCAATATCTCGACGGGTCAGCCCGCCCTGTTGGCGTTCACATGATGGGTCATGTTGCCGATCCCGTCCGCCTGTTCATGGATTTGCAAATGATGGGCGTGACTGTTATCGAATCCTGTGATCGGTCTCCCACGTGACCGTTTCGACATCGGCTTCGACCCCAAGCAATATTCTCAAATTAGATTTGAACTTATCCGCCTCTCCCGATGTGACAAAGCGGACTCCGCCCCCGTGCTTATTTTCCGCGCCTCGCGCTTCGAGCAGACGTTTCACCTGTCTCGCCACTGCGGGGGCCGGGTCTATCACCCGGACTTTTTCCCCAACTATCTCTTCGATCAATGGAATGACAAACCGATAATGCGTGCATCCCAGCACAACAGTATCGATGTTTTTTTCGAGCATGGGGTGTAAGGCATTCTCTAATATCCTCCTTGTTTCATTCCCGCTCAAATTCCCGTTCTCGATCTGCTGGACCAATCCATTGCAGGTGTTTTGAAAGAGTTCGACTCCGTTCGCAAAGCGCTCAACGACGGAAGCATAAAGGGCACCTTGAAATGTGGCGGGGGTTGCCAGTACTCCTACTTTGCCCGTCAGGGTCTTTTCCGCCGCAGGTTTGACCGCAGGCTCCATGCCCACGAATTGCACGTCCGGGAAATGCTGGCGCAAAAATTTCAGCGCGGCCGCAGATGCCGTATTACACGCAACGACGACGATCTTGGATTCCCGCCCCAGTAAATATCGCGTAATCCCTTCGGAGAATGACTGGATCTGCTCCATCGGGCGCGGACCGTACGGGACGTGCCCCTGATCGCCGAAGTAGATAATATTTTCAAGCGGCATCGACGCCCTGATTTCACGCAGGACGGATAGACCTCCTACTCCGGAATCGAAGATACCGATTGGGTGTTCAAATGTTGACATCGTGGTGGGATTAAACCGGAATTTGTTGCTTACGAGCGACGAGTCACTTCTTTGATGCATCCACAAACGACTTGAACAGCCTGCGCATGACAGGCTGATCCGTGAGCCATTCCGGGTGCCATTGAACTCCCATCGCGTAGGGATGGCTCGGCATTTCCACGGCTTCGATCATGCCGTCCGGCGCGAGACCAACCACCTTTAAGTCCGAGGCGACGTCCTTCAATCCCTGGTGATGCAGACTGTTGACTTGAAGCAGAGTCTCGCCGAGGATCTCCGCCATGCGCGACTCTTCATCGATGTTGACCGGATGAGCGATGGTCGTGAATTCATCCTGATCATGGTGCAGCAACGTGGTGAACTGGTCGGGAATGTGAGTGTAAAGCGATCCGCCCAATGCCACATTCATCACTTGCACACCGCGGCAAATTGCCAGAAATGGTTTGCCGTCTTCGACGGATTGCTTGAGCAATGAAAGTTCTGTCGTATCGCGAAAGTCATCCACATCGGCGATTGCGGGATGATCTTGGCCGGAAAAAAATTTAATGGCGATATCGCCCCCGCCCGAGAACAAAACGCCTTGCAGCCGCGAGTACAAATCATCCCTGTCGTCTTCCTCAAGGATGACCGGAATCAAAATGGGAATCCCGCCGCCTTGTGCCACTGCGCGGATGTAGGTATGCTGGACACCGGAAATCGGCCTGCCGTAATCGTTCTTTCCGTTGAACGTTGTGATACCGATCAAAGGCTTTGTCACATCGTCCTCCAATTTTTCGTCCCCACAAGCATACCACAGCCAAATTCCCGCCTTGCTGATGAAATAAAAAACTCCGATGATCATTTCATCGGAGTTCGGGGAAGATCAGGAAAACTTTTCCTTGATACGCGCGCCCTTGCCGGTGCGCTCACGCATGTAATACAACTGGGCGCGGCGGACCTTGCCGTGACGCTCGACCACGATCCTGTCCACGCGCGGCGAGCGCAGTAAAAACGTGCGCTCCACGCCGATACCGTTCGACGCCATGCGCCTCACGGTCACGGTAGCATTGTTGCCGCTGTTTCGCAGGCGGATCACCATACCCTTGAATTCCTGGATGCGTTCGCGGTCGCCTTCCTTGATCTTGACATGTACGCTTACCGTATCGCCCGCGGATAATTGCGGAATGTTCTCGTTATTCTTCGCCTCGACGGCTTTGATCAGGTCTGCCATTTCCGTTCTTCCTTACTTTTATGATTGATTGTCCAAGTGACGCGAGGGCGGATTATAGCACGGCTTTTCTCATTCCACAAGAAAAAATCAGGCGTATTTTCGGACCGCCAGCACCGCATTATGACCGCCGAATCCGAAGGCATTACTGATGGCAAGCGAAATCTTCGCCTCACGGGCCTGATTCGGAATGTAATCCAGGTCGCATTCCGGGTCGGGGGTTTCATAGTGGATGGTTGGCGGCAGGATCCCTTCACGGATCGCCTGCACACAAAAGACCGCTTCCAACGCCCCCGTCGCACCCATCATGTGCCCGGTCATCGATTTTGTGGAGGAAATCGGGACTTTGTAAGCCAAATCGCCAAACGCCGCCTTGATCGCGCGCGTTTCCGACTGGTCGTTCAGCGGCGTCCCCGTTCCATGCGCATTGATATAACCAACCTCATCGACGTTCGCTTTGGCGGAATCCAACGCCATCTTCATCGCCGCCGCGCCCCCGGCGCCGTGTTCGTGCGGAGCCGTGACATGGAATGCATCCGCCGTCGCTCCGTACCCAGCCATTTCAGCCAGGATATTCGCGCCTCTCGCCTTTGCATCCGGTTCGCGCTCAAGGACCAATACCGCCGCGCCCTCGCCCATCACCAATCCGTCGCGGTTCTTGTCGAACGGCTGCGGCGTCATCGAAAAATCGTCGTTGCGGCGAGACATGGCACCAACGCGGTCGAACGCAGCAACGCATGTGGTTGTGATCGGTGCTTCGGAAGCTCCCGCCAGCGCGATGTCGATCATGCCGGTTCGGAGCATCATTAATGCCGTTCCGATTCCATCCGCGCCTGAAGCGCAAGCCGAAGCGACCGAAAAGCAAGGACCCTTGATCCCAAACTCGATCGCCGACATCCCCGCAGCGCCGTTCGCCATCAGCATTGGAATCATGAACGGGCTCACTTTGCGGGGTCCTTCGGTGTAATTGATCAGGATGGAGTCTTGAAGCGTTTGCAATCCGCCGATCGCTGAAGATATGATGATGCCTATCCGGCCTGCATTCGCTTCTGTGATCTCCAAACCAGAATGAGCCAATGCCTCTTTCGATGCCGCCACCGCCATCTGCTCGAAACGGTCGCGGCGGCGCGCTTCCTTCGCATCCATGAAATTTTCCGGCTTGAAATTCCTCGCCTCAGCCGCGATCCGCACTGGAAGCGAAGACGGATCGAACTGAACGATCGGTCCAACGCCCGATACTCCGGCAATGGCGTTCGACCAGGATTCCTTCACGTTCAGCCCCAGCGGACTTACAGTCCCCATCCCTGTAATCACGATACGTTCCTGCATTGCGCCTCCGAAAAGAGATAAAAGTAGCGATAATATAAACACGGAATAATCGAATTCGTGACGCTTCCGCCGCTTCCCCGTGCCATGTCTGAATCAGTCTCCGTTCGTCCCACTATGCCGAAAATTTATTCAAGTCCCGCCACCCATAAGCGACCTCAATCAACGGTTCGCCTCCGATCTCGATCGACCTTTCCGCCAGATACCAACCGCCCAGCCGCTCGTAAAATCCGCGCGATGGGTTATCCTTCAAGACCCAGACCATCATGGAATTCCATCCCAGTTCGCGCATCCCTTTCACCACTTCATAAACAAGTTCTTTACCGGTTCCTTGGTTTTGAGCGTTTCGCAATACATAGATCGCGAACAATTCGCCATCGAATCCCAATGAGTTATCCTGAGGCGGGCCGTAATTGGCAAACCCGGAGACCTGACCGTTCATTTCCGCCACGAATGCACGGCGGTACGGATAACTCTCATCTGAAAGCGAATTCACCCATTGTTCCGCCCGGCGTTTAATTGAGAGGCTTTTCAAAATTTCTTCAGACACGACCCCCCGATATGCCTCCCTCCACGCCGCCACATGGACAACGGCAATGGCAGGAGCGTCTTCGAGCACGGCCTTGCGAATCTTAACCATCAGCAATTTCGAAAAGCGGCTTTAGTCCGCCATTCGCGCTGAAGAAGCCCGTAGAAATATTCGCTTCGATATTCCTTGCCCTCCGTGAAACTTTCCACAAAATGCGCTTCGCGGCGGAATCCGAGTTTCTCAAGTGTCTTCCACGATCCGACATTCTCCGTATCGCAATCTGCAACGACGCGGTACATATCCACCTCTTCGAAGAGGTAATTAAGCAGGGCGGTCATGGCTTCGGTGGCGAATCCGTTTTTCTGACAGGCGGAGGCGATCGTAAATCCCACCGAGCATTGGCGTACATCATTCTTCTTTACGCCGAACACCACATCCCCGATCAATTCGCCTGTCTCCTTTAGCTCGAGCGCAAGTTGCAGCCACTCCCCCTTCCGGGGCGTGTGGATATCTTGCATTTCATGAATCAATGCCTCGCCATTTTCGCGAGTGTAAGGTAAAGACCAGCTCTGAAATTTCGCCACTTGCGGGTCGTTACGATATGCCAAAAATGCCTCCAGGTCGGAGGCATTGAAATTTCGGATGAGAAGGCGTTGGGTGTAAAGGAACATTATTTATCAACTTCTCGCAGAACTGGCCTATAGACTTGTTTTACTCTCCCGGCTTCGGGATGTAATCACCCTCGACCCATTCCTGCCCGTTCGGACCAAACTCTTTTTTCCAGATAGGCACGATTTCCTTGAGGCGGTCGATGCCATAACGCGCAGCATCGAATACCCCTGTGTCGCGATGGGCGGCAGTACAGGCGATGAGAACGGTCGGTGTTTTTGGGTAGAGTTTGCCGATGCGCTGTACAAGGGCGATGCCTTCCACAACAGGCCATTTCTCGCGAATCTCGTCGGCAACTTGCTTCATTTTAGCTTCTGCCATTGGGACATAAGATTCGTATTCGAGGTATTCGGTCTCATGGGCGTCGCCGCGAGACGTCACACCACGCACCATACCTGTAAAGATCGCCGCTGCCCCCGTGGACGGGAGCGTGATCCTGGCGAGCAAATCGTTCAAGTCGATCTCGGATTCGGTGATGGAGTAAATCGTTGGGAATTTTGAAGGTTGCATGGTCGCAGGTTAACCGCCGCTGACGGGTGGGAAGAGGGCTATTTCCGCATTTGAGGGAACGATGGCTTCATCGAAAGCGTACTCACGGTTAATGGTTATCAGGACGGATTTCATTGACTCTTTCAGGTTGGGATAATCTGCGCCGAGTTTTTGTTTCAATTGCAGGATCGTCATATCGTCCGGGATGTCCATTTCCAATGATCTCGTCCCGGCACGGTCACGGATGGTGGCAAAGAAGAGGAGTTTGATATGGTTCTTAGTTTCCATGGTTATCAGGTTAAAGGTTGAAAGTTGAAGGTTGAAAGTTGAAGATCATCATATCCAGATGTTGTTTGGGGCGGTCAGCGAAGTATCCTTTACATCGCCTGTGTTGACCGTGCCGGCAGGTTCGATCAAAAGGTTATGACATTCCTGCTCTGCGGCAGGTTTGTGTTCGATCCCTTTCGGCACGATGAACATTTCCCCCTCATGAAGCGAAACCCTGCCGTCACGAAAGAGGATGTCAAGATGCCCTTTGACTACGATGAAAACCTCATCCGTCTCGGGGTGGTCGTGCCAGACAAATTCTCCCTGCACTTTGGCAAGCTTGAGATGATAGTCGTTCATTTGTGCGATGATCTTGGGCGACCAGCGCTCGGTAAATTTTGAAAACTTTTCTTTTAGATTTATCGGGTTGTAATCCATTTCCATTACCAATTTACTCATTGACCAGATCACCGCTCGCGCCGCCATGTTTTTCGATAAGCCGGATATTTTGTATCTTCATTGTTTTTTCGGCTGCTTTCGCCATGTCGTAAACGGTAAGCGCAGCGACAGAAACTGCGGTGAGCGCTTCCATCTCGACGCCGGTTTTACCGGTCACTTTGGCGGTGGCAGTGATGACAACCCCCGGGAGCGAGTCATCTATCTCGAGATCGACATCCACTTTGGAAAGAGGCAAAGGATGACATAACGGGATCAGGTCCGAGGTCCGCTTGGAGGCGGTGATGCCCGCAATTTGCGCCACGGTCAATACATCGCCCTTCTTTAACTGACCGGCACGGATCAAGTCCAGCGTCGCTTTGGTCATGTGGACTTCGCCGCGGGCAATCGCGATACGCTCCGTATCCGGCTTGCGACTCACGTCCACCATTTTGGCGCGGCCGGATTTGTCGAGATGGGTTAGTTTGGACATGGCAAGGATTATACACTGCCGTTATTGGAATGATATAATTCGCCGCCATGGACGGGTTTCTCGGGAATCAACTTCGCAGTTATAAGGTTCAGACTTCTGTTTACGAAGGTCCGCTTGATCTGTTGTTGAGTTTGATCGAACGCGCCGAGTTGGATATTACTGCGGTGTCGCTTGCTTCAGTGACCGATCAATATCTCGCGCATCTGCAGGGTTTGGAACGCATGATCCCCGATGAGATATCGGCATTTCTGGTGATTGCGGCGAAGTTGGTGCAGATCAAGTCTGAGGCGCTCCTGCCGCGGCCGCCCGAACGCGAACCCGGTGAAGAAGACCCGGGCGAAGCGCTTGTGGAGCAGTTGAAGTTATACAAACGCTACAAGGAAATCGCTTCGTGGCTGGAAGAAAGACAGTCGAACAACCTGCGGACGTTTTTGCGCGTCGCACCGCCGCCCAAAGTGGAACCGAAGCTCGATCTCTCGAACCTTACATTGGAAAAACTTTTGGCAGCGGCAGAGTCGGCTTTTGCAAAAAGCAGTCAAAAGGAACCGCTCGGGACGATCATCACCCCGCCCAGGGTCACCATCCGTGAAAAGATCGATCTAATAACAAAGACTTTGAAGAACATTCAGCGCATGACCTTCAGCGGTCTGATCACGGAAAAAGCAACCCGCGTGGAAATAGTCGTAACCTTTCTTGCTTTGTTGGAATTGGTCAAGCGCTACCGCGTGACGGCAAAGCAGGAAGTATTATTTGGCGATATCGAATTTGAAAGAAGCGAGGAATGGGCGGATGATGAGGAGATCGAGATAGAGTTTGAGTAATAGCAGTTATCGGTTGAAAAGTCAACAGTAATCAGTGATGGACGAAGCAAAACACCTCGTTAGTTTTTTGTTTCTTTCGAATATCTGACTATCTCAGGACTTACGCAAGACTCCGATACTTTGACCGCCGACCACTGCCGCGGTTTATCGTCGGCGGTCGATTAACAGATCGAAAAATGGCTTTGCGTAAACCCAATATCACTACATCTCTTCCACCGCTCTCAAACCCGACAAATACGCCCCATGAACCGTGCTCGGATATTCGCGCGATGTTGCCTCGCCCGCGAAGAATAAAACCTCCCCCACAGATTCGGCGAGCGTATCGTAATCATCACCACTTGCAAATGGCGGGATGTGCGAATACGCGCCGAATGAAAACGGATCTTTGCCCCAGCGTGTGATCAAAACGCCTTCGGCTTCGGGAATATCATCGCCAAACATCACGCGCAACTTCTGCATTGCGCCTTTCATAATTTCATCGTCACGCAGTTCTTCGAGCGCAAAGCCCTTGTCGCCGCCGTGGAACGCCATCAAAACCGGCTCGTCTGTGAACGGCACAAAACTCAACCAATCACACCACTCGCCCAACTCCTCGCCTACATAACTGATCGTCTCCACATCCTCGCCCCAAAATGCCGCGGGAAATTTCAAATAGACTTTATTGAGGACTCCCATTCCGAGTCGCTCGATCGCTTCCCGCTTTGATTCAGGAAGCGGCGGCTCGAACTTGACCGATGCCTGTTTCAACACCCCAAGTGGAAACGTCACCACAGCCTTTTCTGCCACGAAATTACCCTGCGACGTTTCCACCTCCACCCCATCCGCGCCATAGCGGATGATTTTCACCACCTCGCCGAGGCGGATATCCAAGTCTTTCGCCAGCCCATCCGTGATCTGGTCATACCCGCCGGGGAAGATCACTTCCTCGCCGCCAAACTCTTCATCCTGATCCCACCACCACGCGGAGAGGTCATTTGCGTCCGCGCCGTATTCCAATGCCGTCACCAAATGGATGTAATAATTTAATCGGCGCAAATCTGCTTCAGAATATTCGCTGTCAGAGAGGAACTGATCCAAAACCGCTTGCAATGGCTTGTCTGTATCACTCATGATCGATCTCTCAACGACCATTTCGTACAGTTCATCGAACAAGGCTTCCATACGTTCGAATTCATCTTCCGGCAATTCGCTCCCATCTGCCGCAAACATGAGGCCGTTCTCGTCATCGGTCGGCACAGTCTTGACTCCAAACTCCTTCGCCAGCTTCGTGATGGGATTCCCATCCACGCCATGAATCCACGATGCACCCAAATCCAATGGAAGCCCAAGGGATGAATCCGTCCATAACCGCCCGCCGATTCGATCCCGCGCTTCGAGGAGGATGACGCTGCGTCCCTGTTCCATCAAAGCACGGGCAGCGGCGAGACCGGCAATACCCGCGCCCAACACAAGCACGTCCGCGTGGGTGGGCAAACGGTCGCTCATACCTTCCTCCTCCGTTGAGATGACTCCGCAAGAAACAGCAATCGCAGACGCCACTCCAATGGCCGCGACTTTCAAGAAATCCCGGCGTGAATATTTCAGTGAAAACTCATCCGTTCCCATCAACAAATCCTCGAGATTGAATTCCATGCAGACAAGTCCCCCATGTGCCTCCTACCTCAGCGTCATCCAATTCAGATCCTTCAGTCCCTCCGCCAAATCTTCGCGTAAATCTGCCTCTGACATCCGCCAATCCCAATTCCCACCGAGTCTGCTGGGGAAGTTCATGCGGGCGGAGCCATCACAACTTAGCACATCCTGCATGGGGGCAACTGCGAAGACTGCAACGGATTTCCACACGCCACGGATGAGGTCCCAGGCGAAGTCGCGGCCGTCCACACTAAGGTAGCGGAGTGCGAAATCCTTTTCTGTCTCAGATGCAGTCGCAAACCACCCCATCGCCGTATCATTATCATGCGTGCCGGTATAAGCGACGCAGTTCGGCACGTAGTTGTGCGGCAGGAAGGGATTCTCCGGCCCGCTAAAGGCGAATTGCAGGACTTTCATGCCGGGCAAATGAAACGCATCGAGCAATTCGATGACATCCGGTGTGATGAGTCCCAGGTCTTCAGCGACCATGGGCAGACCTGTTCCCGGAACAATGATTCCATTGCCAAGGTCTTCGTCAATGGCGCGGAACAAATCCTTGCCGGGACCGGGAACCCAGCGTCCATGCTCGGCTGTTTTGTGCGATGCTGGGATTTCGTAATAGCCTACGAATCCGCGGAAGTGGTCGAAGCGCAGGATGTCCACAGTTCCCAATGCAAACCGGACCCGCGAAAGCCACCACTTGTAACCGTCCTTTTTGTGAACGTCCCAGTTGTAAAGCGGATTGCCCCACAGTTGACCGGTGGTTGAGAAAAGGTCTGGCGGCACGCCTGCCACGACGGTGGGACTCCCGCTCTCGTCGAGAAAGAACAATTCAGGATTCGCCCACACGTCAGCGGAGTCATAGGCGACAAAGATGGGGATATCGCCCATGATCTGAATCCCTTTTTCATTGGCGTATTTGCGGAGTTTGCTCCACTGACGGAAAAACAGGAATTGATAGAAGGAATACTGCTCGATTGATTCAGCGAGTTCTTTCTTTGCTTTATCGAGAGCGGATTTTTTCCCTGAACGGAGGTTCGAATCCCAGCCGTTCCATGCGCCGCCGCCGTTCGCCTCTTTCAGGGACATGAATAAGGAGAAATCGTCCAACCAGAAGGCATTCTCGGCGCAAAAATAGGTAAACTCGTTTCGCAATGCTTCGGGGTTGTTTTTGAAGCACTGATAAGCCGTCTGTAATAGATTCAGCTTTTTCGGTATGATCAGGCTGAAATCAACGCGAGAGGCGGGCAGGTCCATCATCGAATCCAGGTCGGTTTTAATCAACAATCCATCTTCGAACATGGCATCCGGGCTGATGATATAGGGATTCCCCGCGAAAGCAGAGAAACACTGATAAGGCGAATCGCCATACCCGGTGGGACCGAGAGGAAGAATCTGCCAAAGTTTGCAACCGGTGGATGCAAGCCAATCGATGAACCGAAAGGCTTGCGGGCCAAGGTCGCCGATGCCATATGGCCCG
The DNA here is from genome assembly GCA_026645935.1 of Candidatus Villigracilaceae bacterium. Taxonomy (GTDB): domain Bacteria; phylum Chloroflexota; class Anaerolineae; order Anaerolineales; family Villigracilaceae; genus Villigracilis. The sequence continues at coordinate 1,081 of JAPKMP010000041.1, read as the reverse complement.
GGCAGGCTTGTCGGATGAAGCAGGATACCTGAGGAGCGTCTGAAAGTCATTATTGTCCCATTGTCTGAAATTTTTGCCATAGCGATATGGCGATGAACAAGGATGGAAATTTGTTCATCGGTCCAAACCGTGGTTCATCTTTGTTCATTGCCTGTTTTATTTAACCAGCGATTCGTAAAGTTCGAGATATTTTTTCGCGGAAGCCTTCCAGGAGAAGTCCTGCGACATTCCTTTCCGCTGAATGGCAGACCATTTCTCGCGATCTTCCAGTACTTTGACCGCAGCCTTGATCGCCCCCGTCAAAGACATGTGGTGCGCCTTTTCGAACACAAAACCGGTTTCGTTCTGAATGACAGTGTCTTTCAATCCGCCTACCGCACGCACAACAGGCACGCAGCCGTAGCGCATGGCGATCATTTGCGCAAGCCCGCAAGGTTCGTACCGCGAAGGCATGAGAAGCATATCCGCGCCTGCATAGATCTGCCGGGCAAGGTTTGCATCGAAGCGCAATTCTGCTTTTATTTTTTCCGGGAAGTTCGTTTGCAGTTCGCGAGCGGCTTCCTCGAGTTTCGGATCGCCCGTTCCAAGAATGACAGCCTGAAAATTCGTGTTCTTCATGCTTTTGAGCGCAGAAAAGGCAAGGTCGATTCCCTTTTGAACGTCCATGCGTGAAACGATTCCCAGCAATGGGACATGCGGATTCCGTGCCAGCCCGAGTTTTTCCTGCAGGAGTTCCTTGTTCTTCGCGCGGCGGTCAAGGGTTTCAAGATCATAATTGACACTCAGCGCTTTATCCGTTGCAGGGTCGAACGAGACAGTGTCGATGCCGTTCAAAATTCCGCTAAGCGTTTCGCTTCGTTGACTCAAAAAATCCTGCAGTCCACAGCCGAATTCCTCGGTCAACACCTCCTTCGCATATCCCGGCGAGACAGCGACAATCGCGTCTGAAGCCCACAAACCCAGCGGCAATGCCTGTACTCTTGCCCATTCCGGCAGGTCGGTCTGCGCAAGTTTTATCTTATAACTGTCGAGAAGTTCACCGACATCCGCGCCCATGAAAGGCAGGTTGTGAAGCGTGATC
>JAPKMP010000040.1 GCA_026645935.1 Candidatus Villigracilaceae bacterium | reverse complement strand
TTGGATTTTGTGCCCACGTTTTACAAATTGGCGTACGAACAGTTCGAAGGGCGCATCCGTGTTCACTCCGCGACCAATACCAAAGGGACTTCGAACATCGACCCATCGAAGATCGCGCGGCGGGCAAAAGCGACGGCGGTCATCACCGATGCGCAATTCCGCCGCGGAGCAGACGACTCCTTCAAATGGTGCACCACCCTTTATCCCACCGAGGCCTATGCCCAGGACGCCAATATGAGCATGAAGGAATACGAAGACTTTGTTTTTGGTTCGGTTCATGCCAATGAGGACGATCCCATCGCGTTTTGGAACCGGGTGAAGGAAAACCAGAAATCCGCTGCCGAATTCATGAAAGGCAAAAGCCAGGTCGTCTTGCGCGGACCGAATGTGGACTTAACCCTTTCGGTCAAGGGGCGTACATTCATCAATTCCTTCGGCATACACAATATGCCGGACGGCGAAATCTATACTGGACCTGTGGAAGACTCAGCAAATGGCTGGGTGAAATTTACCTATCCCGCCAATTACCAAGGCACGAGCGTCGAAGGCGCCGAGTTGACCTTCTCCAATGGCAAGGTGACCTCCGCCAACGCTGAAAAGAACTTGGACTTTCTGATCAAAACCCTCGACAGCGACGAGCGCTCGCGTTACATCGGCGAGTTCGCCATCGGGACGAACTTCGACATTCAGAAATTTACCGGCAATATTCTATTCGATGAAAAGATCGGCGGTTCCTTCCACATGGCGCTCGGGAACGGCTACCCGGAGACCGGCTCGAAGAACAAGAGCGTCATCCATTGGGATATGATCTGTGACCTGCGCACGGATTCGGAAATTCTCGTAGACGGCGAATTGTTCTACAAGAACGGTCAGTTTGTGTTCGCGAAATAGACCGCTTCTGGCGGCGGCTTGAGCAAAGGCAGGCTACGGGTTGCATGGAAGCGCAACCCGTTTTTTATTCATCCCCGAACGAAATGCCGATATTACGCGCGGTAATGACAGCGTCGCCATTCACATTCACCCGCTTTGGAAATGCCACCGCCTCTTCCAACGGGAGGTCTGTGATCTCGCCGCTTTCCAATGCCACCATCCGGTCGAATCTGCCACTCGCCGCAACGCGAACAGCCGCCGCGCCGTAACGCGTCGCCAGCCAGCGGTCGAAGGCGGTGGGCGTCCCGCCGCGCTGGACATGCCCCAAGACAGTCACGCGCGATTCGAATCCCTGCTGGTCGATGTATTCCGCAACGACCTGACCGATCCCTCCCAAACGCGGCACATAGACTTCATCCCCTTTGCGCGAATAGACCTGCGCCGCGCCCTCTGCCTTCGCGCCTTCCGAAACCGCAAGCAGGCTGAACTTCCGCCCCTGTTCGCTTCGACCTTGAATCTTCTTCATGATGCTTTCGTACTTGAAGGGAATTTCGGGGATCAGAATCACATCCGCCCCGCCGGAAACGCCCGCATTCAATGTGATAAAACCCGCATCGCGCCCCATCAACTCCACGACCATCACACGGTGATGAGATTCTGCCGTGGTATGCAGACGATCCAAGGCTTCTGTGGCAATGTTCAAGGCTGTGTCGAAACCGAATGTTATTTCCGTGCCGCCGATGTCGTTGTCGATCGTCTTCGGCACCCCGATGATGGGAACCCCTTTCAGGGCAAGCTCATGCGCAATGTGCAGGGTTCCGTCGCCGCCGAGGACGAGAAGCGCATCCAAACCCTGCTCCCTGATTCCCTTGACGATCTCGTCCGAAACGTCAATGGTCACTTCTTTTCCATCGCGGATCACCTTGCGGGCGTACGGGTTGCCGCGGTTCGCCGCGCCGAGGATCGTGCCGCCTCGCGGCAAAATCCCGCGCACCTCTTCCATGCCCAACGGGATGATGCCATTCTTCGTGTCCAGAAATCCATCATACCCATCCCGGATACCTATCACCTCACACTTGTATTCATTGATGGCTGTTTTTACCACCGCACGGATGACCGCATTCAAACCCGGCGCATCGCCGCCGCCGGTCAGGATCCCAATTCGTTTCATTGCAATGCTCCTGTATCCATGGTTATGATAACCCAAAAGCATTCCCGGTGCGCAAAAAGGAAATTTGTCATTCTGCTGGGTATAATCTGCCCAATGCAAACAAATCCACAACCATCGAAATTCGAAAGCATCGCCAGCTGGGTCGTTCCAATTGGCGCCCTGGCGGCGGTCATTGCCTGGTTCATCATCGCACCCGAAGGCGCGCTCGGCAAATTGGACGCCATCGGCTACGCCGTCTGTCACCGCATCGACGCGCGTTCCTTCCAGATCGATGACCGCCAGCTTCCGCTTTGCGCGCGCTGCACCGGCGAATTCTACGCCGCCGGGCTCGCGCTTCTATTCCAGGTATTTGTAAGCGGCAGGCGCAGCAAACTTCCCCCGCGCGGAATCATCGCAGTTTTGTTCGCCTTCTTCGTCGCGTTCGGCGTGGACGGCTCGAACTCATATCTTTACCTGCTTAAACAAACCGGCGGGAACGGAAGCCTCCTCGACCAAATCCCAAACCTCTATCTTCCAAATCAAACATTGCGACTCTTTACCGGGAGCGGCATGGGCATCGCTCTTGCGGCCATGCTTTACCCCGTCATCAATCAGACACTCTGGCGCGAACTCGATGACCGCCCCGCCCTCGAATGGAAACAGCTTGGGATTCTCATTGCGGGCATCATCGCAATCAATCTGCTCATCCTCACGGACAGCCCATTCGTACTTTATCCCATCGCATACATCAGCGCGCTCGGCACATTATCCCTTTTGGTGATCGTCTTCGGGTTATTGTGGACGATCATCATGAAACAGGATAACACCTTCGAACATCCGCGCCAACTCTGGCTGGCATTCGCCTCCGGCTTGACATTGGCTTTGCTCCTCATCCTGAGCATCGACCTCGTCCGACTCCGCTTTACCGGAACATGGAGCGGGTTCCCCGGACTCTCCGGATGACAACGAATTTAATCAAAGATCGTATAATTAACTTGTACGATACTTGAAAAGGAGAAAGAAATGGAACTCTTACTTGGAATCTTTTCCGCCTTTGGGCTATCCGCCAGCGCCGGGCTGAACGCCTATATTCCGTTGCTGGTGGTGGGCGTGATCGCACATTACTTCCCAAACACGCTCAATCTCGCCAAACCCTTCGACCTGCTTGCCAACCCATGGATCCTGATCCTGCTCGGCGTGCTCGTCATCATCGAAATGGTCGCGGATAAAGTCCCCGCCATCAACCACATCAACGACCTGATCCAAACCGTCGTTCGACCCGCGGCTGGCGCCGTCGCCTTTGCCGCCAGCGCAAACGTCATCACAGACGTCAACCCTGTCTTGGCGCTTGCCTGCGGTCTGCTGATTGCGGGAAGTGTCCACACGGTAAAATCCGCGGCGGTACGGCCCGCGGTCACAGCCACGACTGGCGGCGCCGGAAACGTCCCGGTTTCGATCGCGGAAGATATCCTTGCAACGATCGCCTCTGTGCTTTCAGTCCTCCTCCCCATCATCGCCGGGATTCTTCTCATCGTCCTCCTCTCGCTTCTCCTCTGGTGGTGGATGGTCCGGAATCAAAAATCCCAGGCTGTATAACATCGTTTATAATGCAATAAATTATTCAATAACAAGGAGAGAAATCATGTCTGAAATGCCTGTCACCCCTTCCCCGGAAGAGCCGAAAAAGAACAACACCACCATGATTATTGTGATCGTAGTTGTTGTTCTTCTATGCTGCTGCTGTGCGCTCATCGCGGGCGGCTGGATGTTCGGCGACCAAATCATGGCTGCCATGGGCGGCTGAGCCGGGTTCGAAATCAAAAAATCCTCCGTTAGCGCGGAGGATTTTTTGATTCAAAATATTCTTCGAGTTCCCGCAAGCCTTCAAAGGCTTTTCGTTTCAGTTCGTCATTCAACCCCAATTCTTCCAACTCATCTTCGTCCAACAACTTGCGCGCACCATTCGCAGAGACCCACAAGTCAAGAGCTAAATCCACATACGCCACATGCCCATCTTCAATGACAGCGGGTTTGGTGATGTTGCAGTACCAGCCTTTCAATTTGCCATCGTCGCGGTCGTAAATTTCAAAGATGTTGAACCACTTGTCGGTGAAAAACGTCTCCACAAAGCGGTCGTTGCGTTTCAAGACGATCTCCTGAAACAGCATATCATCACGATTGAAGAACGCCTCAACCGTGATCGAGTTTTCATCACGGCGCAGCACTTCACTGTCGTATTGCCAGGTCACTTGACCCGCCAGATTCTTTTTTAGGATTTTCATGACAGGCATTTTACCTGAACCTGCACGGTGATGACGTTCCCGATGCGGGGCGCGTTTTTCATATGGATCGTAATTCCGCCTCGTGCTTTGACTTGGAATTGATTCTGCTTAAAGAGAATGTCCTCCACCGTGAATTGAATCTGCGCTTCGCCCTCACCCCTATCCCCTCTCCCAGAGGGAGAGGGGGATTCGGTCAGTAGTAATTGAATTTTCTCTCCAATTCTTTTTGCGCAGTTTAAATCGAAAGTGCCAATCGCTGTTTTGACTTTATTCTCCGCAATTATTTCACCTTCAATCACATTCCCAATCCCAAGCAACTTCGCCACAAACGCGGAGTTGGGCTCGCGCCAGATCTCATGCGGAGCAGCATCGCGGATGATGGTGCCTTCGTGCAAAACGAGGATGCGGTCTGCAATGGCGAAGGCTTCTTCCTGATCGTGGGTGACGTAGATGGCAGGGATTTTGGTCTTATGCAAGATGCCACGAATTTCGTTGAGTAGGTCTTCTTTCAGTGACCTGTCCAATGCGCCGAGGGATTCATCGAACATCAGCAAACGTGGACTAGGCGCAAGCGCGCGCGCAAGAGCCACACGCTGTTGCTCGCCGCCGGAGAGGTCGGTCACTTTGCGAGAGTCAAAACCTGAGAGGTTGACTTGCTCCAGCAAAGCAGAAACGCGCTGTTTGATTTCGTTCTCAGAGATGTTGCGCATTTTCAAGCCGAAGGCGATGTTGTCGAAAACGTTCAGGTGAGGGAAAAGCCCATAGTCTTGGAAGACCAAGCCAAAGTCGCGGAGGTGAGGCGGTGTACCGGTGAGGTCGAGGTTGTTTAGCAGAATCGTTCCACGTTCAGGAAAGTCCAATCCAGCGATCATCCTCAAAATAGTGCTTTTGCCGCTGCCCGATGCGCCAAGCAGACAGATGGTTTCACCTTGCGAAACCGCGAAAGAGATGTCGCTGAGCAGCGGCTTGCCTTCGTAGGATTTGACGACGTTGCGAAGTTCGAGCATTAGAGTTCTCCGGCGTTGTTGAAACGCAGTTTTTCGATGAGCAAAATGCTGAGCGTGGTGAGCAGCATGAGGACAGTTGCCATCGCCATGGCTTGACCGTAGTTGAGGCCGCCGGGCTGCGAGAGGAAGCGCGAGATGGCGATGGGGATGGTGGGATATTCGGGGCGGGTGATGAGCAGGGTGGCGCCGAATTCGCCGAGCGAGACGGTGAAGGCAAAGGTGGCGGCGCTGAGCGTGGCGCGTGAGAGAATGGGAAAGTCTACGGTTTGCCAGACGCGCAAAGGGGATGCACCGAGTGTGGATGCAGCTTGACGTAGTCTTTCGGGGATAGACGCAAGCGCAGGTTGCAGTGTGCGAATGACGAAAGGTAAAGCGATGAGTGTGTGTGCGATTGGAATAAAGAACGGTGAAGCAATGAGTCGCCCAAAGGAGAGGATGAAGCCGAGTCCCATCATCACAGCGGAGGCACCGAGCGGAAGCATGAGAAAGGGATCGAGAATTTTTTCGAGACGAGTCGGTTTGGCGAGAGCATACGCGGCGGGATAGCCGAGAGCGAGTGAAAGGATGACGGTGATGCCAGCAAACCCCAGCGAGTTGGCAGCAGCTTGCACAGGGGGAACGTAGAACAACGAGCCGCGTCGGTTGATGAAGAGTTCTTCGTAGTAGTCGGTGGTGAAACCGTATTGGACTTCAGCACGTTGTCCGCGGTCGGCTTCGAGGCGGGTTAATGAGCGAATGGGCAAAGAGATGAGGGGAAGGAGGAAAAAGATAGAAAGTAGAGAGTAGAAAGTGATGACAAACACGCGTTCGCGGATTGTTTTTGGTGCGCGGGCTTGAGAGAAGCGCGGGGTGGTTTGGGTGCTGACTTGGTTGATGGTTCGTGAGTAGAGAATGGAAAAGATGAGGGTGAAGACGAGTTGGATGACGGATAAAAGAGCCGCAAGATTCAGGTCCGGCAGTTGCAGGGCACGGATGTAGATCTCCACTTCGAGGGTGGCAAATTGTGATCCACCCAGCAAGAGGATGACGCCGAAACTGGTGAAGTCGAACATGAAGACGAGCAGGGCGGCGGCGAGGAGAGAAGGGCGAAGAATCAGGAGGATGACATCTTTCCACACGTGGAAAGTGTCCGCGCCGAGAACACGGGCGGAGGCTTCGAGTTTGGGATCGAGCCTTGAAATCGCATTCCCAACAATGCGGATGACGATGGAGGTGTTGTAGAAAGTGTGGGCGACGAGAATGGCAGTGAGCGTGCCTTGAAATTGGTAATTGATAATTGGTAATTGGGGAAAGAGGAAAGAGGAAAGCGTCGGAATGATGCCACGAGTGCCGAGTAATGAGTTGAATGCTGCCGCAACGACAACCGTCGGCAGCATGAAGGGGACGGCTGTGAGAGCGCGAAGAAGCGGTTTGCCGTAAAAGTTGAATTTGGAAAAGAGAATAGCGGCGGGTAATCCGAGGGCAAAGGTGAGGAGGGTGGAGAGGGTGGCTTGATAGAAGGTGAAGAGTAATGCGTGATACGTGATGCGTAAGTTGTTGAGGTTGGTGAAGGTTTCGAGGTTGAAGGTGAGGGCGAGGATTTTGAAGAGAGGGAAGAAGAAAAAGGTAAAAAGAAAGAAGACAGCTGGCGCCCAAAGTAGAAGGCGGTGTTTTGACAGGTTGAAGTCTTTTTTTACTGCAGTCATTGTTTGTTGCTCTTCCAATTACTACGCCAATGGCGTATAATACCTAAAATGATCCTCATTGAAACGCACATCTTCACCCGCCAGGTTTTACTGCTCCTAAGCGATGAAGAATACCGCCTGTTGCAATCCGTGCTCGCCAACCGACCCGATGCAGGAGTGGTCATTCCTTCCAGCGGAGGTTTGCGGAAAATGCGCTGGGGTATGACGGGACGTGGAAAACGCGGCGGTGTGCGTGTGATCTATTATTGGGCGGTAAAACAGGAACGCATTTTGATGCTCCTGATTTACCCAAAAAATGTAAAAGATGATTTGACGCAGGAACAATTAAAAATCCTGCGAAAGATCGTGAAAGAGGAATTTCGATGAAAAACGAACTGTTCAACGACCTTTTAGAAAGCGTCCGTGAAGGCGGGGCGATTTTACGCGGAGAAATGAAGCCATCTCGCACATTTAAGATCACGCCGCCAAACATCAAACGCATCCGTGCAGGATATAAACTCTCCCAGCAGAATTTTGCAGCTTTGCTAGGCATCAGCACCTCAACCCTGCGGAATTGGGAACAAGGCAGGCGCACCCCGCAAGGTCCTGCCCGGGTATTGCTGCAAGTGGCGGCGCGTTACCCGGACATCGTTTGGGATGTCGTAAAACCAACGAAGTAAAAACCTACTTCATCACTTCAGCCCACGCCTCGATCCATGTATCACGGTTCGCGGCAATTTCATTATAGGTAATAATAGCAGGCCGGCTCGCTACCTCTGCGTATTTTATAAACACTTCCGGCAGTTGCGCGGACTGGTTGACGGGATAGACGAACATATTGAGCGGCATGTCTTCCTGGAATTGCTTGCTCAACATAAAGTCCACAAATTTTTCGGCGAGGTCGCGGTTCTGCCCGTTCTTGACGCGAAGCGTGCCCACAAATTCGATCTGACGGAAGCACATGCCCGAAGCGGCAATCGAAGCGGTGGGAGATTCGGTCAGCGGCTCGGTCGCGAAGAACACTTCAGCGGCGGGGCTGGAGGCGTAGGAGACGACCATCGGTTGCGGTCCTTGTCCCGATGAGGCGGAGAAGTTAGTGTAGTAGGCGGTTTCCCAGCCATCTACGACCACCACTCCGTTATCTTTCAGGCTCTTCCAATAATCAAGGAAGCCGTCACCAAAGTAAGCACGGGTAGCAAGCATGAACGCCAAACCGGGCGAAGAGGTGGCGGGGTTTTCCACGACAAGCAAACCTTTGTATTCAGGTTTCGTCAACTCGTCAAACGAAGCGGGCACGACAAGATTATTCTCTGCAAAATATTTTTTATCGTAGTTGATGCAGACATCGCCATAGTCCACGGGCAGGGCGCGGAAGGATGAGTCAAGCACGAACTCGGCGGGCACATCGCTCAGCGCAGGCGATTGATAGGCATCGAAGATGTCCGCTTCGAGGGCGCGGGAGAGAAAGGTGTTATCCACGCCGTAGAGCACATCCGCCAGTGGGGCATCTTTGGCGAGGATGGCTTTGTTGAGCATGGTGCCTGTGTCGCCGCTCGCGAGGAAGACAACTTCCGCGTTATTGGTGGTTTCAAAGGCGGTGATAACGCCTTCAGAAATTGCAAAAGAGTCGTGAGTCATCACAGTTAGTGTTTTAAGTCCAGTTGGAGCGCAGGATGTGAAGAGGAAAGAGGAAAGAAGAAAGAGAATGGGAAATACTTTTTTCATGGGTGTTCCTTTTTAGTAACCAGTAATCAGTTACCAGTGATGTGAGTGATGAGCAGGAATCCGCTCGTGATTGAAACCGTGGCAACATCGGATGTCATTTCGTTACTGATGCCGCGGGTCTTGTCGGGATAAAGAGTCTCGTGATGAAGATGCCAGCGCAGGTTCTCGGTGAAAACTCCCGTGACCTCCCCCTGCCAGGGGATGAGAGAGACGATATCTCCGTTTCTTCCTTTGATTTGGGCTTGGTGCCAGCAAAAGAAAATTTCTTCCACGCCGTCGGTCAGTTTAATGTTGAAGGTCGCAAGTTGAAGGCTTGAAAGCAGGGCGACATTGGCGAGGGATTGGTCAATGCGACCGCCCAATGCGGCGAGGATCAAGATTTCGTCGGGATGCAACGTCAATGCATGGTTGATGGCGAGTTCGAGGTCGGTTTCGTTCTTATCCTTTGGAAAGAGTATGACTTCGCCATAAAAGGTTGATAGGTTGAAGTTGGATGGGAGGGAATCCATGTCACCTACGATGACGTTGGGAGTGAGTCCCAGCGCGAGGGCATGGCGTGTGCCGCCGTCCGCGCAGAGGATGAAATCATCAGGGCGGATGAGGGCGCGGGCTTTTTCAAGGTTTGGCAGGTTGCCGTTGGCAAAGATGATGATTCTCATGTTTCACCACAAAAGTTAAATACAAACATCCTCGGCAGCGGAGGATGTTGGCAAACAAAATGAGGAATCCCTCCGCTGGTATTAACCAGATCAGGTATTGCGGGTCGAGCGCGTTCACGCTCCTCTCAGTCCCGTTGGGCGGGACTCCCCGTTCAATTGTGATTTGAGTATAGGACTGCGAGAATGGAATGTCAAGTAAAAAATACCGCGAGATGGTTTTTCTCACGGTATTCTTAGCGGACGCGTCGTTTCCATTCCTCTTTCATTTGCAACTCTGTGGGGCTTGCCCCCGAGTCCAATGCCAGAAAATCGACCAGAAGCCGGTTGAACTGTGGAGTATTGTCGAGCATGGGGAAATGTCCCGAATTTTCGAGCGTAATCTGGTGCATGTGCATCGGCAGTGCGTTATCCTGAAAGGGTATGCTGGCGAGAGCCGGGTTATTTGCGCCATAAACAAAAAGGCAGGGCACGCCGAAATTTCGCACCTGGGGAAAGATGCTATAACCTTGCAAACTGCTCATCGAGACTGAGACCGCTTCCGGGTCCACTTTTGAGGCATCTGAAAGGGAAGTCAGAGCTTCGGGCTGACGATTCGTCAGCCATTCGGCAAGGTCAGTGGCGGGAGCCGTCCGCATCCGGGCGGTGAGAAGATCATATTCCAGAGGGACATTTATCGCCATAATCCGGTCCACGCTTTCAATGTGAGCCTTGAAGTATTGAAAACCAACCAGCGCGCCCAGATCGTGGCCCACCAAGGCCACCTTGCCAATTCCCAGATTATTCAGGAAACGATCGAGAAGGTCTGCCTGTTTTTCGATCGTATAATGGTTTTTGTTTCGATCCGAATCTCCGAAACCGAAGAAATCCAGGGCATAAGCGCGGAACGATGTGGAGGAGGCTTGCATGGCGTTGATCCAATACCGCCATGAGCCGACCCAGCCGTGCAGGAAGATGATGGGACGCCCGCGTCCCAACGCTTCGTAATGCACCATCGATCCGTCTAGAATGATCGCGCTCATTTATTTTCCAAATTTCGAAAGGATCGCCTTGACGCGTTCCACCAATTGGTCGGGGGCGAACGGTTTGAGCAGGTATTCCTCCGCGCCTGCCTCGAGCCCGGATTGAATTTCCGCATCCTGCCCCTTTGCGGAGAGGAATACAATGGGAATATCCTTGAGTGAGGGGATTTGCTTCATGGCGCGACAGGCATCGTAGCCGGTCATGCGCGGCATGCGCACATCCATCATGATCAGGTCGGGGATCATTTCCTGAGCCTTGTGAAACGCCTCTTCGCCGTTCATTGTCGTGGTCACTTCATGTCCGGCAAAACGCAGGGTGAATGCCACGAGTTCGCGGATATCTGGTTCGTCTTCAGCGATTAAGATTCTTGCCATTTAGTCTCCGTTTTTGAAGATGGGCAGGGTAAAGGAAAAAGTACTTCCCTCGCCCGGCACACCCGAGCTTTTCATCCAAATTCTTCCATTGTGCATTTCCACCAATTGACGAACGATGGGTAATCCAAGCCCGGTGCCCGGCGTGGAAAGCACCAGGGGATCTTCGCCCCTGTAAAAGCGGTCAAAGATGCGGCTCTGATCCTCGGGCTTGATGCCGATGCCGCTATCCTGCACATCCACCTGCACTTCCTCGCTGACAGAGTCGGGGTGAATGTTCACCAGAATGGCGCCGTTCTCGGGCGTGTAATTGTACGCATTGACGACGAGATTGCTGATGATCTGGCGGACCCGGGAACTATCGCCCCTCACGGGGGGCAGTCCTCTCGGCGCATCCAGGGAAAGGGCGATCGGTTTGTCATCGTTTTGCGACCTGCGCAAGACCTCTGCAACCACCTCTTCGGCGATCTCATACAGGTTGACCGATCCCTGCTCCAATTTCACGCGACCCGATTCGATTCGGGAAATATCCAGCAGGTCGCTCACAAGGATGCTCAGGCGTTCGATGTTGTTCCGCACCACTTCGAGGAAGTGCATTTGATTCTCGTTCAATGAACCGGCAGCGCCCATGGTCAGGATGTCCACGTAGCCTTTGATCGCCGTCATGGGCGTGCGCAATTCGTGACTGACGGTCGCCACGAATTCGGATTTGAGCCGGTCCACTTCCACCTCGCGGGTGATGTCGCGGAAAATGGAGACCGTTCCGAGAAAATCGTTTACAAGGATCACAGGCGCAAGGTGGATGAGAACGATACGCCCGGTTTCCAACTCCAATTGCTCTGCGTACATCTCACCAGGCTGATAAGTGGACGGATCTTCAGACCAGCGGCGGATGGTCTTGATCCACTCGACGGAAGAACTGCCAAACAAACCGGCAAAGGCTTCCAGTGATTTCCCAAGCAACTGTGTATCGTCGACGCCAAGGACGCGGGTGATGGATGAGTTGACGAATGAGATCCGGTTGTCCGCGCCGGTGACCAGGACGCCGTCTGCCACCGCTTCCAAGATGGCTTGAGAACGGCTCGCTTCAACCTGTTCTTTGCGCAGCATCAATCCGAGGCGTTCCGCCTGATCGCGGATCAGTTCGTAGAGACGAGCATTGTTGATCGCAACCGCCACCTGCCCCGCAATCGCGGTAACGAGGTTGAGCAATTCCGCGCTGAAGTAGTTTTTTGTACGATGGAAGACCATGAGAACGCCGATTGCATCCTCGCCCACAGACATGGGAACGGCAATCGCGCTTCGATGATCCTGACCGCTGGCTGTACTTCGAACCCAGCGCGGGTCTTCGAACAAGTCGCCGATCAATACGGATTCGCGGTGTTTGACCACCCATCCTGCCAGCCCCTCTCCGATCTTCAGTGTAAATCCCTTGTTCGATGAAGTGGAACGGTCCGAGAGATAACCGTAGCCTGCGCGATAATGCAGCAGATTATCCTCGGCATGGACGAGCAAAATGGTACCCTGCTCTGCGCCGGTGGCATCGTTGAGAAGCGAAAGCGTGCGATTCAGTGCGCGGTCAAGGTCGAGGCTCGAAGACACTTCAGTGAGGATGCGCAATAGGGTGTCGGTGTTCTGTTTCTCGCGCTGCAACTGCCCGGTTCGCTCCAGAACACGAACTTCGAGTTCGGAGGCGAGAGTCTGGGTTTCGTTGAAGAGGCGCCCGTTCTGGATGGCGACGATCGCCTGGTTCGCCAGCGTACCGAGAAGCTGGGCGTCTTCATCCGAATAAACATTTGCCTGATAACTCTGTGCAGAAAGCATTCCCAACGACTTGCCTCCTACCGTCATCGGGACTGCCAGAATGGATCTTGTGATCTCGTCGTCATCGCCTGCCTGCAAGAAATCGATCTTCGAGTTCGTGGCATCGGGAATCAGGAATGGTTTGCCCGAGCGAATCACCTCGCTGCTCAATCCTTTTCCAAGAGGAACCCGCTCACCCTGAAGGCGTTTACCGCGGTCATAGAGGTAAACTGCATCGATTTCGTTCGAGGTTTCATCAAATAATGAGATCACAAAAGAATCGAGCGGCAAGAGGCGTTCGGCGGCGTGATGTACCGAGATGTACACTTCCTCAGGGTCGAGGCTGGCGCTGACGAGGGAACTCGTTTCATTGAGCACGGCAAACCGGTCAGCCATGCGCACGGATGATTGATACAGGCGGGCGTTTTCCAATGCGATACTCGCCTGGTTTGTGATGGTCCGTGCCACTTCGAGTTCGTTAATGCCAAAACGCGTATCGCCGGAGAGCTGCACAAAAACGAGAGCAGTGAGGGTCTGCCCGCTGATAAGCGGAAGGATCAACAAGGCTCGCGCGTTCTCACCAAGCATTTCAAGGAGGGAGGCAAGATCCGGTTCGGCGTGGACATCATCGGTATTGAAGATTCCCAGCGATTCGCGCAGCCGGGCGAAGATGGGCGCATCCGGCAGGACCCGCGGCAGTTTTGCGCGGATGCGGGGCATGGTGTACTTCCAAAGGTTTTGACCCCGTTCGAATGTCACAATCGAAACCCGGCTGGAGCCCAAACCCTGGAGCAATTCATCGGCAGTCGCCGTCATGATCTGGTCCGTATCCAACGAGCGGGTAAGCGTGGACGTGAATCTATTAAGCGCTGTTAGACGTTGCGAACGCTGATCGAGTTCGGTCGCGCGTTTGACACTGTCTTCGAAGAGACGTGAATTATCCAGAGATACTGCCGCCTGGCTTGCGAATGTCAGCCCGGCCTGGACCTGTTCGCGTGTGTAGTAGTTCGCCTGCCACTTCTCCACCGCCAATACCCCCACCAATTCGTTCTTATAACTGAGCGGTATCCCCAGCCAGGAGAGGCGCGGGGATTCGACCGGCGGAAAACGTGGGTCTTCCCGCACATCCTTGACGAAGATGGGCTGGCCTGTTTGTGCAAGTTCCCTGAAGAGCGCGCTGTCGGAAACTGAGATCGACAATCCCTGCCTTTCTTCGACATCGGAGAACCCGCGCGTCGATACAACAGTCAGGCGGTCTTTCTCACGGAGCCAGAGTGCCGCCGTATCAAAGGGCAGGATCGGACTCAACTGGTCCAGGAGCGAATTGATGAGCTGGTCAGTGCTAAGGCTTGTGGTGAGAGAGGCGGAGGCGTCGTTCAGGGCCTGCAGGTGACCCGCGCGTTCCTGCGAAGTCTGCACGAGCCGCATGTTATCCAGGGAGAGCGCCACCTGCTGGGCAAGCGAGATCAACAGGGTTTCATCCTCCTCCCGGAATGCACCTGCGGTATTGAAGTTGTCAAGTACCAACAGCCCAAGGTTTTGTTCAGCCGAGACAATGGGAACGATAAGGCAGGATACCGGGAGGCGCCCGCTAGTCGCCTGACGGTAAAGTGCGAGATTTTCGGTACTGAGGTTGTAATCACGCGGGAAATTGATCTCATCCACGCGACGCGCCTTGCGGTTCATGAAGGCATTCCCCGGCAGGGCTTCCCCGATGCGATAATTGATCTTCATCATGCTTTCATTATCGGCATAGCCTGACACAGCGCGTGGGACAAGGGCTTCACTTTTCGCATTCCACACCAGCGCCACGCCTGCATGGGCATGCGGGATGACGCGGCGTGCGCTTTGAAGAAGCGATCTCACCACAGCGTCCGCATCCATGCCGGCCAAACCGCGGCTGAACTCCAGCAGCAGGTTCACCTCGTCCAATCGGCGGCGGGTCTGATTAAGCAGATGGATGTTCTGAAGGATGACGGAGGTCTGCTGCGAGATCTGTGTATACACATGCCGGTCTTCTTCGGTGAAAGATGGCATGGATTCGGGGCTTACTGCCATCATTGCAGCAACAGGCTTGTTCTCGACCAGAATGGGAAGGCAGATCACGCCTTTTGCGCGCAAAGCGGTCAGCAGGGATGCGTCGCGCCACTCATCATCTTCATCAAGGTTGGGAATAAGAATGGGTTGACCGTTTTGCAGACAAGTCCGCAAAGGATTGCGCTGACCGTACAACGCCTCTACATTGGTGGAACGCGGAAGGCCGCCCATCACATGCAAGAGGCGGGAACCATCAGGCGTCTTTTCCGCGATGAGGGCGATGGACATTCCCAATTGGGTAAGCGTCTCACGTCCGAGGGCGGATAGCGCCGAGCCTGCATCCAACTGGCGGCTGACAGATTCGGTGATCGCCAGCCCGGCACGGACACGCTGGGCGCGCCGGTCAAGATTGTGAAGGGCGATGGTCTGCTCCAGGTCTTTGCGAAGCAGGAGAGGCAGATCGTTCTTCGCGATATCGATCAATTTCTGCTGGCGTTCAAAGGCGGAATTAAGCGACTCAATGCGCGAACGCAGGTCGTTTTGGCGCAGCATGTTGCTGACGATCAGCGCCGCCTGCGCAGAAAATACTTCCACAGCCTCGATGGTTGCCTTATCCGGACGCAATCCGTTGGATGGATCGTCAAGGCTGATCAACCCGATCATTCGTCCTTCGGTATCTTCAAGCGGAACAAGCAGGAAATCTTCCGGATTCCAGGCATTGGCGCCTTTTGACGCCGGAGCATAGACATCCAGCGTCAGATGATGCACATCCGGTGGGATGATGGGGGTTTGATCGGAGGGAATGAAATAGGAACGACTCACCTTGAATTCGGGGCGCATAAGCTGCTGGATACTGGACACAGGCTGTTTGCGCAATGAGAGTTCATTCCACGCTTCCTGAGTAAGACCGATCGAAGTGACACGGCGGAGCTGTTCCGTCTCCTGGTCGACGATGCTTAACAGAATCACCCGGAATGGAGTGGCATCGCGCAGATTACGGGCAATCATATTTAGCGCCTGATCGAGCGGCTGGTCGTGACCGAGATTGTAAGTGACGTCGGTAAGGCGTACGAGGGTTTCGGCGCGGCGTCGCATCAACTCGCTGTGTTGTTTTTCCACCTGGTAACGGTTGGCGTTATTGATCGCAATGCCTGCCTGCACGGCCAGCATCTGCAGCAATTCGACCGTTTCAGGGGTGAAAAAATTCGAGTGATTGGAATGGACGCTCATCAATCCCAAAGTGCGCGATTGGTAAAAAATCGGCAGGATGATGGCAGAACGGGCATTTTCATGCGGCGGAAGTACAGCCTCCTGAACAAAATCACTTATGAGCAAAGGCTCGCCGCTTCGTATCACGTTCCATTCGGGTGAGGTGACAGCGGAGGCGCGATCGCAGCCGACTCTAAGCAGGATCCCAGGATCGGAGGCAGTTGCCTGGTCTATCAGGATGATCGAACAACAATCCGCGGCTGAGATGCGCACCGCTTCCTCACGCAACACATTGAGCAGATGCTTGACATCCAGCGATGAAACCAACTCGCGGTTCACACGGGTGATCACACCCAGCTGATCAACGCGTTTGCGCAAAGACGCATCTGTCTGTGAGAGCAATGCCGCCGTTTCGACCGCTGCCGCAAGCTGACCCGCCGCGGTGGTGATCGCCTGGAGGTCGGAGGAATTGAAATTATCCGGTTTCCTGCTTCCGAGCATCAATTCGCCCACGCTGCGGTCGCGCGCGATCAGCGGCACGACCATAGCTGATTCCATCCCAAGAGCGGTTGCCAACGGGCGATATACAGGGAGGACTCGTTGATCCGCGCTCAAGTCTCCCGAAATGAATGAACGTTTGCTGCCCGAAACCGTGTATCGAAATTGAGGGTCATCAAGATAAATTTGTATGAAGGAATCGCTGATCTCCTGCGGAACCCCGTACATGGAGGATTTATTCAGGATCAACATCCCGCGCAATTCATCGAGAAGGAAAACTGCGCCTGTATCCGCATTGAAGAGTCGGGCAAGATCACGGACCGAATATTTCATGATCTCATCGAGCGTGGCTGATGAAGCGGCAAGGCTGGCAATGCGCCGCAACGCATCGGCACGCTGGGTGCGGGCTCGTGCCTGCTGAACAAGCAGGACATTTTCGATGATCGAAGCTGACTGGTTGGCAACGATGCCCATCAGACGGATCTCCTCCGCGCTGAAAGCGGCAACTCCCCGGGAGTGATGGCCCACCTGCAGATAGCCGAACATCCGTCCCGAAGAGAGAAGCGGAATCAATGCGACGTCGCGAAGGCTTGCCGCCGTTGCGATATCCCCAAACCCAAGCGCTCCCCAGGATTCATCGCCCATCGCATTTGTTGTCATGATCGGTTCCTGACTCTCGATCAATTTTTCCGCGGGTGTGTCGACTCCGATATTGACGTGGTAAATTTCGACGAAATGAACGGGAAGACCCCGGAACGGGACCTTGCCCTCAAGAACGCGTTTGTTTTCATCGTAAAGAAGGAAGCCGATGATCTCGACCTGGAAAAGTGGCGCAATGCTATCGACAAGCCGGGCAATGACATCCTGGCCATCATGCAATGAGCTCAAAGCCTGATTGAGGTTTGCCAGCCCTGTCAACTCTGCGCGGCGTTTTTGTTCCTCCTCATACAGCCTTGCGTTGCGAATGGCAACCGCCGCCTGACCCGAGATCAAGTGAAGGAGATTCAAATCATGTGAACCAAATGCACCGCTGCTCATTTGTCCCGCTTCCAACGTGCCCACCAACTCTCCGCCCGCCATAAGCGGAATGCCCAGGTAGGAATGGATGGGATTCATTTCGCCGCCCGACATATATTCCTGAATCGAGCTTACTTCGTTGAAGATGAGCGGTTCACGCCGCGCCGATAGTTGGTCTGTCAACCCGCCGAAACGGGATAAAGACGCCGTAACGATCTTGCTGGATGCGGGATTTTGATAACGGAAGGGGATAAGTGATTTTCGTTCCTCGCTCCATAATTTCAATTCAAGCACATCGGAGGGGACAAGGCGGCTGACATGGTCCAGAATCGAACGCACCGTCGTCTCGAGGTCCAGGCTTGCGGCGATGCCCTGACTGAATTCCGTCGCCACGCGCAGGATCTCAGCGGATGATTCGTCCCCATTCTCCGCGGAAGAAGGAGTGTCCTTGGCGCGCACAGAGATGAGCATTCTTGGATACACCCCGGGGACTTCATAGGAGGCGAGTTCGACAGGTTTGCCGCCAACCATGACCCGTTTCAACCCCGGCGTTACGCACAAATCCAGGAAATCATCGGCCGGTCTTACATGCCGGGCAAGACGCTCCAGGTCATGGGCTTCGTCGTCACGCAAATTGAAAAAGGAACGGGCTGGATGGCTGACATACTCCACCCTCCCACCCGGCTGGAGGACGATGACGGCTTCTTTCAAATGGTTTGCCGTTGCTGTTTGCAGGGAAAGGTTTCTATCGGAGAGGGCGGATTGGGATCTCGCCATCAGGCGCAATGCCAGCAGAGCCAGTGTAACGACCACAAGCCCGGCGATGAAAACTCCAACGCCCAAACCAACAGACACTGTAAAGCCCGCCTGCCTCAGGCGCCTGAGGCAACTGTCGGATCTTGCCTGCGCGCTTCGGCGGCCAGTTCAGTAATTTCTCGAATATCCGCAAAGGTATGCAAATCCGGCGAGACAAGTCCAGCTGAGAAGGTCATAAAACCGACTTTTTCGAAACCGCCTTCCGCTTTGGGAGCCTGGATAAACCCCTGCTGGCGATCGATGAAGTTGTAATGGGTTTGCACTTCTTCAGCAAACCGTTCCTTGATCTTCTGGCGGATGGTTGGAGCTGCTTCGGTGGTGGTGATGATGATGAAGTTATCGCCCCCCGCATGACCGATAAAATCGTTCGGCGTTCCCACTTCATCCACCACCTCGCCGATCAGCATCGCGGAAAATCGCAGCAAGTCATCGCCTGCCACGAATCCATATACGTCTTTGAACGCATCGAAGTTGTTGATTCGCAGGTCGAGCAGCGCCCACGACTTTTCACGGATGATGCGCCGCAATTGCTCTTCGATCAACCGCCCGGCCGGCAAACCCGAACGCGGGTCGGTAAGGCTTTCGCGCTCTGCGCGGCGGATGGCGCCTTGCACACGCAGTTTCAATTCCTCGATATCGAACGGCTTCGTAATGTAATCGTCCGCGCCGAGCTCAAGCCCCTGCAGTTTATCGCTGCGCTCATCCTTTTGCGTCAGAAAGATCACTGGGATGTGGCTGGTGCGCATATTGGTGCGCAGCGTGCGGCAAACTTCATACCCGTCGATATCGGGGAGCATGATGTCCAGCACGATCAAATGAGGAAGTACCTGACGGGTCTTTTCCAGGGCGTCACGACCGCGATTCGCAACATCCACTTCGTATTGCAAACCCGTGAAATAGATTTTGAGCATGTTGGCAATGTCAAGATCGTCTTCCACTACCAATAGGCGAGCAGTTCCCATTTAAGCCTCCAGCCGGTTGTCGAAAATTCATTCGAGGCAATTGCCTGAAGTTTTCAACAAAGGGTATGTTTCTCTTCCATCAAAATTATCGTTGTCGCCGCCGGGCATTTTTACGAACGGCTTCGATTTGTTCTTCCGTTACTTCCCGTTCGAACGAACGGAACCCGCTCAAACGAAAACCATGTCTCTCGGCAATCTGCGTGATCTCCTGCACGCGGCTTAACGTAATCTCCTTGCCAACAGTGTAATCTTCAAATCTGCCTTCCAACGCCAGGGCGATCGTCTCTGCCATGCAGGCATATGCCTTGCCTTCCGGAAAACCAAAGTTAAAATGGAAATTAACGGAGCCCGGCACATCCACCATGCCGCCGTCAATCACTAATATATCATCTCTCACCGCGGCGACCATTGCAGAAACATCGCGGGGGCGCGCCACATCGCAGACCACACTGCCCGGCTGCAAATGTTCCGGACGTATGACGTCATGGATGGAACTGGTCACCGTCAGGATGAGTTGCGCTTCCTTTAAGACATCCATTTTCGTACTGATACACAACTCGCTTCTCGCCTGGACCTTGAGCCTGTCTTGCAGAGTCTCGAGTTTTTTCTCGTCCCGGGCGATGAGCACGGTCCGGGCGGCCTCACCAGCGATCAGTTCCGCACAGACGCGCCCGATCGACCCAGTAGCGCCGACAACGGCGACGGTCGCGCCCGACATCCGGATGTCCATGACCTTTGCCGCATCGCGGATGGCTTGCACCGCCATCATCACCGTATATGAGTCGCCGGTGGTCACAGGGATGTCAAGGTTCCTGGCAATGGTTAGACCGGCATCCCCCACCACCGAGGTGAAAGCGCCCAGCCCGAGAATGTCCGCGCCGAGTTTTTCTGCCGCGCGTCCCGTCTGTATAATTTTACGATAGACAGTACGCTCGGGCAACTGCATCATGCGCCTTGGAGTATACGGACATGCAAGGAACCAGCCTTTTACCTGCTTTCCAGTGGCTTTCGAGGTGATTCCTTCGATTTCAGAGATGTAAACCGGCGGGAAAAAGGTGGAAAAAAAGTCGATCTGTTTTTCCGTCAATATCCTCCCCAAAAGCGGAAATTTCCGGCTGACGTCGCGCTTGGGGTCGATGGGATGTATGATGAAGGCGAAACTATCCATGGCTCGTCCGGGTTCGACAACCCCTACCACGATTCAACTTCAGCTTTTTGGCTTTCGGGGTGATAGGGGGTTTGGTGGAGTTTCGCCAGCTTCCAGCGATGGTGGTCGCTCTGGGCAAATGTGATATCGCGGTCGATGACTCTTCGTTCGGTAGAAGCAGCCAATACCACATCCGACTCAATCGTGCGAGCCGGGTAGATGACCATGCCTGAACCGATCCGGCAGTTGTGTCCCACGCATCCGCCCAGAACCGGGCGGTTGGAAGGAGCCAACGAGCCATTTCCATCCCGCGCCCTCAGGGGTATGGGAATCAGGTTGTAATCCGTAAATGTGGACCCCGCGCCGATGAACGTATTCCGGCCAATGACAGACATTTGCAGGCAGGTATTTTGCGCCACCATCGTATTTTCCATGACGGTGGTCATGAAAAGGGCGGATCGAAATGGCAGAAATGCCCCGTCGCCGACCACCGAGAGCATCAACTGGACGTCCTGTGAAATATTGATATTGCTCCCAATCAGGCAGTTGTCGATCACCGCCCCGGCGTTGATGGTGACATTGTCCCCGATGATCGTCGGACCTTTGATGACCGCGCGGGGGTCGATGGTGCAGTTCTTCCCCACAATGACGATTTCAGAACACTCGAAAATCTGGCGTCCTTCAAAAATGGCTTTGCTGAGGATCTTGAGTTTGAAGGAAAGTTCTTCGTTCGCGCGCTTCTCATAACGGGCTCCGCGTGAAAACTGACCGAAGACCATGTCTGCGATGAAGACATGCACCCATGAATCGATCGCGATCAACGAGCGCAGAGGGACTTGAAACACAAGGTCCCCGCTTTGGTCGCCCATATATGTTGGGACGTGGTAATACCCGATCTCGCGCGCCTCCATATCGACCACCAGCGGTTCGGCTCCCGCCACTGGTCCTTTCGGGTAATACCAAAGGTCGGCAAGATGCAGACTTCCGGCGGGTGTGTAAGAGGTGGATAGTGGTAGCGCATGCTCGCGAAAAGCGGGATCATCCGCCCGGAATGCAGCGCGCACGGGCCGGTTTCGCTTCAGTGCTTCGGTCATGAACGCAGTGATGAACGGCTCGTCAAAAAAAAGATTATCCCGATAAACGATGGATTGTTCCCGTACCGGTGGGATGCGTTCACCCTGACCGACCTCCATTTCCCGGGTCACATAGGGGGCAAGAAGATTCCGCTGGTGAAGCCAGAGGGGTGAATTTTGTATCCTTAGTTCGCGCGCAGGTTCGCAGAACGGCATGATGTGGTTTCGCGCGTTCATGATGATTTTAAGCATGAGGGGAATTATAAATCAAAGGGGGATTGCCGGGCGCGCCGAGCAGGATACAAAAATGTCATGCCATCGCCCGCCCAAACTGTTCACAGCTAAGAGTCTGATGGGAAGTACTAATCAGGAAAAGGCGGGTTACTACGTCAGGGGCATTTTTTGAATTGTGATCGTACAGCGCTGGTCGCCGCGGGCATGACAGGCGGTCTCCTCCACGCTAAACACCTTGCCGCTGCTCAACCAATAGAGTGCTTCCTGCAGCAGGCCTGCCGCCAGGTGGCAAACCGGCTCGTCTGAAGTTCGCTCCCAACATAAAGGACAGCGCTCGATATGCCAGTAGACCGTTGATTCCGTCTCTTCCACCAGCACCCGTTGATCTGTATGCTTGTTGAACAACTCGGCAAAAGCCCGCGCGCCGGTATGGAGTTTTGTTGAAAGGGGCAACAGGCGAAACGCCATCTCGGTCAGCCCGAGCATGAAACCATATTCCTTGAGCCCATACTTGAAACAGGCCCTTCCCGCCCGTACAGCCAGTCCCCGCCCCCCGCGTGGGCCATAGAGTTGTTCAAGATTTTGCTGGAGTTGACTCACCGTCTCGAACGAAATCGTCCGTTCGCCAGCTTCGGGCGGAGAGCCCTGTAAAAATTCGTCTAATGCGCCCAATCGCAGGACCGCATCCACTCCCCCCTTTCCAATCACTTCCTCCAAACCGAGCAGAATGATTTTTCCCATTTTCGGGGGATAATGAAAAGTCGCAGCGCTCATTGGGTTTGTGTATCTTCGTCCAGGAAATTTTTCAACTTCTGATTGAATTCGATGGGCTCGTCCAGCATGATGAAATGACCCGCCTTTTGAAAGCGTTCAATGCGGGCTTTGGCAACGCCGTTCAACAGGGGACGCCATTGTTTGGGATCGACAACGATGTCTTTTTCGCCGTACATCCCAAAAACCGGCGCCTGGACCAGGTGCAAACTTGACCGCAAATCGGTTCGGCGTAGTGAGCCGATGCTGGAAAAAAACGCCTCAAGGGAAACCTGGGAGACATCGCGATCCATCATCTTCGCCCAATTTTTATCCTTCGAATAGAGGGGGGATAGAAGGCGGTAAAAACCCTTGTAGATCCACATGTTATGGTAGGTCAGCCAACCAAAGGTCTTGTACCCAAACACACGCGGGAAGAAATATAAGGAAGATCCGGTAATCGGCGAG
>JAPKMP010000003.1 GCA_026645935.1 Candidatus Villigracilaceae bacterium | reverse complement strand
GAAGATCCCTCGCTTCGCTCGGGACAAGTCGGGTGGAACCGCGTGAATTAAATTCTCGCCCCGTGCTTCGGGCGAGAATTTTTTTATTTTGCCCTCACCCCCTGCCCCTCTCCCCGAGGGAGAGGGGAGATAGAAAGGATGTAAAAATGGCACAACAAGTACAAGAGAAATACGAAGAGTCTTATCTTTATAAGGTCCGCCATTCCGCGGCGCATGTGATGGCGCAGGCGGTGCTGGAGATGTTCCCGGATGGGAAGATCACGATCGGTCCGCCGGTGGAGAACGGGTTCTATTACGATTTCGACCTGCCGCGCAACCTGACGCCGGAAGACCTCGAACAGATCGAAAAGCGGATGCGCCAGATCGTGGCTGGCAAGCACGAGTTCAAGAAGACGGTCATTTCGGCGGAAGAGGCGAAGAAAATATTTGCCGACCAGCCGTACAAAATCGAGTTGATCGAAGGACTCGAAAAGGGCGGATTTGACGAATATGGGAATCCTTTGACAGAGAAGCCGGAGATTTCGATCTATCAGCACGATACATTCACAGACTTGTGCCGAGGTCCGCATGTGGCGAACACGAAAGAGATCAAACCGGATGCGTTCAAGTTGACGTCGATTGCGGGCGCGTATTGGCGCGGTGACGAGAACAACAAGCAGTTGCAGCGTCTGTACGGCACAGCCTGGGAGAGCAAGAAACAGCTTGAGGAATACCTGCACCAGCTCGAGGAGGCGAAGAAGCGCGACCATCGCAAACTCGGCAGGGAATTGGAGATCTTTGTCTTCGATGAAGAGGTTGGTCCGGGCCTGCCTTTATGGCTGCCGAACGGCGGGATCATCATTGAAGAACTGGAGAAACTCGCCAAGGAGATGGAAGAGAAAGCCGGTTATTCGCGCGTCCGCACGCCGGTCGTTTCGAAAGAGGACCTCTTCCTGCATTCGGGGCACCTGCCCTACTACGCCGAGAGCATGTATCCGCCCATGGAGTTGGAAGGCGTAAAGTATTACGTCAAACCGATGAACTGCCCGATGCACCACAAGATCTTCGGCTCGAAGGGACGTTCCTACCGCGACCTGCCCATCCGCCTCGCCGAATACGGGACGTGTTACCGCTACGAAAAATCGGGCGAGCTCTTCGGCTTGATGCGCGTCCGCTCGATGCAGATGAACGATGCGCACATCTATGTCACGGAGGAACAGTTCGAGAAGGAATTCCTGGGCGTGGTGGACCTGTATCTCAAATATTTCGATCTGTTCGGCATCGAAAAGTACGTGATGCGCTTCTCCAAACACGGCAAGGCGGGGCTCGGTAAAAAGTACGTGGACAACGAGCGCCTGTGGCTCAAAACGGAAGAGATGGTGCGCCGCGCGATGACGAACGGGAACATCCCTTTTGTGGAGGTCGAGGATGAAGCCGCATTCTACGGTCCGAAGATCGACGTGCAGATCTGGAGCGTGATCGGGCGCGAGTTTTCGCTCGCCACGAACCAGGTGGACTTCGCCCAGCCCGCGCGTTTCGACCTGAAATTCACGAATAGCGAAGGTCACGACGAGATGCCGTTGTGCATCCACCGCGCGCCGCTCTCGACGCACGAGCGCATGGTCGGCTTCCTGCTTGAGCATTACGCGGGCAACTTCCCGGTCTGGCTTTCGCCGGAGCAGGCGCGGGTCATATCCATCACGGATGAGCAGAACGAGTATGCCGAGGGAATCGCGAAGCAATTGCGCGAGAACGGCATCCGTGCCAGCGCGGACCTGTCCTCCCAGCGCATGAACGCCAAGATCCGCAACGCGCAGATGATGAAAGTCCCGTACATGATCGTGGTCGGCAAAAATGAAATGGAAGCCGGACAGGTTTCCCTGCGCGTCCGCGACGGGAGCCAGCAGAATGGATTTGCCCTGAGCGAGTTCATTGCAAGGGCAAAGGATCGGATTCAGCGCAGGGCGAGCGGGTTGTAGGAAGATTTTGGTTGGGGGTTGGGAAAAGGCTCAAGTCGCGGGGACGTTCGGGTTTGCGAATGACTCGAACGCCCCTGCGGTTTTTTTTAATCCATACAGTACAAATGCCTGCATTCCGTCCATTGACCGTGGGAAGAGGTTAGCTAGTATTACTTACAATCAGGAGCGGATTTTAATAAAGTCGGGGAACAGGATACGCCAGCAGGAAGGGACGATTTCCTCTTGAAACAAAACATTGACTTGGAAGATATGCATCCCCATCATAATGAAATCAACTCATACCCTTCTCTTTTAGGAGAGGGATAAGCGGGGCCGCTGATCAATCACGTCTGTTGGGGTGAGGTCAAACCACCTTTTGCAATCTATCTGTGTTTTTATAGTGTACCTAACTTGTACCTCCATTGTACCTGACTGTACCTAATCACTTTGTGGGAATCTGCGTATAATCCCTCCGTCGCTTAGGGCTAAAATCAGATGATATCCAAACGAAGCGGCTATGGTTAGGAACAAGAAATAACCCGTGCTATACTATAGGAAAGAAATTGAAACTTCGAGGTTGAATTGTAGATGACGGCATATGGAAGACATTCGCGTTCCCAATGCATGGCTGCAACAAATAGGGTTTAAGTTAGGAAACCCTTTCTCAACTCGAGAAGCATCGCGCGAGCCAGAACCGGAATTATTACAGTATTTTGTTCAGCACCCTGGTTTTGATGATGTCATGGGAGACGCATTGCACCCAACAAGCGCATTTTTGGTGGCGGAAAGAGGCTGTGGGAAAACCACAACCCGTCGTGCCATCGAATGGAATTGTTATGCTAGCCGACCGAATGGCTTAATTCTTCCGGTTCCATATCTTGAGTTTTCTGCTCCTTTACAACATGCCGATGACAACGGGAAGGTGACAACTGACCATCATATCGAAATGATATTAAAAGAAGCCATACCTCTGTTGCTTGAAAGGGTGGCAAAGAATCCAAAAAGCATTGAATCCTTTTCATTGGGATTTCGCAAGAAATTAGCAGAGTATTTAGCAAGATACACTGATTTGAACACCGATGTTGGGTTAGATAAATGGTTGCACAAGATTGGTTACCATAGCAAAAAATTAAATTCAGACGCTCTTCGCTCAAAAAAAATTTTGAGAGGCGATGTCTTTATACGTTTTTTGATCGAACTATTAGAACTTGCACCTGAACAACTTAGTAAGAAAAGCACGTCGGCAGACGATGATTTGGGTCACTTTGTGTTATTAGCGGAATTAGCGGGCTTTAGAGCAGTCTACATCTTAATTGATCGAGTAGATGAGCGGGAGCCCATGTCTTCAAACCCTCATTCCGCGGCCAATTTGTTCGCATCCCTGGTTACAAACTTATACCTTATGGAACTTGAGAAGACGGCTTTTAAATTTTTCCTTACTCCAGCGATTATGGACGTTATTATGGAACAACCTGGATTTCGCGCGGACAGATTGATGATTCGTCATATTAACTGGAGTGCAGACGAGTTACGGCAATTGCTTGACAGAAGAGTGGAAGTTTTTACCAAGGGTTCCCTGCCAAGCCTTGATGTTGTATGCGAACCCGATTTGGAAGGATCTTTAGTTGCCAAACTTGCCTCTTTAGCCAAAGGATCGCCACGAAACATGATGAGACTGGCTGAGTGGTTATTATATTGGCATCATACAAGAACATCGGCATCAAACAAGTTGCTCATTTCAAAAAAAGATTTAGAAAATTCTGTTGAGAGCTTCCATAATGAAGCAAGAATTGTTCAAAGCGTTGTTGAGGAAACGCTTCTGACAATAAGAATTGATGAAAGCCATTATGTTTGGCGCGGCTCGAAAAAACTGAAGCAATTGCCTGCGCTCCAACGTAAGTTATTGGAATACCTTATCGAACAAAGAGGCAAGGTGTGTTCTTATTCTTCACTTCGTTATGCAGTTTACAACGAATCATCAACCAACCGTTTGACAGACAATGGTCGAATAGATCAATTAATCAAGAGGATTCGTAAAGTAGTGGAAGTTGATCCAAGCCACCCACAATACTTAGTTAAAGTCTCGGAAAAAGGATATGTTCTTGAATAAAATCATGGATTTATATAATGACCAATCTTCCAGGAAGATCGCGCCTAAGTCGTCAACACAACAAGCGCACTAAATTCAGTTTGCTGTTAAGTCAGATTGCTCCGCAATTAGTGATTAACGACTTGGGTCCCGATGTCATAGCTCGAATTAGTAAATACGCCCACGACCTAACGCGACTAGAAAAAAAACAGATTGCGTCAAAGGAAGAGTTCATTGATACACTCATGGAAAATAGGTCTAGCAATCCCGAGAGTGAGACCAAAGAGTGGATATCACGTCACGTTATTATGAATGCGCTGACCAACGATGACATAAAGGACGATAAACTAATTTGCTTTTCTAGCCTTCCAGTTCAATTTTTATTTGCCTCAAATTATCTAAAGGAAACATATGAGAATGGAGAAAGCAAAAACCCTCTATTTTTTAATGAAATTATTGATGATGGCACAAGGTACCCTGGTGACGAATTGTTATTTTACCTGATTGAGTTGCTAGAAGAAAAGCATGTAAATGATTTAATGGTTTCCTTTTTTAATATGCTTGACGACAAAAAGAAACAATATTACCTTGCTCTCGGTTCAAGAATCTTGAGAAGATGTGTTTACCCAAATGAAAAATGGTGGAAAAACCTTGATGAGAAAATTAACGAACTCTCAGTTATGCCAGATTCAGAAAGGAATGAGAAAATGATTGATCCTGCTTCACTCCCAATACTAATGAAGATTTTAGATTTTCTTTTCGGTGAAGGCAGTAAAATATTACAAGAACGAAGGGAGCGTAGAATGGCACAAGATATCTCTAAGACCGAGAATCTATCATCGCCTTCTGTGAAAACAAACACCCCCGAAGAGTCTGGTTCCGAACTTACTGTTACTATCAACTCAAAAGATTCGGCTTTGAGTGAGAAAATCGAAAAAGCTGCTTGGCTCTTGGTGGCGGGCAAGGTTGAAGAGAAATTGTCATTGCTCGATATTAACCAGAAAAACCTTTCCCTCGCAAAAGAACAATATGCAAAATGGGGTGGCGCCTTAGTCCCTCAAGTCATTATTCATAATCTTGAAGAGGCAGAGAATAATGCTATCACTTTGATAGTTGAGTTACAGGAAATCCTCGGGAAAGTTTATGGAAAGAAGATTGTTCTTCCGTATCTTGAGTAAGAACAGTGTGTTTAATTGATGCAAAAACGAATAAGGACTTTGTAATGAATTTGAACGCTGCCCGGCCAAGCTATCTTGCTAATCAATGCTTTGAAGCATTACCACAAGTATATTCTAGCGCCGATTCACTCTCCTGGAATATTTGCCTGGTTAGCGAGGGTGTCTCTCAAGAAGGAGAAGACCAATGTTGACTTCAACTGATTCTATCGTGTCGTATCCCAATGCCCCACGTCATGTTGTTCATCGCGAGGATCAATGGGATGTAATTGATTCTGAAATAAGGAAGAGGATTTCTGAACCAGTTCTGCCTAAAAGCGTAATTGCCCTGTTTGGCACGGCTGGAATAGGCAAATCAACATTCCTTCGAGAAACACTCTATCCACGCATAAAAGAAAGATATTCAAATCTTCCATTGGCAAGAATTGATTTCGACAAGGAGTATGTAGATCGAAGATATGACGCGGAACTTCGCGGAAATATTCTAATTGATCTAATCGTAGAATTAGAGAGAGCTAGCAGTATATCTGCGGAAATTGAAGGATTAAAGCGGAAGTGGGAAAAAGCCCGCAGCAAGACTACAGGAAGGAAGAAACTAGTACAACTTGAAAACGATTTAATAAAGGCATTTGTGGAGTATGTTTCGTCTTTTTCATCAAAACGCGAAAAACGCCCTGTAATTTTTGTATTAGATTCAGTTGAACAGGCTGATCGAGATGTTATTGGTTGGTTCCAGGAAAAAATACAAGCTCCGACCACCGACAGCGGGTATGTGCTATGGATAATGGCCAGCCGCCAACCACTTGACTGCCAACCCTTCTTTTTGCGCCCAAGGTACTTTTGGCTGCCTCTTGAGCCTTTTAAAGAGCAACAAACTCGAGCTCAGATTCCCGAACGCCCCGAACTTGTAAACGCTATCCAGATGATTTCTTTTGGATTACCTGCGGCGACGACAAGGCTGGCGGAAGTCATTCTTGAGATAGAACAGGAAAATCAAAAAACATTACAACCCACAGATCTTGAAGAGACGCAAGTAAAAGAACGTCTGATCTTGTCTTTGGAGGATTTGCTCAAATTAAAACATTATTTCGGACAATCGGAGAATCAATATTTGAGTCGGGCTTTGGAAATACTTTCGCCTCTTCGCCTATTTAACGTTGCCGTTGTTACAGAATTATTACCAAAATGGCTTCCTGAGTATTTTAAGCCCGCGACTATTGGGGCAGACGCTCTGTATGAAATTCAAAAAATGGTGCAGACGCGACTTGTATCATGGGATCGTTCGCGCCGAGGTTATGTTTTTGAAGAACCCTTGCGCCAAATAGTAGCGTTAGTATTAATGTACCGGCAGCCCGAAAAGTATATAGCGATCCAGCATTGGGCGGCGGATCGCTATCGTGAGTGGGCGAAGAACGTTGAAGCAAAGCGTTTGGATTACATAGTCGAGGCTCTTTATCATAAATTAAATGTTCTGTTGCTCGAAAAGAATGAAAACGTAACCGACCATTTGCTTTCTATTCTCGAGCCAATGGTTGAAGGTGTGCGGGGCAGAGACGAGGTCGTTGAATTGAAGGAGCAATTGAAAAGCGATCGTGAATTCAAAAATTTATTAAATCCTGGCGATATGGAGAAATTGTTATTGCCTCTAAATAATCTCAGTAACCCTTCTTGAAAAATCAAATGCAATAATTCCCGTTTTCTGTCACTATTGTGTAATCGCTAATAAGTAAGGAGGTTGTACCCATGGCAACGAAATCTGTAAACCCGCAGCCTGTGAGTCTGCCATTTGTTGGCCGCCAGGAGGAATTGAAGAAGTTTCGCGAAATGCTGGATGAACCAGACGCTCCATGGTTAATGTGGGTGATCGGCCCTGCTGGGCAGGGAAAGTCGAAGTTTCTGGAAGCCTGCTTGGAAGAGTGCGAAAACCGGAAATTACACCATAGCGGCATTGTTGACTTTTTCAATGACGGCTTGCGTACTCGTTGGGGCGTGATAACAGAATTAGCAAGGCGTTTTCAAGTTGAAAATAGTACAGATTATAAAAGCGCATTCGATCAATATCAAACTGAAGTAACTAAAGGTGACCTGGCAGATCAAGATGTTCTTCAATTTACTCTCAACCAATCCGAAGAGGCTTTGATAAATGCTATTCGCCCCAAAAGAAAAGGCAAACCATATGTAATTTTTGTCGACACCGTGGAAGAAGTCGTTGAAAACCTAGGAATATGGTTTTTTGAGAAATTCGTAACGAAACTTTATCCATATTTCAGGGTAGTGGCAGGCGGTCGCAGAGTACCCCTCGTGGGTGGCGATGCAAGCACCTGGAAGGGACAGCAACCTTCCCTTTGCGAGCTTAAGGGTCTTAGCGTGGAAAGTATGCGTCAGTATCTTCAAGAAGGTGGATTACTGATTGATGAGATGAAAACCCATCTACAGAGACTCCATCAACTAACGAAGGAAGGGCAGCCATTATTAGTTGCACTTGCATGCCTCGCTTTAAAAGAAGACAGACTTAAATCTAATGATCTTTCAACTATTTCCGAATCAGAATTCTTGAAAAAACTTATAATTGATCCCCACAGCGAAAAAACCGTTGAAAATTTTGTGATTCTCGAGTTGGCCCATGTATATCACGGATATTCAGCAAAAACATTGAAACTCATTCACTCTTTTGATCAGCTTAACACAAAGTCCTATGACGTTTTTTTGGAAAAATTAATTCGTTTTCCTTATATTAAATACCACTCTGATACAGGAACAACTCGCCTCCATGATTACTTTCGAGAGAAATTATCCGAAGATCTATGGACGGTGAATGATCCCACCTTGGAAACAAGGACAAATATCAGCCAGCAATTGGCAGAATATTTCGAAGAGCAAATAAATAAAATTAGAGAAAAGAACTCTCGCGAATCACCCGAATTAGACACATTGCGACATCAGTGGCTGTACCATCTTCTTTTTGCAGACCGTGAACGCGCTTACGGGGAATTGTGGGATCTCTTGGATGTTTCCTGGCATGCATTCAAATACGACTACATGGATTCTTTGCTTGACATGGCACAATACGTCAACAAAGCGCTAGAGGCAGTTGGAAAGTATGATAAAGTCCTAAAGGCGCTAGAAAATTCAGCGCGAGTCTGGATGGGACTTGAAATATTCTGGGATGCTAAGAGGGCGATAGATTTAGCTAATGAGGTTTTGAACGATTCTGGCGGAGTACGCCGTTTCGAATTGACAGCAAAAGTTGCCTATGCTACAGCACTTGGGCGATTAGGAGAGTTCGAAGAAGGTGTAAAAATGCTCCATGAGGCATATAAAGGATACAACGATCTTCTTCTGATTGCGCAAAAAGCTGAAAAAGGTGATGAGACTGCTCAAAAAGACTTGCTTTCAGAAAATGGGGTTGCCACCGTTCATGGTATTTTGCCTGAGCGTTATTTAATCCTAAACACCATAGGCTTTTTGTTGAGGAATAGAGGACATTACGATGAAGCGCTAAAGGAATTTGAACAAAGTTTTGTATTGAGCCATAATGAGGGTGACCAAACCTGGCAGGCATCCGCTGCTACTCAAATAGGTACGACCCTTCGTTACAAGGGAGATTTTTCTACCGCCTATGACCGAATCCATCAGGGTTTATCGATTAGAAAAAGGATTGGGCAACGAGGACGTGAGGCCTTTAGTATCAATGCCTTGGGAATGTTGCAACGAGATGAAGGACGTTTGGATAAGGCGCGTATTTCGTTCAACGAGGCATATAATATATGGAAAGGCCTGCGCGCAGATGTTGATATGGCATCTGTCGCCAGGAATATTGGTTGGCTGGATTATTTAGAAGGAAAATATGAATTTGCCGAAGAACGCTATAAAGAAGCAGAGGAGGTATTTGTAGGAAAAGGTTTGAAACGGGAATTGCCTAACCTGCTACAAAAACAGGGAGCCTTGTTGATTGGAAAAGCAAGTGTAGCACTGAACGATGTCGAACGATTAGGTTATCTTGGAAAAGCCGAGGCACTTCTATTGAAGGGAGTAAAACTAGGTGATGAAAACAACCAGCCCCTCTATTCTGCACTTTGTTTGGTTGAACTCTGTAGAATTGCCGAAATGCGCGGCGAACATGAAAAAACTTCTCAATGGGAAAAAAGGCTGAGACAGTACGAAAATGAGGGGTATCGATTTGAGCCTGCATATGCCGACTTGGAAGAGATTCTAGGTAGGATAGCTGAACGTCAAGCCAAGTCGGGAACAAAAGTCAAATACGAATTGTTTGATGAGGCGACTGATCATTATTGCCAAATGTTTGTCTATCTGGCTAGATATTCCTCAATCAGATATCGCCAACGTCGGGAATTCTTGCGAGAATGGCTTCCCAGCTTGCCTGATGAATTACGCCACCGAGCCTGTAAGCGCCTGATTGAGTGCTGGGAGAGCCATTCAGAGTTAGCGTCAATCCATCCTGGATTTATCGCGACAGTGAAAGCAATGGATGATTTGTAGTATACTTTAGCGCATTGGCGTCGGTTAGGTAGGTCATGAAAGGAGCCACCATGCGCAAAACACATTTCTTCGCTTGGCATCCTGATGTTCAAGTTGTTTATGGCGCACAACGTGCGGCGGTTTATGATTTTCACACAGAGGATGTCTACAGTCTGAACAGTATTGCAGCTGATATTATTCGGTCAGTGGATCGAAGAATTCCCGTCGAAGAAATCAATTCCAAGTACGTCCCGTTTCTTACATGGCTTCAAAGACTTGGCCTCATTGAACTGAGTGGTGGTTCAGTTGTCAATCAGAGTGAGCAAAGTAATTCCGACAACCATCCTTTGGATTTCCTTTGGTTGGAATTAGGGGAAAACTGTAATCTTGGCTGTTCTCACTGTTATGCCGAGGCTCAGAATCCCGCGCTGTTTGGTCAGAAACGTTTGAATGCTACTGGCGAACCTATGACACTACGAGATTGGGAGCGAGTATTGCAACAAGCTTCCGAGTCGGGATGCCATGAAGCGCAGTTTACTGGCGGGGAAGTTCTGCTTTACCGTGATTTGATAACGCTTATTGACATTGCCAAGGATAAAGGGTTTGACTTTATCGAAGTGTACACCAACGGTATATTACTCACAGAGCAAAAGGTTAAAGCCTTTGCGGAAAAGGATGTGCATTTGGCAGTATCCTTACATGGGACACAAGCTGAAACGCATGAAGCTGTAACGGGATTGCGAGGCAGTTTTGAGTATACACTTGCTGGTTTAAAAAGGGCAAAAGAAAATGCAATTCCAGTGCGAATTGCTGGTGTTGCTGTTGCTGCCAACCAAAATGATATTATTAATTTGCCAGTGTTTGCAAACAGTCTTGGATTTTCAGAAGTTCGCCTAGATGTTGTTCGTGAAACTGGATCAGGTTCTGAAGCAACTTTGATGCCAGATAATCCAGAAGTCTTATCAAAAAAATGGCTTACATTTCCCGTATTTTCTGCCAACCGTGAAGACTACGAGCATAATCGGCAATGGAATCCTTGCTGGGCAGGCAAGCTGACTATTACAAATAATGGCGATGTCATTCCCTGTATCATGGGGCGCACCGAAGTAGTTGGAAACGTAAAAATGCAATCTCTTCGTGAAATACTCAAAAGCGCTAAACTAAAATCGCTATGGGGTTTAACAAAAGACCAAATCGAAATATGCAGAGATTGCGAATACCGCTACGTTTGCGGTGATTGTCGCCCGCTGGCAATTGCTCGCGGCGATTTACATGGTTCAATGCCGCGATGCACTTACGATCCTTACAAAGGACAGTGGAAACCGCTAATTGGTTCAGAAGAAACTTTACAGATTGACGATTCGGAACCAACGATTGAACGCGTAATAAAGCCGCCCTCCGATGGAAAGGTTTTGTTTGATTGCGAACCAGATAGTGGTCCTGAGAAATCAAAACGTGTCATTCGTGACCCAAAAATTCCTCCGCCTGAACGGACAGATGCTGATGAGGAAGAAGAAATTGATGATTCGAAAAGAGATATTGAGCATGAGAGACCGTTGAAGACCAGAAGGCGGCGAACTAATACGGTTAAATTTGATTGTGATCCTGATAGGTAGTTCTTCGGCAAATCCCACATAAACTAGACTAATCTGAGCGTATCCTGGTCATTTTAGTAGACCAAACTTTTGGTCAGAATCATTATAGAACAGTTTTGTGTCTATTGATCCGGCAATATTAACACCTGTCCAGGGTGAATTAAAACAGATCCATTCGCCAATCTTCCTAAATTATTAAGCTGTTCAATCTCTATCCAGCGACTCCCATCCCCAAGCATTTCTACTGCTATGCGGTATACAGTATCGCCAGGCTTTACGATATATGTCCTGGAAGTTGGTTGAGAAGGTGGATTTACTTCCTGAACATTTCCTTCAATTGAAGATATTGGCTCACTAATTTGATAGACTACGCTTTCTGCTTCGGGTGATGCGATGTTATTGTATTTGATATTCATACCCTGGACTGTTGGTAAATCAGAAGACGCAGAAGAGCTGCCAACATTGCATGAGGCAAGAATACCCACGAGGGCAATGATGACAGCGATTGCGACCACAACCGAACTGCATGAAGAACGATTTTGATAAGATTGAGTATAACTCCTCTCGCTCTGATTGTAACGGCGCTGGGGATACTGTGATTTTCTGTAAATGTCAATGGGCTCTCCGCATCGGGGACAATAGTTTACTGAGCTGTTTCTCCAATTATCCTTGCGGTTCCTTGAGAAAGATTGATTATCCCTTCTCTCGTCTTCCCAGTCATCATAATCGTTTTGATATCTTTGGTTACGCATTTTAGCTTTCTCCTTTCTTTTTATTTTTCTGAATGTCAAAATTCTGCTCTCGGTAATTGAGTGTTGTTGATATCAGAAAGTTCTTTCGCCATCGGCGGTGGTCTGGCTGAAGCAGCCAACGGGATAAGTGGCCTTGGATTTTGATGAATTTCCATTTTGCAGGTCTCCTTTATTGAATGCATCATACAACAGTATGAACCATTTATAGGTACAACAAAGGAACGGTCGAAAGACAAAACAGGTACATGTCTTTGTTCAACAAATTCAATAAAACGATAAATGGCTTATCATGATTCCATAAAAATGGGGCAGCCTCACGCTGTCCCATTCCCTACTCACTTCCAAATTCGCAAATCTTGACACCACGGACGTCGCCCGATTCGTCCCCGCCCTGATAAATGCCGATAGGCCTTCCTTCGCGTAGTCTGAACCCACAAACGCCTGGCCGGTCAAATAACGCTCGGTGTTTATCGCGCAAACGGTGGGTAAATTCCTCTAACATTCCTCCAATATCCCGCCTGTTATAATCCCTTCCCTGAAAGGGATTTCATGCTCAAGAACTTCGTAAAACTATTCAGCGGCGACCCCACAAGGCCTGCACTGAGCTAGTCGAAGTGAAGACCGTCGAACAATACAATCCGCTCGTGGACCAGGTTCAACAATTATTCTTGGAGATTTTCCCGCCCTCCCTGCACCGACTCCCACAACTTCCGATATTCCCCTCTCACGCTTTCATCCAACTCATTTCCCAATGCTAGAGGCAAATCCAGAGTGGAGATCAAATCCTGCACGTCGGCAAGGTCGCGCAGGCGGTGGGGCGCGGTCATGCCGGAGGCGAGTTTCAGTTCGATCAAAGTTTCAAGGGGGATGACGCGATAGCCGTCCCGTTCGATGTGCGTCGCTTGGGGGTCGGGGAAAGAGACTGGTTTGGGCTTCCCATCGCCAGGATATTCGCCGGTGATCAGGGTTTCGACTTTTACTTGTGTCTCTGCGTCCCTGAAACTTTTCGCCGCCCCTTCAAAAGCGGGAATATAACCTCTTCCTATCAGGCGTTCCTTGAATCTTTCCAGCCCCTCTCGCGTCAATAGAATATCCACGTCCACTGTTTCGCGGGTGAACCCAAAGAGATTAAGCGCCATCCCGCCGATAATGGCATAGGGAATGGCTTCCTCATCGAGAGCCCGAGCCAGCCGTTTCAGCGTGTGATGAACCTTGCCTTCTTTCATGAAGAATGCCTCCGACTCGCGCAGGATCTCATCTGCCGGGCGAAATTTTATCGTTTCCACGCCTTGGATTATATCTCGAATAGCCATGCTATAATCCCTTCCCTGAAAGGGATTTCATGCTCAAGAACTTCGTAAAACTATTCAGCGGCGACCCTACAAGGAAGACCGTCGAACAATACAGTCCGCTCGTGGAGCAGGTCAATGCGCTGGAGGCCGAATATGAGGCGTTGAGCGACGATGCCCTGCGCGCCAAAACGGATGAATTCAAGGCGAGAATCGCAGAGATGCTCCCTCACCCCGTCCTTCGGACACCCCTCTCCCACTGGGAGAGGGGCGGGGGTGAGGGCGATGATAAGGAAAGATTCAAAGCCGAACAAGGCATATTGGACGAACTGATGCCCGAAGCCTTTGCGGCGGTACGCGAGGCATCCAAGCGCACAATTGGCTTGCGGCACTACGATGTGCAGGTCATCGGCGGCGCTTCGCTGCACAGCGGCTCGATCGCGGAGATGCGCACCGGTGAAGGTAAAACTCTTGTCGCCACCATGCCCGTCTACCTCAATGCCCTGCTTGGACGTGGCGTGCATCTGATTACGGTCAACGATTATCTGGCGCGGCGCGATGCGCGTTGGATGGCGCCCATCTACCATGCGCTCGGCTTGAGCGTTGGCGTTCTGCAAATGGCGGCGGTGACCGAGAACGGCAAGAAAGCCTTCATCGTGGATTTCGAGCGTGATGCCCCGCAGGAAGACCAGCGTCACCTCAAGATGGTGGACCGGGTCGATGCCTACCGCGCGGATGTCACCTTTGGCACCAACTCGGAATTCGGCTTCGACTACCTGCGCGACAACATGGCGATGAAACTTGAAAACCGCGTGCAACGCGGGCATTACTTCGCCATGGTCGATGAAGTCGATAACGTGCTCATCGACGAAGCGCGTACCCCGCTCATCATCTCCGGTCCCGCCTCGGGCGATCTGGAATGGTACGGGCGCATGGCGCAGATCGCGAAGCAGCTCAAACCGGAAGACTTCGAGATGGACGAAAAGTCCCGCTCGATCAACCTGACCGAGATCGGCGTGAGCCGGGTCGAGTCTCTGCTTGGCGTGCAATTAATCGATCCCGACCGACCCGAAGACCTCAACCCCGAGCAGGCGCGTCTCATGGGATATTTACAGCAATCCATGCGCGCGCAATTCCTCTTTCATCGCAACAAGGATTATCTTGTGCAGGGCGGAAAGGTCATCATCATCGATGAGTCGACGGGGCGCCTCATGCCGGGTCGAAGATGGAGCGATGGTCTGCATCAAGCCGTGGAAGCGAAAGAAGGCGTGAAGGTCGAGCCGGAGTCGGTCACGTATGCCACGGTCACTTTGCAGAACTACTATCGCATGTATCAAAAACTTGCAGGCATGACCGGCACCGCGCTCACCGAAGCCGAAGAGTTCAACAAAATTTATAAACTCGAAGTCGCGCCGATCCCGCCGAACCTCGAATATCTTGCATATGGCGAGAAGGCTTCCCTCGTCGAGATCAAAACCAAAGATGAAGACGGATATGCCTATTCATATTTTGCAAAGGCTGGCGATACTGCGGCGCTCTTTTACCGCCGCAAAGATTATCCGGATGTCATCTATCGCACTGTCGAAGCCAAACTGCGCGCCATTGTGCAGGAGATCGTGCGCTTCAATGCCTTGGGCCGCCCGATGCTCGTCGGTACGACCTCCGTTGAATCCTCTGAAAGACTTTCCAATCGACTAAAAGCCGAACCTGTGCGCCGCCTGATGCAGTATATGCTGGTGCGGGATCACTACGTGCGCGCGAATAATATCGAAGAAGACGGGCGCCTCATTACGGACCTCGTGCCTTTCAACGAGCCCATCGACAAAATCTCCCCCGACGCCTTGCGCGCCTTCATCAAGCCGCACGGCATGACCAACATCAGCCTCGACGACGAAACGAATCTCAACACCCTGCTCGAATTATTGCGCCTGCCTGAAACCGCAAAGGAACGATTGAAGAAGATCTTCCAGGGCGGTGTTGCGCATCAGGTTTTGAACGCCCGCCGCCACACCGAAGAGTCGCAGATCATCGCAGGCGCGGGCGCGTTCGGCGCGGTGACCATCGCCACCAACATGGCAGGCCGCGGCGTGGACATCAAACTCGGCGGTGAGTTGGCTGAAGAAGTCATCTCCGCGGTCAACCGCGTGTTGGGCAAATCCGGCTACAAAGACCCGTTCGACATGACTCACGACGAACGCCGCGAAGCCCTGAAGAAACTCGATTTGTCCGCCTATGGTTTGTACGAAGCCGAAGTCAAAAACTTCCTTGGTTACTTCGACGATATGGAAAGCGTGAAGGAACTGGGCGGTTTGCACGTCCTCGGCTCGGAACGTCACGAAGCCCGCCGCATCGACAATCAGCTGCGCGGTCGCGCCGCCCGCCAGGGCGACCCCGGATCTTCGCGCTTTTATCTCTCTCTGCAAGACGACCTGATGCGCATCCAGGGCGGGGCACAGGTCAGCGCATTGATGGAACGCCTCAAAGTGGACGACTCACTCCCGCTGGAGGCGCGCATGGTGGCGAGCGTCATCGAACAGTCACAGCATCGCATCGAAGGCGCAAACTTTGACGTCCGCAAACATCTCCTGGAATACGACG
Organism: Candidatus Villigracilaceae bacterium; assembly: GCA_026645935.1. Lineage (GTDB taxonomy): Bacteria > Chloroflexota > Anaerolineae > Anaerolineales > Villigracilaceae > Villigracilis. The sequence continues at coordinate 236,454 of JAPKMP010000003.1, read as the reverse complement.
ATGTCCTGAACACCCAGCGTCAGCAGATTTATTTACAGCGCGACAAGATATTCGTCAAAGAGGATTTGAGCGCCGACGTGGCGGAAATGCTCGATGCCGAAGTGACCAAACGCGTCGAAGCCGGGCTGGCGGATGAAGAAGGTCCGTGGCGTTTGCTGGCGTGGTTGGACCAGGTCCAGCCTGCGTTCGACTCAAAGAACGGATTATTCCCTTCGTATGGGTTCAAGCTGCTACTTAATGAAATTAACGCGCAAGCCGCCGCGGGGAGCATAAAAAATGCAACCTTGGACCTTATCTCCAAATCCATCGAAACCGAATATGCCCACGCCCTGCGTGCCATCGAGCAGTTGATCGAACGAACGGGTGAAACCCTCGAACTGCAGATCTCCGAACGCGAAGAGGCGCTGGATGCCTTCTTCCAAACGCTTGGGGATCGTGAGGATAACGCCAAGCCGCAAAAACTGATCGAAGAGATCAACAGCCTTGCGAGGCTTGCCATCAAACCGAACAACGACCTTTTGAAAAAACTGGCGGACGACCCTGACGATGCAAAAGACGATGTTCAGGAATTGCTCTCCAGCCAGCTGACGATCATCAGCGCGACGAGGGTCATCGGCGCGATTCAGACTCGCGTTGGCGAGCAGATTCAATGGCAGAGCCCGCTCCCTTCGGATTGGGATGATCTCTCGGATATTCTGCTCGACACGGCGCGCGACGCGCTGGCAAAAAAACGGGAACGCCTGAACAGCCAGATCGCGCGCGATATCGACGTGCTGCTGCAGCGCGAGGATGTTTCGACGGATTCCGGCAAATTACGCCTGCTGATCACGCTCGCGCAGGGCACGCGGACTGCTTTTGACCAGAAGACTCACCGGCAGGTGAAACAGGTCTTCACACGGTTTGCCTATGCCTTCCACGCCGCGCAATTATTGGATGGGCGCGATGCCGAAGATATCGCCGACGAGGTGATGAATCATCTCGAGGCGGCGGAGGAAGCCTTGCGCGAGACCTGGGGTCAGAGCGAATTTACGCGCCTGAGTCAGAACGCGACAAAACTCGCGGACTTTGGTCCCGCGGCGCGAATCGCTTTCGGGGAGGGGAGACTCAATGACGCTGTATCCAGTCTCGGCGCGGAAGAGGCGGCGCAGCTATCCTCTGCGTTGGGTAAGTATGTGTTGAACGAAGTCCATCGCCAGTTGCTGTTGGGCGCGTTCAGCGAGTTGTGGGTGGAATATTTGACCAAGGTCGAAGCGTTGAGGGTATCGATCGGGCTCGAGGCTTACGCCCAGCGTGACCCGCTGGTACAATACAAAGGACGCGCATCGGAAATGTTCGCGCAATTGCTTGAAGAGGTGCGCGGACTTGTGATCAGCCGCGCGTTTGCCGCAAGACCAAGGCGCGTGGAGATCACGCCGATCGAAACCACTGAGACGGCTTCAGCACCGGGCGAGACTTCGGTGCAGATCGGCGGAACACCCGGCGGTAAAAAGAAAAGACGCCGCCGCAATTGAGGAAGCGTTTGGCAGACGATACGACTCCCTTGAACAAATACATCACCCTTCCGAAGGTGGAACTTCACCGCCATTTGGAAGGGTCTTTGCGTCTCTCCACCATGCTGGATATTGCGCGAAAGCATGGCGTGACGGTCCCCGTCTCGATGTTGAACTTGAGCGGGCTGGTGCAGGTGCAGGATAAGGACCCGCTGACGTTTTCCAATTTTCTCGAAAAGTTCAAGACGCTGAGGCTGTTCTACAAGTCGCCGGATGTGATTCATCGCGTCACGCGTGAAGCGGTGGAGGATGCGGCCAGGGATAACGTGCGCTATCTCGAGCTGCGCTTCACGCCGGTGGCGTTGAGTCGCGCGGAGGGCTTTCCGCTTCATGACGTGATGGATTGGGTCATCACCAGCGCGGGAGAGGCGGCGAAGGATTTCAATATCAAGGTCGGGTTGATCGCTTCGGTGAATCGGCACGAAAGCCCGGAACTTGCCGAGCAGGTGGCATGGCTGGCGGTGGAACATCAGAAGCGCGGCTTGCGCGGGCTGGACCTGGCTGGGAACGAGGCGGAGTTCAAATCGGCGCCATTCCATGAAATTTTCAAGGAAGCGAAGGGATCCGGCTTGCGCGTCACCATCCATGCCGGGGAGTGGGGACCGGCGGAGAACGTCCGCGATGCGATCGAGAACCTCGGCGCGGAACGGATCGGTCACGGCGTGCGTGTGCTCGAAGATGAGTCCATCACTGCATTGGCGAAGGAACGCGGCACGACGTTCGAAGTTTGCGTGACCAGCAACTTCCAATCGGGCGTGGTCAATGAATTGGAAAAACATCCCCTGCCGCGCATGCTCGAAAAGGGACTGAAGGTCACGATCAATACCGATGACCCAAGCGTTTCGCGCATTACGCTCTCCAATGAAGTCCAATTGACGCACGAGAAGTTGAATGTTTCGATGGATACGTTGAAAAAATCCGTGATCCTCGCGGCGGAATCATCGTTCCTGCCGGAGGCTGAAAAGGGGGAATTGGTCCGGTCGCTAAAGTCCGAGCTGGCTGTTTAGCTGCTCTTCCTGAACTGAACGTAAATTAGTATAATTCCGGTCTGATTTACCCCACCACATAGTATCAAGGATATCAAAGGCGCTCCTTTGTGTTCTTCGTAGTTTTGTGGTGTGAGTGATGCGGGATCCTCCGCAAAATTTCACACTCCAAAGGAGACACACGATGAACGATCTATTTAAGTCCCGTGACGTATTAAGCGTGGGCAGGAAAAAATACGTCTACTACCGGCTCGATGCCCTCGAAAAAGCCGGGCTGACCAAACTCAGCAAACTCCCCTATTCCATTCGTATCGTGCTCGAAGCCGCATTGCGCCAATGCAATGACCGCGAGATCACACAGGCAGATGTGAAGAACATCGCTGCGTGGACGCCAAAAGGCGCTCGTCCCGGCATTCCGTTTTTACCCGGTCGCGTGGTGATGCAGGACTTTACCGGTGTACCCGCTGTTGTAGACCTCGCCGCAATGCGCGCCGCTGTGGCTCGCTTGGGCGGCGACCCGAAAAGAATCAATCCGCTCGTGCCGGTTGATCTGGTCATCGACCACTCCGTGCAGGTGGACTTCTTCGCCACTGCCGAAGCGCTCAATCGCAACACCGAAGTTGAATTCCAACGCAATCGCGAACGTTATGAGTTCCTCAAGTGGGGACAGAAAGCCTTCAGCAACTTCCGCGTTGTGCCGCCGATGACCGGCATCGTGCATCAGGTTAACTTGGAATATCTTGCTGATGCCGTGATGACCAAAGAAGAGAACGGCGAGACCATCGCCTTCCCCGATACGCTCGTCGGCACCGACTCGCACACCACCATGATCAACGGTTTGGGCGTGGTAGGCTGGGGCGTGGGCGGCATCGAAGCCGAAGCCGTGATGCTCGGTCAGCCGATGGACATGCTGCTCCCCGATGTGATCGGTTTCAAACTGTACGGCAAACTCAAAGAAGGCGTGACCGCCACCGATCTCGTACTGACCGTGACTCAAATGTTACGCAAGAAGGGTGTCGTGGATAAATTCGTCGAGTTCTTCGGCGAAGGTCTCAATAACATGTCGCTGACCGACCGCGCCACCATCGCCAACATGGCTCCCGAATACGGCGCAACCATGGGCTACTTCCCTGTGGATGAAGAGACGCTTCGCTACATGAGATTGACTGGTCGCTCCGAAGAAGTTTTATCCCGCACTGAAGCCTATCTCCGCGCGCAGGGACTCTTCCGTGAAGCGGACAGCCCTGAACCGGAATTCACCGACACACTCGAATTGGATTTGGGAAGCGTTGTGCCCTCTCTGGCTGGACCCAAACGCCCGCAGGACCGCGTCGCGCTTACGGATATGAAGGATACATTCCGAAAAGCCTTGACCGCCCCGGTTAAAGATCGCGGCTTCGAGCTCTCGCAGGAAGCGCTCACCAAGGAAGCCACCTTCGGCATCCCTACTTCGTCGGGACAGGCAAACGGCGGCTCCCAGAAGATGAAGCATGGCGCGGTTGTGATCGCAGCTATTACTTCTTGTACAAATACATCCAATCCTTCCGTGCTCGTCGCGGCGGGACTCGTTGCCAGGAAAGCCGTGGAGAAAGGCTTGAACGTCAAGCCGTATGTGAAGACCTCCCTCGCTCCCGGCTCTCGCGTGGTGACCGAGTATCTCAAGAAGGCTGGTTTGATCGACCCGCTTTCCAAGCTCGGATTCAACGTCATTGCGTATGGCTGCACCACTTGTATTGGTAACTCCGGTCCGCTGCCCGGCGAAGTTGCCAAGGCCGTCACCGGCTCCGACCTCGTCGCATCGGCGGTCATTTCCGGTAACCGCAACTTCGAAGGACGGGTGCATCCGCTCGTGAAAGCGAACTTCCTCGCCTCACCTCCGTTGGTGGTCGCCTACGCCCTCGCTGGCACCGTGGACATCGATTTGAACAACGAACCACTTGGCACCGATTCCGACGGCAAGGAGGTCTATCTCAAGGATTTGTGGCCCACCCAAAAGGAAATTCAAGAGTCTGTTGCCAAGTACGTCACTGCCGAAATGTTCACCGAAAAATATTCCGATGTCTTCGGCGGTTCGGACATGTGGCAGAACATCAGCGTCAAAGAAGGCGACCTGTTCGAGTGGAGCGAAGAATCCACTTACATTCACCACCCGCCCTACTTCCAGACCCTCTCGCTCGATGTGCCGACCATTCAGCCCATCAAGGGGGCGCGCGTGCTCGGTCTCTTTGGTGACTCCATCACCACCGACCACATCTCTCCCGCCGGTAACATCGCCGCGGATTCTCCTGCTGGCAAGTTCTTGCAGGAACGCGGTGTACAGCCCAAAGATTTCAATCAATACGGTACTCGTCGCGGCAATGACCTTGTGATGGCGCGCGGCACCTTTGCGAACATCCGCCTCAAGAACATCATGGTTGCGCCAAAAGAAGGCAACTGGACCAAGCACCAGCCTTCCGGCGAAGTGATGTCCATCTTCGACGCAGCGATGAAGTATCAAGCTGAAGGCGTAGGAAGCATCGTCCTCGCAGGAAAAGAATATGGCACGGGTTCGAGCCGCGACTGGGCGGCGAAGGGTCCCATGCTGCAGGGCGTGAAGGCGGTCATCGCCGAATCGTTTGAACGCATCCACCGCTCCAATTTGGTGGGCATGGGCGTGCTTCCGCTGAGATTCGCCGATGGGCAGAACGCCGAGTCGCTTGGTCTGGATGGAAGCGAAGTGTACGACATCGAAGGCTTGAATGATAAGATTCAGCCGAAAGCCGAATTGACCGTGAAAGCCAGGAAAGCCGACGGAAAGACCGTCGAATTTAAAGCCACCGCACTGCTGAATACCGATGTGGAAGTGAACTACTACCGCAACGGCGGCATCCTGCACACGGTGTTGAGAAATTTGGTGAAATAAATAATAGTCATGAAAGCCCTGAGATTTTTCTCGGGGTTTTTTGTTTCCTGTCATTATGTTCTTAAGGGCAGATGGAAATCTAATTCAGAAACAGGAAATCAAACAGCAGGAATATAAATTAAGAATTGCTTAAGCAAAAGTCTGATAGGTTTTGAAAGAGACTCAAGCCGAAAAGTTGGCGGGAATTTGAGGTTCCTCATAGTAATATGTTAAATGATGTAATTGGAAAAATACTTATTCAGAAAGGTTGTTGCTATGACACAAAATAAAGTTTTGTTGTCTTTCATTTTTGCATCCGCGTTTGCCGTCATACCGGGGGTCGCATATGCGCACGATGGTACAAACCTGGCATTGGGCGGATTCCTGAGCGGACTCGTCCACCCGGTGTTGGGTTACGACCACCTGCTTGCCATGTTGAGTGTGGGCATCCTCAGCGCACAGATCGGCGGGCGTGCCATTTGGACTGTCCCAGCCACGTTTGTGAGCGTCATGGCGGTGGGTGGATTGTTGGGCTTGATCGATATTGGGCTGACTGCCACTGAATTGGGCATTGCCGTATCGCTTGTCATATTGGGCTCGGTGATCGCCGCCGAGCGCCGTCTCTCCATTCTGGTTGCCATGATCGGGGTGGGGTTCTTCGCCATTTTTCACGGGTATGCCCACGGCGCGGAGGCTCCGGAAACCGCGGAGCCATTCCTGTATGCCCTGGGCTTTTTGCTCGGAACCGCCCTCATTCACATCACCGGGGTGGTGATCGGGGATATTGCCCGTCACTATGAGCGCGGGAAGATCTCTCTGCGAGTTGGCGGCGCGTTAATCTCACTGATAGGCGTATTGTTCATTTTTGGCTTCCTATAGGGAATTCCCATGATGACCAAACTTTTGCAATGGGAAATCGGGGGCTTCTTTTTTATCGGGCTGATCGGCGCGGCATTGCACTTCACCTTCGAAATGAGCAATTTCTCCAGCATGGAAGTTGCCTATTTTTCAGCGGTCAACGAGAGCACCTGGGAGCATCTTAAGATGGTATTCTTCCCCGGGCTGGTCTTCGCCTTGATCCAATACACCTACGTGCGGGATGTGGTCAATAACTATATCGTCGCCAAGGTTTCGGGGCTTTTGATCATGCCGCTGGTGATTGCAGTCGGTTGGTATATCTATGCCCCAATATTGGGACGCAGTTATTTCCCGGCAGACCTATTCCTTTTTTATCTGGCGGTTTTTATCGGGCAATGGGTGAGTTATAAACTGTTATCCCGGGCGCCGCTGGAAAAGAAATATACCCAATATGCCATCGGCGTCTTTTTGGTCATATTCGCGGCTTTCTCCACCTTCACTTTCTACCCGCCGAACATCTTCCTCTTCGAACATCTTGAACTGAAAGATACGGGGCTGTACGGCATCCTTCCCATGGAAGAAAACATCCGCTATCTGACCGCCTCAACACCGACCCCTTCGCCCTGATGGAGCCTTTCGAATATGGATCATTCCTTTCTCGCTGATGTTTCAGACGCACGCCATGTGGATGGTTTCGGAAAAAAGGGTATCGGGCTTCACTGGCTCGCAAAACATCGCCTGCGGATTCCCAATACCCTGGTCGCGACCTATTCCGCAGGTGAAATGATCGAGCGTGATTCACAGACGGGATTTGCAAAACTAAAGGATGCGCTAAAAGACCGACTCGAAGGCGGAGAGTTGTACGCGGTTCGCTCTTCCGCCAATCTGGAAGACGACAAGGAACTCTCATTCGCAGGTCAATTCCTCAGCCGGACGAACGTGCAGGGATTGGACGCCGTAATAGATGCAATTCGCGATGTGCTCAACTCCAGCCGCTCTGAAACCCTGCAACCGTACATGAAAAAACTTGGCGAGAAGGGGAAAGAGTTGAAGATGGCGGTCTTGATCCAGGAAATGGTCCCGCCGGTGATCTCCGGTGTAGTGTTTAGTAAAAATCCCACTACCGGTTTGGATGAGGCCGTCATTGAAGCGGTACATGGTCTCGGCGAAGCGCTGATGCAGGATGGAGTCACGCCTCAGCGTTGGATCTACCGCTGGGGTCAGTTCACAGCCAAACCGGAGTCTGAAGCGGAATTTGAATCCGTGATCCGTGAGATCGCCAATGAAGCACGCCGCATCCAAAAACTTTACGGCTCCCCCGTCGACCTGGAATGGGCATACGACGGAAAGAGTGTTTACTGGCTGCAAGTTCGTCCCATCACCGCGCTGACGAATGTGCCGCTGTACTCGAACCGCATTTCGCGGGAGGTGCTGCCGGGAATCATCAAGCCGCTGATCGCGTCGGTCAACATCCCGTTGGTCAACACGGCATGGATCCGTTTGTTCGACTCGTTGATGGGAACAACGCATCTCAAACCCGAAGACCTGACGTCCCTTTTCCATTACCGCGCTTATTTCAACATGGGGGCGATCGGCACGATCTTCGAGATCCTCGGCTTTCCGCGCGAAGGTCTGGAAATGCTGCTCGGCTTCAAACGTGAAAGCAAGCGCCCGCCGTTCAGTCCGTCATTGAAAACATTCCGGCACATCCCGCGCATTCTTGGATTCGCCGCGCGGGCATGGACATATGACCGAAACGTGAAAGCCGAGCTTACCGAATTCGAAAAGCATATTCAAAAAACGCAGACAGAGAATATCAAATCCTTGTCGTCGCGCGAACTGCTGGCAAAGATAGACGAACATTTCATGTTCAATACATTGGTGGCGTATCAAAATATTGTCATCCCGATTCTGATGAGCATTTACAACGCGATTTTGAGATCCCAGCTCAAACGGGCGGGGGTCGAGTTCGTGGATTTCAACCTGACCGATGGACTGCCCCAGGTGGAGGATTATGACCCGAACCATCACCTCGATGAAATGCATAACAAGTTCAATGAACTTCCGCAACCTGTGCAGGAGAAGATCCGAACGTTGGGATACCGCGAATTGAAATCCCTTCCCGAGGCGGGTTCCTTTTTGCAATTGGCGGATGAGTTCATCAAACGTTTCGGACATTTGAGCGAAAGCGGCAATGATTTTTCGAAAACGCCCTGGCGTGAAGAACCGGACAAGGTCATTCGCATGGCGCTGGATCATGCCGTTTCAGCCAGAGACCGTCAGAAGACAACATGGGAGACATTGAAAGCATCCGCGTTCCTGCGCATGCAAATGCGCCCGATCTATCAGCGTGCCCGCACGTTTCGTCTATTGCGCGAGCGAATCAGTTCCATATACACATCCTCTTATGGCTGGTTCCGCGTGTATTTCAACGAACTGTCAGAGAGGCTGACAAAGAATGGCGTTCTCGATGCCCGTGATGATATTTTCTATCTCACCTGGCAAGAAGTCCGCTCGCTGGTGGAAGGCACGGGCAATGTGCAGGAGTTGAAGAAAAAGATTCAGACGCACAAGGACAACATCGAACGCAGCCGCGATATTGTGCTGCCCGAGATCATCTACGGCAATGCCGCCCCGCCGCTCGATCTTTTGAAAAGCGATGCCAATAAGCTCACGGGCATTCCCACTTCTTCAGGATATTATCAGGGACGCCTGAAGGTCGTACGCTCCAACGAAGATTTTCATCGGGTGGAAAAAGGAGATGTGATCGTCATCCCGTTTTCGGATGTGGCGTGGACGCCTCTCTTTGCCAAAGCCGGGGCTGTTGTGGCGGAATCGGGCGGGATCCTCTCTCATAGCTCCATCGTCGCGCGCGAATATGGCATTCCCTGCGTCGTTTCGGTCAACGGCGCGTGCAACCTGCCCGATGGCAGCGACATCATTGTGGACGGTTATCAGGGTGCGGTCAGCGTTTTGGAAGCGTGAATGGATAGTTCAATTCTCATCGCCGTTGTGCTGGCAGGATACTTGATCGGTTCGCTTTCATTTGCACGCATCTTTGCCGGGTGGGTGAAACCAGCCCTCAGCCTGGACGAGGCTCGGATGCACCACTCAGATCAGGGCTTGGAAGGAAGCGTGAGCGGGATCGGCGCATCCACCGCTTCGGTCGCGCTCGGGAAAAAATACGGCGGCATCGTTGCGTTGCTGGATATCCTGAAAGCCTTCGTGCCAGTCTTGTTGCTGTGGTTCTATTTCCCCGACGGGATCTATCACTTCGTCTTTAGCATTCTCTGCATCCTCGGGCACAACTACCCCGTTTATTACCGCTTTCAGGGCGGGCGCGGACTCTCGCCAATGGTGGGCAGTTTGCTTGTTATCGAGCCGCTGGGCATGGTCGTTTGCATGCTGATCGGCGTCCTGTCGGCGATCCTGATCAATCAGCCGCACACTTCGCTCATCCTTTGGTTTCCCATCCTGGGTTTGTGGGGCTGGCTGGTGAATGACGATTTGGCGCTTGCGGTCTATGCGATTGGATTGTTTGTGGTCTTCATGATCGCCGAGATCCCTGAAATACGGCTTGCAATGCAATACCGAAAGCAGGGCAGAATGGATGAATACACCAAGATGATTCTCGACTCCGCGCCGCAGACTCGCATGATGAAAGATCTTGCCAGGCGCGTTCGTTTTTGGGAAAGACCGGATAACGATTAAAGGAGAATTTCCAATGAACAATATCAATGTTGTTAGTCTGGCTGGTATTGCCGTCAATTCGATCTTGATGGGGATTACATACGTACGTTTTCTCACGGTGCATCCGCTACGAATGGGTTGGTACATGTTTTTTACCACCCTGTTCCTTGTGACCGCTATCATCCTGATTGCCGTTAAATTCAACGGATGGGGGATCGTGGGCGCCTCTGTCCTGGCTATCCTCGGCTTTTTAGCGGGATACATCTGGATGACCAAACGTCTCCTCGCACGCGAAGATCCGCGTCCCATTCCGGCATTGACGCGTAAAAAGGACGATACCGGGCTGGGACATACCGCCGTCATCTATTTCACACACGGCGAGCCGGAGACCTATGACCCGATCGGCTGGATCAATCAATTCAACGAATTTGACGAGCAGAAGATTCCCTTTGTGCCATTGGTGGCGCGTCCCTTCTTCATATATAGTTTGCGGCGCAGTTATCTGAATGTTGGGCGGAGTGAACATCGCCGGACTCACCTGCGCATGGTCAAGGCGCTCGAGAATGAGATCCGCAAGAGCGGGGATACAACCACACGCTTCTACATCAGTTTCCTGGATGATAATCCCCGCCCCGATGCGGCATTCATCCACGCGCTCAACGAGGGCGCCAGCCGGATCGTTGTGGCGGAGATCTTTGTATCCGACTCGAACCATACGCTTGAAGGGAAGCGTTTGATCGAAGAAGTAGGCGCGCATGATTTTGGGGTACCGGTCATCTACACGGGACCAATGTATGACTCCGAAATCATGCATTCCATGTTCGTGGAACGAGTCCACGCTCACATGAACGGCGCCGATAAGTCAAAGGTCGGCATCCTGCTGGTCGGACATGGGCAACCCGATGAATGGGACCGCGAGTTCGCCACCGAGACCGAACACGAGTTGCTTTTCCGCAACAAGATCCTGGACCGTTTTGAGGAGGCGGGCTTCGCGCGCGAAAATCTCAGCCTGGCATGGATGGAGTTCAAGGAACCCAAACCCGCACCCAAGATCGAGGAGTTCACCGCCAATGGCGTGGAAAAGATCTTTTACTTCTCTGCCGCCATCAGCGCCGACGCGCTGCACAGTCAATGGGATGTGCCGCACCTGATCTCGAAAGCGCGCAACCCTCGCAATATCCCCATTATCAACCTCGGGGCATGGAATGACGACCCCATCGCCATCCAGGCGATCAGGGAAAAAGTATATGCCGCCATGCAGCGCTAATCTCGAATTAGGCGGATTGCGCATTACGGAGTTATTTGCTGTTACTTGATCTCCACGTTGAAGAACTCTGCGATTTTCAGCATTCCTCGCCCCATCGGGTTTGATTTCAAGTTACCCATTGCATATTCAAGGGTTTTGCCCTTGTATTTCATTAAATTCCGGACCTCTGGGATCATGGCTAATATGAATAAAATATTTATTGCAATGCCGTAGAGAATATATTCCCAGCTGCCATTTGCCCGCCACCATAGCCACGGGATCAGCAGCCAGATCCACGACAGCGTTGCAACAACCATGTTGCGGAATACGACCATTCCCAGAAATAACCCGACAATGGATGTGATCAAAATTGCGATTGGGTCAATGACGAAGAGCCCGCCCATTATGGCAGTAAACCCAGAGCCGCCATGAAATCTGTAATAAATGGGCCAAATATGACCGATCAGTCCAAATGCGGCAGCGATCAAATGTAAAGCAGGTTGTTCGGGATGGGAAAGTTTAAAATATATGGTTGGAAGGAATACTTTCAGAATATCAAAGATGCTGACCAGCGTTCCCACTCTTGCGCCGAGCAGGGAACTGACAGAATTTGCACCGATGGATAAAACTTTGTAACTTTCACCTGTTCCGTCGACAGGGATTTCATGGTCAGTGATATCTTTCCCTGTAGTCCAGATATAAGTAATGATTCGGGCAAACGAGATGGAGCCAAGCAAATAAGACACCGTGGCACTAAGCATTACAAGGTAAGGATCCATGAGACGCTCCAAAAAGGATAAATTTTACTGGTTATATCATAGTTACCTTATTGCTAAACGCAGGTGAAAGGGAGTAGGTTGATGACAACACCCTTCTATTGTAAAAAGCAAAAAATGATATAGAGTCAATATGAGGTTGGTCGTAATAAATATATTGGAAAAATGTTCTCAGGGCTTGAGCAGGATTTTCGTAATCTAACTGATGAGGTCTAAAATGACAATCAATAAGCGGGCAAATCTGGTAATTGTTGGGTCGGGTCCGGTGGGGATGGTCGCGGCGTTGATGTTCAGGAAACATTTCGAGAATGTCATTCTCCTCGAGCGTCAATCCAAAGAGGCGTTTCTCAAAACCCACGGATTTACCTTCCCGATCGTTTTTTCGCCTGCTTCGATAAAAATCCTGAAAAGTATCGGCATCTGGGAGGGGATCCATTCACAGCGGTCTGAATTCTTTGGCGTTGTCGTCCACAAACGCATCCTCGGCATGGACTTCAAATTTGCCTCCACAAAGGAAGGTGTGTATTCCCACTGGAGAAACCATGCCATCACAAAACTCTATGAAAAGGTGGTAGAAGAAGGAATTCCGGTTCATTTCAATGCCCGGGTGGAAAGCATTGATTTTGATGGCAATCTTTGCAGCGAGGCATCGTTGGGAGACCTGCCTTTCGATCTCCTGCTTGGCGCGGACGGTATTAATAGTCTGACCCGCAAGTTCATGTCAAAGGTACATCCCGGGTTCGATGAACATGAGTTCGGTCAGACATTCCTGGATAACTGGTATGCCTACCGCCTGCCGTCTAGGGGAGCCATGCGCGAAAAATTTGCCGGAGGGAAACGTTTTCTGGCATCGAATGTTTTTGTTGATAATCTGGCGGAATTCCCGAAGGAAAAATTCCGCATAGTCACCACAGGCATGCGGCAGCCGGAGGAGGAGATCAGCATCCTGATCAAACATGGCGCAGAAGTGGACTTGCCGCGCGTGAAGGAGTTGAACGAGGTTTTCTTTGGTCCGTTCGTGGAATCGAAAGAGGAGTTGGACGCAGCTTGGGAAAGTGGATATGCCGGAAAGTTCGAGCAGGTTTACGCGCCGACGTTCACATTGAATAATGTCCTGCTTGTGGGAGATGCCGCGCATGGGTTCGAGAGCACCGGCGATCTGATCAACCTCGGCATCGCCTCCATCGGTTCCTTTCATGAAATCTTCACCCGGCACGTGGATATAAAGTCCGCTTTGCAGGAGTATGACCGCACGATCGGCAAAGACCTGCGCTTCTATGCGGATTTTTCCTACCGCAGAAGCAAAGAAAAAATTGGATTTGAAGTGGGATCGATCGAATTCGCATCGAGATTGGGGCTTGCCAAACGCCATCCCACCCTGTTTGGAATTTATGAAGACGAATTTGAGATTTCCAGTTACATGAAAGCCTATAGAAGGGACATCATAAAAAGCAGGCTGCTTGTTTTCAGTTTTCCCTTCCTGTTATTTTTGTTGGTGATGCTATTCCAGGCAGGACTTTTATAAAATCACTTCATGGCAGGGGCGGCGCCCTGCCCGGTGCTGAGAAATTTTGTGAAATAAACTCGCGGCGCGAATTCCGAAAAAAGTGACGGTCACTTTCAATGTGACCGTCACTTTTTTGTTTAAACCAACCCCTGTTTCCGCGCAATGTCCGCGGCTTGCGTGCGGTTCTCCGCTTGAAGTTTGGCAAGGATGTTGGAGACGTGGTTTTTCACCGTGCCTTCGGTGATGAACAATTTTTCCGCCAAATCTTTATTGGAGGCGCCTTGTGCCAATAAAACCAGCACTTCCCTTTCGCGTTCGGAGAGCGATTCGATGGTGGAGGTCGTCGGGCGCATCATTTCGCGCAGGGCACGTGAGGCGATCTCCGGTTGGATGAAAACTTCGCCTTCGTGAACCCGCCGGATCGTTTGGATGAGTTTGTCCGCAGGTGTGTCTTTGAGGAGATACCCCATCGCCCCGGCGCGCACGCCTTGATACAAGTAGTCGTCGCGGTCAAAGGTGGTGAGGATGATGACCTTTGCCTGCGCCCATTCACGGCACAATTTGGCGGTCGCTTCGACGCCGTTGAGCACAGGCATTTGCACATCCATGAGGATGATATCGGGGCGGAGTTCCAGCGCCAGGCGGATGCCGCTTTCACCATCCCCCGCTTCGCCGACGACATGCAAGCCTGGTTCGAGATCGAGAATCGTTTTCAGCCCCTGACGCATCAGAGTCTGATCTTCGACGAGGAGAAGTTTAATGGGATCAGGCATGGGTTGAGAAAAGCCTTTTAGAGGATGGGCAGTTTCACGTCGACGCGTGAGCCGTTGCCGTTTCCAGTTAATGTTAATGTGCCGCCGAGTCCTTCCACACGTTCACGCATTCCGCGCAGACCGTAATGTCCGGGTTGTTTCTCTGCGTCGGGTAGCAAGCCGAGTCCGTCGTCCTGAATCGAAAGGAGTGCAGCGCTGGATTCAATATCGAGTTGAAGTTGAACGGTGCGCGCGGCGGCATGACGTTCGATGTTCGCCAGCGCTTCCTGTGCCACGCGCCAGAGAGTCTCGGCTTGAGCAGGTGAGAGTTGATCCGCCTGCTCTGCGACATGACATTTAATTTCAAGATGCGCCCGCTGGCCCATATTCACGCTCAAGGCTTGCAATGCCTCACGCAAATGACGTTCGCCCAAGCCTGGCGCGCGCAGACCTGCCAGGGAGCGGCGCAGGTCGTCCATGCTGGCGCGGGTAAGATTTTTTAGTTCATCCACCTGTGCCGAGGCTTTTTCAGGATCCACTTTGTAGAGGCGTTGAATCGCTTCCAGTTGCACGGACAGGGCCACCAGCGCATGACCCAGACTATCGTGCAAATCTCGGGCGAGGCGTTCACGTTCCTGAAGAGCTGCCAATTCAGTATCGCGCTGACGGGCGAGCTCCAATTCTTTTTGGGCGGCTTCCAACTGGACAATGAGCTTGGCGCGTTCCCCGCTGGTGCGGATGATATTGTAGATGAACAGATAGAGAGCGATCCCCGCCAGCCATTGAAACGTAAATCCAATTGCGGCGCCAAGCGGAATCTGCCTGAGGTTCCAATCCGAAGTGATCAGGGCGATGAGAAACGTGACGATGGCTGTCCCGGGCATGACCGCTTGAAGCGGCAACAATCCAAACATTTGTCCAAAGTAGGTGAAACCCAGCCACCATGGAAATGGATCGAGCCAACATGCCACCCCCCACATACCAACTCCACCAATGAAATACAAGGCAAGCTTTCGGCGTGAAATGGGCCAGCCGCCACGCGTGATGCAGAAAAAATATAACAGCCCCTGTCCAATACACAAGGCCGCAACCATCCACTCGCGCCAGGTTAGTTCATTTGCATTGGTAATGAGAACCGCGGCGGCGGCAAGGCTGAATATCAATAAGGATGCCACATCCCAAAACCTGCCATAGAGGTTAAAGTGTTGGGCAGGTATTGGGAGTTCGCTATCACCCAGGTGAGATGAGCGAGTTTCTGTCATGTGGAAAGTGTACTCTGGAAGAGGGAAAGTGGAAAGCGAGCGCAAAACTCTCCCTCACCCTAGCCCTCTCCCAACGGGAGAGGGGATTGACTCCCTTCCCCCATTGGGGGAAGGGTTGGGGATGAGGGGAATTATTACGCCTTCGGCTCCCAGCGGAACAACTTTGCGGCGATAAAGGTTGCACCCAAGCCGTAAGCAAGGAGCAGGAACAGATGCGTGAGCCATTTGGGATCGAGAGTGGCTTCCAGCAGGGCGGAACGTACCAGTTGAACTACTGGATAGGCGGGCAGATAAGGCACTATATTTCGCATCCAGTTCGGCAGCATATCAAGGGGAAAGACCATGTCACTGATGAACATGAGCGAAGAATAGATGGTCATCCCAACCGCTGTCGCTGTGCCGGCTTTTGCCGCAACTCCACTGATAATGCCGCCCAGTGCCATGAAAGCCATCAGCCCAGCCAGGATCATCGGATAAGCCAGCGCGAGACTCAACGCACTGACCGGAACTTTATAGAGCAAAACACCGGCGATGATGATCAGCGTGCTTTGCAAAATGCCGATCAGGAGGTTGACCAGGAGATACGAGCCGATCAATTGTTCCGCAGGCAGAGGCGAGGCTTGCAACCGGCGCAGGACACTCTTTTCACGCATCTCAAGCATCATGTTGGAACTGCCGACCAGACCGAAACTCAACGCGTTCAACACGATGACTCCGGGGGTCATATAGTCCATGTACTGACTCATGACGACTCCGTAGATGAGCATCAACAGAACCGGGAAGGCAAAGTTCCAGAATAACACAAAGCCGTTTCGCAAGTGCATGAGGAAGATGGCTTTGGTGAGGATCAAAAATCTTTTCATGGGGAAATTCCTTTCAGAGTACAACTCAATTAATTGGATTCGGACAGCGCGCGCCCGGTCAATTTCAGGAAGACATCCTCCAGGTTGGGCTGGCGCAGCATCACGTCACGGACCGAGCGCCCGGCGGAGGCGGCTAATTCCTGGAGGGCGGTCAAGGTCAGTTCGGGTTTGGCAGTTTCCATTTCCAGGTGCTGACCGGTGTACCGCGCATTGCTCACGCTGGGCAACGACCGCACTTGATCCAATGGCAATTCAACGGTGGCTTTCAGCATCGAATTCAATTGCAGATTGGCGATCAGGGCGCTCGGGCTGTCGCAGGCTACGATCTCGCCGCGATCAATGATGGCGATGCGCCCGCATAACGCCTCTGCCTCCTCCATTGCGTGGGTGGTGAGGACTACGGTGCGGCCCTCATCATGCCACTGGCGGACGATGTCCCAGACGGCTCGGCGGGCATGCGGGTCGAGCGCGGAGGTGGGTTCATCGAGCAGGACGATCTGCGGGTCGTTGGCAATCGCAACCGCCAGTGCAAGGCGTTGTTGCTGTCCACCGGAGAGGCGGCGCGCCAGTGTATTCCGTTTTTCGACCAGGTCAATGCGCGCTAGAAGTCTGTCGATTTGCCCGGAGGTGAGATACACCTCATAGAGCGCGGCATAGACTTCGACAAGCTCAGCCACCGTCATATCGTCCATCAAGGCAGTCTTTTGCAGTTGGATACCCAACTGGCTTTTCGTCGCGGTTGGGTCAGCCTGCACGTTAACTCCGCCAATGTGCACGCTGCCATCTTTGGGTTTATGCAAGCCTTCCACAACAGCGAGCAGGGTGGTCTTGCCCGCGCCGTTGGGTCCCAGCAAGCCAAAGATTTCGCCTTTTTCCACTTTCAGGTTCACATCTTTAAGCGCCTGCGTGGAACCATACACGGCTGTCAAATTTTGTACGTCAATAATCGGTTGAGACATAGTATTAAACTCCTTTTTTGATAGCGTCATGATACAAAAAAGTCGGGCATCGCCCCAGTCTCGGAAGCAGGATTGTTACTATGTCGAAAGTCATATTGCCGGATATGAAAATGAGACCGGCGATGAGCCGGTCTCGTTGAAATGTGTTACAGGATTATGAGCTGAACACCAGAATCAGCCCACCCGTCCAAAGAACTAATCCTGTAAACGTTTTGTCTCTGCATCATCCTTGACGGTTCGGTCGTCGAATTCCAAGGCACCGCACTGCTGAACACCGATGTGGAAGTGAACTACTACCGCAACCGAGGCAATCTCCATACGGTGTTGAGGAATTTGGTGAAGTAAGAAAGGAAAAACAAAGCCCGGGATTTCCAGGGCTTTTTTGTTGCTTCATACCTGTCATATAATGGAACAAATGACCCTCCACACCTACCTGCCTCAGGACCGGCTGCGCGCGTTGGCTCACAGGGGAAAATTGCCGGATCGCACTTACGGGTCGGCGTTGTTTGCCGATATCTCCGGCTTCACTCCGCTGACGGAATCCCTCGGCGATTCACTGGGCGCGCGGCGCGGTGCGGAGGAAATGACCAAGCATCTCAGCCGCGTGTATAACGCGTTGATCGCCGAGGTGGAGAGTTTTGGCGGGAGCGTGATCGATTTTGCTGGCGATGCGATCATGTGCTGGTTCGACGGTGCTCACGGCTCGATGGAAACGCGGGCGGTCTCCTGTGCTTTGTCATTACAACAGGTAATGCTCGCGTTCAAACCCATCTCCCTGCCGAATGGGAAATCGATCACGATGGCGGTCAAGGTCGCTGTCACAAGCGGACCGGCACGGCGCTTCATCGTTGGCGACCCGGCGGTGAACTACATCGACGTGCTTGCGGGGGAGACCATTGCGCGCACTTCCCTGGGTGAGAAACTTTCGCATAAAGGGGATGTGCTGGTCGATAAAGCCACAGCGGATGCGCTTGGCAACGCATTGACAATTTCAGAATGGCGCGTGAGTCCGGAACCGGAATCCGTCCCATTTGCGGCAGTGAGAGGTTTCAAAACCCAGGGACTCTCCCTTACGCCTTTGGAAGGAGCGGGACTGCCATCCGATGAAGAATTAAAAACATGGATCCACCGGTCCGTCTATGAAAGGGAAAGAGCGGGGCAGGGATCCTTGATGACGGAATTTCGCCCGTGCGTGGCGATCTTCGTTCGTTTCAGCGGGATCGATTACGACTCTGACGAAGCTGGGGATCAATTGAATAATTTGATCCGGTCGATGCAGGCACGGGTGGTGGAATTCGGGGGGGCATTGTTGCAGATCACGGTGGGAGACAAGGGCAGTTATGCCTATATCAACTTTGGCGCGCTCGGCATGCATGAAGACGGTCCGCGCCGGGCGGTGAAACTGGCATTGAGCCTGCGGGAATCGCCCGGGTCGGACGGATTCAAACCGTCCCTGCAGATCGGCATCACGCAGGGGACCATGTTCGTCGGTCCGTATGGAAGCGAAACAAGAAAAACCTTCGGGGCGCTGGGGGATGATGTCAACTTGTGCGCGCGTTTGATGACAACCGCTGCGCCGGGAGAGATCCTGGTCTCGGGCCGTGTACGCAAAGCGCTCCCCGATGAATTCGTTTACGAAGCCCACGCGCCGATGAACGTCAAAGGCAAAACCGAACCGCTCTCTGTGTATTCCATCCTTTCGGTGAAACAACAACGCGCCGTCCGTTTGCAGGAACCGGCGTATGCGCTCCCGATGATCGGGCGAAAAAAGGAATTGGGGCTTGTTTCTGAAAAACTATCCCTGGCAATTCAAGGGAAGGGACAGATCGTCGGCGTGACCGGCGCGGCAGGGATGGGCAAGTCGCGTTTGATCGCGGAAGGAATCCGCCTCGCGCGCCGGGGAAAGTTGACCGGCTACGGCGGCGCATGCAAGTCGGACGGAGTCGACACGCCCTACCTCGTGTGGAGCGGAATCTGGAACGCCTTCTTCGATCTCGATCCCGCCATGCCTTTGCGAAAACAGATCCGCTCCATCGAACGTGAGTTGGAAGACCAGGCGCCGGAGAATTTGGACGCGCTTCCTCTCTTGGGGTCGGTTCTTGGCATTCCCCTGCCTGAAAACGAATTTACCCGCGCATTGCAGCCCAAGGACCGCAAAAGTCAGCTCGAAACCTTGTTATTGCACTGCCTTGAATTTTCAGCGCGCGAATCATCCGCAACAGGCGGGGGATTGCTGCTTGTATTGGAAGATCTGCATTGGATCGACCCCGTTTCTTCGAATCTGCTGGACTTGATCTCGCGCGCCGTCGAAAACCTTCCGATCCTGATCCTGCTTTCCTATCGCCTTCCGGAGATCGACACGCTCGATCCCGGTGTAAGCAACCTGCGCGCCCTGGACCATTTCACCGAAGTTCGGATTACCGATTTGACCGAAGCGGAGTCGGAACAGGTCATCCGCGGAAAGCTCCAGCAATTATTTCCGGAACAACGCGGCGGCATTCCACATTCCCTGATCGAACGCGTCACAGCGCGCGCGCAGGGGAATCCGTTCTACGCCGAGGAGCTGCTGAACTTCCTGCGCGACAGCGGCTTCGATCCTCACAACGAAGAGGCGCTCGCGCGCCTCGAACTTCCCGGCAGTTTGCAAAGTCTCATACTCAGCCGCATCGACCG
Source organism: Candidatus Villigracilaceae bacterium (assembly GCA_026645935.1). GTDB lineage: Bacteria > Chloroflexota > Anaerolineae > Anaerolineales > Villigracilaceae > Villigracilis. Next base: position 216,451 of record JAPKMP010000003.1, on the reverse strand, counting down.
ACTGACCCCCGCCCAGCAGCTTGCCTTTCGGGTGGCAAGCATCATCGGTCGTTCCTTCCGGCTCAAGGATCTGCTCAAATATTATCCGTGGCAGGGACTCTCGCAGAACATCACCTCAGACCTGCAGGGGCTTGTAAAGGCCGACCTGCTCCTGCCTGATCCCTCGGAACCGGAATCTGTATATATTTTTAAACATCTCCTCACCCACGAGGTCAGCTACGAAAACATCGCGTATGCCACCCGGGTGCAATTGCATGGCATGTACGCCGAATATTTCGAAAAGGCATATTCTGAAAGGGTGGAACAGATCGCAGCGCCGCTTGCGCACCATTATGACCGGGCGCAGATCCCGGAAAAGGCGGCTTATTATCTGACCAAAGCAGGCGACCAGGCGGCGGCAAATTACGCCAACGAAGAGGCGCTTTCATATTTCAACCGCGCGTTGAAAAACCTGACCGGGGAGGGATCGCGGGCGTATTTCGACATCCTATGGAAACGCGAACGCATTTATGATTTGCTCGGCAAACGACCCGAACAGCGCAGGGACTTGGAGACACTGACCCGCCTCGTCGGCTCATTCGAAGACGCTCCGAACCTTCGTGCCGGACTCTTCATCCGCAAAGCAAGGCTGGAGATCGATACAGGCGATTTCGCCGCCGCAAAAACGAACGCCCAGGCTGCGATCCACGAATCAAGTGCAGACAGCGGAGGGTCGCCTGATCTAATCGTGGACGCTCTTTTGTTGGAGGCGCGCGCCATGTTCCTCGCCGGGCAGGCGGTTGCCGCAAAACCGCAGTTGGAGGATGCCCTGACGCGAGCCCGCGAACATCACTACCTGCGCGGGGAATACAATGCGCTGGCAAGCCTGGGGTTGTGGAACTGGTATAACGGCGATAACAAATCCGCCGTTGAACTGATGGAGCAGTCCCTGGCATTGATCCGCCAGGCAGGCGACATCCGCCGGGAATCTGATATTCTGAACAATCTCGGAATCGTCAGCAAGGATATGTCCAAATTTGACAAAGCGCTGGCGTATTACGAGGCTGCCCAGAAGATCGCACGAAAGATCGGGGACCGCTCCGGCGAGGCAAGCCTGCTTGCGAATATGGGGCGCGCCTGCCTGGTCGCCCGCGATTACATTCAATCGGAAGCCTACAGCGTACAAGCTGCTCAGCTTGCGGCTGAAGTCAACGAACCGGCTGTGCGGGGCATCGCACTTCATAACCGTAGCGAAGCGCTCAGATTGTTGGGACAATATGCCGAAGCCAAAGAGTCCGCCGGGGAAGCGTTGAAGATGGCGCTGGCTTCCGGTTATAAGACCGGCGAAGCGGATACACTGGAAAACATCGCCATGATCGAATTCGCGCAGGGGAACCATGAGCAGGCAATGGAATATGCCGAGGCTTCCCTGGCGATCGCGCGGGAGATTTCGTCTCGGCGGGTCGAGACCAGCGTATTGACGCGCATTGGAATGTTTCGGCTTGAAATGGGGCAACTCGACGCCGCTCAAAGCGCGTTGAGCGAGGCGGAAGAGATCGGCCGTGAATTGAATGAACCGATTCCCATGTTTGAGATTCAAGCTGGGCTTGCCCAGGTGGCGCTGGCTCGCGGCGGGCCGGACTCACCCGAAAGTGCGATGGCTCGTATCCAGGCGCTTGCCGATGAAATTCTTCAGGATCCGCCCACACAACAATCCCTTATCCTGCCGATGGGGTTATATCTTGCAAGTATTCGCATTCTGCTCGCGCGAAACGATCCGCGCGCCGAAAAGATCATCGCACGCGCCAATTGGTTGATGAAATCGCGCAGTGACCGAATCCCCGATTCTGCGCTTCGCGCAAGTTACCTGAACATCCCCGAGCACTGCGCCATTGCGGAGTTCGCGGGCGGCTTCAATTCATAATCTCTCGCCCGGAGGTCTCCATGCCAAAAAAGCCGAACTTCACCGCCAAATTAAAACTGGAAACGGGGACGCATTCCGCGCTTATCAATCAATTGCGCGCCTCGCCGGATGGGAAAACCCTCGCTTCCTCGAGCATCGATAAGACCATCCGGCTCTGGGATGTCCCTGCACAAAAACAAACCGGCATGCTGCTCGGGCAGATGGGCGCAGGGAACGAAGGAGCGATACAGGCGTTCACGTTCAGCCGCGATGGAAAATATATCGTTTCCCTCGCGTGGATGTACCCCAATGACCGGCAGGACCAGAACGAACGCGAAACCGAATTGCGCGTGTACGAACTTGCGACAGGCAACCTTCAAGCCGGATTCCGCTATCCGGGCACGCTTCAAGACCTGGACTTCAGTCTGGATGGCAAATACCTGGCTTTGACTGGCAACCCGAACCAATCCCGCCGGGGACTCTTGATGGTCCATGAGACGAAGGATATTCTCAAAGGGTTCGGTAAAAAACCGGAGCCGTTCGCTTCGACGGTTTTGTATGAAAGCGGATTGGTTCCCTCCTACGTCCGCTTTGTGCCGGAAAAGCCTGGCAAGGGCGGCGACTATCGCATCATTGCCTCCGCCTGGGAGCCGTTTGGATATCGGCCGGGCAGGCTTTACTCTTTTTCATTTTCCATCTCGAAAAAATTGACCGGACTGTTCAGCAGGGATTTGGAAGAATGGATCGCGCCGGACTCTCTTGCAGTAAGCCGCCAGTTCATTGTGATCTCGCCCGCCGATTTCGACGAGAATATAAATAAAAAGTTCTATTGTTACGATCTCGATGGAAAGTTGGTGAACGTCGTCGATTCGGAATCCCCTCCGGCGAACCCCGCTTTTTCATCCGACGGAAACCGGCTGATCGTCGGGCAGCGGCGGGATAGTTCCATTGTCCAGATCAAGGTATATGACACGGCTTTTGGTCAGTTCCCGCTGAAGAGCGTTTATTTCGGCCATGACTCCCAGGTTTTCGGCGTAGCCTTGCCGGGGGGAGATCTTGCCGTCAGCGCGGGCGGCGACCAGAATGCACTCCATTTTTGGAGCACGGAACACATGGAAGGCGAATTCATCGCCGAAAGCAAGGGCGTGGGAAGGGTCGTCCATGTTGTGGGCGTCAGCCCGAATGAGCAGATCGGTTTTGGTACGCGCGATACCCTGCGTTTGGATGATGGCAGGATCGTTCTGCAGCGCGTCTTTGACCTGCGCACCATGACGCTGAGCTCGTTTCCGTTTCATGAAGCGGCCGAGTTCCGCCGCGCCGAAAAAACATTCGGCGAACAAAGCCTGGATTTCTCGGAGCAGGGCAATTGGAATTTATTGCTCCTGCCGGACGGAAGTTACTTTCCTGTTCCCTCCGGCGATTGGTACAACGTGTCCACGTATGGGTTTACCGAAAAAGGTTCCGTGGTGATCGGCTCGCAGGACGGCAAACTTCGTTTCGCGCCTCGCAGCCCGGAGGGAACGTATCAATTATCCGAACGTGTTCTCGTCGGGCATGAGGCATCCGTCATCGACCATGCGGCTTGCGGAAAATGGCTGGTCACTGCCGGCGCGGACCAGGTAATGCGTCTGTGGTTTTTGGAAGATGCCGAGAATGATACCGGTGAGCATTTACGCCCCGCCTTGAATTTATTCGTCGGCGCGGACGATGAATGGGTGATCTGGAGCGAAAGCGGATACTACAACGCCAGCCAGGACGGAGACATGCGCTTCGGCTATCATTTGAACCGCGGCTCGGAGATGGAAGCCGTGTTCATCCCCAGCGACCGCCTGAGCAAGACCTTTTACCGGCCCGATATCATTCAAGCCATTATGGAGCACGGCAACGAGAAGCGCGCCCTGGAAGAACTGGCTAAAGAGGGCGTCCAAATTGGCAAGGTGGATGTCATCGATGCCCTGCCGCCCATCGTGGAGTTTCTGAAGGGCGGAGTGAAGCGGACGAAACGGGAAGTCACCTTCCGGTTCTCGGTTCAGAACTTGAGCCCGAAGAATCCAGTCCGCCGCGTATGGATCGTCCAGAACGAAGGTTTCGTCTGGGAGGCGAAAAAGATCGCAAAGAATTACACGGTCAAACTTCGGCTCAAGCCCGGTTGGAACGGATTTAAAATTCTGGCGGAAAATGATGCAGCGAAGTCGATCCCCCTTCAATTCGAAGCGATCGGACCGGGACCGGATCAGAAACAGCGAAAGAACAGTTTTCTGGTTCCATTCACAAGCAGAGGTGTGGAGCAGATCGCCTTGGGCAGGATGGGAACAGTGCGCGGCGTACCCGAGGCGGAGGAGGCGGCGCGATCCCAGGCGAACATCTTACTTGAAGGGCGGGAGAACGGGATTTTGTATCTTTTGGCGGTGGGGGTTTCGAAACTAAAGAACGAGACCGTCGATTTCAAGTCGCTTACCTATGCAGACGACGACGCTGAGAGCATGTACAACGCCTTCGCTCGTTCCATGCTGGAAGGCACGTTGAAAAACAAGGGCGCCTTGAAGAACAAGGCGTTCAAGTCTGTCGAGGCGTCCATCCTGCTGAACGAACAGGCCACGAAAGAAGCCATTTTCAAAGAGGTGGATGCGATCTGCGAAAAGATCAGGAAGAGAAAGGCGAAAAACGATTCCCGGCGGGATGTCCTCATGGTCTTCCTTTCCGGTCATGGTGTGAGGCGGAGCGACGCGAAGGAACGCGAATTGTATTTCTGGTGTTACGACCTGTTGAAGACCAGCACGCGCGCCACCGGGCTGTCGTTCATCGAACTTGGGGAAAAGATCACCGCCCTGCCGGTGGATGTGATCCTGGCGACGGACGCATGCCATTCCGGCATGGCGGGCAGCGAAGTTGTCCGCGGCGTGGACCCGAACGAACTTGCCAAGCGCATCTACGCGATCAACGAACGCGGAATCTACATCCTGAACGCCGCCCGCAGCGAGGAATTTGCCCGGGAGCACCCGTCCATTGGGCATGGCGTGTTCACCAAGGCGGTGCTCGAAGCGCTGGAGTTCGAGAGCGATTTCAGCATGCTGAACATCATGGCTTCGGTCCAGCGCCGTGTGCTGCATTATACGAATGGCATCCAGACGCCCGTCTTTCGCATGTACGGCGACCTGCTGCCCCTGGTCGTGTACGAAAGATGACAGGCGGGGCGCAAGTGCATTGCATCCGCGTGATTTTGTGGTATTCTTGATTTACAAAGTCCATTCATTTTTCACCGAGAGGAGAAAACCCATGGCAACAGCAAGAAAAAAGAAGAAGGCCGCTCCCAAGAAGAGCAAGGCGAAGAAGGTACTCAAGAAGGGCAAGCTGAAGAAGGCGGTAGCCGTCCGCAAGAGCGCGGCGAAGAAGGCTGTAAAGAAGACCGTAAAGAAGGCTGTCAGGAAGATCGTTAAGAAGAAGACCGTCAAAAAAGCCGCTCCGAAAAAACGGGCACCGAAGAAGATCGCCCCCAAAAAAGTGGAAACCCCGATGGGGTCCGGCATGCCTCTTACCTTTACCCAGGACAGCGAGGAAAAAGGCGGAGGTGACGCCACCCGCGGGGGCGGCGATGCGACCCGTGGTGGTGGCGATGCCACTCGCGGCGGAGATGACGCCAGCAACTAGCCCAAGACTTACAAGCCAAACCATTTGAACGCGTCAGGTCGACTGGCGCGTTTTTTTTCGCCTAAAAACGTCCGAATTGGGTGTACACTTGGCAGATATTTCCGGGCTTGCCCTTCCTGGCTTTAGACATATTTTATGAAGGATGGAGTCCTTTATGAACGGTTATCCCTCCGGCACTGTCACATTTTTATTCACCGATATCGAAGGTTCGACCATGCTGTGGGAACAGCACCCAGAGGCGATGAAAGCTGCGCTGGCAGAGCATGATTCTGTGCTAAAGGGAGCCATTGAGAACCACCTGGGATATGTCATCAAGACCACCGGAGATGGCGTTCATGCGGTCTTCGAAAAGGCGGTCGATGCGGTCAACGCCGCCATCAAGGCGCAAAAAATATTCCAGACCTCGAACAACAACGGTCGATTGCCGATCAAAATCCGCATGGGACTTCACACAGGCGAGGCGGAATTGCGCGACGGCGATTATTACGGGCAGACGCTCAACCGCGCGCAGCGGATCATGTCTGTGGGACACGGCGGGCAGATTTTGCTTTCGGACCTTACCGCGCAGGTGGCGCGGGAACATTTGCCCAATGACGTTTCCCTGGTCGATCTGGGCGAGCATTATTTGAAAGGACTGTTCGAGGCGGAGAAGATCCATCAGGTCAACGCGGCTGAATTGCTCAAGGACTTCCCGCCGCTCAATTCGATCCCGATCGTAACGAACAACCTCCCGGCACAACTCACATCCTTCATCGGGCGCGATCGCGAAATGGCGGAAGCGGTCAAACGACTCGAAGGCGCGCGCCTGTTGACGCTCATCGGTCCGGGGGGGACGGGCAAGACCCGGTTGTCGCTTGAACTCGGCGCGCATTTGCTTCCGCACTTTGCGGATGGAGTCTGGCTTGTCGAACTTGCGCCTGTTGCCGATCCAGGGTTGATCCCACAGGCGGTGGCTTCGGTGTTGAACGTCCGCGCACAGGCTGGCATGCCGTTGATGGGTTTCGTTCTCGATTACCTGCGAGCCAAGAATCTTCTGCTCATCCTCGATAACTGCGAACATCTCGTGGAAGCCAGCGCCGCGCTCGTGGATGAGTTCCTGCACAACGCGCCGAACATAAAGATCATTGCGAGCAGCCGCGAGGCGTTGGGGATCAACGGAGAAACGGTCTACCGGGTGCCCTCGCTTTCGATGCCGAATCAAGACCATGTCACGCGTGAAGCGGGATTGGGATTCGAATCCGTTCGATTGTTCGCGGACCGGGCTTCGGCGGCGAATCCCAAATTCAATCTGACGGATGAGAACGCTTCTTACGTCGCCCAGATCTGTTCCCGCCTCGACGGAATCCCTTTGGCGATCGAGCTGGCGGCGTCGCGCGTGAGCGTCTTCACCCCCGAACAGATCGCAAAACGACTCGACGACCGCTTCAAATTGTTGACAGGCGGTTCGCGGACGGCCCTGCCGCGTCAGCAGACCCTGCGAGCGCTGATCGATTGGAGTTACGACATCCTGAGCGCACCCGAGTGCAAACTGTTGCGGCATTTGTCGGTCTTTGCAGGTGGTTGGGTTTTCGAAGCCGCTGAAACGGTTTGTCATGACACGGACGTGCTGGAACTGTTGCCGCAGCTCGTGAACAAGTCGCTGGTGGTGATGGACGAGGAAGGCGATGAACCGCGTTATCATTTGCTCGAAACGATCCGTCAGTATGCGCGGGACAAGTTGCTCGAAGCTGGCGAAGCGGAGGAGATGCGGGACCGCCACTTGAAATATCACGTCGAACTGGCGGAAAAGGCTGAAAAGGAATTATACAGTTCCACTGCCTTGCGCTGGGTGAATCGGCTGGAGGCGGATTACGATAACATCCGCGCTGCGTTCGAGTGGGGCATGGAGCGGGATATCGAACTGGTCCTGCGGATGGGCGGAGCGCTGCCGTATTTCTGGTTCAGGCGTGGGTATGAAGCGGAAGCTTTGAAATTACTGCGTGAAGCGCTGAAACACGCAAAGGACCTTCCCGAACGAAATGACACTGAAGGAAGGGAAAGGAAAAGGATCATTGCCAGGACCTGGCAGGCGATGTCCTTTTTATTTTTCAGCCAGGGCGATGTTCCCGCTGCAGGCGAAGCGGCACAGCAGTGCGCGGCATTGGCGCGCCAGATCGATGACATACCCCTGCTGGCATTCGTGCTGACTTTTGAAGCGGAGTCCAAGATGATGTCGGGGCATTTCGATGAAGTGGATGCCATTTTGGGGGAAATACAGGGTCTTGTCGAAGGCTCGAACAATCCCTTTGCCTTGGGCATGTTCTATGGTTCAGTCGGGACGCGCATGATGATGCTGGGTCAGGACGACGAGAAAGCCCAGGATCTATTGAAAAAAGGTCTCGAAGTATTAAAAGGGGACGATAACATCTTCGGTCACACCATGATGTTGTTTGGGATAGCCATGGCGGCGCGATACAATGGTCGCTTCACAGAAGCGAAGGCGCAATTCACGCCGCTCATGGATGTCTTCCTCAGCATGGGCGATCATCACCGCACCAACATGGTCAAAAGCGAATTGGCGCACATGGACCGGGCGGAAGGAAAGCACGTCAAAGCCGAAACCATGTACCGCGAGACCATCGTCGAATGGAAGCGGCTCGGTCATCGCGCGGCGGTGGCAAATCAACTGGAGTGTTTTGGCTTCATCGCCAAGGCAAAGGAACAACCCGAACTTGCCGCGACCCTCCTCGGTGCGGCGGAGGCGTTGCGCGAGAAGATCAATATTCAAATGACCGAGATGGAGCGCATGGAATATGACCGCGAGGTGGCGGATTTGAAGGGTAACATGAACGAGAAGGATTTCAACGCAGCATGGAGCAGGGGCCGCGCCATGGAAATGGACAAGGCAATCCGGTTGGCGGTGGGGTAGACTGTGGCGATCATTCTCGAAACCCCGCGGCTTGTTTTGCGTCATCAAGTTATCGAAGACCTTAATGACCTATGGGCGTTGTATCAAGACCCGGATATCACGAAATACATTCCCGATGCGCCGCGCACACGCGAAGAAGCGCAGGAGGAATTGGAATGGCACATGCATGGACATCCCAGGAATCGAGAGTTGGGATTGTGGGCGACGATTCACAAAGAGACGGGGAAATTCATCGGTCGCTGCGGGTTACTGCTGTGGGAGATCGATGGGCAGAATGAGGTCGAGGTGGCGTATACGATTGCGGGGGCGCATCAAGGCCATGGTTTGGGGACAGAGGCGGCGCAAGCCATCCTGGATTATGGGTTCGAGAAATTGAATCTATCGCGTCTCATCTGTTTGATCGACCCGGAGAACATCCCTTCGCAAAGAGTGGCGGAGAAGATCGGGATGAAGTTCGAAAAAGAAAGCAGTGATGAATATGGACCGTTTTGGGTGTACTCGATAAGAAAAGAAAAAAGTCATCTTGCCTGATCGCCGCCCAAGCGGCGTTTTTCTTCTTTTATAATCGGGTATACTTCGCCCCGCAATGACCGACCATATTCGCAACTTTTGCATTATCGCCCATGTAGACCACGGCAAATCCACGCTGGCAGACCGTCTCCTTCAACTGACGGGGACGGTATCTGAGCGCGACATGACCGAGCAGGCGCTCGACTCGATGGACCTCGAACGCGAAAAAGGCGTCACCATCAAGGCGTCGGCTGTGCGCATGTTCTACGCGGCGAAAGACGGGCAAAAATATGAATTGAACCTGATCGACACGCCGGGTCACGTGGACTTCGGTTACGAGGTCAGCCGCGCGTTGAAAGCCTGCGAAGGCGCGATCTTGGTCGTTGACGCGACACAGGGAATCGAAGCGCAGACGCTTGCGAATCTCTATCAGGCATTGGATGCCGACCTCGAGATCATTCCCATAATCAACAAGATCGATCTGCCCTCGGCTCGTCCTGACGAAGTGGCTGAGGATGTCGGCTCCCTGCTTGGGATTCCGCCGGAAGCGGTTCTGCAAGTCTCCGCCAAGGAAGGAATCAACGTCGAAGCCATTCTCGAAGCGGTCGTTCAACGCATCCCTGCGCCAAAAGATGAAGATAACGCCCCCCTGCGCGCCCTGGTCTTCGATGCGCATTATGACTCCTACAAGGGCGTCGTCGCGTATATCCGCGTGTTCGAGGGCAAACTCAAAGCGACCGACAATTTACGAATGTTTTCCACGAAGACCGATCTGCGACCTGTGGAGATCGGCATCTTTTCACCGGGAATGAAACCCGTTGATTCGCTTGGGTCCGGCGAAGTGGGATATGTGGCGACAGGATTCAAAACCGTGCATGAGTGCCGCGTCGGCGATACGATGACGCTTTCCTCGTCTCCTGCCGCCGAACCTTTACCCGGATACTTCCTTCCCAAGCCGATGGTCTTCGCGGGCATCTATCCCGTCGAAGCGGACGATTACACCGAACTGCGCGACTCGCTCGAAAAACTACAGCTTAACGACGCTTCATTGACCTATCAACCCGAAACCTCGCAGGCGCTGGGCTTCGGGTTCCGCGCGGGTTTCCTCGGTTTGTTCCACATGGAGATCATTCAGGAACGTATCGAGCGCGAATACCTGCTCGATGTGTTGTTCACGGCACCGTCGGTCGAGTATGAAGTGCTGACGAACACGAACGAAGTCGTCAAGGTGGATTCGCCCGCAGAACTGCCCGACCCCGGCACGATCGTCGAAGTGCGCGAGCCGTGGATGAACATCGAGATCATCACGCCGACGGAGTTCTATGGTCCCATCATGGATCTGGTCACCAAGCGGCGCGGCATCTTCAAACAGCAGGAGCATCCCGCCCCGCACCGCGTGCAACTCGATTTCGAGATCCCGCTCTCCGAGATTATCGTTGATTTCTTCGACCATCTCAAATCGCGCACCAAAGGGTATGCCTCGCTCGATTATCAGTTTTTGGAATACCGCCCCGACAAGTTGCAGAAACTGGAAATCCTTGTCAATGGCGAACCGGTGGACGCGCTCGCGGCAATCGTCCATGAAAAGGATGCGTATCACAAGGGACAGCGGCTCATCACCAAACTCAAGGACTTGATCCCGCGCCAGTTGTACGATGTCGCCATCCAAGCCGCATCCGGCGGGCGCATCATCAGCCGCGCCAACGTCAAAGCGACGCGCAAGGACGTGCTCGCGAAATGTTACGGCGGCGACATCACCCGCAAGAAAAAACTGCTCGAAAAGCAAAAACGCGGCAAAAAGCGGCTCAAAATGGTCGGCAATGTGGAAATCCCGCAGGACGCCTTCATGGCGGTCTTGAAACTGGAAGACGAATAGATTTGCGTAATGCGCAAAACGCAAAACGCAGGGAATCAAATGTCCGAATCTCGAAACACCATAAAACGAATCCTCCCCGGCATTCTCGTCAGCATTGTGTTGATTGCGGTCATCCTTTACTTCGTGGATATCAAGACCACATTGACCGCCATGCGCAATGCAAATTATGGGCTGATTGCAATTGCCGCTTCCCTTTCCTTTGTCTGGCTGGCGGTGCGCGCCATCGTCTGGCGCACCTTGCTGCGCAACAAGCCCACATATAAGGATGTGTTCTATACCGCTGGTGAAGGCTACCTGCTCAATAACTTCCTGCCATTTCGCCTGGGTGAAATCGGCCGCGCGTTTCTGCTCAGCCGCAAGTCCGGCGGTCTGACCTTTGCCGAGATCATTCCCACCATTGTCATCGAGCGCGTCGTGGATTTGATCATTTCAGCGGTTATCTTTCTCGGCGCACTTCCTTACGTGGTCAATTCCGAGAGTTCCCCCACGCTTGGCTACGTCATCGGCGGCGTGATGCTTATGGGATTGGCGCTCCTGTACATCCTCGCCCGCAACAACCAATGGGCATTGGACCTGTTCCATAAACTCAGCGCTCGATTCACAGCCTTGCAAAGGATTGGCGGCAGTTTTCTCGAGTCGTTTTTTCAAGGCCTGGGCGTGCTTACTGATGGCTGGCTGTTCCTGCGCTTTCTTTTCTGGATGATCTTTAATTGGATCATTGCCCTGGTCGCATACTACTTGATGGTCCTTGCCTTCTTTCCGGATGCAGAATTGCTTTGGGCGATTTTCGGTCTGGGCATGGCGGCTTTCGGCGGGGCGATCCCCGCCGCGCCCGGATCCGTGGGAACATTCGAAGGCGCCATCGTATTTGCGCTCACCCGCTTCACCGCCGATGAATCGACCGCGCTTGCAGCCGCGCTCACCATGCGTTTATATAACTACCTCAACAGCACCGTGATCGGCATGCTTGGTCTTGCCAGCGAAGGGCAGACCCTTTCGGGCGTGTACCGGCAATTGATGAATTTTAGAAACAAGGAAAAGGACAAAGAATTCAGTTAGATGTTCCCTCTTTACGACACAGCCAGGTCACGCCGTTTCCCGTTGATGAACTGGACGCTTGTCATTCTGAACAGCCTGGTGTTCTATTATGAACTGACGCTGGGCGAATCGCAACTTGTCCGCTTCATCCATGACTGGGGGCTGATTCCCGCCCGGTTGGCATGGGACTCCCCCGGTGGCTGGCTCAGGGTCCTCACCAGCATGTTCCTGCACGGAGGCTGGTTCCACATCATCAGCAACTTGTGGATCCTGATCATCTTTGGCGACAACGTCGAGGACCGCATGGGAAGCGTGCGTTATCTCATCTTCTATCTGCTTGGCGGCGCTTCAGCTGCGTACTTGCAGGCTTTTTTCTTTCCTTCCAGCGGGGTCCCGATGATCGGCGCAAGCGGCGCGATCGCCGGCGTGCTGGGGGCATACCTGATCCTTTACCCCAGGGCGCGGATCGCCAGCCTCGTGCCGATATTTTTCATTTTCACCCTTGTGGAATTGCCAGCCGTCATCTTCCTGGGCTTTTGGTTCGTATCGCAATTATTTTCAGGCTGGCTCGCCCTGCAGGGGGCCGTTTCAAACGGCATCGCCTGGTGGGCGCACATCGGCGGGTTCGTATTCGGCTTGCTCACCGTCAGTTTGTTTGTGCAAAGGCGTTACTAAAAAGACAGGAGAACTCATGAGCAGGAATTATCTCGTCACCGGCGGCGCTGGGTTTATCGGTTCGAACTATGTCCATCGCCTGTTGAAGCGCGGGGAAAAGGTTACGATTTATGACAATCTTTCGCGCACGAAGCGCAATATCGAATGGCTGAAGAATGAATTCGGTGACAACGCTTTCGATTTGGTTGTTGGGGATGTGCGAGACGCTTCGAGAATCGCTGAAGCCGCTTCAAGGTCCGATGTGATCGCGCATCTGGCGGGACAGGTTGCGGTAACCACTTCCGTGACGAATCCCCGGGACGATTTTGAATCCAATGCGCTGGGTACTTTCAACGTCATGGAAGCCGCGCGTTTATCGGGAAGAAATCCCATCGTCATTTATGCTTCGACGAATAAAGTATACGGCGGCATGGAGGAAGTGGAGTTGTTCGAAGAACCCACCCGCTGGCGTTACAAGGATCTCGTGAACGGCTGCCCCGAAACCCAGCCGCTCGATTTCCATTCGCCTTACGGATGTTCAAAGGGAACGGGGGACCAATATGCGCGCGATTATGCGCGGATCTACGGATTGCCCACTGTTGTCTTTCGCCAGTCCTGCATTTATGGTCCGCGCCAGTTTGGCATCGAAGACCAGGGCTGGGTGGCATGGTTCATCATCGCCGCCGTGATGGGACGCGGCATCACCATCTACGGCGACGGCAAACAGGTGCGCGACATTCTGCATGTAGAGGACCTGCTGAACGCCTACGACCTCGCAGTCGAAAAGATCGATATCGCGCGCGGGCAGGTTTACAACCTCGGCGGCGGACCCGCGAACGTCATGTCCATCTGGGCGGAGTTCGGTCCGCGGCTCGAAAAACTGCTCGGCGATACGATCGAAGTGACGCGCGGTGATTGGCGGCCCGGCGACCAAAAGGTTTTCTATGCCGATATTTCAAAGGCAAAACGCGAACTCGGCTGGGAGCCGAAGATCAACGTGGAGGAAGGGGTGACTATGTTGTTCGAATGGGTGAAGGCCAACAGGAATCTCTTCTAACGACGCGAAGAAATAAACCCCAGAAATGAAGAGTTTTGATGTACGACCGGGAGCCGCAATCCCCGCGGCTCCCGGTCTGCGTATTACATGCTTCCGAAGTATTTCTTCCAGAAGAACATGACTGCCATGGCGAGGACGATCGGTCCGAGGAAGGCGGCAAACGCGGTGAAGAATCCTGTAAGATAAGTTCCCACGACCGGGAGCACACTTAAGGATGGCGCAGCCGCGGTTGCGATCAGGAATCGCAGACCAAAGTTCATGATGTCGGATGAGTCAAAATAGAATAGACCGACAAGCACCCCGATGACCGCGAACACGATCGATAGCACATCATTCCTGACTCCGAACGCGCCCAGAACGCTGGCGGCGAGGATGCCGATCACATACAACCACTTCCAGACCATCTCCATGCTGTTACTGGAAGATGTTGCCGATGCCTTGGCTGCCGGGGCTTTGGATTGGGATTTTTTGCTTGTTGCCATTTTTCTCTCCTTTTTGAATGGAACCTGTTACATATGAAAACACCTCCCCAACCCGATGGTTTCCTCTTTTTTAAGGAAAATTGCGTGGGTTATAATCCCCTCGCCTTATGAAAATTCTTACTGTCCTCACGTATTACCGTCCGCACACCAGCGGGTTGACCATCTACGCCGAGCGCCTTGCGCGCGCCTTTGCAAAGCGCGGGCACCAGGTCACGGTGATGACCACGCAGTACGACCCGTCCCTTCCGCTCGAAGAAACGATGGACGGCGTGCGCATCCTTCGCGTGCCTGTCCTTGCGCGCGTCAGCAAGGGGGTGCTTGCGCCGACCTTTGGTCTCGTCGCCACAAAACTGGTCTGGCAGAACGATGTCGTTCAACTTCACCTGCCCCAATTCGACGCGCCCGGCGTTGCATTGCGCGCCCGTCTCTTTGGCAAACCCGCCGTCCTTACCTATCACTGCGACGTGCAGCTCCCGCAAGGGATGTTCAACCGCGTCGTCAACACCGTGCTGGATTTTCAAAACCACATGGCCGGACTCCTCGCGAATCACATCGTCACCTACACACGGGATTATGCCGATCACTCCCCCTACCTGTCGAAATACGCCTCAAAACTGACCCCGATCCTGCCGCCTGTCCAAATGCCGGATGCCAAGCCGGAAGCGGTCTCCGCGTTCTCGGAGCGATTCCACACAAAGGAACGCAAACCCGTCATCGGCATGGTCACGCGTTTCGCATCCGAGAAGGGAGTGGAGGTCCTGCTCGACGCCCTGCCGATGGTCCTGAAAAAATACCCGAATGCCCAGGTCCTGTATGCAGGCCAGCATGAAAATGTGATGGGCGAACAGGCGTATTTCAACCGCCTGATTCCGCGCATTCGCGAATACGAACTGAAGGGACAATGGACCTTCCTCGGCAACCTCGACCCGGTTCAGCTTTCCGCTGTATATCCAAATCTGGATGTCATTACCGTTCCATCGCTGAATTCGACCGAGGCGTTTGGGCTGGTTCAGATCGAAGCGATGATGAACGGCGTGCCCAGTGTTCCATCGGCACTGCCGGGCGTGCGTCAGCCGGTGAAGATGCACGCTATGGGGGCCGTCTCTGAGGTCGGCAATGCCGCGAGTCTTGCAGCCGCCATCCTCGAAGTGCTGGATAACAAGGATAAGTACCGCGGAGATGTGGGCGCCATCAAAACCGCCTACGATCCCGACTCGATTGCGCAGGAATACGAAAGATTATTCGAAAGATTAAAGAAGGGAAAATAACTTGGATGCATTAGGGATCAATATGGGATTCTTGATCGTTCAATTGGCGGCTGCGCTTTTTCTGCTTTTGCTGCCCGTCAGCGCCTTGATCGATCTCGGCAAAAAGAAACTCGGGAATTTGCCCACGGCCGTCTGGGCGCTAACCATTTGCCTTATCCCTGTTCTTGGCGCTTTGGCATACTGGATCGTCAAACCTTCCGTTGAAAGTAGAGAATAATTTGCCCAAGGATTTTCTCTTCCTCCAACTCCGCGACCTTCCCTACTTTCGCGCTTTTCTCCGCGCAATCGAGTCGTCCTACTATCAGGACCTGCCCCTGCCATCACCGGTCTATGATGTAGGCTGCGGCGACGGCCATTTTGCTTCGCTGACTTTCGACAGAAAACTCGACGTCGGTCTCGACCCGTGGCGTTATTCGATGCGCGAAGCGAAGAAATATGGCGCATATGAATCCCTGGTCGAGGCCGATGGCGCGCAGACTCCCTTTCCCTCAAATTATTTCGCCAGCGGGTTGAGCAATTCCGTTCTTGAGCACATTCCTCACATCGACTCCGTTCTCAAAGAAACAGCCCGCGTGCTCAAACCCGGCGCGCCTTTCTATTTTTGTGTGCCGAACCCCCGTTACTTCTCTGCCCTCTCACTGACCAAAGTTTTTGGCAGACCCTACGAAAATTGGTTCCGGAAAATTTCGCGCGTCCATCATGCGGATGAGCCGGATGTGTGGGAAAATCGTTTGAGCGATGCAGGGTTTGCCCTCGAACGATGGTGGCATTACTTCTCGCCCGCCGCGATGCGGGTGTTAGAATGGGGACATTATTTTGGATTGCCGTCTGTCCTTGCCAAAGCACTCACCGGAAAATGGATCATCTCTCCCACCAAATGGAACCTTGCCGCGACGGAAGCGTACGTCAAAAAATACGCCTCGCCTCAAGCGGTTGAGGATGGAACGTTCACTTTTTATATTGCTAGAAAGCGATAATTCGTTATTCGTTCTTCGAATAACCTAAACCGAATATCGGGTTTCCCCCATGCCCTTCGACGAAAATTATTTTTCCACGCATACTTACAAAGACATTACCTTCGCCAAATACAGCATGTATTGGTGGTCGAATCGATTCTTCGCCACATTGGCGCGGCGATATGGGCGGCGCAGAGCGCGTCTGCTCGAGGTGGGATCGGGCATGGGGCATCTCGTCGGTCAGTTATCATCGCGGTTCGAGGCGTACGGCATGGACTTGAATCATTGGGCGGTGAGTAAATCCAAAGACGCGGCGGAGGGGGCGTCGCTGCAAGTGGCATCGGCGCAGGAATTGCCCTATAACGATGGTGCGTTCAACACCGTGATCATCAAGCATATCGTCGAACATCTGCCCGACCCGGAAAAAGCGCTGAAGGAAATTGGGCGCGTTACCGGGAAAGACGGCGTTCTGATTCTTGCCACGCCAAACCTCGGCTCGCTGCTCAAGCCTTGGAAGGGCGATAAATGGATCGGTTACCAGGACCCGACCCATATTTCATTGAAGGAACCGGAAGAATGGCTGAGGCTGATAAAAGAAGCGGGTTTTGAATTCATCCGCGTCTTTTCCGACGGATTTTGGGATGTGCCCTATGTTCGCTTTGTACCGAAGCAGATACAGAAATTATTCTTCGGGTCGCTCGGCGGTTTTCAAGCCGTCACTGGCTGGGTCTTTCTGCCGATGCGCTGGGGGGAAAGCATTATCGTGATTGCAAGGAAGAAATGATAAAAATGGTATAGAATCGCGGTACGGATTACGCAATAGGACGCGTAATCCGTAATTCATAATGACCCACGCCGTGAATAATATGGAACACGAACCCGCTCCCGAAAAAGAACCCACCGTTCTCGACCTGTATAAATCCTTTACGAAGGACTGGAGTACGTTCTTCACGTTCATCCGTTCTCTATGGGATGCCCGCCGCCGCGAGGAATTCGACCGAGCGCTGGCGTACGAGGCGGCTCAGAACGCTGCCGCGGAACAAGTCATCGAACCGGTCCGCCTCACAACCTTCCCTTGGCGGGCTGTGCTGGCGTTCGGTCTGGCGCTATTCGCGCAGGCCATGGTCGAGCCGCCGCTCCGCCTCGGGATGATCTCGGTGGTGATCTATCTCGCCGCATTCGGTGTCGGCTTATGGTCGTATCGTTCCAAAGAATGGCATATGCCCGAGATGCCTGCTTCCTGGCGCATGGCCGACCTGTTTTCCGTTCGGTTGGTTCCACTGATTTTGGCGGCGACATTGGGCGTCTCTGCCTTTCTGGCATTCGGGGAGGGAAAATTCAATGCCACCAACACTTCCTTGTGGCTTTTCTCCATGGGGCTATTGGTTTACAGCTTCTGGGTGCGAACGCCAAGGGTTCTGACCCAGGAAGAAAACGCAGTCAGCCCGACCAAGGTCTGGACCTGGGGCGGAGCCGAACTCAAAATACAAAACTTCGAGATCGTTCGCAACAAATGGCTTCGCTACGGCCTGCTTGCGGCTGTGATCGTCATTGCGGTTTTCTTCCGCCTGCATCAACTCAACGAAGTTCCCATCGAGCCGTTCAGCGACCATGCCGAAAAAATCCTCGACGTATACGAGATCACTTCGCTTGGCAATACCAATATTTTCTTCGAGCGCAACACGGGTCGCGAAGCCTTTCAAATGTATTGGACCCTGCTGGTCCTCAACGTCTTTAATACAGGCTATACCTTCTTCAGCCTTAAATTGGGCACGGTCCTGCTCGGCATTCTCACCCTTCCCTTCATGTACATGCTTGGAAGGGAATTCGGGAATGCGCGCGTCGCTCTCTTTGTGCTTTTCCTCTTTGGAGTAGCCAGCTGGCCCAACATCATTTCGCGGATCGGACTGCGCTTCCCGCTTTACCCGCTCTTCGCTGCGCCCACGCTTCTTTATCTCATCCGCGGCCTGCGGACCCAGAACCGTAACGACTTCATCCTCGCCGGTCTCTTTCTCGGACTCGGTTTGCACGGTTACAGCCCCTTCCGCATTGTCCCGATCCTGGTGGTCGTTGCGTTTTTGTTCTACTTTCTTCATACGAATTCCGGCGAAGACCGCCGTCGCGCGTTCTTCTGGTTCCTGCTGATGGTCGTCGTTTCGGTCTTTGTTTTTTCACCGCTCCTGCGATATTGGATCGCTCACCCCGACCATTTTGGATATCGCGCTTTCACACGCCTGAGCAGTGTGGAAACCCCGCTGCCCGGTCCCGCATGGCAGGTCTTCCTTTCGAACATGTACAAAGGATTGTTGATGTTCAACTGGGACGACGGCGAGATCGGCACGCATTCCGTCACGCACCGTCCCGCATTGGATGTGATCACGGCCTCCTTGTTCTTGATGGGGCTGGTCTTTGTCGTTGTGCGTTACATCCGCCAGCGTGATTGGCGAGATCTGTTCTTGCTGGCAACCATTCCAATTCTGATTCTGCCATCGGTGCTTTCGCTGGCGTTCCCGGGTGAGAATCCCGCCTTGAACCGCGCCGGAGGCGCTTCGGTGGTGGTGTTCGTGATGGCGGCGATGGCGCTCGATGGATTGGTGACCAGTATCGGGTCCGGGTTGAGGCGCAAGATCATCGCCTACAGCATGGTGGGGCTTCTCTTTGCAGGCATTGCGTATTCCAATTACGATATCGTCTTCAACAAATTTTCGACATCGTTTGCGGCGGCGCATTGGAACTCGTCCGAGATGGGCGAGGTCATTACCGATTTCAGGAACAAATACGGCGGGACCGATACGGTCTGGATCGTGCCTTATCCATATTGGGTGGATACCCGCCTGCCGGGCATTTACGCAGGCGTGCCGGATCGAGATTTTGCCATTTGGCCCGATCGTTTCTCGGACAGTCTTGCTTACCCTCCGCCCAAGATGTTCATCTATTGGAATGCGGACACGGAAACTGAGAGGCTTCTCAGGGAACTCTACCCGAACGGCAAAGTCACCCGCTATACTTCGGCGTTCCCCGGTAAAGACTTTTTTATCTTTTTAGTGGAGCAGTAAATCAGGTGACAGTCACTTTCAAAGTGACTGTCACTTATGCAAAACATCATGACCAGCGAAAAACACTCGTGGCTGTACGACGTACTCCTGATCTTCGTCCTGCTCCTGGCGGGATTTTTGCGACTCGGCGGCAACAACTGGGGTGAAGGCTATCATCAGCACCCCGACGAATTATTTTTGATGGGCGTTCTCGATAACCTGCGCGCCAAAGTCTGCGCACAACCAGCGGAGATTTCCGTGGATGCCTGCCCGCCCGAGGATCGCCGCTGGATGAATCCCGGCGAATATTTCGACAGCTCGAAATCGACGCTCAATCCCTATAACCGCGGCTATGCATTCTTCGTCTACGGCAATCTGCCGATGACGCTTACGCGCATCCTCCTGGAAGCGACGGGGAATGATGAAATCGGCACATCGAAACTTTTTGCGCGGCAGGTGTCCGCCCTTGCCGACCTGTTCTCCATCTTTTTCCTGTACTTGTTTGTGTCTCGTCTGTATGGGCGCAAGGTGGGGGTGCTGGCCGCTTTGTTTTCATCGCTGGCGGTGATGCAGATCCAGCAATCGCATTATTTTACGTCCGACCTTTTTGTGAATTCGTTCCTTTTCCTTGCCCTGTGTTTTGCTGTGGGGATTTTGGAATGGAAGGGCGCGGGAAGTGATGAGGAAAGAGTCGATCGTGAAAAGGGAATCGTGGATGGCGGGGATGTCCAGCCTTTGCGCGTTGCTTCCCGCTTGTCTTTGATCACCAGCCTTTTCAACCAACCGCTTTTCTATCTCTCTGCGGGCTTCGGCTTCGCGCTCGGCATGGCGATGGCATCCAAGATCAATGCCGCGGCGATGGCGGTCGTTCTTCCGTTCGCGTTCTTCGTCCGTTGGCTGGTTCACGACCGCAGAAAAACCCTGACGACTGGCTACTGGTCACTGATCATCTTCTCGCTGGTCGCAGGCGGACTCGCCTGCATCCTTTCCTTCCGCATCTTCCAGCCTTACGCCTTCGACGGCTTGATGCTCGATAAGGAATGGATCGCGGGTATCTCGGAACAACGCCTGCAAGCCACCGGAAAGGCGGACCTGCCATGGAATCTTCAATGGGCGCGCCGTTCGCATCTATATTCATTCGAGAATCTCACCTTGTGGGGGCTTGGGCTTCCGCTCGGCATTTTGGCATGGGCGGGATTCCTGTATATGGGCTGGCGCGTCTTCAAAGGCGAATACCGCCATCTTCTACTTTGGGGTTGGACGGCTTTCTATTTCACCTGGCAATCGCTTCAGTTCAACGCCACCATGCGTTATCAACTGCCGATCTATCCCCTGCTTTGCATGATGGCGGCTTGGGTGTTGTTCGAGTTCCCGAAGCAGTTTAAATTCCGTAATACATATTCCGTAATGCGTTATTTAACCGCAGTGGTTGGCACGGTTGTCCTCGCCCTCACCGCCATCTGGGCGTTCGCCTTCCAAAGCATTTACCTGCGCGACGAGACTCGCATGGCGGCCTCGCGTTGGATGTTCCAGAACGTGCCATCGTCGGTCAACCTTGTCGTCGAAACAGGTCACAACGCATACAGCCAGCCTCTTGCAGTATTACCGGGCTTTCCAATCGTGAACGGGACTCCCTACACAATTCCCTTCATCCCAAAAGAGGACGGCGCATTGACCGAAGTGACTTTTGCATATGCCCGCGACGATTCCGGGATACCCGCCCCGGTCAACCTGACTCTCACTTCCGCCTCACAACCGGACCTTGTGCTGGGTCGCGCCTCCACGCTGCTCGATACCTCTCAGACGACGAATCCGCGCGGCGTGCCGTTGACGTTTACTTTCGATAAGGTCATCCCGCTTTCCACGAAAGAGTCTTACACCATCAGTATCGAAACGCTCGGTCAGGCTCTCTTCATCCAAGGCTCGGCTGTCGTCAACGAATCGGATTACGACTGGGGTCTGCCATTCCGCATCGACGGCTACGACCCCTACGGCGGGATGTTCAGCAACGACGACCTTGTCTTGCAGGTCTATTGGCCCGACGATGCCAATAAGCTCAACCGGTTTATCGAAATCCTGTCGAAGGCCGATTACATCGTCATTCCGACCAACCATCAATACGCACAGATCACCCGTTTGCCTGAGCGTTATCCGCTCACGACTCTCTATTACCGTGAATTGATCGGCTGCCCTGAAGGTGAAGACATCATCGAATGCTATCGTGTCGCCCAGCCGGGACCGTATGAAGGCAGGCTTGGTTTCGAATTGGCGGCGGTTTTCGAGTCGTATCCAACCCTGGGGAATATCGTCATCAACGACCAGCGGGCGGAGGAGGCTTTTACTTTTTATGACCATCCGAAGGTGATGATCTTCAAGAAAACGGAGACATTTACCACAGACCGGGTCCGCGCGATACTCGGCTCGGTGGATCTATCCAGGGTCGTTCCGCTCACGCCGACCCAGTTCAGCGACTTCAAAACATTGATGCTGCCGGAGTCGCGCCTGGCAAGTCAGCGCGCGGGCGGAACGTGGTCGCAGTTGTTCGATTATGACTGGCTACAGAACAAATATCCGCTTCTGGGTGTGTTGCTTTGGTACGCATTCTTCTTCGTCCTTGGCGTAATCGCCTATCCAATTGCGAGATTGGCTTTGCCGGGCTTGAGGCAATATTCATATGCACTGGGCAGAATCGTCGGCCTGGTCCTGCTCGCCTGGCTGGCCTGGATGGGTGGTTCGCTCGGCGTGCCGTACACGCGGATCAGTATCGGCGTGGCATTCGGTCTGGTGGCAGTGACAGGCATCGGCTTATGGATGAGGCGCAGGGCGGAATTCAAAGAGGATTGGAATTCTCAACGTCAGTTCTTCGTGATGGTGGAGATTGTCTTCCTGGCATTTTTCCTGATCGACCTGCTCATCAGGCTGGGAAATCCGGATATGTGGCACCCGTCCAAAGGCGGCGAACGGCCGATGGATTTCTCGTATTTCAACGCGGTTTTGAAAAGCACAAGTTTTCCGCCGTACGATCCCTGGTACGCGGGCGGATATATCAACTATTACTATTACGGCTTCGTACTGGCAGGGACGCCGGTGAAATTGCTCGGTATCGTTCCTTCGATTGCCCACAACTTGATTTTGCCGACCTGGTTCGCGTTGGTGGCGTTGGGCGCATTTATGATCGGGTTTGGTGCGGTTGAACGGCGCAGGTTGGAAGCTGGAAGCGGACAACCTTCACCCTTCAACCTTCAACTTGTAACCGGTTTGGCCGCTTCTCTTTTGACCGTCCTGCTCGGCAATCTGGGGACGATCCAATTATTGTTCAGCGCTTTCCAGCGCGTTGCTGCGCCGGGCGGGGTCATTCCTGCCGATGCCGGTTTCTTTCAGCGTTGGTCCTGGGCGTTCCAGGGAGTATGGAAAGTAATTACCGAAAATGTGACTCTGCCCATCGCCCGCGGGGATTGGTATTGGTTCCCCAGCCGCGTCATCCCGCCGGGACCCGGCAACGAGATCACGGAATTCCCGCTGTTCACGTTCCTGTACAGCGACCTGCACGCGCATATGCTGGTGATGCCGCTGGCGTTGTTCATCATCGCCTGGGCGCTGGCATTCGTGCGCGGACGCGCGCAGTTGACCCGCGGCGAGTGGATCGCGTCTTTTGGCGTTGGCGCGTTGATGATCGGCGCGTTGAAGCCGACGAACACCTGGGATTTGTACACCTATTTTCTTTTAGCCGCAATTTCCGTCGCGTATACGATAATCCGTTATTTCAACTTGAAGGGCGATCTAAATGCTCCCGCCTGGCTGGTCAAAACCGGTTTGGCGCTTACCGCATCTGCTCTTTTGTATATTCTCGGGTCGCTTTTCTATCTTCCATTCACCCGGTGGTTCGGGCAGGCGTACAACTCGGTTTCCTTCTGGCAGGCTTCACGGACCTCTCTTTCATCGTATTTCACGCAATGGGGTCTGTTCCTGTTCATCATCACAGCCTGGCTGGTTTGGGAAACCCGCGAGTGGATGGCGGCAACGCCTGTCTCGCATTTGAAGCGCCTGCGGCGGTATGCCGTCCTGCTCGAGATCGCTCTTGCGGCGTTCATCGCGTTGTTCGTATTCTTCATCGTGGAGAAGGCGGTCATCGGCTTTCTCGCTCTTCCACTGGCGTTCTGGTCCGCGCTTCTCATCCTGCGCCCCGACCAGAACGACGCGAAGCGTTTTGTGCTCTTCCTCACCGGCACGGCATTGACCATCACCATCGCCGTTGAGTTTATTGCGCTTGTTGGCGACATCGGGCGCATGAACACCATCTTCAAGTTATATTTGCAGGCGTGGATGATGTTCGCAGTCAGCGCGGCGGCGGCGTTTGGCTGGCTCCTGCCCGCTTTTTCGCAATGGCGTTTGAAGTGGCGCGCCGTTTATCAGACCGGGGTGTACATCCTGCTGGCTTGCGCCTTCATGTTTACCCTGACCGCCGCCACAGACAAGATCAGCGACCGGATGAATCCCGACGCGCCGCATTCCCTCGACAGTATGGAATTCATGGCGCACTCCCAGCACTGGGATGGGCAAATGATGGATCTGGCTGAAGATTATCGCGCCATCCGCTGGATGCAGGATAACGTGCAGGGTTCGCCTGTCATCGCCGAGGCGAATTGCACGGAATACCGCTGGTGTACGCGATTTACCATTTACACTGGCCTGCCGGGCGTCGTCGGCTGGAATTGGCATCAGCGCCAGCAGCGCGGCATTTTTGCGCCGCAGGTCGAGGAACGCGTGCGCGAGGTCAGCGGGTTCTATGCAAACCCCGATATCACTCTTGCGCTCGCCTTCATCGATAAGTATGATGTTCGATACATCGTCGTTGGCCAGTTGGAACGAAATGTCTATTCTGCCCTGCCCGATATCCCGGATGGGCTGGAGAAGTTCCCTGCATATGAAGGCACGTATTGGGATGCTGTTTATCAAGATACAAACACGACAATCTATGAAGTCAAGTAGCGAGCGTAAGCACACAAGCGAGGAACCATCATGATTCTCCACATCACCTCCAAACAGGAATGGTCTGCCGCGCAGTCGAGAGGCGAATACACCGCGCGAAGCCTTTCCACAGAAGGATTCATCCATTTTTCGACCGATAAACAGGCGGTCAATGTCGCGAACGCCTTCTATCGCGGGCGAACCGATCTGATCCTTTTGGTGGTCGATGAAACAAAACTCGATGCCGAACTTAAATGGGAAGCTCCCGCCGGACCTCCGGCGGAGAAAGTCTCTGAAGCGGACCTTTTCCCGCATCTCTACGGACCTCTCAATTTGAATGCCATCGCCTCCGTCTTCGACTTTCAACCTGACCCTGTTACTGGAAAATTTACACTCCCGAAACTGGCTACTGGCGACTGATCCACTGAATACCTCTTGCTGATGACCGCTTTCCTCTCCTGGTACCTCATCCTTACCCTGCTTGGCTGGTTGACCTTTCCCCTGGTCTACCATCTCTTCCCTGCTCTCACAGATCGCGGCTACACCCTGGCCCGCACGGCAGGATTATTGATCTGGGGTTACGCCTTTTGGCTGTTCACATCTCTTGGGTTTACCCGCAACGACCCTGGCGGCATTCTTTTTGCCCTTGCAACTCTTATCGCGCTCAGCATCTGGTCGCTGATCACTCATCACTCATCAATTGTCAATTTCATACGGTCCAATATTCCCCTCATTCTCACAACCGAAATCCTGTTTCTTATAGCTTTCGCCTTCCTTGCATTTGCCCGCTCGGCCAATGCTGAATTGGCTAGCACGGAAAAGCCGATGGAGTTGATGTTCATCAATTCCATTATGCGCTCTGAAACCTTTCCGCCGCAGGATGCCTGGCTTTCGGGATACTCCATTTCCTATTATTACTTTGGCTACGTGATGACTGCCATGCTTGCCGGTCTTTCGTCCATTCCGGGAAGTTTGGCGCATAACCTGATGACCTCGCTCGTCTTTGCCCTCGGCGCGATCGGCTCGTTTGGCATCATCTACAACCTGCTTTCAAAAAATGCCAATCTCAAATCTCCAATCTCGAATCGTGGATCGTCGATCTTCAATGCTTTACTAGCCCCTCTCTTTCTCCTTCTTGTATCCAATTTCGAGACTGTCCTCGAAGTCCTCCATCGCCGCGGACTATTCTGGAGCAAGAGCCCCGACGGAACGTTCACCAGCGCATTTTGGACCTGGCTCGACATGAAGGAACTTTCCCAGTCGCCGGTCGAACCGTTTGGCTGGATCCCCGAACGTTATCTCTGGTGGTGGCGCGCGTCCCGCGTGATTCAAGACTACGACATGCTGGGCGCCCATCGTGAAGTGATAGACGAATTCCCCTTCTTCTCTTTCCTGCTCGGCGACCTGCATCCGCATGTGCTGGCGATTCCCTTTGGCCTGCTCGCCATCTCCGTGGCATTGAACGTCTTTCTCGGCGGGTGGAAGGACCGCAATGCATCGTTCATCACCGCGCGGCTAGACTTTAAACCGGCAGGGTTTTTCTTTGCCGCGCTTGTTCTTGGCGGTCTCGCCTTCCTCAACACCTGGGATATTCTCATCGCTGCTGCGTTGATCGTCTCTGCATACATTCTATGGCGCGCGAATGAGAACGGCTGGAACGGCTCGCGTTTCGAGGACATATTCATCCTCGGCATTCCACTGGGAGTATTCTCCCTGCTTCTTTACCTTCCCTTCTATCTCGGTTTCTCTTCCCAGGCAGGCGGCATCCTGCCGAACTTCATGTACCCCACGCGCGGAATACATTTCTGGGTGATGTGGGGGACTCTGCTCGTCCCGATCTTTATCTTCATTTTTTATTTATGGAGGAAGAACCCGACTCGCCCGAACTGGAAGCTAGGATTCACCATTGGGCTTGGTCTTACCTTTGTCCTCGGTCTGCTCACCTTCCTGCTCGGACTCATCGGTTCCATTGTCGAAAAAGGACTCGTGGACGCTACGCTTGCCTCCTATAATATGACCGCTCCGCAGTTTCTGGCAGCGACCTCCCTGCGCAGGTTGATTCACATCGGCAGTCTTATTACACTGCTCGCAATCCTGATCCCCGCACTGGCATTGCTCTTTTCACGCGGCATTTCGGGCATAACGGATGCAGATCCCGAAATCGCCAACCACCAATCACCGATCGCCGACCCCCAATTATCAACCGCAAATCGTTTTCCCCTCCTCCTCCTCATCCTTGGAGCTCTCCTCGTCCTTGCCCCCGAATTCGTTTTCCTGCGGGACCAGTTCGGTTATCGGATCAACACTGTTTTCAAGTTCTACTACCAGGCATGGATGCTTTGGAGCCTCGTCGCTGCATTCGGGGTCGGATATCTCGCACAATCCCTGCGCGGATTCACCTTCGCAAATGCCGGGTTTCGCCTTGCAATTGGCTTGGTGACCTTCTGCGGCTTGCTTTATCCTGTCTTTGGCCTGATGACCAGGACGGAAAACTTCAAACCGTACTTCGGTTACAACCTCGACGACTTTGCCCGCATCCAGCGTGAAAACCCCGACGATGCCGCGGGGATCGAATTCCTCCTGACCCAACCCAAAGGGGTGGTCGCCGAAGCGGTGGGAGGAAGTTACAGCTATTACGGGCGCATTTCGACGTTCACGGGATATCCCACCGTTCTTGGTTGGCCCGGTCACGAAGCGCAATGGAGAGGAGGCTACGAATTACATGGCTCTCGCGAAAACGACATCCTGACCCTTTACGCCACTGCCCGTTGGGAGGAGGCTAAGACCATCATCGAAAGATATAATATTCGTTATATCTTCATCGGGAATCTGGAAAGGAATTCCATGCCGGTGAACGAGGAAAAATTCGCGATCAATCTTACGCCGATCTTCCAACAGGGCGGGACGGTCATTTACGAAACGCCGTAAACGTTCGTTCCAAACCTGCTTCAAGTAAAATGTGGCTGTCGCGCGCCGCCTGGTATCGAGCGGGCGGGAGAATCAACCAATCATGCAGTTTCCTCTGAGCAGCAACTCCAAAATGACAAGCCTCCTTAAGTGGGTCGCTGTCGCGATGTTATCCATCGCATTCATCGCATCGCTCTTTGTCGCGCCTCCCGGCGTCGAATTCGTCCGGGGATTTTTTGAGTTTGGTCTGGATCGCATCCTGTTTCTCATCGTTATTTTTACGATGCTTTTCAACCTGAAAGGATTTGCCGGAAAGGCGCTGACCTTCACGTTCATACTTGCCTTGTTCTGCATGCCCCTGCTCTACAAATGGCAGACCGCCGATTATTATTCTGCCCTCGGCGGGCTGCTCCCAATGCGCGATGCCAATTCGTATTATCAGGAAGCGCAGAATCTAATTCACGGATTTTCTTTCACCGGGAGCGCATCCTTCCGGCCCGTATACACGTCGTTTCTTGCAACTGTCATGAGGGTGGTGAACGGCAATTTGCAATCGGCTCTATTCGTTCTTGTCATCCTGAACGGGCTTGGCGTATATATTGCGGCGCGCGAGATCAGGCGCATATTCAATGGCGGAATCGCATCCGCCATTTTTGTTGTGATTGGTTACATGTTCTACCGCCGTTTCGGTGGGACTCTCTTGACCGAAAACCTCGGTTTTTGTCTTGGGGCATTTGCCCTCGTGTTTTTAGTCCGCGGCGCAGCGGAAAGAAATTTGAAACATCTTCTTTTTGGATTGTTCCTGTTGACAACAGGGCTCAATGCCCGGGCAGGCGCTTACTTGATCCTGCCCTTGCTGGCGTTATGGATGGGGCTGTCCCTTCGCCAATTGAACGGATTTTGGCGACCATTCATCCTTGGTATGCTGGTTGTGGTCATCGGCATGGCCGGAAACTCGGTTTTGAATCGACTGGTCAGCGCGGCACCGTCCGCGGCATTCTCGAACTATTCGTACACGTTTTACGGGATCGCCGTTGGAAACAAAGGCTGGGAACAGGCCGGCATCGACCACCCCTCTGCCAGCCCGGCTGAAGTTTATGAACTTGCGTTCCAGTCCATTCGCGAGAATCCGGCTCTCTTTGCCCGCGGCGTGGCCGGGGCATATGCGGATTTTTTTATCGCTTCGAAGGGCGCGTTCAGTTTTCTTTTGATGAAGCACGACCGCAATGACATTGCAAATACCGTCCTGTGGATATTGACTTTCACCGGTCTGATTTCCGGGCTCATACACCGGCAGAAATCGGAGTATAGTATCTCGTTTGTTTTTTTCCTCGGCATCTTGTTTTCGGTGGCGTTGGTCCCGCCGGCCGATTCGACCCAAATGCGTGCCTATGCCGCAACCATTCCGATGACCTGTTACATTGTCGCGATGGGAGTCGCTTTACCGGGAAAATTCCTGCCGGGAGCGAAGCTTTCGGCGGGGAATGAGGCGGGGTTTTCCATCCCATTGGTGTTGAGCGTGATCATCCTTGCCTCCTCTTTCATCCTGCCAGTTTTGATAAAAATGACGGGACAGCCTCCCAAGCCCAACCCGGTCATCGATTGCGGGGTTGGCGGGCAAAAACTTGTGTTTGTGATTGCAGGAGGGTCGAGCATTACGCTTGCGTCTGAAAAAGAAAATTCGATTGTTCCCAATCTCGACCGGCTCCGGTTTTATGGAAAGCTCGTCAACCCTGAACAGCAATTGACCCCGGAAGAAAAGGAGATGGTGCTTCAACTGGAACCGGGAACGACCATCACAATACCAAGGATGGTACTTGATGATTTCGATACGCCGCCTTTGGCTGTGAGTAGTTTTGTGATCACAAAAGGGATACCAAAGGCGGGGGTTTATACCTGGTGTGTGGAGGAACCGCAATATCCCGGTTTCTACACCGCGCCACAACCTGAATATCAGGTTGTGGATTCGGGTCCATTATCGGCTTCGGCGCAAGTGTTCATTCGGTCTCTCCGCTCGGGAGGATTGTGGCTTGTCTTCGGCATTCTCTTTGTATCGATGATAGGATTCTGGAGACTCTCCACCCGAAAAATGCCATTGGGCATTGTGTCGGCTGTTTTGATGGCTTGCGGTTTGTTGATGATTTTGCACATGACCGGGCTCGTCCCGCTTGCATGGGAGCGGAGAATCATCGAGCCGGAAAAGGTCCAGCACCGTGACGGATTTATGTACGCATACAACACAGGTGACAGCCGAATCAGCGACACGAACTACAGGGATTACCCTACCTACCTGTATGAAGACGGGGTTCTGCTCTACCAGCCGCATGAAAGTCAGTCGTTCATCATCGAACTGGGAAGGGGCAGTTACATCTTGAAGGAAAAATTCCTGTTTTTCTCCGCATCCGACAACAGCGACCCGGAGACAAACGGCAGAACATACGAACTCGAATATCCGGCTCGAATCCGCTTGCGCTATCAATGGCTTGGCTTTAGTGCCGGCTTGGCGGGGCTTTTCATGTATTTTCTCATTCGCAAGCCGGACCTTCACCGCAAGGACGGATAAGGTAAAATCACCGCCGCTATGAATTCCAAATCCTTGTTCGACGAAGCCGGGAACGAATATCAGCGGACGCGCATGATGCAATGGGACAGGAACGCCGTCAAACGCGATGCCTGGAAAGGCATGGGCGGCTGGTATCACAAGCGCCTTGCTGAATGTTACAAGTTTCTTGTCAGTCCCAAACAGCGCATCCTGGAGGTCGGATGCGGGCTTGGCGATCTGGTCGCAAGCCTCGAGCCATCGCGCGGCGTCGGCGTGGATTTTTCCGCCGAAGCCATTTCGCGGGCAAAGGAACGCCACCCGCATCTCGAGTTCCATCAACTCGACGCCCACGATCTTTCAGACCTCGAAGGCGAATTCGATATCATCATCTTTTCCGACGCCATCAACGATCTGTGGGATGTCCAGCGCGCGCTCGAACAGATCCGTAAATTTTGCGTTCCACACACACGGCTGATCTTGAATTTTTACAGCCATCTCTGGCAGCTTCCGCTTGCCATCGCGCAAAACCTGAACCTTGCAACGCCCATTCTGAGCCAAAATTGGCTGACCGTTCCCGATGTGACTAACCTTTTGAACCTGGCGGGCTTCGAGACGATCCGCAATTCGAACGAGATCCTCTGGCCCCTGCCGTTCGGCGGATTTGCCAATCGTTATCTTGTGCGCCTCTGGCCCTTTCGCGAATTTGCCCTTTCCAATTTTGTGATCGCACGCCCGGCGCCACAGCCGGTAATAACAAATCCAAGCGTTTCGGTCGTCGTTGCGGCACGCAATGAAGAGGGCAATATCAAAAGCATTTTCGAGCGCATGCCTGTAATGGGTTCGAAGACCGAACTGATCTTCGTCGAAGGACACTCGCGCGATAAGACCTACGAGACCATCGAGAAGGAAATGCCGCTTCACCCCCGGACCTCGAACCTGCTCTTCCGACAAACGGGCATTGGCAAAGCCGATGCGATTCGTCTCGGCTTCGAAAAAGCCTCCGGCGACATTCTAATGATCCTCGACGCCGACCTGACCGTTCCTCCCGAAGACCTTCCGCGCTTTTACGAGGCCATTGTCTCGCGGAAGGGAGAGTTCATCAATGGGGTGAGGCTTGTCTACCCGATGGAAAAGGAGGCGATGCGCACCTTGAACTTCATCGGCAACAAGTTCTTCAGCGTGGCGTTTTCGTGGTTATTGGGACAGTCCATCAAGGATACGCTCTGCGGCACCAAGGTCATGTGGAGGAAAGATTACGAGGATATCGCCGCCAACCGTTCCTATTTCGGCGATTTCGACCCCTTTGGCGACTTCGACCTGATCTTCGGCGCAGCAAAGCTCAACCTGAAGATCGTCGACCTGCCCATCCGTTACCGCGAGCGGACCTACGGCACGACCAACATCTCCCGCTGGAAGCACGGCGTCCTCTTGCTGAGGATGGTCTCCTTCGCAGCCCGGAGAATCAAATTTGTCTAAATGTCATGCTGAGGGGTGCCTTGCGCCACTCAGTATCGCAGAGACCCTTCGCTTTGCGCAGGGTGACAATTCTTGAACCAGGAATCCATGGAAACAAAACTTCGTTTATTGCCATACAAGGAATACAAGGGCGTCGAGAAAATCTACTCTGTGATTTTTTATTACCTGCCCGTCTTCGGCGCGATGTATCGCCGCCGCGTGGAGTTATGCATCGAGCAATGCAAAGGCGGGGACAGCATCCTTGAGGTCGGATTCGGCAGTGGTCTGACTTTTCTTAACCTTAACAACATGTATAAACAGATTCATGGGCTCGACCTGACCTGCGACGTGGATGTCGTAAAAGGGGTTTTTGCCCCTCATGGTATATTCCCGGACCTCTGTAATGGGAATGTGTTGGAAATGCCTTATGAGGATGGTCAGTTCGATACCGTCCTTTTGATCAGTATCCTTGAACACCTGAAACCGGACGAACTCCAGCAGGCGTTCAAAGAAATACATCGCGTCCTCAAACCGGGCGGACAGGTCGTATACGGCGTGCCAGTGGAGCGTCCTTTTATGGTCTTCATGTTCCGCCTGTTGGGATACGATATCCGCCAGCATCATTTCTCCACTGAAAGGGACGTGGAGCATGCTGCGGAAACAACGCTCCGGAAGATTTCCGTCAAGGCGATGAAGTCCATCCCCTCGTTTTTCGGGGATGTTTACGAAATCGGTAACTTCATCAAACCGGCATAGTTCATGGGCATCGAGCTTCACAACGAACTGATCGAAAAGAATCATAACTTATGGAAACGCAAACCATTGTTGCATATGGTCTATATGGAGCTTTATCGTGAAATGAGCGGATACCTTAGCGCCGCTGCAGGGAAGACGGTGGAACTTGGATCAGGGATGGGAAGCATTCATGAAATCATCCCGGAATGCATCCGTACCGACCTTTTCCCCTATCCCTGGATCGACCAGATCGAAAACGCCTACCGCCTGAGTTTTACCGATAATTCAATCTCCAACCTGCTCATGACGGATGTATTTCATCATTTGCGTTATCCCGGCACCGCGCTGACCGAATTCCTCCGCGTTCTTGTTCCGGGCGGGAGGGTGATCATCATGGAACCCGGGATGGGTTTGCTTGGCAGGCTCGTTTATGGGATTTTCCACGTCGAACCGATTGCTTGGAACAGGGAAATCACTTGGTTCGCCCCCGATGGCTGGCACGGGGACGATCCGGATTATTACGCGGCACAGGGCAATGCCACACGCATATTCATCCGGAGACGATTTACAGATCGTTTGGATGGTTGGAATATTGTTGAAGTGAAACAGATTCCGGCTCTCGCCTACGCCGCATCCGGCGGGTACTCGGGACCACAACTCTACCCGACGGTGGTGTATCCCCTGATCAAATGGATCGAAAAGTCGCTTCAACCCTTCCCGGCGTTGTTCGCCACGCGATTAATGGTTGTGTTGGAGAAGAAGGCGTAGCCTGACATTCTTCCTGGATCGTCGGTTCAGGACAGGCTAATGCCTATAGGGCGTGTTCTCTCATCGGCGTTAAAGAACGCCGATTGCGCGCTGTTATCTAACCCGTTCAAAGATCAAAATATCCGGGTTGACAGCGGTGAGCGATACCTGCGGCAGATAGGGCGGCAGTCGATAGGTGAATTCCCTCAGCAGGCGGAATGACTCCACTTCACCGGCGATTAAACGCTTGAAGAAGTCGCACTCCCCGGGCGTGGTGGCGCAGATCGTGTCGGAGTAGAAACGCCCATAAGTGAAACTGTCGATCACGAAATAATCCGTGTCGCGTTCGAGCAAACCCTTTTCTGCCTGGTTATACTCGAACCGCCCGCCGGTTGGTACTTCGTCCCCTTCCCATTCGATGAAATAGATCGGATAGTTATGCGCGCGTTCGAACCTGCGCTTCTCGAACATCGGGGGGTAAAGCGTGTATTCGATGCTTTTTTGATAGCCGCGAATCGAAGCGATATATTCCGTGGCGGGGATGCGGGAGTCGTTCAGGAACAGCAGGGCGATGCTCACAATGCGCAGGGCGGAATAGCCGAGGCCAAGAACCAACAGCGTGATCAACACCGGATGGATGGCGACCAGCTTCCGGTCCGGGGCGAGGCGCAGAATCTCTTCGATCATCATCGCGCTCAGGATCGACATGAAGGGAATGAAAGGGATGAAATACCTTCCGATGTAGTTGATCGAGATCATGAAGGGCAGGTCGAAGATGAACAGGATAAGTAAAAATGCGCCGATGGTTGACCCCGATCCATTTGCGAATGTGGTTCTTCCAAATATCCAAAGAAGCCAGCGTAGCACAAACCAAAGGATGCCTGCGAGGAAAATGTAATAACAGAAAATGCCGACCGTTTCTTTGAGGACGGGCCATTGACCGATCAACCCAGGCGGCGTTCCCGTGTTGAAGCCGTAATTTGTAAGATTTCTTAGGGCGGGAAAGACGCTCGAAAAATAATCCACCGGCGAAAGAAAGGCTCTTGGTGTTCCAAGCCCGTATCCTAAATAGGATATAGCCCCGCCTGCAATCAGTTTGCCAATGATGGAGAGCCATTGGGTCTTGATGCTCTTCCAATTTGCGGCAAGATAAACGATGACCGGCAGGATGATCAGACTCCCCCCCGTGTATTTGCATGACGCCGCCAGACCGACCATCAAGAAAGAGAGATACAACCAGCGGAGGGAAAGCGTTTTTTGATATTGAACGACAAAGAACGCCGAGAGGATCGTGAACACCAGCAAATACATATCGTTATGGGCGAACCGACCATTTTCCGCTGCCGCCCCGCTGGCGATGTAGAGGAGACCGGCGAGAAAGGCAATGCGCTTTCGCGCGCCGATTTTTCGCACAAGATAATAGATCAATACGCCCGCAATCGCGCCGAGAAAAGCCGAGAAGCAACGCGCCGCCACGATGAACGCGTAGGACGAGCGCCCCAAGCCATAGGTGATCGAGCCGATGGCGTACATCACATACTTGGGCAGGGATGGATAGTTGTAATCCGGTTCGGTCACGTCGAACTGCATCGCCCCATTGAGCGCCATATCCACGCGCCAGACCAGTTCATCAGGATTCCACAATGCAGGCGCGCCCCAGCTGATTCCCGGCAGGGAGGCAGCCAGGAACAGGGAAAATAAAAACAACGGCAATAAAAATTCGCGTCGTGAGAAAAGCAGACTTAATTTCTTAAGCATTGATCTCTCCATGCTTTACCTGCGCGCGGTCACAAGGATCAGTGTGACTGCATCAGCTTCATCATCCCCGGTCTTGAATTCCGGGCGGACCCTTTCCTTTGCTTTGAGGAATTCATCCGCGAGTCTTTCCAGCACAGTGAAATCTGTCTTTGAAAAATTCATTTGGAAAACGCGTTTGTAATCTTTCAGACGATAGCGATTCAAATTGCTGGTGGGGTTCAGGAAATATTTCCAAACACTTTCCGAAAATTTCAACATCTCGAACGGATACTTGAAGAAATGATCGCGCAGGTCCACAAAATGTAAATGGATTCCCTGAGGCGTTGTCAACGTTGCCAGCGCCTTCGTGATGCCGGGCACATCGTCCAAATGCTCAAAGACCGAAGTGCTGAGGATAATATCCACCTTCGAAATCTGCTCCTGAATGGATTCTTCGCGGATATCGCCATGCAGCAAGGTGATAAGTTCGCCTCGCGGATGGACCTCATCCTGTTCCACTTTCAGGAAACTTCCATACCCCGACAGTAGTTCGCGATTTCGTTCATTATCCAACAGAACAAAATGGTCGCACAAAACAATGTGAGCCGCTCCGCGCTTGAGCAGGTCCACGCCGACGGCAAACCGGCCGCCGTAGCCGAAGACAAGAACTCGTTTGCCTTTGATATCCACTCCCTGCGCAGAAAGTGCCTCGACATATCTTTGCGAAGCCGCAAACGGGTCGGTGGATTCCAAGCCGGGTTTGATGATCCAGCGTTGTTTGAGGAGGAAACGCGCGAGTCCCTCCGGCATGAAGTGGCGGATGAGTCGAAGGAGAAGGTAGCGGATGTTCATGAATATCGGTCATCATGTCACCCTGAGCCGGAGGCGAAGGGTCTCTAAGATTGGTGCAGGGATTCTTCGCTTCGCTCAGAATGACATTCAATTCTTCGGCGGGATGTATTGCGAACATTCATCCGGCACAGGTTTGGGGACGAGCAGCATCACGTTGACCTCTTTGTACGTCTGGATTTCCTGATAATAACAAAGCACGGGGATCGATACCCAATTGACCCAGGCATTATTCTCCTCACCGAATTCGAACGAACTGTCCTTGACGGGGGTGCGCAGCGGCTCGGTGATAATGAGCGAGAAACGCTGGCTGGTAATATCTCTGTAGAATGACGAATAGTATTCGTAATTCGTGCTGAGCGCCTCGTTCATCAAAACCTTTTTCTCGTATTCGGGAATGAACTTCGTTTCATGGATATAACCGAACGTCAGCAGCTGGCGCTGATCCATGAAAAGCACATCACCTTTCGCTTGATACTCATTCACAGCCTCCCGGATTTCCGTCAGGGCGGCAGCGACGGTTGCGCTATCCGGCAGCATATCGAACGATTTGGCTTCCACGGCGGTTTTGTCGGTCAACACCAGCAGCGTACTGATCTCGTCACCGTAATCGTAGGAACGTAACTGTCGGACTGGAGTGACAGCGGGCAGGACCAGGGCGGCGACAAGGACAAACCGCACCCAGCCTGGCATTTCATTCATCATCACCGCATCTTTGCCGCCGTTGACCCAGGCAATGAAGACAGTGAACGCCATGCCGATCAGGAACATGTCCATGTTGTGCAGGTCGCCGCCTCCGCCGATCTTGGTGCTGGCGACCAGCCCGACGATGAGAAAGGCAAGCAAAGGACCGGCAATGGCAAGTTTCTGCCAGATGTTCAGCCGCCATTTTTTCGACGTCGAAAGCCATGTCAGGATAATTGTTACTGGCAGGACAGCGATAAGCAAACCGAGCAATATCCCCGTCCCATAGGTGGGGTTGGGAAGCAGGCGGTACCACAACAATGGTTGGTCGGTGACGGCGTACGCCACAAACTCGGAAGTAACACCCGTGCTGGTGATCTGTTCAGTCACATCGGCGGTGGTGGTCAGTTCGATATGGAGGAGGGGAATCAGTTTCGGCAGGATGTATCCGCCGAAGGCGCCGCACAAGCCCAGGGAAATAGCCCGAACCCAATGGGACCGATCCAGCCTCCCGTCACGCAAGGAGGCGCCTGCCAGTTCCAGCATCCCGATCCATAAACCGGGAGCGAACAACCAGGTGAATCGACTCGACTGGGCGAAATATCCCACATAAATGATCAAGGGGATTGCGATCCACAATGGTTTACGCCAGAGAAAGATCGTGAATGCTGCGGCGAGCACAAGCGGCGAATGAATGGGACCCTGCCGTAAGAAAAGAAAGACCCACAGAGTCATCAACACCCAGATGCGGGTGTTTTTATCGGCAACAATATAGGCGGCAAGCCCGACCAAAAAATACGGGAGGATAAGCGTAAGACCAATCCACATGCGGACGGTCTCAATGGTGACATTGGGTATTATGAATGGAAGACCACCCACCAACATGCGCCCCGAATCAAGCAAAACATAAATATCCTGATTATCAGCAATGCCATAACGGTCGCGCCCAAAACGCATGGAGTAATCCCATATGCGATTGCCTTCGGACCAACCCAGCGAGAACGGATAATCCGTTACATTTTGCAGGGAAACGGCGATCGTGAATGCGCTCGATGCAAGGATGAGGGATGCAAGGAGCGGCTTCCAATCGATCAAAGAGTCGCCGCGCGTGATGAAAAACGAAATCAGAACGATCGATACTGTCCACAATAGAAGACGGAAATAAATTCCGTCGAAGACAATGCCCCACATTGTCCGCTGGAGAAACCATGGCGGAAGGAGAAGAGCAACTACAACGATAAGCCACCGGAAGAAGGACAGACCTTTCCTGAATGAAACCAGCTTTTGAAACGCGGGAAACATTCGTCCGCGGTCGAGAACAGCAATACCGGAACTTGCATAAAGAATGAGGCAAAACAAAACAAAAAACGCGAAGAGGATAAACCACCGGTGTGAAAACTCCCCGATCGCTTTGCCCGTTCCCCATGCCACATCATGGAACTCGATACATGCGCCGACGAGAATCCATGCGGAAGCCGTGATCGCGACCCATTTTCCAAAATCGATTGACGAACGCTTCATCCTTAACCTTTTTCTGATTTCGCTATGCGACTTTCCCCTCGCTCAATCCTTGTTCAATGACCTGCAAATATGCTTCGCACATGCGGTCGGTTGTATAAGTACTCAAGACCCGTTCCCGCGCCGCCCTGCCCATGCGTTGAAGGTCTTCCGGCGAGCGGAGCAATTGTAATATAGCCTGTGCCAACTCTGTCGGGGACTCAAGTGGCACCAAGAGTCCATGTTCACCCGGTTGGACGACTTCATCCACGCCTTCGACCCGCGTGGCGATCACGGGAAGCCCCGCCATCATGCCTTCGAGCAGCGCCATTGGCAGTCCCTCCCAACGCGATGGCAGGACGAAAACGTCAGAAGCCGCGAGCAGTTCGGGGATTTCATCCCATTGGCCGAGCAGCCTGACTTTATGTTGCAAATTCAATCTTTCGATCTGCGCTTGTAATTCATCATGCAGCGGTCCCGCGCCGCATATCCCTGCAACGGCGCGCGGATTTTCCTTTGCAACCATGGACATGGCTTCGACAAGAAATACATGTCCCTTTTCGAACACGAGTCGCCCGACTGCTACAAGGAATACTTCATCCCGGTTTAGGTTTAGCTTCTGCCTTACGGAATCGCGGTCGATATGGTCGACATTGAAGGGCGTGATGGCATTGTAGATGGTCGTTATTCTTTCGGGTTTTACGCCTGCTTCGACAGCGTTGTCCCTGGTTCGTGCCGAGGAAGCCACCAATGTTTGAATCACACCTCGATTAATGAGGAAAGTGTGCAGCCCCTCACGCCATCCGGACATGCCGCGAATCTCACCGAGATGCGTACCCACGCGGGCGCGAATCCCTGCCAGTTTGGCAAGCGGGATGCCTAGCAGGTTGCTGTCGTGCGTGAAGGTAATGATGGCGTCATGGTTCCCGTGTTTAAGAACCCGCCATAATTTCATCAGACCAGAGAACAGTTTTAGCAGGCTGCGAAGTCCGCCCGCTTTTTTATCGAAGGCTTCCAGATTGGTGATTTCAAACGGGTATGTCTGTTTCCACTTTTCGTGCAGGTTGTCGCGGTCGTAGAAAAAAAGAACGGTCACTTTATGTCCGCGAGATTGGAACCAAAGCGCCTGTTCCAGCAGAAGTTTCTGCGCGCCTCCCACCGCCATTTGCGTGCCGAGGAAAATGATGGAGTAAGAAGACATGGTTTTACTTGCGTTCATTTTCCAACAGGCGGACAATATTTTGCGAAGCAGTACCATCGCCGAAAAGGTTTGGGTGTGAGATGGGCGGTGTAAACATTCGAACCGCATTCAAGATGCGTTCCCTTTCTGTTCCAACCACCACATTCCAGCCAGCGTCGACTGTTTCCACCCATTCTGTCTCTTCGCGTAAAGTGACACAGGGCGTGCCAAACCAATAAGCCTCTTTTTGTACGCCGCCTGAGTCCGTCAGGATCATGCGGGCGTTCTTTTCCAGCCAGAGCATGTCAAGATAACCAACCGGCTCGATTAATCTGATATTCGCACCGGGGGTAAACCCTGCCATCTGGATCACCTTGCGCGTTCGCGGATGGACAGGGAAGAGGATGGTTTCGCCAAGCATCGAAAATGTTTCAAGGATGTTCAGCAATGTATTTGTATCGTCCACATTCGAGGCGCGATGGACCGTCGCCAAAAGGAACAGTTTTGATCTCAATTTTAATGAATTTAGGATCGTGGATTTCTTTTCCGCCCTTTTAGAGTGGCGCAAGACCGCATCGTACATCACGTCGCCGACGATATACACGCCGGAGGTCACGCCTTCGAGTTTGAGGTTGTCCACTGCTTTTTGTGCCGGGCAAAATAATAAATCTGAGACATGATCGGTCAGCACTCGATTGATCTCTTCCGGCATCTCGCGGTTGAAGCTGCGCAATCCCGCTTCGACATGCGCGACAGGAATGTGCAGTTTCGAAGCGACCAATGCGCCTGCCAGGGTGGAATTCGTGTCGCCATATACCAGCACCCAATCTGGCTTTTCCCTCTCGAAGATGGGCTCCATGCGGATGAGCATTTCACCCGTCTGCACGGAATGCCCTGCCGAGCCGACCTCAAGGTTGTAATCAGGTTCTGGAATATCCAATTCCTGGAAGAAAACTTCCGACATGCGTTCATCATAATGCTGGCCTGTGTGCAGGATCACTTCGGCATGTTTTTCGCGCAGGATGCGGCTGACAGCTGCCGCCTTCACAAACTGCGGACGCGCCCCTACCACTGTGAGAATTCTCATAAAGGATATTCCATTTTTCGATTTGAAAAGCGACGGGATTATAACAAAAGCAATTCCTGTCATTGCGAAGGCGGTGTTCTTCCGCCCGAAGCAATCTAAGAATTAGCTGAAAGATTGCTTTTTACAAATTTGCTCGAAGAACTCCAACCGAGTCTCTTCTTTTTTGCGCTGGTCGAGATGCGGCGCGACTGTATTGATATTTATCCGCCTGCCGACCATGCCATACGCAAACAGGCGGATACGCTCCATATTCTCTGCGACATTCCTCTCCGTATTTGGGATGTGGAGAATCGTTTCGAGTTCAACATCGTGCAGGTCTGTATCGTGATACGCGATCACGACCGGGATCCCATACGCCAGCGCTTCGCGGACCTTAAGCACAGATGCCTCCTGCATTTGATTGCGATGCAAGGCAAGCGTTCCAAGTGCAACGTCGGTTTGCATTAATACCTCTCGTATGCCTTGCTTGTCGAGAAAACCATGCAGTTTTACGTTGGATGGCGCGGGCATGTGCAGGTCCTTTTCAGCGTAACCAGCCAAATTCACGAATACATCCGGCGTCTTCTCTGCAAATTCCATCAATTTATCGACACCGTGCCATTTCATGCCGGGCGAGCAGACCATGGTGATAACCGGCTGCTTATTATTCGTCGGCGGCAGCATCTCCGTCTGGCTCAGGTCAATGCCGTTGGAGATGACGCGGAACGGTTTGTCGCGCTTCGGCATTAGCACGTCCACCAACTCATGGGAGGGGAAAATGATTCCGGAGGCAGGACCAAACGTCAGATTGCGTGTGAGGCGGTTCATCCAATAGAAGAACATGCCGCGTTTATGATATTCCTGCCGGTCGTCGGAGTTCGTCTCCAACACAACCGGCGCGATCTTGAAGAGACGATGCAGGGGATAGGAATAAAGTCCGAATCGCAGATAGATGACATCCGGTTTGTATTCCCGAATCGACTCCAACATGCGCATCAACTCTGACGCGCGGTTTGATTCGCGTTTCAGGAGGTTGGTCTTTGCATCGAAGATAAATTGTCGCTCATCCGGAAAGGGAATATCCGTTGGCGTGAGGCTGAAAAGAGTTACTTCATGTCCCATCTCCCGCCAGATGCCCGTCTGGGTCTTGATCTTCTTCCCCACGCCGCCCCGCATGATCTCAGGCGCAACATGAATGGTAACATAGGCAATGCGCATTAATTTATGACCTTTTAGCTCATGTGTGATGAACGCGCAAGCGGTGGATAAGACAAAAATCTTAACGCTAACAATGCAAAGTAGGCGAATTCCGTGAATGATTTATAGTTTTTCGCGTCATTGGCTCGATTGGCTTAATTCGCGTTTTGCTTTTTGCACTACGGCTACACATGTACTTACCTTTTTTCTTGATGATAATACTCGAACCAGATTGTACTTCAATTTTATCGCATGATGGTTTTGGTTAGTTCTAGTACAATACATGCCGGGACGCCACTCCCCTTGAATTTTGGAGAATTAAATGCCACGTATTCTAATTGCCGGGCTGGGTTCCATTGGCTTAAGGCACCTGAAAAATCTGCTTCAACTGGGAGCGGAAGACATTTTGCTTTTGAGAACGAAGAACGAAGTTGTAAAAGAGGCTCCTCATTTACCGATATTTACAATTTTACAAAATGCTCTGAACCAAAACCCAGATGCCGTGATCGTCTCCAACCCTACCTCGCAGCACCTTGATATAGCCCTGCCAGCTGCCAAAGCGGGCTGCCATCTCTTTCTAGAAAAGCCGCTCTCGCATACCTGGCAGGATGTCGATACGCTGTTAGCCACCGTAAAGCAGAAAGAACTCATTGGAATGGTTGGCTTTGATATGCACTTTGACCCGGGACTCCGAAAAGTGCATCAACTGCTCGAGGATGGCGTGATCGGACGTGTGACAGCCATACAAGCCCAGGTGGGTCAATACCTGCCAGACTGGCATCCGTGGGAAGATTACCGCAAGGGTGTCAGCGCCCAAGCCGATACCGGCGGCGGGGTGATCCTGGACCTTATCCACGAAATTGACTACGTCACTTGGCTAATGGGCGAAGCTAAAGAAGTAATGTCTATGAGCGGGCGGGTAAGCAGTTTGGAGATACAGACCGAAGATACAGCGGCGATCTTGATCCGTTTTATGAACAATGCCATTGGCACAATCAATCTGGACTATATCCAGCGCACGCTCTCGCGCTCCTGTCGCATTGTGGGTGAAGAAGGAACCATCACCTGGGACTTAATGGAACAACAGGTCTCGTGGTTTCTGGCAGAAAATAAGACTTGGCAGGATTTCTCGTATGCCGGATTCCAACGTAACGACCGCTTTCTTGCCGAAATGAAACACTTTCTGGATTGTCTGCAGGGAAAAGCAGAACCAGAGGTAAACTTGGAAAGCGGCAGTCGTTCATTGAAGATCGCTCTCGCCGCAAAAGAGTCCGGCAAAACAGGAAAGGCGGTATTGCTACAGTGAGTTCAAGGCCACATATTGTCG
Organism: Candidatus Villigracilaceae bacterium; assembly: GCA_026645935.1. Lineage (GTDB taxonomy): Bacteria > Chloroflexota > Anaerolineae > Anaerolineales > Villigracilaceae > Villigracilis. The sequence goes on along the minus strand of JAPKMP010000003.1, from coordinate 174,246 downwards.
GGTCGATCTGCGCCCGGGGCGGGTCTAAAGGCGTTGCCCGCAAGAATATCCGTCCTTTAAATGGAAAACCTCTTATCTATTATACAATCGAGTGTGCTCGGGCATGCTCTGAGTTGGATAGAACCATCATCTCCACTGATGACAAGGAATTTGCACAAATCGCACTTCAATATGGCGCAGAAGTGCCCTTCATGCGTCCCGCCCACCTGGCACAAGATACCTCTTCCAAATGGGATGTATTCCGTCATGTCGTAGAAACGCTTGAAGCGCAGGACAAACGCCGTGTCGATATTCTGGTGGATGTGGACACAGGTGTGCCTTTGCGAAAGCCGGAGGATATTACAGAATGCATCCATACCATGCTTGCAGACGATGGCGTCGATGTGGTTGTCACCGCCTATGTACCGGATAGGAATCCCTATTTCAATATGGTTGAAATAGATGAGAACGGCTTTGCGCGAGTATCCAAGCCGCAGGTGAACGCCATCACACGCAGGCAGGATGCACCACAGGTCTATGGACTTTCCCCCGCTGTGTATGCCATCCGCCGCGATGCGCTTTGGAAGTACGACCATTGGGCGCATTCAAAAATGAAAATCTGTTTAATTCCGCATGAAAGAGCCGTTGACATTGATACGGAATTGGATTTCCGTTTTGTAGAATTCCTGATGAAAGCTAAAACTCCTGAATAAAGGACACGCTATATGGAAGAAACACAAAAGTTGGACACACTCAATCTTTTTCGATTGGACGGAAAAGTTGCCATTATTACCGGCGCAGGCGGGTTGTTGGGCGAACAACATGCGCTCGCCTTAAGCGATTTCGGCGCCACGGTTGTAATGACAGACCTAACCACTGACATCATCCAGGAACGCGCCAAGTCTCTTACTACTCGAACTGGAAACCCCAGCCTGGCGCTACCCTGCGATGTGACAAAAACCTTAGATTGGGAAACCGTGCTTGCAAAGGTCATGAACGAGTTCGGGCGCGTAGATGTATTGATCAACAATGCCGCATTCACGAACCAATCCCGTTCGGCAAATTTCGCGGCTTCGTTCCCAGATTTCCCGCTCGAAGACTGGAACCGGATCCTGGACGTCAATTTAACCGGCTCCTTCCTGGGCTGTCAGGTGATCGGCAAGCAAATGTTGGAGCAAGGCAAGGGCAGCATCATCAACTTCGCTTCGTTGTATGGAGTGGTCAGCCCAAACCATAAAATGTATCCTGGCACTGGCATCAATCAGCCTGTTGCTTATTCGGTCAGCAAATCCGGTGTCATTGCATTGACCCGTTATTTGGCGGGCTTGTGGGGCGAGAAGGGCATCCGCACCAATTGCGTTACACCGGGTGGTGTGTACAATAATCACAGCGAATTGTTCGTGGAGCGTTTCTCCAACCTGAACCCGATGGGACGAATGGAGAAAAAAGAAGAACTGCGCGGCGCCATTGTGTACCTCGCTTCGGACGCTTCCGCTTATTGCAACGGACATAACCTGGTCGTGGATGGCGGCTGGACAATTTGGTAGATTCAACGGAGGAATGCATGGCAATAGAATTCAAGATCGCGAATCGCTGGGTGGGCGAAAATCACCCGCCGCTCGTTCTGGCAGAAATCGGTATCAACCATGAAGGTAGCTACGAGAAAGCTATTCAGATGGTGGACGATGCCTATAAAGCCGGATGCGAATGCGTGAAGTTTCAATCGCATGTTATTGAAGATGAAATGATTCCAAACAATGTCATCCCCGGCAATGCAACCGAATCCATTTGGGACATTATGAAACGTTGTGCCCTCGATGAAGATCAGGAAATCAAGATAAAGACATACGTTGAGTCAAAAGGAATGATCTACCTCTGTACACCCTTCTCCCGCGCTGCAGCAGACCGCCTTCACAAAATGAACGTGGATGCATACAAGATTGGATCGGGTGAATGCAATAATTATCCGCTTATCGCGCACATCGCCTCGTTTGGCAAACCTGTCATTCTTAGCACCGGTATGAATAATCTGGATTCCATCCAACCCGGGGTCGAGATCCTTGAAAAGGCTGGCGTTCCCTATGCGTTAACGCACTGCACGTCCATGTACCCGACGCCTTACGATAAAGTGCGCCTTGGCGCGCTGAAAAGCATGGCACAAAAATTTCCGAATGCTCTGCTTGGCTTAAGCGACCATTCCCTAGGCAATTACACCTGCTTTGCTGCCGTTGCTCTCGGCGCACGTATTCTGGAAAAACACTTTACCTCAGATAAAACCTGGCCCGGTCCTGACGTGCCCATCTCCATTAACCCTGCCGAATTGAAGGAACTGATCGAAGGTTCTATGGCGATCTTCCAAGCCCTGCCCGGCTCAAAGGATATCCTGCCAGAGGAACAGCCAACCATTGACTTTGCTTACGCCTGTGTCGTATCCATTAAGGACATTGCTGCTGGAGAGGAATTGACCCGTGCAAATATCTGGGTCAAACGTCCCGGCACGGGAGAGATCAAAGCGGTGTATTTTGAAAGTTTGCTTGGGAAGAAAACCAATAAGGCCATTGCCAAAAATGCCCAGTTGAAATGGGATGACTTCAACTAAGGACCAAAATGAACGAGGAAAAGATTCCCAAGAAGGTTCTATTCGTATCTGGCACAAGGGCGGATTTTGGGAAGATCAAGCCGTTGATCCAGCAGGTCAAGGAATCTGAGGATTTTTCATACCAGATCTTCGCGACCGGAATGCACATGCTGTCTATCTACGGAATGACGGTCATCGAAATCCAGAAAGCCGGTTTCGATAATATATATTCGTTTATCAACCAGGACAGCGCGATCACGTCCCAGATGGACCTGGTCCTTGCCACGACAGTTCAAGGGCTGGCATATTACGTCCGGGAATACAAACCCGACCTGCTCGTCGTGCATGGAGATCGCGTGGAATCTCTTGCCGGCGCGATTGTCGGCGCATTGAATAACATCCTGGTTGCCCATATCGAGGGTGGGGAACGCTCGGGAACGGTAGATGAACTCATCCGCCATGCGATCACAAAGTTATCCCATATTCACTTCGTCTCGAATAAGGAGGCGCGAAACCGTTTGATCCAAATGGGAGAGATGCCCGGTTCCATATTTGTGATCGGTTCGCCCGATATTGACATCATGCTTTCCGATCAGTTGCCGGAGCTCGACGCTGTCAAGGACAAGTATGGTATTTCCTTCCAGGAATACTGCATCTTTATTTACCATCCTGTCACCACAGAGATTGAAAACCTAGCGGCTCATATCCAGGAGGTCGTGGATGCCCTGATCGAATCGAAATTGAATTATGTCGTGATTTACCCAAATAACGACATCGGCGCGGATATCATCATGCAGGAGTTGAACCGCCTCAAGGGGAACCCTTTCATGCGTATGATTCCTTCGATGCGCTTCGAACACTTTCTTACACTGCTAAAGAACGCGAAGGTCATTGTCGGGAATTCGAGCGCAGGAATCAGGGAAGCGCCGGTGTACGGCGTTCCGACGATCAATATCGGGACGCGTCAGATGAACCGGTACGAGTACGAGTCCATTATCAATGTGGATTACAGCAGGGGGGATATCCTGAACGCGCTGAATAACCTCCCTCATTCCGTGAAACCGAGCCTCCATTTTGGAAAGGGGGAAAGCGCCCAATTGTTCGTGAAGGAATTGAACAATGAGTCCCTCTGGAATACTCCCAGACAGAAACAATTCATTGATTTCGATGTAAACAACCGCGACACCGCTTGATTCGTGATTAATTGAAAAGCTTCATCACCTTCTTGACAACAGGCACCAGGCTCTTGATCATCGGCTGTTCCATGAAATGACCGTAGGATGGATAATCCCAATAACTCTTTTTCGGCGCACTCATGATGGCAGTGAATTCATCATCGGTAAGACCGAGTTTTTTTGCAACATACTCACGATCTTCCTCCTGCATGGACGGCGAATATGCCGGTATCTTTAATTCCTCCAATGCCTGCTCGCGAGTCTTCTCACCAGAGCAGATCAGGCTGGAAAGGTGGCAGCGCCGTTTGTCGTAGCCGAATTTCACGGGAAGAAGGTACCCCTGGTAAAAGCGTGTATATATCGACTCGTAATGTTTGCCGCCATAGTATTTCCAGCCAAGCTCTTCCTGCAAGACGCGCAGCGCCTCTTTTTTAGTGTAGTGGACATAATCCAGGATCGCAATACGCTTTTGGGTGATCATGCGCATGTAGTAGGTGAAAAAGCCAAAATGTGGGAAGGTCTTCAACGGGCGTGTTCCGAAGCGTTTGTGCAGTTCACGAATATATTTCCAGTCGAAATGTCCTTCGGACCAGGCGCTGGGAAGATGGGTTTCTGTGCGCACATTATTCCCAATGAGAATGTATTTCACCCCGAGTTTCGCCGCCATATTGCCAAGGACGGCAACGATGGCGTGGTCTGTGGGGATTTCAGAGTCAGGCGTGGAGGCTATGAGAAAGGCAGATTGAATATCCCGAAATTCTTCCCAATCGAGGACTTCGGTATACAGGTCGATCTCCAAGCGTTTGAGCGTCTCTTCGATATTTTTAACCGCAAGCTCCGAGTCCCAGCCGTTATCCAAATGAATCGCAAGCGGGCGCAACCCAAGTTTCTTCACAAGAAATGCCACATAGGTGCTGTCCACGCCGCCGCTGACGCCGATGAGACAATCGTATTGTTTGCCCTGCCCCGCGCGCTTAATATCCGTCACCAACTTCTCAAGCCGCTGGCGTCCCGCCTCTCCATCCACTATATGCTCACGTACCAAACGATCATACGTGTGGCAATGATTACACAGGCCGTTTTCATCAAACGTAATTTCTGGGTCGCTGGTGTCCATCACACAGCGCTTGCACATTCGATATTCGGTCATTTAGATAAATTCCTTCAATTCTTTGGGCGTGGGGTAACTGATCAGCACACCGCGGAGTGGACCTTGGAAGACGAAGATACTGCCAGCTGCCGCCGCAGAAGCGTGACCTTGCTTGATGACTTCGGAAACGTGGGATAAATTCCCGGCTCCTCCGCAGGCGACAACTGGTACTTGAACCACATCCGCCACCCGCCTGACGAGTTCGACGTCGTAGCCCTGCATCGTGCCGTCGCGGTCTATCGAGTTGATAATGATCTCACCCGCGCCCATCAGTTCCATTTCAACAGCATGCTTCACGGGGTCAAGCCCGGTCTTCTTTTGCCCGCAGCGGGTCAAGACTTCGTATTTGCCAAGGAAATTTTTCTTTACGTCAATGGAGGCAACTACTGCCTGACTGCCTGCATGGTCTGCGGTTTCGCGGATTAGGGAAACATTCTCCACCGCTGAAGTATTCATAATCAACTTCTCGATGCCGATGCTGAGAAGTTTTTTTACATCGTCCATCGAGCGGATTCCACCGCCATATGCCAGCGGAATGAACGCCTCGCTGGTGATATTCTTCAACAAGTCGAATTGCGGTCCGCGATTTTCGGGTGTGGCGGTGATGTCGAGCAGAACGAGCTCATCCACTTCTTTATCGTTGAAAATGCGCACCATGTTGATTGGGTCGCCAAGATACTTCGGCTCCTTGAACTTAACCGTCTTGACCAAGCCTTGTCCCCTTAATAACAAAGCAGGAATGACGCGTGGACGGATCATCGAATATTCTCCGCAAAATTTTTGAGCAGGCGCATTCCAAAACGATGGCTTTTCTCCGGGTGGAATTGCGTGCCCATGATGTTGCCTCTGCCGAGAATGGAATGAATGTTCACGCCGTAATCTGTTTCAGCCAGCACCGCATCCGTTTCCTTCGCCACCACATGATACGAGTGAACAAAATAAAAGCGCGACTCAGGGTCCCAATCTGCGACCAGGGGATGGTCACGCACCACATGTGCTTCATTCCAACCCATATGTGGGACTTTGAGATGAGCATTTTCGCCATCAAATTTGAAGCGGATAGTCTCTGCATCGAACCAGCCCAATCCTGCTTCGCGTCCTTCTTCGCTGCCCTTGGTCATAAGTTGGAGTCCCACGCATAAACCGAGGACGGGAATTTTCTTCTCCAGCACAAGTTCACCCACTACAGGAGCCAAACCCGTCTCGTGGAATTTTCGCATCGCCGCATCGAACGCGCCGACGCCAGGCAGGATCAACTTCTCAGCATCTTTGATCACCGCCGGGTCAGACGAAGCGACGGCTTTCGCGCCAACCTTCTTGAACATATTAACGATGGAACCGAGGTTGCCGACGCCATAATCTACAACGACGATCATGCCATGCTCACTTTCTCTGTCTTCTCGCGGAACATATTTAGCAAGGACTGAGCCTGCACCAACCGCCACGCTTTGTGGATGCGAGTTTTGTCATCGGTTTGGAAGGCGATTTCCAAGTCTGAGTTCACGCGCTTGCCATCCCAAAGAGAAGCTGATCTGAAATCAGCAGAAGCAACGGCATCTTTGATGAACTGATGCCCACGCGGAGAATCCCAACCTTCGTTGAGATTTGGGAAACCCATTTTCTTGGTGCGGGTACGGATGGAATCTGGCAGGATGCCTTTCATTGCATCGCGCAAAATTCGTTTGGTGTAGCCGCCGCCAATTTTATGAGCAGATGGGATTGCAAATGCAAATGTAATCAAACGCCAGTCCATGAACGGCGAGCGGACTTCGACTCCATGCGCCATGGAGAGGCGGTCGAAGTCACGCAGGTTCATAGGTAAATGGGTAAAGTGAAAATCAGTGTAAAGCGTTTTGAAGAGTTCATCCCGCCCAGTGAGGCGCGGGACATCTTGCTCCATTGCAGGTGTAGAGAAAGGCTTGGGTTGAGCGACCAGCCATGAGGTCCCGTTTGAGGCGGATTTTTTTCCAGTCAAGCGATTTTTGATGGCGTTGATGTAGGTATCGAGTCCATGAGTCAAGCTCATGCTGTTGCGGATCAAGGCGAGTTCGGCATATCGCATCGGGTTGGCGTCGCGCATGGCAGCGAAGACGTGCCAGGTGTAGCCGCCGAGGGCTTCGTCGCCGCCGTGCCCGTCGATGGTAACGACCACTCCGTTCTGGCGTTGCATCTTGTGAACGAACCAAGGACCGAGATGAATGTCGGAGAGTTCTTCAAATTGATAAAGGATCTCGTTGAAATGTTCGAGGTACATATCCGCATTCATTTCGCAGTAAATCGGGTTGACGCCGGTCTTCTTGATGACCTCATCAGCATAATGACGCTCATCAATAACCTTGCCGGGCCAAGTGCCAATGAAAGCCTTCTGCCACTCGTGCGCCATGCGCATGGTGGCGTCACCAGATTTACGAATGTGACTCATCGAAGAGAGAACCGAGCTTGAATCCAAGCCGCCGCTTAATGCTGTACCAATTGGCACATCACTTCTCATACGGATGCGGCAAGCATCAAGAAACAACTCACGATACTGTGCTACTTGGTCTTCATATTTTTCTGGCACGTTGGGAAGATGATCAAGTGTGTGCCACCAGCGGCGAATCTTTATATCGCCATTGGCATTGAGCGTGAGACAATGTCCGCCCAACAAACGTTTGAGTCCCTGAAACAAACAATCTTCCGCACCTTCGACAAGTGTTGCATCTTCAAGCGAGTTGGCAAACACAGTTGGGTTGTATTCTGCGCGGAAGTTACCGAGTGCGAGAAAGGCTTTCATTTCGGATGCAAATGCAAAACGTTTGCCATCGAAGAGATAGATCATCGGCTTCACGCCGAAGCGGTCGCGCGAGACGAACAACTTACGCTCGCGGCTATCCCAAATCGCGCATGCCCACATGCCATTGAGTTTGAACTGAAAATCTTCGCCCCATTTATCATAGGCTGCAAGAACAATCTCTGTATCTGATTCAGTTTTAAATGAATAACCAAGTGATTCAAGCTCTTTGCGTAATTCAACAAAATTATAAATTTCGCCATTGAAAACGATCCAATAGCGCTCGTCCATGTAAGACATGGGCTGGTCGCCGGTGTTCAAGTCAATGATGGCGAGGCGGCGGTGACCAAAGCCGAGGTTGGCAGATTCTTCGATGTGAATGTCCCAACCGTCGGGTCCGCGATGCGCGAGTTGATTCGTAAAGCGGATCAATTCCTCACGATTGACCGGTCTGCCATCCAGATTCCAAAATCCAGTAATGCCACACATAAAGTTATCGCTTCCTTATCTCGACCAGTTTTTGGGCAAACGCCTCAAAGTTGGTCGTTTCATTATATCGTTCCTGCCAAACGTCCCGGCTGCCTTTACGTTTCTCCAGCCATACATCGTGGTTATCACAAATGTTCAAAAGCGCATCCGCAATTTCATCGGGGGTGGGATTTTCGCTGAGCAAAAATCCATTCTTCTCGCGGACAACTTCCACGTTTCCGCCCACTGATGTGGCTATCACTGGGATTCCGCAACTGATGGCTTCCATCATCGCCACCGATGTACCTTCGGTGGAGCTGACATTGAGGAAGACATCCACCGGGTTGGAAAGGTAAGTTTGAATAAGTTCATGCTGGCTTTGATAGCCGGGGAAACCTGCCCTGGCATTCACGGGGAATTCATTTGCGACCCGCTGTATGTATTGCTGTCTAATTTCTTCCGCGCCGCCAAAATGCGTCCATTCGATTTTTTGAGTGGGTCGTTTTTTCGCAGCATTAATGACACCTTCAAAAAGCAGATCAATGCGCTTGACTGGATGGAAATTAGAACAGGAGACAAATCGCAGCACGCCATCTTCCGAAGGGTTGGCAATACCGCCCGGGTCTTTCACGCCGAGCAATGCCGCCTCATATTTTTCTTTGAACCGGGGATATTTTTCGCGCAGATAATTGACGCCAATATCTGAATCGGGAAATAGTCCATCAACCAATTCAATCGCACGCGGACGGCAGGGCCAATCTCCGTAAAGTTCTTCATAGAGGTCGTATCCATGAGCACGAGAAATAACCCGTAAGGATGGATACCCGTTCTTTGCCAACCCAATCCCCATAGCAAGTTCGTCGAACCAAAAAGTGTTGCAAATCACTTCATCTACCGAAACACGATTGGACTTCAGCCAATTCTCCATCCACTTGTGGGTCAGGTTTGCGCCAGCGACAAATGAAAAAACTCTTCGTAAGTAGGAAGGGCGTAGAGAGGAAGGAAAACGACTCTTCAACTCCAGATAAAAATCCTTCGAGAAAACCGCCAAGGCGCTTTCCGCCAGCCGCTTGCCGAAGGTGAAAACTTCAGAAAAACTTGTATCTACTTCCACCCCCTCAGGGATGGGAGTCAAATTTCCCTTTGCAATGCGCGGGACGAGAACCACACGTTCGAACCGCTTGCGGAGGATCTCCACTTCACCTTTGAGAAAGGTCTGTTCGGTTGCGTAATCGTAGGGGTAGGAGTTGGAAAATAGAAGGAGGATCATTAATAAAGACTCTTCATTCTCCCTCATCCCCAGCCCTTCCCCCGATGGGAAGGGAGTCCCCTCTCCCTTTGGGAGAGGGCTAAGGTGAGGGCAAAAACGCTTCGCGATGTTTCGCAAACTCTTCGATGGCTTGTTCGTAATCATCGTGTCTGCCAATGTCTAGCCAGTAGCCATCGAAATTGAAGACATTGACTTTCTTACCGTCGCGCATCAACTTCAAGACCAGTTCGGGCAGGTCAAGCCGTTCGCCTTTTGGGATGTGGTTCAAGATTTCCGGCTCGAAGAGATAAATACCCATGCTGACCGAATAGTGATAGGTGGGTTTTTCGATATAGTTGGAAATCCAATTATCGCTATCTACTTCGATCACACCGAGATCAATTTTTACATCGCGTTGATAACACGCAACCGTAGCAAGTGCGCCGCGTTCACGGTGATAGTTGAGCATGGCACTGTAATCGATGGTTGTGAGCAAGTCGCCGTTCATCACCAAAAAGGTGTCGGTCAAATTTGGGACAAGGGCAATCGGTCCCGCCGTGCCGAGGGGTTGTTCTTCGCGGGAGTAATCAATACGAGTATTGAACTTGCTTCCATCACCGCAGTATGCCATGAGCAATTCGGCGAGATAGCCAGTTGCCAAGGTAATGTCGTCAAAACCTTTCTTTTGCAACTGACGAATCACGATCTCAAGGATCGGCATCTCACCGATGGGCATGAGCGGCTTGGGCAGAACGGTTGTGTAGGGGGCAAGGCGTGTTCCCTTGCCGCCAGCAAGAATGACTGCTCGCATATTACACCGTGTATTGGTCGGGCCGGTAGAGGTCAATATGAGCGGAGATCCACTCGATGGTGGCACGCAAGCCTTCGTCGAGAGAGATGCGGGGTTCCCATCCGATCATGCGTTTTGCTTTTTCGTTCGACGCCCACAACTTCATCACTTCGCTTTTGCCCGGTCGCACGCGCTGAGGGTCTGCCACAATTTTCGGAGTCTTACCGATGATCTTGAAAATCTTTTCGGCAAGGTCACCAATGCGGATGGTGTTATCGTTGCCGAGGTTGATCTCTTCACCAAGCACGCCTTCAACTTCAGCAACTTTCACAAAACCGTTGGCAGTATCTTTCGCAAAAGTGAAATCGCGCGAAGGCTCAAGACTGCCGAGTTTGACTTCATCGCGAGTGAGCGCCTGCACGATGATGGTCGGGATAACCGCGCGCATCGACTGACCTGGACCGAAAGTATTGAACGGGCGCAGTGTGACGACAGGCGTTTCAAACGAACGATAAAAACTTTCAGCAATACGATCCGCGCCGATCTTGCTGGCAGAGTAAGGTGACTGTCCCTGCAAGGGATGCTTCTCGTCGATCGGCACATATTGCGCCGTGCCATATACTTCGCTCGTGGATGTATGCACTACGCGCCGCGTTCCAAAATCACGCGCCGCCATCAGCACATTGAGCGTGCCCATGATGTTCACATCAATCACTTCACGCGGGTTCACATACGAATACGGGATCGCGATCAACGCGCCGAGATGAAAGACCGTATCTACGCCGCGCACAGCATTGCGCACGGCTTCGGTGTCACGCAGGTCGCCTTGCATGATCTCCACCTGCGAAAGAATTTCAGGTGCAAGCCACTTCAACATGCCGAGGTCATTGCGCGAGTTGTACCGCACAAATCCGCGCATGTCCGCGCCTTCGGTTACAAGCCGTTCAATCAAATGGCTGGCGATGAATCCGCCCGCGCCTGTTACCAAAACTTTTTTACCGTTCCAAATCATTTCAACTCCATTTTTATCCACTAATCTACGCTAATCTTCGCAAAATTAATCATTCGTGCAAATTTGCGAAGATTAGCGGATTTTATTTGATTCGTTCACGCCAATCGTTGAGCAAGTCTGCTAAAGATTCATTTAGAGGAATGCGCGGATTCCAACCCACAGCCTTTTGCAGCTTCTGGAAACTTCCAACCTGCACAGGCACATCATTCATTTGGACCCGCGCCGGATCAACCCTGACCGATAGCTGCTTCTTCGACCTGAGCATCATCTCACTCAAGCATTGCTGAATCGCGACAGCATTTCCGGTACAAACATTATACGTCTGCCCGGCATCACCCTTTTCTGAGAGCAAAGCAAAGGCACGCGCCGCGTCACGTACATCGACAAAATCACGCTTGGCATCAAGATTGCCAGTGACGATTTCATTCTGTTCCGAAATCTCCGCCAACGCGATCTGACGGGCAAATGCCGAACAAGCCAGGTCAGGTGATTGACCAGGTCCGAGCAGGTTAAACATTCGTACAATGACCACGTTCAACCCGAACGCGTAATGATACCGCAGAGCCGCCGTCTCTTGCGCCACCTTGCTCACGGCATATTCCGTCACCGGGCGCAAGGGTGAACGCTCTGTGATAGGGCGAACACTCTTGGTCAGTCCATAAACTGCGCTCGAACTTGCCAGCACCACCTTGGGTTGCTTCTCCATTTGCAAGACCGCATCGAGAAGATTCAACGTTCCAAATAGATTAGATGTGTAATAGGCTTGCGGGTCTATTGATTTGATAATGCCTGCAAGGTGGAACACGGCATCGGGTTGGCAATCCGCCACAACACGAGACAGAGCTGCGTGGTCAGAAAGGTCACCGACGAAGGTATTTTCTCCCGCCGGGCGGATATCGAATCCATACACCTGCCAGCCTGCGTGGATGAGTTCATTTCGCAGATGCCTGCCGACAAAACCAGAAATGCCTGTGATGAGCGCACGTTTCATAATATATCGCTCAAGCCGCCGGGAGCCTCACGAATATCTTTTTCAATCCGCTGATTGCGCCGTGCAAGGCGTCACGGTTATGAAGATTGACGATGAGAAATCCGATCAATGCCCAGTAATAGAACGGGATGCGATACCAATCGCGTCGCCAGTATTTTTGGAAAAGATAGTCATAGTTCACGATGAACATCTCCGCCCAGCGGGAGTAATTGAAGCGATTTTGCGGGCTTTCCTTGTGGATCAATGAAGCGGAAGGTTCGTAATAGATTTTGTATCCGGCATCCATCACACTTTTGGAGATAGACCAGTCTTCCATCAATCCATAGCCGGGCAAACCTTCATCAAACTGCGCCTTTTTGAAAACTTCACGGCGAAAGGACATCAAGCCTCCGCTCAAGCATTCGATGTATTTTTCATGCATCAGGCGATGCGGGAAGGTCGCCATTCCCGAAAGACGGAAACGTCCGCTGCCATAATCGTCCAAGCCGAAGACAAAGCGCAGGAAACCAAAAACCATTCTCTCCAGGCGAAAATGCACGGTCATGGGCTGGTCGCCAAACAGATTTTCAAGCCGCCCGCCTACTGCGCCGAGACCTTCCAGATCGTGTCGGGCAAAGACGGCTTCGATGATTGCCAGGTAATTTTCATCGAGTTCGGTGTCGTCGTCGAAAAAGCAGATCAGATCGCCAGCGCTGCCTTTTACTCCAACGTTTCGCTGCAAGGTGAGTCCCGGCGCCGAGTGGATGTATTTCGCAGCCACAGGCAGGCTGACAGATTTCAGATAATCCTCGAGCATCCGCGTGTCCGATGAATCTACAACCACCAATTCATCTGGCAGGCGCTTTTGTTTCATGAGCGAGGCAAGCGTCTCGCGGAAATCGTCCAGCCGGTTGCGGGTACAAATGATGACAGTGATGGTTGAAGTCATGATGCCAGTACCTCCGCAAAGATTTTCTCATGCCGATCAATGAACCTTTCAAGCGCGAATTTATGCGCTTGTTCGCGGGCGGCTTGGGAATAACTGTCCAGGTTTTCGAATACATGCAAGACCGCCTCCGACATAACCTGAGGATTGGGTAGGTTGATGCGCTCCCAACTATGCTCAATAGGAACGCTGATTCCCGCATCCTCCACTAATTCCGGCATGCCGCCATTCCCCACGCAGACAACAGGTAGTCCGCAGCCGAGCGCTTCGGGGATCAAGCCGGGGCAGGGGTCGGCGTATTTGGTGTGTATGAGCAGGTGCGCCCTTGAATATAACCGCGGCGCATCCGCCTGGGTATATTTTCCGACGAACTCCACATGGTCCATCAGATCCATCTCTTTTAGAGCGGCATTTGTCCATGCCCAGGATTGCGGCTCGGGCAGCCACAAGGTCCCGGTGACGATCAACCTGGCTGTGGGAACAAGCTTGAGCAGGGAGTGAAGCGCCTGCAATGCCAGTTCAAGGCGGTATTTTTCATATTGATTTCCCCCAAGCAATAACGTCAACTCCTTCGGCTTCCTTACATCTTGGGGCGAGAAGTGATGGACATCCACCGGGTTATATACAATTTCATGCGGGACATCAGGCGGCGAGAGGTACAGGTCTGCGCTTATTTTTGAAAAACGACTTTGATAAACGATGAAATCTGCCTGGTCTAAAATACGCTTTGAAATCTGATTGAACTCGATATACTTGTCGCCCGCCCATGCTGGAAAGGCGACGCCGTCATGGTTGACGATGAGTTTCAATCCTTTGCGTTTCGACGCGTCCACGATTTCATCCTGCAAGGGATGCCCGACCGTCGTCACGACGTAAGCGAGATTTGCGGAAGGAAAATGATGCGGAAATGTCTCGGCAAGATAGGTTAATTTGACCGCACCGCCGTGCGCATGTTCCCTCCGCGTTGCGGGGCGCCTGGGAAAGTTGGTCGTCAGATAAAAGACCCGAACCGACGCCGCATCCGATTTCCTGAGACGAAGAACCTGCACCCATGCAAGGACATGGATCAGGAGAAAATCTCGCACAAGGAAGAGAGTCCCAAAGAAACCGGGAAACATTCGCTTCAACACATCAAGAAAATTTCGCAACAAGTTAGGGGATCTCCACAAATCCCTTCATGAATGTAGCCCACATGGGATCCTGGTTTTTATAACGATTCGCCTCCGCCGTGGCGCGTCCTTTTGCGAGCAATGTACGCCTTTCTTCCTGCCCCATGCTGTACATCCGCCGGACTCCTTCTGCGAGACCTTCGGCATCCTCCACCTCGACCATCCAGCCATTTTCACCGTGTTTAACCAAATCCATTGCCTGCCCAACCCGCGTGGTGACCAATGGGACAAGATTCGCCATGCTCTCTAAAACCGCCTTCGGCCCTCCTTCCTGACGCGACGCCACCAGATACAAATCGAGGGCGCGATACATCTTCGCCACATCCGGATAAGAATGTAGGAACGTGTGACGATAGGGTATCTTCATTTCTTCCAATCCGCGCATGATGAATCCGCGCGAGGGACCGGTTAGCAGGACAAACAACTCCGGGGTATCCTCCTTCACCATTCGCAGGACGGAAAGGAAGACATCCGGCCCCTTAATCAGTTTCGGCTCCATTCCATCGCCCCAACCGACCCCGTCTTTTTGAAACGAGCCCACGACGAAAGCAGATTCGGGGATCCCCAATTCCATGCGCGCCTGATGTTTCATTTCCGGGGTGGGAGGCGGAAAGAAATCGAGATTGATCCCGATGGGAATGAGAAAAACCTTCGAGGGATCGATTCCCGTTTGCAGCACCGCATCCCTCATTTGAGTATGGGACACCTGCACGCGCGCGATCTTTTCATGAAGCCTGCACAACGCCCTGTACACTGCATCGAAATCAGGTTCGCCCGCGCCGGGCAAACCGTGAAAATAGGAAAAGCCCAAACGGTGGCGTGAAAAACGTTCGTAAGTGCCATCCACAAGAAAGAACTGGCTGGCAAAGAAGATGGATTGCGGCGCGGCGGCGTGTTTCCAAACCGGTTTGGCAATGCGGACCCCGAGTCTTCGCGCGATCCGGCTCAACTCCCAAATATCCCAATCCAGCGACCAGCCGGAGTCCTCTCCATAAAAGATCAGGCGCGAATGCGGTTTCCAATTCAAGGATGCCGTCCCAATGACAGCCTGCGCCGCGCCTTGCAATAAAGGATTAACGAACTTCACAACAACTCCAGGATTTTCAGATATTCTCCGCTGACCTCTTCGATGGAAGGGAGGGAAATATTGGATTGGAACGATTCGTACCCGTTCACGATCTGCTCCAGCAGTTGTGGGATTTGCTCCGCCGCTTCGAATCCCGCCCCAGCCTGTTTCACGATCTCGGGGTGGCCGCCACTCTGGAGGTAAATCGCCGGAAGTCCGCAAGTCAGGGCTTCGATCAACGAATTGGAACACGGATCGTTTTTACTGGCTGTGACGTAAATGTCGTGCTGGCGCAGGAGCGCCGCAAGTTTATACGAATCCACCGGCGGGATCATGCGGATGTTCCTGAATTGGACCGGAATTTGACCTACAAAGGTAAACTCGAATCGTTCCCAATCCAAATTCTCATCCAGCCATTGATAGACCGGCGCACCTTTGTTTATATTGAGAGACCAGCTGGTCGCGATCAGCCGTATCTTTCGATCGCGGGAAAACGTGACCCTGCCGCGCGGATGAAAAATCTCCGGGTCGGCGGCGTTCATAATCACGACCGGGTTGCGGAATTCCATGCCGAGCTCTAGGTGTTTTTCGAGGCTGTAGCGCGATTGAAAGATCGTTTTATCCGCCGCCTTCCGATTGATCGAGTGGATGCCCCGATCCACGCCGCCATCCCAGCCGCGATAGATGTCAATGGGTCCGTCCACACGGTGGACGTATACCGCTGAAGGGCGCTTAGTCAGCAGAAGACGGTTTTCATCGAAATTGAACGAGTTGAACAGACAAGCGCGGGTTGTGCGCGCGATTCGATTGTTTTCGACTCGGAATCCTTTTGCCCCTGCCTGTTTCATCAACGCGCGCAGGAATTGATGCCCGCCTCCGGCGGGGGGCGGCTCGAATTCGTGGAAAATGGACAGGTCGGCGGAGGTGAAATATCCTTGCGCCAGCGCCAAAAAATTCGACAATTTCCTGCGCAGACCGATCTTGACTGCCATCAAGTCACCTTTTCCGTGCCACAATCATCAGCATGTGTCCAAGATTTGAATTCACATATGGTACGTATTTGCTGATTCTCAGAACGAATTTTTTCAGAAAGCCCGGCATCCCGTTTATCCATGTCAGCTCCTGGGTCAAGGTATTTTGATGTGCGTATGAATACATTCTTTCGACGTGAAATCCGGCCTTTTCGATCAAACCGGCAAATTCCCTGCTCGTAAACGCATATTGATAAAAATCATAACCGCTGACATCGTCTTGATACGCCCCGCGCCTTGCTCTCCATTGGCGTAACGCATTAAAGTAGGGTACGGAGATCAACAACGTGCCGCCTTTCTTCAGGATACGATATTTTTCCTTGAGGAAAGGTTCCGGTCCTTCGCGGCGATGCTCGACAACCCCGATCGAGATAATTGCATCGAAGGCTTCGTCCAAGACCCCAAGGGCGGTCAGATCGCCGGAAAACAATTTCAACGGTCCCGCCATGGTTTGTGCCTTTCCCAACGCTTGGGTGGCAAAATCCGCCCCCGTGCAGTCGTACCCTCTTGCATTCAATGCGACGACAAGCTGGGCGGAACCACAACCGGCTTCAAGGATTTTGCCCTGCCTGGGAAGGTGACGACTGAATATCCTTTCAAAGGTGTATAGGTTGCCGGAGAGAAAGGGTTTGTAATACTCCTGCCCGACATCCCTCGACCAGACACCTTCCCAAAATCCCGTATCCGCCTTTTTGTTGTAATAGACCAACCGCCCATTTTCTACCTGACGGTTGTCCTTGCTGATTATCTTTTGGGCATTCATAAATCTTTTCCGTTCATAATTTCACGTACTCAAGCCGCGATCGCGGAAAAAAGGAGAAACTTCCTTTTCCACCAGTGGACCCTGCCGATATTTCCGGCTCTTCCAATCCACGCCAAGGAAGGGTAGCGCCCAGACCTGGATCATTCGCATCAATCTTTTCCATGCTTTCTTTTCGAGATTAATTCTGTTGATTTCATCGGGGTTGGGGCGCGTCCGTGCTACGCGAATCCGTTCCTGGGAACTTCTTCGCATGAAAGGCATGTGAAGACATCTGAAGTAAGAATCCTCCCAGGCGAATTCCAGGTGCAGATACTTGCGTAATTTTGCGTTAAATCCCGGCTTGAACCTGATCTCATCGCCGAGAAGTCTTTCTGGGCAGTTATCCCAGCCTTCGATTATGGAGAAATTATAAAGTTTGGTCATGGGGCGGGACGGGGGGGCAAGATATCCGCTGGCTTTGTTTTGTCTTCGATTCAGCGATGTCACATTCAACACGTTTCCGAATACACACCAATCTTTTGAAAAAGTGCCATTCAGCAAGTGCCTGCGCATGGTTTGCAGCCCGGCAGGATCATAGATCTCGTCCCCGTCCACGCCGAAGATCCAGGTGTTCGTACCGAAGAACGGTTCGATGGCAACCGCCGCTTCACGGGGAGTTTGGATGCTTATAAGTTCCACCTTGGAATATCGTTCCGAGAAGCGGTGACAGATCTCGAAGGTATGATCTGTCGACCGATGATCGGAAATGATGATCCTGTCGCAAAAATCCACTACATTCGAAACCACCTGTTCGATGTAGATGTCCTCGTTTCTAACTTGGATACTTCCGACAATTTGCGGAGTCGTCATGTCGCTCTTCCCGTTTCTCGCGAAAATCATCGAACCGCCCGGACAAAATAACCGGTCGTGAAATTCATCCAGGACCTGGTCTCGGTTCCATACAGCGAGAGATCGCGAAGGAACAACCAGCGGGAAATCCATTTCATCGCCCAGCGGAGGACTTTGTTTGGAAATGAGTTTCCCTCCACGCCCGCGCTGCCCAGTTCAACCAACAAACCCAGCACACCGGCATACCCGCCCATACGATGAATCTCCACCTTCTTGAATTCATGAAAGAGACGCCGCAAGCCGTCCTCGGTGAATCGCTGATAATCGTGCGGGTCGGCATGGACCGGGTAGAAGAAAGGCGTCGAGGCAAAGACCACCCCGCCATCATGAAGGAGGCGGTGAATTTCCTCCACGCATCGCTCCGGACGGGGAAGATGTTCCAGAACTTCGGTGCAGATCACGCAATCCACGCTTTTTTCCCTTATAGGGACTTGCGCAACATCGGCATACACATCTGGTTTCGTTTCGAGGTCCAGGTTGATATACCACCAGGCCCGTGCCTGATGCTGGGGCGGTTGAAAGGAGCCGCGCTTGTTTGTACGCTTGCCACCCAGGTCGATTACCAAGCCGCGCATCTCGTGTGCGGATGCCTCGAGCAACGTATCTAGCCACAGACGACGGTAGGTGACGTAGTCTTTATTCCGAAAGAAATTTCGGGGTGGAATGGAATTCTCTCTCATTATTTCGCCGCGGCAGATCGCATTTTGAAGAGGATGGAATCAAGAGTTTCCACGATGCGATGGAGCAGATAAGAAAAGCCCCTTTTCTTGTATTGTGAGATTTCCTCGGTCTCCCAGTCGTAACCCGCCTTCAATGCGTCAATATACAAGGTGGTGACAACGTCCCGGAGTTCGCTCGGCGCAAGTTCCCTTCGATACCGGTCGCTTTTCCCGCGATCCAATATCTCGCCCTTCACCCTGTCGCTCCGGAACATGGAATTCGAACTCGCGGGTTTGCTGTTCTCGGTCGGAGTGAGAAGAATCGGATCGAAGGGAATATTCAGAAAGCCACAGATTTTTTGCATCACCGCCGACGGGTCTCTGGTCAAATCCTCATACTTGACGATCAAATATTTCTCACGGCCCAATGCTTCAAGGTTTGATCGCGCGATTCTGAAGAGTCCCCTGATCACGCGAGCGTGGTCGAGCGCGGAGCCCCTCCACCCGCGATACGAGTCGAGCTTTCTGAGGGATACGATGTTGTTCAGTGGATCCCTGAGGACGTGGATGAACTTCGCCTTGGGAAACAATCGGCTCAAGTGCCGGGCATGATCCTCATTGTGCGGAGTCTTTTCCACCCAATGTTTTTTGGGGGACAATCCAGCCAGCATTGCATGCACGGCATAAAATGACATGACCGCGCAGACAAAAACGCTCTTATCCGTATTTCGCAGGAAATAATTCAGATAGGCAAGAAACGTCTTGAACGTTTTCTCTTCCTGCCCGAAGAACCAGAACGGTTCCTGGCCGGATGGATTCGCCAGTCGATGCACCCAATACGTCGCAATTTCCCTGAATTGCGTCCGATCCCATTTATCCAGGTCGTTATGGAAATGCGAGTCTCCCGGCATGACCAGAAGATCGGGGTGAGAATCGAACAAGTGACAGAGCAGGGTCGTCCCCGACTTCATCGAGCCGCAAATAAATACAGGCGATCCGGAGAGGCTCATCGCCGCGCCGATGAGTTCCTCGTCGTATTTGTAATTCTCGAAATCCACCTCGGCGAGTAATTCCTCCGCAAAGAATTGCAGCTCCGAACTTAACCTTTCGTAGGAAGAGTCGCGCACCGGGAATACCGCCGCTCTTTCTTCAAGAAGTTTTGATATCGTTTCGACCTTTTCAGAATAATTCTTCATTCACTTTCTCCTGTAGCCTGTCGCGGTTGCTGTCACAGGCGGCTCCGGATCATCTCCACAACGCGGGAACCCGCATTTCCATCTAGTTCCCCGCATTCCGATACGGCATACTCACGCCGCCGTTCGCGATCCAGCGTTCGATCCGACAGATAGCGATCCACAAAGGCGATCAATTCTCCCTCGTTCCTCGCCACTTTCGAGGCGGCAAGACGCAATTTGCGGCGATTGTGGGTCTGTCGCTGTTGAAATTCTGAAGTAATTCCATAGCGATGCCCGAATGAGTAATCGTCGTATCCAAGATGGATCACAGGCAGATCGCAAATGGCGGCCTCCAGGCTGATCGTGGAAAAATAATTTACCATCACGTCGCTGTATCGAAGAAGGTAACTCAATTCATCGACACTATCGTCAAGCCATAAATCCTGTTTATACTCATTGCTGCGATCTTCCGCATCAATGGAACCCGGATGGGAGATATACACTCCCTGCGCTCTAAATAATTTTTCCAGGACCTTCCATCCTGGCGAGACAAGCAATTTAGCGTGCGGATAAGGACGAATAACAACGTTGAATTCCTTCCGCCTGACAGTTTCCGCCCTCTCCACCAGAAAATTATACATTTCGAAATACCGGGTTACATTCACGCCTCCTGCAAAGAAAATTGTCTTGAGTCTTGGATCCAGCCCGATCGATCGGAGAAATATTTCCCGGCTCATTGGTAATGGAAGTAAAAACCTGTCATACTGAATCGGCCCGGTAACCTCGATCTTTCGAGCCGGGAGTCCAAACAACTTCATCGCCTCATCAGCCATTTGGCGGCTCCACACAGCGAGGCAGGATGGCAGAAAACCCGGATAGCCTTTGTTCACGATGGCGTCGTAATTGGTTACTGCGGAGAACACAGGCAACCCCAACCTTTTCGCCTCGAGAGCAAAGTTGCCTTCGTTCCAGAAGCCATAATATCCCATCCCGGGAGTCAGGACACATCCAACGCCAATCTCTCTCAATTGCGGGCGATGGACGTTCGGAACGTATAAATTCCTTTCAACGACGGACAGCAACCATCCCAATTTCGGAATGCGCCGCAACACATCGATATAGATCAAGGTAGCCGCCACACCCCAGGCTCTGGAATGAAACAATTTCTCTTCCACGGTTTCTCGAAACCGAAGATCCGTCGTCTCCGTGACGACCACAAATCGTCTTAATAACCTGAGTTGTTGAAGAAAAGCATGTTGGCTAAAATACTCATCGTAATCGCCTGTCTTCAGTTCAAAATAGCGATTAGGGTCGAACTCGAAAGCCCTGAAATATTGGGGGCTAAGGAAAAAAAACGGCTCGAAACCCGAGGACTTCAACCGCTCCCGAAATAGGGGCTGGTGAAATACACGAGACGACATCTTCCCATGAAGCGGGATGGCAATTTTCATTTCACTCATTTTTATCCACAATACTTTATCACACGTTTGGACAGGGACAACCCGTCCATTTCATGAAATACCAACGCCTGTTGCGGCGTACCACAAGCAGGATATCCTTCTACAGCAAACTTAATTATCTGCTTGCCATTCAACAAGCCATGTTCGCTACAAACGGTGAGAATGTTATCCATCAGTCCGCCAGCGGGGTGATGATCTTCGAGCATAAAGATATTTGAGTAAGGCTTGAGGACTTCAGCCAGCCACTTCACATCCACGCGGTTGAGCCAGGGCATGTTGACGATGCTCAAGCCAAATCCGCGCTCGGCGAGGAGTTCGCTGGCGAGGAGCGCTTCGTGCAGCATGACCGGTCCATACGCGAACATGACCGCATCTTTCCCCGGTGTGAGTTGACAGCCCACCCCAGCCTTGAACTCATACCCAGCCGGGAGCGCGATCCGGCGCGGACTGGGTCCGATGATGAGGCGCAGCGCAACCACGTCATCGGTTTTGTTCACGGCATAATCCATCGCCATGCGCGTCTCTTCGGCGCTGCAAGGCTGCAGGATGGTGCAATTCGGCAACGCGGAGAAGAGCGAAATATCGCGCAGGGATTGGTGTGACTTGCCCGGACCAGCGGGAATCAGACCCGCATAATGTAAGGCATAAATAATTTTGGACTTCTCCCCTGCCGCGTTATAGATCTGCTCATTAGCGCGGGATGCAAGGAAACTGGCAAACGAGTTGACGACAGGTAAAAGTCCCTGACGGGCAAGACCAGCCGCCATAGAGACCATATCCTGTTCGGCAATACCGTTTTCGATGAAACGGTCGGGATAGGTATTTTCAAAATCGCGGACTTTGCAATCAGAAGAGAGGTCAGCGTCGAGCACAACAATGTCTTTGCGCTTGGCGGCAAGTTCCACCAAGGCTTGACCATACGCCCGCGATACGTATTCATCTGTTGGCTTCACGGATAAACGATCCAACGCCGCCTGGCTGAGAGGTTCACCTTCCAACATGGAAGGTGTGGCGGTCTTTGCTTCCGGCTCAACGGGAGTCAAATGCAACGGGTCGAGCGACACTGCTACGAGGTCCGCATTGATGCGCTGAATCAGTTCAGAGAAACCTGCTTCGAAGGCTGCATCATCCGGCGCGCCCGAATGCCAGGGATAGAGACCTTTTCCAATTTCAAGTGCGGCGGGATGTTCCATGAAGGAAATGCCGCGACCTTTGATGGTATCAGCGATGATGATCTGCGGCTTGCCTTTGACCTGCTTGGCTTCGGCAAGCGCCTTTTCGATGGAACGAAAATCATGCCCATCGATGCGAATGACATGCCAGCCGAACGCGGTGAACTTTTCGACAAGGTTGCGAAGATCGATGATCTCGGCAACAGGCTTATCAGATTGCACTTTGTTGTCATCAACGATGACGGTGAGGTTATCCACCTTGTGATGCGCGGTGACATGCAAGGCTTCGTAATTCTGACCTTCCTGCAACTCACCATCACCGGTCATCACGAAGACATGTCCGCCATTGTTGTTGTACTTCTTCGCCCACGCCATGCCGCGTCCCTTCGAGATGCCCATGCCGAGCGAACCCGAGTTGGCTTCCATGCCGCGATTGCCGATGTCAGGATGACCGTTTAATCCATTGAGGCGACGTAGCGACATGAGCATATGATCGGGGATTTCGCCAAGCGAATGAAGAACCGCATACAAGCCCGGCACATCATGTCCCTTCGACGAAAAATAAATATCGCGGTCAGGGCTGTCGAAACCAACCTTGAGCGTGTTCATCTCTTCGTAATACATCCACACCACAATATCCATCGCGCTGAAGCTCGAGCCAAGATGACCCGACCCGGCGCGCTTCACTTCGGTGAGTGTGTTGGCGCGGCACATGTCCGCGATGAGTTGGAGTTTCTTGTATTTGTCGGCAGAAGAGTTGCGCACGCGCTTGAATTCTTCCACGGGGATCAATTTCAATTCGACCATGTTTTCCTCTTTATAGACGCTGTGCCTCACCCCGCGCTCGCACCTGATTCTTTTCTAAGAAATTTTTTCTACCTTTGGCAGTTGCGCCTCTCCACTTGCCACGAGACGTTCTGCCAGATCCCAATCGTAGGGATGATTGACATCAAAACCTTCATAGCCTTCCGAGATGAACGGCATAACCACTTCACCTGCGATAGTTCGTCCATTGAAGACCACACGCGACCAGGCAATTTCAAGGCTGGCATTCTGCGAATAGACTTCAGGCAAGCCTTGATAGGGCGTACTGTGCCATGGCTGTTCCTTCGGTCCAAATGGCAGCAAAGGCATCATGCGTTTGCCGCGAATCACCCACATCTTACCGGGGTGTTCCTTGACCTTCTCCACAGCGCGGAGCGAGTCCACGCCTTCTTCGGCTTTGAACGCATTCCATGCACGCTGAATGGTGCTCGGCAAACGGAAGGGACTGGTCGGGCGCAGGATGCTGAAGCAATCGTACTCGCGTCCCATCTCTTTCAGTTTGTGAAGCGTAAAGTCCAACCATTCGATATCGAGCGCTAAATCGCCTGCAATTTCGGCAGGACGAAGAAAAGGAACTTCCGCGCCGTATTGTCGCGAAATTTCAGCATACTCTTCTGAGTCAGTCGAGACGAGAATATCCGCAAAAATTCCGCTTTGCTTCGCGGCGCAGATCGTATACGCAATCAACGGATGCCCCACCAACGGGCGGATATTTTTTCCCTGCACGCGTTTCGAACCGGCGCGTGCGGGAATCAAGGCGATGATCGAAGGATTACTTTTGCTCATACCTGCGTCGGGTCGATGTTAATGTACACATCTTTCAATTCAGAATAAATATTGAGCGCCTCGGTACCCGGCTCACGCGAACCATTGCCCGAAAGTTTACGTCCGCCAAAAGGCATATGGGGCTCAGAGCCATGAGTCCCGGCATTGACAACTGCCACACCCGTTTGAACCTTGTCATAGAAACGTGTAGCACGATGAATACTTTTGGTGTGAATGCTGGCGGTCAAACCATAAGGTGTATCATTCGCCATTTGAAGCGCGTGTTCAAAATCCTTCACTTTGAACAATAAAGCTACCGGTCCAAACAACTCGCATTCTGAAATTTCATCGTGCGGATCAACATTCTCGATCAATGTCGGTGCCATGTAGTAACCGTCTTTGTGTTCGGCATCGGTCATGCGCTCGCCGCCACAAAGGATGGTCGCGCCGTTCTTTTTGGCTTTTTGTACGGCGTCCACCATATTGAGCAATTGCCCTTCATTGATAACTGCGCCGAAATCACAATCATCTGCCGTGCCAATCTTCAACTTCTTCGTCTTTTCCACGAGCAGATCACGGAATTTTTCGTACACTGATTCGAAAATGATAATGCGGCTGGTTGACGCGCAACGCTGTCCCGCATTACTGAAGGCAGAGAGCAGCACCCATTTGACGGCGTTCTCCAAGTCAGCGTCGTCACACACCACGAGCGGATTCTTCCCGCCCAATTCCAGCGAGATGCGCGCGAAGCGTTCCCCTGCGACACGGTTGATGATGCGTCCCACTTCGGTTGAGCCGGTGAAACTGATCACGCCGACATCATTGTGCGCAACCAATGGCGCGCCCGCCTCTTCGCCAAATCCCTGCATGATGCTCAAGACACCATCGGGCAAACCCGCTTCTTTCGCGATCTGCCCAAAGATCCACGCTGTGGCTGGCGTATCTTCGGCGGCTTTCAAAATGGCGGCATTGCCGCAGATGAGCGCCGGGAAAACCTTCCACGCCACATTCGCGATCGGCGTGTTCGCAGCGATGATGAGTCCCGCCACACCGATGGGCTGACGAATGGTCATCGCATATTTATTCGCCGTGCCGCTCGTGGTAGTGCGACCATATAGACGTTGACCTTCGCTAGCGTAGAACAATCCGCATTGGATCGCTCCGCCCGTTTCGCCCAACGCCTCTTTCATGGACTTTCCAGTTTCAGCGGCGACAATGGCAGCGATCTCACTCTGACGGTTCTGCATCCCCACCACGATCTTGTGCAGAATCATGCCGCGCTGTACGGCAGGCGTATCTGCCCAGGCAGGTTGGACTTTCTTTGCCGCTTCAATGGCTTGAACAATATCCGTTGAACGGGAACGCGCCACTTTGAAGAGGACCTGTCCGTTCGCGGGGTTGAGTTTTTCGAACCACTCATTGGCTTGAGTGGGCTGTTCTTGTGTGCCGATCCAGTTAGGGATTTGGTTTGAAAGCATATGTGCCTTTGAAACAATCCGTAGGTCACGCTTTGAGCGTGACTTACTCAGTCATCACTTCAAAATCTCGAACGCAAAATTATCGTCTTCATGCAAGTCTTTGGTGAGAGTCTTGCCAATGACATTATCCAGCTCATACGGCGGGATGCCGTCGCTGGGCGATTTGATGGCAATGTCGTCACGGGTCAGAACCTGACCCGCTTTGAGATCACGCGCAGCAACAAGTTTCTTGCCCATCTTGTGAATCGGGTTAACCTCACTCGGATAAATGCGTTTCTCACCATCACCCATTGCCAGCTTTACCCGCCGCAAATCGCGAACTAGTTTCTTCATACCAATTGGTTCAAGGGAAAAAGCATGGTCGGTGCCCTTCCAGGTGTGATTGAGCGTAAAGTGTTGTTCCACCATACGTGAACCAAGTACATACGCTGCCAGCGCCATCGCAATTCCATTTTCATGGTCGGACAAACCAACAACCACATCCGGGAACTTCTCGCGGTAAGTAGTGATAACCCGCAAATTCAGATCCTGTGGCTCAGCAGGATACGATGCAGTGCATTGCAGAATCGCCAACTGTTTGTTGATTGGCATGATGGCGTCATATGCACGCTGAACATCTTCCATTAAACCACCACCGGTGCTGATTATCATCGGCTTACCGATTTTGGCAACGTGCTTGAGAAGCGGCGTGTTCTTCAAATCGCCTGAAGCAATCTTGTAAAGCGGCATATCAAGCTCGGCAAGGAAGTCTGCACTTTTCATATCAAAGGCAGTGGCGAACATGGTCAAACCGATTTCCTCGGCATATTTTTTTAGTTCAACATATTCTTTTTTACCGAATTCCAGCGCCTCACGGTGTTCGCCATAAGTTGCGCCAAAGCTATTCTCATTATCATACGGTTTGTCATACGCTGCTTTGGTCAGCAGGGACTTGTTATCGCGCTTCTGCAATTTGACCGCATCCACTCCACACTCCTTGGCGGATTTGAACAGGTCCATCGCCTTTTGCAGGTTGCCCTGGTGGTTGTTGCCGATCTCAGCGATCACGAAACAGTCGCTGTCGTCGGAGATGGTATATCTGTCAATTTCAAGATTTCTAAGCATGGGAAAATTTCCAGTTCTTTGTAAATAGGATTTCGAAGACGAAGGGGTAATTCTTGTAACCGGGATGGCGGATTCTCAGTTCCTCCTTGAATCCGGCAATCTCGAAATTGGATATGATCTGCCTGACCGACGGATCGTCCTTGCTAACCTCAGTTACCTCGACCAACACGGATTTTACATCCGGCCTGGCTAAAGTCTTTTGCATACCCTCAATAATTTCAGTTTCACCGCCGTCCACATCGATTTTTATGTGGGTTGGCACGGGGAAATCGAACTGATCCACAAGGTTATCCAGCGAATAACTGATGACCTGCTGTTTGAAAGCGGGGGTAAATTCTCCGCCGGTCTGGTTGACCAACCTGCCCAGTGTATGCACGGAAGCGCCGGATGTTATATCCGTGTAGTTGAAATCGAGCAATTCCTGCCCGCGACCCAATGCAATGGAAAAAGGAATGATGACATCTTCAAACCCGTTTCCGATCACATTGTGGACGAAGGAGCCAAAGGTCGAGAATGATGGTTCGAACGCATACGCTTTGATCTGTCCACGGTGGATCTTTGCAACAGTCAGGCTGAACATGCCGATATTGGCGCCGATATCGTAGAAAACATCGCCAGGCGCAAAACTTTCCAGCCAGGCGCGGACTTCGGGCAAATATAACCGCTCGCTTCGGCTTAATTCCATCATCGAAGAAATATAACAAAACACGCCTTTGCAAAAGAATGCTTCACGATACAGCGGGAGCTTATCCATGAGGCGCGCTTTGAAGGTGGCGCCAAATAAATTCACAATCTTGAAGGCAATCCTGTCATGGAGCCTTTCGTTTTCTTTCATTCACATCTCCCTTCTGACATGGTCGGAGATTGCCAACGATTTTTGCATGGCGATTTTTTCGATTAGATCGGCATAGACAACGACGGCCGGTTTATCGCAAGGATGGAGAAAATACTTCGCAAATTCGCGGCGCTGCCTGGCGTGCATGTCGGCTCCATTCCTGATCTTCTCGACCAGGGCGGCGGCTTCAACGGCGTCTCTCGCCGTCTCCAAGAAATTTCCATCAACCAGATGATGGAAATGGGGCAGGGACTGGGTTTCCGTATATTCCCCGAAATACAGGGTAATACAGGGCTTGTCGAGCGCCGCAACCTCCAAAAACGCCGTCGTATTCACGCCCATCACCGCTGAGGAATAATAAATCGAGCTGTAGTATCGCTTCATTTTTTCCTCGGTATCCGGTATTTCGCCGTTCACGGGGAACGCCACGATATTCGAAGTGCTCCTGCCGACCAGGTCGAGGATGTATTTCATGTTGAACGGATGCGGACGGACCAGCATATTCATATCCTTTGTGCGCGGATTCATTTTCAACGCCTTGGCGGCTTCAAGGATGACCAGCGACTCCTCGACCTTCTGTCTTTCGGCATTCAATAAGAAAGTCGAGCATACATAAAGAACAAAGGGTTTGTCCGCATCCAACCCGGCAAGGCGGAAAAACTCATCGCGCGGAAGAATGTACTCCTCCGTTGCGCCGCTGAACAGATGGGACAACCGGGGCGTGCCAGTCGTATAAACGCTTTCACGGGGAAGCCCGTGGAGACGCACTACCTCATCGGCAAGAGGATGATTCCATACCAAACAATGATCGGGAAACCCGTGAAACGTTCCCTTGGTGGAAGTATTGTCCCAACTCGCCATGGCATAGATGGTGGGAATTCCAAGCGCCTTTGCCGCCCGCAAATATTCCGTTTCGCGGGAGTCGGGGTTCACTAGCGGTAACAACAGAACAACATCCGGTTCAATGCGTCGAATCTCCTTCACAATGAACGGATCCACCGGTATTTTCTGTTCCCATGCGCGCAACATTTGTTGAAAGGTACGGTTCTTCAATTTCGCCTTCACTGCGGGTATTCCGATGATGCGCCATAACCATGAAGGAAAAAACCGACCCCAAAGGACGACGTCGAAGGATCTCGTCTCTTCATGATTTAGGATGAAAGCATAATTAAGCACCTCGCGCAAATTCCGCGCGAAGCGATACAGAAATCGGCGCTTCAACAAAGAATGAACTGCCAGGTTCGACAAGTCCGCCTGGGCTTTTTTCAACGAATCGGCCGGAAAATTCCGCTTCTCCCACCAGCCTGTCGCTACATGAACCTCGTGGCCGCGACGATCCAACTCCCGTACGACAGGGTCAATGGTAAAGTAGTAACTGTAATTTGCTGAAACAAAAAGGACTCGCATTTTTCTCCAACTTAAAATCCTGGTATATGGCCGGAAATTTTTGTTTCTGTCATATGGCTCGTACGAAATCAACTGCGTTACAGCGTCTGGCAAGTTTCCGCTCGACAGGAAGGATCGCAATAATAACCGCAATCAGCCGATTTAATAATGAACTCGCTCGCACTCAAGTTCAATGGAAATATGTTTCATGGAACCAGCGACGACGCCAGAATCTCCTCGGGTGAATTTCGCATGTCCCAGTTTTCCGGCTTCTCTCCGCGTCCCACGGCAAGAATCGCTCCAGCCACGACCCGTGATGCGGGGATGTTCATTCCCTGCGGGCGCAGGAATTGATGGACGAAATTCCGCCGGTTTGCCTTTTTTGCGTCCTCGCCTTTGATAATCCCTGCGATGCAGTCTGCCAGCCCTTCAAAGTCTTTTGCAATTTCGATGAAATCCGCCTCCGTAAGGTGCCTGAAATGCGCACGTTGTTCCTGCCCATAATTGGTTAATGGATTGACCAGGGTTACACAGGGCTTATCCACCAACGCCGCTTCCAGGAACCCGGTGGTATTAATACCGAAGACAACCGCGCTGTGGTGCAGACTGTCGTAATATAACTGGCGCGTCTCGTCGCTATCTGGTCTCTGCCCGCCTTTTGGAAATACCTTCACCCAATCGTTCTCGACCTCGCCGGGCTCTACCGGGTTGAATGGATGAGGGCGGATTATGACGGATGGGCGTTCTGCTGGTTCCATCTTTCCCAGGCAGGCTGTCAGCTCCCGGATCAACCCAATTTCATTATCCGAAATCCCGCGCGAGGAACACAAATATAGTATATATGGTTTCTCTGGATTGATGCCTGCCTGCAGACAGATCGACGCTCTATCCAAGGAAGGAGTCAACTCGAACCACGGATCATACACCGGAGCGCCTGCGATAACCACATGCTCTTTTTCAAAATCATGGATCTGAATCGCTTCGTCCTTCAGGTTTTGGTTCCACACAAAAAGCCAGTCGGGCCTGATCTTATAGGTGCCTTTACTGGTCAGATTATCCCAACTTAATAACGAAGCAATAACTGGAATATTCAGCGACTGCGCCGCCTTGGTATATTCGATCTCAATCTCGCCGGTGAATACATAAGGAGAAGCAAAAACGATCTGCGGTTGGAAATCTTTCAACCATTTGACGATTTGCTCCTCAGGCAGGATCAACGACTCGAGAAAAGATAAAAACGCCCTTGCGGATTTTGTTGCAATAATTTGCATAATGAGCGGCTTTTGAATCAGATTCAAGACCTTCGGAGATAGTTCCTTTCTGACCCAATTCACAGCCAAATGCGGGGTGGGATGCTCCGGGCGGATGAAATTGGCATAATCCCGAAGCCCTCGAATCAACTCACAGAGGTAGATGTAGTTTTTGCGGGGCAAAGCATCTTCAAGGACAATTCCAGATTCATCTATAAGGAGTTTTTTCAACGCCCGGCTGGATTTATTCCCTTCATCCGAAAAATCGGCAGAGGAAACAATGCGGACCTCATGCCCCCAGGCATGGAGCAAACGCACTACACGATCGTAATAAAAATAATGGATACCGCGGGAAAGCACAAAAGCGATTTTCATACGTGTATTCCCAATCTATACCAGCGCCTTGTATGGATTCCCCTCCCGTCGAAGAACGCGGCGGGGAATCTGCTGCACATTATGGAAGGGTTTATTGATATTTGTAACAGGGTCGAGCGGGCTGATGAATCTGCTGCCTTGTAGGTTTTTCAGATCGCGTGAATTCAAATGCATTGACCTGGACATAAGATTCGAGATCACAGGCACTTGCACCAAATGGCGAAGACGCCGGACCACCCTTTCAATAAATGAGTGCTGGCGAAGAAACGCAAATTTCTCCTTGTAAATCTTCAAGTGGTTCACGCCCTTCAAGCGAGCTTCTTTTTGGGCGGCTCGTCCAGACAAAGCCCACTCCGGGCGATGCAAGACGCATACTTGCTTCGTCATAACAACTTTTTTTCCAGTACACAATATGGAGGCTGTCAAGTCTGGATCAACCATGTACATTGGGTAATCTTCATTGAAAAAACCTATTGACCTGACCAGATCGAAAGGCATAACGCCATGGTTACAATTCAATATCTGATACTCAGATAACGCCCCAACATAGGGTTTATCAATCCTTGAGCCAATTACGTCCTTTGTCTTCAGCCCAACCATGCCAATATCAGGGTCTTTCTCAAGAATCTCAACCGCCAGATCAATACCATTATTCGTCAACTCGGTATCATCGCTGAGCCAGCAGGTATATTTACTTTTCACCTGCCGCCAAACCTCATTGTAAGAACGCGGAACACCCAGAAGTTTTCCCTGGAATACCGGCGTTATGTCTTTACTTGATTTCAAGTATTCGATAGTGCCATCTGTCGAGCCACCATCGATAACGATCAGCTCATGGGGAGTTTGAGTCTGCTTCTGAATGGCATCTATCGCGATCTTGAGCGCGTTAAGACGGTTGTAGGTTGCAACCAGAATGGTCAGGTAATCGTTTTTTGTATTTACCGGCAACATTCCAACCTTAGTCTGCCCAGGTTTTTCGACTTTGGCGGATGTCAGCCCGGTATGCATCAGAAATTTTTTCTCCAATGCGAAGAAGGCGTTCAAAGATTTTTTGAAGCCGTAAATATTTGATCAGGTTTAGAATGGAATGCACTCTCGTACGTGGGGCCAAACTACCTTTGTACCTATCAAAGATCCCTAGAAATATTTCTCTGTCCTGCAAGTGAGGTTGTTTCTCTAAATAATCGATCATCTCATACACATAATCTTTAAATCCAAAAAAGTCAGCGATCATGATCAGTTTTAATATTCTAAGCCAGGCATCATCTCCCTGGAACAAGCGGTAATTTTTCAAGTAGATGGCATGTCCATAAACAACCTGTCCAATTGTGGGAAAACCTTTGGGAGCGCCCGCTCTACGGTATCGATGCCTGGACAGGTCGAAAAGTTCAAACCCATGAGACCTGGCATAAGTATCAACATCGGCAAACAGCGGCTGATCTTTGTAAATGGGGAAAAACTCCACTTCGATCCGCAAACCAAGAACTGTATCTTTCAGAAAACGCTCAGAGCCCACGAGGATGCTTAATTCGCTTCCTTGTGTATCAAGCTCCATAAAATCAACGGAAACAACATTCATGGATGGAAGGTAATCGTCAATCTTAACAACAGGGAGTTCCACCTGAGACTCAATTTCGATATCCGAAGAAGCATCAAGAAATTGAGAAAACAGAGAGGGGTCAGGTTCAAGAAATGATGAACATGCAGGATTTCTTGTCATATAAAAGGGGAGGCTGGCTTTCGAATCGCCAAGGGCAACGGGAAAAATCCTTCCGCCATTCTTGACATCAACTTGAACTCTCGCCGCTTCACTTGGATCTGCCTCAAACCCAATATATTGCACACCAGGAAAAGCGGAAACGAAAGCATGGTTGCTTTCGCCACGCGCACCGCAATCCACATACACAAAAGATCGTTTGATTTCTTCTGGAAGATCTATCATCTTAATGCACCTGGCCAAGCGTCATATAATCTTTCAATAGTGAATATTTCGCACTATCAGGTCTAATAAAAAGAAAATTTTGGAACGGATACTCACCTGACTGCATTATGACGGGATACAATTGTATTTCAGCGTGATTTTCCATCATCCATGCTTCAAAACCAAGATCAACCATAAAGGTTATAACTTCATTCACAGAAAATCCCAGTGGCTCAAAATTTTTTCTTGCTAGTTCACTCATAATCACAAGGTCTGGCGAATTCCTGATCAGCTTTAGCGCCCCGCGTAAAACATGCCCTTCATATCCTTCAACATCAATTTTCAGAAAATCAGCATGTTCTATGGCAGACGCCTCAGCATACGCATCCAAACTAACCACAGAAACTTTCTGGGAACGAAGAACTTTGCCGCGATTGGTGTTCCCCAAACTGGACAAAGCATTCTGGGTATTCACAAAAATTTGCGCTTCACCGTTATTATCGCTGACTGCAACTTGATTAATTGAAACATTCACACACTGGTTTGTCGCAACATTTTCACCCAACATGCTGAACACATCAGGCAACGGCTCAAAGGAATAAACCTTTCCGCCACAACCAACAAGATCTGCTACCAAAACAGTATAAATTCCAATATTTGCCCCTACATCCAAGACGGTGTCATTCAAAGCTATTAGACGCTTCACCAATGCCAATTCGTTTTTTTCAAAACCCAAGCCATAATAGATGTCACCACAGTACTGTTGGCACAAATTTGCCTTTAGAGATATTCCAGATTCCAAGGATATGGTGATTGGGTAAAACTCCGTCGGGGGATGGAGTTTCTTTCGGAGCAATGCAAGGTACTGTAATTTTTTTGCCTTCAAGGAAAGTTCGCCACCAGTTAATGCTGAACGATATTCGACCTCTAAATATCTTTTAGCCATACCAATTGCAAACGGCATCAAGGCACGAACATAACTGGCAATAAACAGCAAGGCTTTCAGAATCAATTCCTTCATTTACATTTCCAATCAAAAGCAATAGTCAGTATTAAATAATTACCAGGCTGAAAGCAAATCTCTTTAGAAATCATTACGAATAATTAATTGCGCTCTTGAAAATCTGGCAATTCGGTTAAAAGTAGCGGGTTGATAATAGTTTTTTTGGAACCAACAAATACAGCACGGTGATTTTGCTTTTTCACGGGTATCTGCCAGTCAAGATCAAAGTCAATATGATTGGGCTGAGTTTTCGTAACATACGAGTAACCACAATATTTTTTCAAGGCTTCCATAATCCATGGGCGGGTGGGGCGGCACCCGACAACTCCAATAGCCTGATCAAAAGACTCTGTTTCAAGGGTGAGATGAATACCAATATGCTCCCCTGGCGTTACACAAGTTTCCAGAAGCAACATCTCACGGCTGAGAGAGCTTAATCCTTTTAGTATTTCACCTGGCTTGGGTGTATGATAGAGTGTTCCATAGCAATAAACGATATCAAACTCTCCGAATGAGGCGTAAGAATCGAAATCCAAAAGGTTAAACAGGCGATTATCCCTGTTTGGAAAATGTCGTTTCATGTCATCAACATTTTCCTCACGTCCATCAGTGGAAACTACTTTACAGTCCAATTCTTCAAAAAAATGAGTATGAAGTCCAACGCCAGCGCCAACTTCCAACACTGTTTTTCCGGCCAACGGAAGATTTAATGAAGCAAGATGCTTAAGGCGGGCATTATTGATCTGCTGATAAGTTTCATTTTGAAAAATCTTTATTTTTTCTTTTTCAGATTTCAAAAACCTGGAGCGAGTTATAAGTTTCTCTCCCATCGACTTCATTTTTTTTCCAACGGCAAACATTGAGTTCCTGACAATATCATTCATGTTTATTTTTCTCCAGTCGGCAAAATATTAACTTCACAAGGCATATTCACAACACCCTGCCATCTGTTAGGCAGCACAGAATCTGTTTTTGTGACAATCTCTAATGCAGGCTCAACATCCCAAACATCATACTGCTTAAGTCTCGTATTTGCTGAAACCTTCAAAAAATAATTACCTTCCCTTAATGGCAATGAAGGGAACATAAATTGAATATCGTATGCACCAGTATCAAAATCCAAGTATTCCTTGTAAGTATCTGCGGTCTTCATTGCCCAGATCAACTGCCCGTCTGTAGAGTAAATGGCGAGACCAAAATGGGCCTGCCGAACGGGTTCATTTACAAACAATCGAAATGTCATCGTTAAAGGCTTTAGAGACTGGGTTTGGTATGACATCCCGCCACTATCCTCTCCCACAGACCATCTCACAAACCCCATGGGAGTCGTCACTACACGGTCACTTTCGACGACTTCGCGTCTTCCCTGAATATTTTCATGGTAGGCATCAATTACATTCCGAGTCGGTCCATCTACAAGAATTTCGCCCTTCTGCATCAATATCACACGTGAACAGAAGCGCGAGATGGCGCCCATATTATGGCTTACAAACAGCACCGTCCGCCCTCCTTGACTAACTTCTCCCATCCGACCGAGGCATTTGTTCTGAAACTCCAGATCCCCCACAGCCAACACTTCATCCACGACCAAAATATCAGGTTCCAAATGCGCCGCCACCGAAAACGCAAGGCGCACATACATACCGCTGGAATAACGTTTCACTGGTGTGTCAATAAATTTCTCCACGCCAGAGAAATCCACGATCTCATCGAATTTTTGATTAACCTCGACACGGCTCATACCCAAAATCGCGCCATTTAGATAAATATTCTCGCGCCCAGTCAGTTCAGGATGAAAACCGGTTCCCACTTCCAATAAACTGGCAACTCGACCTTTGGTCTTTACTGCGCCTGAGGTAGGTGCGGTAACCCGTGAAAGGATCTTAAGTAATGTGCTCTTCCCCGCTCCATTGCGCCCAATAATACCCAGCGCCTCACCCTGAGGCACCTTAAAACTGACATCCCGTAACGCATGGATCGTCTCCCCCATACGATTGCCATGATCCTTTTCACCGATCTTTGCATAAGGATCCGGCTTTCCCAATTTCTTCGCCCACCAGCGATTCACATCGCCGAAAAACGTGCCGGTGCCGATCACACCGAGTTGATAGGTCTTGGAAAGACGTTCGACAGAAATGACGGTATCGGACATGGCTAAACCGTATCCATGAAGTTGTTCTCGACGCGATTGAAGATCAACACGCCAATAAGAAGAACTACAAAAGTAAACCCGAGGCTGTAAAGAAGATAAACGGGAGACATCGCACTCGTCCCCAAAAACGCGAGGCGAAAGGACTCCACCACCGGCGTCATGGGGTTGGCAAGAATCAGCCAGCGCCATCCTCCTGTAATGGAAGAAAGAGGATAAATAACCGGCGTGCCGTACATCAGCAATTGCGCCCCAAACGCCACCAGCTGCTGGAGATCGCGGTATTTGGTGGTGAGTGAAGAGACGATGATGCCGAGTCCCAATCCCAGCCCCGCCATGATGACAAGCTGAAAGGGGAGGATCAAGATCCACCAGTTCGGGCGTACATCCGACCCGGCGGACATGAAATAAATGAGGAACCCCAGAAACACTAGGAAGCGAAGCCCAAACGAAATAATCTGGGAGATAACAATAGACAGTGGAATGACAAGCCGTGGGAAATACACCTTGCCGAACAAGCCCGCGTTGCTGGTAAACGTGCTGGAGGTGCTGGTGAGACTCGCAGAGAAATACGTCCACACAGTATTGCCTGCAAGATAAAAGAGGAACGGCGGTAATCCATCAGTGGATAGTTGGGCAATATTCCCGAAGATAATGGTAAAAACCCCGGTTGTCATGATCGGCTGGATGAGGTACCAGAGCGGACCCAGTACTGTCTGCTTGTAATACGCCACAAAATCTCGCCAGACGAAAAGCCACACCAGGTCGCGGTAGCGCCACAGTTCGCCCAGCCGCAAATCCCACCACGCGCGCTGCGGGCGGATGACCAGCGACCAGTTTTCTTCCATTGCCTTCAAATCCGTCGTCATTTATTTACTCACAAATTCCTTCACTGTCGCAATCACTTCATCCTGCTGGTTCAAAGTCAACTCCGGGTAAAGCGGCAGGGCAAGCGTTTCCTTCGCTGCTTTTTCTGCAAGTGGAAAGTCGCCTTCTTTGTAGCCATACTTGCGGCATGGCACCGAAAGATGCGGCGGGATCGGGTAATACACTTCCGAAGCGATTCCCTTTTCTTTCAAGAATGCCTGCAACTCATCGCGATTCGCAGAGCGGATGATGTAGAGGTGATAAACGTGTTTTGCCCACTCGCGTTCCACCGGCGTGACAATCCCCAGTGGCGCGAGATATTCGTTATAGCGTTTGGATAACTCGCGGCGCTTTTCGTTCCATTCGTCCAGATGCGGGAACTTGGCTTGCAGGATAGCCGCTTGCATGGCATCGAGACGGCTGTTATAGCCGACCATCTCGGAATAATATTTTTTCTTCCAGCCGTGCGCGCGCAGCATACGCATCTGTTCGGCAAGAGAATCGTCATCGGTGACCACCATGCCGCCGTCACCGTATGCGCCGAGATTTTTAGTCGGGAAGAAACTCAAACAGCCGATGTCGCCCATCGAACCGGTTTTTTTTCCAAGATATTCCGCGCCAAATCCCTGTGCATTATCTTCGATCACTTTCAAACTGCGTTTGCGGGCAATTTCCAAAATTGGATTCATCTCCGCTGGA
Organism: Candidatus Villigracilaceae bacterium; assembly: GCA_026645935.1. Lineage (GTDB taxonomy): Bacteria > Chloroflexota > Anaerolineae > Anaerolineales > Villigracilaceae > Villigracilis. The sequence continues at coordinate 137,119 of JAPKMP010000003.1, read as the reverse complement.
TGCCCATACAAATGCACGGGAATGATCGCCTTCGTCTTCGGCGTGATCGCGGCTTCGATCTTGCTCACATCGATCTGATAGCTCTGCGGATCAATGTCCACGATCACCGGTTTCGCGCCCACAGACATGACCGTGCCCGCCGTGGCAAAAAAAGTATACGCCGGGATGATAACCTCGTCGCCTTCGCCGATATTCAAGGCGCGCATTGCAATCACAAGCGCGTCCGTGCCGGAAGCAAGACCTATCGCGTGTTTGACTCCCAGATATGAAGCGACGCTTTCCTCGAACTTCACAACTTGCGGACCGAGGATGAAATGCCCCGACTCGAGCGTGGATAGAACCGCCGCATCGATTTCCTTCTTGATGGAATGATATTGCGCAGTGAGATCGACCAATGAAATCATTTAACGCCTCTTTCCGGCATCACAACCTGATCCTGTTTCCTGTAAGCGTCTCCACACTTCGAGCAGACGGCGCGTTCGCCCTCGAAGTTCAATTGTTCACCGCATTGACACACCCATCCCCGGATGCGGGCTGGGGTACCGTACACCAGCGCGTAGTCGGGTACGTCCTTTGTCACCACTGCTCCCGCGCCGACGAAACAAAAGCGTCCCAGTGTCGTCCCACACACGATGGTGGCATTTGCGCCGATGGACGCGCCCTTCTTCACCAGCGTGGTCTTGTACTCGTCCTTGCGGCTGACATGACTGCGCGGATTGATGACATTCGTAAACACCATCGAAGGCCCAAGGAAGACATCATCTTCCACGGTCACACCGGTATAAAGCGAAACATTATTCTGAATCTTCACGTTCGTCCCAATGGTAACACCAGAAGAAACAAGCACATTCTGCCCGATGTTGCAGCGTTCACCGATTTTCGCGCGCGGCATGACGTGACAGAAATGCCAGATCTTCGTCCCGGCGCCGATTTCTGCGCCTTCGTCGACATAGCTGGATTCATGCACAAAATAATCACCCATTTTTATTTCCTCAGCAACGGATGCGCCAGCGTGTCGACGGGAGAGAGTGGGGCTTGCCGGATATCATGCGTCAACTGCACGGAGGGACGGGCTTCCTTGATGCCAAACCCGCGGTTGGCGAGTGTCTCCTCGTAAACTTTCGTATGCAGGTCGGTAAAACCTTCGGAAAATTCGATTTCTTTCCCGTCCACTGTGATCGAGCGATACGTGGTCTTGCCATGTGCCTTTGCCTGCTCGGGCAGGTCGTTCTTATCCACCGAGAGGAACCATCTTACCCGCGCCCGCTCCAATTCGATAAAACCGGACATGCGCTCGTCATCCTTGTGATAGACCTTGATGCCATTTACCGACCCAAACAACCACATCAGCAGGTCGAAAAAGTGAATCCCGATATTCGTCGCCACACCGCCAGATTTATCGTGGTCACCCTTCCAAGAAACTTGATACCACGGACCGCGGCTGGTGACGTAGGTAAGTTCCACATCGTGGATATCCTTCGCGGATCGCAGCATCTCACGGAGTTTGATCAGGCTGGGGTGGACACGCAATTGTAGGATCGTAAAGATGCGGTGTTTCGTCTCTGCTTCGATCTCTTCGAGGGCATCCAAATTCCAGGGGTTGATCACCAAAGGCTTTTCGCAAATCACATCCGCGCCAACACGCAGGGCAAGGCGGCAGTGTGCATCATGCAAATAGTTCGGCGAACAGATCGAAACATAATGGATGCGTTCGGCTTCGAATCCGCGGCGAAGTTTTTCCAGATGGCGATCAAAGCGCTCGATCTCGGTAAAGAACTTCACATCGTAGGAATACTGATCGAGGATACCGACCGAATCTTTCGGGTCCACGGCCGCAACAAGCCGATTACCCGTATCTCTTATTGCTTTCAAGTGGCGGGGCGCAATGTAACCGCCGACGCCGATCACGGCAAAATTATTTATCATGTTCTCCTTTGTTAACTCGAACGGATTCGATACCCGCGCCCATCGGATTCGAGGATGTAGTCATCGGGCAGGTCGCTGATTTTCAGCCCAGCTTCGATGCAAGTCAGGCGCAAAATATCCATCATTGGCTCGTCGCCGTTCAGGTAAACGCTTTTCACGCCTTTTTGTTTTAAGTCAGCGGCAAGCACTTTTGCTTTCTCGCGCAGCCCGCCGTAGACCTTGAGTGAATCCCGCGCATAGTTCATGGCGCGTTGAGTAAAAACCTTCATGCCTTCAGAGGTCAGATCGTATTGCAGGCGGGTGCGGTCGAGGTGCGAGACCTTGACCCAGCCGCGGGAGATGAGACGTTTAATGTACCAGTTGACGCTCCCAACAGCGATGCCGAGGCGTTTTGAAAGGCTCGCCTGCGTGACGAGGGAATCCTGTGCGATCTCGTCCAGCAGGGCATATTCGTGCGGTTTGATCTTTGTATTCATGTGAGCGTTCAGTTTTTGAATTCTGACACGATTCCCCCAATGAGTCAAGCCGTGTCCCGCCTGAGATTCCCTACGATTCACCTACTAACCCAATGCTTCCCGCATCATCCCCTCATATTGATCCACGATCTTGCCGATGTCGAAATCCTTCGCCTTTTCCAGACTCGCAAGCCGGAATTTCAGCAGGCGATCCCGGTCTGAAAGCAGCCCCCTCAAAGCGGATGCAAACCCCGCCTCATCCTCGACCTGGACTAGGCATCCATTCGAATCCTGATCCACCAGGTCGAGGAATCCACCTATCCTGCTGGCGACGATGGCGAGTCCTTTCACAAGCGCATCCACGCCGACGACGGGCAACCCCTCCGAAAGCGACGGCATGAACAGGATATCGCTCCGGGAGAATTCATCCAAAACATCCGCAGGCGTGACCCAGCCTGTGAGGTGAAAACGTTTGCCCAAGCCATTTTTTTCAATCTCCGCCTTTACTTCCTCCGACATCGGACCATCCCCCAGCATCGAACACGCCCAATTCAAATCTTTTAGCCTCGACAATGCACGAACAATTGCCAGCGGATTCTTCTGTGAAACGAACCGCCCCGCAAATACGATCCGCGGGGTTGCATTTATCTCCACTTTATCGGTGACGATATGGGTGAAATCTGCGCCATTGGGGATGACGCGAATCTCCACCGGATAATGCTTCAACGCCAGTTGGCGAGTGAATTCGCTCACCGCCGCAACGTACTTTGCCCGCCCCCAGATCGGATTTGTAAACGGCTTCAACCAGCGAAACCAGTGCGCAGTCTTTTGAGGCACGCCGCCAGGCACGTCGCCGAGATGCGCGGTAAGAATATATGGAATATTCGTGAGTATTGAAAGCATCCATGCCAGCGCGCCCGATGGAACGGCAAAGTGGGTATGGATCACATCGGGGCGGGAATGGCGGATCAACTCCAGCCCTTTCGAAAACCCGGCGAGGATGTAGAACAGCATGGCCTCGAAACTTGCCACAAAAGCCTCGGTTCGCCGCGACGGAATCCGCACGACGCGAAACCCATCCAGTATTTCATCACGCGGCAGGTCGTTCATATGCGCGGTCAAAACGGTCACATCATGGCCGCGCGCCGCTAGTTCGGCGCAAATATCATACGCGGCCCTGCCGCCGCCGCCGCCGATGGGCGGAAATTCATAGATCACGGTCAGGATGCGCATGTATCAGTCCACGAACGGGTCCTTGCATTCGGCTCGTTTTGGACGCGGTTCGAACACCTGCAAATTGTTCGAGGTCAGTGTGACCACTGGCTTGTAATTGCACAACAAAGGCGCGCCAACAAAACGGACCCAGGCTACATTTTCCTCCACGAATGCGCCTTCCTTTTGTTGTGTGAATTTCTGGTCTTCGGCAACGATCAACGCAAAGCGCCGGTCATGCAAATCTTCGTAGAAGGCTTCGAGATATGGGCGGTTGCGCGACATTGCCATCTCCATCAATTCCATCTGTTCGTATTCGGGCACGAGCGTTATCCCGTCCAAATAATCGAAGGTGATTAACTGCCTTTCAGTGACGAACAATATTTCGCCGCCGCTTTCAAGCGCTCCCTGCAAGGTCTGAACATCCCTCTCAGCGGTTGTTTTATCGAAGCTTGGATAAAAGCCGATGTGCCGAATTGCAAACCCGAGTGGAATCAGCAACCCCGCCATCACCACCTCCCAGCCGACTCGGTCCATCATCGGCTTCGGTTCGGACTCAGCCGCAACCTGTCCCGCCCAAAAAACCGTGACCAACACCGACAACATCACCAGAAATGCATCCATGTTATGCAGATCGCCGCCGCCGCCGATCTTTGTGCTGACGATCGCCCCGCCGATGAATAAAACGATCGACATGGAAATCAGCACGAGCCAGCGAAGTGGATGCAAATACCTCGCCTTACCGCGCAGCATTTGATAAATTGCAACCAGCGCAGGCGCGGATATGAGCAATATCCCCGGCAGGATTCCCATCGGAGAGGTCTCGTTCGGCAGCAGGCGGTTCCAGATCAACTCCGAAGTAAAGCTCGAACCGAACGCGGCTAGGTCTGCGTTATCGGAGATTTGGATATAAACGAATTGCGAAACGAGCGCGGCGGCAACTCCGCTGATTCCCCAAAGGACTGGGACAAGCCAATACTTCTCAATACCTGCGTACGTTGAAGAACGTCGCCCACGCATCTCGAATTGCACTTCAAGAATATAAATCGCAATCGCCAGCATGGCAGGGACAGGAAACCAATTTACGCGGCTGATACCCGCCCAAAGCGACGCAAGGATGATGAATATCAACGAACGCCGCGGATATTTGACAGATACGCCCGCCAGAATCAGAATTGCCATCACTTGCAGGTGATAATACACCGCCCCTTGAAGGAAGAATAAAAACGCCCAGGCGGTGATAAGGATCGTCAGGCCCGCGCTTTGTTTCATTCTCCGGGCAAGCAGAAATGCGGATGCCAGCGTCAATCCGAACCACAAAAATGCCTGCCAGAAACGATGTAACCATAATGGTATACCGTCAATGAGAAAAGGAATCGAGAGAAGCATGTAGCGTGACGGATGAAGGAAGGGAAGTGCTAAATCCATTCCGTAAAGTTTTTTAGAGAAAAACAAAGAAGCGTAATAATGCCGCCCGGCTTCGGAATATCCCATCGAGAACGGGTTGGCTGACGCTGCTGAAAAAATACCCCAGGTTTGGTAGATCATCCCCTGTGCCAGGACCACGATTGCAAAGGCGGCCGCCCATCCCATTTTCCCAAGTTGTTTCAATAAAAGGGTTTGAACCAGACTCGCCCACATGAAGACCCATAAAATCGGCATCACGTGTGGGAGGATGGAGCCGAAGACGTAAAGGCGGACAAGCCAGACAAAAAAGAAGGAAAAGAGAATAAGTAAAACGTAACACGTAATACGTAATGATGTGGCAGGTCGTGGTTTTTCGAAGAAATCAGCGATCCGGTTCAGGAGCGGGGAAAAAGAAAGCCATAATGCAAACACGGCGGTCAATGCGAACACCCCAACCAGCCCGACCCACTTCGAGCGGAGAAGGATGATCTCCAACTCCACTGTGCGCTGCATGGTCTGGGGGATCGCAAGCAGGCTGACGGCCGTCTGCGCCCATAGCCATGATTGCAGAAATTTTTTCGCAGAAACGGTTTCCATAAGATTACCCAGGCGTATGCGCCAGTCGACGTTAGTGAACGCCGACTACGCCTCTTTTCTTTCATTCATCGCCGCCAAAATGGATGGCAGGAAGAACGCGCCGGGCAGGCTGGCAATAATGAACAATATGCGGGTCAATAACGCGATCGTCGCGCTTTCGGAGGAGGTCAGGCCACCCAGGTGAACGAGCAGGAAGGTCATCGAAAGTTCCTGCACGCCCAGCCCGTTGATCGAGATGGGAATCAATGTGACGAAATACGTCAGGGTGTACATACCTGCCACAAGCCAGTAATCAACATGATGATCGATCCCCTGGAGCAGGAGATAAATGGCAAGGTAAATAAAGGCTTGATTCCCAAGGGTGGAGAGAAGGGAAGAGATCAGCGTCGCCGGTCTCTTCAGCCAGATCGAAAGCGATTCGAAGGTTCGTTTCACGAAATCGACGACCTTGTGATAAAGTGCCGATACTGCAGTTGCTTGCGAAACACCGGTATCGATAGATAAAACGGGAATCAAGCCCAAAGGAAGGGCAAGCCCCATTCCGGCCATCCCGATCAACCGGTCCGCGACAAGCGAGGCGAGACAAATCGCGCGGTCGTAACCCAATTGCATCGCTCCCGCCAGGCGCGCCACATCCCCGCCGATGGTGGTCGGCAAAAAGTTCGAAGCAAAATTTCCGGTGAAGGTCAGTTGCGCAGAGCGTAGGAAGGTAACATGCACTCCCGCTGATCTTAAAAGGATGTGCCATCTTCCCACTGCGAAAAGCCGGGAAGTGAAAAGCGCTAGTACGGCGAGCAGGAAAAACTCGAAAGCAACCCGGCGAATCGCGGAAAACAATTCGCCGTCGCCCTCTTCACGGATCAAGATAAGCAACAGGCTTAACGCCAGCAAACTGCCCAACCCGCGAATAAGGGTCTGGCGATTTTCACGCAGCCACTTAGTCATCGTCGAGGTTGATTTTCGTTCGCACGGTGTATGTCGGCTTGCGCTGGGATTCGTGATAGGTGCGCACCAGCAATTCCGCGATCAAACCCATCAGCATGGATTGAAAGCCGAGGATGAAGAACATCACGCTGGTCTGGAAGAGAGGCGAGCCCGTCACACCGACGAGGAAGAAGATGCGCCGGATGAAGAGATAGATCATGATGATGGCGCTGATGATCATCAATAATCCGCCTGTGCCGCCGAAGAGATAAATGGGTTTGGAAGCAAAACTGACGAGAAATTTGACAGTGAACAGGTCGAGGATGACCTTCGCGGTTCGTTCCAGCCCGTACTTGGTCTTGCCAAAGCGGCGGGGGTGGTGGTTGACGATGACTTCTGTGATGCGCGCGCCAACCGAGTTTGCAAATACAGGGATGAAGCGGTGCATCTCGCCGTAGAGTCGAAATCCCTCCAATACTTCGCGGCGGTAGGCTTTGAGCGTGCAGCCGTAATCGTGCAATTCCACCCCGGTGACCCATGAAATGAGTTTGTTTGCCATCATCGATGGGAGGTTTCGCGTGATGGCGTTGTCCTTGCGTTGTTTGCGCCAGCCGCTGACCAGGTCGTAACCTTCGTCGAGTTTTTCCAACAACATGGGGATGTCGCGCGGGTCGTTCTGTAAATCTGCGTCGAGCAGAACGATGATATCGCCCTGGGAGTGATCGAGCCCGGCGGCAATGGCGGCAGTCTGCCCGAAGTTGCGGCGAAAGGAAATGACGCGCACATGTTCAGCGTCTTTTTCTGCGTGGGCGGCGAGCAGGGAGAGGCTGTTGTCGCGGGAGCCGTCATCGACATAGATGACCTCCCAGGTTTTGCCGAGGGAATTCATGGTGTCCGCGATGGCTTCGAAAAGCATCGGGAGGTTATCCTGTTCGTTATAGACAGGAATGATGAGCGAAATGTTCATGGCAGTCGTTGAAATACCCTGAGTTCGGTGCCTTCATTACAGGATTGTGAAGCCGGGGGCTTGGCAAATTCCTGGAATTCCGAGGGCGTAAGGAAGTCCTTCCAGTCCGCGTAGCGTTTGGCTTCGATGATGAAAACATCCGCTTCGGTGCGCCAGCGTTGTGCAAGCTCACCGTTCCAATGGCTGAAAAAATAGAGCACGTCCGGGTCGCCGCCGATGTGGAAGGTGTAGCCGTCGTTGATCTGCGGCGGGAAAATGCGCGCCTGCGGGACGTAGATCATCGGCGTGAAGGCGTTTCCGCCATCCCAATATACCAGACTATCAGGCGGGATGACCGAAGCCAGGTACGCGCCGAGCCGTTCATGGTCGCGGATGATGTCGGTCTCCGCGCAGTCGGGCCTGCTTTCACCGAGATGGAGGATCGGAGAGAGCAGGAAACCTGTAATGAGGAAAAAGTTGACGAGGGTGAGGGTGATGTGGGTTTTCCGGTTTCTTTTCCAAACGAGAAATGCAATGAACAAAACGCCAAGACCGGCGAGCAACCCGAGCGAGGAACTGATCCAGCGTTTGACCTGGACGAGCGACATATCGAGTCCCTGCGTCAACGCGTCCACGATGGCGATGAAGCCAAACCCGCCGGAGCGGATGCGGGGAATGATGGGCAGGTTGAGCAATCCGTTCCCGACGAACTCGAAGAGCGAGAAACCGATCCCTGTCGCAACGAGGAGGACCACAAGGATGGATATGATCCTTGCTGCGCGGTGTGGGTTTTGATTCCATGCATGTGCGAACGCGACGACGAAAAAGAGGATTCCCAGAGGGTCGAAGAAGCCGAGATAGTTCGAGAAACAAAAAACGCAGGAATAACTTTCATAGCGGCTGGCAATCGCGGCCCAGCCGTGCATCAGAACAAGAGTGAAAAAACTCACGGCGAGAAAAACAGCCGCCCGCATGGCGTGAACAGACTTCCAGTCCGCGCGAGGCGGGAGGAGGATCAAGCCGAAGAGTCCGCCGATGATCGGGATGAAGTGATAGCGGATTCCCTGAAAGAAGGCATTGAGCCGATTCCAAAAATCGATGTTCGGGTCCCAGATCGGAACGGAGTCGGTTGGGATTCGGAATGAATCGAGAAAAGGCGTGAGCGATTCAGGAAGCCAGGGCGTCCAGATCGTCATGACGCGGGGCCAGTAGATGAGATGGAAGACGAGCAAGGCTATCGAACCTGACGCGAACGACCACATCCCGGCGCGTTTACCGTGTTGGAAATAAACGTAAAGGATCAGGAACGGCAAAAGGGGAGCCATGTTCTGCCGGGTAAAAATTGCAACCGATGCAAGGACCGAGGCGAGAACGATCTTCCATAGAGTGCGTTTTTCATCGAGGACAAGCACACAGATCCACGCCAGCATGCAGGCGATGATGACCTCCGAGACTGCGCGGGCGTGCAACTTGACGATCATCGGGCTGAGCGCAAATACCCAGACGGTCAACGCTGCCATCCAATTCCCAGCCCAGCGGCGCGCTGTAATCCATGTGCCGAGAACTGCGAGTAAACCGAGAAAGATGGAGAAGTAACGTCCTGTACGCAAACCTGCGCCGAAGACATATTCCGCAAAGCCGGGAATGAGGAACGCAAAAGGCGCTTTGTTCGTCAGCGGACCATAGGGCTCGAAGGGATGATATGTCCCGCTGAGATAGAACATGCCTTTAATGAGATACGAGCCTTCATCCAGACTGCTGACAGTGGTCTGCGCGTAATTCACCGCCCGAATTAAATAAAGAACCGCCCCCAAGCCCGCCACAACAAGCGGAATCCAGGAGGGCAATACTTTGGTCTTCAAGCGTTTGAAAGATGTCATAAACCTAAAAGGTGACAGTCGCTTATAAAGTGACTGTCACCTGCTTCTCTTAGTTCATCTTCTGGTGCCGCGCCATGTCGGAATCCACCATCATCGTCACGAGTTCCCTGAACGTGACGGCGGGTTCCCATTGTAATTTGTTACGCGCGAGGCTTGGGTCGGAGATCAATAAGTCCACTTCGGCGGGCCGGTAGAATTTTTCATCCACCACCACGTAGTCCTTGTAGTCCAACCCGACGTGGGAGAAGGCGACCTCGCAAAACTCCTTGACCGAATGGGTCTCGCCCATGCCGATCACGTAATTATCGGGATGGTCTTGTTGCAGCATCAACCACATGGCATGGACGTAATCCCCCGCAAAGCCCCAGTCGCGCCGGGCATCGAGGTTGCCGAGTCGCAGTTCCTTCGCCTTTCCAAGTTTGATTCTCGCAACACCGTCGGAGATCTTCCTTGTTACGAACTCCAACCCTCGGCGCGGGCTTTCATGGTTGAACAATATTCCCGAGGTCGCAAAGATATCGAACGACTCGCGGTAATTGATCGTGATCCAATGCCCGTACACCTTCGCCACCCCGTACGGACTGCGCGGATAGAAAGGCGTCGTTTCCTTCTGCGGCACTTCCAACACCTTGCCGAACATCTCGCTCGACGACGCCTGATAAAAACGGATCTTCGGGTTTACAAAGCGAATTGCTTCCAGCATGCGCGTCACGCCAAGCGCGGTCACATCGCCGGTGAGCGCCGGTTGATTCCACGAAGTTGGCACGAACGACTGCGCCGCCAGGTTATACACTTCAGTGGGTTTGTACTCTTCGAGCATCGAGAGCAGTGAACCCTGATCCTGCAGGTCGCCCTGAAGGATGGTTACATCGTCGAGGATATGTTCGATTCGTTCGAAACTCACCGTGCTGGAACGACGCACCATCCCAACCACCTTGTAGCCTTTCGATAACAGGAGTTCAGCCAGATATGAACCGTCCTGGCCTGTGATTCCTGTAATGAGTGCTGTCGGCATTATTGCTCCTTGAGTTCAAAATTCAGTCGCTGAATTATACACCATGCGCCTTGCGGTCGCGCCACACGCCCCAACCGATGATCGAGATCCATGAACCAAGGATCAGCGCCACCATCCAAGCAAAAGGCAGTTGCCCGCCGAAATGCAAATACCGGTTGAGATACCATTGCGAGAAGACCGCCACCAAAACAAGCTCCATGACGATCACGCGACCCACCCATGCATTACGCATTTCCCGCCACCAAGCCCACACATGACCGGCAAGGATCGCCTGCCACATAAACAGGATCAAACGATAGCGCGGATTGTCCCATTGATCGCCGCCCCCGCGCAGAGCCGTGAACAGAATCCAACCCCAGACGATGAAACTTAACCAGAGAATGATGCTTCGGCTCATTGCTCCGCCCCTGCCTGACCCTGACCAAAAAGAAAGAATCAACGCCGGAAGCAGCGCATACCAACCGATTGCCCTTAAGATGCCGATCACTTTCCAGGGGAGGATAGTAGGCGCGATAAAAATTGCCGGGAGGATGGGTTGCAGCACCCCGTAGATCATCACGAAGGGGAGTTCCATCCAATCCGGCATTTCATCGAACAGTTTCTGCACCCAGCCGGAACCTTCTTCGATCTTATAGGCGTTCCATTTGAACGACTCGCGGATGAAGGTTTGAATCACGCCCAGCGGACCACCGCCTCCGAGATTTCCCTGCCTGTCCAGGGCGGAGGAGAGGAAAAATAGTCCGGCAAGAAAAACAGTCACCAATAAAGCCACAACCCACCATGGAAATCGTCCGCGCTCGCTGGAAAAGTATATCCACCCGCCGAGGATGATGAGCGTGACCAGTGCAATGGACGGCGACACGAGCAGCATTCCCAAAACGCCGAGCGCAAGCCAGGCCAATGATTTTTTATTGCTTCCAATTATGTCGTTACGAGGGTGTTCTTCCCGAAGCAGCCTCCCGGTTTCAAGGGGGAGATTGCTTCGCTCCGCTCGCAATGACACAAATCCCCACAGGCAAAACGCGCTGAATGCCAGCAAATACGGCTCCCGCATGGGAACTCCGCCCAGCAGGATGCTTTCCGGATATAACGCAAAGATCCAGCTTGTTGCCGTCGCAACTTTTTCACCCCATTGCAAGTTCGCCGCCTTCCATAAGAACGGGATTCCCAATGCGCCCATCAAAGCGGACATTAGCACAAGTAACAAAACGCGATGCGCGTCGGGAGAAAGATAACGGTAGATAAAAGCACAGAACGCCAGCAAACCGCCATATTGGTCCGAGGCGAAGCGGCTGTTGAAGGCGTCCAGAATTGGGCGGTCGGATGAAGCAAGTTCCCAAGCTTGAGAATCGCGGCGGTAGGCATCCGTGTATGTGAAGCCCGCGCTTTGCTCCTCATCCCCTGCGTGACCGTAAACCGGCAAAGCGAGATAGGTCCCTACGCCGCCCGCAAACCGGAGAATGAAAGCGAGAGCAACCATCCATGCGAGGGTTTTGCGGTGGTCGAGTACGAAGGTATCGAGACCACCGCCAGCCCAGCGCGTTGCGGATGAAAGAAGAAAGAGGGAAAGAAAAAGGAGGAGAGAGAAACCCAGCCAACCGATGAAAAAATTCCCCGGCTGGAGGGCGGAGAGTCCAGCTCCGAGCAAAAGGGACAGCGGCAAACTCCACACAAGATCGCGACGTTGGATGGATATCATATCCCCACTTTTACCATGAATCGGCGATGAGAAAAAAAATGGATCAGGCAAATGGCTAACAAATTCTCGGCAGCATTTCCCCTGGCAGCATATCCACAAGCCGAGTCCCCCCGATGGCGGTTTTCAATCTCACTTGCGGTTTTCCGCTTCCGATCACTTTTCCGATCACGGCGGCGTCTTTTCCGTATTTTGTTTTCTTCATCGCGTTCAAAATTTTATCTGCATCGCTCTCTTTCACGAACGCCGCCAACTTCCCTTCATTGGCAATGAATAACGGATCGAATCCCAGCATTTCGCATGCGGCTTTAACGGCAGGCTTAACCGGCAATCGTTCCTCTACGATCTCAATGATTGCTTTTGATTGCTCCGAGATTTCCACAAGCGAAGTCGCCAGTCCGCCGCGGGTGGGGTCGCGCAAGACGTGAACTTCACCGGCGTCGAGCATCGCGTCCACGAGATGATTGAGCGGAGCAACATCGCTTTCGAGGGTCGTTTCAAAACCCAGATCCTCCCGCGCGGATAAAACTGCAATGCCGTGATCCCCAATTGTCCCTGAAAGGATAATGACATCTCCCTCCCTTGCATTCGCGCCGGAGATATCGACTCCATCTGCGATCCTTCCGATTCCCGATGTGTTGATGAACAACTTGTCCGCGCCGCCTTTTTGCACCACCTTTGTATCTCCTGCCGCGATGTAAATTCCCGCTTCGTCCGCTGCTTCCTTCATCGAAGCCACGACGCGCTGCAAAATCTCGAACGATAATCCTTCTTCGATCACGAACCCGCAGGTCAACGCGATCGGTTTCGCCCCGATCATGGCGAGGTCGTTCACGGTTCCGCAGATTGCGAGCCGTCCGATGTCGCCGCCCGGAAAGAACAATGGAGAGACGACGTGCGAGTCAGTCGTCAATGCAAATCGTTCGCCGTCGATCACCACCACAGCAGAATCATCCAATGCGCGCGGCGCGGCTTTGCCTAATTCGGGAAGAAACAGCCGCCTGAGCAGGTCGTGACTCAAGGTCCCGCCGGAGCCATGACCAAGCACAACTGTATCGTTAGGACGAATCGGAACCGGACACGTGTAACCTTCGAAATCTAAATCGTCAAACATAATCACCTTGATGCCCTATCGCGCCAACGTCAGGAGACGTTGGACTCCGAAATCCGATGATACTTGTAATACGCCGCGCATGCGCCTTCGGCGGAAACCATCGGCGCGCCGAGTGGGTTTAGCGGTGTGCATTCCCTTCCAAACGCGGCGCATCCCGTCGGCTTCTTCATGCCTTGCAGGATCTCGCCCGCGATGCACAACGGAGATTCCTGCGCAAGAAGATTTTCGACGTCGAATCTTTTTTCAGCATCGAACTCCGCGAAATCGAGCCGAAGACCCCAGCCGCTTTGTGGGATAAGCCCAATGCCGCGCCATTTTCGGTCAACGGATTGGAACACGCTTCGAATCGTATTTTGGGCTGATTCATTCCCCTCGAAGCGGACAGCCCGCTGATACTGATTCTCGGCGAACGCTTCGCCCTCTTCGAGCTGCTTGACCGCTGCGAACAAACCGTTCAACAAATCGATGGGTTCGAAACCCGTTACGACGATCGGGACCCGATATTTCTCCGCAATGGGCGGATATTCGTGGAATCCCATTACCGCGCAGACATGCCCTGCCGCGAGGTATCCCTGCACGCGATTGGTCTTCGAACTGAGGATCGCCTCCATCGCAGGCGGCACGCGGACGTGAGACACCAGCACTGAAAAGTTCTTTACGCCCTTGTTCTTTGCCTGCAAGACCGCCATCGCATTGGCGGGAGCAGTGGTCTCGAAACCGATGGCGAAGAAGACAACCTCTTTATTGGGATTTGCTTCTGCGATTTGAACGGCTTCGAGCGGCGAATAGACCACGCGCACATCACCGCCCTTGGCACGGACGGAGAATAAATCCTTCGACGAACCGGGCACGCGGAGCATGTCGCCATATGAGGTAAAGATGACATCCGGGCGCGAAGCGATGGCGATTGCCTTATCGATCTGTTCAAGAGGAGTGACACACACCGGGCAGCCCGGTCCATGCACGAGTTCAACCTGCGGCGGGAGCATCTCATCGAGGCCGTGATGAAGGAAGGCGTGAGTCTGCCCGCCGCAGATTTCCATGATGACCCAGTTCCGGGTGACGATGGATTCGATCTCGCGCAGGAGGGATTTTACTTTTGCGGGGTTGCGGTACTCGTCAAGAAATTTCATTCTCGAAATCCGCCACGTCCTTGATCAACTTCAAGGTTTCTTGGGCTTCTTCTTCGTCCATTAGACTGATCGCAAAGCCGACGTGGATCAGCGCATAATCGCCGACCTTTGCCTCGGGGGTGTACGCAAGGCAGATTTCCTTGACGATTCCTCCGAAGTCGATCTTTGCCATGCTGAGGTCATCTTTTTGATAGATTTTGGTGATCTTTCCGGGAATGGCGAGACACATGGTTCATCCTTTGTGTTGCGTAGGTTGCGTTCTCAAACGCAACCCCCTTCATACGACGGGGGATTGCTTCGCCGCTTCGCGGCTCGCAATGGCATTCGCTGCCACAGCCTGACCCAGCGCCAAGCCGCCGTCATTGCATGGGACCTGCTTGTGGAAATAAACAGTAAAGCCTTCGCGCTCAAGTCCGTCACGGACAAGGTTCAGCAGGAGTTCGTTCTGCCAGACGCCGCCTGAGAGAGCGACCTCACTGAGACTCGTTTGAACGCGGGCACATTTGCAAACATCAATGGTTATATCGGCAATCGTTTTATGGAATCTTGCGCCAATCATCCCGGCGGGTTTGCCTGTGCGGACGTCATGAACAATGGATTGAAGGAGTCCTTTGAGCGGAATGGATTTATCCACCGAATATGGATACGGTTTGGTTGTCAGGAACGGCTTGGATAATACTTCCATTTCGATTGCGGCTTGCGCTTCATAGGTAACGTCATTCCGGATTCCGATCAGGCTTGCAACGGCGTCGAAGAGGCGGCCCATCGAGGAGGTGAGCGGCGCGTTCAGTTTTCTGTCCGCCTGCTGTCTGACGATGTTGACAGCCAGCATGTCCAGATTTTTCAGGAATTGCAGATCATCGATGTCGATTCCCAGGGCGTGGGTGTATCCCACCGCGATTCGCCAGGGATGGCGGATGGCAGAGTCGCCGCCGGGGAGAGGCAAAGGCTCGAGGTGTGCGAACCGCTCAAAGTCTGCGAAGGAGGCGAGAAGGATTTCCCCTCCCCAAATGGATCCATCGGTCCCATATCCGGTTCCATCGAAGGCGAGGCCAATCAATCGTCTATTTTCCAACCCGTTATCCGCCAGGCAGGAAGCGATGTGCGCGTGATGGTGCTGGACGGCAATGCGGGGAATGTTTGCGATTTCCTGCGCGTATTTTGTCGTGAAATAACCGGGATGCATGTCGCAGGCGATAAGTTCGGGATTCACACGGAACAAACGGCTGAGATGGTCGACTCCCTGCTCGAAGGACTGGAAGGTTTCGACGTTTTCCATGTCGCCGATGTGGTGGCTGAGGATGGCGCTTCGGTCGCGCGCAAGACAAAACGTGTTCTTGAGTTCGCCGCCGACGGCGAGGGTGGGAATCGCATCGAAGGGAAGACGAACGGGATACGGAGCATACCCGCGGGAACGACGAAGAAAGATGAAAGAGGAAAGCGCCGCGCTTTCCTTCTTCTTTCTTCTTTCCACTCTTAAGACTGAATCATCGCATCTTACGTGAATATCCCTGTTGTGTAGAAGAAAGGCATCTGCCAGGGGCGCGAGACGTTCAAGCGCGTCCTGGTTATCGGTGGCGATGGGTTCCTCGCTGAAGTTGCCGCTGGTCATCACGAGGATCGGCGGGACGGGTTCTCGATTGAGAATGGGGTCGCTTCGATTGAGGAGCAAATGATGGAGCGGGGTGTAGGGCAGCATGAAACCGAGCCTGTCCATGCCGGGGGCAAGGTCATCGGGCAGGGTGGAGTTTTCCCTTTTGTTCAAGAGGACGATGGGCTTTTCCCTGCCGGTGAGCAATTCGCGTTCCGCTTCGTTCACTTCGCAATGGCGCCGTATCATTTCAAGGTCCGCCGCCAACAATGCGAACGGTTTGCCCTCCCTGCCCTTTCTTCGCCGTAATTCATCGACCGCCATCTTGTTTTCCGCATCACAGGCAAGATGAAAACCGCCGATCCCTTTGACGGCGATGATCTTTCCCTCCCGTAGATATTTTCTTGTTTTCAGGATTGCGGCGAGGCGCAGATCGATCGTGGACAGGTCTTGAAAATGAGACGGCGGCTCTTCGAGATGGACGCAGGGTCCGCATTGCGGACAAGCCACCGGCTGGGCGTGGAAGCGGCGGTTCGAAGGGTCGGTATATTCGGCGCGGCATTCAGCGCACATTTCGAATTCCGCCATGGTGGTGGCGGGGCGGTCATAGGGCAGGTCGGTGATGATCGTAAAACGCGGACCGCAATTCGTGCAGTTGATGAACGGATAAAGATACCGCCTGTCTCTCGGGTCGAAGAGTTCGCGTTCGCAGTCCGTGCAGATGGCAATATCCGCTGAAACTGGCTGGAATGCGCCTTCGATCCGGGTTGAAGGTTGAATGTCGAAGGTCTTAAAGTTTATGTCCGGGAGGCCGGATCGAATTGAGATCGAATCGATCTTAGCCAGCGGGGGTGCTTCCGTCTTCAGGCTGCGAACGAAACGTTCAACCTGCGACTCGTTCCCTTGAACCACGATCTCCACGCCGCCAGATGTGTTCCGCACCCAGCCGTGCAAGTCGAGCCGTTTCGCGAGCCCGTAAATGAACGGGCGGAAACCGACTCCCTGCACGATACCGGTGACGGAGATATGGCGGTTCATTATCATCCCTGCTTTCCCGCGCGAACCTTTTCAGTAATCCAGTACGCCCATGCATCCATCCCCTCCCCCGATTTACAGGAGACCGGGAAGATCGTCACATCCGGGTTGAGCGCTTCCACGCCTTTTATAAAATAATTCATGTTGAACGTTACGTACGGCATGAGGTCGGTCTTGTTGATGATCAAGACCTGGACGCCCCGGTACATGCCGGGATATTTATAAGGCTTGTCATCTCCCTCTGGGATGGAGGCAATCAAGACGTTCAGGTGCGTGCCGATTTGAAAGTTTGCCGGACAAACGAGATTCCCCACATTCTCGACCAGCACCAGGTCAAGGTCGGAGAGAGGAAGCGCAGGCAGGGCATCCGCCAGCATAACCGCGTCAAGATGACACCCGCCTCCCGTGTTTATCTGCACCGCAGGAAGACCCGCCGCCATCGCCTTCTCGGCATCGATGGAGGTGGCAAGATCGCCTTCGATCACGCCCAGCTTCAGGCGTCCCTTCAAGGCTTCGAGGGTCTTGAGAATGAAACTGGTCTTGCCTGCGCCGGGCGAGGCCATGATATTGATCGAGTACACACCTTTCTCATCGAGCAGCACGCGGTTGCGGTCCGCGATGCGATCATTGGCGGATAATATATTTTCAACAACAGGGATACGCGTGGTCATTCGGTCTCCGATAAATCACTCAACATCGATGCTCTCGACCTGAAATTCTTCACCTTTACTGATCTTCACAAGCGGACTCGAACAGGACGGGCATTCGAAGGTCTCATCTGTCGGGTGAAAAACGTGCCCGCATCTCCGACAGGTCATCTCACCGGCAATACGCTCGAAATGGAGCAATGAACCTTGCGCTGGCGTCCCCTTCGTGATCATGTCCCAATAGAATTGAACCGAATCATCCACGATGGATGAGAATTGCCCGATCACGAGGTTAACCTGTTTGATCTTTCTTGCACCGGCATTCGCAAGGGCAATATCAAGGACGCTCTGTGTCACTGAAAGTTCATGCATATCCACCCTTAACTTAATCCCAATACGGGTTACATCCAAGATGAGAAAGTCACCCGTGCGGATGACTTTCCTCTCGTGAATTCGTTACATTTTCTTTCAACAAATTCAATGCGATATGCGCGGCTTGTGGCACGCATTCCGCGACCGGCGGCGATAGGTTCTCGCCGAATTCGCTGATGCGTTGGATGGCGATCCCGATCACGGTCACGTCGACGGGCAATTGCGCGCCCATGCGTTTGCCGAGCTCGATCGCGTTCTGCAAGGATGTGTCGTGCGCGCTGGAAATATGGAAGGCAGAATAGTTCGGCAGGTTGTCGAGCTTTTGGATCAGGATCGAGCCCAGATCTTCCTTGTCGGCGATGAAAGCGTCGATGATGATGGCGCGGTCGTATCCGATCAGATGCTCCATCAAACCGATGCCGCCCACCGAAAGGCATTCAAGCCCCACAGATAAATCCGTTGGCATCTGCCGGGTTAATTCTTCGACGACCTTCCAGCCGACCCCGTCATCGCCCAGGATCGGATTGCCCAAGCCGACGATGATCGTTTTCATGATGAAGCCTCCGGTTCTTTCGCGACCTGAACCTGCCTCTCCTCAACAAAACTGTTTCAACACCTCGAGCAGATTCCCGTCCGCGTCTCGGATCGTGATCTCCAAAGGCATCTGACCGGGCAGTGAATGGGTGGCGCAGCCGAAGCACGGGTCGTAGGCGCGGAACGCCATCTCCACCATGTTGAGCAGGCCTTCGTTCACATTCCCGTCATGGATGAGACTCTTCGCCGCCTTGTGCGTGGACATCTGGATCGGCGCGTAGTTGTTGGTCGTGCCCACGATGAGATTCGCTTTGGTTACAACACCGCGCTCATCGGTCCAGTAATGATGCGTAAGCGTCCCGCGCGGCGCCTCGACGATGCCGACTCCTTCCGTTGGTTTCTCGGTTGGTTTGGTGTGAATGTTCGGCGAGGTGATCTCGGGATCCGTGACCAATTCCACCCAGAGTTCCGCGGCATAGAGCAATTCGATCAGGCGCGCCCAGTGAATCGCAAGCCGTTGATGCACGGGCTTGCCGCCCAGGGTCGCATAGAATTTATCGTACTGTTCCTGCGCAAGAGGCGTTGCCATTCCATCCGCGGCATTGAGGCGCGAGAGCGGGGTCGCCATATAGATGCCGGAGTCGATCCCGTCCACGAAGCCTTTCCAGCCGACGTTCTTGAGATACGGGAATTTGAGATAGGTCCATGGCTCGACGTGTTCGGCAACGTGTTGAGCGTAATCCTTCGGCTCGTATTTGACGAATTCTTTTCCGTTCGGGTCTGACACGCGCACTTTGCCGTCGTAGAAGTTGGCCTTGTTATTCTCGTCCACGAGTCCCATATAATAGGTGCGATGGGTATAGACGTCGCCGAGGATCAGATCCACGTAACTCTTGTTGGAAAGCACGATGTCATTGAAGAGCTTCAAGCTGAACTGCGCGAACTCGATTGCCCAGCGTCCCATCTCTTCGATCTCTTTGCGCTGTTCTTCGGTGATGCCTTTTGTGATTCCGCCGGGGATGGACGTGCATGGATGGACTTTCCTTCCGCCGATCATCTCGACGACATTGTGCCCGTATTTCCGCATCTGAATGACCTTGCCACCGATCTCCAAACCCACTTTATGGATCACACCGAGGATGTTTCGTTCGGCGACGGGCGCATCGGGTCCCATTACGAAATCGGGTCCGCCGAGCGCATAGAAGTGAGTCGTGTGGTCGGTGCAGTAGAACGCGGAGTAAAGCAATTCCCTCAGCATCTTTCCCGTGCGCGGCGGATCGACGTGATAGACCGCATCGGCCGCTTTTGCCGCCGCCATATGATGCGCCTCGGGGCACACGCCGCAGATGCGGTTCGTCAGAAGCGGCATTTCCTCGATCGGACGCCCGACCACGAATCGTTCGAAGCCGCGCAGTTCCGGAATCTGAAAATACGAGTTGGCGACATTGCCTTGATCGTCGAGGAAGATCTCGATCTTGCCGTGACCTTCAAGACGGGTGACGGGATCGATGGATATTCGTTGGGTCATGGGAACTCCTGTCGGTGATGAGTGGAAGATGAATTTTGTCCTTCACGTTCCACTCATCATTTTTCATTTCTCAAGCGGTGATGTGTCGTTGTGCAATTCCTTGACGAAGTGCGCCCGCGCCTCGACCTCTTCCATTTTGAGCGAGGCGTATTGCGAGGCTTCCTTCATCAATTTCTCGACAAGATCGGCGGGAAGTTTCTTCAGGTCTTCATGAGTGTAGCCCTTTGTCTTGAGGTATTCCTCGATCAGCGCCCTTTCCAGCAGGGCGTTGGGGTCCTCGACGGGCTCGGCGTTTTCGATCGGTTTCGCAGTCATGCCATCCTCCTTTCAAAAAATAGACGGACTGACATACTTACGATAGCACGGATCATTTCGCCTTGAAAGCCTCCCTGTTCGCCTTGAGCGGCGAAGCGGGCAGGCTGAAGCGATACATCTGTCCGGTCGGGTCGGGGATCCCGTCAAGGATGCGGTCGATCTCTTCAGGTTCTTTTGCATCGATCACTGATGCGAATGCGGTGATCAGCCGCGCACCGTAATCCGTCACGCCCTGAGCCGGTCCGTAGCATCCAATGCACTGCGCCCCCGCTTGCGGGCAGCGCGCATTGCATCCACTGCATGTTGCGGGCCCGTTGCATGGGATTCCCTGCTCGAGCAGGCACAAGTCCGGGTCGGCTGGTGCAATGTCTTGAATGCGCTTGAACTCCTTGATAGCTTTCACGTTGCGCGCGCGCGGACATTCATCGCACACGGTCGAGTTGCCCACCCCTATCGTGGAGCCTTTTGGCGGGAGAGTCGCCCGTCCATGCAGCACATCGATGACAAGGTCCAGAACGGCTGCGATCTGATGACTTTCCGGCGGGCAGCCTGGCATGAAGTAATCCACATCCACGACATGATCGAGCGGTCGTAACGTCTTTTCAAGTTTGGGGATGTGCAATTCGCCTTCGGGTACATCGTACGAGGTGCGCGGATAGATCTCATGCGGGTTATCGGTCGAAATCGTGTTGAAGGCCGTGTGGACGATCTCTCCAACCGGGCTCAGATTTGCCAGCCCGGGAATGCATCCTTCGCAGGCGCATGAACCGAACGCGACAAGGATCTTCGATTTCTGCCGGAGCAGTTTCGCAATATGCTCGTTCTCGTCGTTGCGGATGCCGCCATTGAAAAGCGTGAGAAGGATCGAACCGTCTTCCATTGCCTCAACGTCCTTGTATTTCGCGTCCATGGCGACGGGCCAGAAGACCACATCGAAATTGGCATCCACATCCAAAATCTTCTCATGGGTGTTCAGCACCGCGATCTCACAGCCTCCGCAGGATGCCGCCCAATACATTGCAAATTTTGGTTTGACGTGTGTCATGCAGGCACCTCCTTTTCAAAGGATGAAGGATGAATTTTGATGGATGAATTTCCGATATCTTCGTCATCCTTCATCCTTCCATCTTCGTCCTTCCCCCAACAAAGCGGTCCCAGTTTCCGGATCTCTTCCACGAATGCCGTCGTCTCCGCCGCGAACTTCGCGCCTTCCGCCGCGCTCGCCCAAACGAGCTTGACCCGTTCAGGTTCGATGCCCAGCCCGGTCAGCACTCGCTTGAGCAAAAGAAAACGCCTAAGTGCCTTGTAATTCTGTTCGATGTAATGACATTCACCCGGATGACAGCCTGTGATCATCACGCCGTCTGCGCCGCCCGAGAGCGCGCGCAGGACGAAGGTCGGGTCGAGGCGTCCCGAGCACATCAAGCGGATGAGGCGAACATTCGGCGCATACTTCATGCGCGCTGTCCCCGCCAGGTCCGCTGCGCGATAACTACACCAGTTGCAGGTGAAGCCGATGATGGTCGGTTCGAATTGGTCGGTCATGGAATCAACTCCTTACGCTCCAACTGGTTCAAGATTCTTCATCAACAGCCCGTCGATCTGCGCATTGATCTGCTCATTGCTGAACCCTGTGCCACTGATCGCGCCCGCAGGACAAGCTGCCACGCACGTGCCGCAGCCCTGACAAAGCGCGGGGTTGATCTCGGAGACGTTGTCATCCGCGATGAAGGCGATGGCGTTGAACGGACACAGCCCGTTGCAAATGCGGCAGCCCGAGCACATCTCTTTATTCACGGTTGCCTTGATCGGCTCGAGCGCGACTTCGCGCTGCAGGATCTTATCCAGCACGCGCGCCGATGCCGCCGCGCCCTGCGCCACGCTGGACGGAATATCCTTCGGTCCCTGCGCGCAACCGACGATGTAGATGCCTTCGGTCATCGTGGCGACGGGATCGAGTTTGGGGTGTTTCTCCGTGAACCAGCCGTCGGTGGAGCACGAGATGCCGAACATCTTGCCGACTTCCTTGGCATCGTGACGCGGTTGTAATCCGCTGGAAAGGATGACCATATCCACAGGGATGCGCCTCTGCTTGCCAGCCAGCGTATCTTCGGTTTGGACGATCAGTTTGCCTCTTTCGTTGGAATAGCGCGCCGCATCCGTGACCTCCGCCACTTTGCCGCGCACGAACAGAGTCCCTTCTTCCAGCACTCGTTGATAGAACTCGTCGTACGCCTTATACGCCGTGCGCATGTCAATGTAGAAGTTATAGACTGTCGCGCCCGTCCGCTCATGGACGAGATGCGCGAACTTCAATCCCTGCATACAGCAGATGACCGAGCAGTAGTTGTTGAAATTTCGGTCGCGCGAGCCGACGCAGTGGATGATGCCCACGCTCTTCGGCATGGTCTTGCCGTCGCGCAAAACGATATTGCCGTTGGTCGGTCCCGCCGCGTTGGATAGACGCTCGAATTCCAGACTCGTGAACACGTTCGGCAAACGCCCATAACCGTAGTTGCTCACACGCCGCGCATCGAACAGGTCATAGCCCGTGGCGAGGATGATGTTGCCCACTTCGACATTCAACAACTGATCCTGCTGGTTGAAATCGATCGCGTTGGTCGGGCAGAATTTCTCGCAAGCCTTGCAGGTCCCTTTTTCGAAATAGATGCAGTTTTCCTTGTCCATCACGGGATAGTTCGGAACGGCTTGCGCGAACGGTGTATAGACCGCCTTGCGGTATCCCAGCCCCGCTTCGTACACATCATCAATCACTTTCTTCGGGCATTTCTCCTGGCAAATGCCGCAGCCTGTACACAGTTCCTCGTTGACAAAGCGCGCCTTCTTTTTAATCGTCACGTTGAAATTGCCGACATATCCCGCCACGTTCACCACTTCGCTCCACGTCAACAACGTGATGTTCGGATGCGTCCCCGCCTCGACCATGCGCGGCGTGAGAATGCATGCCGAACAATCCAGCGTCGGGAAGGTCTTGTCGAACTGCGCCATGTGTCCGCCGATGGACGGCTCGCGTTCGACCAGATACACATGGAAGCCCGCGTTCGCGATCTCCAAAGCGGATTGAATGCCCGCAATCCCTCCGCCCACCACCAGCGTGTTCGGATTGATCGGGACCTTGATCTCCTCCAGCGGGGCATTCTCGATCACCCTCGACACCGCGCCTGATACCACCGCCTTTGACTTCGCCGTCGCGACAGCCTTGTCCGTATGCACCCATGAAACCTGTTCACGGATCGAAGCGAGTTCCACAAGATACGGGTTTAAGCCCGCGTTCTGCGCCGCGATGCGGAACGTTTTCTCGTGCAAATGAGGCGAGCATGCGGCAACCACCACGCGCGTCAAACCAAGTTCCTTGATATCCTTCTCGATCAACTCCTGCCCCAAACTGGAGCACATGAACTTGTAATCGCGCGCAATGACCACGCCCTGATGACCGAGTTTCTCCGCCGCCCATTTGGCGACATCTTCGACGTCCACCACGCCCGCGATGTTCGACCCGCAGTGACAGACATAGACTCCGATTTTCTCTGTCATTTCACCGTCTCCTTCCTGCCCTCATGCTTGGTCCAGCGACGCGGCATGGGTAGCCCTTCATCCTTCTTCCTCGGCGCGGCGGGTTCCTGCGTAACAGGCACTTCCACGCCGATGCCCGCCAACACATTCCGCGAACTGACCAGTTCCACGCCGATCCCCAACTCGCCGGGTTCCTTCCCGAACGCCAGCCCCATCAATTGCGTGAAGAATAGGATCGGAATGTGATAATCCGTGCCGAAGTAATTGTTCATCTCATTTTGGTAGGCATCCACGTTCATCTGGCACATCGGGCAGACTGTGACCATCATCTGCGCGCCGCGCTCATCCGCGTCCGCCACGAGCCGGCGGATGAGTTCAAAAGCAGTTTCGGGTCCGATCTGGGTCATGTGTCCGCCGCAGCATTCCGTCGTGAGCGGATAATCGATCACGTCCGCGCCCAGCGCGCGCAACAGGTCGTCCAATTCGGTGGGATGCTCATGGTCCGACCAGCGGTGCTGGTAATCGGGTCGCGGCAACATGCAGCCCATGTAGGGAACCACCTTGAGTCCAGTCAATGGATGCACGACAGCCTCCCGTATTTTCTCCAGCCCCACGTCATAGACCAGAATATCGATCAGGTGGCGCACATCCAGCGTGCCAGCCTCATAGTGCAGTCCGCCCGCCGCGAGTGCCTCATTGACCTTTTCGCCCAGCGACGGTCGCTCGTTCATGTAGTGATCCGCTTTCGCAAGGTTAAGATAACACGCTGAACACGGCGCAACGACGGTACGCGTGCCACCTGTCCCGTTTACGGGATGCATTTGCTTCGTTGCCAGCGCCAGGTTGCGCGCGATCAGCGAATACGCGGGAATCAGGTTGATGCCGAGATACTCCGTCGCGCCGCAGCAGTTCCAATCTTCGATCTCTTCGAAATGGAGGTCGAGCGATTCGAGGATCGTATTCATGGACTCCATGTACGCCTTTGCGCTGGATTCCATCGAACAGCCTGGATATAAAAGATATTTGTTCATGAAGTCATCTCCAGTTGCTTGGCGTGGTCCAATATCTTTTTCAACTGGTCCATCTGTTTGATCTTCTTTGGCATCAGCGCCATGCGCCCCTTCGTGATCATCCCAAGCCCCATCGGCATCATGCCTGGCAGTCTAAGCGGGAAGTGTCTCAGGTAATGGCGTGACGCCAGCCCCATTTCGAAACTGCGCCCATACGTCTCGACCATGTCCACGAAGGTCTGCGAAAAATCGGGCGCGGTGGAGTCCTCGTACAACTTCTCCTTGATCGCCATGCCCTTGAGCGTGTACATTACGTCCGCGATGTGCACCTCCTGCGGGCAGCGCACCACGCAGTGATAGCACGAGACGCAGATCCATTGCGTGTTGCTCCGCAGCACTTCCTCGCGCATACCCGCCCGCAACATCGCGAACAGCATGCGCGGCGTGTGGTCCATATCCTTGGCGGCGGGGCAGGAGCCCCCGCACGTTCCGCATTGGATGCACATCTCCAGCCGCGATACACCCGCAGTCTTCATGCTGACTTCATGCAAAAGGGAAAGGTCCTCCTCGTGGGTTAAACCCGCCCGGACCCGTTCGTCTGTCATATGGGGCATAGGAGCCTCCGTGCTACAACCAAAACCCGACCAGCCGCTGCTCGGCATGACCGAAGTCATCCATTCGCAGATACGCGTAAACTACCCCCAATATCCATACTAGTGAAAGTTGTCACAATATATAGTAACAAAAATAATCATACAACCCTGATAATCATCCCGAAAAGAAATCATTTCGATCCTAATCCTCCCCGACTGGAATAAAAACATCCGATGATATTCAAATGCATGCGGGATCATCCGGACGAGCCCCATCGCTTCCTGCGCAGACGTGAGACTTGTCTGGCGTCTCCGGATGTGACTCCCGCCCCGGAATTTTCCCGCAAGAAATGCGGCAAAGCGTTTAAACAAAAGAGGACGACCCGATGGCCGTCCTCTTGGCGCATACCGCAAATTACTTCTTTTCTTCAGCCTGCTGCGGCTCGGCTTTCTTTTTATTCCCGCGCATCTTGCGGAAGACCCAGCGTAAACCGAGGAATGCCAGGTATAACGGAATGCCGATGGTGATCAGGACGGGCAGGGTGTAGATCACAAAGCGGATCATAAAGTCGACGAAGTTCTTCCAGAAGTTGAGCAGGTCCTGGATGGCTTCGAGCGCCACGCCCTTCGGCTCCCATTTGCCGATGGTCACCGGCTGGATGGTCTCCTCCGCGATCAAACGGACGCTGACGGCGGAAAGCGCCGCGGCTTCCTCGTAGTATTGAATCTGACCTTTGATGATCTCGATCTGCTCGCGGTAATACATCAATTGGTTGAAGATGTTGACCACTTCATCGGTGTCCTGCGCGTTCTCCATGAGTTCGGTCAATTCTCTTTCGGCGGCTTCATAGGTCTTGAGGCGGGACTTCAGATCCACATATTCAGCGGTGACATCCTGCCCGGAGCGTGTTTCACTTTGGACCTCGACCGCGCCTTCCTTGATAAGTTCCAGCGCTTCGTCCAGTTTTTCAGCCGGTACACGGATGGTGACTGCTCCCTCAGGCACAGGGATGTAATTGCTGGTATATCCCTGGTACAGATTCGACGAGACCACGAACCCACCCATCTCCTCCGCCATTTTCTGGATTTCTTCCATGCGGGCTTCCACATCCGAGACTACGATGGCGAGGTCGGCATTCTGGATGACGAGCCGTTCGACGCTGGATGCTTCCACGCCCCCGCCTCCACTTGAAGGGGCTTGTTCGGCGGCGAATCCTTCTTCCATGGCCGGAAGCGGAGCGACGTCATATGCGGGTTCTGCGGGCGCTTCCATGGGAGCTCTCGCCCCTACACACGCAGTCAGAATAAGCGCGGCAATCATCAATATAAACGGCAATAGGCGTTTCATTTCAACTTCTCCTTTTCCTTTGGTAACTTCTCTGCCAAAATGACGATGATCGCAAATCAATTGTTCCCTTTTTATTTTACAACTTTCGGCAAAGAAAAAGTCCTCCCAAGCCAGCGAGAGGACTCATGAGGGGCTACCAGCCTTCGGCGAGCCGGGCGGCATGTTTCTCTGGCAAGCCCGCTTCGCGGATGCGGTTTTGTACATCGGCGATATCGTATATGACCCGTTTGGGAGTCCAGGTGCGCGCCTCGGTGTCGTAGATGGCGTAGGCGGCTCGCGGGTCGCGGTCGCGGGGTTGCCCCACTGAGCCGGGATTG
This sequence comes from Candidatus Villigracilaceae bacterium, assembly GCA_026645935.1. GTDB lineage: Bacteria > Chloroflexota > Anaerolineae > Anaerolineales > Villigracilaceae > Villigracilis. The sequence continues at coordinate 109,990 of JAPKMP010000003.1, read as the reverse complement.
AGTATCACCTTCGGATGGAGGGGAAGCGCCACATCCGGTTTGGCATGTTCAGCGGCAACCTGTCCCATCCTCTCCTTGAGGGTGAAACTGCACTGGATGTGCGTATGCCCGACGAAACACACATCCGTATCGAAATGATCGAAGTTCAGGCTTGCCGTCGTCGAATTGAGAATGTATTCCCATAAGGGGTCGCGCGGACTTCCATGGACAATGGTCGCCTCGCTCCGCACTTTCGGCTTGGATGGCAGCGACCGGATGAAGTCCATGTTGCTGGCGGAGAGCACTTGCTCGTGATACATGAGCGAACGTTTGGCGTCGCCGTTGAAGGTTTCGAGCGACATTCTGCCGATCACAGCCACATCGTGATTGCCCATTAAGCAGGTGAGGTTTTTGATCTCGCGCACCTCCTCCACCACCGCGTTCGGGTCGGGACCATACCCGACAAGATCGCCGAGACACCAGGTCTCATCCACCTGGCCGGCATCCTTCAAGACCGCCTCCAGCGCGTTGTAATTCGCGTGAATATCCGACATCACCAAAATTCGCATATTACTCCAAGAGCCTCGCAATGTGCTCGATGATTCTTTCCGCCGCTTCGCTTTTGCTCATCAACGGCAGGCTTTCCTGCGTCCCATCTGAAAACAACAACGTAAGACGATTCGTCTCGACTGCGAAGCCTGCATCCTTCGCCGAGACGTCGTTTGCAGCGATGAAATCCAATCCCTTGGATTTTAACTTTTCAGATGCGTTCTGCAAAAGGTCGCGACTCTCCGCGGCAAACCCGACCATGACACTGAAACGCTTCTGGACTCCGCTCTGGCTTGATACGGCTTTCAAAATATCAGGCGCGGCCTCGAGATGGATCTGCGGAATCCCGTCCCGCTTCTTTATCTTATCCTTCGCGGTTTCCTTCGGGCGGAAGTCCGCTGCCGCGGCCGCCATGACCAGCGCATCGCCCGTTTCGTTCAGCAACGCATCGAGCATATCCTGCGCGCTTTTGACGGGAACGACCTTCGCTCCGACAGGCGGTGTCAAAGCCGTCGGTGCAGTGATGAGAGTTACATCCGCGCCCGAATCGATCGCTGCCTGCGCTAGCGCATAACCCTGTCTGCCCGATGAATGATTCGTGATCACCCTCACCGGGTCGATGGATTCTTGTGTCCCGCCGGCGGTGACGATGACTTTCCTTCCTTTGAGCTTACCGTTTCTTCCCAATGCGGCCCGAATATGACCGAGAACCTCCATCGGTTCGATCATACGTCCGACACCGGACAAACCCGAAGCGAGGTGCCCGGCGGCGGGTCCTGCAACCAGCACACCGCGAGTCTGAAGCGTTTTGAGATTCTCCTGCGTGGCCGGGTGATCGTACATCCCTCCGTCCATGGCAGGCGCGATCAAAATAGGGCAGGTCGCCGCCAGCGCAGTGACGGTCAACAGGTTATCCGCGATGCCGTGTGCGAGTTTTGCCATCGTATCCGCCGTACAGGGAGCGATGACCAACAGATCCGCCATCTTGCCAAGGTTGACATGCATGACGTGCGCTTCATTGCCCCACAGGTCTTTGTCGGTGAAGGCGCGGCGCCCGGTGACGGATTGGAATGTGAGCGGCGTGACGAATTTTTCACCGGCACCCGTCAGGATCACATCCACGTTCGTCGCAGCCTGGGTCAATTTGGAAGCCAGGTCTGCCGCTTTGAATGCCGCGATGGAGCCGGTCACGCCGAGGAGAACATGCTTGCCTTTCAGGATGGACATACGGGAGATTATACTTCCAACAGAAAGTATAACAGCGGGACGACCCGAAGGGCTCCCATCCATCCCGGATACGGATGATAGTTCCATGACAAAATTTCGCCAACCAGGCTGGGGTACCGAACCGAGATATAATAAGTCAACATTTATCGGCCGTTCTATAATTAATAAGGAGTATATTCATGAAGAAAATAGCATCTACTTTCATAATTCTCATTGCCCTGCTTTCCCTCACGACCGGTTCAGCCCTTGCCGCCAACGGAATTCTCACACTGCGTAGTGTGGGCAACAACCCCGGCGGCGGCGTGCTCTTCGTCTTCGAATATACGGGTAACTTCACCGAAGGCGATTTCAAGAACGGCTCGGTCCTGTTCAACGGACAGTATTACCCGCTCGATTGCAACATCGTGGAAGGGGAAGGCGTGGTGCAATGCACGGCTTCGCGGGCGCTCGCCGGGCAATTTGTGCAGGTCTTCCTTGCCGGTTTTGTCTTCTGGGATCGAGTCCCTGAAGGCGGCGGGCCGCGCGGGTTTGGTGGGTACTGCTATAACGTTTACGATTATCCGATTGAGGGTCAACCCGATGCATGGATTTTCCAGGGACAGCATTGCCAGGAAGGACCTGCTTCTCAAGGTGATATGATTAATTTCTATTCGCCCTATTGGGAAGACTATTATGATTACTTCTTCGAGGTAAATGGTCTTCCTTGGACCCTCGATCCCAGTACTAACCCTGGAGAAGGTTACTATTACGAAGAAAGCGGGAACGAAGAAGGTTTTGATGAATAAGTTGAAAAAAAATTAGAATCCGTCCAGCGCAACAGATCGATATATCAACAATCCGCCCCTTCTTTTGAAGGGGCGGATTTATTTAACATTTCCAATAATATTTTTAATCGGTTAGGAAGTAAGCTGGGCAGTATAATTTCAACCATGACCGATACGCAAAAACGCGATCCGGGGCTGGATATATTGAAGGGCATCGGCTGTGCCCTGATGGTGATCGCACATTCCAAACTCAAGATGTGGAATTACGAAGACGCCATTTTTTGGGGCAATCTCGCCCCAGCCTTGTTCTTTTCAGCAGCGGGGGTGACGGCGGTGTTTCAGGCGGGCAAGCCTCCGCGGAGAATGGTTTTCCTCTATGGTTTCATCTTTTTGCTCGGCTTTAGTTACAGTGGATTTCTCGATCCGAACTTCCTGAACAATTTTCAATTCGAGATCATCCAAACCATCGCGGCGGGCGTTTTGACGGTGTATCTCATCGAGCATTTTCTGCATCCCCGACCATGGGTGTATGCCTTGCTTGGCGTCCTCGCCTTCGGGTTGGATAAATTGATCTATCCGCTTGGGTTCGAATTTCTCGAGGGTATCCTGATTGCGCCTGGTCTATTTCCGCTCATCCCCTGGCTTTCGGTGTTCTTCTTCGGCGTGTTAGCGTATCGGACAAAAAATCTTTACAACCTGCTCCTGTTTTTGGCGTGCTTTGCGTTGTATTATCTTCTTTTTGGTTTTGTTCTTCCAGACGTCCAGGAAAGCAAATGGCAGTTCCTGCCGGAATTCTTTATCGCTTCATCAGCCGCATTGTTCCTATCATTCTTCCTGGTTCGCTCCACCCCAGCATTGGGTGAACTCAAGGTCAGCGCGCCAATCCTTTTTGGGGGAAGGAATTCGCTCTTATTCCTTTATGTCCATTATGCGCTCATTAAATTCCTGCGCCTGTATAAGATTCAGCATAATATCGAAGTGATCTTCAAAAATCCATGGCTGTTCTGGGTGCTCGTACTTGCGCTTACGGCGGCAGCCATGTGGGTCATTCTGTTTTTTGCAGAATGGTTCGAGTTGCCCTTTCGCCGCATCTTTACTTGGGTCGTCCTGCTTCTATTGATTTTTGCGGCATCATTGGCGATTCCCAAACCATCTTATGTAAGTTATTTCGAACTTCTTCCCGGCGTTGCTTTCGCAGTCTACCATCCATTATTGGGTAGAATACTCAAGGAGAGAAACCCATGAGGATCATCGAAACTGCCGAACCGTTTTTGCTCCCGGGTAGCCGTACGGGAATTTTGCTGATTCATGGCTTTACAGGCACGCCGAAGGAAATGCGCTGGATGGGGGATACCCTCAATGGTCTGGGATATTCCTGCCTCGGCGTTCGACTCGCCGGTCATGCCACGACCCCGGACGATATGATCGGCTCACGGTGGACCGATTGGGCCGCCTCCGTTGAAGATGGCTTTCACCTGCTCTCGGGTTTCGCTGACCGAATCTTTCTCGCCGGGCTTTCGATGGGCGGTATCTTATCCCTGCTGATGTCCACACGGATGAATGTCGCAGGAATCATCGCCATGTCCACGCCCTACCTCCTGCCCAACGACCCGAAGGATTACCCGGTCTGGTATATCAAATTTAACAGCCGCTTCATTAAGTTCCTGCCAAAGTCGAAAGAAGCGCCGGGCGCATCATGGTTCGACAAGGAAGCCTACAAGGATCATGTTTCCTACCCTCAGAATCCCGTCCGTTCGATCGCGGAGTTGAAATCCCTGCTGGGGGAGATGCGCGCAGCTTTGCCTTCAGTGAACAAGCCGGTCTTGTTGATCCACTCCAAAGACGATACTTATGTATTGCCCGGCAATATGGAAAGGTTATACGCAGCGCTGGTCAATGCGCCGGATAAGACAAAGGTTTATATAACGGGATCAGGTCACGTCGTCACGCGTGATGCGGCGCGCCAGCAGGTGTTCGAATTGGCGCGGGACTTCATCCGACGCGTCGAAGACTCAAAAGCCTGAGTCAAATCGACCCAGGCTCGTTTCTCCGATTTGCGCCTACACCACCTTCTCCCGCATCACCGAACTGATGTAATCCATGATGGATACCACAATCGCGATGGCGATCATCTGGGCGCTTGCGTCGCGGTAGTTGAGCAGGTTGATGTTTTGCTGGAGCAGGAAGCCGATGCCGCCGCCGCCCACGAAACCGATGATCGTGGACATGCGCACGTTGATATCCCAGCGGTACATGGTGTAGGAAATATACGGCGGCACGATCTGCGGCACGACCGCATAGATGATGGTCTGCAAACGGTTCGCCCCGGTGGCTCGAATGGCTTCCAGCGGACCCGTCATGATGCTTTCGACCTGCTCGGAGTACAACTTGGCAAGCGAAGCAATTGTGTGCAGCGCCAATGCCAGCGACCCGGCAAAAGGTCCAATTCCCACCCAGACAACGAAAACAATTGCCATGACCAGAGCTTCCACCGAGCGCAAGGCGTTGAAAATGGTTCTGGCTACATAGTAAACGACCAATCCGCTCAGCAGCGGGGATGCCGGTTTGGTTAATACGCTGGCTAATAGCCCAAGGGCGCCGCCGATAACGATGGCGTAAATGAAATACAACTGGGCATCCCTGAATTGATACAGCCAGTAGATTACCGCCAACAGCAGTGCAGCGAGTGTCGCGCCGCCAAGGACCGCAAGAACGGTATGGCTGAGCCTGACAAGAGGTCCCTTTTGACGGCTGAGCGACTCGCTCCATTTGCCAGCCATACTGCTGAGAACCCCGGCTCCTGCAAGCGCCACGACCACCTTGATCAGCATGTTCAGGATATCGCCCAGGTCTCGCACAAAGAACCCTAGGAAACCCAAATTACCAAGCGCATCGCCCAACGCCGAGCCCGCGGTCAATGCAAGATAAGAGATTAGATACAATAGAAGAACGAAAATAAAAGCCAATCCAAACAAGGTGGAGAGGCGGATGGTCTTTAATCCCGCAGATGGGGTTTGGGTTTCCTGCTGAGGGAGCGCCCAACGCATACCGATTGTTAGTAGGAACGGGAATCCCAAAATGCCCACCGCGACGATCAACCAGTTGCCGACCATCGTTCTGCTAACCCATTCCGCCAGGCTGGCGAATTGTGCGCCAATATACAAACCAATGGGTATGAGCAGAATGGAGAGCGACATTCCTGTCAGCGTACTAGTGATTTCCTTCATCAAATTGCGGGCGGCAAAGAAGCTCAAAGGGATTGCGATGATCACCCCCAACGTTGTGGCCAATAAGGCTAGAAATACGGTTTCTACGATCTTGTCCCATGTGTCGTAAGCTGTTTTCGTAAGATGCGGGGAGCCGATGTTCCGGCGGGTGATCGCGACGATCTCATGCGATTCTTCGCTGGGGCGATTCGGGAGTAATACTGTCGCTTCGAACTGCCCAAATCTATCGACCTCGATGCTTGCCAGTTGCAGGTTGACTCCGCTTTCATGCGGGACGAGGTTGAGTGGACCGCGAGTCTGCGGTTCGAAATTGAATCCCTGGACAAGAACTTTCGAGCGCGGATCACTGCACGATGGCGTGACGATCATGTATGGTTGGTCCGGGTTTTGAACCGCTGGGGGGGTAAATCCCTCCGCCGGGCAGGGGATCATAACCGGAACGCGGACTTCGAACACTTCTTTTTCATACGCAAAGATGTTGGGTCTCGCCAATGCCCGCAGGATGCGAAAGAGTTGTTCCTGGCGACGTTCGGACTTTGTCTCTGCAAGGTTGACTTTTGTGACCTGAAAACCGTACGCATAAATGATAAGAGCCAACAGAACGAGCAAGCCTGTTCCAAAGGAGCGCATCGGGTTCGGTTTTTTGTTTTTCATGGAAGGCTCTCCTACCCCACTCGTTCCGCGTCGCGCCCGTAGATATCCTTGAATTTGGCGTCGTCGATATCCTTCGGCAAACCGTCGAACATCAGGATGCCCTCCTTCAGGGCGACGACGCGATCGGCATAACGATGCACGAGGTCGAGGAAATGCAAACTGCACAGGACGGTCACGCCGTCCTCCTTGTTGATTTTTTCCAGGTATTGCATAATGCTGTGTGCCAGGACCGGGTCGAGACTGGCAACCGGCTCGTCCGCCAGGATCATGTCCGGATTTTGCATCATGGCGCGTGCAATCCCCACACGTTGTTGTTGCCCGCCGCTGAGTTCGTCGGCGCGGTGGTCGGCTTTGTCTGCAATACCGACCCTTTCCAGTTGTTTGTAGGCGTTCTCCATATCGGTTTTTGGAAACCGGTTCAACAAACTCCAGGCTGGGTTGACGTATCCCAGGCGGCCTGCCAGGATGTTAGTCAGAACCGATGAACGATGAACCAGATTGAAATGTTGGAATACCATGCCGATCTTGCGGCGGATGCGGCGAAGTTCCTCGTCGGAGGCGGCTGTTACATCGATGTCATTCCAGACGATTGTTCCGGATGTCGGTTCGATCAGCCGGTTTATGCATCGCAAAAGGGTGGATTTGCCGGAGCCGCTCAAACCGATTACAGCCAAAAACTGCCCTTTGGGCACATCGAAACTGACATTCATCAGAGCCTGTACGCCCCCGGTGTATATTTTCGTTAGGTTTTCTATTCTAAGCATGGTGTTCACCGCCGAGTTGATATGGTCGGAGTACAAAATCCCGGGCGGGGAGACCCCGTCCGGGATTTATTTAATAAAACTTGCTTATTGACCAAGACCTTCAAGGGTCAATCCGGTCGCTTCCACCATCTGACGGACGATGTCGTATTCAGCGTCGGTAGCGGGGTCGATGCCGGTCCAACCGTAGAAGTCCTGGTTGCCAAGCGATTCGTTCCAGGCTTCGGTTTCAGCAAAGGCGAGCAAGGCTTCTTCGATTTGGGCGCGCAGATCAGCGGGGAATTCGGGACCGAAGGACAGGGTGTCGTTGGGGATATCACCGGAGATCATCAGGATGCGAGTCTTCTGGATGATATCGGGGGCTTCAGTTCGGACACCGGCGCGGGCATCCAGAACGCGGTAATCCGCATTGGGTCCGCAGAAGAGGCGCGATCCATCGGCGTTCGGGGCGCAGCTTTCCACAAATTCATCCGGAATATCGGGATTTTCTCTCGACCATTCAATGCCGCCTTCGGGAGCCAGATAGGGGCTGTAGAAGGTGGTGGCGAAATCCACGGAACCGTTGTAGAGCGCAAGCGCGGCGCCGTTATGGCTGCCGCCGGTTTCAACCAGCACAGGGGTGATGCCGGCTTCCTGGAACATGATAAGGGGAACCATGTATCCAGACGTGGAGCCGGGATCGCCGAAACCCCATTTCAAGCCGTCGAGGTCTTCGATGGAATCGATGTCGCTGTCGCGCGGGACGAGGATTTGCGCCCAGTAAACGGAATGACCAAAGCGGACGGCTTTGAAGGCGACATCCACACCGCAGAGCTGGCTGGCAAGCGCGTAACCGAGACCGGGAATAAAGCCCATCGTATCGGTGGGCGAGGCGCACATCTCTTCGATGGTGGCAGCGTAGGAGGTCGGGACCACGACTTCGAAGTTGAGTCCGGTGGCTTCCTTCAACGCGTTCGCCATCACTTCACCGCCGGTCACGATCACAGCCGCATCCACGGAGGGGACGAACAAGACCTTGATGGGATGTTCAGGCGAGCCGATCTCTGGCGCAAATAGACCACCACCCGAACCGCAGGCGCTGAGCATCATCGATACGGTCACGATGAGTGTCAGCAGGACGAACAGGGAACGTTTATTCATCTTTTTCTCCTCTTGAAATGAATTGGGAAATTGGGGCATTCGCCCCGACTGCTTGATGATACCGCTTGTTAACATGGTTAACAAGTACGCAACCCTTAAAAAAATGAAGCACCATCCACCTGTAAGGGTTGTAAAATTGTCCTTGCATTTTGCGGCATCTTCGTCATTATATCTGAATTAATGCATAAAGAGGCATGGATTTGTAAAATCTATTCATTGATCTGATTGGGTTATCGACCTTTTCACAAATTGTAATAAGCGAGTCGGAGGCTTTTGACAAAATAAATCTCCCGCCGATTTGTGATCAACGGGAGATTCTTTCAGATTGGAATCTATTTCGCTCTCATTCGATTATTACGCGGGTTGTGCTCCACGTCCGCGAGACCCAGTGCCTCCATCAGCGGCGGGATATACATTGCAAAGCGGCCGCGGAAGCCTTTCTTGAGTCCATACCAACCGCCGATGGGGTTCTTCGGCGAACGCGCCCAGTGTTCGACGGTGCCGGGCACGGCTTCCTGTTTCTCGTCCTTGCTTCCGAGTTCCATCCAATCGCCGTGTTTTTTCAGCATCTCGTGCAGGTCTTCGATGGAGCGATAATCATAGTGCAAGACCGTTGTGCCCACCGTGCAGACGAGGATCTCCTTTCCATCCTTTGTTTCAACATGCATGGTGTAATCCGACGTGAGCGGCGGGGTCTTCAACTTCCAGGGTTTGTCTTTGGTTCTCTTTTCCATGTCGAGTCTCCTTACTTTTTCGATTTTTGGATCGTCTCTGCTTCCTTTTTCAGGTCCGCCGTGAACTTGTCGAAGGATTCATCGAAGGAGGGGATCATCCCGGCGAACAGCGGGAACAACGGACCGCCGATTCGTTCCGACATTGAAAATTGTGTGCCGCCCCCCGATTTTTCCAGGCTGTACACGCGGCTTCCCATCGCGTCGCCCCATACGAGTCGTTTCTCCGGCACGAATTCCTTGACCTTCAATTTGAACGTCCGCTTCGCATCCAACGTGGATTTGAGTTCGATAGCCCCACCTGCCTTGATTTCGCCTTGGATCGATGTGACGGTCGAATTCCAGCGCGGGTAGTCCGCGGCGTGGGTGAGGAGCGCCCAAACGATGGCGGGATCAGCCGCAATCGAGGCGTGAACCGACGTCTCCCGGCTGAAGGTTTTTCCAATAGTTTTCGCTTTTTGTTCCATTTCGATCTCCTTTCTATTTGGACGACTGGAGGTCGAAAAACGATAGGAAATTAATCGATATTTTGGAGGTATTTTTCCATCACCTGGCGGTTGTGTTCGAGGTGATGAAGCTGCAATTTCGCCGCCCCCGACTCGAACGGATCGAGTTCCTGCAGGATATTCATCCGCAGATCGAACAAATCGTCCCGGTTTCTACGATCCGCTTCACGCGCCATCTCGATCTTGACCAGTTCCTCCTGCGCCTCTTGCTTCGGGTTGAAGATGCCGTTCAACTCGGTGCATTGGTGACAGATGCCCTGCTTGTTGATGAGAGAACAGCGCTGGTCGAATATGTCCATCATCTTCTTGCGGCTGACGTGCAGGTGATATTTCACCATCGCCTCGGAGAGCTGCAGGATCTGCGCAATCTCTTTGACCTTGAAGTCGTACACCTCCTTCAACAGGATGACGAGGTGCCCCTCCAGCGGAAGCGATTTGGCAATGCAGGTAAAACAAAAGGCAATGTGTTCCCGGATCTCGAAATTCCCCTGTGGCGAAGTCTGCCGGATGTGCATGGCTTCCTGTAGGAATCCTTTGTTTTGCAGAGTCTCTTCTCTGCAGATATCCGTGACGGTCTCAGGCCAGCGTTTCTGTGACCGAAGCAGATCTTTGGCGAGGTTGGAAGCAATGCTGAATACCCACGTCTTCAATGACGAGTCGCCGCGAAACGAATCGATCTTCGATTGCGCCTTGAGATACGTTTCTTGAACGATATCCTCCGCATCCTGTACGCTGGCGGTGAGGCGCAGGAGGAAGGACTTGAGTTCGCGCTGAAAGGTTGGGAATTGGATGGAGAGTTCGTCAGTTGACATGCTGGGAAAATGCTTTTTTTCGTAGGCGAAGATTAGCTATGCCGCTCCAGCCATTGCACGATATCTGCAAAGACTTGGGCACGGGGTGGTTATGGATTGAAAGAGAGGGTCACTGGTATATTCACGGACCGTGTCGGCGTCCCGCGTGATATGAGCGAAATCAAGGCCGGGGTTGATGGAGGCTCGCGGTGTCAGGCGGGAGAGCAGGGGGATGCGGAAACATTCTTGCCTCTTGGATAAGGAAATCCATGCCGCTTGTCAGTTAAGGCGGGTATTCTACCATCTAACCACTGCTCACTATTCACCGGGCTTCAATACAATTTCCGGGCACCACACTCAACTTCGCAGCTCTTCTCGAACCTGCATCAAAATTCTACCCAGCATATTTTTGCCAGTCCCATTGGCGCCGCATCCCCAGTAATAATCCCTGGTCGTTTTCTCGATGATCTCCTCTTGTCCGGTTGATAAGAGTAGCTGCTTCAAATCAGAATGCGCCTGGAACTTGGCCAGCACCGCGCGATACATGAATTCATCTTTCCTTTCCTCCCAATCAGAACGGATTGGCACCTTGCGGCTGCGACCGAGACGCGCGGCGATCATTGGCGAAGGCGTTGATCTTATTTTCCCGCGATACTCATCGTCTTCGAACTTTTGCGCTTGAAAATAATGTTCGCTGGTGGGCCAGATCAAGCCATCCAGTTCGAATGGATGCCGGGAGAAGTTGGAGAATGCTCCATATTGATCTTTTGTTGAGTAGAAATAGATGGCCATTTCGACGGTAGGAGCCGCGTGCCTGGAGGTGTTGATTGTCAATATCGAAACGATGCCGAATCGCCTTCGATGTGCAGCAGGAACTCCCTGATTTCATCTCCGCTCAACGGGTCAACCAGACGCAAACCCAGCGCTTCGATTTGTTGATAGGCTTTATCAAACTGTTCCCAATCTTCGGCTTCCAGCAGTTCCAGTTCGCGGTCGAAGAGCGGCTTGACGCTTTGGAACGCATCCGTTGGCGTGAAGGTGCAGTAACGCCAGGGAAAGTCGTTGTCTGTCTCTTTGAGAGTGCCAAGCACAATATCGCCCTGCTTCAGGTGGAGAGTCAGCGCCATGTGGAATTATGACCCTTTGATCCCTTTCCTTGTCGTTTCTTTCTGCCACGCGTCGATTCGTTGTTGAGCGTGGCCTTCGATCATCGGATTGCCGCACTTGGCGAGCAGTTGCAGTTTCTCGAACGCTTCTGGTGTGCCAATATCTGCCAAAGCCCAGGTGCATTTTCTTGCCAGTCCATGAGACTCATCATAAGCAAGATAGTCATGTTTTGAAAGCGCTCCTTGATAAAGTGCATCAATGGCTCTGGGGTCTTTTAAAATTTGCAAAGCATGGGCAACATCTTCATGCTTTCGATGCCAGGGCAACTCCAATAACGCGATCAGAAGGAGCGCGGCATCCGCGAAAATTCCCGCCGCAGAAAGGACGATCAATGCGCATTCGATATCATCGGGATTTTCAGAACCGGCAGCATCTTCCAGCAGCGACAATACTGAGTTCGGCTCTCTTTGTATATCAAAACCGAGCGCTTCGTTTAAGTCGCTGAGATTATGTGTACCCGCAAAATCAAGGATTGCCTCGCGTTGTTTTTCATCCATAAAATTCTCTTGTAAGGATGCCTGCCAATATCGATGCTACTTCTTTCAAAATCATTCCGGATAATTGCCGACTGAGAAATTATATGCCCAAAGAATGCACATGACCATGACGTATAAAAAACTCCCGCTGGCCTTACGCCGACGGGAGCCACTGATCACTGATTACTGAACACTTGTAATTTCTCCCCATACAACTTCCGATGCACCACACTCAACGCGCGCACCTGCTCCGCAGCGTGATAAGAAGACCGAACGAGCGGATTAGATTCCACCCATTTGAAACCAATTGAATAACCGTACTCGCGCAGTTCGGCGAACTCTTCCATGGTGTAGTAACGATCCATGAGCATGTGCTTTTTGCTCGGCTGGAGATATTGACCGATGGTCAGGATGTCCACGCCCCAACTGCGCTGGTCGCGCATCACTTCCTTGACCTCGTCCATCGTTTCGCCAAGCCCAAGCATGATCCCGCTCTTGGTCAAAACGTCGGGGTCAAGTTTCTTTGCGTTGGATAAAGTCGCCGCCGCCCATTCGTAATTATCCTGCGGCTGGACCTGCTTGAACAAACGCGGCACGGTCTCGACGTTGTGGTTCAAAATTTCGGGGCGCGCATCCATGACGATCTTCAAGGCTTCGATGCTGCCTTTGAAATCGGGTATCAGGACTTCGATGGAACATCCCGGTAATAATTCCCTGATTCTCCGAATCACCATCGCGAAAATGGGGGCGCCGCCGTCCCTTCGTTCGTCGCGATTCACAGATGTAATGACGGCGTGTTTCAACTCCATGGCTTTGACAGCTTGCGCCACACGCTCGGCTTCGTTCCAATCCAATAAGGCGGGCTTGCCGTGTTTGATGTCGCAGAATCCGCAGGTGCGTGTGCAAACATCGCCGAGCATCAAAAATGTCGCGGTGCCGCTGCCCCAGCATTCGCCGAGGTTCGGGCACATGGCTTCTTCGCAGACGGTGTGCAATTCTTTTTTGCGCATCAAGCCGTGCAGCCATTCGTAGGTCTCGCCCGAAGGCGCGCGGACTTTGATCCATTCGGGGCGGCGGAGGGGGCGCGAATCCGTTTGCGGGGAGACTCGGTCTCGGGTGGGTGTGACAGGCATAAGGTCCTTTTGAAGCGTATGTCATTGCGAGGAGCAGGGTGTCGAAACAATCTCATCAAAGAATTTGAAGATTGCTTCGGCTGCGCCTCGCAATGACATGAAAATTATTTTTTCTTTACGATCAATCTCAAACCACGTACTTCGACGACCTCGATTTTATCACCCTTACGAATCTCACCGGACTCGGGGGATTTTTCCGCGCTCCAGAGTTCAGATTCCAACTGGACCTGCCCCGCCTCGCCGTCGAACGTTTTGGCTGATCCTGTTTTCCCGACATAGGATTCCGCCCCCATGGATATTGGTTTATGCAACGACCGCAAGGCGATCATCATGATGGCGAAAAAGATCAGGCCGAGGAAGATGCCTGTTCCGATCACGAGAGGAACCGACACGCGTTGGAATTCCGGCGTGCCCGGCGAGTTGAACAGGACCAGCGCGCCGACGATAAAGGACGCGACCCCCGCCGTTGTCAATGCGCCGTGCGTGGGCGCCTTGATATCGAGCACGAATAAGACGAATGCGATGATGAGAAAGATGACGCCGAACCAATTGACGGGCAATACGCCTAACCCATAGATCGCAAGTGTGATGCAGACCGCGCCGATGAATCCAGCCACCCAGCCGCCGGGGCTGGAAAGTTCAATAAGGATCGCCTGCACGCCAATGGCGAGTAATAAGAATGCGATGTTCGGGTCCGTAAGCAGGAGCAGGAGCTGTTCGATGAAACTGATGTCCAGCGGTTGGACTTCGATGCCGGTTGTTTCAAGCGTGCGCGGGCCGTTTTTCATCGCGACCGTGAGACCATTCAAGCCTTCCAGAAGGTCGTCGAGGTCGTCGGCAATGAAATCGATGAGACCCGCCTCCAGCGCTTCATCGGCGGTGACGGCTTTGGCTTCATCGATCATCGCTTCGGCGAGTTCCAACGCCTTTTCTCCGCGCGGAGTCACAAACGGGCGGATCGAGGCTTTGACGATTTCCTTCGCTTTTGCATCCGCAGTGCTGTTAAGGTCTTCGCCGGAACTTGTGATTGGACTGGATGCGCCGATGGATGACTCGGGTGCCATGGCGGAGGCGTGACCCGCCATCGTGATCATCGCGCCCGCGCTCCCGGCGATGGCGTTCCGCGGGGCAACATACACCACCACCGGCACGTTGCTGTCGCGGATCGCTGCGATGATCTCCAGCATGGTATCCACGCTGCCGCCCGGTGTATTGAGTTGGATGACAAGCATTTCCGCATCCCGCTGGTCTGCTGTTTCGATGCCGCGTTTGATGTACTCCAGCATGGGCGGCATGATGGGACCGTCTGCGGTCAGGACTACTGCAACAGGGTTGTTCGCCTGCGCAAGGACGGTTTGAGCAAACGCCATAAGGATGATAAGAAGAAGTATGCTTCTGGTTTTCATGGTTGTTTCTAATTCCTGAAACCATTATACTGGTTGTGGAGGGCATCATGACTGAAACTAAGCGAACGTTCACCCTGCGCTCGATCCTTTTGATGGTCATTGTGGTATTTGTCATCCCATTCCTGCCAATGATCATATCCGGCGTATGGGACTGGCTGGAGGCGTGGACATACGCGATCATCAGCATCTTTGGATTCATCCTCAGCCGCGCACTGGCGGCAAGACGACACCCCGATATTCTGGCGGAACGCTCGCGTTCCATCGAAATGAAGGATGCAAAGCCCTGGGACAAAATCCTTGCCCCCATGCTGGCCTTCGGCTCCATCGCAATCCTTGTCGTAGCTGGGTTCGATAAACTTTTCGGCTGGACTACCGCTTTTTCTCCGCCCGTCAAAATCGCATCATTGATCCTGATCCTGCTTGGCTTTATCTTCGGCTCATGGGCATTGATCGAGAACCGCTTCTTCTCCGGCGTTGTCCGCATTCAAACCGACCGCGGACATCATGTCATTACAACGGGACCCTACCGCTTCATCCGCCACCCGGGCTATGGCGGCGCATTATGGACGTATCTCGCCATGCCCTTTCTGCTCGACTCTCTTTGGGCGCTCATCCCTGCGGTCTTGCTGGTCTTCGTTCTCGTGGTCAGGACATCGCTGGAAGATAAAACCCTGCAAGCCGAACTCCCCGGCTACAAAGAGTACGCGCGGAGAACAAAGTACCGTTTGTTCCCGGGGATTTGGTAGTTATGTTGTCACCCTGAGCGATGGAAAAGGGTCTCAACTGCAATACAAGAGACTCTCCACTCAGAGTGTCATATCGAAAAATTAGAACAATCCTTCCAAATACTGCTTCGTCCGTTCGTGTTTGGGGTTGTTGAATACATCGTGCGCAGGTCCGGCTTCTGCAACTTCGCCGAGATACATATAAATGACATGATCTGCCAATCGCTTTGCCTGACGCAGCGTGTGCGTCACGATGACGATGGTGTAATCCTTCTTCAATTCGATCAAACGGCTTTCGATGTTCTGTGAGGAGATCGGGTCGAGCGCGGAGGTGGGTTCGTCGCCGAGGATAATTTCCGGTTCGACTGCCAGGCCGCGGGCGAGGCAGAGGCGCTGTTGCTGTCCGATGGAAAGAGAGGTCGCGGGGTCGTGCATCCGCTTTTGGACTTCTTCCCATAAGCCTGCAATTTCCAAATAATGCCGCACGGATTTTTTATATTCGGCGCGTTCTTTCTTCATCTGGTGGATGCGCATGCCGTAGACGACATTGTCGTAGATGGACATGGGCAGGGGTGAAGGACGCTGTGCCAGCAGCCCAACCACCTTGCGGACTTCGGTTACGTCCACCGCAGGGTCGTAGATGTTTTCGCCGTCCACCAGTACTTCGCCGGTGAGTTTGACGTCTTCGGTCAGTTCAAAGAATCGGTTGAAGGTTTTTAATAAAGTGGTCTTGCCGCAGCCACTGGGTCCCATAATGACGGTGATCTGGTTCTTTGGGATTTCAATATTAATATCTTTCAGGGCGTGTTGCTTGCCGTAATAGGCATTGAGGTTATTAACTTGGATGTGGGTGTTGTTCATATATCGTCCTTTTCTGTCATTGCGAGGAGGGTGTTCTTCCCGACGAAGCAATCTTATGATTGGGTCTGAGATTGTTTCGGGCTTTGCCCTCGCAATGACGATGTTATTTGATCGAGTACCGATTTAATCTTGCCGACAACCAGCGCGAACCAAAACTGACGAGCAGCACGATGATGGTCAAAATCAGGGCGGCGGCATATCCGCGCTCGCGGACTTCGGGGTAGGGGGAACCGAGTTGGAAGAAGACCGCCAAAGGGAGAGACGCAGTTGGATTCATCAACGAGGTGGTGATTCGGTCGGTGTAACCTGCGGTGAACAGCACCGAGGCCGCGTCACCGATGCCGCGCCCGAAGGCAAGTAGAATGGCGGTGATGATGCCGGGCAGCATTTGGCGTGTGACTACGTTCATAGCCACTTCAAATTTGGTGGAACCAAGCGCGAGGGCGGCATGTTCCAAGTCTGCGGGCATACGGCGGATAACTTCGTCCATGGCGCGGGTCATGATGGGCAATTCAACCAGCGCTAGAACGATGATGCCTGCGAGCAATGAAGCACGCATTCCCAAAAGGATCATCAACGCAAAACCGAATGCGCCATACACAATCGAAGGAATGCCCCACAACACATCCAGCGAGAGGCGGACGTACTCACCCCAGCGTGATTTACCGAGATAGGCTTTGAGATAGAGCGCAATCGGCACGCTCAACAGCATGGCAAGGAAAGTTCCGCCTGTGGCGAGATATGCCGAGCCGATGATGGCGTTAAGAATGCCGCCACCTTTGCCCATGTAATATC
This sequence comes from Candidatus Villigracilaceae bacterium, assembly GCA_026645935.1. Taxonomy (GTDB): domain Bacteria; phylum Chloroflexota; class Anaerolineae; order Anaerolineales; family Villigracilaceae; genus Villigracilis. Next base: position 93,098 of record JAPKMP010000003.1, on the reverse strand, counting down.
CGCCTTTGGGGACTTGCGAGACCATTTCCCATGAAAGCGAAGGAAGTCCGCGTGAGATGATCGTCCATAAAATTAAACCAAGTGCACCTGCAACGATCAGGAGCGCCAGCCACATGATGATCTTGATGGAAAGTTCGACGATATGACGCCGTTCAGAGTGTTTTTTCTTGAATCTCATGAACGCCTCAAGAAACGCTGGAGTACCAGCGTGGAAAGAATGTTAAAGATGAGGATGACCACCAATAAAACCAAAGCCGCCCCGAGCAGCGCCGCATCATACAGCGGAATGGACATCATCTCGCCGTAGTTGTTGGCGATCAGCGCGGGCAGCGGATAGGCAGTATCAAAAACAGAAGTGGGAATTTGCGGGACGTTTCCCACCACCATCAGCACGGCGATGGTCTCGCCCAACGCACGCGAGGCTCCCAGCACAATGGCGGCAACAATGCCGGGCAGGACTTGCGGCAGGACGATAGTGCGAATGGTCTGCCATTGGGTCGCGCCAACGGCAAGAGCCGCGTGACGCAAGTCATTGGGGACAGTGGAGAGCACTTCAAAGATCACCGAGATAATCAGCGGGGCAATCATCACGGCAAGCACAATTCCGCCTGCGAGGATTCCGAATCCTGTCGGCTGGGTAACTGCTAAAAAGGGAATAGAACCAAGCCAACGTTCAGAGAGAGGCGCAAGCACGTCATCCACGAACGGCACGATGGACAGCAATCCCCACACGCCATAGACGACGGGCGGGATGGCGGCGAGCACATCCAGAATGGGTTTGGCGATGGTACGAAGACGGTTATGGGCATATTCCGCGAGGTAGACTGACACCAGTAAGCAGGGTGGAACAGCAAGCAGTACACCAACGGTTGTCACCCACAGAGTGCCAAGAATGAACGGACGAAAACCAAATTGACCATCGTTGGGCCGCCAAATATCGCCAAATAACAATTCGCTAAAACTGTAAGAATTCAAAATGGGGTAAGCGCGGACAACCAATGCCGTTGCCACAATGATGATAAGCACCACAGGCACCAGCGTGATGATAAAGAATGTGCGTTGTGCGGCTCGATTCGTTCTGGCGCGAGACGGCGTGGAAGGGCGGCTTAGCCGCCCTTCCATTTTCATTTGTGTCAATTCGATTTCGCTCATTGTTCAAGCTTCGCGAGAGACTCGGCTTGTTGCTCCGGGGTGAGCGGGACATAGCCTGCCGCTTCCAAATACTGTTGACCATCGGTCAGGATCCATTTGACGAATTCAAGTTCGAGCCCTTCGGGTTTGCCGAGCGTGGCAAGGTTTTCAAAACGGGCGGGAGGAGAGGGATACGTTCCGTTTGCCACTGCGCTGAAGGCATCTTCCTTTACTTTGTAAACTTCGCCTGCATCTGCTGTACCGTTCTCATTGATATCGATTGGAGGGATGAAGATTCCAGGAACGAGATTGCCATTGCTCAGATCAAAGATGCTGTTGAGATTGCCGAAGCCGATGCCAAGTGGGTCTTTCAACACGGTGTCGAGCATGGAAGGTTCACCGTTCACACCGATACCAAGCAGGTCTTCCTGTGCTTCGCCGCCGCTATACTTTGCCCATTGCTCGGCTGCGCCAGCCGCATCCGAGCGGGTGAACACATTGATCTTGTCGGTGATGGCCGGGTCGCCAACGACTTCACCCCATGTTGTGATCTCACCTGTGATGTAGATCTTGTTGTAGGTTTCCTGTGTAATGCCTTGCGCCATCAATTGCTCTGCCACTGGATTCTCAACATTGATGATCGGGAAGACCGCATCCTTCGTCACCGACACCCAGAAGATGCCTTGCGCGGTTTCTTCTTCCTTGATACTGCGCGAGATCATGCCAATATCCACTGCGCCCGCGATAGTATCGGTCATGCCTTTGCCAGCGCCGCCGCCTTGCACATCGAACTGAACATTCGGGTGGAGCTTGCTAAACTCATCCGCCCAAACGGTCATCATGGGGTAGAGGGCGAACGCGCCAGAGATGGACAGTGTGCCGCTCAATTCGGATGAAGCAAGCGCCTCAGACTCAGGGCCGGCTGTTGCTTCCGGCGCGGCAGTCCCACACGCTGTGAGGGATACCGCCAAAACCAAAAGAAGAGACAGCCAGGTTATGGTTTGTTTTTGCATATTGTTTCTCCAATTATGTCAATTATTTTTATAAATCCTATTGGTTTAGTAGGGATTTGAAGGAAATAAAAAATGCGTATCTTTCTGACCTAGGCTTCAGAGATCAACATTTTATGAATTCCTAGTAATCCAATAGGCTTATTTCCTAAAATCATAATTCAACGGCTGAATTATGTCAAGACCTGAAAATCATTTGATGAGAAGAAAAGCACCCAGCTTGACACGCTTATTTTTTATACTATACTGCCTCAGTAGGTCAAATCAAGAAAGTAGAGTTTTGAAATGAAATTAACCACCCGTAGTGAATATGCCCTCCTCGCCCTTGTCTATCTTGCCCGCAATGAGGGTGAAGGTTTCATTTCCATTGACACGATCGCTACCGCGCAGGGAATCCCACCCAAATTCTTGGAGCAATTGATGCTGGCGCTCAAACGCGCTCATTTCCTCCGCAGCGCCAAGGGGCAAAAAGGCGGTTATCGTCTCGCCAAACGCCCTGACCAGATTCCTCTTGCCGACGTCATTCGGTTATTCGACGGCGCTCTCGCCCCTACAGAATCGGTCAGCGAGAATTTTTACGAATCAACACCTATTGAAAAAGAGAAGAAACTGACGAAGGTCTTCAAGGACATTCGGGACTACGTCTCGAACAAGTTGGAAAAGACCACGATAGCGGATGTGATCAAATAGGGGTCGAAATGTACTTTATGAAGGAAAAGTCCAATCATTTATGGTAGCGGGTTTTTTTGTTTGCCGGCAAAATTCGAAGCTCATTCATTGATATTTGTCAATGGTATTGACTCAGGCGGGTTGTCAATGTTTGTTACAATCCTAGGCGCATTAGAGTACTGACGAGGAATTATGCGTAACAGTCTTCATGGCACTTTTGTAATCCTGGCGTTAATCATTCTGTCAGCCTGCGGTAAACGCCTGGTCGGTGAAACACCGACGCCAGTCGCCGCGCCGTAGGGTTTTGGGGATTCACGGTGAAGCGCAGCATATGAGGAAAGTATTGGTTTTCGTTATTCTGTTCCTTGGCGTGATTGTGGCTGCGCTTAGCTTCAGCGAACTCGAAACCATTCTTCTCACTTTGCAAAAGGCGCATATAGGTTTCTTCCTGCTTGCGCTTTTGATTCAGATCGTTTGGTTCATCTCCAGCGGGCGCATGTACCAATCCGTCTTTCATTTACTTGGGGTCCACGACGATGTCTTCACGCTCAGCCGTATTGCCACAGCGGCGAACTTTATTAACGTGGTGGCGCCAACCGCCGGGGCAGGCGGAGTCGCCCTCTTCGCGGCGGAGGCGCATCGTCGCGGGCATCCCACCGGCAAGGTCACGGTGGCGGCGGCGTTATTCCTCCTGCTCGACCAGGCGGCGTTTCTTGTCATCCTTGCGTTGGGATTGATCGTTCTCATCCGCCGCAACGATTTGAACGCCGGGGAAATCTCCGCTTCGCTCTTCCTGTTTGGAATCGCCGCCACCTACGGATCTGTTCTATACATCGGGTATCGGTCCGCCGAAAAACTGGGGAACCTGCTCGCGAAATTTGCACGCGGAGTCAACCGCATCGTGCATCTTTTTCGCAGGGAAAATTATCTCAGCGAAGATCGCGCACACGGGTTTGCCCATGAGATAGCGGACGGCTTCTCAGGGTTGACGGAAAAACCGTCCAGCCTGGTCCGCCCCGTCCTGTGGGGTATCTTCGACAAGGGATTGTTGATGATGATTCTCGTCTGCTCTTTTCTTGCATTTGAAGTCCCGTTCTCGGCAGGCACCATCATCGCCGGGTTTTCGATGGCGTATCTTTTTCTAATCGTTTCGCCCACACCATCCGGCATTGGCATCGTCGAAGGCATCATGCCCATTGCACTGACCTCACTCAACGTCAATTGGAGTCAATCCGTCGTCATCACCCTGCTCTATCGCGCCGCCACCTTTTGGTTTCCGCTGGGAGTCGGCGCGTGGGCGTTCCGCACTCTTCACAAGGAACGCAGCGAACCTGTGGATTGACTCTCATGCTTTCATCGCTTCTGGATTTTTGGAAACAGGATGAAGAAACCGCGCCAAGCCTTGTTGCCTGGCAGACGACTCCACCTCGCGCCGCACAGACGCATCCTTTCCCGAACGATATGCCTGAATCGCTTCGAAAAGCCTTATCTTCCCGGAACATTTCCCTGCTCTACTCCCATCAACTGACAGCCTGGACTCATGCCCGCGCCGGACTAAACCTCATCCTCGCCACCGGCACTGCCAGCGGAAAGACCCTTGCCTACAACCTGCCCGTCCTTGCAAAGTTGATTGAAGATTCGCATTCTCGCGCGTTATATCTCTTCCCCACCAAAGCGCTCACCCAGGATCAACAATCGAACCTCGAATCTTTTCAATCTTCAATCGCAAATCTAAAATCGGCAATCTATGATGGAGACACTCCCCAGTCCCATCGCCCCGTCATTCGAAAAACTGCCAACATCATCCTGACCAACCCCGACATGCTTCACACAGGCATCCTCCCGCATCATGCCAACTGGAGCGACTTCTTCTCGAATCTCAAGTTTGTGGTCATCGACGAAACCCACACCTACCGCGGAGTTTTCGGCTCGCACGTCGCCAATGTGATTCGCAGACTCAAACGCGTGGCGAAATTCTACGGCGCGAAACCGCAGTTCATCCTTTCGTCGGCAACCATCGGTAATCCAAAGGAATTAGCCAAAACCCTCATCGAGGAACCTGTCGAACTGGTGGATGACGACGGTTCCTCGCGAGGGCCGCGCCATTTCATCATCTACAACCCGCCCGTTTTGAATCCGACCCTCGGCTTGCGGAAAAGCAGTCTACTCGAAGGCGTACGGCTGGGAATGGATTTGTTGAAACGGAATATCCAATCTGTCATCTTTGCACGGACTCGAAGAAGCGTGGAAATCCTCCTTACCAATTTCCAATCTCTAATCTCCAATTCTCCATCTTCCAATTACCAATCCCCAATTACCAATAACCTCATCCGCGGCTATCGCTCCGGCTACCTCCCTCGACAACGCCGTGAAATTGAACAAGGCTTGCGCGACGGCTCTGTCAAAACCGTTGTCGCCACAAACGCCCTCGAACTCGGCATTGACATCGGCGGACTGGGCGCGGCGCTCATGGTTGGGTATCCCGGTACGATAGCCAGCGCCCGCCAGCAAGCCGGTCGCGCCGGGCGCGGGGATACTCCAGCTGCTGCGGTTTTGATCACCAATTCCAACCCGCTCGATCAGTTCCTGGCGCATCATCCTGAATATTTCTTCGAACGTTCGCCCGAGATGGCGCTGGTCAACCCGAATCATCTGTTGATTTTGCTTAATCACCTGCGCTGCGCCATGTTCGAACTGCCGTTTCAAAAAGGGGAGGGCTTCGGCTCCTTGTCCTGGGAATTGATCGAGGAGTATCTTCAATTTCTGCTTTCCAACAACGAAGCGCATTTCTCGAACGAAAAATATTTCTGGATGCAGGATGCCTATCCCGCTGCGAACATTTCACTGCGTTCCGCATCGCCGCAAGGTGTGGTCTTGCAATCCGCCGATGCGGATGGCAAACCGATGATCGTTGGCACAGTGGACGGCGAATCGGCGAATTGGATGGTCCACCCCGGCGCGATCTACATGCACGAAGCCCAGCAATATTTTGTGAAGGAACTCGATATCGATAATCACATTGCCCACCTTGTGCCTGTTGGCTTGGACTATTACACCGAAGCCCAGCAGCAATCGGAAATTCTGATCACGGCTCGGCAGGCTCAATCCGCCGTCCCCGGCGGGGAGAAGGCGTATGGCGAAATCCAAGTCACCACGCAAGTCGTTGGGTTTCGCAAACTGCGCTGGTTCACGAACGAGAATCTTGGGCAGGAGCCGCTCGACATGCCGCCTTCCGAGTTACAAACAACAGGCTATTGGCTGACCCTTTCCGAATCCGCGCTGAAAACATTGCGCGATGCCGGCCTATGGACAAACGACCCGAACGACTACGGACCGGACTGGCAAAAGATAAGACTCGCAGTCCGAAAACGGGACCAGTTCAAATGTCAGGTATGCGGCGCGGCGGAGACGAATCGCGAACATGACGTGCATCACATGATTCCCTTCCGTGCTTTTATTCAGGATGGAAAGGTGAATCACGAGGAAGCCAACCGCCTCGAAAATCTGACCACACTCTGCCAGAGCTGCCATCGCAAAGTGGAGCAGAATGTGCGCATCCGGAGCGGTTTGACGGGATTGGGATTCGTGCTGGGTAACCTTGCTCCATTGTTTCTGATGTGCGATGCGGGCGACCTCGGAATTTACGCTGAACCCGCGTGGTCCGCGGTCGGAGGTCTGCCGTCTGTAGTTCTGTATGACCTCGTCCCGGCGGGAATCGGTTTCAGCGCGAAATTATTCGAATTGCACGACGAATTGATCCGCCGTGCGCAAGAACTCGTAAACGATTGCGCCTGCGAAGACGGCTGCCCTTCGTGTGTGGGTCCCGGCGGGGAGAACGGGCATGGGGGCAGGGCGGAGACGTTTGCGATCCTGGAACAGTTGTTGAAATAGTTTTCACATTGGGGGAACCGCATGATGAATATTCATGAAACTTGTGACTTGCATCATGCACAAAACAGACCATCTTTATACATATTTAATCCAAACTTCTACAATCTCAGTTGCGATTTCGTTCGAAAGAGGGAAAATATCAACTGTATCGAGGTGAGCCATGACCGAGAAAAACGGGAAGTCGCACATGCCAAAGGATTCTTTTTTCTTCGAGAAGGTCGTTCCTGCGTCGCTGGTCTTCATGGGGCTTGTCATGCTTGGGCTGATCATCTTCGCGGCGGGCGTACTGCTTGGCTTCATCAAATTCTAAACAGGAGAAACTCATGTCGGTCAATCATGTTCTTCCTTTCTTGTCGACCCTTATCATGCTGGTCTTTACGGTCAGCGTCCTGCGAAGATATATTGTGCGTCGTCAGGCGCACTTCCTGTTCTGGGGCATCGGTCTGGCAATGTTCGGCGCGGGAAGTTTTGCCGAAGCCTACCTTGCCCTGGCGTGGAATAAATGGATATTCTTTGCCTGGTACTTGTTCGGCGCGGCATTGAATGCCGCGTGGCTGGGGCACGGCACGTTATATCTTCTGGTGCGCAGAAAGTGGGTTAATGTTGTGACGGGAATCCTCATCGTTGGCAGCCTGTTCGCGGGCTATCTCATGCTGCAAGCCATGCCGAAGCTCGATGAAGCTGTCTTTACCATCGATAAGATCGTCAGCGAACAGTATGGGACGAAAGTCCTCGAAGAAGGCGAGTCCGCGCCCGCAGGTGCGTTGACCATCACCACCACGTATCGCGGTGAAGAAGTGACCGCCGTGCGCGGACTGCTCCCGCTCGGCACACCGGTGCGTCTTACAACCCCGTTCTTCAACATCTATGGCCTGATCACGCTTGTGGGCGGCGCGATCTACTCGGCGTTCCTGTTCTGGCGGAAGCGTGTAATGCCGAATCGCGTGATCGCAAATGTCCTGATCGCAGCCGGAGCGTTGCTGATCGGGTTCGCCAGCACGCTCACCCGCCTCGGGTATGGAGAATACCTGTATGTCGGGGAGTTGTTCTCTGCCATCCTGATGTACGCGGGCTTCCAGCTTGCCGCAAAGCCCCAGCCGCATGAAATGATCGAGTCGGTCCCCGCACCAGCATCGGCGGATTAAGTTGAATCAAAAAGAGCCGGAGTCATTCTGCGGCTCTTTTTGATTTTAAGTGCGTCAATCTGAGTGGCGTAAGGCGCCACGAAGGGTCACTATTATTGTCGTAGAGATCCTTCACTATCGGGATGACAAGCATTAATGGTTTGCATTTTCCAGCTTGCGATATGTTTCCAACAAACTGATGAGGATGTCATCCGTGAAGGCATGCATGCGGGTGTACATTTCGGTCGCGCGCCGTGCCGGGACATTTGCCTCAGTGAACACCTTAATGACCGACTCGACCAGCGTATCCCGGAAGAATAGGAACGCCTTCGCCGCATCCACGTAGCTCAGGCTGTAACGTCGCGCCCGCGAGGCGTACTCGTAGCCAATGGCATGGGCTTCGTGCGAAGCTTCCTTTCCGTTCGTTGCGACATAGGTCATCAAGCCTTGAAAGAGCGAACGAGCGCTCGCGCGATATTGTGTGCGCGCATCCTCATCCAGTTTTTGATACCAGGTTTCCTCCTGCAGACGCCCCTCCGAGATCTGCATGCGGACATTCCTCACGATCTCCTGCATCATCCCCTCGGGTTCAATCGCCTCCTCTTTGGACCTTTGAGTTGATTCGGCCCAGAGGAGAATTTCTCCGCGCTTATAACGGCGGTGACCTCCCTGCGTCTTGTGGACGGGTAGGATGCCCTTATCCGACCACTGCCGCACCGTGCTCGGATGAACTCCGAGCAGATCCGCCGCTCCTGCGAGAGAAAGCCATTCATTCTGGGTCATGGCATGTCACTCAGCCGCCAACGCAACTTTTTCCGTAAAAGCGGGTTCGTGCGCCTTCTTTTGGAAGACGTCGACGTCGATTCGATACAAAAGGACGGCCGCAATCAATAACATCATCGCTTCAAGGCTGAATACGACCAGATATCCGTTCAATGAATTTCCGCTGATTTGTGTGGCAAGGTCTGCGACCACGCCCGCCATGAGCAAGCCGACCAGGCGCGAAAGTCCGTTCGAGAAACCCCATGCGCCGATGTACAAGCCGACCTTTTCGGGGACGGTCAGATCGAACATCAGGGAAAGATTTGCTATGGTGGAAATACCTGTGCCGAATCCAAGCAGGGTGATGCCAATGTAGAAGGCGCTCGCGCTGGCGGTCATTCCGCTGATGACGATGATGATGAAACCGGTCAAAGCCGCGAGATTGCCGGATTGCGCCGTGTATTTCTTTTTCACGCGCCCGTCGAGAAAGCCTGCAACGAGAAAGGCAATGAGCGTAAAACCGTTGGTGATGGAGACGATGCGCGAGGTTTGTTCGAGGGTCATGCCGAAAGCCTGGGCGGCAAAGGGCTCGAGCAGAACGTCCTGCCCGAGGATGGCGGCAAGCAGCAATAATAAATAAACAAAGAAGATCTTTGCGACCCGGTTTTCAGTGATGGCGGCGGCCATTTGTTTGACGGTGTAATTGTCGGCGGGGGCGGGTTGGGAGGAAAAGCCAAAGGGCGGCTCAAGTTTGAAGAGGCCGATCAAACCCAAGGTCAGGGCGGAGGCGGCGATGGCGAGGAATGCCTGTTCGAGGGCGATCAAGTCGAAGGTTGGAACCATCCTGCTGAGACCGATGCCCGTCGCGATCAAGCCGATAACCATGACCGTGAACATGGTCGCTATCGTTTTGCCGCGTTCTTTTTCACCGGAAAGTTCCGAGGCAAGTGAAAGGTAACAGACCGCGGAAAGATTGTAACCCATGCCCCAAGCCCCAAAAGCAAGGATCCCCACAGCGATGCCGAGCGTGAAGTTCTCGGTGATAAGGATTGCGATCTGCGGGGAAACAGCAACGCCAATCACGCAAAGCACGAGCCCGGCAAGGATGTATGGGCTGCGACGGAAACCTGCAATGGGGTGGCGGTCTGAGAAAGAACCGATGGCAACCTGGATCGGCGCGAGCAAATATGGAAAGATGGCAAGAACGGTAAACAACGTTTTCGAGATGCCGAGGTCGAAGATCATGACGCGGTTGAGCGTGCTGTTGATCGGCACGAGAGTCATGGCGACCGCGGTGTGGATGAGGGCGAGTTGAAGACGTTTGATGAACATGGTTGGTCTTTCAGTCAGGATCGTCGAATGGTCTTGCAGTTGGTTAAACAAAGCAAGGGCGGTTGTTACTCGCCCTCACCTCAGGGACAATTGTAGGCGTAAGTTTCTTTAATACTATATAGATTTGCGTAGAATTTTACTAGAGTTTTGTGAGGAGATGCGGGAGAATGCGACGCTCTACTGAGTAAAGACAGTTAGAGAATGCTCCGCGCTGACGAATGCCTGCACACGTGTGCCGACGGGCAGAATGTTCGTGTGCGGATTGATGGCGTGGATGACCTGCCCGGTATCGAGGCGCAGACGATAGAGATTGAACGCGCCGCGAAAGAAACGGTCGATGATGAGGGCGTTGCCGGAACCATCCACGTGAAAGTCGATATCATCGGCGCGGATGGCGATCTCAACGGCGGTGGAGAGAGGCAGGTCAACGATCTGCCTGACAAGCCCAATGGCGGTTTGAATACCGTCGCGGGTCACTTTCCCTTTGAGGAAATCGCTGTGGCCCATGAACTCCGCGACGAAGCGTGTGTTCGATTCGTGGAAAATTTCTTCCGGTGTGCCGATCTGTTCCAATTCCCCTTTTTTCAGCACGGCGAGTCTATCACCCATGTAAAGCGCTTCTTCCTGGTCGTGCGTTACGAAGACGACCGTTGCCTGCATCGACTTGAGAATGCCGCGCACATGTTCGCGCACACCGGCGCGCAAGTCGGCGTCGAGACTGCTGAAGGGTTCGTCCATAAGAACCAGCACTGGTCGCGGTGTAAGCGCGCGCGCCAACGCCACACGCTGCCGTTCACCGCCGGAGAGTTCATGCGGATATCGTTTCGAGTGGGAAAGCAGACCTACCATGTGCAGCATCTCGCCCACCCGCGTGCGAACCTCCGCTGTTGTCTTGCCGCTCAAACCAAATGCCACGTTATCGAAAACGGTTAGATGCGGGAAGAGTGCGTGATCCTGGAAGATCATTCCAACGCCGCGTTGTTCGGGAGGAACGAAAACCGCTTCAGACGCGACCAGAATCCGATTCAGCCTGATCGAGCCTGCATCCGGCCGCTCAAGCCCGGCGATGAGTCGAAGCGTGGTTGTCTTCCCACAGCCGCTCGGTCCGACCAGCGCGAGGATCTCGTTGTCGCTTAACTCAAAGGAAATATCGTTCACAGCCGCATTCGGTGAGCCATTGAATCGTTTGGCGAGATTCCGCACTTCGAGCGTGGTCATTTGAATATCTGCTCCCTGCGAAGAAGGAAGGATAACGGCAATGCAGAAACAAGCACGAGCAATAACGCGGCGGGCGCAGCTTGGAAGTAAAAGCCTTCGCCTGCCCACACCCACACGCGCACGGCGAGCGTATCGAAGCCAGCCGGACGCAGCAGAAGTGTGGCCGGTAATTCTTTGAGCGAGGTTAGGAACACCAACGATCCGCCCGCCAGCAAGCCCGGCAGAATCAACGGAAGAGTCACTTGAAAAAGAGTCTGGAATGATGTGCGCCCCATCACGCGTGAGGCTTCTTCGAGCGAGGGTGAAAGCTGATTCAACGCCGACTCGCTGGCGCGCACCGCCTGCGGCATGTGACGCAGGACAAAGGCGATGACAACGACAAATGGCGTGGCATACAAAAACGGAAGAAACCGATTGACCAGCAATACCAAACTCAATGCAATGACCACGCCGGGAATGGCATAACCGACCTGACAAAGCCGCGAGATGAATTTTGTAACTTGATTCGGGTAACGGACGGACAATAATCCCACAGGCAAAGAAAGCACAACCGCAATGAACGCCGCCATTGAGGAACTCCATAAACTGTTCCAAATGTAATTTCCAAACCCCTGTGAGCCGGTGCTGAACAAAGTCCGCATCGTATCAGGGTCGAGGGAGGCTTGAATGCTCCAGACGAGCAAGACTCCAACAGGTAGTAGCAAACTGGCAGAGACGACTCCCAGCACAAGCAAAAATGCCGGAATGCGCCACTTGCCCAACATCATCAGCGGAGCGGGGCGCCAGTTGCTTTCCATTTGGGTGAAGCGCGCGCGACCTTGCAGGCGCAGTTCACTCCATAAAATGCCAATTGCTAAAACGACGAGAATGCCACTCAGAACCGAAGCCGCCGAACGGTCATAACGACCGGAGAGTTGTACGAAAATTGCAGATGAAAAAGTTTCGTAGCGTAGTAACGCCACCGTACCGTATTCTGCCAGAATATCCAACGCCACCAACAACGCACCCGCAGTCAAGCCGGGACGCAACGCAGGCAAAGTCACTTGAAATAAAGTCTGCAAGGGAGTGCGACCAAAAACACGAGAGGCTTCTTCAAGCGAGGCATGCAATGTGCGGAAGGCAGCCCCGCTTAAGAGGTAAACATATGGGAACATGAACAAGGTCAGGATGAACGCCGCGCCGCCAAATCCCAACGGGCTGGGCGTGAACACGGGCTGACCGAAAATATCTTCCAATAATTTTGGGATCACCCCGCCGCGCGGACGCAGCAACGCCAAATGCACAATACCACCAATGTAGGCGGGAATGGCGAGAGGCATGGCTAACATCCAGCGGAAGATTTTTGCCCCAGGCAGGTCGGTGCGCTCGGTGAGAAATGCCATCGTCACGCCGGTGAGCATGGCTCCTGCCGTCACGGCAAGCACAAGTCCCAGTGTGTTGGCGAATAATTTCCAAATCCGTTCCTGAAATAAACGAGTCCACGCCTCGGGTTCGGCAGTGATGGCGCGGACGAAAATATAAATGAGCGGCACTGCTACAAATAAAGCCACCAAGCCCGCAGCAAGTGCAAGCCGCGGGCTGATCTTCGAGCGTATTTTTTGATAGGTGATGTTCGTGCGGGTTATTTCCATTGGGCGTTAGCGCACCATTTTAACAGGATTTACTCACCACGAAGGGTCACAAAGGAGCACTAAGGAAAAACCTTTGTGACCCTTCGTTCCATTTGTGGTTGATTATTTTTACGGCAATCCCACGCGTTCGATCAGATCGAACATCACATCGAAATTCGCGGCGGCTTTCACCACATCCACATCGGCGAGGCGGAAATTATCGAGAGGCTGAACACCTTCCTTGATCGGCACACCCGCGAGCAGGGGATATTCATAATTCTGCTCGGCGAACAACTTCTGTCCTTCTTCCGAAATGAGGAAGTCCAAAAAGGCTTGCGCTGCTGCGGGGTTCTTTGAACCGTTCACCACTGCCGCAGCCGTGGCATTGGTGAACAAACCAACCTGTCCCTCACCCTGATCAGGATAGATCACACCCACGTTGCTGCCTTCGGCAAGTTGCAGGTGATAGTAATAGTGATTGACCAACCCGATCTTGAACTCGCCCGCGCCGACCGCCTTGCGCACATCGGTGTGACCGCCGAAGAAGGTCACATCGTTCGCGATCAAACCATTCAGCCATTCTTCGGTCGCTTCGTCGCCGAGCAATTGCTGCATCGCGGCGACCTGCGCCTGCATCCCGCCGTTGGTCGAGCCCGCAGCGGCGATCTGACCCTGCCATTTGGAGTCAGTCAAATCGAAGATCGAGGCGGGCGCTTCGTCCTCAGCCACAAGGTCTTTGTTATAGATGATGACGCGCGCGCGTTTGGTCAGCCCGGTCCACGCATTGCCTTCGCCCACAAATTCAGCGGGGATATTCTCCACACCCGCCGGGGCATAAGACTGGAAGACCCCTTCCGAAGTCAGCGATTGCACAGTGAGCAGCTCGGTGGTGATGAACACATCCGCTTGCGGGTTGGCTTTCTCTTCGATGAGCGCATTCGCCAACTCACTGTTGCTGCCCGCCTTGAGCAGGATATTCACATTCGGATACTTCGCCTTGAACGCATCGAGCACCGGCTGGATGAGCGGCTCGGAACGACCCGAATAAATGACCAGGTCGCCGGATACTTCCGCCTCACTGCTGACCTCGGTGCTGGGTGCTGCTTCGGTGGCTTGTTCTTCGCCGACGGGTTCTGTCGCCGCGCCGCCACACGCGCTGACGGACAACGCCATCAGAAATAACAGGATAAAAAGTTTCTTGCTGGTTTGCATCGTACGAAATCTCCTTGTGTAATGCGGGCGGATAAATAAGATAATTTTTATCTGCCTTGAGTGGGGCGTAGTATAATGACCGCCAATCGAATAATCTAGATATTTGTATTAAATTTTATCTATATCTGGTTGTGAAATGTTTTCAACCCGGTTGATAAAATTATGTCACCCTGAGCGATAGTGGCACATGCTCCGCATTGCGGTGCAGTGGGGTGAGGATCTCTGAGATAGTCGTAGAGATTCTTCGCCGCTTCGCGGCTCAGAACGACATCACGGAGTACGATGACCGCCAGCCCTGTAATGCAGCGTTATGCTGCCGAAATTTACCGTTTGCAGCAGGACCATGAACAGGTTCCGCTTTCCCTTTTAAGCTCACATGTCGATTCGTCAGCGCAGGCGATCTCGACGATGGTCAAACGTTTGCAGAAACTTGGCTATCTTGTGCATGAGCCGTATCGCGGAGTCCGTCTCACCGAAACCGGCGAAAGAATCGCCATGCCGTCCCTGCGCCGACATCGCCTCACCGAGGTCTTTCTCGTTAAAGTGATGAAATACGATTGGGCAACCGCCCACGAACTTTCGGACACATTCGAAAAAGGCGTCAACGATGAGATCGAAGACCGCATGGACGAATTGGCAGGGCACCCCACCCGCTGCCCGCATGGCGAGCCGATTCCATCCAAAAACGGCGTTATGCCAGTGGTCAACGATGTTCCGCTGATTGAAGTTCCTTCCGGTTCGGATTGTGTCATCAGCCGTGTGCGCACGCATGATCTGGAGAAATTGACTTATATTGGCGAATTGGGACTCGTTCCCGATAAACCCTTCCACCTGTTGAGTTGCGCCCCTTTCAAAGGTCCATTAAGGCTGCAAATGAAGCCGCAAGGCCACCTTATCGGCTACGAACTCGCGGCATCCCTTTGGGTGGAGGTGACCAGACTAGGTGAGGGGAATACCCCTGTCGTAAAACCAGCAAAATAATCTCTGCCATTACTGGAAACTTGCTCAATTCCGTGTTAGACTGAAAGTGCTTTCACACAGCTTTCACTTCATCATGCCAAAGACCAAGAAAAAACCCACAATCTACGATGTTGCCGCACTTTCGGGCGTGAGCATCTCCACCATTTCCCGTGTGCTGAACGCGCCGGATAAAGTAAATCCCGAAACCCGGACGCGGGTAATCGATGCGATCGATCTCCTCGGTTTTGTCCCAAAGGCGGAAGCGCGCGCGCGGGCGTTGAAGTATTCGAACCGGGTTGGCGTCATCACGCCATTCTTTACGGCACCCTCGTTTGTGCAGCGCTTGCGCGGCGTGGCAGGGACTTTGTCTCGCGAGAATTATGAGTTGGTGATCTACCCTGTCGATTCGGTGGAACATCTCCAAGGATATATCTCCTCCATCCCGATCATGGGCAACCTGGATGGGTTGATCATCATGTCGCTGGCCATCGAGGATAAAGATGTACGACGGCTGATCGAAAACGGAATGCAAACGGTGCTGATCGAATTCTCCCATGATGAATTAAACAGCATTGTCATCAATGACGAGCAGGGTGGGAGGATGGTGGCGGAGTATCTGATCAAGAAGGGACACAATTCATTCGGCTTTCTTGGAGATATCGAACCGCCTGAGCGGTATGCCATTCATCCAGTGAAGTCCCGACTGGAAGGTTTCAAAAAAACATTGGAAGAAGCCGGGATCCCACTGCCAAAAAAGAACGTCAAGCAGGCGCTTTATTCGCATGAGAATTCGCGGCAGGCGGCGTACGAACTCCTAAGCATGAGCAGCCGTCCGACCGCATTATTTGCTGCGTCGGATATACAGGCGTTGAGTGTGATGAAGGTCGCGCGCCAATTGAATCTCCGCATCCCCGATGACCTGGCAATCATCGGTTTCGATGATATCGATATGGCGGATTATGTGGACCTGACGACCATTCGCCAGCATCTCGATGAATCGGGCCGACTCTCCGCAGAAATGGCATTGATGCGTACAGGCGGGCATAATCGGGCACTGCAGCATATTAATCTTCCCTTGAATCTCATTGAGCGTGCAACCGCATAGCTATTTATTGGGGGAGTTCGATTTGTGCGTTTCTTCTCAATAAAATTAGACTTCATAAATTGCTTATTGACTTAATAAATGGATGTGCTATACTTATTGGTGAAAGTGCTTTCATAAAAACTCTTTCAATTGATAGCAACATCGGATCATTCCTTTGCTGAAGGAGGTGCCCCGGATATTGATCACCATTCCCCCAAACCTGACAACCAAATTACGATCCATTTCCAATCTTTTTCAAGGAGAGAAGAATGAAAAAAGTTTTATGGCAAGTCCTCGCTTTGACGCTGGCTGCCTCCCTGCTTCTTGCGGCATGCGGAACTCCCGCTCCAACTGAAGTTCCCGCGACCGAAGTTGACTTTCCGTACCCGGCGGGGGGCGCTTTGGAAGAAGCCCTCAAGGGAAGCTATTCGGGTACGACCGTCACCGTTGATGGAGCCTTCGAAGGCAACGATCCCGATGGTGTGAAATTCGCAGAGAGTGTAAAGGCGTTTGAAGAAGCGACCGGCATCACCGTCAACTACATTGGCAACAAGGAATTCGAAGCCACCATTTCCGTCCGTGTCGATGCTGGCGATGCTCCCGACATTGTAGACTTCCCGCAGCCCGGTAAAGCCGCACAATTTGTTGCTGGTGGCGATATAGTTCCTGTCAGCGAATATCTCTCGGATGAGTGGCTTACCCAGCAGTACAACCAGAGCTGGCGTGATATGGTCACCTTCGACGGCGCTGAAATGGGTATTTTCCACCGCTTCAACGGCAAGAGCCTGGTCTGGTATCCCAAGAAGGCGTGGGATGCGGCTGGCTATGAGATCCCCGAAACCTGGGAAGAGTTGATGGCGTTGAATCAACAGATCGCCGACGACGGCGATACCCCATGGTGCATCGGCGTTGAATCCGGCGCCGCCACCGGTTGGGCTGCCACCGACTGGACCGAGGAGATGATGTTGCGCACCACGTCTCTGGAAAATTACGATGCATGGGTCGCTGGTGAACTGTCCTTCGATTCCCCCGAGGTGAAGAAAGCCATCGAAACCTGGAGCGAACTCTGGTTCAATGATGCTTATGTTTACGGCGGCAGATCCTCCATTGTCACAACCTTCTTTGGCGATTCTCCCGCGCCGATGTTCGAAGATCCCCCGCAATGCTGGATGCACAAGCAGGGCAACTTCATCACCGGTTTCTTCCCTGAAGGCACTGTGGCAGGCGAGGATTATGGCTTCTTCTACTTCCCGCCCGTGGACCCCGCTTATGGGAAACCGTTCCTCGTGGCAGGCGACTCTATGTATATGTTCAACGACCGCCCCGAAGTTCGCGCGCTGATGGAATACTTCACCGTGCCTGAGTCGGCGAGCGGCTGGCTCCAGGGCGGCGGCGCATTGGCTGCTCACCAGACCGTCACACCCGATATGTACGGTGTCGAACTGGAAAAGGGCATCGCCGAACTCGTAGCGCAGGCGACCAGTTTCCGCTTCGATGGCTCTGACCTCATGCCCGGCGAAGTTGGTGCCGGTTCCTTCTGGGAGCACATTTCCAGCTACGTGGCGGGTTCCGAAGACCTTGATACCGCCATGAAGGCGATCGATGCAACCTGGCCGAAATAATAAAGTGAAGTAGTAAAATGCTGGGGTGGGAGGTCCAACAACCTTCCACCCCCATTTTTATCCTTCTTCTTAGTTAAGCTAAAGGAGATGACCATGGAATCACCGAACAACAAAGTGGCAGGGGATCAATCGTTTGTTGCGGGGATACTCGCCCTAATCGGACGTGTTTTATTGGCAGTAAGCATCCCGTTGATTTCATTTTATGTTCTCTATCTCGGATTCCTTTTCCTGCGGGACAGTAATGCCCCGCGCGAGATCATCGTCCTGATTGCCATCATATGGGGTGTTGGCGGCGTCGGCCTTTTGTATTGGGTCTTCAACTGGCTTGTAGAAAAGCTTCCCGACCAATGGAAGGGAAGACTGCTTCCTTTTGTGTTCGTAGGACCCGCCATCGCCATCCTTTCCTGGTACCTGGCAATTCCGACCCTGCGCACATTTTATCTCAGCCTGTTCGGACGCGACGGCCCGCCGGAAGGGTTGAGTTTCATACAGCAGATCTCCAGCGCTGCTTTCGTTGGCTTCGGCAATTATGCTTCGGTCTTCACCCAGGATTTGATGGTCGAAGCCTTCCGTAACAACCTGATGTGGATCATCTTCGGAAGCACATTCTCGGTCATCTTCGGCCTTCTGATTGCGGTACTTGCCGACCGGAGCAGTTTCGAGAAACTGGCAAAGTCGCTCATTTTTTTGCCGATGGCGATCTCCTTCGTTGGCGCAGGAATTATCTGGAATTTCATCTACGAATACAGACCCGAAGGTCAGACACAAATCGGTTTATTGAATTCCATTGTTACCAGCCTTGGCGGAACCCCGGAGGCGTGGCCGCAATGGGTGGCCATATCGCCCTGGAACAACTTATTCCTAATCGTGATCGTGGTCTGGCTGCAGGCAGGCTTTTCAATGGTGCTTTTCTCCGCGGCGCTCAAGGGCATACCGGAGGAGCTGCTGGAAGCCGGACGCATCGACGGCGCAAATGAATTTCAGATCTTTTTCCGTATCATGATGCCCTACATTCAGGGCACCCTCATCTCGGTGTGGACCACGATCATCATCTTTACCCTCAAAATATTCGACGTTGTCTGGGTAATGACGGGAGGGCAATTCGGCACGCATGTCATTGCCACACAGTTCTACCGCCAGTCATTCACAAACCGCAATTCGGGATTTGGTTCGGCGATCGCCATTGTGCTTCTCATCGCCGTGATCCCGGTCATGATCTACAACTTGAAACGCTTCAGGGAACAGGAGGCATTTTAAGATGAGCAGCGCAAAAAATCAAAAACGACTTGGCAAATGGCTGGTCAATCTCACGCTTCTCCTTCTTGTTCTGATCTGGACCATCCCAACACTTGGCATTTTCATTTCGTCCTTTCGCAACAGGGATAAGATCGCCACAACAGGCTGGTGGAACGTTTTTCCACATCGTGAATGGCGGCCGGTCAGCGAATTGGACCCGAAGGCGCTTGGTCTCAATCCTGATGAAGTCATGGAGATCGAAGGCGTCTCCGGCACATTCGACCAATTCCGTAAAGGCATTGAAACCCCGGACGGCAAACGAGTAACCTGGATTGGCAATAAGCGGCTTGGAAAGGTCGAAGTGCAGGAAAATGCATGGACGATAGATTGGGACTTTTCCCTCGATAATTACGAACAGGTCCTTGGCGGGCAGGATTTCGAATTCAGACGGCCGGATGGCTCGGTGGAAGTGGTCCCCGGTGACAACATGGTCAATGCCTTCCTTAACAGTCTGGCGGTGGCGATTCCATCCACGGTCATTCCGATCTTGATCGCCGCATTTGCGGCGTATGCCTTTGCATGGATGAAATTCCCCGGTCGCCGCGGCATGTTCATCATGGTCGTTGCTCTTCTGGTCGTGCCTCTCCAGATTGCCCTGGTGCCGATCCTGCGCGACTATAGGTCATTGAATCTCAATGGCACCTTCCTTGCGATCTGGCTTGCGCATACCGGCTTTGGTCTGGCGCTGGCAACGTATCTGCTTTACAACTACATCAGCTCATTGCCGCGCGATATTTTGGAATCGGCGTTCATTGACGGCGCCTCCCATTTCACGGTATTCACAACGCTCGTATTACCCCTCTCCGTACCCGCGCTTGCCTCCTTTGCCATCTTCCAGTTCCTATGGGTCTGGAACGATTACCTTGTGGCGTTGATCTTTCTGGGTGGCAACCCCGAATTCGAACTTGTGACCCAGCGGATGGCCGCCATCGTCGGGGCACGCGGCCAGGATTGGCACCTGCTGACGGCGGGCGCGTTCGTGTCCATGATCCTGCCGCTCACTGTCTTCTTCACCTTGCAGCGGTTCTTCGTGCGCGGATTGTTGGCGGGCTCAGTCAAAGGTTAATCTGGAGACAAGTGGACTGGTCTGCCCAGTCCACTTTTTTTATCATGAGAATATTGAAATTTCCAAAAGATTTTCTTTGGGGCGCGGCCGCCTCGGCGTACCAGATCGAAGGCGCATACAATGCGGACGGTAAAGGCGAGAGTATTTGGGACCGCTTTACCCGTTGGGAGGCGCACATTCTTAACGGCGATAATGGCGACGTGGCTTGTGATCATTACCGCCGTTACAAGGAGGATGTGGCGATCATCAAGTCGCTGGGCATTCCTTGTTATGGATTCACCATCGCCTGGACGCGCATCCTGCCGCAGGGACGCGGGACGGTCAACACAAAGGGACTGGATTTTTACTCCCGCCTCGTGGATGAACTTCTGAATGCAGGCATCCAACCCAAGGGCACGCTCTTTCATTGGGATCTTCCCCAGGCGCTTCAAGACCTGGGTGGATGGACCTCGCGCGATACGGCCGACTATTTCGCCGACTATGCCCGCATCGTCTTCAGCCATCTGGCAGACCGGGTTAAACTTTGGGCAACCCACAACGAGCCATGGGTCGCCGCCTTTTTGGGTCATGCTCAGGGATTGCACGCGCCCGGGATTTGCGATTACTCGCAGGCATATCAAGCCGCGCATCATTTATTGCTTTCGCACGGCAAAGCCGTGCAAGTCTACCGACAGGGCGGGCATGATGGAAAGATCGGATTCATCCTTAATTTGAACGGGTTGATCCCCGCCTCCGACAGCAAAGAGGATGTGGCGGCGACGCAGCGTGTCCATGACGAGACCCATGCGTTGTTTCTCGATCCTGTTTTCAAAGGAACGTATCCGCAGGCGTTGTTCGACTACATTGGCGTCCACCAGCCGAAGGTTCACGCGAACGATCTGGATATCATTCATCAGCCGATCGATTTTTTCGGTCTCAATCACTATAATACCGACCTTGTTTCGTTCGACCTTTTCGGCGGATTGAACAAAGCCTGCCTTACGCCGTATTCAGCCGCCGGTTGGGGACGAACGGAAATGAATTGGGGCATCCACCCGATGGGGCTGAAGAACGAAGTCATGTATCTCAAGGAAAATTACGGCAACCCCGTCCTTTATCTTACGGAAAACGGCTGTGCCATGCCGGATGCTCCGAACCCGGAAGGTTTTGTAGAAGACTGGGACCGCATCCGGTTCCTGCAGGCACACCTGCAAGCCCTGCATCAAGCAATTCAGGAAGGGGCGAATGTGCATGGATATTTCGTCTGGAGCATTTTCGACAACTTCGAATGGGAGCGCGGCTACAGCAAACGCTTCGGTCTGGTGCGCGTGGATTTCGAAACCCTGAAACGTACTCCCAAGCAAAGCGCGTATTGGTTCGGGGAAGTCATCAGACAAAATTCCATTACGGTCTAATCTATTTCACTTATGCTGCCGTCCCCGGCGGCGAGGATGCCGCCTGGAGCAATGACACTAAATTTATGACCAACAACTTTTGGTACAAGAACGCAGTTTTTTATGAAATTTCCGTCCGTGCTTTCAAGGACAGCAACGGCGACGGGCGCGGTGACCTGCGTGGGCTGACGCAGAAGCTCGATTATTTGCAAACCCTCGGCGTGGATTGCATCTGGATCATGCCCATCTACCCTTCGCCTTTGCGCGATGACGGCTATGATATCGCGGACTATTACAGCGTGGACCCAGCCTACGGGTTGCTGGACGATCTCAAAGTCCTGATCGAGGCGGCGCATCAACGCGATATCCGCCTCATCATGGACCTTGTCCTGAATCACACCTCCGATGCCCATCCCTGGTTCCAAGCCGCGCGCTCCGACAGGAACTCGCCCTATCGCGATTATTACGTGTGGAGCGACACGAACGAAAAATATAAAGATGCGCGCATCATCTTTGTGGATACCGAAACATCGAACTGGACGTGGGACGAACAAGCCGGTCAATATTTCTGGCATCGTTTTTATTCCACCCAGCCAGACTTGAACTTTGACAATCCCAAAGTGCGGGAAGAAATGCTCAACGTGGCGCGCTTCTGGCTGGAAATGGGAATCGATGGTTTTCGCGCCGATGCGGTTCCGTATCTCTTCGAGCGCGAGGGGACCAATTGTGAGAACCTGCCCGAAACTCATGTGTACTTGAAAACATTACGCGCCTTCATGAACGAGCATTATCCCGGGCGGATTCTGCTTTGTGAAGCGAATCAATGGCCTGAAGATGTGCGTCCCTACTTCGGCAATGGCGACGAATTCCATATGGGCTTTCACTTCCCGATCATGCCGCGTATTTACATGGCGATCAAAAAGGGACTTTACGAAGATATGGCGCAGATCATGCGCCGCACGCCTTCCATTCCCGAAAATTGCCAGTGGTGCACCTTCCTGCGCAACCACGATGAATTGACCTTAGAGATGGTCACCGAAGAAGAACGCCAATGGATGTGGAAGGAATATGCGCCCGAGCCGCGCATGAAACTCAACCTTGGCATTCGCCGCCGACTCGCGCCATTGCTCGATAACGATCGCCGCAAGATCGAACTGGCGAACTCATTATTATTCACCCTGCCCGGCGCGCCCATCATCTATTACGGCGATGAGATCGGCATGGGCGACAACCTCGATCTGCCGGACCGCAACGGGGTCCGCACGCCTATGCAATGGAACGATTCACTGAATGCGGGTTTCACGCTTGCCGAGCCGTTTACCGCGCCGGTGCGCGGATCGATGGGATACGAACAGATCAACGTTGCCAGCCAGTTGAAGGATCCGAACTCGCTGTTCCATACCCTGCAAAAGATGATCTCCCTGCGAAAAAAACACGCCGCATTCGGCGGCAGTGAAATGCAATGGGTGGAGACGGGCAATCCGGCGGTTGCCGTGTATGTGCGCGAACATGGCGGGGATGTTATGCTTATTTTCAATAACCTGAGCGGCTCGAATCAATGCGTGGATATCCCAATGGATTTTCGAATGCCCTGTATCGACCTGTTCACGGGCCGTTCACAATCCCTGACTGAAACTCTTGAGATCGCGCCTTATGCCTACCATTGGATGCAGGTGCAGCGATGAAGAATGATCATGTTCCTCTCTACGGCGCCATTGAAGGCGGCGGCACGAAGTTCATCTGCGCGGTCGGCGCGGCGCCGAAAAATATCCGGGCTGAGGCGAGGTTTGAAACGACCACGCCTGAAGAAACCATGGCGCATGTGGTCGACTTCTTCAAACAACAGGAGGAGATTATGGGCAAATTCTCCGCCATTGGGTTTGCCTGCTTTGGCCCGCTCGATCCGGATCCGGCTTCAAACACATTCGGTTTTATTCTGCCAACGCCCAAACCCGGCTGGTCGAACGCAAATGTCGTCGGCATGCTGCGCGACTCGTTCGATGTTCCCGTCGCATTCGATACCGATGTGAATGGCGCCGCCCTGGGCGAGTGGCGCTGGGGCGCGGCCCAGGGACGAAAAACCTTTATTTATCTCACCGTGGGCACGGGCATCGGCGGAGGCGCATATGTGGAGGGGAACCTCCTGCATGGATTGATCCACCCGGAGATGGGCCATGTAATCGTCCGGCACGATATGGAAAGGGATCCTTTCAAGGGAGCCTGCCCGTTCCATGCCGATTGTTTCGAGGGGCTTGCGTCGGGCGTTGCCATCGAAAAGCGCTGGGGCAAACGCGGCTCTTTGCTCCCGGCAGATCACCCGGCATGGGACCTCGAAGCCGATTACATTGCGCAGGCGCTCAGCAATTATGTGATGACCCTCTCGCCTCAGCGCATCATCATCGGCGGAGGAGTCGGCTCGCTGGAGCATCTCCTGCCAAAGGTCCAGGAAAAGACGCGCGGTTACATCAACGGCTACATTCAATCTCCCGTCATCCTTGAAAATATCGAAACCTATATCGTCCATCCCGGCTTGGGGAACCGTTCGGGTATACTTGGCGCGTTTGCCCTGGCTGAAGAAGCGTTACAATAAATTCAATGATTCAATCCAAACTCCTCGAACGTAACTCTCATAAATTATTGAGATCAATTCTTCCGCGAGTGGAAGCCGACCTTAAACGCCTGATCGCAAGGGACCCGCATGGTTGGCAGCAATTCACAAGCCGACTCAATAAGACCTTCCCCTCCCTGCTGGCGTTGTATGCTGAGCTGTATGGTGACCGATACGACCTTGCCTATCAACTCGAAGACCTGGTGGCAAGCATGGCGCGTTCATGGTTCAACCGCCCGCTCGACCTGCGCGAACTCGACGATGCGCGCGAGCGCGACCCGCTCTGGTTTCAATCCAACCAAATGCTCGGAGCAGTCTGTTATGCGGATCTTTTTGCGAATGACCTCGATGGGATCCGCAGGAAAATCCCGTACTTCAAGGAACTCGGTCTCACCTATCTTCACCTCATGCCGCTCTTCAAATCCCCCGAAGGCGAGAACGACGGCGGATATGCCGTCAGCAGTTACCGCGAAGTGAATCCCGCGCTTGGCACGATGAAGGAACTGTCTTCACTTGCGCGCGAATTGCGCCGGGCGGGCATCAGCCTTGTTTTGGACCTGGTCTTCAATCACACCTCGGATGAACATCTCTGGGCGGAACGTGCCAAGCAGGGCGATGAAGACCACATGGATTTCTACCGCATCTTCCCGGACCGTGACCTGCCCGGCCGCTACCAGCAGAATCTCAGGGAAATCTTTCCCGAAGGCCATGCAGGCGCATTTTCACCGTTCATCATCAGGAAAAAAGAACATTGGGTGTGGACGACCTTCCACTCCTACCAATGGGATTTGAACTATGCCAACCCGGCCGTCTTCAACCGCATGGCGGAGGAAATGCTCTTCCTTGCGAATCAAGGCGTGGAAGCGCTGCGGCTCGATGCGGTTGCTTTTATTTGGAAACAACTCGGCACCAACTGCGAGAACCTGCCGCAAGCGCATACGCTCATCAAAGCCTTTAATGCCGTGGCACGCATCGCCGCCCCTGCGCTCATTTTCAAATCCGAAGCCATCGTGCATCCCGACGAGGTGGTGAAATACGTTTCGCCCGATGAGTGCCAGGTATCCTATAACCCGCTCATAATGGCCTTGCTTTGGAACTCGCTTGCCACGCGGAAGACACGCTTGCTTTCACAGGCTCTGGCGACCCGGTTTAAACTCCCGCAGGGGACGGCCTGGATCAATTACGTCCGGGTGCACGACGACATCGGCTGGACATTTTCGGATGAAGACGCCGCCCAATTGGGAATCAACGGCTACGACCACCGCCGTTTTCTCAACGAGTTCTATCGCGGAAAGTTTCCCGGCAGTTTCGCGCGCGGGCTTCCCTTTCAGGAAAATCCCGCCACCGGTGATTGCCGGATCAGCGGCACCTGCGCTTCCCTTGCCGGGCTGGAAAAAGCCCTGCATGAAGAAGGCGAAAAGGAAGTGGAACTTGCCATCCGCCGTATCCTGTTGATTCATGGAATCATCCTCACTGTGGGCGGGATCCCGCTCATTTACCTTGGCGATGAGATCGGCACCCTGAACGATTACGCCTACCGCGACGACCCCGCCCGCGAACGCGACAGCCGCTGGGTGCATCGTCCGCGCGCGGATTGGGAGAAATACAAGCGGAGAAAGAATCCCCACTCCATCGAAGGGCACATCTATCACGGTTTTCGCACGTTGATCGAACTGCGAAAGGTTCACAAGGTCTTTGCAGACGGCGAAATGGAAGTCATCCCGGCCGGAAATGAACACGTCCTTGCCTATATGCGCACCTATGCAGGCAAACGCGCCGTGGTCTTTGCCAACTTCTCCGAAGTGCCTCAACCCATTATGCGCCGCGTCATCGAACAGTACTCGATCACCTCGCTAAAGAAACTGCACGGACGGAATCATGTTTCTCCCAAGAATACGCTCGTCCTTGAGCCGTTGGATTTTGTGGTGTTTGGTTGATGAAGTTCAAAACATAAATAACCCAGAATTTAATTTGGGACGCAGACGAGCGCAGGTGAACGTGGAAAAGGATTAAAAAAACCACGTTTCCAGCGATAATCCGCGCCCTATTTGCTCTTAAAAACGAACTCACCCACGAAACCATAATTTCCGGGTGAGCCATGTTTCTTTTATCCAGCGATCCTTTTCAATACCTCCCCCAACTTCGCCACTTCACCCAACGTGTTGTAATGCACCGCACCCACGCGGACCATGCCGCCTTTGTTTTCCAAGCGGCGCTTGACAAACACGTTTTTATATCGGATAATATACAAAAAAAGTATATTATCCGATATATATGAAGACCAACTTATTACGCCCCTTTGAGACCATTCCTTTTTTTAGCATCGAGGGTTTCAAGCAAATTTCAGGCATGGAATCCTCCCATTCTGTGCGTGTCTTGTTGCATCGCTGGGCGCAAACGGGAATCATCCTGCCTCTTAAAAAGGGTTTGTACATGACCCGCCGGTTTTTCGAAAACCACCGGCTGGATGCGGCATTTTCCCCGGCGGTCAGCGCAATTCTCGTACCCCAGTCCTATGTGTCGCTGGAATATGTGCTCCAGCAGGGCAACCTGTTGACGGAGGTCACTTATCCCGTCACTTGCATTACAAAAAAGAATACAAAGACGATCACAAACGGGATCAACACTTTCTGGTATCGCAACATCCGCGCGGATCTGTATGAGGGATTTTCATTTTTTGAATACTTCGGCATCCGGTATGCAATTGCCGGTCCCGCCAAAGCCCTGTTCGATTATCTTTATTTGCGTCCCGTGCCTCCATCCTTCCGTTCCCTGAAAATCGATCTTGCGGGGGAACTTCGTTTGAACCTGGATGAAATGGATTCGAAGGCGCGCGCGGAATTTTCCGGTTTCGTTGAGGCGGGTAATTCAAAGAAAATGCGCGATATTCTTGAAAATTTCAGGAGGCATGTATGGCGGATTTAGTCCGGGTTTTGCAACACGCCCTTGAGCAAAGAGGGCCGCTTCCCTCCCCTGAGACCAAACGGATCGTTCTCAAGGAAGTTCTGCAATCCTCTGTGCTGGATTTTCTTTACAATCACCCCGTTTACCGGGGATTGAACTTTTACGGCGGCACCTGCCTGCATGTCGTCTATGATTTGAACCGCCTTTCGGAGGATTTGGACCTCGACAACAGCGTGGGGATCGATCTTTCGAACCTTCCGCGCGACCTGACGGACATGTTCAGGCATACGTTTGGTTACAATGAAACGATTTCGAAGGTTCAGCACGGCGAAAAGGATGTTTTACGTGTGACCATGAAATTCCCAATATTGAACGCGCTGGGACTGTCCAGCCATGCAAATGAGGCTCTTCACCTAAAGGTCGAGGCAAGCCATCACAAGCAGACAGCGCTCATTCAAAAGACCCCCGTCTTTTATCTGGGACACAGCATTGTCGTCTCCCATTTTTCGCTGGAGACCATGATGGCGGGAAAAATGATCGCATGCATCGAACGCAACTTCCAACGCGGACGCGAAGGCGCATTCATCAAAGGGCGCGATTTTTACGATTTGCTCTGGTTCATGCAAAAGGGTGTTGTGCCGCTTGCAGAGAAACTTGAAAAAGACTCGCAAAAGGCATACACCATTCCCGCGGCCATGGATGTTTTACGAAGAAAGGCAGAGGGGATTCGAGTGCATGATCTTGCTGTGGACCTGCTGCCAATGTTCGAATCCAGGCAATTCATCGAATCGTGGCTGGAACACTTCCATGAAAATTTCGAGAGGTATTCCGCGGCTTACATATAAAGACGTAAAGCCGCCAATTTCTCCCAGTTCACAGGGATGTCCGATCTAACCTGCGATTCTCTTCAACACCTCTTCCAACTTTGCAACCTCATCCAGCGTGTTGTAATGGACCGCACCGACGCGGACCATGCCGCCCTTGTCTTCCAAGCCAAGGCGTTCGGTGACGTTGATGGCGTAGTAGTTACCGTCCCAAACGTAGATATTTTCCGCCGCGAGTTTCTCCGCCGCAATTTTTGGATGCATGTCCCCGATGCGGAAGGAGAAGGTGGCGATGCGTTCGTCGAGGCGGCGGGGGTCGGAGAGACCGAAGATGCGCAGTCCCGGAATCGCTTCGAGCGCGGAAAGAAGCGCGCGGCTCAACTCGAATTCGTAGGCATGGACGGCGGTCATTGCCTGTTTGAGGATAAGTTTTCGTCCGCTGTAACCATCCTCGCGCAGACCGTCCACATAACGCCCGCCGAATTCCTTTCCCAGCCATTCAAAGTATTCGATGGCGCCGAGAACCCCTGCGATGCCTTCGTGGTTTTGCGTGCCGGTCTCGAATTTGCCGGGGATTTTGTTCGTTGCGGGTTGCACCTTGTAAGCGAAAAGCTTTTCAAGCAGGTTGCGTTTGCCGTACAAGATTCCCGCATGAGGACCGAAATACTTGTACGATGAAGAGACCAGAAAATCACAACCGATCTTTTGCACATCGATCGGTCCATGCACGGCGTATTGCACGGCATCCACATAGACGAGTGCGCCAACGTCGTGCGCCATCTTCGTGATCTTTGTTATCGGGTTGACCGTTCCCAGCGAATTGGAGGCATATCCGACAGCCACAAGTTTCGGTTTGCGTTCAAGAGCCTTTTGAAGATCATCCAGTTTGAGTGTGCCGTCTTCCACATCGAAATCCACCCAGTTGACCTTCACGCCTTTATCCTGCGCTGCCAGCGCCCAGGGCGTGACATTGGCGTCGTGGTCGAGTCTCGTCAAGACGATTTCATCGCCTTCCCTCCATTCGCGCGAAATGGAGCGGCTTAAGTGCAGGGTGAGGGTGGTCATGTTGTTGCCGAAGACGATCTCTTCGGGAGAGGCGGCGTTATAAAAATCCGCTATGGCGCGATGCGCTTCGTCGAGAATTGCATCAGAAGCGATGCTGGTGGCGAATGCGCCTTCATGATTGGCATTGTTCTCAAGCAGATAATTTGTGATGCGGTCGAGGGATTGTTTTGCGATCTGAGTCCCACCGGGATTGTCGAAGAAGATCGCCGGGCGGTTCAGCGACGGAAATTGCTGACGAATGACATCCAAATTTAGTGACATGCAAAGGGTCTCCTCAGATGAATTTCAAACACGCAGGTACTATACTAGGATTGTACCCCACCGAAAGGAGGCTGTATGTTCGAGAGAATCCTGCTTGCTGTGGACGGTTCCGAGCACGCCCTCCATGCCACCCGCAAAGCCGCCGAACTGGCGCGCTGCATGAAACCCAAAGAGTTTCGCATCGTTGTTGCGTACGATCCCATCCCGATGTATCTCGGCGAACCGAATATGCAGATCGCGATCACCAACCGCAAAGGTGAAGCCGAGGAAATATTGAACATGGCCGTCAAGGAAATCGGCGAGGTGCCCTGCGGGATCCACACCGAGATCATCGAAGGCGACGCAGCCGGCGCGATCATCGAAGTGGCGAACGTCTGCAAAAGTGATGTGATCGTGATGGGTTCGCGCGGCCTGGGTAGGCTGGCAGGTTTGCTGCTGGGAAGCACGAGTCAGAAGGTCGTCTCGCATGCGCCCTGCCCGGTATTGATAGTCAGATAGTCGAAGAGTCGGTCAGTCGTTTAGTCCGGCAAGTAGTTCGGCTTTTTGAAATTCCCCGGAGGTGTTGACATTCCAAAAACACAAACCGGATGGGTCAAGAATTTTCAATTCTTCTTCGGTTACTGTCCGCACCCTGACCTGTGGAAACCAGACGATCACTTTCCACAGGTCTTTTTCGATTGCGTTTTCGATGGCCGGCAGGCAGGTCTCTTTTCGATATAACGCATGGAGCGGCTCGTACCCTGCGCTTTTTTCGTTTTCCGCCTCGACGCGGGCGATGACCACATCCGCCTCTTCCGCAACGATGAGCCTGTGCGCGCTTTCGAAGAAATTTTTACTCGCGAAGGGCATGTCGCAAGCGACCACTGCGACGAATGGATGACTGGCGGATGCGATGGCGGTGTAGAGTCCGCCCAGGGCGCCGCGGCCCGGTTTGAGGTCCGGCATGAGGCGCACGGGTTGCGCTGAGCCTGTCGAAGCGTTAAGGAATTCATAGTCTGCGGGGCGATTCGTCGTTACAATCAATTCGTCCGCGATGGACGCAAGCCGTTCGATCACCCGCTGGATGAGCGGCCTTCTCAAAAACGGCTTGAGCGCCTTGTCCTCGCCCATGCGGGAGGACTGCCCGCCGGCTTGAATTACAACCGATAACATGGGTATATTATAGATGAAATGAGTCCTCTGGCTACCCTACTTGACCGATTGACCATCGAAGGCGAGCTGTATGAGAAACTTGCCGACGATTCCGTGCGCTGTTTCGCATGCGGGCATCGCTGTCTCATCCGCGAGGGGAAACGGGGAATCTGCCAGGTGCGCTTCAACAAGGGCGGGAGGTTGATGGTTCCGCACGGTTACGTCGCCGCACTGCAGAACGACCCCATCGAGAAAAAGCCGTTCGCGCATGTATTACCCGGCGCAAATGCATTGACCTTCGGAATGCTTGGTTGCGACTACCATTGTGGTTACTGCCAGAACTGGCTCACCTCGCAAGCCATGCGCGACCCGGCATCGGATATTTCGGCTCAATTCGTACGCGAAGTGACTCCCCAGGCGATTGCGGACCATGCCCGCAGGGTGAATGCCTCGGTGGTGGTTTCCTCGTATAACGAACCGCTGATCACCAGCGAATGGGCGGTGGATATCTTCAAGGTGGCGAAGGCTAACGGTTTGATGTGCGCCTATGTCTCCAACGGGAACAACACCGCTGAAGTAATGGATTACCTTGCGCCGTATCTTTCCGCCTATAAGGTCGATCTCAAGTGCATGGACGACAAGAACTACCGCAAACTCGGCGGGACCCTGCAAAGCACGCTGGACGGGATCAAACGGGCAAGGCAACATGGACTCTGGGTGGAGGTGGTCACGTTGGTCATCCCCGGCTTCAATGATTCGAATGAAGAGTTGTGGGATGCGGCGCGTTTCCTCTCGGAGGTTTCAAGGGATATTCCCTGGCATGTGACGGCATTCCATAAGGATTACAAAATGACCGATCCGGATAACACCGATGCGAGGACTCTCATCCGCGCGGCGGAGATCGGGCGCGAGGCGGGACTCAAATTCGTGTACGCGGGAAATTTGCCCGGCACGGTCGGGGAGTACGAGGATACCGTCTGCCCGAATTGCAGTCATCGGCTGGTCAAGAGGCGCGGATATTTCATCCTGGAAAATCGATTGACGGGGGAGGGGAAATGCCCGAAGTGCGGCGAAGCCATCCCCGGTGTGTGGTCGAAACGATAGGTCTCGGCAGCCTATAAAGCGCCCAAATCTTTTATAATCTTTTCCATGATTCTCATCACCGGCGCCACCGGGTTTATCGGGCGCACCCTTGTGCGGCAGTTATCTTCGACGGGCTATCCGGTACGCGCGCTCATCCGTCCATCGGCACGGACTCCGCGTTTACCGAAAGGCGTTCCAGTGGAAGTGGCGGTGGTTTCTCTCGCCGATACGCGCGGTCTGCGCGCTGCCATGCGCGATGTGGAGTCCATCTTCCATCTTGCCAGCGCGGAGAATCAAGGGTCGCGCGGCAATCTTCTCGCCACAGATATTCAGGGGACGCAAAATCTCGTCGATGCCGCGGCAGATGCGGGCGTGAATCGAATCGTTTATCTCAGCCATCTCGGGGCGGCGCGCGCATCGGGATATCCCGCCTTCAAGGCAAAGGGGATCGCCGAGGAAAGCATCCGCGCGGGGAAAACACCCTATACCATCATCCGCACTTCATTGGTGTACGGACCCGAGGACCACTTCACCAACAACATCGCGCGGCTCATCCGTTCTTCGGTTGGATTCTTTCCCATTCCCACCGGCGGACGTGTCGTCGTACAGCCGGTCTGGGTCGAAGACCTCGTCACCTGCATGATCTGGGCTCTCCAAAACGAATCCACGCTGCACCAGGTCTATGAAGTCGGCGGCAACGAATTCTTCACCATTCAACAGGTCATCGAGACCATCATGGACGTGACGCGCAGAAGGCGGTATCTTGTGCCGTTATCGCCAATCACTCTGCGCGCCATAACCGTTTTTCTCGAAAATGCCCTACCGCGTTTCCCCATCTCGTCCTTCTTTCTCGATTATTTCGCCGTCAATCGCACCACCGCCGTCGATTCGATGCCGCGCTACTTCGGCTTGATGCCGGCGCGCTTCTCCTACCGGCTCGAATATCTCAAACATAAACGCTGGTATGAGCGCTTGTGGAGCGCGATCACGGAACGCCTTTCCCCTCAGAAAACGAATTAAGATGGCGCTGCCGAACATTCGCCTGCTTGAAACGCCGGAAGACCTCCGCCTTGTAGAGGAACTTCAACGCGCGGTATGGCCCGGCTCGGAAACGGACATCGTGCCCATGCACATGCTCATCACCGCCGTCCATAACGGCGGGCTGGTGTTTGGCGCATTTGAAGAAGAGAAGATCATCGGTTTTGTTTTCGGCTTCCCAGGTTTGGAGGAAACGCCCGACGGACCCCGCGCGAAACATTGTTCGCACATGATGGGCATTCATCCCGAATATCGCGACGGGGGAATCGGCTTCGCGCTGAAACGCGCGCAATGGCAGATGGTGCGGCATCAGGGACTCGACCACATCACGTGGACGTACGATCCATTGCTCAGCCGCAATGCGCGTCTCAACATCTCCAAGCTCGGCGCGGTCTGCAGCACCTACCGCCGCTCCGAATACGGCGAGATGCGCGATGGTCTTAATGCCGGGCTCCCCTCCGATCGTTTTCAAGTGGATTGGTGGATCAATTCGCGCCGCGTGGACAAGCGGCTCAGTAAGAATCCGCGCCCCACGCTCACAATGACCCATGTATCCAAAAGCGGACTCCGCCCTTTTTACCCGCCTCAATTTTCGGACGCAGGACTGGTCCGCCCACCCGAGCATCTCCCGCCGTTCGAGGAGCGCATCCTGCTGGCGGAGATTCCTCACGATTTCATCGGACTCAAAGCAAAGGATTTTGCCCTCGCCCGCGATTGGCGTTTCTTCAGCCGCGAACTTTTCGAGAACGCTTTTGCCAAGGGATACATCGTCACCGATTTTGTGTACGACAGCACCGGGGAACATCCGCGCGGGATGTATGTGTTGACGCATGGGGAAAGCACGCTGGACGAGTTCGAGTAACGTCATTAAACGCATGAGCCGCCCTTGCGGACGGCCCAGCGGTTGGATGGGGGAGAGGAAACGAAACCTTGCTTTGCAAGGATTACCTCCGAACGGAAGGATTGTTTTCGCGGTTGCTCATTGCTGCCATGCCGACGGGATGATACGTCGGTTCGGGGTGGTTGACGCCGTAGGACGGCATGGGCGCAGGACGCGGCTTGGGCGCGGGGCGTGGATAATTAGCTGGGGGAGGATTCACTTCCTGCCGCGGGAAGGGTTGAACGGTCCGCGGTTGAGGCGCGGGGTACGAAGATGCCGGGGCGTTGCGATAGGCCGAGTTCCGGTCATAAATATCCGCAAGCGTAAAGAGACGCTCGCCAGCCAGCGAGAAAGTACCGATCAACAGCACACGGATCAGCCAGACCATGCACGCGACAAAGATGGGGACGAGTTTCGTCATCGCTTCCTGGCCGACCAGGGAGCCGCCCAATGCATTGTGGTTTTGAATGGCGACCGACACACCCCACCAGGTGAGCATGGCGTTGAACGCGGCGGCAAGGATCCATGCTCCAAAGAGATACCAGACCTCAGCCGGTTCATCGCGTCCCTGCTCCGGAGTGAATATACGGGCGATGCCGGCAAAGTCGATGGCGCAAAATGCAAATGCCAGCACCGAATACCAATACACGCCCCCGAATTTCAGATCGCCCAACACATCGCGCAAGGCGAACGAGGTGGTGCCGAAGTTGAAGATCTCGAACGCGAACAGGGCGCAGAGAATCAAACCGCCAAAGATCGCGCCGCGCTTAAGCGACATGTTCTTCAAGAATGGCGTCAGTTGGATTTGGAAGGAACGGATCATGGGATCACTCCATTTTGGAACCAGATACGGAACGGGTGTCTGACTATAAATATAGAACACTTGTTCTAATTTGTCAATGGGGAATCCTTGCAGAACCATTGCTCACCTCCTGTTGGAATAGTTTGACCAGTTCTGATCGATGACGAATATCACAAAAATACTCCTGTTACATCCATCACCCTGATAAGGTGATTGAACATACTTGAAAGGGTATAACCTGATTGTTACAATTTTCACAAGAATATATGAATATCCGGATAGATGCCAAGGTGAACGTATGAACTCAACTCTTGAAAGCGAAATCACCCAATTACATGCCGAAATCTGCGCTGGCTTGGCAGACCCGAACCGCATCTTGATCCTCTACGCACTGTCGCAGAGTCCCCGCAACGTGACCGAACTGTGCAACGAGTTGAATATGCCGCAACCGCTGGTTTCGCGACACCTGAAGGTTTTGCGCGAGCGCGGCATGGTGGTCTTCAAACGCCAGGGAACGGTCATCCAGTATTTCCTTGCCGATATACGTTTGATCCAGGCTCTGGATCTGTTGCGGGCAGTGATGCGCGACGGGCTGGCAAAGCGCGCAGAACTGGTCGAAGCGCTGGCATAACGCGCCCCGTGTTCGCGGGAGCGCGATCAAATCAAATGGAGGCTGAAATGTTCGAGAAGAAGGAAAAACTTACATTGGTTGTCCTGAGCGGCGACCTGGACAAGGTGATGGCTTCATACATCATAGCATCCGGCGCGGCGGCGGCGGGCATGGAAGTAGTCATGTTCTTCACCTTTTGGGGATTGAAAGCCATTCAACGCGACGGCGTATTCACCGGCAAGGGCTTGTTCGGCCGTATGCTCGGTGTGATGAACCGCGGCGGACTCAACGCCATCGGTCCCTCCCGCCTGAACATGGGCGGCATGGGGCGCTGGATGTTCAAACTGATGATGAAGCAGAAGGGCGTCACGCAGTTGCCCGAACTTCGTCAGGCGGCGATCGATCTCGGGGTTAAATTGATGCCCTGCCAGATGAGCATGGACGTCATGGAGATCAACTGCGATCATCTGATCCCCGAAACGACCGAACCCGTCGGAGTGGCCACCATGCTGGAACACGCGAAGGAATCCAGCATCCAGTTCTTCATCTAACCTGCTGCGTAATGTGCGCCCTCTTCGGCGTCATCAGCATTAGGGAAAGCCTGCTACGCATAATCAAAAGGAATTCAAAATGACCGAGACCCCAAAACTCACCCTCGATTTCAAAGGTTTGTTGTGCCCGATGCCCGTCGTCAAGATCGCGCAGGCGATCAAACAGGTGCAGGTCGGCGAATTGATCGAAGCCATCGCCACCGACCCCGGCGTCATGGCAGACATCCCAGCCTGGGCGCGTTCCACCGGCCATGAATTGGTCACGCTCGAAAAACAGGACAAGATCTTCAAGTTCGTAGTGAAGAGACTCAAGTAGATCGGTGTCATGATGGGACTGATTAAGAGAGTCCTGTCATAACGGAGGAATCCAGATGCTCATCTTCCAACTGCTCGCTCTCGCGGGACTTGCTGCCGGTCTCTTCGGAATCTACCTTCGCTACGCCGAGACCAAACGCCGCGCTCTGCCCATCGACAAATCCCCGGTCAAGGGAAACATCCCGCACGGGATCGCCTACGCGTTCACAACAGGCATGATGCCCTGGGCAAAAGAATCCACGCGCATTCACTTGATCGCATACCTGCGCGGGATAGGATTTCATATCGGGATCTTTGCTGCCATTGGAACGGTGATCCTCAGCCCGTTACGGGGATTCCTTCCCCCGCTTCTTTCCTCGACTTTGTTCTGGGTCCTGATCCTCGGAGCCTTGCTCGGCGCCGCGGGCGGAGTCATGCGACTCGCCGAACACAACCTGCGCGGTTTGTCCCTGCCTGACGACCATTTTGCCGTCTGGCTGACGACGCTTTTTATCGCAGTAACAGGCTTGGGTTTGGTCTTTGAAGCGTTTGTCGTTCCGATGTATATCGTCAGCGCGGTGACGTTCGCGTACATTCCGCTCGGAAAGATTCGTCACTGCCTGTATTTCTTCTTTTCGCGTACTTTCTTTGGGAAATTCTTCGGGCGGCGCGCCGTATTTCCCCATCCCGAACCGCTGAAATGAGGCTGCCATGACCGAAACGATCGAACTTGCCTTGAAAACCCTCGAAGCGCAGCTCAATCAGCCGTTGGAGACCGCACTCGAAGCCTGCGCCCGCTGCGGTATTTGCGCGGAGGCTTGTCACTATTACCGCGCCGAACCGAAAGTGGAACACATCCCGGCATATCGCGCCGAGCAGTTGCGGAATGTGTACCGCTACGAACACGATTTCATCAGCAGGCTGTTCCCCGTTTGGACGCGCGCGAAAAAACTTGACGAAACGACACTTGCAAATTTGACTGAAATTGCATTCAGCCAATGCACCTTATGTCGGCGATGCACGGTCAACTGTCCGCTGGGTGTGGATACGCCGTTGATGATGCGCGCCATCCGCGCCATGGCGACTGCGGGCGGAACTGCTCCTGAAATTCTTGTCATGCTTGCCGATGCCGCCATCGAAAAGGGAAACGATCCTTCGTTCTACAAGGAAATGTTCCTCGAGCAGATCGCGGACATGGAAAAGCAGTTGCGCGATATCACAGGCGATGAGAATGCGACCATTCCTGTGGAAAAGCAGGGCGCGAAGATTCTATACGTTCCGTTGGCTGGTGCGCATACCATCCTGCCGCCCGCCGTTGTATTCAATGCCGCAAAGGAGGATTGGACTCTCTCGATCTTCGAAGCTTCCAACTACGGGGTGTTTCTGGCGGATGTGAACCGCGCCAAGCAGGTTGCCAAACGGATCGTGGATGAAGCCAACCGGCTGGGCGTGGAGGAAATCGTCATCTCCGAATGCGGACATGCCTATTCATGTTACCGCTGGGACGTGCCGAACTGGTTTGCGGGTCAATTCGATTTCAAAGTCCGTTCGTTGATTGAGGTGCTTGCCGGGTATATCTCGGACGGGAAGATCAAGGTAGACCCGACGGGAATTCCCGGCTCTGTGACCTATCACGATTCGTGCAATCTGGCGCGCAATGGCGGGCTGTTGGAAGAGCCGCGTTATGTATTGAAAAGTATTGTCAGGGACTTCCGCGAGATGACGCCCAACAAAGCCGAAGCCTTATGTTGCGGCGGCGGAGGCGGGATCGTCGCCCTCGCCGAATATGCCGAGCGGAGGATTGCGGCTGGCAAACCCAAGGCGGATCAAATCAAAAGTACTGGCGCGCGTACCGTGGTCGCGGCTTGCGAGAACTGCCGTTTGCAGATCGGCGACCTGAACGAACATTACAACTTGAACATTCATGTTACAGCGCTGACGGACCTGGTTGTCCAGGCGATGCGATTGCCGAAGCCGTTGCCCGGCATGGAGGCGGAGCATCTGTTCGAAGGGGAACAGGTTGAGGCTCCAAGATAAAAGTATGTGACAAAACATTACTCACCCCGAAATTTAGGTTTCGTGGGTGAGTTTGTTTTTAAAAGCAGTTATTCAGGATAACATTAATTGCCTGACGCTTTTAGGCGTCATGCTAAGCGGAGCGGAGCATCTCAACGATTGTCTTAGCGCCGCGAAGGGTGACAATTTGTATGGTGATTTGTGTTACTCCGAATAGATTCGGGGTTAATTATATTTTATCAGTCGCGGCTTCTTCCGCTGACGAGCGAGACGTAATACAGTAATTGCAGGATCGCCGTGACCAGGCCTGCCACGTAAGTCAATGCCGCGGCATTGAGCACATTGCTGACGCCGCGCATCTCCGCGTCGGTCTGGATGATGCCGCTTTCGGCAAGCATGCGGCGGGCGCGGGCTGAGGCGTCGAATTCCACGGGCAGGGTGATCAACGCAAAGAGCGCGCCTCCGGAGAAGACCAGCACGCCGATCCATGCCAGCTGTGTCCATTGCAGGATCAAGCCGATGAGGATCAGAATCCAGCCGAGATTCGATCCGATGTTCACCAACGGAACGAGCGTGCCGCGGAACTTGAGCGGGAAATAATCCTCGGCGTCCTGCTGGGCATGACCGAGTTCGTGCGCGGCGATCGCCAATGCGGCGACCGAAGGGCTGTTTGCCACGCCCTGCGAAAGATACACGGTCTTGTCGCGCGGGTCATAATGGTCCGTCATTTCGCCCGGTGTGCCTTGAATCTTCACACCAGGAAGCCCGACGGAGGCGATCAGTCTTCTGGTGGCTTCATGGCCGCTGAAACGACTGCCGGCAGCCACCCGGCTCCATTTGTTGTACGCCGCCTTCACATACCACGATGTGAGCGCCATGAGGATAAAGGCGGGGATCATAAAGATCAAATAGGTGGGGTCGAAGAAAAACATTTTCAATCCTTTCGTTATTGTCCGATCATTTCCAACAAAATACGAACGGCTTCGTCCAATTGCGGGTCGCGGTCCGCTATCCGGTCGTCCTCTGTGAGTTCCACCGGATAATCGGGGGTGAGGCCAATATCATGGATGGTATTTCCATTCGGTGTGAGCCATTTCGCAATGGTGACGCGCACTGCGCCGTTTTCCTCCGAAAGGGGATACCAAATTTGCACCGAGCCCTTGCCATAGGATACCGTGCCAAGGAGTTTGGCGCGTCCTGAATCCTGTAACGCACCCGCCACGATCTCGGAAGCGGAGGCGGAGCCTTCGTTGATGAGCACGATCATTGGGATGTCCGCATCGGTGGCGCCGCCGCCCGGAACGACTTCAAACGTAATGCGATTCCCGTCTCCATATTGTTCGTAAAGGACGACTCCCTGCTCGAGGAACTGCGAGGTGACATCCACAGAGGTCTGCAGAAAACCCCCGCCATTGTTGCGCAGGTCGAGGATAATGGCTTTGGGCTTTTGCGGCATCAGTTCTTCCAGGACCGAGTTTAACTCGGGCATGGTGTTGGGACCAAATGTCGTCACCTGGATATAGGCAATATTCCCTTCGAGCATTTCGCCATCGGCTGAAGCGATGGTAATGCGCGCCCGGACAATGGTGAATTCGAGCGGTGATTCTGCGCCTTCGCGCACGATCGTGAGCACGACCTTCGACCCGGCTGGACCGAGCACCTTGCGCCGGGCAAGTTCGGCGTCGATTCCGGTCATGTCTTCGCCGTCGATGGCGACGATCTTATCGCCTGGAAGCAGCCCTGCCGCCTCTGCGGGAGAACCGGGGATGGGACTGGTGATGGTCAGGTAATCTGTCGTCGTATCCACATATGCGCCGATGCCTTCATAAGAACCTTCGAGGCTTTCATTTGCCTGTTGGTATTCCTCCGGGTTCATGTACGTGGAGTGCTCATCGCCGAGAGCCTGCATCATGCCGTCGATGGCGCCGCGCATGAGCGCAACGTCGTCCACGGGCTGGTCGACATAATTTTCATGGATGAGGTTCCATGCCTGCCAGAACGGGGCGAAGAGGGTTTGCAGTTCTTCCGGGGTGGCGGCAAGCTGTTCAGGCGAAGCGGTCGAAGGCGGGGCTTCGGTGGGGACATCGGTAATCCCAGCCATCGGGAAGGTCCCGAAAGGCAGGAGATGACCCGTTACAAAGCCCCCGGCAAACGAACCAAGCGCCACGATTAGGACAGCCAGGACGAGCAGGACTGCCTTTAAAGTTTTATTCACAAGTGCCTCCAATTCGGCTTTTTCATCAATAAAAGGTCGGCTGACAATTCGCGTATATTGACGAGCCGCCCATGTCTACCTTTACGCGGAAAGATACCAATTGGTTATTAAGGATTGCTGAATGAATTATACGATTTGTGTAAGAACGGCTTTTTATTCGGGTTCTTTGCCTGATTCCTTCCCGCCTTCGCTCAATTCCCGGACCGAGCGCCGCAGTTCATCCATATCGTCCCTTTTTTTCGCCGGATTCGCCGTCAGGGATTTGGCGATCACATCCAGCCAATGCCCCCCGCCGGGGCGCGCCGCTCCGCGCGCGATGGCGTACATGACGAAGTTCGAGCCAAGGATCAGCCCGAAGAAGATCAACGCGCCGATGAGGATCTTGTTTTCTTCCATGGGTCACTGCCTTTCCAGAATGTTCTTTAATTCGTTCCAATCCGTCAGGTGAGCGTCGGCGCTTTCGACGGGGAAGGTTTCGTTGTACAGGATGCTGAACAAGCCCGCCTGGCTCGCCGCGCTGGTGGTGCGATGGATGTCGTCGATCATCACGCAATTAGCAGGGTCTTTTTCCCCTGCCGCTTTCATTGCGACCCGAAATGACTCAGGCATGGGTTTGCAATAGGGTGAGATGGCATTGATGTCTACAATGACGTCGAACAAATCGCGCAGGTCGAGAGCGGTCAGGACTCTTTCGGCGTGGGGAATGTCTGCGTTCGTGAAGATCAGGTTACGGGTCGGGAGCGAAGCGATGACCGAGCGCAGGGTCGGATTCGGAGTCAGATAATCCTTCAGAGGCAGGTCATGCACATAAGCGAGAAAATCCTGCGGATCGATATCGTGATTGGCTTGCAAGCCGCGCAGGGTCGTTCCATATTGCAGATAATATTTTTCCCGGATGCGCGCGATCTGTTCTTCAGGAAAGCCCATGCGCTCGCGCATATAAGTGTTCATGCGTTCCTTGATGGCATTCCACAACCCTGTGCCTGGCGGGTAGAGCGTGTCGTCGAGGTCGAAGAAGATGGTGGTAAAGCGCATTTGATGATTATAATCGTGCCATGCCCATTCGATTGCTTTCATCCGAAGTCTCGTCGCAGATCGCCGCCGGTGAAGTGGTGGAGAGACCCGCTTCTGTGGTTAAAGAACTGACGGAAAATGCATTGGATGCGGGCGCGAACTATATTTCCATTTCGATAATGGATGCGGGGCGGACTCTGGTCGAGGTGGCGGATGACGGCACCGGAATACCAGCGGATGAATTGGCATTAGCCGCCTCGCGTCATGCGACCTCGAAACTGGTCCAGTCCGGGGACTTGTTCCACATCCGGACCCTTGGCTTCCGGGGCGAAGCCCTGGCTTCGATAGGCTCGGTCTCGCACATGACGATCACGTCGCGAGTGGAATCCGCCAAAGAAGGCGCGCGCTTGAAAGTGGAGGGAGGCGTGTCGGGAAAGGTCGAAAAGGCGGGCGCGCCGAAAGGGACCGTGGTGCGCGTGGAGAATCTTTTTTACAACGTGCCCGCGCGTTTGAAATTCCTGAAGACCGATGTGACCGAACGCCGCGCGATCGATTCTTTGGTGACGCGTTATGCCCTGGCGTATCCGACTGCCCGCTTCAAAGTGATGGATGGAAAGCAAACCACATTGCAAACGGCGGGAGATGGTGACAGGCGGGCGATCCTCGCGGCTTTGTATGGCGTGGACGTCGCCAAACAAATGCTGGAGGTGATGGCTGGCGAAGAGGGTATGACGCTCGCAGGTTTTATAAGCCCCGTTTCGCTGACCCGTTCGAATCGCAAGGAGATCACTTTCTTCATCAACGGGCGCTGGGTGCAGGAGATTTCACTCAACTCAGCCTTGCTGCAGGCCTATCACACGCTCTTGATGGTGGGACGTTATCCGCTCACGGCCTTGTTCCTGGAGATGGCTCCCGAAGAGGTGGATGTGAACGTCCACCCGACGAAGGCGGAGGTGAGATTTAGGGCGCAAGACAAGGTTTTTAGTTTTGTTCAGCGTTCGGTGAGAAAAGCTTTGCTGGCATATACCCCCGTCCCGGCTGTTTCACCGCAGTTGTGGGGATCAAGGTCGCGGACGGATGAACTTCCAAGAAGAGAAGTGGGAATCGATTGGAGTATTGGGCATGATGAAGAGTTGAAAGTGGAGAGTGGCGGGTTGACGAGTATGGAGTCGGCGAGTGACGAGTCTCCAGTCTCCAGTCTCCAATCTCCCAATTCTCAATCTGCTTTCTCCACCGGCGTTCCCTTGCTCCGTCTCATCGGTCAGATCGGCGCGACGTATCTGGTGGCGGAGGGACCGGACGGGCTGTATCTTGTCGATCAACATGCGGCGCATGAACGGGTTTTGTTCGAGAAGTTGATGGCCCAGCATGAAAATAAAAGCATTCCAGCGCAATCGTTGTTAACTCCGGAGATCGTGACCCTGCCGCCGCAGTCATCGAAGGCATTGATCGAGCAGTTGGTTTTCCTGAACCATTTTGGATTCGAGGTGGAGGAGTTTGGGACGAATACATTTCAGGTGCGCGCGATGCCGATCTTATTCGCCGGCGGAAGCCCGGCTCTGGCGCTCAAGTCTCTGGTGGAGGATTTCGAAGAGGACGAGAGTCCGCTTGCGGCGGAGGTGGAGGCGCGGCTTGCGGCGAGAGTCTGCAAACGGCTGGCGGTCAAAGCCGGGCAAGCG
Source organism: Candidatus Villigracilaceae bacterium (assembly GCA_026645935.1). Lineage (GTDB taxonomy): Bacteria > Chloroflexota > Anaerolineae > Anaerolineales > Villigracilaceae > Villigracilis. The sequence goes on along the minus strand of JAPKMP010000003.1, from coordinate 50,763 downwards.
CTCACCTCCGAAGAGCAAAGGAGTCTGTTGAACGACCTGGAGGCATGCCAATCCCCGCGGACATGCCCGCATGGCAGGCCCACGATGATCCATCTCAGCGTGGATATGCTGGAGCGTCAGTTCGGGCGCAAAGGCGCAAGATAGCCGATCAAATTGCAAGGCGCCGGGGTTGCTAATTTTGTAAGGTTGAATTCTTTTTTCAAGTGGATACGCTAAAATTATCTCATGAAGAATCTGACGGACCTATCCAAACGGGATCTCAAAATACTGTTCGATCACATCCAGGCTGCCATCGCGCTCGTGGATCGAGAAGGGGAGTTGATCTCATGGAATTCCGCGTTCGAGGCGGGTAAAAGCCAGTTTCCAAAAGCAAACAATCTAAAGGAATTATTCCTGCAAAAGGATGCGGGCGTGATCCGCTCAAAACTTGCGGAGGGGATCAAGGATCACTGGGCGGGCGAGTTTGCGGTCACCGAAACGGATGCGGCTGTGCTTTGTGATTTCTGGCTGGTGCCGATTGACGACAGGCATATGCTCTTCATTGCCGAGCGCATCGAGTCGGAGGCGGACGCCGAGGACATGGTGGAAAAATTGCGCAAACAGGTGAGGCTCTTCCAGGTGGAAAGCGAATATTCGAAGAAACTGGCGCGCAACAAGCAGATCGAAATGGAGGCGGTCATTGCCCAGGCTGAGGAAGTGGCGCATGTGGACCCGCTGACCTTCCTTCCGAACCGCCGCACCATCATAAAGGACATGCAGAACGAAGTCATGCGGGCGGAGCGTTACCGCACCTTGTTTTCCATATCGGTCGTGGATATCGACAACTTCAAGCTGATCAACGACACGTACGGCCATCCGGTCGGTGACGAGGTCCTGCGGCATGTGGCGATCCACCTGCGGGATGGAATCCGCCACCCGGATGTGGTCGGTCGATACGGAGGCGAGGAGTTCATCATCCTCCTGCCCAATTCAGACCGGAACGCCGCCGTCGAGCAAGCCGCGCGCCTTTGCCGGGGACTCCGCGATAAAAAATTGCTTGTGAAGGAACTCGAATTGCAGGTGACCATCAGCATCGGCATCGCGGAATTCCGCATCGGCGAGGATTCGTGGCACAGCCTGCTCAAGCGGGCGGATAATGCCATGTTCGAAGCCAAGAACTTGGGACGCGACCGCTGGGTCGTGGGGGATTGATCCAACGCCTGTCGTTTAAATTTTCAGAACCCAAATCCCCGGGGGTTATTGAACGGCGTCTTCACAAATGCTCACAAAATCTGCAAAAAGGCCGTATGCGGTTTCTTCAGGACCGCCCGTCATGCTGGGTTTTTCGGAGAGAGATATCGAATAATCGAGAATTACATCCGTCCGAAACGTCACACCGGTGCTTGAGTTCATCATGCCGTACAGCGACGAGGATGAATCGACCAATTGGGGCGAAACGCCGGCGACGATTCTTCCATCCCTTTTTTCTGCGGAACAAATAAGCTTATAACGTTTCCCTTCAGCCTTTGCCTTGTCGATCATCCCGGACGTGATGCCGCGAATGCCGGTGGGATTCACCTGCTGGGGCGTTATCGGCTCATCCCATAACACGGTCACCAGTGCCGCAACTTTGATCGCCGCGTCCCAGCCGTCCACATCATTGGTGGGGTCGGTTTCAGCTAGTCCGATCTTTTGCGTGTACGCGAGCGCCTGTTCGTAGGTCTCGCCGTTTTCCATCCTCGAAAGGATGACGTTGGTCGTGGCGTTGAGGATGCCTTTGAAGGACTCCAACTCTGCGAGCGGGAACGCCTCGCGCATGACCGAGAAGACGGGTGCGCCTCCCAGAACCGCAGATTCAAACCGGAACTTTTTTCCCTTCGATTCCGCCAATGCGGTCAATTCACGATAGCCATGCACCACCGGACCCTTGTTCGCGGTGATGGTGTGCATCCCCAGGTTCAGCGCCAGGCGGATGTGATCCAGCGCGGGCTGACCGGTCTGTGTGTTGACGGGCGAGTTTTCGAACATGACATTTGCGGCTGATTTCTGAATAACAGCAATGGAATCTTCGACCTGGAAAGTGGAAAGTGGGGAAATGGACTTTCCGCTTTCCGCTTTCTCCAAAGCTTGTTGAACATCGAGCCCAGTTGGGTTCACCGCAAAGCCATGGCTCCCGGTTGCGATGCTCGTGATCGAATATGTGACATCATATTTTGATTTCAGCAAATCACGTTTGCGTTCCAACAAACGGACGAGCGACCGGGCAACATTGCCGAAACCGATAAAGCAGAGGTTGTAGTGCATGGGATAGGTTCTCCGGTATCAGATGTCAGGTATCAGGTGCGAAGTGTCACGCACCTGATACCTGACACTTAAATCGGCGGATATGGATACATCCTGCGTCCCTGCGCGGGGCGGGGGAAAATCTTCGTTTTGCATAATTCATCCGCGCGGCGGATGAGGGCGCGAATCTCCTTCGGGCTGAGATAAGACTCGAGTACGCCGGACCAGCTTCGGGTGGAGGAAAGAGGCGCGAGCAATTCGTCGGAGATGGGCAGACTGGCAAAGTCCCAGATCACGGTGCGGAGTTTTGGCTCCTCGTGAAAACAGATCCCGTGATCGATGGCGTAAAGGTGCCGGGTTTCCTCTTCAAAGAAAACATGACTGCCTTTGCGGTCGGCGTTGTTGGCAAGGAGATCGAAGAGCACAACAGGGCGGAGTTTGTGCTTGTCTTCGGGCGTGAAGTTGAAGTAATGGTATTCGATGTCGTAGTCGAGATATTGCTGGAGCGAGCCGGGACCGTGCGGACCGTCATCGCGATAGACAGTGACCGGCACAATGTGAAAACCGAGGGCTTCGCTCAATTCGTATGCGGCTACCTCGCGCAGGGCAAGCGTGTTATCGGGAAAATCCCAAAGGGGTTGTTCGCCTTTGCTTGGCTTGTACACAGCCTTGATGATTTCACCTTCGTGATGCACGTCGACGAGAAAAGTGTAGTTCGAACCGAGCATGAACTGACCACGAAGTTCGTAGTCGCCAAGGACGAGGGCGTTTTTTACGCGGGGAGAGATCATGAAAGTGAAAGTTGCAAGTTGAAGGTCGAACGCTAAACCTGTAACTTGCAACCTTCAACCTGCCAACGGATCAATGTAAATGCCCATTCTTCTTCGGGCAGAAATGCCCGGTCGGCTCCATGGGCTGGCCGCACTGCGGGCAGATGGGGCGTCCGCGCGAGGAGACTTCCTGCCCCCAACGCGCAAGCTGGCGTAACTGGGTGCGAGTTGCCCAAAAGCGTATCTGCGATGCTTCATTCGGGTCTTGCTCTTCTGTGATGAGTTCTTTCGCGAAAACGACGACGCGGTCGCGGTCTTTATCGTAGCCGAGACCGATTTCCCCGGCGCGGAAGAGCGGGTCGACGGGCGGGTTGATGCGCATCACGTCTTCGACGTAATCGGCGGAGGCTTCTTCAAGGTCGGGATATTGCTGGCTCAACTGCCCGAGGAATTGTTCGATGCCGATGGCAAGCGAGATCAACTGCGCTTTTTCGATGATGATGGTGAACGTGCGGCGATCTGAGTAGGCGTGCAGATAAAAAACACGCTGACCGGGTTTCCCAATGGCATCAGCGGTGATGTGGTCGCAGGGGTCAACGTCAATATCGGTGCGGGGCATGGTGTTACCTTTTTTGAGAGTATACCAGAAGAGACCATTGACCATTGACGATGGATGATCAGCGACGGCTAACGGTCTGTCGTCCACCGTTCAAGAAGGTATAATCCCATCAATTCGCCAAAGGAGATGCCATGTACGATAAACAGAAACTCGATGAGTTACAGCAATCGCTTTCCAAATGGGAGCAGACCTCCCTGAAAAAAGCGTTGACCCAACTTCCCGAACGCAACGACGAATTTATCACTACCTCCTCCGAACTGATCAACAGACTTTATACGCCGCTCGATACCGCGGATTTGGATTACGCCGCCTCGCTTGGACTTCCGGGAGAATACCCGTACACAAGAGGAGTCCACCCGACGCTTCACCGCTCCAAACTGTGGACGATGCGCATGTTCGCGGGCTTCGGCACGGCGGAGGAGACCAATCAGCGCTTCAAGTATCTGCTCGAGCAGGGTCAGACCGGTTTAAGCATCGCCTTCGATCTCGCCACGTTGATGGGTTACGACACCGATCAACCCGAAGCTCTTGGTGAATTCGGTAAGTGCGGTGTGGCGGTTTCTTCTTTGAAAGACATGGAGATTTTGCTCGATGGCATTCCGCTCGATAAAGTTTCCTCCAGCATGACCATAAATTCGCCTGCCGCCATCATTTGGGCGATGTATCTTGTCGCTGCCGAAAAACAGGGTGTGCGGCTCGATCAATTACGCGGAACGATCCAAAACGACATCTTGAAGGAATTCATCGCGCAAAAGGAATTCATCTTCCCGCCGGAACCGTCCATGCGCCTCGTGGTGGATACGATGGAGTTCGGCTCGAAACACGTCCCGCAGTGGAATACGATTTCCATTTCGGGCTACCACATCCGTGAAGCCGGTTCGACAGCCGCGCAGGAACTGGCGTTCACCCTCGCGGACGGCATGGAATACGTGAGATGGGGAATCGCGCGCGGCATGGACGTGGACGAGTTCGCGCCGCGTTTATCGTTCTTCTTCAACGCCCACAACGACTTCTTCGAAGAGATCGCCAAATACCGCGCCGCGCGGAGAATCTGGGCGCGTGAAATGCGCGAGACCTTCAAGGCAAAGAATCCGCGCTCGTGGCTGATGCGCTTCCACACACAGACGGCGGGAGTCTCACTCACCGCGCAGCAGCCGGAGAACAACATCGTCCGTGTGGCGATACAAGCGCTTGCCGCCGTCCTCGGCGGGACGCAATCCTTGCATACGAACTCAATGGATGAAGCTCTCGCGCTTCCTTCCGAACATGCGGTCAAAGTGGCGTTGCGCACGCAGCAGGTCATCGCAGAAGAATCCGGCGTGACGAATACGGTGGATCCGCTTGGGGGTAGTTTCTTCGTCGAAGCGCAAACAGACCGAATGGAGAAGGATGCGTACGCCTACTTCCAACGCATCGAAGACCTGGGTGGGGTTATCCCCGCATTGGAAAAGGGCTTTATGCAAAGCGAAATTTCCGACGCCGCGTATCGCTATCAGCGCGAGATCGACGAAGGGCGCAGGAAGATCGTCGGCGTCAATGCCTATCTCGATGAAAAGCCTGCCGCCATTCCCATCTTGAAGATGGACCCGAACGGGTACAACCGTCAGTTGGATCGTTTGAACGAAGTCCGCAAAACGCGTGACGGCGGACGCGTGGGACAAACATTGGACGCCCTGCGCATTGCCTGCGAAGGCACCGAGAACACGATGCCTTATATTTTGGACTGTGTGCGCGCGTATTGCACGCTTGGGGAGATTATCGGTGTGATGACGAAGGTCTTTGGAAAGTACGAAGAGCCGACGATGATTTGAGTTTCAGGCTTCAAGTTAATGTGGAAGCGGTGGTTATATCGTTTCCGCGTTTTTATTTCGGCGGACCGCCAACAACTTTTGGATCTTTTGATAACGCTCGCGCGTCAGCGGATATGACCATGCGATGGCGATCGTCCCCATTAGGATCACTGCGCCGATGAACGAGTCCATCATGCGAATCATGAACAGGGCTGACTCCGATTGTTGAAATTGTAGTGCGCCTTCCGGCGGAGCCTGATACCCCGACCAGCCTAGAATCTGCAATGTAACAAAGATAACCCCCGCCCCTGTCAGTTTGCGGATCAGGGTGCGGATGCCGTAATAGATCCCCTCCTGCCGCCTGCCTGTGCGCAGTTCATCCCATTCGATCACGTCGGGCAAAATGGAGTCGGGCAGAATATACGCCGCCGAAACGCCAATGCCGGCAAAAGCGGCAAGGGTGAGCATGTAACTCGTTTCACCGGGTTGAATGGTGAAGATGAGTAGCTGCACCACGATCCACGCTGCCATACCAGCAATGTATGCTCGAATCTTATTCTGTCTTTTGGAAACCCATAACCAGAACGGCACGAACAACACACATGCCCCCATCAATACCCCAAAGAAAGCGGACTCCAACGCAAGGTCCACGCCGAAGAGGGTGATCTTCGCCAACAGGTTGCCTTGCGCCACCCAATATAACAAAAAGAATGGGAAGGTGATGGCAACCATATCCACCGCCGACCAGTTAAACATGTAAATGCCAACAGCATAGCGAAAGGGTACATTCTGCCATGCCAGTTTCAGGGTCTCGCGGAAGGAAAGCGATTCCTGTTCCGCCGTTGCGGATGCAAACCGTTCGCGCACGAACAGACCGATCAAAAACAAAGGAAGCGAGCCGATCGCGCCGAAGACCGCGCCCGCCGTCATGAATCCCTGCTGCTGTGTGCCGCCGCCGAGCATCACCGAGTCCACGATCATGGGCGCGGCGATCACCACCACCATCGCCGATGCGAGTTGGAACACGGTGCGAAAACTCGAAAGCGATGTGCGCTCGTCGTAATTCTGGGTCAGTTCGGGGGTCAACGAAAGATACGGCACAGCCACAAGGGTCGTGAGCGTGTCCGAGATCATGAACGCCAATGTTACATAGATAAGCAGCCCGACCTGGCTCTCCCAATTTGGCGCGGACCACAACATCACAAAACTCAACCCGAACGGGAAGGCAAACCATAACAGGAAGGGTCTGCGCCTGCCGAGTCTCGACTTTACACGATCGCTCAACATTCCAATCAGCGGATCATTGACAGCATCCCACACGATACCAACCAACGCACCCAGAGATGCCAGACGCGGCTCGATGCCGACCACATCGGTAAGATAAATTGCGTAAAAAATGGAACGCATCATGCTGATGCTGGCGATGCCCCAATCCCCCGAACCATAAAAAGCTTTCAGCCAGAATGGAAGTCTTTTACTCATAAGACCGCGAATATCCGCGCAAGTGTAACATGGATATAATACCCGTATGACATCCCTGGCGGATAAATTAAAGTCGCTCGGCGTCAAGACGGCAAACACGCTTCAACCCCAGCCGAAGCCTGAATCGCGCTCGATAGACTCGGTCGTCGCCGGGAGATTCATCTCCTCTCCAAACGGCGGCGAGACCTTTGTCGCCGAGCAGATTTACGACCCGGACTATCTGCACGGCAATACATCCCCGTATTCCCAGTTTCCACTCTCCGTCATCTCGCAATGGGCGAGCGACCCTCGCATTGCGGATATGCCCATCCATAAGTTTGCATTTCTCGATACCGAAACTTCCGGCGTTTCCGGCGGCACGGGCACATTTGCCTTCCTCGTCGGCGCGGCGCGATTCGTCGAAGGGAGGTTCACCCTCAAGCAGTTCTTCATGCGCGACCCGGCGGAGGAACCGACCATGCTCGATGCGCTGATCCACTTCCTTGCGCCCTGTGATGGGCTGGTCACATTCAACGGCAAAGCCTTCGATGCCCCGCTGCTCGCTACGCGTTACAAACTGCACCGCATCCCGGTCCCGTTCAAGGATCATGCCCATATCGATCTGCTTCCGCTGGCGCGGCGCCTATGGCGAGACCGCCTGCCTTCGCGCGCGTTGAAATATCTCGAAGAACACGTGATGGGTTTTACGCGGGCTTCGGAAGAAGTGCCCGGTTATGAAATTCCCTGGCTGTATTTCGATTATCTGCGGACCGGCGATGCCCGTCCATTGGGCGGCGTTTTCTATCATAATGCGATGGATGTGGTGGCGATGGCGGCTTTGCTCGCTCACGTCAGCGAGATTCTTGCAGACCCATACAACGGACGCGTGGAGCACGGGCTCGATTTCATCGCCCTCGGCAAGTTGTTCGAGGACCTCGGTCATTGGGATGAGGCGGCGCGTTTGTTCGAGCGCGGACTCGAACTTGCCCATTCGGCGGAATCGGCACCCGGGTTGGATGAGGCAGATTTCGGCGTGGCGGTGAAGCGCATCTCCATCCTGCAAAAGAAGCGCGGAGAGATGGAACGCGCAGTCGAGTTGTGGAAGGCGGCGGCGAAGCAGGGTCATATCTATGCTCACATCGAACTCGCGAAGTATTACGAACATAAGATGCGCGATGTAAAGAAGTCGCTCAGGTGGGCGAAGTCTGCGCGGGCTCAAGCCGAAAAAGCCGACCTGCCTGCCTATGTTCGCAAGCATTGGTTGAAGGAAATCGACCACAGGCTGGAACGGCTGGCGCGTAAAGCGGGTTTATAATTGGGCAATTAATGCTTGAAGAGGAGTATCATGGATATCAACATTTCACAGGAAAAGGGGAGTGTGCCGGTCACGGTGGTAAAGGTATCCGGGCAGTTGGACGGTCAATCCTACCAATCCCTGATCACTGCTGCGCAGGAAGCCATCGCGGGCGGCACAAAGAGCATTCTGCTTGACCTCGAAGACCTGACGTTCATCTCGAGCGCGGGATTGGTCGCCCTGCATGTCATCGCCCTCCTTGTGCGCGGCGAAGCCATGCCCGACCTTGAGAATGGCTGGGCGGCGTTGAGGTCGGTGAACAAGTCGCGCGAGAGCGGCATGCAGGAGCACGTCAAACTTCTTAATCCGCGCGTCGAAGTCTTGAATGTTCTGGACATGGTCGGTTTTTCATCCTTCTTTGCGATCTTCACCGACCGCAAGAAAGCGCTCGAATCATTTTCATAGGATTCCCACGACAGCGATGCGGAAGTGACTGCATCGCTGTTGATTCCATTCCTCGCAGGTGCACCCGATGAAACGCAATATTGGAAATATCGTCTTTATTGTTTTGATCCTGGCCACGGTGGTGGTGTGGGCGGTCTTCCCGCCCATCAATGACGGGCGCGAAGATTTCATCCGCACATATCTGGGAGAAGTGCTTGGCTCGCTGTTGATTGTCTTGATGTCGTTCGCATTGTTCCTTTCCACACGCCCGCGCTGGGCGGAACCATATTTCGGCGGCCTGGATAAGATGTACGTGACGCATCGCAACGTGGCCACCAGCGCTTTTTTGTTGATGCTCGTGCATTTACTGGTGGTGCCGATTACCCTGGTTAATTTGCGGTTGGGGAATTATCTGGCGTATGTTGCCTTTCTGGGCATCGTCGCCATCGTCCTGCCGACGCTTGCGCCGCGCATTCCCTTTTTGAGCAAACTTACCAACGCCACCTACGACGGCTGGAAGAAACTGCATCGCTTCATCGGCATATTTTTCATCGCCGGGTACATCCATGCCCTGACCATTGACGCGCTGAGCGCCTTCATTGCAATCAACTGGGTGCAGCTCTTCTTCATTCTTGGCACGGTTTCCTATGTCTATACGGAATTCCTCGGCGGCTGTGTGGGCAAATATCTGCCATATACGGTCACAGCCGTAAATCATCCCAACAATAGCGTCACCGAAGTGGTCATGAAGCCAAAAGGCAAAACCATTCAACACGCTCATGCGGGACAGTTCCTGTTCGTGCGTTTCAAAGGCGACAGGATGCTGGATGAGGCGCATCCGTTCACAATATCCAGCGCGCCGCACGAAGGCGAACTGCGGGTCACCATCAAAGCTGTTGGCGATTTCACCCGGCATTTGTTTGCCAACCTCAAACCCGGCATGGACGCCGTCGTGGAAGGTGCGTATGGTTTGTTCAATTACAAGAACGGCGGAGACAAACAGATCTGGGTCGCGGGCGGGATCGGGATCACCCCTTTCCTTTCGTTCCTGCGGGACCTCAAGACCGAGCTTGCCTTCGATGTGCATTTTTATTACACGGTGAGGCATCCCGAGGAGGCGGTTTTCTCCGATGAGATCGAAGCGATCGCCAAAAAACATCCGCGTTTGAAAACGCACATCCGACATTCCGCCGCCCATGGATCCCTGACGGTGGATGAGATCGTAAAGAACGCCGGAGGCGGCATCGCCTCTCATCACATTTACATGTGCGGACCCCTGCCCATGGTGCAAGCCTTCGAAAAGAAATTTCTCGAAGCGGGGGCAAACGCCGAGAACATTCACTACGAGGAATTCAATTTCAGGTAAGAGGAGACCTTCATGCAAATCTCTTTTTCGAAACACGGAAATGTAACCGTCATGCACGTCGTGGGGGAAGTGGACTCGTCCAACTATACAGAGGTCATTGTCAGAGCGCAGGCGGTCTACGACGATGGATCGCGTAATTTGCTGCTTGACCTAGGAAAGGTCCCCTATGTGAGCAGCGCCGGGCTGATGGCGTTCCATACCATTGCGCGCATCTTTGCGGGGCATTCCATCCAGGGCAAGGAAGGCAGCAGACCCGTCTTCCGCTCGATCAACCCGAAGGAGGATGCCTCCGCGCGCGAACGCTTCAAACTGCTTAATCCGCAGGCGCCGGTGGAGCAGGTTCTGGACGTGATCGGTTTGAAGCAATTTTTCGAGATCCATACGGATCTGGATACGGGCGTCAAATCATTCGCCTGAAATGAGGGAGACCCATCCGGGATTTAAATGACATTCCTCCGGTAAGCAAAAGCGGGGTGGGGGCATCCGAACCGTCGTCGTCAATATTTTTCATGTGAGGATAGAATGTCGAAAAGAAGAAGATCGGGTCAAAATCGTAGCGGACTCTCCGGATTTTTGCGGACACCCGCCGGTCAGTTGACCGCCGTTGCCTTGGTGGGATTAATCATCTATTTGATCGCCGCCAGCGCAGGGGGAAACGCTCCCACCACCCTGGCAGAGGAAATCAGCGTGGACCAGGCACACGAGTTGTATCAGGCTGGGACGTTCGTATTGGACGTGCGAACCCAGGAGGAATGGGACGAATATCATGCGCCGAACACCACCCTCATCCCTTTGGATCAGTTACCCAACCGATTGAGTGAATTGCCAAAAGACCGCGAGATCGTTGTCGTGTGCCGTTCCGGGAACCGCAGCCAGCAGGGACGAGATATCCTCCTTGCGGCGGGCTTCAACGCAACCAGCATGGCGGGCGGCTTGTCAGAGTGGTATGCGAAAGGTTATCCCATCGAAGGCGCGCCAAAATAGGGGAGGGGGGAACTTTAGCTGCATCCTGCCAATCGATAAATCCTGGCGGAAGGCAGGATGAAGGATGGCAGGTATCGCTCGGGCTGGCTTTCGAGTTGCGAGGCGTCGAAGCTTTGCAATGTCGAGCCGACGTAGATGTAATCGATTCCGCGGTTGCACAAGGTTTGGTGGGAATCTTCCTGATCGAAGCGAATATTCGAGTCGGTGAGTTCGACGTTCCTGGAAAGCAGGGGCTGAATCCAGATCCCCGCATCCACACCGGTCTGCGCCTGCGGGGATTCAAATGCAGTGACATACAAACCTGTGGAAGCGATCAGGACGGTCGCATCACGGGGAAGAAATTCGTCCATCCAGGAGAAGGCGGCGAGATCGTCGCGATTGACGAAACGGCAGCAATCGGAGGGATGGAAGTCGTAATGCAGGGAGGTATTAAGAAGAACCAAGCCAAAGACAAAAAAGATTACGAAGGGCTGAATCAGTTTCGATTTAAGGAAGAGGCGCGCTGTCGTGCGAATCAACCCTGCGAATCCTAATCCTCCCAAAAGGGATAAGGGGATGAATGCCAGCATCTGCACAAAGGGACGGTCGAGCAGGGTTTGAACACCGATCTCCGGGAGTGGTACGGGGAAGAAAAGGCAGAGTGCGCAAAGTGCAAGGAATGCGGTGAGAAAGAATGTGGGTTCGGTGAAATGGGCGGCGGAGAGGAAGGCAAGCAGGAAGACAAGGACGAGAATCCAGGAATCGTTCTTGAGATAGCCGCCGAGCAGGGTTTCGAGCGCGGGGTTGTTTTGAAGCGCGAATATTTCAACGAGAAGCAGGAAGACGAGGATAATAAAACCGGCTATTCGGTATGGCATCTGTAAACGATCCCATGCAGCGGTTAGGAGGGCGGCGATGAGAGCCAAACCGTAGACGATCAACGTCCGTGAATGGATCAGGATCGATGCGGGAAGGGTGAATCCCAATAAGACCAGGGCGGCTTTGCGAAAAAGGTTCGAATTGTTACGATATGCAAGATATGCAAGGATGAGCACAAAAGACATGCAGAACGAACCCAGCAAGGCGGGATACTTGCCCCAGTTCATTAAATGTGCGGGCATGTGAAAACCAAACCCTGCCAGCAGGCAGGCAAGAATTGCGGCAGGCAAGGAATTGGTTTCACGTTTGACGATGAAAAAGAATGTGAAGGGGAGGAACGCCAGAAATAACGGACCCGCGACAAGCATAAGGTCGATCACATCTTTGCCTGTGAATTGGGCGATGCCTGCGATGACGGAATGGAAACCGAGATGAAAGTATCCGCCTTCGATGCGAATGACAGGGACTCCGGTTCGATGGGATTCGATGAAGGAATTGATTAAACGGTAATGCTGCGCCGAGTCGAAGTAGGAGGGCAGAACCAGGTCGCGGATGAAGGCAAATCGCAAAATAATGGCTGGAATCAAAACGGCAAATGAGGCAAATAAAGGGAAAGGATCAGGTCTTCTCCAGGCAAAAAAGAAAACAGGGATGAGGATCAATACAAGCGTAAGAACAACACCGATCGCCACGCTGGTAAGAAAGGATATTCCAAGATAAAGCAGGGAGAGCAGGAGAACAGGCATGACCCACCCTGCTGAGCTGAGCGAAAGAACATCTGCTTCATCCAGCAAATCACCGAAAAAACGCAACAGGATTCCGCGCATAATGAAAATTCCCCACGCGATGACGAAAAATAAAATGAACGCGTCTCCGGCATGATCTGCCAGAGCTGCAAGACCATCACGCCAGGGATTCATTTACGGGTAATTTGGGTACGAGTCTGAGGGTGTTATCGTTCCCTCAGCGCTCGACGGTTCATTTGTTGGTTCAACGGTTTCGGTTTCTTGAAAAACTTCGGGGGTCGATGTCGCGCCTCCGCCTGTGCCGGACCCGCTGCCCGATTCTTCCCTTTCGATCCCTTCTTCCACGAAAGGCGTCTTGACAAGGAACGCATTCACCGTAAACGTTCCCTTTGCCAGCACGCGGTCATCCAGTTTTGCGAGAAGTTGGATCTCGATTCCCTCACCGAGAATGAGCGGTTTTCCGATGCAATATACACTCGTTTCTTCGATCTTGCTCCACGTGCATTCGTAGGGATCCGTCCCCGATCTTCTGATGATATTCATGTAAAAAGCAGGATATCTCATGCGCGGCACGAACAAATTCACCACGGCATTGCCGAGGGCATCGCGCCCGAACGATACGACGCATAGCTCCGTCATTCGCGCGCCGCAATAACCGATGGAAACCGGTTCCAGCGTGGGGGCGGGCGTTCCGCCAAAACTTGAACAAGCCAGTAGGATTGCAAGAAAAATTCCCGCGAAAAGAACAAGGGATGTTTTCGGCGAGCGAAGAGATTCAAACATCGCAATCATTCTACCATTTTCAAACCCGCCCATATCATCGATGGAGATGCGGGTCAAAACAAGGATGGCTGTTCCGAGATCTCCTCCCCGCTCTTGCCGCTCCAGCCATATTTTTTCAGATTGACCCGACCTTTCGCATCGAACTCCACCCCTTCCTGTTCCAGCAATTGGCGCTGTTTCTCCGCCCCGGGTCTTTCACTGATCCTGCCCTGCGAGTTGATGACCCTTTGCCATGGCACGTCGTCGGGACAATTTGCCATCGCGCCCCCCACCCAACGCGGAGCGAACGCGGCATAGGCTTCGATCTCCACGCCGTTGGGCGGGGGAATCATCTTTGCGATCTGCCCATAGGTGGCGACTTTTCCACGGGGAATCATGCGGGTAATCGCCCAGACCTTTTCATAAAATGCTTGTTGATTGGGAGGAGAGGAAAAGGGCGGCATAAGAATCTCCTATTTACGTTTGCCAGACCAGCCGTATTTTTTCATATTTATACGACCTCTTGGATTGAAAAAGACGCCTTCGTCTTCCAACATCAATTTGTGACGCTTCGCCTCCAACCCATCCCGTTCTTTGATCTGCCCCTTTGAGTTGACCACACGCTGCCACGGAATCTCATCCGGGCTGGCAGCGACGGCGTTGCTGACCAATAACGCGCCAAATTCTGCAAACGTATCCGCATCCACACCCGCAGGAGGACGCAGCATCTTGGCGATCTGCCCATACGAAGCGACTTTTCCACGGGGGATCAATGTGACAATGTTCCAAACCTCTGCATAAAATGTCTGTGGGTTTGGAAGAGATGGGATTTCAGACATACGATTTCCTTTGTTATCGGGAAGCGAGAAATTTATAGAAGAATGTTTGCCGAACATTGGCGATGAAATTCTGTGAGAGTTCATCGGCCATGAATTGGAGCGTGGGCAGGGCATCCGCAGTCAGAGAACCGGGATGTTCTTCTTCCGGTTTGCTGGGTTGATCCAGTTTGGTGACAGGATCGGTTGGAAAGTCACAGGCGCAATCTTGTGAGATGAAATAATAATCGAAGGTGCGATAGATGGAGCGGTTGATTTCGTAGATGGGGGTGAATGTGCCAAGAGCAAAGAGGGCAAGGATTGAGTAACGAGCGATGAGTGAAGGGTGATTTGTTTCTTTGTTAAAGATGATTTCGCCGGTTAGGAGCATCAGATAAAAGAGCGGGGCGATCGAGGCGCGCATGACGAAGTCACGGTCGCTGCCGAGTTGGATGAAGGGGATGATGGCGAGAAGAACGCCGGTGGCAATCCAGCGCAAATCGCGGAATTTGGATGGCGCGAGAGCCAGCCAGAGAATGCCGCCTTCGAGCAGGAAGAAGGCGAGGAATTTATCGAGGGGCAGGGATTGGAATCCGCGTTGTTGGGCGGCGGTGTTTGAAGTGAAGAAGAAAAAGGAAAGGAGAAAGATGATGAGAGCAGTGAGGATAATGACAGGATTGAGGTGCTTGAAGGGAGATTTAAAGTCGGTTTGTTTGACGAGTTCGATGAGAACATATGGGAGGAGTCCCACCGAGACGAGGGGGGCGAAGAAGAAGCAGAGAGACCAGAGAAGGATAATGTCATTGCGAGGATGCTCTTTCTCTTTGTCCGAAGCAATCCCCGTATTCGATGGGGATTGCTTCATCGCTCCGCTCCTCGCAATGGCAATAATACACAACCAGGCCGGGATGGCTTGATTAAAAACCCAAAACAATTGCGTAGTGAAGGACGAATATTGCAAGTTCCCTGCCCAGGTTTCGAGGTGGGTAATGGGCGGAAGAATGGTTGGGTAGTCTTTCGGGAATAAAAGCGGGCCTAGGAAGTCAAGTCCACTAAAGAAGATGAAAAACAGGGCGGCTTTGAGTGGCGAGGTTTTGAGTGCAGAGGCGAGGTGATGAGTGACAAGTAACAAGCCGAATAGAGACCAAAGGAAGAGAACGAAATTGGCAGCTTGCCAGTTGGTGAATTTGGCGATGAGAGCGGAAGGCAGCCAATAGCCGACGTAGTAGACGAGCATTTTGATTGGTCCGCTTTTGGGTTGGGCGTAGTAGACGGGCCAGTCGAAGTTCATCAGGTCGCGCAAGACGACGTTGCGCCAGTTGTGGTCCCAGTTTTGGAAAGCATAGCCGCCGATGCCGGAGAGGAGGAGCCAGAGGGCAGTAGCCAGTAACCAGTAAACAGTGGGGAGTGAAAAGTGGAAAGTGGAAAGTGGAGACTTGCCCTGAGCGAAGTCGAAGGGTTGGTAATTGGTAAATAGTAATTTGTAGAGGGCGAAGAGGAGGATGAGGGCAAACGGAAGTGCTATGGTGAGACGAACCCAGCCGAAGAGGAAGAGGATGAAAGGAAGAAGGAGGTAGATGTATGAGAGGCGTTTCATTGGTGGACAGTGGACGGTGGACAGTGAACCATGGTCTGTGGTCTATTGTCCATCGTCTAATTCGTAGATTATGTAATCTTTGCGTTCCATTGTAACGGAATAATGGTCGGTTAAAAATGCGCGGAGTTCCGTGAAGTCTCGTGATGTGTCTTCTCCGGAGACCCAGGGTTTGTCAACCGCGGTCACTTCGATGATAAAGCGCGGTTCGGAGTCTTGCATTTGGCTCATGAAGTCTGCGCGCAGAGATTGGATGTAGGGATTGGATACGTGATGATAGAAATAAAAATCAAAGATGTATGGGGTGGCAATTGGCGCGCGATTTTCCAACATGGCGAGCAGTGAGCCGCCGGTCCAGTCGAGTGGCTGGACTTGGTCGCCGGGCTCGAGGTTCTTTTCAAGGAAGGATGAAATTTGCGCGGCGCGGTCGGATGAGGTGGCGATCTCTCTGCCCTGGAGTTGGCGGTTGAAAGTTTGGGAGGGGCGGATGGTGAGGAGGATGGTGATTATTAGGATGAAGGATGAAAGAGGAGAGCTTGCCCTGAGCAGGGTCGAAGGGAGGAAAGAAGGTGGATTGGAAAGTGGAAAGTCCCGCAGGGAGGCTTCGCGCTGGTGAGTGGAAAGTGATAACGATGCAACGAGGATGATGGCGTAGATGAATGGGATATAGTGATAGGGGAAGAATTGTCCTGTCATCGCAGGATAGAGGGCGTAGATAAGGGCGAGGCTGGCGAGGAGATAGGCTTGACGATTGCGATTGAGATAGATGCCAAAGGCGGCGGGGAGTAACCAGAGAGCGCTTCCTCCCAAACGCCAGACCTGGTTAAATAAATATGTCAGCCGTTCTGATGAAGGCATGATCACCATCTCGCCGTTGATCTGGGTGTAGAGGGGGACGTAGTTGAGGATGATGTCGATTAAAGGGAATAAGGAATGAGTAATCGTTAGGTAAAGAGTGATGAGTGAAACGGGAATTGCGAAGCCAATTGTTATGGGTAGGAAAATTTGCCTTGCAGCCGATGACAGAGAAAGTTCCCGGCGTTCTCTCAGGTCTGCAATGTCAAAGAGCAGGAAAGGGAGGAGTCCGAGCGCGGCGTGAGGTTTGAGCGTGGCGGCGAGTCCGTAAAGGAGTCCCAGCATGAGGCGTTTGCGAAGTGTCAGGGAGTCGGTCACGCCGATCCAAATAGAAAGAGAGATGAAGATGAGGATGAGATATTCGCGTTGAAGTGACAGGGCGGGACCACCTTCGAGATATTTCAATGCGAAAAGAATCGGCGCGGCGAGAGAGGGAAGGTTGCCAAAGCGCCTCATGGCGAGGTGGGTGATGGTGACGAGGGCGGTGAGGATGACGATGTCGAGAATGCGGATGCGATATGCGTTGAAGCTGCTGAGGATACCGAGCAGGTAGTAGGCGATGTAACTGCCAGGCATTTGGAAGTCGAAGAAGTCTTTGTAAGGAACTACTCCGCTCTGCATGAGGAAGGCTTCATAGAGGAGCGGCGCGGAGTCGTGTGCGATGGGCCATTGGAGCGAGAATGCCGCCTGTGCAATGAGTAAGGCGGCAAGCAGGATGAGGAAGAAGGTTGTGATGCGTTGAAGATTATTTGACATCTTCTCCGAGGTCCATTTCGGTGGTGGAGACGATCGCGCGCGTGATGGGGTTGACCTTGGCGATGAAGTTCTTGTCGTTGACGTTGTAGATGATGAAGAAGTTGGATGTGTCTTTGTAGTATTGCGATTGAATGGCATCCACATTGGCGATCAGTTCGGTGTAATTTGCGCCACTGACATCGGCGATGCCAATGGTGAGTTTGTCGCGGTAATCGAAGTAGCCGTCGCCGTTGGTGTCGGCTTTGATGATGTTGAACATCCAGAATTCGATGACAGGCGCGGGTTTTTCAGGGTCGTTGGGGTCGTAGACCAGTTGCGGAAACCCGGCGGTTTGAAAGATGATGGAATTGTTGTCCGGCAAGAGGCGGTGATATTCCTCGGTTTGGGTGTCGAAGAAAACGTAGTTGTAGGTTGCGTAGGCGGAATATCCCGAATAGCCGCTGCTGCTGATCCACTCGAACGGATTGAGGCTGGCGTCGCGCGTTAATTCGATCGGGACAATTCCCGCCATGAGGTAATCTGTCCCCTGGATGGGATTGAAGGTGGAGAGAGTCTTTTCGACAGGTTTGGGGGGTTCTGGCGCTTCGGCGTTGACGGATGGATCCTGTGGGATGATGCCTCGTCCGCAGGCAAGGATGGAGAATGATATGGAAAGTGCAAGCAGAAGGATGAATGGTCGTTTCATGACAACCTCACAAGGATATAAACCAGGTTATTTCCACTAGTCGTTGAATAAGAAAGTCAAGATTTGTTAACGCAAAGTCGCCAGGCGCCAGGATTCAAAGCCTTTCCTTTGCGCTTCCGGGTTTTTGCGTTAAATCATTTCAATCACCCGACGAATTCTCCACCGATGATTTCTTTTTCGACGACCTGCCGCTCTGAATTGAATTTGAAGATCACCTCCACACGCTGGAAGCATTTGTTCTCTCCCATCAGAACCTTGCGGGCGTGGAAGACATCGCCGCCTGCTTCGTATTCCACGCTGAGGTCGTTATCGAGGTCCACGCGCCCGGTGATGGTCTCGCCGCAGCGTTTGCATTTTACGGTGAAGGTGTAATAGCTTTTGGTGTAGGCAGGACGGGGTGCGAAAAGTTTTTTGAGAAAGTTCATGATTGCCTTTCTACCCGTGGACGATGGACCATTGACCGTTGATTTGCGATAGCCCATGGTCTAAAAATTCCACTTCTTCAACACATCCATCGCCTTGAGGTGGGTCAAATCCAAATGCAATGGCGTGATGGACACATAGCCAGCGCGTAAAGCGCCAAAATCGGTGCCGGGTTCGTCCACGCCGGTGGGGGCTTCGCCGCCGATCCAGTAATACGGTTTGCCGCGCGGGTCACTGCGCACGTCGAGTGCGTCGCGATAGACGCGGAGTCCCTGACGGGTGATCATGTATCCCTTGAGTTCGGATTCGGTGAGATATGGCACATTGACATTCAAGACGACGCCTTCGGGCAAACCATCCGCGATGACTTGTTCGACGACGCGCCTCGCGACCACGGCAGAAGTTGAGTAGTCGAGTAAGCCTTTGTGCCCCTCAGGCGAATCCAATGAAACGGCTACGCCGCTAACACCTGCAATTACGGCTTCCATCGCGGCCGTGACCGTGCCGGAATAGGTGATGTCGTGCCCGATATTGGCGTTGGGATTGATGCCTGAAACGACAATGTCAATGGCTTCGTCGACAAGCCCAAGCAAGGGCAACGCGACGCAATCCGAAGGTGCACCGTCTGAGGCAAAGGCGGAGGTGCCATCCGCGAGAGCCACTTCCTTTACACGCAGGGGTCGCTCCATGGTTTTGACATGACCCGAGGCAGACCAGTTCTTATCCGGCGCAAAGACGGTCACTTTGCCGAGTTTGCGCATTTCCTGCGCGAGTGCGAGGAGACCGGGGGCGGTTACGCCGTCGTCGTTGGTTACAAGGATGTGCATGGGTTGATTTCCGATTTACGATATTTCAACAAGCTCAATACAAGTTTTGGATTTACGATTGGTGATTGAATTATACGCCAAGCGGTTACGGTGGTGCGTCTCACCAGACTTAATGAGATAAGCCAACCCGTAAACTCTTCTCATTAATCAGAAAAAATCCATCCGTTTGGTTCGACGCGCTTTGGGTTGGCAAATAAAAACGCCCTGCTTTGATGCAGGGCGCCTTATTTGATTTATGGGATTAGCATGATCAGGGCGGTGATTGCAAGCCCAACCAGTGTCCCCTTGAGGATGACTATCATCGCCTGATGTGTGATCTGGGCATTTTCTTTGTCATCTTTGACGCGTTCATATTTTTCAGATGTGCGGCGTACACGACGCGCAGCCAGGGCTACTCAGGTCTTGTCGAGGGCTTGAAAGATGGAAACTGCCCCAGCGGAGAACAAGGCGAAGAGCGGCGAGCGCCAGAGTTTATCCGCGCCGACCAGGAGCAGGATGGCGAGGATGATGAAAGTGGCCGCCAACTGGATGATGCCAAAGCGCATCCGTTTTTGGCGTTCTTTTGGGCTGATGTTGGGAATGCAGACATCAGCCGGTTCGTTGCCTTCTGGGTTGAAGACGATCTTGAAAGGTGGGTCGGAAAATTGGGCGTACATGGATGAAGTCTCTCTTTCGTTTCGGTAGAGACGACACGGGTTTTGAAATTCGTACCGGGAGTTTTGCCAAAGAAAACACAGAACTTTATGAGAAATAAAAGGACCGCGGACGGTTCGTCCACGGTCTGTGTTTTTGAGGTTGTCAGGCTAAAAGCCTGACCTACAGTCTCTAACCAACTGAGCGTAACAAAACTCCGTTTTGGAAAGGGTCGTGAAGCAGATAGCCATCGTCCGTCTTGTTATAGGAGATACCAGCTGCTTCCACGCGGGCGGTTACTTCGGCGAGGGCGGAAGGATTCGGGTAGTCCACGGTCATGAAGCGCAGTCCCACCGCATTGGGCGGGGGAGGAGGCGCGCCGTGTCCATTCCAGGTGTTGAGTCCGATGTGGTGGTGGTATCCGCCAGCCGAGACGAATGCCATCCCGATCCCTTTTGAAATACCCATCACGTCGAAGCCGAGCACACCATGATAAAAATCGACAGCTTCGGGAATATCGCGCACGTGCAAGTGGACATGACCCATACGAGTTTCGGCGGGGATGGGAGAATCGATTCGATCATCTTGGTTGAGGTGTTTGAAAAGCGCATCCACATCGAGCGCTTCGCGTCCATCGCTCCAGCGTCCGTCTGCCCAGCGGGCTTCGTAGTTGCCGTCTTTGATCGTCCACGAACCATCTTCGGGCGATTCGCAATATAGTTCGATGCCGTTGCCTTCGGGGTCGCTGAGGTAGGTGGTCTTGGTCATCACATGATCGGTGGGCGAGTTGGGAACCTTCAACGCAAACAAACGCGCCATGGCAATGGCGAGCTCGCGGCGATTTGGGAAGAGGATGGCAAAGTGATACAAACCGGTTGTGCGTTGATAACGTTTGAGGTTCGGTTCTTCGGTGAGTTGAAGCAGGTCCGCGCCGCCCGCGCCGAGACCGGCTTTATTCCCTTCGCGCCAGTGGACTTTGAAGCCCATTGCTTTTTCGTAAAATAGAATCTGATTCTCAATGTTGGCAACATTTAGGGAGACGTGTCCCATTCGTGTGGCGGGATGAACCGAATATTCATGAGTTGTGTTTGGTTGCGTCATCATTTTGTACCTTTAACTTTCGGAGAGCAATCTCCAGAGATTGCTCTCCATTTTACATGATTTGGAATTACGCGAGGATCTTAAGCGCGCTGCCCCAATTTGTGCCAAGAGATCCTTGCAAGACGATGTGCAGCAACTGCATGCCTTCGATCTGGCGGGCACGGCTCAGCGGACCTGCATCCACAGCGCGCATGCCACCATCGGTGACGATCTGAGCAACCTTGGCTTTGGCATCAGCGTCGTCACCAGCAATGAAGACATCGAGTTTCTGTCCACCTGCTTCACCGGCGAGGAGTGTGCCCGCGAAGGTGGTGTTGAAAGCCTTGACGACCTTTGTACCAGCGACGAGTGCCTTGGCGAGATCTTCTGCAGAGGAGGAATCCGGCGCGGTGGCGAGACCATCGTAGGTGGCATTGAGCGGGTTGGCAATATCCACCACGACTTTGCCGGCGAGTTTATTGCCGAGTTGCTTGGCAATTTCAATGTTGGTGCCGTACCAAACGGCGAGCACGACTACGTCACCGAGTGGGGTATCGAGCGTGCCGACTTCGGCTTTCAGATCTGCGGCGGCTTTCTGCGCGGTTTCGGGGTGGGCATCCACAAAGGTCACCTTGTGTCCGCCTGCGATGGCGCGAGTTGCGATCCCGCGTCCCATGTTACCTGCACCAATGATTGTGATGTTCATGTTTTATATCTCCTAATTGAAATTTGATTATGACAATCTAAAGCGACCGTATGCTGCAACGATTGCCAGCACCAAAAGAACAATGTTCACAGGAATGACCTGATATTCTTTCTTTGGAAGGTGTACGGTGAAAATGGCAAGGACCTGAATAAGGGCAAGCCCAACAGACGCCAACGGCGTGAGCCAGGGCAGAATGCCGGTAACGGCAGGAATGATCAGCCCCACGGCGCCTAGCAGTTCAGAGACCCCAACAAAACGGATGTATCCATCCTGTTTGTCATGAGCCCAGGTCATTTGCGGATTCGTGCGCACTTTATCTGGTGTGAAGGCTTTCATACTACCTGCCATACCGTACATGCCTGCTAGCAAAACTTGTATGATCCATAATGCGATGTTCAGCTTGACTCTCCTTGAGTTGTTTGTTAATATACATCCGTTGGATAAACAACAGATGTCGACTAATTTACCAATCCCTCAATTGAAAGTCAACCAACAAAGATTTTCAAATGTTGACTAAGCAACAAAGGAGTAAAAATGTTGCCTAACCCAAAAGAAGAAGAAAAACTAGACCCCCGGGTCAAACGGACCCGAGGCTTGATCTTGCAATCCTTTGAGACTCTCCTCGCTGAGAAGGGATTCGAAACCATCTCAGTTCAGGATGTAACCGACAAAGCCCAGATCAACCGCGCTACGTTCTACGCTCATTTCCCCGATAAATATGCTTTGCTTGATTATTTGATCCAAAAGGCGTTCAAGACCGAGATCGAAAAACGGACATTGAATGTGTGTAGCTATTCCCCCGATAATCTGCGCAACTTGATTCTGGCAGTGATGGAGTTTTTAGTGCATTTGCATGGCGATTGTTTTCAACCGCATCAGCAATTCGAGTCCCTTATTGAAGGGACGATCAAGAAGCAGATATTCGATCTGCTTTCGTATTGGCTGCGAAAATCAAAAGTCCCCACCGAAATTCCTGCCACCGTTGCCACCTGGGCAATTTACGGACTTGCCACGCACTACAGCCACATGAAAAAACGCCCCGCCCTCGAAAAATTCGTAGACGAGGCATATCCGCTTGTGGCGGTTAATTTGGAACAGTTTGCATAAAAGAACCATCGTCCCTGGGATATAATCCCACGCGATGAACTCCAAGACTCTGCGAAATATTCTCTTTGCCCTGCTTGTGCTAGTATATATTTTTTATTGTCAGCGTTACATCGCAGCGACCAGTTTCGAGATCGAAGGCAAAACGTATTACGTCCTCTTCGACGACGCGATGATCTCGATGCGCTATGCCTACAACCTCGCGCACGGGAACGGGCTGGTCTGGAATCCCGGTGAGCGGGTGGAGGGGATCACGAATCCTTTATGGACGGGGGTCATGGCGTTGATTCATCTCCTGCCGATCGGACTCAACCAAACGGGACTCTACATCCAAATTCTCGGCGCCTCTCTCTTGATCTTGAACCTGTTCCTCGTTAAGAAACTGGTCGAACACTTCAGCGATGACCTCTTCATCATGCTCTCTGCTGTGGCGTTGACCGCGTTCTACGCGCCACTCAATTCCTTCGGCTTGCTCGGCATGGAAGTCAGTTTGTTAACATTGATTCTGACCGCCGCGGTTTTACTGGCTGTTAAAAGCGACGGACGATTCAACATCTGGATTTACATATTGCTTGCCGTCTCCACCCTTGTCCGGTTTGATATGGCAGTACCGTATCTTGTTATCCTTGCCGTGTTAGTCTGGACGCAAAGGGAAAACCGCAAACCTCATCTCATCTGGGGACTGAGCCTTTTGATCCTCTTTCTCGGCGGGCAGACTCTTGCGCGTTACGCCTTTTACGGCGAATGGCTTCCGAACACGTACTATCTCAAAGTGGAAGGCTGGAATACCACCCTGCGCCTTCTGCGCGGGATGTACGCCTTTGTTCAATTTGCCTACTTTCATAACTGGGTTCTATTCCTCCTCCCTCTAACCATCTTCCTCTTCCGCCGGGATTGGAAAGTAATCCTCCTCTTCCTCTTGCTTGTCGGGCAGGTCGCCTACTCCGTTTATGTCGGGGGCGACGCCTGGGAGAATCACGGCGGGGCGAACCGCTATATCGTCATCGCCATGCCCTTGTATTTCATCGGTTTCAGTTGGGCGGTTGTCGAGTGGATAAAACGCGCGGGTGATTCCCTAGCTCAAGGCGGCGTCCCCGCCGCCGAGGATGGCGGCGGGAGCAGGCAAGTATTTGAAGTGGGCTGGCGCGCGGTTTATCTCATCCTATTCGCTTTTTCCTTATTAACCTTCAACGCCCTGCTTGGCGAGTGGAAGTCCATCGAGCGCTGGAACTTCACCCGCCGTCCTGATTATGTCGCAGGCAATGACCGCAATTTGCAGATTGCCATCTCTCTTGAAAAGGTCGCAAAGCCGGGAGCGTCCATTGCCGTCGTCGGCGCAGGGACGATTCCCTACCTTCTCCCAGACCGATACGCCATCGACATCCTTGGCAAAGCAGACCCGTACATCGCACACCAAAACGTCCGCACGCCGATGGGGATTCCCGACATCCCGAACATGCGACCTGGTCACATGAAGTGGGACTACGCACATACCATCGGCAAACTCAAACCGGATGTGATCGTTTCGTTATGGGAAAACACCAGCGAAGAAGCCGCCCCTTACATGACCGATTACGTTTTCAGGGCGATCGCCCCCGGGGTCAAAGTATTTCTGAGAACAGACTCTTCCAACATTAAATGGGACACGCTTCCTTAAAAAAACGGCGGGTACATCGCCGTTTTTTTACTTCAACACAATCAATCTGCCAGTCTTCTGAGATTCATGGACTGAAGAAATGATCTTTTGCACCTGAACGCCATCCTCCAGGGTGCAGGATGGCGCAGCCTTCCCTTTGACGATATCGATAAAATGTCTTGTTTGTTCCTGGAACATGACATTTCGCTCCCACCCAGCCGGTAAGGGAAATACGTCCCAATGTCCCTCACCCCCCGCCTCTCTCCCTGAGGGAGAGGGGTTGGGGTGAGGGCGATAAATTCGAGCCGCGCCGTCGGCGAGATTCCATTTTATGGTTCCATTCGTGCCGATGATGCGGAATTCATGCTCCGGCGGCTGCTGGTTGTAATCGAGATGCAGGCTTCCGAATGCACCGCCCTCGAAGCGCAGTCCGATCTTGGACGTGTCATCCGCGGTCACTTCGAGGTCGCTGAGTTTGGCGGCAAATCCCCAAGCGGAGTCGACCTTTTTCCCAACCAGCCATGGAAGATAATCCAGCGAGTGACATTGAGTTGCCACCACGCCACCGCCCATGTCGGATCGAGCTGCATAGCCCTGGCGGTAGTCCTCCCAGGGGTGCCAGGCAGGAAGATACTCTCCGAAATGGACAGAAGCGGAAACCACCCGCCCGATCTCTCCGTTTTGGATGAGTTCTTTTGCTTTTACCATGCCGGGATGAAACCGAAATTGAAACGCCACGAGAACTTTCGATCCGTTTTTCTGAACAGTTTTTTGAAGAACATCCACCCGTTCCATCGAGGCGGCAATCGGCTTTTCGAGCAAAATGGCGCATCCCGTCTCGGCGGCAGGAATGGCGACATCCAAATGCATGGACGTGGGATTCGAAACGATGACCGCATCCGGTTTGTGATTCTTCAACGCTTCGGTCAAGTCCGTTTCGACGGGATAACCTGCGAGTTCATCATCGGGCAATGTCGCTTTATGAGTTCGGTATAAGACAATATCCGTTTCACCAAGCGCTACCAGGTTGCGCATATGGCGTCGTCCGACAGAGCCAAGACCAGCGATCAGGGTTTTCATTGTTTCCATCCTTAACTGTAGGGACACGATATATCGTGTCCCTACGAATTACCAATTACCATCCTTCTCATACCCCCACTTGACCAAAACATCACCCGCAATTTCTTTGTATAATGCTTTATCGCGTGAGGTGAACAATCGTTGCCAATTGCCTGCCTGTCCCTTCGAGAGGAGGGAGGCGACACCTTCGTTGCGTTTTGTCTGCCATTCTTCATCCGGGTTCGAGGACATTTCCGCCAGCAGTTTTTTCTCCAATGTATTGCTAATCTTCTTTACACCGAGAAATTTCCAAAGGCGGGATAATTCGACGTAAGGCTTTGCGAGCATATCTTCGTAGCGCAAAAAGATATATTTATTTCCATACAACCGTTTGCCTTCGGAATCGATCTCGGTCAGATCGTCCGCCCAGCGTTTGGCGATGTTGCGGATGAAAGTCTCGGTAAAGAGCGAGCGGCGCCCGTCGCTGAATGGGGCCGGATCCGTTTTGAGGTCCGCAATGATGCGTTTATCCTCCGCTGTCAGGAATTTTGAATCCTCCACAAAATTTCGGAATCGTTCCGAGATCAGAACATCCCGCCCGTCGCGGACGATGTTGACAACCTTCGCATCGGGATACAGGGAATGCATATCGCGCACGACCTGACCATGGATTACGCTCGAAGGACTTTTATCGCCGACGATGTTCTTGCCTTTGCGGGCGGCGTCGCGCTCCATGATGAAATCGGCTGCGGCACGCAGAACGAGGGGTGAAAGGTCGCGCCCGTGATTCCAACGGTTCGATTTGCGCGCGAGCCATTCCTCGATCTCAGCCGAATCAACCAGCGATTTAAGCAGCGGCTTGCGCGTGAAGAAGTGTGCCTGATAGTTACAATGAATTTCGGGATGCAATCGCAGGAGGCGCATCAGCAGGGTGGTGCCGGAGCGGGCGTGACCGAGAATGAAGAATTTCTCGCGCGGAAAGAATTGTTTAACCTCAGCCAATTCTTCCCTTGTAATGGCGGGGATGGGATTGCGGTTTTTCTTATTCGGTTCACCCTTGAGAAGGATGCGCGCGGCGGATTTGAAACGGGAGAACATGATCTATCTTTTCCAATTCAACATCAACAAGCCCAAAAGACAGACGAATATCCCGGCAATATTGACCCACGAGATTTTATCTTTGAACACAAAAACCGCCACAGGGACGAGGATGAGAGAGGCGACGACATTAACCAGCACAGCCGCGATGCCCAAATTCCAACCTGAACGGTAAACGAGCAAAAAGCCGAATTCTATGCCCACGATGGCAACCGCCAGCCCGATGCTCGCCAAATTCAAATTTTTAATTTCCGCGCCGAGACCGTTTTCGACCGGGAAGAAAAAGAAAGTGATGAGTGTAACGACGAAGGCGGCTGTGTATGTCACCAGCAGCGAAACCGTAAAGTTGACGTTCGCGGGCGTGCTCTTGGCGACGAAGTGATACAACGCGCTGGAGGCGATGGCGAGCGTGATCGAAAAATAAAACAGGAACATCGAACCGGTTTTTGTCATTGAATATTATTTGAAATCCACCCGTTCTTCGGTGATCACGATCTTGTGAACGAACGCCGGGTCGGTGAGACATAAGACCTTATCGCCGGATTTCGCAATGGAACCTTCGTTTCCGCCAACCCAAGCCCAACCCCAATAACAACCTGTCAGCACCTTGGCAGACTCTGTTTTGTTATCGCTGATGGTAAAGGAATACGTATAGCACTCTCCCTCATCGTTGGGCGACAGCATGCCGAACGCCAGGTTGACGCTCCCCCCGGATTCATTGTAGAACTCGATGCTGGTCAGCGTGCCTTTCGGTTCGACCTGCGGAATTTGATT
Source organism: Candidatus Villigracilaceae bacterium (assembly GCA_026645935.1). GTDB lineage: Bacteria > Chloroflexota > Anaerolineae > Anaerolineales > Villigracilaceae > Villigracilis. The sequence goes on along the minus strand of JAPKMP010000003.1, from coordinate 23,362 downwards.
GCATTCGGGCGTTGGCGATACTGCAACCGCGATGGTTGCGGGCGGGAGCGTTGGGAGCAAAGCCAGTGTAGCGGGGATGGTATTGATCGGCTGCGGGGTAAACGTCGGTGGGACGGGTGTGGATGTCGGTGCGGCCGCCGCGGTTTGGGTGACGACGAGCCACGCTTCGGCGACGGCGGTGGATGCGAGGTCTTCTGCGCTGAACTCAGGCGTGGCATCCCCGCCTCCGCAGGCAGACAGGGCGAGAATCGCTAAAATCGAAATAGCAATCAGGAATTTCTGTTTCATTTGTTTCTCCAGCCCTCATTTTTACCATGAAATATCTTTTAACCGCGAAGCACGACATGGTCGCGAAGATCGATGACTTATTCCTGTCGTGCTTCGCGCTCTTTGCGGTTGAATCCATCCAGCACGTTCAAAATAAACTCCGCCGTGCGTTTGCCGGATGACGCATCGGTGAACGTGATCTCACTCTCGACGAATTTCCTTCTCTCGATGGAATCGACGCTTCGATCCCGTAGGTACATGTTCAGCGCTTCCCGTAGTTGATTTTCATCCGCAGCGACTCGTCCCGCCTTCGCCTCACGGAAGCGTTTGTGCGTGGGCCAATTGCCGATCTCTTTCAGCGACAGCGAAAACTTATTCTTCCTGTTCCACCCGCCAGGGACATCGATTGTCGCGGCGATCATCGGTGTATCGTGGACAGCGGTTTCGACCAGCATCGTCGAATAGACCGTCACCACCACATCCGAGTACGCCATCACGGACGATTTCTCGTCCATATCTTCGCCGCCGTAGTAGCCAAGCGATCCGCCCAACGCCACAGGTTGGACAACATGCACGTGCGGATATTTCTTCTCCAACTCGAAAACACGCGCACGTTCTTCTGCAAAGATCTTCGGTTTGTCTTGAAAATGGCTTGGATGTAAACGGATCAGCAACTGAGAAGGTTCTACCAATGCGTCCGATGAAACCAACTTTGCCAGCGCTTCGATGTTCGGGAAGTTCGGCGCGAAATGGACAAAACTGCTGGCGTATGAGATCAACTTGCGCTTCGGGTCGAGCCCGTGCAGTTTGAAATACTCATCGCGCGGCATGAGCCACTGCCTGCGGAAATACCCGTCATAAGAAGGGATGCCGCCGATGTTGACATGCTCAGGGTCCCAATCGGAGCCTTTGACAAGTTCATCTTTTTGCAGTTGCGACCAGCATGTGGCCCACTGCACGTCCGCGCCGGAGACGTTATACGACGATGAATTGTCCCAGCCGACGATGACGGTCATGTTCGGGATGCCCCGACGCGCGGATTCGCGCAGGAGATAACGATCCATGCGCCAGCCGGGAGTCGAAGCGATGACCATGTCAGGGTGGTATTTGTCGAAGAGGTCGGTATACAGCCCGGGGTCAGGGGTGAAGCGGTTCTGCATCCGCACCAGCAATCTGCGCGCCCACGAAAAATTCCGCAGCAGGAGAATCATCAGCGCGGTGGGAATCCATATTCCCAAACGGAACTTCCACGAGTTCTCCGCCCAGACTTCCCAGATGTGGCTATCCATGGCTTCGGTGTTGATGCGGCGCGAACCGCCGACGCGGCGCAGGTAGGCGAGCAGCCATTGAATTCTTGGTTGAAATATTTTTCCGTATTCGTTCGCTTGTTTGAGGCGCAAACCTTCGATGGTTAATCCATGATGCGTGAAACGCGATCGAAGCCGCGCAACGATCTCGTCGTCGGTTAATAGGATGACTTCGACGCCCGCCTCGAGCAGGGTCGGAACGACATCGCTTTGCAGGAAGTAGATGATTGCCATGCCGTGATCGGCGGAGATAAAGATGCGTTTCATGTTCGATAAATTTTATCTCACCTTCGCCCCTGCCGGAGATAAACAGCCCTCTCGCAACGATTCTCTCAAAGACGACATTGTAATAAGAGAAAGGACGGGCGTCTCACGCCCGTCCTTTCTTCTTGCACACACAACAAAGAGGAGAGTATTTATTGAGGCGGCAGGAGAACCGCGTCAATCACATGGATCACACCGTTCGAGGCTTCGACGTCTGTGATGATGACTTGAACGGTATCGTTCAGGAAGACCTTGCCATCTTTGACGGTGATGGTAATGTCCTTGCCAAGCACGGTGGGAGCGCTGGTCAGATTGACCACGTCCGCAGCCATGACCTTGCCGGAGACGACATGGTAAAGCAGGATGTCGGTGAGGGCTTGCTTGTTCTCAGGCTTGAGCAGGTTTTCCACGGTTCCGGCGGGAAGCGCCGCGAAAGCGTCATCGGTGGGAGCAAAGACCGTGAAGGGACCTTCCCCGCTCAACGTCTCGACCAGACCCGCGGCCTGCACAGCGGCAACCAGTGTGGTGAAGCGGCCGTCAGCAACAGCGACATCCACAATGGTGTTGGATTCAGCGGCTTCATCAGAGGGCGGAAGGAGGACCGCATCGATGACATGGATCACGCCGTTGGAGGTCTCGATGTCGGTGATGATAACCTTGGCCTCGTTGATGTAGACGTTGCCCATATCAACCTTGATGGCGATGTCCTTGCCGAGCACGGTGGCGGCGTTCTCAAGACCGGTCACATCCGCAGCCATCACCTTGCCGGAGACGACATGGTAAAGCAGGATGTCGGTGAGTTGCTGCTTGTTTTCAGGCAGGAGCAGGCTTTCGACAGTGCCTTCAGGCAGCGCGGCGAAAGCGTCATCGGTGGGGGCGAAGACGGTGAAGGGACCTTCACCCTTGAGGGTATCCACCAAACCGCCGGCTTCGACTGCGGCAACCAGAGTAGTGAAGCGACCATCCGCTACAGCGGTGTCGACGATATCCGCCAGTTCGGGTTCGGGGGTGGCGGTGGGTTCGGGCATGGCGGTCGGCTCGGGCGCCGGGGTGGGGGTGGCGGCGGGGGCACAGGCTGCCAGCACCATTGAGACTGCAACGAGCAGTCCGACGAACAGGGAATTGCGTTTCATAGCTCTTTTACTCCATTTTTGGTTAGATTTTTTATACCGTCATTTGCAAAGGTTTTGCAAATGTAATGTCGATATTGTATATATTTTGCACAGATAGTCAATGGCATTTGTACAACCTCTCATAAATCTATCATTCTTATCTTTTTTATCCACCTCTTAATGGTTCACATTCTCAACTCATAAACCATCGCGTGGGCAGAATTAGTTTGACCAGCAAACTAATTCACCTTACAATAGTTTGAATCAAATAAACTATGAGGTATTATTCGCCGCTATGGAATTCCTAACTTCCCCCACTCAACAATTCGACCTGCCCAAGCGCATCGAGCGTCTGGGCGAACTTGCCACCAACCTTTGGTGGACCTGGCACCCCGAAGCGTCGCATCTATTTGGTCGGTTGGATTATGACCTATGGGAACGCCTCGGTCATAACCCGATCCGCTTGTTGAACGAGGTCGGACGCGCACGCCTAAATCAGGTTGCCAACGACAGGGAATATCTGGAACATTACGACGAGTTGTTCAAAGGTTTCGACGCCTACTTCACCAAAGAATCCTGGTCGCAAAAGAATCAAAAAGACCTGAAAAAACCGGTCGCGTATTTCTCGATGGAATACGGCTTGCACGAAACCCTGCCCATTTACTCCGGTGGTTTGGGTGTGCTCTCTGGCGATCATCTCAAAGAAGCCTCCGACCTCGGTCTGCCGTTCATTGCGGTTGGCTTCATGTATGCGCAAGGCTACTTCTCCCAGCGCATCACGGAGGACGGCTGGCAGGAAGCGGTCAACAACCCCCTCAAATTCGAGCATCTTCCCGTTTCGCTCGTCAAGAAAAACGCCAAGCCCGTTACCATCTCGTTCGACCTCCCCGATAGAAGACTCACCGCCCAAATTTGGGAAGTCCGTGTTGGGCGCGTGCCCCTCTATTTGCTTGACTCCAACCTCGAAGGCAACGACGACTATGATCGCCTGCTCACTGCCCGCCTCTACTGGTCTGACCTTGACCGCCGTGTCATGCAGGAAGTCCTCTTGGGAATTGGCGGAGTCCGCGCACTAAGAGCATTGGGATACGACCCGGCTGTCTGGCACATGAACGAAGGCCACGCCTCTTTCCTGACCCTCGAGCGGATTCGCGAACTCGTAGCCGGGGGCTTCGCCTTTGCCGATGCCGCCGAAAAGACGCGGCCGCAGAATATCTTCACGACCCATACTCCCGTCCCCGCCGGGAACGATGAATTCCCGCTCTGGCTCATCGACAAGTATCTCGCAAACTATTGGGGCGAACTCGGCCTGACGCGCGAACAATTCGTGGAGGTTGCCAAACAGCAGCACCCCCACGGCGAGACCTACTCCATGCCGGTGCTGGCGCTCAAGCTTTCCGGCAGTTCGAACGGGGTCTCCGAATTGCACGGCGAAGTCTCGCGCGATATGTGGAAGTTTCTCTGGAGCGACCGCGACGTGAAGGATGTGCCCATCCAGCATGTCACGAACGGAGTCCACACCCGCAACTGGCTGGCGCGCCGCATGAACATCCTGCTCGAAAAATATCTCGGCGCGGATTGGTACGATAACCTCGACGATCGCAGGTTGATTGAAAAGATCGACCAGATCCCCGATAAGGAATTGTGGGAAGTTCATCTCCACCTCAAGCGCAAGATGGCGTTTTATCTTACCGAGCGCGTCCGAGACCGCTGGACTCACGGAGGATTTCATCCTGTCCAAGTCATTGCCTCGGGAGTGCTCATCAATCCGTATGCATTGACCATCGGTTTCGCGCGCCGCTTCGCCACCTACAAACGCGCCAGTATCATTCTCTCGGATGTGGAACGTTTGCTCGAACTCATCAACCGTCCGAACCATCCCGTGCAGATCATCTTTGCGGGCAAGGCGCATCCCGCCGATGACCCCGGCAAGAAGTTGATCCAGCAGGTTTATCGCACAGTCAAGAAAGCCGAGACCGGCGGACGAATCGTCTTCCTCGAAGATTACGATATGAATCTTGCGCGCTATCTCGTCCAGGGCGTGGACGTGTGGATGAACACCCCACGCCGTCCGTATGAAGCCAGCGGGACTTCAGGCATGAAAGCCGCCATCAACGGCGTGCCCAACTTTTCCATACTCGACGGCTGGTGGCGCGAAGCATACAATGGCAGGAACGGCTGGGCTATCGGCGAGGAAAAGGAATATGAATCCACTGAAGCGCAGGATGCCGCCGATGCTGAAAGCCTGTATAGCACGCTCGAACATCAGATCATCCCGAAATTCTACGACCGTGACCCCAAGGAAAGGTCGAGCGCGTGGATCGCCTTTATGAAGAGCTCGATGAAGACGGTCATCCCGCAGTTCTCCACGCGCCGAATGGTCAAGGAATATGTGGAGAAATTCTATCTTCCGGCGCTCGCAGGGGAGGCGCATGAAGCGCCCGATTATCAAGGATTGAAAAATGCTGCCTGAAATAACGGTAACCCAACTCGGTGAAAAGCTTAAATCGGATGAAACGTTCATCCTGCTCGACGTGCGCGAACTGCCGGAGTTGGGCCAGGCAAGGATCGAAGACCCCAGGCTCGAGGTCATGCCCACGAGCCGGCTGGCTTCCGAAGGACCGACTGTTTTGTCCGAGTCGGTTCAGTCGGGCGTAATCCCTGTTTACATCTTATGTCACCACGGCAACCGCAGCATGCAGGTTGCGATGTGGCTGATAAAGCAGGGATACAAGAATATCTTCAATGTGCGCGGTGGGATCGACGACTACGCAAGAAAGGTGGACCAATCCGTCGGTTTCTACTAAAACATTGTAGGTCACGCTTGAAGCGTGACTTACTTTATTAACCAGACTGCCGCCCTTTCGGACGGCGCTGGTGGGGCGCTGTGGCTTCCTTTTACTTGAGGAGGGATGCCACAGCGCTGGGTTTGTTACTACTATCCATGTTAGACATCACCTCCTCCTTTCATAAGGATGGCGAATTCAATTTGTTTGCCCCGTCTGCGATGGCGAAAGTATGCCCCAATTCAAAATGGATGTCAATAGCCCGATTTTGGATTCTCACAAATTTGTAATTCAGCCGCATTGAGCACAAAACGGGCTCTCCAGTCCGCTTTCAAAGCGCAATTTTGCAAAGGGGGATATTATTTTCAAAGTTCTGATACCTTTTGAGAGTCTCCGCGAGCCCCGCAGGACTATGCTTTGAAAAACCCTTTGAGACCCTTGTGGCAAAACGCATCAGGAGCGCCCATGAAAACCAACCCCAACAAACTTTGGATTCTCGTTCTCGTCCTTGGCTGGCTGTTCGATTTTCTTTTTTGGAAGAACGCCCCCGGGATAAACTTCGCCATCTTTTGGACGGCCTGTCTCATTGGCGGGTTCTTCCTGCTTTTTGGTGAAGGACTGCGTCCGCATCGCAACACCCTTTTTCTGATTCCGCTCTTCGGCTTTTTCGCCGCTGTTACCTTCATCCGCGCCGAGCCGATGACGACCTTTCTCGCCTATACCTTCACGATGTTCACGCTGACGATCTTCACCGTCACATACCTTGGCGGCCGTTGGATCCAATACACATTTGCCGATTTCGTGACCAGAATGCTATCGCTGGTGGGAAGCATCCTGCTCCGCCCCATTGGCTTCGCTGCTGAAGCTCGTAAAATCCGGTCTGAAGCGGGCGTTCAAGGCTCCAAATACAATTTCATGCCCATCCTGCGCGGACTGGTCATTGCCGTTCCCATCGTGATGATCTTCGCCTCCCTACTCGCCTCTGCGGATGTTGTTTTCAACCAACGGCTGGAGGATTTCATCGAAGCTTTCAGACTCGAGAACCTGCCTGAATACATCTTCCGCATGATCTACATCCTCATCATCGGATATGCGCTCGCAGGGATTTTCCTTCATGCATCGACCGAATCGAAGGACGAGAAACTGACCGGCGGGGAAAAGCCGGTCGTCCCGCTGTTTCTTGGCTTCATCGAATCCTCGATCGTGCTTGGCAGTGTTGTCGCCCTCTTTGCGGCTTTTGTCGTCATTCAATTCCAATACTTCTTCGGCGGCGAGACAAATATCAACGTGGAAGGTTACACCTACGCCGAATATGCCCGCAAAGGTTTTGGCGAACTCGTTGCTGTGGCGTTCTTCGCCCTGATGATGCTGCTGACTTTGAGCGGCGTGACCAAACGCGAGACCGAAAGCCAGCGCAAAATCTATTCCGGTCTTGGCATCGCACTCGTCGCCCTCCTGCTTGTCATGCTTGTTTCTGCATATCAACGGTTGAATCTCTACGAAGCGGCGTACGGTTTTTCGCGCCTGCGTACCTACACCCACGTCTTCCTGATCTGGATCGGATTATTACTAATCACGACCATCGGCCTTGAGATCCTTCGCAAGGAGCGGATGTTCGCTTTCGCCATGCTCATCGCTTCATTTGGATTCGCCGCCTCCCTTCCCATCCTAAATGTAGACGCCTTCATCGTGGATCAAAACATCAGGCGCGAACTGAACGGGACCGCCGTCGAGGATTTGGATTCTCCGTATTTCACCCAACTCTCCGATGACGCCATCCCTCCCCTTGTCAAAGCGCTTCAGACTCCCTCCCTGCCTGATTCTGTCCATGAGAAAGTAACCGCCGCCCTGGCTTGTATCCGCCATCAACGAGACCTGCGACTGAATGATCGTGAATACTCGTGGCAAGCCTTCCATTTCTCCCGCATCAACGCGGACCGCGCTCTCGAGTCCGTCAAATCTGAAATGGATGCCATAGTGATCGACGCTTCAGAATATCCCACCAAAGCCGTCATGCCCGGCGGCGAGGAATACTACTGTTCGCCGTATTATTACGATTAGCAAAGATTGCTTAACCCAAAACGCCGCAGAGTCGGTCAAATTCCGCGGCGTTTTATTACTTCTCGATTCGTTCTTTACGCATCACGCATTAGATCGATTTCACCAACTGCCAGCATGAACGGTTGTACGGCGTGTCGATGCCGTGTTTTTCGCCGCGCCTGGTCACTGCACCGCAGATCGCGTCGATCTCGGTGGGAGCGCCGCGCCGCACATCCTGGAACATGGACGAAAGGTTCTTCGCCGTCTTGCGCGCCACTTCTTCAGCCGCTTGAATCGGATCGTCGAACGGCAGGCTGACGCGTTCCGCTTCAGCAACTTGCGCGGTCTCACGCGCCAAAGCAGACATCACCTTGCGCGCCCAGGGATGGTTCAACAACTCGCCGTTTGGGACTCTCAGCAAAGCGGTCAACGGGTTGATTGCTGCGTTGATGACGAGTTTGCCCCACATCAACGAGCGGGTATCGCTTACGATCTGCAAATTGAAGTTCGAGGAACGCAAAGCCGCTTCGATGGGAGCAAGAACCGGATTGCTTTCCAATGAGATGATTCCCTCGCCGCCGACCTTGACCAGCCCGGGTCCAAGTAAAGTGGCTCCGGTGGTGGTAATGCCAAGGGCAACGCGGCGGGGACCGAGGTCCTGCGCGAGCCGTTCGCGGTTGCCGAGGCCGTTTTGGAGGGTGAGGGCGATTCCGTCCGGCGCAAGAATCCCTTTGAGCTGATCCGCCGCGCGCTTCGTCTGCCACGATTTGACAAGCACGATCGCGTGTTTACTTCCTTTCACTTCATCCGGGTCGCTCGTCGCACGGACGCGAAACGTGCGTTCGCAGCCGTCTGCGTCTGTAATGCGCGCACCGTTTTCGTTCAAGGCTTGCAAGCCGTCCTTCCACGTTCCCAGCATGGAGACGTTGTGACCCGCTGCGCTCAGCCGCGCGGCGAACAGCGTGGAAAGCGCGCCCGTGCCAACCAATAAGATATCTTCTTTCATTTCAATATCCTTTTTCTGTCATTGCGAGGAGTGGAACGACGAAGCAATCTACGAGTTATAAGGAGATTGCTTCGCCTCTGGCTCGCAACGACATCAAATCACTTTGTTTCATAAACTCATCCCACTCTTCATCGCTCATCTCGACCGTATGCTCCATCGTAGGGAAGCGTTTCGTCTCCACTTCGTCGATATATTCCGCGAAAGCCTTGTTCATGATTTCATGCAGGCTGGCATACTTCTTGACGAACTTCGGCGTGAATCGGTCGAACAGACCGAGCAGGTCGTGCGTGACCAGCACTTGACCGTCACAGCCCGCGCCCGCGCCGATGCCGATGGTGGGAATCGAAATATGTTTGGAGATGTGTTCCGCAAGCCGCGCCGGGACCGACTCAAGCACAAGGCTGAACGCGCCGGCTTCTTCGAGGATCTTTGCATCTTCGAGCAGGCGCTTCGCCGCGCTTGCTGTTTTGCCCTGTGCGCGGAAGCCGCCGAGTTGATGAATGGACTGCGGCGTCAATCCAAGGTGCCCCATGACGGGAATACCCGCGCCGGTGATCGCCCTGACCGCGTCGGCTCGTTCACGTCCGCCTTCGAGTTTGACCGCATCCATGCCGCCCTGCTGCAGGAAGCGTCCGGCGTTGCGCAGGGCTTCGTCCGCGTTGACCTGGTAGGACATGAAAGGCATATCGCCGACAAGCAGGGCGGTCTTTGCGCCGCGAGCCACTGCCCGCGCATGGTGCAGCATTTCTTCCATTGTTACAGGCAGAGTGTTTTCATAGCCAAGCACCACCATCGCCAGCGAATCGCCGACGAGGATGCAGTCAATACCCGCCTTGTCCATCGCCGAAGCGGCGGGGTAGTCGTAGGCGGTCAGCATGGTGATCGGCTCGCCGCGTTCCTTCTTCTGGCGGAACGTGAGAGTCGTCACTTTTTTTCTTTGTGACGTGTTGGTTGAGATTGTCGTGGTTGACATGGTACCCTCCGGTAAAGGTAGAGTCCGCTAAGTGTGCCGTCCCGATAATGCGCACACGAGTTCGGTTGATAAGGATTAACGCCGTCGCGTTCACAAGGATACGCGCTGTGGTTCCATTATAACCCCACTTGGCACATGTTTTGATTGCAAATTATTCCAGCAATGTTTTCCCGAATTTGTCTTGACAAATCATATTGGGGGGGGGTAGTATTTAATTCATTCAACCGAATATTGAATTTCCGTCACAAGGAGGGATAGAATATGAATGGCCATCCCAAAACCATCCTGAGCATGTTATTGACCGGTTTTCTGATCCTTGGCAGTTTCAACCGCGCTAAGGCGGAGGGCAGCGCTTTGCAGACCCCGACCATCCTTGCCGAAAGCCATTTCGAATCAGGCTTGGAAGGCTGGACGGTCTTCGGCGACGGCTCCGCGCCTGTTCACTTTTCGAGCGGCGGCTTGAACAATAGCGGGTTCATTGAATCCTATGACCTCGGGCAGGGGACTTACTGGTACTGGAACGCCCCGGCAGGTTTTCTTGGGGACAAATCAGCGGCATACAACGGCCATCTCACCTTTTATTTGCGCCAGAACTACACGAACCTCCAATCGAACAAAGATGATCTGATATTGATCGGCGGAGGCATCACTCTGGTCTTCAACACCGCCTACAACCCCGGCATTAGTTGGACTTCGTACGACGTTCCCCTGCAAGAATCCTACGGCTGGAAAGACAAAGCCACCGGGCTGATTGCTTCGCAGGCGCAGATGCAAACCGTCCTGGCGAACCTTGAAACCTTGAGAATACGCGGGGAATATCGCTCCGGTTCGGATATTGGCGGAATCGACAGCGTGGTATTGACCTCTTCTGGTCCTGCCATCCCGACTTCGACGCCCATTCCCGGAACGACCGGCAGTTCCTTTGATTCGGACCCGGACGGCTGGACGATCTATGATGATGGCTCGGGACCGGTTTATTATCCCGCGGGCGGGGTGAGCGGCGGATATATCTTCGGGAGCGATCTCGGAACCGGTCAATACTGGTATTGGAACGCCCCGGCAAAATTTCTTGGGGATAAATCAGCGTATTACAACGGCGGCTTGAGTTTTTACCTGTACCAGACCAACACATCGGTTCAAAGCAACCGGACGGATATCGTTCTGATCGGCGGGGGTATCACCTTGAACTATGACACGCCTTACAATCCCGATCTGACATGGACTGCCTATTCTGTGACTCTCCGCGAAAATGCAGGCTGGATCAACCAAGCCACGGGGACTGCGCCGACGCAGGCGCAGATGCAAACAGTTCTTGCGAACCTTCAAATTTTGAGAATCCGCGGCGAGTACAGGTCTGGACCCGACAGCAGCGGGATGGATGAGGTTTTGTTCACCATGTCTCCGGCGACAAGCACGCCAACTGCTACGTTTACTCCGTCGCCGACGGCGACTCAGACATTGACCCCTACAGCAACATTCACCCCATCACCGACAGTGACAGCGACGCCAACAGCTACCGTCGGCACTTGGTATACAGGTAACTATCGGACAAATTCATATGGCGTAAAAGCAGTAATTTCTGCGCCGCCGCAAGCGCCATATTTAGAGAGTTTCATCCGGGATGGGAAAGAATTAAGCGGAGAATCCAGTTGGGTTTCCGTAGTTGGAGGTGTGCCTTGGGTGCAAGTTGGTTGGCGATATTACTATGGTGACATTCCAAATCTCCCTATAAAGTATCTTGAATACAAGCTTACCTACATTCCACCTGGTCACAGCGAACCACATGAGTTTAGTTATTTTGGTCATCAGGAGTGGGGCGCGACTGAAGAATACTATATTATTTGGAATGGTGGAACAACTTGGTGCGGACAAGTTGGAAACAATTATATGGAATGCTATGACACCTTGCAGAAATACGCCCCAAATACAATGTTGGCATATTCTGAAGTTCACGCCAGTCCACTAAACGAATTGAACACAACTTTTTCTCAGGTATTTTACTTGAGCCCTACTGGGTGGGTATTATTTGACCAGGCAAATTGGCGCGCAGATAGCCCATACTCTGTTGACCAAATTCAAAATTATGAATATCGTAATTATGGTCCATAAACAAGAGGTAAAAATGAAAAAATCAAGAATAATATTGGTTCTTGGCATGCTTACAATACTCAGTGGTATATCTGGGTACTACACGGTTGCCGAAGCTCGAAAACAAGAGGTTGTGGATTATTTACGTCAGCGGTTTCAGTCCGCAAATTTACCTGTAACCGATATAGAGGTCATTGAATTGACTCCCTTACGAATTCAAATTGTCGTTCAAAGCCTGGGCGATTATATAACCCCTGAAGATTCAATTAATTTACATAAAGTAGACCGGGAAGTTTTTATAGTGGCCCGAAAAAACGACTACTATATCGAAAGATACACACGCATTTTGAGAAACAACAAGGGAGAACAACTATATAAAGCCGATTTGGGAACAACGTATATCCAACAGGCAATCGAAGACATGGGGTCACCCGGAAAAAGCGACAATGAAGCCAAGAAAATTCTGGCTGATCAGATAAACCTATGGGTTGAGGAATACCAAATACAGGAAACCAAGGCAAAGATCGATGTCTCCACAATTGATGGCGGCCAATATTTGGAAATAACCTTCGAGGCGCCATCGATAGAGGAAGCTTATAAGGTGTTTGGTTTTTTGAGTAGCAAGTTGATTTACCCAAAAGACAGTTTAATTGTCGAAGTCAACGCTCAGGACGGCAGAATCGTAATGTGTATGTATAAAATAGAGGATGCCAAAAAGAACACTTTGTTTTTCTATTTTTTCGATTACGAGCTTCAAAAAGGGACATGGTCCAACATGGATAACTTTGAAGTAGATTTAGGCGGAGGCGGGCCGCCTTCTATTCCATGACTTATTGTTTCGATCTGTAAAGCTTGTTCAAGGAAATTCAATAATCCCAATAGAAACTCCTGCTTTTTCAGAACTATCTTTATTACCACCGCCGCATGAAGTCTAGAGGTCATGCGGCTTTCGTATTTAATCCCGCCCCGCTCAAATGGGTTATAATTCAGTGACTGAATTTTGGAACGAATCATGGCTGTCGAATCTACAAACGAAGAAATCCGCGAATTGACCCTGCTCGAACAGATCGAAAGCGACCCGGATGTCAACCAGTCCACTCTTGCCACTCAACTTGGCGTGGCGGTCGGCACGGTCAACTGGCATATCAAGCGTCTCATTGCAAAGGGCGCGGTCAAGGTCTCGCGCGCCGAACGCAAGAAACTGCGTTACATCATCACGCCCGAGGGTCTCGCCCTGCGCGCGCGCCTTGCTGTGAATTACGTCGAGAATTCCTTTTCCGTCTATCGCCGCACCCGCCAGCGCGTGAAGGATCATCTCGTAAAGGTTCGCAAAGCAGGCTTTGACCGCGTTCGCATCGTCGGCTCGGGCGATGTGGCGGACATCTGCAAACTGACCTGTATGGAACAGGGAATTACGGTCGTGACGGATAAGTCCGCGCCCGCGCTGGTGGTGGATGGTTACAAGATTCGGCTGGAGGGATTGGAATGACGGATAAGCATATCCTCATCACCGGCGGTGCGGGCTACATCGGCTCCCTCCTGACCTCGGAACTGCTGCGGCAAAATTACCGGGTCACACTCCTGGACTCTTTGCTCTTCGGCGGCGAAAGCATCCTGCCGTTCATGAGTCATCCCAACTTTCATTTCATCAAAAGCGATGTGACCGAGCACCGCGCCGTCCGCGATGCGGTGAAAAAAGATTGGGGGGTTCCGGACGCAGTGATTCACCTCGCAGGGATCGTCGGCTTTCCCGCTTGTCAGGCGGTGGGCAGGCAGGTCGCGTGGAAGTACAACGTCGAAGCGACGGAACTGGTCTTCGAGCAGTCCGCAGACCTGGGCGTGGAACGATTCGTGTTCGCATCCACCTACAGCAATTACGGTTTATCTGAAAACGGCAAACCTGTCACCGAAGATACACCGTTGAATCCGCAGTCTCTGTATGCTGAAACCAAGATTGCCAGTGAAGAGTATTTGCTTGCTCAAAAGGGTTCGCTATGCGCGCCCTTGCTCTTCCGCTTTGCGACGCTCTATGGCATTTCCCCCCGCACGCGCTTCGACCTGATCGTCAACCAGTTTGTTCTTGAAGCCTTCACCAAACGCCAACTTATCATCTACCAGCGCGGATACTCGCGCTCCTTCGTCCACATCCGCGACGTGGTGCGCGGCGTCATCATGGGGCTCGAAGCGGAGCGGGACAAAATCCGCGGGCAGGTCTTCAACCTCGGCACCGAGAACGGCAACTATTCGAAGAACGACATCGTTGGCTTTGTGCTGAAGCGCATGCCTGAAACAATCGTCGAATACAAAGACCTGACCTTCGGCGGCGACATGCGCGACATCACCGTATCGTTCGAGAAGATCAAGCGCATCCTCGGTTTTGAAACGACCCTGACCGTCGACGACGGCGTGCGCGAAGTGCTGTTTGCGCTGAAGTCCGGCTTGATTCGCAACCCAACGGATGAACATTATCGGAATGCGCAGTTTATTGTGCAGTGAAACATGTCATTGCGAGGGCGCTCTTGTTCTTCGCCCGAAGCAATCCCCATGGGCTGCGAGGTTGCTTCGAACGGAAATGCGCCGCTCTCGCAACGACATAATAAGGAGACACCATGACAGATGACTTCTGGCAAAACAAAAAAGTGATTGTCACCGGCGGCGCGGGCTTTCTCGGCTCGTTCGTCATCGAAAAACTGAAGCAACGCGGCGCGACGGATATCTTCATTCCGCGCATCGAGAATTACAACCTTGTCGGTCCGAACGACATCAAACGTCTCTATGCAGATACACTTAAAGGTACCGACCCGAAGAATGTGGTCGTCATCCACCTTGCTGCCAACGTGGGCGGAATCGGCGCGAATCGCGAGCATCCCGCCGAGTTTTTCTACGACAACCTGATGATGGGCGTCGAACTCATGCATCAGGCGTACAAGAACGGCATTGGCAAATTCGTTGCCATCGGCACAGTCTGCGCCTACCCCAAATTCACGCCTGTCCCATTTAAAGAAGATGATTTGTGGATCGGCTACCCCGAAGAGACAAATGCTCCCTACGGTCTCGCCAAGAAGATGATGCTGGTACAGGCTCAGGCGTATCGCCAGCAATACGGTTTCAACGCAGTCTTCCTGTTGCCGGTAAACCTGTATGGCCCGCGCGATAACTTCAATTTGCAGACCTCGCATGTCATTCCTGCCCTCATCCGCAAAGCCATTGAAGCCAAGGAACGAGGCGATAGGGAACTTCCCGCCTGGGGCGATGGTTCTCCCACACGCGAATTCCTCTATGTGGAGGATGCTGCCGATGGCATTGTTACCGCCGCTGAAAAATACAACGGCGACCTGCCTGTCAACCTCGGTTCCGGTTACGAGATTTCCATCAAGGACCTGACCGAGATGGTCGCGAGGTTAACCGACTTCCAGGGCAAGATCGTCTGGCAGACGGACAAACCCAATGGTCAGCCCCGCCGTGGACTCGACGTCACCCGCGCCAGGGAACTCTTCGGCTGGAGTGCGCAAGTCCCGTTCGAGGAGGGGATGAGGCGGACGATTGAGTGGTTCAAGGTGAATCGAGACAAAATCAAATAAGTTGCAGGGTACAAGTTGAAGGTTGAAAGTACGACCGACCTTCAACCTTCAACCTTCAACCTTCAACCCCATGACCGAATTTACCAAACACGAACCCCATACTGTTTACATCAAACCGTCCAAAGGGCTGGCGGCGCTCAACCTGCGCGATCTTTTCACCTTCCGCGAGTTGATCTTCTTCATGGTCTGGCGCGACGTGAAGGTGAAATACAAACAGACCTTGCTCGGCATGGCATGGGCTGTTGTCCAACCCGTTATGACCATGCTGGTCTTCACCTTCCTCTTCGATCGTGTTGCCAAACTTCCTACTGAAGGTGTCCCGTACCCGGTCTTTTCGTTCACCGCATTGTTGCCGTGGGGCTTGTTCGTGACAGCGCTCAATCAGGGCAGCCGCTCGCTAGTCGCGCACCAAAACATGGTGACGAAGATATATTTCCCGCGCCTCATTCTTCCCACCGCTTCGGTCTTCGCAGGGATGGTGGACTTTCTCATCGCCTTCGTCATCCTCGTGATTTTGATGTTTTACTATCAAGTTACCCCCGCCTGGCATCTCGTCTGGACTCTGCCGCTCTTCCTTCTGCTCGCCATCATCACCGCGCTGGGAGTCGCACTCTGGCTTTCAGCGATCAACGTCCAGTATCGGGATGTGAACCAAGCCCTCCCGTTTCTGACTCAGTTTTGGCTGTTCGCCACACCTGTGGCTTATTCCGCCTCTGTGATCTCGGAGGAGTGGCAACTCGCCTACTCGCTTAATCCGATGGCGGGCGTGGTCAACGGATTCCGCTGGGCGCTTCTCGGCGTCGGCAACGGACCGGACGCCGCGCTCTGGGTCTCGATTGGGATTTCGGTTTTGATCTTTGTGACTGGTCTCTTCTATTTCAAGAGCATGGAAAAGACCTTTGCGGATACGATATAAATGCGTAGGCGACGTTCTCTAACGTCGCCGGTTGCGCTAGAGAGCGCAACCTACGCAGGTAAATAATTTATGACAACTGCCATCAGCGTACACAACCTCGGCAAGCAATACAAGATTGGCGCTGCGGAGACGAAGTTCCGCTATAACATGCTGCGCGACGTGATCGTGGATACGGTCTCGGCTCCCATTCGTCTGGCCAAGGCGATGATCGGCAAATCTGACCGCCGCATGAACCAGAATTACGTTTGGGCGTTGAAGGATGTCTCTTTCGATCTGGAAGAGGGCAAGGTGCTCGGCATCGTGGGGCGCAATGGCGCGGGCAAATCCACGTTGTTGAAGATTCTCTCCCGCGTCACCGAGCCGACGACGGGTACCGTCACTGTGCGCGGACGGGTCGGCTCCCTGCTCGAAGTGGGCACTGGTTTTCATCCTGAACTAACCGGGCGCGAGAACATCTACATGAATGGCGCCATCCTTGGCATGAAGCGAACCGAGATCGATTCGAAGTTCGATGAGATCGTGGACTTCTCCGAAGTCAATCAGTTCATTGATACACCCGTCAAACGCTATTCATCGGGTATGTATTTGCGCCTTGCGTTCGCAGTGGCTGCTCACCTTGAGCCGGAGATCCTCGTCGTGGACGAAGTGCTTGCTGTGGGTGATGCTGAGTTCCAGAAGAAATGTCTCGGCAAGATGGGTGACGTTGCCCAGCAGGGACGCACTGTTCTGTTCGTCAGTCATAATATGTCTGCGATTTTGAGATTGACTCAAGAAGCGATCGTGTTGAACAAAGGACAGCTCATCATGCGCGCGCCCTCGCAAGAAGCGGTGGACTTTTATCTTTCCTCGGGGCAGTCGCAAGCCGGGGAGCGGGTTTGGGAGGCAGATGAGATACCAGCGGCGAGTGCGCCATTTACGCCGATCAGCCTCAAAGTCAAAGAAAGAGGCGGAAAGGTCGTCGATACGGTTCGGTCCACTGAACCAGTCACAGTCGAGTTTGAATATAAATTATCCTCGCCTGTCACCGGCTTGCGGGTTGGTTTGTACGTCAGCACCATGCGCGGCGAGTATGTCTTCACCTCGTTCGATACCGATACGCCTGAACTGTACGAAAAATTTGACTCGCGCAATGTCGGTCATTACATCAGCCGCGCGGAATTGCCCGCGGATATTTTCAACGAAGGTCGTTACACCGTGGGCGTGAATGCCAGCTCGTTCGGCGTGAAGCGTTATTTCATGGATGAGAACGCACTGGCTTTCACCGTGGATATTTCCGGCGCGCCCGGCACGCAATGGGGTGAGCCGCGTGTGGGTCCGGTGCGACCGCGATTGAACTGGAAGATCGAGAAGATTGCGTAGGCCACGCTTGAAGCGTGACTGTCACGTTACAAACGTACCTACAGAAAAACATGCCAAAATCAAAACCACTCCGTGAAATTCTGGGCGACCTGCCCCTCACTGCTGAGATCGATTGGATGCTTCGGTCGAAGAATCGCCCGCGCAAGGATCATTACAACCTGACGCGTTTGTTGAAGTCTTTGCCTGATGCGGCGAAGGTCGTGAGACCGTATGCTGAAAAGGCTCCAAAAGGCAAGAGGGTTTTGTTCTTTGCCACCCTGCACTATTGGATCGAACAATCGGCGTATCTGGGTTTGGCGTTGGCGGGCATGGGGCACGATGTTACGTTGTTGACCCTGCCATATTCCGAATGGCATAAAGAAAAAGACAAGTTCACACAGCGCCAGCGCATTCTTCATACCCACGATGTGCTGAAGGTGTTGTCTCCCCTGGTGAAGCATCTTTCGATGATGGATATGCAATCCTCTTCTCGTGCAGCGCATGGAACTCTGCGTGCTCATGCGGCGAACGATTTGCCCGAAAAAATTCAAGCCGACATCAAGGAGATTTCTCTTTGGGATGTGCAATACACCCTGATGCGCGAAGAAGTGGATATGAATGATGCGGGCGACAAAGCCTTGTATGACCTGCGGGTTGAACGCAATACTTTCGCAGCCAAAGCCGCACTTCAATACATGCAGGCGAATAAGCTCGATGTGGTTTTGATCCCGAACGGCTTGATCTTGGAAATGGGAATTGTCTTCCGCGTGGCGCGTTATCTCGGCATTGACACTGTGACGTATGAATTCAACGACCAGCGCGAACAAATTTGGATCGCACAAAATTCATCCATCATGCAGCAGGAGACGGATTATCTCGTCGAGGCGCGCTGCGGGCTTCCCGTCACCGAAGCGATGTTCGAACGCGTAGCGGACCTCGAAAATGCCCGCCGCGGCGCGAGGGTGTGGGGCAAGTCCAAGCGATTGTGGCAGTATGTCTCATCGCAGGGTGCGGACACGACCCGCAATATGCTTGGGCTGGATAACCGCCCTGTCGTCATGCTCGCCGCAAACGTGCTCGGCGATAGCCTGACCCTCGGGCGTGACATCTTCGCCTCATCCATGACAGAGTGGATCACTAGGACCGTCGAATATTTTGCCAAGCGGACAGATGTTCAACTGGTCATCCGAGTTCACCCCGGCGAAAAATTGGTGCCGCAAGCCAAGTCGATGGCTACGGTGGTGAAAGAGGCGCTGCCTGAGTTGCCAAGCCATATTCACATTATTGGCGCATTGGACAAGATCAACACTTATGATTTGATCGAGATCGCCGATGTTGGATTGGCATACACCACCACTGTTGGTCTTGAAACCGCGATGAACGGGCGTCCCGTCATTTCGTGCGGACAGACCCACTACCGCGGGCGCGGTTTCACGCTCGATGTACATACATGGGATGAATATTTATCCGTGTTGGATCAAGTCCTGGCAGATATTCCCTCGCATCGGTTAAATGACAAGCAGATCGAGTTTGCCTGGAATTATGCCTACCGCTTCTTTTTCGAATATCCGCGCCCCTTTCCCTGGCGTTTGATGAATTTTTGGGATGACCTTGCCGAACATCCGCTCGAAAAAGTATTGAGCGATGAAGGCATGGCACAGTTCAAAGACACCTTCGGTTTTTTGGTGGGTGAGCCGTTTACGTGGAAATAGCATGTCATTGCGAGAGCGCTCTTGCTCTTTGCCCGAAGCAATCTCCTCATAATAAGAGGTTGCTTCGTCGGGGAGAGCGTCCTCCTCGCAACGACATGAAAAGAGATAATATGACAGACACCAAACAAAAAGTCCGCGCGTTTTATGATGATATCGGCTGGATGCAGGAGGACGACGGGCATTACCAGAATGCCCGTTACGAAGACCTGCGCCCGGTCTCGCGCGAATACATCCACAAGACCCGCCTGCGCGTGATGAATGGACTCATCTCTACCGGTCGCTTCATTCTCGACGCCGGGTCCGGTCCCGTCCAATATGAAGAGTACAAGACCTATTCCGCGGGCTACCAAAAGCGTGTCTGCTTGGACATTTCCATTCAAGCCTTGCGCGAAGCACGTAACCGCATCGGTGACCACGGTCTGTTCGTCGTTGGTGATCTGGCGAATCTGCCCTTCAAGAAAGATTCTTTCGACGGCGCGGTTTCGATGCATGCCATCCATCACCTCGCTTTACCTGAACATCCCAATGCCTACGCCGAGATTCACCGCGTCCTTGTGCCGGGACGGACGGCTGCCATTGTCAACGGCTGGCACAATCCGCTTCTGATCCACATGGCAGAGCCGCTGATCGGGTTGATGCGCAAGATGTCCGGACGTTCCGAGAAGAAAAAGAAGGAATGGCTGAACGAGGAAGACCCCGCCGGGACGTTCGTCCAAAAGATGACGCCGGAATGGTTGAAGAAAGAGATCGGCTCGAAGATGACCGTTGAGATCAAGCCGTGGCGCAGCATGAGCACCCGCATTATGCGCTGGTTCGTGCGTCCCTTCGGCGGGCGGACTTTCCTAAAATTTGTTTTCTGGCTGGAAGGCGTCTTCCCGAAGTTCTTTGCCGAGAATGGGCAGTATCCGTTGATCGTAATTCATAAATAGTAGTTGGTTATTGGTTGTTGCATGAGACCAATCTCCAATCTCCAATCTCCATGAAAAAGAATATCCAGCCCGGTATTTTTCTCCTTCTCATCTCCGCCCTTGTGTTCCTTCCGCACATTGGCAGCCTGACCTATTATAAGGACGATTGGTATTACATCTACGATGGGATGCTGGGCGGGGCGAAGATATTCCATGAGATGTTCCGTATCGACCGCCCGGCGCGCGGTTTTTTCTTCGAGTGGGTTTATACGCTCTTTGGACCGAATCCTCTGCCGTGGCATCTCTTTGCTTTCTTTTGGCGGGTATTAGCTGCAATCGGCGCATTGTGGATCTTCAACCTCCTCTGGAAAGAAAATCGAAAATTCAATTTCATCGCCGCGATGCTCTTTGCGATCTACCCAGGTTACTTCTGGTGGATCAGCTCCATCGAGTACCAGCCAATGATCGCAAGTTTGGCGCTGCAGGTGTATTCGATCTATTTCACATTGAAAGCGGTAAAGTCAGAAAAAGGCGCTGAAAAAGCGGCATATGGGACCGGCGCGATCCTGACAGGTTGGAGTTATATCGCTCTTGTAGATTATGCAATCGGCATGGAAGCATTTCGGTTTATCGCGGTATATTTATTAATAAAACGCAATTCGAAAAACGCCTTTTGGAATGCAATCAAAGCCTGGGCATGGACGGTGGTTATTCCGCTGGGCATTGCGATCTGGCGTATCTTCTTTTTCTCCAACGAGCGCAAAGCGACGGATATAGGCGGACAGTTAAGCGTGTTCATTGCCAACCCGGTTGCCGCCTCTGTGGATTGGTTCTTCCAGGCTTATAAAAGCCTGTTGAATCTCAGCGTGCTTGCGTGGATCAATCAATTTCCGCCATTCGTTCAATCCATGCGCCAGCGTGATGTTGCGTTTGGACTTTTGCTTGTTGTCGTGATAGTCCTGCTTGTTGTTTATGCGGAAAGACGTATTAAACTTTCAGCGGAGCAAGTGCCGACGGAGAACGGTCAACCTCAAACTGTGAAAGAAGCTTTGACCCTCGGCGGGCTGGGGATGGTCTTCGGAGTCCTCCCGGTTGTCATGGCGAATCGGTATGTCGATATCACCGGCTTCTCGCATTATGGTCTGCCCGCATCGCTTGCGGCGGCGGTATTCATGGCGGCGGCTATCGAATTGATCTCCGTTCAACGCGCGCGGACAACGATCCTGTATGCGCTCATCGGCTTTGCGGTCCTTTCACATTTTTCGATCGCGGCGAATGCTGTGACGGAGATAAAGGCATTGCAAAATTTCTGGCGGCAGGTGAGTTGGCGTGCGCCTGCGCTTCGCCCCGGCGCGACGCTTGTGATTCATTATCCAACCCCCGGCATGGGTGACGGCGGGCTGGCGTTGATCGAAGCCGCGAACGTCATGTATTTCCCCGAACCGACGAATGAAATCCCGGTGCATTATCCCCTGGCAGGATTGACCTTGAACAGCGAGAACATGCCCGGTATTTTGGACGGCACGCAGGTGAATGAATCCGGTTATCGCAGTCACACATACACGATCGATTACACAAATATTCTGGTGATGAGCCAGCCAACTTTGAACTCATGCGTGCATATAATCGATGCTGCTGCTCCATTGATCTCTGAATACGACCCGCTCGATGTTTCGCTGGTTGCGCCTCGTTCAAACATCAAAAACGTGATCGTTGAATCCGAGCCTGTTTCGCCGCCGGAAAGTATTTTTGGAAACGACCCCGAACGTGGCTGGTGCAATTATTTCCAGGAGGCGGATTTGGCGGCTCAACGCGGGGACTGGGAGCGGGTTGGCGCTCTCGGGGATGAAGCCATCGCTTTGGGTTTTGCCCCCGAAGACCGCGTGGAGTGGCTGCCCTTCCTCAAGGGATACGCCATCACCGGCGACGCGGAATCGTTGAAACAGATGGCGCGGCGCATCGTGGGCGAGAGGATCATCCGCCTGCAGGCGTGTGATATTTTGGGCAATATCGAACAACCGTTGTCTGACGATGTTAATCAAGTTATTGATAAAGATTATTGCAAGGGATCAGAGTAGACTCTGTTGAAAGAAGAGTTAATAGGAGATTTCATGGATTGGAAAAATCAAGTCGTACTCGTCACCGGCGGGACCGGTTCCTTCGGCAAGAAATTTACGAAGATCCTGCTCGAGGAACAACAGCCCAAGAAGGTCATCATCTTCAGCCGCGATGAATTGAAACAGCATGAGATGCAGGTCGGCGGATTCAATGACGAACGCCTGCGCTATTTCATCGGCGACGTGCGCGACCGCGAGAGACTCATCCGCGCGATGCATGGTGTGGACGTGGTCGTCCATGCCGCCGCGCTCAAACAGGTCCCTGCCTGTGAGTACAACCCGATGGAAGCCATCAAGACCAACATCATGGGCACGGCGAATGTGGTCGAAGCTGCGCTCGATGCGGGCGTGATGAAGGTTCTCACCGTCAGCACCGATAAAGCCGTCAGCCCGGCGAATTTATATGGAGCCACAAAACTTGCGGCGGAGAAATTAACGATCCAAAGTAATGCCTATGCCGGGGGCTCGGCAACCCGCTTCTCCTGCGTCCGATACGGGAACGTCGTCGGCTCTCGCGGCTCGGTGGTGCCGTTATTCCTCAAGCAGCGCTCCAACGGCAAGGTGACCATTACCGACGAACGCATGACGCGCTTCTGGCTTTCATTGGAGCAGGGCGTCCGTTTCGTCATCCATTGCATCGAGCAGATGGAAGGAGGCGAGGTCTTCGTCCCCAAGATCCCCAGCACCAAAGTGACCGACCTTGCGCGCGCCATAGCCCCGGATGCGAAACTGGAGATCATCGGCATACGACCCGGCGAGAAACTGCACGAAATGCTCATCTCGGAGGATGAGGCGCGGCATACCATCGCGTTGGAGAAAATGTTCGTCGTCCAGCCTGCCGAGGCGACCTGGTTCGGGTATTCCTGGCAGGATAGGGGTAAAATTCTCAAGGAAGGTTTTTCATACTCCAGCGACAACAACAGCGAATGGCTCGACGTGGAAGGAAT
>JAPKMP010000039.1 GCA_026645935.1 Candidatus Villigracilaceae bacterium | reverse complement strand
CAGAGCGCCGCCAGCAACGAGAAGGAACAAAGTCTCAGAGACGCGGTTCGCCGCAAAAAAAGCATCGAGTTCAGGCGATGCCCCGAACGCGCGGGCGACCAATATACCGCGCGCCAATCCCATCAGTTGACCGAAAAGGATCGCAGCCATCACCGTTCCTGCGGCGCGCGCGATCTGTTTGTTTGCTGAGTCAGACATGGTGAAGGATTATAAACGAGAGCTCTGCACCCTCCATCCTGCGAAGACCTCACTAAAATATGACAACGCCACATTTGGGTGGGGCGGGGGGAGGGTCGGGGATTATAATTGCGACCAACCATGTCCACTACCGCGCAGCACGGATTCTTTGTCCTCGCCGATATATCCGGCTATACCTCGTTTGTCGCCAGGACGGAACTCGAACATTCGCATGAGATTCTCACCGAATTGCTCGAACTGCTCGTGGAAAACATCAAGCCTTTGATGACGATTTCCAAACTGGAGGGAGACGCAGTCTTTGCATATGCAGGCAGAAATGTGTTCACGCGCGGCGACACGATGTTGGAATTCATCGAATCGATCTACGTGGCGTTCCGCGACCGCCAACTCTCGATGAAGCGAAAAACGACCTGCACCTGCAACGCCTGCATCAACATCCCAACCCTGGATCTGAAATTCATCGTCCACTGCGGGAATTACATGGTGCAGAACATTTCCAACACCCGTGAGTTGGTCGGCTCGGATGTGAACCTGATCCACCGCCTCTCGAAGAATCATGTCAGCGAAGTAACGGGCTGGCGGGCCTACATGATGCTTACCGAACAATGCCTGAATGACCTCGGTTTGACTCTTGAAGATACGCATATCCAATTGGAAGAGTACGAACATCTCGGCGAGATCAAGACCTTCAATATCGATTTGCACAAACGCTACAAGGAAATCACCGAAGCGCGCCGATTTGTGCTGGAAGAAAAAGATGCCGATCTCGTTTTGACGGTGGATTTCCCCGCGCCGCCCGCCGTGACATGGGAATGGATGCAGGACCCGATCAAACGCAACATCTGGAACGGCGGACATGTCACCTGGTTCAATGGCGACAGGCCGAAAGGGCGCGCGGGCAGTGGCGCCAGCAACCATTGCGCACATGGCAAAAGCCTCAGTACTGAAATCGCGCGGGATTGGCGTCCGTTCGAGTATTCCACCTGCGAATCGTATGAGAACGGAAAACTCACTTTCACCGAAACCATCCGCTTTGAGCCGACCCCCGGGGGAGGCACGCGTGTTGTGGATATTATGAAAGCGAATATGCCTATTCCGCGTTTTCTTCGCCGCATGATGATCCGTGCGATGCTGATAAACCAGCATCAGTACGACGTGAAACTCCGTGAAGCCGCCCGCATGGCTGGGGAGGAATTTGCGAAGTCAAAAGCGGAATGATCAGCCGAAGAATTCATTCCTTTTCTTATTTATCTGGATTCCCAAAAACAAAGATACTATCACAATTTGATGTCCCGCCTTCTTTCATTACTTTCCATCAAGCCCGGCGAAGGACGCCTGACCGCTCTGATGGTTGGCGTCACACTTTTCAGCGCGATGGGTTCCGCGTTGGGAGGGACGGGCATCGATGCTCTGTTTTTTGCCCGTTTCGGCGTGGAATTCCTTCCATACATGTACATCGGCCTGGGGATCACGGCCATGATCACCTCGTTCTTCGTGACCGCAGCTTTGGGGAAAATTCCGAAACGCGTTGTCTATCCCGCCATCCCGATCTTCATCGCGCTTGTTTTGGTTGTCGCCCGCATCGCCATCATCAGCGGCAAGGTCTGGCTTTATCCCGGCCTTTGGCTCGGCAAGGAAGTGTTGAACGCCCTCGTCAGTTTGATGATGTGGGGCGTGGCGGGACTGGTCTGCGATACGCGACAGGCAAAACGGTTATTCCCATTGTTCAATGCTTCCTTTATTTTCGGACAGGTCATTGGCGGTTTTGCCACCGGCTTGCTCGTGAGATACGTCGGCACAGAAAACCTGCTTCTCCTTTGGGCGGGATTACTGTTTGCCGGTTTTTTCTTCAACCGAGCCCTGCTTGCCGGGCGGAGATTTGAGTCTGAACCTCAACGCCGATCCAAACGCAGGCAGCCGACCGTGCTTCAAGAGATGCAGCGCGGCTTCCAGTACGTACGCAGGTCGCAATTCCTGACCGCCATCTCCGTCTCCACCATTCTATTTTCCGTATTGTATTTCTCGATCGCGTTGCCGTTCTCGCGCGCCGTGACCGACCGTTATGTGGATGAAAATTCCATCGCCTCCTTTCTCGGGGTGTTCAACGGCTTGACCACCGCGGGCGCATTTCTCACCTCGCTTTTCATCGCCAACCACCTCTTTGCCCGCATCGGTATCATGGCGAGCGTATTTGCGTTCCAATTTTCCTATGTGCTTGGTTTCGGCGCACTCATTTTTGCGCCGTATTTCGTCGTGGTTGCCGCCTTTCGATTCATTCAAATGCTTTTGCTTTCCGGCATTGCCGACCCAGCCTGGCAGACGATGTTCAACGTCGTCCCCAATGAGAAACGCGATCAGGTCCGCGCCTTTATTGGCGGCGTGCCCGAACAGGCAGGCGTGTTCATTGCGGGTGGTATTCTTGTCGTTGGCGAACAAGCGCTCGAACCGCAGCAACTCTACCTGGTCGGTTTCGCCGTCGCGCTTCTATGCTCCTACGTCATCATCAAAGCCTGGCGCGGGTACAACCTTTCCCTGTTGGAAGCCCTTCGCGCAGGCCGCCCGCAGATCTTTTTCAGCGAAGAACACCCTTTCGGCGGGTTTCGCAAGGATGCCGCCGCAGTTGCGACTGCCCTCAACAGCCTGCGCGATCCCGACCCCGTTGTTCGGCGCCTCTCCACCGAGATCGTCGGTCACCTTGCCTTGGAAGAAGCGACTCCTGCATTTATCGCTGGAATAAGCGATGTGGATCCGCTCGTGCGTGTTTCATCCCTCAAGGCTTTATCTCATTCCAAAGCGACATCCGCTTTGTTGGACATCGCCGCCTCTCTTTCCGACCCCGAGCCGGATGTGCGCGCCCAGGCCGTGTCTACGCTGAAAGAACTATCTCCCGCCTCTCCTGCATTGACAGGACTCCTCCTTCCGCTTTTGGAGGATGAAAACGCAAAGGTCAGCACGACCGCCGCATTGGCAATTCTCAAATCGACAAATTCTCCTCATTCAGCGGATGCGAAATCTCACCTCCGCCGTACCGCAGTCATGGGCGATCTGGATGCTCGTGTTGCGGCTATTGAAGCGATGGGTGAATGGGGCGATAAGGAAGCTTTTGAATTCCTCGTCAACGAATTGCACGACCGCGGACTTCAACCCGCCGTCCGCAACACGGTGCTGACGTCCATGGCGAAGATCAACGCGGAGGACTCGATTCCCCATCTTTTGAATTCGCTTAAAGATTCTGCTTCACGCGAAACCTCCGCGGTGCTGCTTGGGAGAATCGGACCCTCTGTCACCAAATCCGTTGTGGATTTGCTCCCCGATGAATCCTACGCTGAAGGCGCATTGCGGACTCTTGAATATTTGCCGCTTCCACCCGCCAAACCCATTCTGGACTTTGCGCAGATGGCGGTATCCCGTTCGAGCGGGTACGATGCTTTGAGACGCGGAATCAATTTGCAGGTTGAAAATGAGGCGATGAGTCTGCTCGAAGAATCGCTGCATGAAACATCCCATCGCCATGGAATCCTGGCGTTGCGAGCCATCGGTTTGCTAGGCAATAGAGAGTCGATGAATCTCGCTGTCGAAAATCTTGAAACGCGCGACGCAGGCAGGCGGGCGGATGCCATCGAAGCATTGGAGACCATCAGCTCGAAGTATAAGGACATCGTTCAACCATTGACCATATTGTGGGAAAATGAAAACACCGGGACGGGATCGGCGGATTGGGAACGATTGCTGAACGACCCCGACGAATGGATACGAGACTGCGCCGCTTATGCCGCGCACCGAATGGGAGTAAAGACCATGGAAAACCTAGAGACCCTGTCTTTGATGGACCGGATTTTGTTTTTCAAACACGTGCCGTTGTTCGCCAACCTCACGCCGGTGGATATCAAACAGGTGGCATCGCTTGCGGAAGAGGAAGTTTTCAGCGATGGTGAAGAGATCGCGCGCGAGGGCGAGGCGGGTGACGTCATGTTCATCATTGTCAGCGGCGAGGTGAAGGTTTGTTCCCATCAAGATGGCGCGGAGGTGGAGATCGCGCGGCGCACGGCGGGAGATTATGTCGGCGAGATGTCCATCATTGGGCGCGAGCCGCGCATGGCGTCTTTGGTCGCGGTCGGCGACGTGCGCACCCTGTGCATCGACCAGAAAAGTTTCGAAGGGCTCATCCGTGAACGCCCGGATGTAAGTCTCGCGGTAATGAAAGTATTAGGTCAAAGATTGAAAGAGGCGTCGTTGAAAAAGTAATGAAGGTTCCAGGTAAGATGTTGCGCGCGTGGTTGGTTAAACCGGAATCGTCAATCGTATAAGGACTTCTATGAAACGAAATCAGTCTTCGGTAATTCTCCTAATCCTCTCGATCCTCATTACAGCCTGCGTCGATCTTTCGCCGACATCGGTTCCCGCAACTCCACCCCCTTCCGCCATGTCCGACGGATTTACGCCCATCGAACTCGGCGCGGGATATGGATTCAAAGGCGGCTGGATTGAAATCTACTTCACGAACCCCGCCAGCCCGCTTGCGCCTCAACGAACCGGCGGCATCGATGGACCCCTCGCGGAAGCAATCGACTCTGCCAGGCTGACCGTGGACGTCGCGATTTACAGCTTGAGCCTGAACAGCATTCGCGACGCCCTGCTTCGCGCTCACGACCGCGGGGTGAGGGTGCGCATCGTGATGGAGAGCGACAACCTCGACCGCTCCGACCCGCAGAGGTTGAAGGATGCGGGCATTCCTTTCCTCGGCGACCGGCGCGAAGGGTTGATGCACAACAAGTTCGTCGTCATTGACGGTTCCGAGGTATGGGTGGGCGGGATGAACTATACCGACAGCGGCGCATATGAAGATAATAACGTAATGCTGCGCATCCGTTCGGTGAAGATGGCGGAAAATTACACCAGGGAATTCGAGGAGATGTTCGTCGATGACCGCTTCGGAGATAACATCCTCGCCGAGACGCCGAATCCGCGCGTGACCATCGATGGAACGCCGGTGGATACATACTTCTCGCCGGATGACGGCGTTCAATTCATTCTTGTCGATATTCTCAGCGAGGCGCAGGAAAGCATTTACTTCATGGCGTTTTCGTTCACTGCCGACCCGCTGGGAGATGCTATCCGCGCGCGGGCGAGGGAAGGCGTCACTGTGGCGGGGGTCATGGACGAGGAACAGGTTCAATCGAATCAGGGAACCGAGTTCGATCCTTTTCGTCAGGCGGGTTTGGAGGTCTACAAGGACGGCAATGCGGGACAGATGCATCACAAAATCATCATCGTGGACGAAGGCATCGTCATCGTCGGGTCGTACAATTTCACCAATAGCGCCGAATCCCGCAATGACGAAAACCTGTTGGTGATCTATCATGACGGGATTGCTTCCCTTTTCATGGATGAATTCCGCCGCATCTTCGGGGAATCCGAGTAAAAAATACACGTGATCCAATTAAAGGATAAAAACCGGCTCTCGCCCCGACCAGAATTTGCCCGGCGGGAGCCGTAACTTTTTGCCCACCCCGGCGACTTTCAGGATGTATACAACCAATTCTGAAACGAGGTGAAATATGAAAAAGTACTCCAATTTGTATTTGGTCCTGGCAGCGTTGACCGCGATGTTGATCAGTGCCTGTGGCGGGGCGGCGGCGGGAACAGAAACCTCCGCCGGGTCTGGTAAGCCGCTCGCATCGCTGGTCGAATTTACCGGTGTGATCGAAGCCATCGATGGGAATCAATGGACCGTCAACGGGCAGGTGATCACGGTCGAACCATCCGTCTTGCGCGACGGACCCTTTGAAGTTGGCGATACGGTCAAGATCGAAGCTGAAGTTCAGGCGGACGGCTCCCTTGTTGTGACCCGCGTCGAGCCGCCTGCTGGCGACAATGCAAATACCAACGATGACAACACCAACAGTGGACTCGGAAACTCGAACGGGAACACCAATGGCAACGACAACGCCAATGCCAATGGAAACGGCAATTCGAACGACGACAATTCCAACGACGACAACTCGAACGGCAATTCGAACGACGACAATTCCAACGACGACAACTCGAATGGCAATTCGAACGACGATGATAATTCCGGTTCCGGCGGCAATGACAACGGTGACGATGACAACTCCGGTTCAGGCGGCGGCGATGATGACGACGACTAGTCCCTGCTAGAATGTGGCAATACAGGTCGTCTGGAATTCCTCTCCAGGCGGCCTGATTTTCGAGTGGATACCAACGGATATGACCAGGCAGACCTTTATTCCCCTTGTTCTTTTTGTTTTATTTTTTACTGGCTTGGTGGTCATCCAATTTTCGACCCCGGACCTGCCCGATAACGACGGTTTCTATCACATCAAATTCGCCTGGCTAATGCGCACCGAAGGCTTGAAACCGGACTTTCCCTACCTGCCGTTGAGCATCCTCAATGGTGAGGATTTTTACGACCACCATTTCCTATACCATGTCGCGCTGATCCCCTTTACTTTTGGCGACCTGCGGCTTGGTGCGAAATGGGCGGCTGTGACTTTCTCGGCGCTGGCGTTTACCGCGGTATGGTACCTGTTCCACCGGCAAAAAATTCCCTACGCCTGGCTGTGGGCGCTGGCTTTGCTGGGAATTTCCGAGGCATTTTTGTACCGCATGTCCATATCGCGCGCCCAGTCGCTTTCGCTGGGTGTCATGGCGCTGGGTCTGGCATGGATGTTCGAAGGAAGATACAAACATCTTGCTGTTTTGTCTTTCCTGTATGTCTGGATGTACAACGCCTTCCCGCTGATGATCGCCTTGGCAGGGTGTTATACGGTTGCGGTTGCCCTGCTTGAAAAACGACTTGAACTGCGCCCATTAATCTATGCGGGCATCGGCATCCTTGCCGGGTTGATCGTCAACCCATACTTCCCGAATAATCTGATCTTCACCTATCATCATTTTGTCGCCAAACTCGAACTGGCGGAGTCGATCAAGGTTGGCAATGAATGGTACCCATACGACACAGGCCAACTTTTGGAAAATTCCCTGCCCACACTGGTTGTATTTACCGTCGGCGTGCTGGCTCTCGGGCTGACGGGACGCCGGATGAACACGCGCATCGCCACAACGCTATTCGCTGTCCTTCTCTTTGGCGCGATGCTCTTTCAGGCAAGAAGGTTCATCGAATACTTCCCGCCTTTTGCGTTGATCTTTGCCGCCTTCTCCTGGGGCTCTATGATCGATTTCGACAACAGCATGCTGATTCGCCTGACGGCTGGCAGGCAAAAACCGTTGTTTCCGGTCTTGCTAGGTCTGGCGATAATCGCCGGAATGTTCAAATCGGTTCCCGCCGTGCAAAGACAACTCGCGGATTCCAAACCCTACGACCTTTACGAAGGCTCGTCTGCCTGGCTGGCTCAAAATTCAAATGAAGGCGAGATCATTTTTCAGACCGATTGGGACGATTTCCCGCGCCTGTTCTTTTACAATTCTCGCAACACATATCTCGCCGGACTCGACCCGACTTATTTCCAGATCTACAGCCCGGACCTCTATCGCGAATGGGTGAAGATCACCCGCGGCGAAGTGGAAAATCCCTCCCGCTTCATCCGGTCGGATTTTGGCGCGCGTTTCGTGCATACCGACCTGAACCATGGCAGGTTCATCGAGCAGGCGGAGAACGACCCGGGTCTGCGCGAAGTCTATCGGGATGATCAATCTGTGCTTTTTGAAGTCATCACACCGTGATACGATTATGTGGACTGGAATCGACAAGATGACAATGACGCAGGATCATCAAGGTGCAACCCGCCTGGACGGGTTGGATTCACAAGCCATTGGGGCTGTGTATGACCGGTATTTTTCAGATGTCTACAAATATGTCCTGTATCGGGTCGGCGACTCTGCGCAGGCGGAAGATATTGCAAGCGACGTTTTTATCCGCCTTCTCGAGTCCGTGAACAAAGGGAGCGGACCCGAATCCAACCTGAGGGGTTGGCTGATCGGAACCGCGTCGCACATCATTACCGATCATCTTAGAAGGAAATACCGCCGTCCCGAAGTGGATATTTCCGATTCATTGCCGGACCTCGCGCCGGGTCCCGCGTCTGAAGCGGATCAACGCGAACAGCATCGACTCGTACGCGGCGCCTACGACAAATTGACCGCCGAACAGCAGGATGTGCTCGCACTCCGCTTCGGCGCGGGTTATTCGCTCGAGGAGACCGCCTCGCGGATGAACAAGAATGTAAACGCTATAAAAGCCCTCCAATTCCGCGCGCTGGCAGCGCTTCAGCGCGAGATTGGCGAGGTGGATCATGACTAATTTATTCGATGCTCTCGAAATTTGTCTCCAAGAAATGGAACGGGGCGCGGACCTCGACTCCGCCCTGGCGCGATTCCCTGAACACGCTGGCGAATTGCGCCCGATCCTTGAAACCGCGATCAAAGCGCGGGGTATGGCTCCCGATGAGCCTTCGCCCGATGCGGTGAGGCGTTCCCGCGCGCGAGTCTTGCAGCGCGCCGCCGAGCTGCGTGAATCGAAAGCCGGTGCGCGCCGCAGGGTCATTCCGGCCTTTTCGCGCCTCGCGATCTCATTTGCATTGACCGCCATTTTCCTTGCCAGCGGCGCGGGTTTGGTCAATGTTTCAGCGTCGGCTTTGCCGGGGGAGAATTTGTATCCTGTCAAGCGCAGCTGGGAGAACATCCGCCTGTTCTTTATCTTCGACCCGCAGCTGCGTGAGATGATGCGAGACGAGTTCGAAAACGAACGCCTGCATGAAGTGCATGAACTGCTTGCCGAGGGTCGGCATGAACTCATACAGTTTGCCGGTGTTTATATGCGGGTCAACGGCATTGACTATGTTTCCGGTGTGAAGGTCATCCTTCCTGAAGGCGCGCCGTCTCTCGCAAACGGGGATGCAGTGATCGTCAGCGGGCGGACAAATGCCCGGGGATTCATCGAAATTTCAGGCATCGAGATTCTTCCGAAAGGGTCGGTTGTCCCGTTGGGCAACCCCATCCAGGTGGAGGTCGAGGCGGAATCGGAATCAACGGAAGGAAAAGTTCCCGGAGGCGAATCAGATTCCGGGTCATCCCCGCTAAAGGAATACGAACTCAACGGCATCCTCCAGGTTGTCTCCGAAAATACTCTTTTGGTCAACGGGCTGACGATCATTCTTAATCAGACGAAAATTGAGGGTCGGTTATGCGTTGGCATGGAAGTGGAAGTGAAAGGCTACTATGCTGCCGATGGTTCATTCGTGGCGCAGGAAGTAAAGGGCAAAGGTCGGTGCGCTGGAAATTCCTCCTCTGGTCCCGGTTCGAACGGGAACTCAAATTCGAACTCTGGTGGATCGAATGGAAATTCCGGCTCGGGCAGCTCGAACGGAGATGATTCGGGCGGGAATGACAACTCCAACGATGACTCAGGCGGAGACAATTCGAATGACGACAACGGTGACGATGATGGCGGCGACGACGATTAGAATGTAGTGTACAATCGCGCCCATGAATTCGATATCGCGCAGGGATTTTTTGAAATTGAGCGGTCTCGCGTTGGGCGGGCTGGCATTTACGCCCTTCCTTCCCGGTCTGACCGACTTCGACGATAGTTTTGTGGTGCGCATCGGCACGGCGAACATGCCCGTGCGCAAGGAACCGAGCGACGAAAGCCGCATCGAACTAAGCCGCTATCGAGATGAGTTGGTGCATGTTTACGGGGAGGTGACCGCTGCGGAACCGAAACATAACCCGGTTTGGTATCGCGTCTGGGGCGGTTACCTGCATCGCGGGCGATTGCACCGTGTGCGGACGATCTATCAGGAACCGATCAAAACCATCCCCGAGGGCAGGCGCCTGATCGCCGATGTTACCGTGCCGTTTACCAACCCGTGGCGATATTCCAAGCTCGCCGGCTGGCAGATTCTCTCCCCGCCGATGTATTATGGTTCGGTGCATTTTATCGACGCGGTCGAAGAGGGTCCTGAAATGGCGGATTATGACGGTCCCTGGTATCGCATCTTCGACGAACTCGATTCGAACGTCACCTATTACGCCCCGGCCATTCACATGCGGGTCCTCCCGGAGGATATGCTCTACCCGATGTCACCGGATGTTCCCTATCAGGATAAACTGATCGAGATCAATCTTGCGACTCAAATGCTTTACGCATATGAGTACGGTAGTCACGTTTTCCAAACCAATATTTCCTCCGGCGTCCCAGGCGACCCGACCGGCGGTTCGGGCATTCCCACCACCACGCCGGTGGGCAGTTTCACCATCATGGATAAAGTTCCCGCCAAACACATGGGCTTCAGTTACTTTGGCGAGCAGACCACCGGCAACATCCTCGCCGACGTGGATAATTACGTCCTGCCCGGCGTTCCGTGGACGTCCTTCTTCACGACCCAGGGACATGCGTTCCATGGAACCTACTGGCACGAAAATTTCGGCTCACCCATGAGTCATGGCTGCATCAACATGCGCACGGACGAAGCCAATTGGCTCTTCCGCTGGGCAACCCCCATCCCGATTGCCCCGACGACCGAACGAGTTGCCACGCGCGGGCTTGGCACCAAGGTCGAGATCCATTATTGATTCTTTTGGATTTTTCCCTCCCAAACCGATTCTTCCATTTGAAATCCACCTGACCCCATGCCGACTCTCGACTGGAACGGAAAGCATCTTTCCCCGCCCCTGCCTGCCTCGCTGACCCTGGACTCTGTCCTTTGCTGGTGCGAAATCAAAGCTGACAAAAAAGAACGTGATAATTCACGTTCTTTTTTTCTTACTAAGACTTTTCAATACGTCATATGCTTGATCTAAAGAACCGCCACAATCAGTTAACCAATCAAGAGGAGAATTTGGATTTACAGCAAACCAAGCGGTTTCTTGTCCAGCAGAACCAGTATGTTGCCCCAAATGTCCAATTACATGTCTTTTTAAAATCCTTTTGCTTATTACCCAACAATGAGCCTCAAATGGAGAAATTCCAAGGCAGACTGCGTATTCATAATTTTGGTCACGTATCTGTTGAAACTTATAGATATTAGCTTCCCATAACGTAGAAAACTTAATTTCGACCCTATGACCATTTATCAACATATCTGCTTCCGAATCAGGGCTGTTGTCAATTGACAATCCTTTTACTGCACACCATTGGTAAACCAAGCGCTTTCCAAGTTTTCCTTTGGAAGCAGATGGTAACGTCAATATCCATTCAAACGGGCTTCCTGCCCAAGTAGCCGCATCTTTATCAAATTCATGCTTGATAAATTTAGCAGCAGATGCTAATAACTCAAATTCAGGAGAGGTTTTGGATGCAAGCATAGTTATTTTGATCCAAGTTTCTTGATAATCTTAAATACATCATCCATTGAGCCACCCCAACCTTTAGCCCAATCTGGCGGATTGTTAGGATAGATTGGTATCCAATATTCATTTGACCCTTTGTGTTGTTGAGTAGCATACCTTATTATATGCTCTCTTGGAAATATCCAACAATGCGCTTCTAAAGGAGCTATTCCTAAACAAATTACATAATCATAACCCACTGATCTAATTTGCTGAAATCTATAAAAGCCTTTTCCCCACATCGTGGAGAACTTGATCGCAACTCGATGTCCTTTAATAATTAGTGTTTCACTAGTGTCTTTACTGGACTCAACGAGAATTCCTTTGCTTGCCAGCCAAGGCGATAGTAATTGCCTCCCAAGCTTACCTTTCTTTCTAGCGGGTAATTGTAAAACCCACTCAAATGGGCTATCCTTCCAATAGTCACTATTCTCCTGGAGATCTTTTTGAATGTAACTTGCAGTTGTTGCTAATAACAAAAACTCTTGACTTATTTTAGGTGTTTTATTCTTTTTTTCTATATCCTTAATTACTGTTTTCTTTTGATGTGGCTTTGGTTTGTAATTAACCCATTTGATATTCTCTACTTTGCTAAACCGCTGTGCCATTACCTCAAGGGCTTCTTTATTGTTGTCAATAAGTATAAAGCTTCTATTTAACTCAAGACAACTTTCCCCAACAGTCCCACTCCCGGCGAAAAAATCTAGAACGACATTACCTGGTAATGATGAGGCTTTGATGATTCTGTCTATTAACCCGCGTGGTTTTTGTGTTGGATAGCCCACGCGTTCTTTGCTTCCTGTAGGAACTATCGTTTGCCATATAGCAGAATTTGTACCTTTGCTAAGATAAGATAACCACCACGAATCGGATTCTTTTCCCTTGGTTCCCACATATTCTGGGAACCATGTATCTGTAGGAAGTTTTCCCCTTTTAGCCTTTTCGGAACCAACAAGATTTGGGGCTTTATAAGACTCGCGATCTATCGCACCAGTGTTGAAAATATAATTCTTTGGGTCCTTAACGTAAAATAATATATTATCATGCTTAGCTGGCCATTTAGATCTTGCTCGACCGCCATAATCATAAGCCCAAATAATTTCATTCAAAAAACACTCTCTGCCAAAAACTTGATCTAACAAAATTTTGCAATAATGTACTTCGCGATAGTCAATATGGAAATACAAGCTGCCATGAGGTTTCAAGACACGTCTTGCTTCTAAAAGCCTCGGTCTGAGAAAATCCTCAAGGTAATAGATACTTGCATTAGGAGCTAGAGACTTGTAAGCTAACTCTAAGCTTGAAGCGCGTGATCCCAGTCCCTGAGAAGAAAATTCAAACGAATCTTGATATGCTTTTGTGCCTAGCTCAATGGTTTGATAAGTATTACCTTTGAAACCCACTCTAGAACCATTTTTTGATTTGACCGCTTTAATTTTTGTGTGTTTCTGTGTCTTACCTGTATTGAATGGAGGATCAATATAAATCAAATCAACAGTTTCATCGTGTAGGCTTCGAAGAATTCGTAAATTATCTCCAAAATAGATGCGGTTCATGATCGCTTCTCGATATAGTTGAATTTATTAGAACTTATGTTCTGGGTTATAACAAACTTAGAAAGAAAAAGGCGACCAGCGGTCGCCTCAAATATCAAGACGATATCCTACGCCGCGCACGGTCTTGAGGAACTTTGGATTATCGGGGTCGAGCTCGATGGCGCGCCTGAGCCAGGAGATATGCACATCGAGCGTGCGCGTATCACCGGTATAGTTCGTTTCCCAGGCTTTTTTGAAAAGGGGTTCGCGTTCGACCACTTCTCCGTGTTTATCCATCAATAATTGAAGCAATGTCACCAGGCGCGGCGTGAGTTTTGTGCTCCTGCCCATGCAGCGCACACGCCGCTTTTCGAGATCGAGACGGATCGGACCGACATGCAATACGTTCTTGCCGTCGCCGGGGAGCAATGGTTTGATTCGATTGGCAAGTTTCTGAACTGTGAATGGAAGGAGGAGTACGGCGTCCGCCGCATCCTTGTTGACTTCCTTGTCTTCATCGAGGATCAGAATGATGGGAAGTTTGGAATCTTTCTCGCGCAGGGATTGGCAGATGCGCAAACCTGTGCTGCGCATCGAAGCCGCGTTGACAACGACAAGGCTCGGGCTGACTTCCTTCAATAACGAAACGGCTTTGCTTCCGTTCTGGGCGATATGGACATCAAATCCCTTCTTCTGCAAGTCGGCGGCAAAAGAAGGGACTTCTGCGTGTTTGGCTTCTATGACCAAAAGGGTTGTGGTCTTCATATGACGGTTCGAATATTACCTTGTGTGGAATTCCAGCGGCTTCGTTGAGTTTTAAGTTTGTTAAGATACTGGCATTATACACCAATTCCCATTGTTGGGTCTCGAACCTGAGTACTAGTCGTCCGGCGGGATGATTGACATAATTATTAATTTGTGTAAGCCGCGAGTTGACCGCAGCCCGCGTTGATGTCGATGCCGCGCCTCATACGGATCGTGCACGGAATCCCTTCCCTTTCCAGCGTTTCCTTGAAAATTTGCGCGTGTTGACGCTTGGCGGCTTCGCCATGATATCCCCGCGTCGGGTTCAAGGGGATCGCGTTGACGTGGCACATCAGGTCTTTGAGTCTTTCGGCGAGTTTTTTAGCCGCTTCCGCCGTGTCGTTGACTCCGTGGATGAGCGCCCATTCGAACGTGACGCGCCGCCTTGTCTTTCCGACGTAGTATTTGCAGGCTTCGATCACTTCGTTGACGTCATATTTTTTATTGACCGGCATGATCGCGAGGCGTTCGGCGTCGGTTGCGGCGTGAAGCGAGACGGCGAGATTGACCTGTCTCTGTTCGTCGGCGAAGCGTTTGATCTGGGGGACCAATCCCACCGTTGAGATGGTCAACCTGCGCGCGCCGAATTTGAAACCATTCGGGTCGTTCAAGCGGTCGACCGCCGCCATGACGTTATCGTAATTATGGAACGGCTCGCCCATGCCCATGAAAACGATATTGCTGACGGTTTCGTTCCGTTCTTTCAGCATTTGGGCGTAATACATCACCTGCGCCACGATCTCGCCGCTGGTGAGATTGCGTTTGAAGCCCATCTGCCCCGTCGCGCAGAAGACGCATCCCATCGCGCACCCGGCTTGTGTGGAGATGCACAGCGTTCTGCGTTTTTTGCCCTCACCCATGCGCACCTCACCCTCGGGGAGGGGGGATGGGGCTGAGGGAGAATCCGCCGGGTCGCCATACCGCATCAACACGGCTTCGATCGGGTTTCCATCGGGCAATTGGAACAAGGTCTTGCGCGTGGATTTGTCCGCTGAATCCAAATACGTCTTAACTGTGAATGGAGTGAAAGTGAATTCCTGCGAGAGTTTCTCACGCAAAGAAATGGGGAGATTGGAGAATTGGTCCGGGGACGAATAGAGATGCTGGTACAAACCCTGCCAGACCTGCTTTACGCGGTAGGTAGGCTCGTTCCATTCATTGAATATCTTTTCAAGCGCGGCGGTTTCGAGATCGTAAATAAGCATGTGATTCTCAGACCGGCGATGATTGTACCTTACAGATATGCATCCCCGTACGAAAAAAATAGGTAATTCGTAGAGGAACGCCCATATTCCATTAATTATTTTCAAATATAATATTAACCCTTGCTTGAAACAAAGGAGAAAAGTTATGCTAAAACCAATGAACCCCAAACAAACTACCCCGAAAAATATCTTTTTATGGGTATTGGTGGGATTACTTGTTCTTTCAGGTGTCGTCGCTCTGGTGGCGGCGCTTGGTAGCGGGAGCGGCGAGGATGATGAATTGAATGTAGTCTACACCAACGCGGCTGCGACCTTGGAATCCCAGCGATTGACCCTTGAAGCCTCTTCGCCAACCCTAACGCCAACGATTGTCACTGAAACCCCCACTATAACATTTACCCCTCTGGCAAGCCCGACCCTTTTTGCCACGCAACTTGTTCCAACAAGGTCATCTGGTGGAACCGGCTCGGGTGCGGTGGGATGTAACAATTCCGCCTACGTTGCCGATGTGACCATCCCCGACGATACGGTCGTTACTCCCGGTCAGGCGCTGACCAAAACATGGAAATTACAGAATACCGGCTCCTGCGCGTGGACACCCACGTATAAAGTCAGTTTCGTTTCCGGCAATGCGATGGGCGGTACTGCCACACCGATCGGAGTCACGGTCCAGCCTGGTCAATCCGGTGATATTTCTGTCACGTTGAAGGCTCCCGCCACGGCAGGAGATGCCATTGGGTACTGGATTCTGACGAATGACAGCAATCAGAATTTTGGCACATCGTTTTATATAAAGATAAAGGTTGGCGGGACCGCATCAACAGGGACGACCACGGTCACCGCAACCACTGCTGCCGCAAGTGCAACTGCCACGACCGCTGCTTCTGCACCCGCTCCGGCAAGCAATGTTGCGATCACATTGACCTGTACACCTGGCGGCACAGGAGGAACACAAAAAGAGCATGCTGGTACTTTAACCTGGCTTGATAATTCAACAAATGAAACCGGCTTCAATATTTATATAAATTCAGTATTCGCTGCTACGGTTGCACCGAACACTACCTCGTTTGGAGTACCGGCAGGTACTTTCTACGACCCAGGAGTTTCGTCGACATATGCTGTTGAAGCTATCAATGGTAGCCTTAAAGCCCCACAGGCAACCGTTACAGTAAATTGCCCATAATATTATTTCAATAACAGACCTGCAAAATAGATGGCAGGTCTGTTTTATTTCATTCCACCAACTTCCCCAAACTCTCTGCAATGATTGTCGGATTCCAATCCTTCGCCTCTTCGCGCGTACCGACGCCGCTCAGCACCAAGGCAGTCGGGCATCCCACCGCCTGTCCCGCCGCAATGTCCGTTTCGAGCCGGTCGCCGACGACAAGTGCCTCTTCCTTCAAAGTGCCCAATCTTTCCAGCGCGAGTTCCATCAAATACGGGAAGGGTTTGCCCGCGACGATCGGATCTGTCCTTGTTGCCATGCTCACCACCGAAACCCACGCCCCCGAGCCGGGAATCTCCCCGCGCGGGGTGGGGAAGGTGCGGTCGGTGTTCGTCGTATAGAATGGACGCCCCGCCCGCACAAGCAATGTCGCTTCGGCGATCTTTTGGAAGTTGACGCCTCGGTCGATTCCCATCACAACCGCTTCTGCCTGCGGCGCATCCTCCACGCCCACGATTTCAAATCCCTTTTCTTCCAAAGCCACGCGGATGCCCTCCTCGCCGATCACGAAGATCTTCGTCCCGAGCCGATACTTCTGCGACAGGATGAATGCAATTCCCAAAGCGGATGTGACGATCTGTGCGGCGTCCACGTCCACACCAAACCCAGCGAGAATTTTTTGATAATCTTCCGGAGTTTTTGTCCCGTTGTTGGTGGCGAAGACGAACTTCAACCCGCGTTCGCGGATTCGTTTGAAGATCGCAGCCAGGTCGCCGATGGGGGCGTCGCCTTTCCAGATCACGCCGTCCATGTCGAGGATAAGTGCTTTTATGCTTGAAGGGATCATAAGATTCACGATTTCGAATGTCAAGAAGTATGGCGGGTTGGTAACCGCTGCTGGCGGGCAGTAGAGGAGTATTGCATCGAGGCTCAGCGGTGTCTCGAACCCAAGCAGCGGGCATTATACCTATAAATAAAAGACCCCGAAGATTTCTCCTCAGGATCTTCATTCTCCAATTGCCGATAACTACTTGGAAACCTTTTCCGGCATTTCAATGATATGGTCTATCAAGCCATAGTCCAGGGCTTGCTGGGCATCGAGATAGTAATCGCGGTCGAGGTCGCGTTCGATCACTTCCAACGGCTGCCCGGTATTTTTTGCCATGATGCCGTTGAGTAAAGCTTTCTGGCGCAGAATTTGCTTGGCGGCAATTTCGATGTCTGTCGCCTGACCCTGTGCGCCGCCGAGAGGCTGGTGCATGTGGACGGTCGCATGCGGCAGGGCGTAGCGAAGCCCCTTGGTTCCGGCCGCCAGCAGCACGGTCCCGAAAGAGGCGGTCACGCCCACGGCGACGGTGCTAATCGGGTTCGAGATGATCTGCATCGTGTCATAGATCGCAAGTCCCGCATAGATCACCCCGCCGGGCGAATTGATATACATGCGGATTTCCTTTTCCGGGTCTTCATGGTTCAGGAACAACAACTGCGCCACGATGACATTCGCCACCTGATCGTCGATCGGTGTGCCGAGGAAGATGATGTTATTGCGTAGAAGCAGGGAATAAATATCATAAGCGCGCTCACCGCGGCCCGTGTTTTCGACCACCATGGGAACGACATTCTTGAAATCTGGGATCATATTCTGTCTCCTTATTCGAACTATGCTACCGGACGTGTATTGGATTTGTATTAGAGATCGATAGAAGATTCCAATACAATCGCTTCACACCTGCCCGCGCCTGCCAGCCTTCGAGGATCATCCAGCTATTCTGAGGCTTTTTCCTGCTCACTTTCCGACGGAGCGGATTCTTTCTCCGCGGCTTCGGCGGCTTTCTTCGCTTCTGCTTCGCGCTCTTCGATCGTCTTATAGTTGCCCGTCGCTATGGATTTCAACATGTCCAAGGCCTTGCGGGTCATGACCCTGCTGGCGGCGTCCATCGCGATGGCTTCGCTCAATTGGCGCTGGCCCTTCCTGCCGCCGCGAATCTTGCTGAAATCCATGCCTTGCATCGCCAGGTTGTTGATGGCGTTGCTGTATTCCGAGTTCAAAGCCGCATCGTCGATCTGGAGCTTCTCTTTGCGCACGATCTCATCGAGGATCAAACCGCGCTCGAGGCGTTTCTTCGCCACGGGTTTGACGTCTGATTCGATGAAATCTTCACGCGTCGTGTTCCGCACTTTGAAGTAGGTCTCCAGGTCCATGCCCTGCTGGGCGAGCCGCTGGGAAAGGTCTTGTAACACGTGTTCGCCTTCATGTTCCAGCGTGTGTTCGTGATACTTCAGTTTTGCGCCTTCCTTGACCTTCTCGATCAAATCCACAAAATACTTGTCGTCGTATTCGTTCTGCGAACGAGCTTCGACATCTTTTTTCACCGCTTCCATCAGCGCGTCGACGGTTTCACCCGCACCGGTCATTTTCGCAAAGTCGTCATTGACGTCCGGGAGGGTCACGCCGCGCACGGTTTTGACCGCCGCCGTGATCTCCACAGCTTTTTCGCGCAGTTCTTCCATATCCCAATCATTGGGAAAAGTGTGTTGGATGGTTTTGCTTTCACC
Source organism: Candidatus Villigracilaceae bacterium (assembly GCA_026645935.1). GTDB lineage: Bacteria > Chloroflexota > Anaerolineae > Anaerolineales > Villigracilaceae > Villigracilis. Next base: position 5,225 of record JAPKMP010000039.1, on the reverse strand, counting down.
GGCTTTCAGCCCAACGAGGTCTTTTGCAAATCCGTTAAAGGGCCATTCGGTATCGCGTTCTTCCTTGCGGACGAAAGTAGCAAAACCTGTTCGATTCAACTCGGGAGTCTCGGAGGAGACGTCGAGGAGGATGTAATCACCGGTTTCGACGGCGCGGTCCACAGTCTCGGTCGAGGCGTACATCTGGCGCAGGTCTTCGAGCGCTTCATCCACTTTTTCCTTGCCGGGCGCCTCCCACTCATAGGGAAGTCTTATAGAAAGATAATCGCCAAGGTCCACATCCGGCGCGAGGGGAACATTGAAAATAAATTTGGGTGGATCCACACTCTCGATGGATTCCAATCTGCCTGAAGCGCCGGGGTTTACATCCGCCTCTTTGAGGATGTTCGAGTATTCCGCATCGATGAACATGTCGACGGCCTGTTCGGTGATCGCGCCTTCGCCGTAGTTGCGTGCGACGATGTGATAAGGCGCCTTGCCGGGGCGGAAACCCGCGATATTCCCCCGCTGAGAGATCTTCGCCGCTGCGCGTTTCTTGTATTCGTTCATCTTATCCTGGTCAACTTCCACAATAAGTTTGACCGAGTGATCGTCCTGATACTGCTTGTCGATGTTCAAAGTTACCTCTTTGGTTTTCAAACCTGACGGGTCTTGCGGACCCGTCAGGTTCCATGATATTGATATTTTGGTGAGGATGGTGGGAGTCGAACCCACACGCCTTGCGGCACATGATCCTAAGTCATGCCTGTCTGCCAGTTCCAGCACATCCCCGTGTGGATACGCTTCGAGCGGCGCAATTATACCGTAGGGCGCGCCTGATTTGCAGGTATAATAGCGCGAACATCTACGACGAGAGAGAACTTTCCTGTGCCCATTTCTTCCGGCATCCCAGCCCCCATTTTCGAACTCCAGGACGACACGAACACGCTCCGCAGGCTTTCCGATTATCGCGGAAGAAATGTCGTCCTTTATTTTTACCCCAAAGACGACACGCCCGGCTGTACAAAAGAAGCCTGCAATTTTCGCGATGACTATTCCGCTTATGAAAAAGCGGATGTGGCCATCCTCGGCGTCAGCCCGGATCCAATCGAGTCGCATGCGAAGTTCAAAAAGAAATTCATGCTCCAATTCCCTCTGCTTGCGGATGATGGACATAAGGTCTGCGATTTGTACGGGGTTTGGGGACCGAAACAATTCATGGGAAAGAGTTACGAAGGCGTATTGCGGACCACCTTCCTGATCGATGGGGAGGGGATCATCAAGAAAGTATATGAAGGTGTGCGCCCATCCGAACACAGCCGCGAACTTCTTGCTGAATTGGGTTTGGGTTGACCGGATTTGCGTATCAGGATGCCGGTTGATGTGTTATAAGGTGTTGTCTGCCGACGGAGCTGAAATTCGTCGGCATGATTTTGTGAAATGCCATGAAATCCGTCGAACAAACCGAATTGGTCCTGGTAACGGATGTCGTGACAATGAAAAGGGATTTTGATATAATCCCCCCTTGTGAAAATTGAGACAAATACTCCGCGTATTGTCCAATTCAAGTTAATGATCGGGGCTTCCTCCCCGTACAATCTTTTCAGGAGAGAGAATCTATGGGTCATTTTGTAATTGTGGGGATCCTGGTCATCCTCATGACCGTTCTCACATATATCGGTCTCGATGCTGTGGGACTTGCGACCAAAATGCACAAGGTTGTCGCCAGCGCCCAGGCAATCCCCATCGACCAGTTATGGCATTGGGAAGTCATCGTCATATCCTTTTTATTTTCACTGATCGTTGTGCCGATGGCGTATAGCCTGGTTGTTTTCCGCCAGAAGAAGGGAGAAATGTTGGACGGGGAACACATGGAAGGCAACTCAAATCTCGAAATTGCGTGGACGGTTCTTCCGCTCATCACCGTGGTGGTATTTGCGTATCTCGGCGCATATTCACTGGGTGAGGTCAGGCGTATCGACCCGGATGCCATGGTGGTCAACGTCAAAGCCCAGCAATTCACCTGGACGTTCGAATACCCTGAATACGGTTTTTTCAGCACCGAACTTCATCTGCCGGTGGATCGCCAGGTCGTCCTGAAAATGGAATCAGCGGATGTCATACACTCGTTCTGGGTTCCTGAATTCCGCCTCAAGCAGGATGTCGTGCCGGGTCGTGTGACCGAATATCGTGTTACTCCGATTCTCGAGGGAAGATACAAAGTCCGCTGCGCTGAACTATGCGGTACGTCCCATGCATACATGGAAAGCGCCGTTATAGTGGACAGCCCGGAGGCATACACTACCTGGGTGACCGAGCAGATCAAAATCGCGGCTGAATCGCAGACTCCTGAAGGGCAGGGCAAGCTCCTCGCGACGAAAAACGGATGCGTTGGCTGTCACTCCATCGACGGCTCGCCTCTGACCGGTCCCACATGGTTTGGTTTGTTCGGCTCGACCGTGACCCTCGCCGACGGCTCGACCGTCACCGCAGATGAAGCCTTCATCACTGAATCCATTCTCGACCCGAACGCGACGATCGTCGAGGGTTTCCCATCTCCATCCGTGATGCCGCCCTACGCATTGACCGACGAAGAGATCGCGAATCTCATCGCTTACATCAAGACCTTGAAATAAGAAGGAATAGTTACCATGAAGGGATTCTTTTCTAGCGCCCTCTGGCGTGGATTGATCTGGCAGGTGATCGGCACCCTCATTGGCGCCGGGCTTGTGACCGGCATTCGCGCCCTGATGGGTTTGACCGCCACCGACACATTCTTTTTCACGGAACCCGCCTGGGTGGTCGGTGCGTTTCTCGGCGTTTTGTTCTTCATCGGCGGCTCCGGCATTGCGTCCGACTGGTTCAAGTGGGCGCGCGGTATGGATACCCCCGAACATCACGAAGACCAGCACACTGGCTGGCAGAAATTCATCAATATCTCGCTGGACCACAAGGTGATCGGAATTCAATATACCCTGGTTGCGCTTGTGTTGATCGCGGTTGGCGGCACGTTCGCCCTCATCTTCCGCACAGAGCTTGCCGCTTCTGAACTCCAGTTCCTGACCACCGATATGAAACTCTTCGGCCAGAACGGACCTCAGTTATACAACACACTCATGTCGCTACATGGCATGGTCATGATCGTTTCGATCCTTCTGGGTATTTCAGGCATCATTAACTATGTTGTCCCGCTCCAGATCGGCGCGCACGATATGGCATTCCCGCGCATGAACGCCTTTTCCTATTGGATCGCGGTCCCTGCGGCGGTGATCCTGCTCTCGAGCCTTTTCCTTGGCGGTTTCGATACCGGCTGGACGGGCTACCCGCCTCTTTCCGCCCGCGCTCCGGTCGGCATGCAGATGTTCTTCCTTGGCGTATTCACCGCAGGTTGGTCTTCCATTTTGAGCGCATTGAATGTCATCGCCACGGTCATTCGTATGCGCGCCAAAGGCATGACCGCGATGCGCATGCCCATCTTCATCTGGGCGGCAATTGCGACTTCGATCATCGCCCTGACCGCAACGCAGTTCATCGGTCTTTCCTTTCAGCTGGTGATGTTCCAGCGCCTGCTTGGGATGGGTTTCTTCGATCCCGCCAAGGGTGGCAACCCCGTCCTCTTCCAGCATCTGTTCTGGTTCTATTCGCATCCCGCCGTGTACGTGTTCATCCTACCCGGTTTGGGTGTGGTCTCTGAACTCCTGCCGGTATTTGTCCGCAAGCCGCTCTTCGGCTACCGCTGGATCGCGATGTCCTCGTTGGGGATCGCGCTGGTTGGTTTCGTGGTCTGGGCGCATCACATGTTCACCTCCGGCATGAACGAGTATCTCCGTGTGCCCTTCATGTACAGCACCCTGCTTGTGGCAGTTCCAACGGGCGTGAAATTCTTCTCGTGGGTCGCTACATTATGGAAGGGCAAGATCTCCACCCCTACCCCCATGCTCTTTGTGCTCGGGGCGATCGTGGTCTTCTTGATGGGCGGTCTTTCCGGTCCGCCGAACGCTACAGTCTCGACAGACCTGCATCTGCATGACACCTACTTCATTGTGGGCCACTTCCACGACACGATCTTCGGCGGATTCGTCTTCCCCTTCTTTGCCGCCATCTATTACTGGTTCCCAAAGGCAACCGGCCGCAAGATGAACGAGACCCTGGGCAAGATTCATTTCTGGCTGATGACGCCATCCTTCTTCGTGCTGACCTTCGGCATGATGTACATTGGTTTATTGGGCATGCGCCGACGCATCGCTGATTATGACCCCGCGCTTGGAATGGACAGCACGCATCTTATCCTGACGATCGCAGGCTTTGGCATTGCCCTCTCCGTGTTGATCTTTTTCTATAACCTGTTCAACAGCATCAGGAACGGGGAAAAAGCCGAAGGCAACATCTGGAATTCCCGCTCACCCGAATGGCAGGTCGCTTCGCCCATGCCCGCGCATAATTACGAGAAACCCTTCGAGGTGGTGGGCGAGCCGTATGATTATGGCTTGAAGGACGGCGGTTACATCAAATTCATCGAATCTGCCAAAGGCAAACACGGCTAAGAGGCGAGGAGAAATTAGGAATGGCACATTCACAAGATAAAAAATCCGCCCTTGGCCAGGGTGTGGTGATATTCGTATACCTGGCGGTCCTGACCGTCCTGGAATATTTCGTGGCGGTCACCTTCAATGCGACGTCCCTGCTCGTTGTTGTTGCAGTGATCAAAGCCGCTCTCGTCATGTACTATTACATGCATATCTACAAGCTCAGCGAAGGCGATGGAAGCGATGAAGGTTCCTACAAGTACAAGACCGGCACGAACCGCCTCGGTCTCTGGCTTTTCCTCCTTTCGGATGGTTTCGTCTTTGCCGGTTTGATGGCAATGCGCATCAACCTGTTGGGATTCACCCGTCCGCATCTCAGCCAGATTCTGGGATTGGCTGTGACCGCAGTCCTGCTTATCTCATCCTTCTTCATGAACCGCGGTGAGACCGCCATGAAGTATGGCGACGTAAAAGGCTTCATGCGCAATACCGTCGTAACTTTCCTTCTGGGTCTGGGCTTTTTGATCGGTGTTGTGTTTGTGGAATGGCGGCTCGCGGCGCATGAAGGCTTGGTGGCATCGTTCGGCAATCCGTCCGCTGGCCCGATGGGAGCCGTCTTCTACATGATGACGGGTATGCACGCCTTCCACGTCTTCACCGGGTTGATCTTCCTCGGTGTGGTCTGGAACAATGCCCGTAAAGGCGTTTATACTGCAGAAC
>JAPKMP010000038.1 GCA_026645935.1 Candidatus Villigracilaceae bacterium | reverse complement strand
GCGGCGGGGGAGGGGGAGGGGGAGGGGCAACAGCCACCGATCCTGAGTCTGTGCTGGAGGCGCTCGAAGCCGCGCACAATGCCAAGGACCCGGACGGCGTGGCGGCGCTCTACGCCGAGGACGGATATGAAGTCAACGGCATGGGCACGTTTACCGGGCGCGATGAAATCCGCAAACTGTACGCGCAGGTGACAAATGTCTTCAGCCTGGACTGCGATAACTATGTGGTCGAAGGAACGAAAGCAACCTATCAGTGCGTGCTGACGGCATATTCCAGCGGCGCGAAATCTGGAGAGCGCTACGAGGCGGTCGTCGAGAACGGGCTGATCAAGAGCAATACCCTGACAGGAGAGTTTACGCCATAGCGATATTGCCGTCCTGCCTGCACCTGTGGCGCACGCGCAGGTGAGCGGAGTGGCACTGAAAGAGCCACGTAGCCGAAGGACGGGTCTCAAGTTTCCTGTTGTTACACAGAGGACTCGCCCTTCGACTGCGCTGCGCTTCGCTCAGGGCGGCAGTGAATGATAAAAAAGGAGAACCCCATGAAATCCCTGTTTCGTTTCGCTTTTCTAATCGCGTTACTATTGAGTCTTTCCGCCTGCGGCTCGCAGCCCTCGGAGCAGGACGCCGCGTTGATTGCCGTAATCCAAAATTACAACGCCGCCTGGAACGACGAAGACCTCGACACGGTGATGTCCTACTTTGCCGACGATGCGGTTGTCGTCAACAAGCTGGGGACATTCGCAGGAAAAGAAAAGATCCGTTCACTCTACGAAAGCGCCATAGACGAATTCACTGTGGATTGCAAAAATTATGAGGTGAGCGGCAACACCGTCTCGTTTGAATGCGCCTTGGTTGATAGGGACGATGGCAAAGCCTTCACCGGGGAAAAGTATGAAACGGTGATCGAAAACGGCTTGATTGCAAGCGACAAGTTCATTGGTAATTTCACGCCCTGATACTCCCGGTTCCCCGGAATTGTAGAAGGTACGGGCAAACGTACAACAGGGAGTTGGGCTATGAAAAACACGATTCGCGTCATCGTTATAACCGCGCTGGTCGCGGGTATCTCCGCCTGCGCCCCGCGCGAACCATTCGTTGACCTGACCATTACCTTTACGGAAACGGGATGCACTGCTACGCCTTTCGAGGGAGATGCGCCGAACCCCATTTCCATCCGCGTCGAAAACCCGACTGATAATGATAACGCGCTCCTCACGTTTGTCCTGAAAGATGGGTACGGCATACAGGATATCTTGGATTACAAGGGGAATGCGCTTCCTTCTTTTATAGAAGGCTACACCATCCCTCATTACGCGCCCGGAATGAACGCCGCTAAAGTCTTCGAAGTGGCGTTGCGCGACGACCGGGAGAACTTCCTCGTCTGCGCGCAGGACGGTGTCGGCGCGCTGGCTGTGCCGCTGGTCTTGAAACCGTAAAAAGGAGTTTCCCCATGAAAAAATTGATTCACCTGACTGTTCTGATCGCCGTGCTGCTAATCCCAACCGGCTGCGCCCAACGCGAGACGTGGGATTACCTTGTCATGGGCGTGATGTCGCGCGCCAGCATGAGTTTCATCCCCCAGCAATTCGCCGCTCACATCGAGGAGCAACTCGGCGTGGAGGTGGTCATCCATGAACAGGAGCGATGGGAACCGAAAGAAATTCTTGAGAACCTGCGTTCGAACGACGACCTGCGCGAACTGGTCAAAAACGCGGAGATCATCACCTTTGATTTTCATCTGGAATTCCTCAACGCCCCCGAAGCGAAATATTCAAGCAATCTTTGCGGCGGCGACGACAACCAGGATTGCCTGCGCGAAGCCCTGGCGAAGGAAAAAGAAAATGTGATTGCCATATTGGATCTGCTAGCTGAATTGCGCGCGGGGTCGCCGGTGCTTCTGCGCGTGTTTATCATTGACGATCATTACTATCAGTTTACATTGCCCAATGTGCCAACTCCGCTGGTAAAACCGGAGGTGGCTGAGGTTTTGAAAATTTATTATCACGATTTACAGCAATTCGTGGAAGAGGAAGGGCGGGAACGCGGAACTGTCGTGGTACGCGCGTTACCCGACCCTTATTTTCAAGACTCGAAACCCCCGGCTGAATGGCTGGACCGCATCGGTCACTATACGGAGTCGGGAAGTCAAGTGATCACCGATGAACTGGTCAAGCTGGGTTTGGAGATGACGGTGTTGAAGTAACATCGTCCCGAAGGTTGGTGGGCATGATTCTCAACCTTCCAGAAATCCTTCGGGACGTTTTTCATATTGCCCTACGGGATGAACACCTCACACACGCCTGCCGCGATCTCGCAGCGCGCCACTTCCTCATCCACCCATACCACGCGGAACTGGGACGATCCTTCTTTGGGCGTCCAGAACAAAACCTCGAAAGGTCGGTCCCAGCGCGCCTGTACGGTGCTGATGACTCCCGTCGAACACTCCTCCGGTTCAAGGTAAGGCGGGTCCTGGTCGCCGTAAATGGTGATATTTGAGCAATAGTTGCGGGGCAGGTAGTCGAGCGAGGCTGTTTCCCAGCGATAACCTTCGAAGTAGTCTCTTGCTATTGAACTATCCTCGTTCAGGCGTTGGAAGAAAAATCCTGAGATGCTGCGGATGTCATAGGAACGGTTGAGGATGAAGAAACTTGTTTCGTTATAGAAAAGCGTGTAATGATTCCCTTCAGGGTAAAGGACGGTGGGAACTCCGTCCAGGGGCGGCGGCGGTTCAGGGGTTGGCGTGAACGGGATCGGGGTCGCTGACGGGATGAAAGTTCCGGTGGGGGTTGAAGCCGGTGTCGACTGGACAGGGCTGGGCGTGGATGGAAGCGTGGGAGACGAAGTTGCAGTGGAGGGAACTGCCGGGAGGAAGAATCCGCTGCGGGCGAAGAGAAAGGCTCCGATTCCCAATATCAGCAGGGGCGCGAACCAGATCCAATAATTTCGTTTTTTACCGGGATGACCCGTGCGCCCTGTGGCGGGAATTTTTCCAATAACGAGTTCGGGCGCCTCGAACGGTTTTCGTTCTGAACGTTTTGCGATCTGCTCGATGGACTTTTCGCTTCGGCGAACGGTTGGCACGCCGACAGGCAGCGGCGGCAGCGGGGTTTTCTTCCCGGAACCGGTGTCGTCAAAAGCGGCTTCGAGAGCGTCCATGAATTTCCCGCCTGTCTGATAGCGCTCCCTGATATCCTTCTCAAGGACCTTCATCAGGACTTTTTCGACGGAAGCCGGGAGAGTCGGATTGACACTGCGCGGCGGCGGGGGTTTCTCCGAAATATGCTGCAGGGCAATGCTCGCCGGCGAAGAGTCGTTGAAGGGAACTTCGCCGGTGAGGATCTCATACATGATTACTCCCAGCGAGTAGATGTCGGACTGGGGCACCGCATCGGCGGAACGTTTGGCTTGTTCGGGCGATATGTAATGCGGCGTCCCGAAAATGTCTCCCATCGAGCCGTCGCGCACTTCCAATGCCATGCCGAAATCACCGATTAATACCCGCCCGTCCTTGGCGAGGAGGATGTTCGACGGTTTAATATCGCGGTGGATCACACCATGCCGATGGGCGTAATCGAGGGCGCTCGCCACCGCCCTGCCAACGCGCAGCGCATCTGTGATGGGCATGAGGGTTTTTTCTTCTCGGTATAGTGCGATGATCGCGCCCAGGTCCGGGCCGTCCACGTATTCCATGACGTAATAGGGGAAGCCGTGCGCATCGTCGGCGTAATAGATCTGGATGATGTTCTCGTGCCGCCACTGCGCCATCATGCGCGCCTCTTTGACAAAGCGGCCGGCATAGGTGCGATGGTCCTTGTAGCGCTTATCCAGCGCTTTAATTGCAACCGGGCGGTGCAGTTTGACGTCCTGCCCGAAATACACCGTGGCCATGCCGCCCTGTCCGATCAGGCGTACCACGCGGAAGTTGGCAAGCGACATTCCGATCAGCGGGTCTTTCATTGAACGGAATTTCCTTTGTTCAGTAGCTTCGACATGGATCTCCGGCTGGCGGTTGTGATGCGTGAAAGGTCGCGGATGTAACGGTTGAATCCTTCGGCATAGGCGTCCAGATAGTCGCGTGCAATGAGAGCGGCAAGGTCTTTGCGTCCGCTGCGATAAAGTGTGCTCACATGTGGTCTGAAATCTCTCAGGTGAATGTGCAGGACGCTCTTTGCGTCTGTAATGATACCCCAGGCGAGGTGCTTCTGTTGATTATCGTCCTTGGCGGTCATGAAGCGGGTTAGCGTACTGCCTGAAGGCACCGCGCCCACGTTCGAGATGACTTCACGCCCTTTGATGATGTTGTTCAGAACTTCGAATCGTTCGGGGATCCTGTCAAGTAACCTCTGGAGGGGCGGCGGCAGGTGAGCCAGAAGTTTGATCGCCCCGGTGGCTGCGCTCTCGCCCTGCACTGCCATTGCCTTTGCGCGCGAAAAGTAAGCGCCTAATCCCTGCAGCAGAGCGAGATATTCCCGCTGCGTCGTGGCGAAACTTTCGATGATCGTGGCTCGATCGTCTTCGGGTGTTTCCTCGAGAGTGTCCAGCAGGTTCAAAGTCTGTTCATGGATGGCGGGCAGGTTCAATTCGGCGAGAGGGACTTCCATGCACATCGGGAAGACTCGCTCGCGTGGGGCTTTAAGACTGGCATCCATCGGGATCAGGATGGATGGGTTCGTACGGCTCCCTTCCTCCACCAGCTGACGGAGGATAGCGGCAAGATCGGGCTGGGCCGTCGAAAGTTTTTTGATCTCTTCCGACAAACGCCTGGACGGAACGTACGTGGCGGCATGAATGGCGCGATATAAGACCAGCAGGTCGTTCACGGTCAGTTCGATCTCTTCGCTGCGTTGTTTGAATTCCTTCCGCAGAGCCAGGCAGGCTTTGATATCCACTTTATCGGTTTCCGCCCCCGCCTCCTGGGCGGCGTACGGCGCCTGCCTGACCAGATCCAGGTCGGCGGGGGAAAGTTGAAGCCTGAGCGATGTATAAATGCGGGTTTTGGCAGGCTCCGCGGGAGGCACCAGGCTCAGGTATCTTGCCCAGGACAACGCTTCATTGGTCATGATCTCGGAAAGCGCTGTGCCCCACGCGCCATCGAAGAAGATGTGCGATTGGTCGAAGACAAATGTCTCGCCGGTATCGAAGATCGTCAACGCGTGTGAGCCGGTGCCGCGTTCCGCCTGGCGCAATTCAGAAAGCGGAAGCGCCCGGGAAAGGAGATCGGTCGAAATAAGGATCGGCGCAAACTTGAGGTTATCAAGTTCGCTGACCATTTCCGGGCTGAGTTTGGAACGCAGGCTCGCCAGTGCAGCGCGTTTGACCTTTGCCAGCGGTGCTATCTGTGAATGGGCAACGAACGGCGCGGAGAGCAAAGCCGCGATCTGCGAACGAGCGTTGTTCACATCCAGCAGGCTTCCCGCCTCGTCGCAAACCGGCAGAAGATAATAGCCGTCGTTGTGGATGATTCCGATTTTGGCATCCGTAAGATCGTATGTTTCTCGCGTCTCTCCATAAGGTCCCGGCTCGAGCGTGGCAAGGATGGACATCTGTTTTTTGTAGGCATCCAACTCCTGCTCCTCGGCGCGTTTCAAAGCCGTCTGCCAGGCAATTCCCACGGCTTTGGGCAGGGTCTGCGAACGTGTGAACAGGAACTCTTCGAACTTCATCCGGCGATAGGTGGGGTAATCGAATAACGCGCCGTCCTCGCCCCGCACATAAGGACGTTGACTCTCCCATTCGCGCAGGATGACCTTCGGTTTCTTTGTTTCCAGGCCGGTTCTCCGCATGGCTTTTTCGAGCAGTGAGATCGACACCCGCTCCCGCCACTCATTCTCGAGCAGGGCGGGATACTGTGACAGGCAGGTGATGGCAGCCATGAACCAGGCGGTTACCCGGTCGGTTTTATCGAGCCGGATATCATGCTCATTGAGAATGGAATCGAATCCGTGTGTTTCGTTCGTGTGCCGCGCCGTATCCTCGCGCAATGCGTACTCGGAATAGAATTGCCACATCCCTTCCGGGAAGGCCGACTCGGGATCTTTGCCTGCCAGCCTCAACAGATTCTGGTATCCCCAAAGCACGGCGGCGGGTCCGGCGAAGAAGGCGGCGTAAACCGCCCGGTCGAGGATCTGTTCCACCCCGCTGAATAAAGCCGTCACATCCTGCTGCAATTTCTGTGCGGGGATTCGTCTGCCCGGGAGCCGCGCCAGCCCGCTCAGGATCATGCCGGGCACGTTCCCAGCGGGGATGACGCGCGAGACCAATTGCACCACCGCCTCGATCTCCGGAAGGGTCAACCGGGATAGTTGCTGGACGGAGATGCTCTTGGCAACCGTCCGCAGGTTTGCGGCGGTCAGTTCCGACGCTCTTTTGACCGAAGCAGTATCGAGTCCCATCTCTTGAATTATATTTCACGTTCGTTTGGCGGTCATTTCATACCATCTTGCAAATTTGTTAGGTACGCGATTTATAATGGATGCATGCCAATCCAGGGTTATCGCCTTACAAGAAAAGGGAGCTTTCCTCTCGATTTCTCCGCTTCCTCCCTCGACGAGTTGACGGGCCGTCTTTCAGGGGGTTTTTACACCACCTTTACCACCCTATCCGGCGGGAAGCGAGTCCTCGGGTTGACCTCCCACCTGAAGAGACTCTACGATCCGATCAAGGACTTGCGTATTCATCCTTCTGTCGATGAAAAACTCTTGCGTGAATATATCGCAGGTTTCGCGCAGGTAAACCTGCCGGACGAATCCCGCATCAGACTGATCCTGACCAGGGATACCGGCGACGTGTACATCGGCATCCAGCCATTTTCACCTTTGCCGGCTTCCGTGTATGAAAAAGGTGTTCATGTCGTCACCACAGAAATGGCACGCCACGATCCGCGCATCAAAGGCACCGATTTCATCACCCAAAGCGCCGAACTGCGGAAACTTGTTAAAGGTGATGTGTTTGAAATTCTGTTGGCTCATCATGGAAGGATACTGGAAGGCATGACATCGAATTTTTATGTCATAATGCACAATCCTGCCGCGAGCAAAGTGAGCGGTGCGAGACCAGCCGCTAAACTCATCACCGCCCAAAGGGGTATCCTCCTCGGTGTGACGAGACGTGCCATATTGAAATTTGCGAGGGGGGAGGGGATGTCCACCGAATATCGCCCGCCAGGCATCGATGAAGATTTCGACGAGGCGTTTCTCACATCCAGTTCGCGGGGTGTGGTCCCCATCGTGAGAATCAACGATAAGCCGGTTGGGCTGGGTAGGGTGGGTGAGTATTCGAAAAGGCTGATGCGTTCGTTCGAGAACATGAATGCCGCCAAAAGTGAATGGCTAATTCCCGAAGATCATTAATTAAATTCAATTTATGGGTTCCCGGCAATGCCCCTTCAGTCCCTGCCGGGAAGGTATTTTTTCAAATCCACCTTACATTATTGTAAGTAGTAAGATTTCAATTTCATTGTAAAATCAATTTAAAATTATACGCAGACGGGAAAGTAACTTTAGCGATAGCTACATTATTAACCTTATTGTCCATACAAATTCTGTCGACATATTGCAGGGAAGGCTCGGGCAGGACCCTTGAACAATGGAATCCGATAATCAAATCGACCAGGATAATAGAAAGACGACCTATTTCAATAGGTTTTTGGGGCGTATTGACAAAAGACCGGATTCCGATTTTGAATTTAAGTATGTGGACAGCAACCCCTATGAAATATCGTATGCCTGTCTGTTGATTCCGCGTTTCCATAACCATCTTCTGGTGGGGGATATCACCGCATATCTCACCAATTGGATGCAAAAGATCTGTATTTCATTTGCATGGAAACTGGAGATGATCGACATTCAGCCCGCATATTTCCATTGGGGGATGAGCGTATCCATGACCAATTCACCCGCTCAGTTCATCCGCAACATTCGGAAGTCGACCTCCAGCCAGATATTCGAAGAGTTCCCAAGGTACAGGAAGGACAATCAATCGGACGATTTCTGGGCGCCAGCCAACCTGATCCTGGCGGGAAAACAACCCCATCCCGCGCCCATGATCGAGGAGTTCATCAATATCGCAAGAAGCCAGCAGGGATTTACCTTTTGGAAGCGATGACATCGAAATAATCACTAGAGAACACCAATGACGCCGGTCTTTGAGCTCATGATTGCATTGCTGCTGTATTGGTACCTGTTGAGCGGGCTGACCATGCAGGCATTGGAATGGGTGGCGTCCTCTCTTCAATGGCGGTCGAAGGACCTTTACGGGGGAATTCGGAAGATTCTTGGCAGTGAAGGTTTGACATTTTACTTTTACCGGCATCCGCTCATCCAGGGGCTGCATGTCGGCGGCGAGGAGAATCGCCGCATGCCGTCATATATTCCCGCCAGCCAGTTCTCTTCCGCCATAATCAATATTCTTCACTCCGCCGATCACGAATTGTTCTTTCTGAGCTACAATCTCCAATGGCTGTCTGCAAAGGTTTCGGTAATTAAGGACAAACGCCGTCGCTCTGCTGCCTCATCGGATCTGGACAGGATCCTAGCCCTTTGCTCTCTCGACGAGCCCATCGGAGAAAAACCGAATGAAGCGTTTACCAATCTGGTGGCTGCAACCGCTGAAAGGAATTTGCAAAACCTGGCGGAAACATTCCCCGAGCTGGGGGACGACATTTCCACTGCTCTGACGAATATCAATCTGCAAAGGGATAAAAGTCTCGAACAATTGAAATCCCTCCAACCGGTGGTGGCAGCCGGGGATGGTGGAGATCTCGATCTGGTGGAAGGCATGATGGTCATTGGTACCATCTCGCCCAAACTCAAAACGTTATTTGGGAGCCTTATGCCCGCCTCTGTCCCTGCAGGCGGAGGGCGCGGTCCTTCGTTGACCGATCATCTAAAATCCGAGTTGGAAAAATGGTACAACGCATCCATGGACCGGCTCTCGGGCCACTACAAACGAAAGACCCAATGGGTTGCTTTTCTTATCGGTATTTGTGGCGCCCTCCTTTTCAATTTCGACAGCCTTGAATTTGCAGGAAATGCATGGAAAAACGCTGCGTTACGTCAGGTCTTGCAAACGATCGCTGAGTCAAGAATAACTGGTTCAACCGGTTCCCCGCTTGACCTAAGCCCTGAATCCATCCTGAACGATCTCTCCGAATTCCCCATTGGTTGGAAGTTTGACACAGCCCCCCTGGCAGGCGGGGAATGTCACTGGATCCCCCCTGCAAATCAGCCAATTGGGATTAAAATGGGACGAATATGCCTGATGCCGGGCACGTATTCAACAGCTGCGAATGGTTGGTCATGGCTGTCTGCGAAATTAGCCGGGTTCCTTCTCACCGCCTTCGCTTGTGCCCAGGGGGCATCGTATTGGTTCGATATTTTGAAGCGGTTTATCAACGTGCGTTTCTCCGGCCGCAAACCGCTGGAATTCGGATGAGTCATCCTTGAAATGAGAGAGATCGGATTTGAGTAAAATCACCACTCAGCGTGTCGGCGAATTGATCAGGGCTGTTTTGGAGCTTCTGTGGAGCAAGCCTGGCGGCCTTCCCGCCTCTGAAATCATTGCCTTCATTCCTCAATTAACCCATTTGACAGACTATGAAAGAGAATATGTGCCGCCGTCGAATATGCCGAGGTACGAACGTTACCTCCGGCTGGCAACCATCCCGCTGGTCAAGGCCGGATGGCTCGTTAAAAGCAACAAGGGCAGATGGCACATAACAGAAGAAGGCAGAAATGCCTGCCTGACCTATAAATCTGCCCAGGAATTTTATGATGCCGCTATTCGCCAATTTGAAGATACGAAGGTGGCAAATCCCGGAATTATTGCAGAAGCCGAGAGGGCGGAGGAAAAGGCGTGGGAGCAGATCGAAGCGTTCCTGCTTGGTCTTAAGCGCAGGGAGTTCATAAGCCTGGTGGCGGATCTTTTCACCTCAATGGGATTTCAACTCATCTGGACCGCCCCGCCAGATAAGGATCGGGGGCAAATCGATCTCATTGTGAACAAGGACCCGCTTGGCTCAAAGGAAACACGAATATTTGTCCAGGTCCGGCATGATGAAAGGTCGATCACGGAAAAGGACCTCAAGAGTTTTGTCACTGCCATCACGCCATCCAGCCACGGTGTCATCGTTTCCACGGCGGGATTTGCCAACGAATTGAATGAGACTGTGAATGCAAATCCACAATCAAAGATCACCCTTTTGAGCCTGGAATCGTTTTTCGACTTGTGGGTGAGGAATATTTCAGAACTCGATTCTGAAGCGCTGTTGCGTTTCCCCCTGAAGCTCGTCTATTTTCTCGCCGGGTACCCCAGGTAGAAATGACCAAAGGCGAAAGAACTTTTGATGCGAATGTAATGGCTCTTGTTGACGAATTGGAGAGTGCTTCCAGGTGGGATAGACCTAGTATTTTGTTTGCGGTCTGCGATGATTTTTGGGTAAAGACCAGGGCGGTATTGCTGCTGGAAAAGAAACTGTCATACATGGGGTTTGAAGAATCCCTGAAGTTGAACTTTGCCCAAGTTTCCGAAACCAGCCTGGTTGCAACAATCAAGGCTCTGGGACCGAAGATCTGCTTTGCGTGGAACCTGCTGGACCCGCTGGATGAGGAAGAGACCATATCCTACAAAGCCCTTAACATGCAAAGGGAAACCTTTGTGGAAGGCAGAGTGAAGATGGTTTTTTGGCTGACGTCAAGGGAAGCTTCCTGCTTCCCGGGTTTCGCCCCCGATTTTTGGTCATTCCGACACAGGGTGATCATTTTCAACGATTCGAGATCGATTCTGAATCGTTCCATTTGTCCGCACCTCATGCTGTGGTGGTGGGAAGGGGACGTGCCTTTGGATATCGATGCAAGGAAGAAAGCCATTTCCGCCGAACTCCCCCTTTACGAATCAGGCTCGAAAAAGCAAAATGAACAGCGCCTGATTTCTCTGAGCAGGCTGACAAAGTTGTACTGGTCCATTGGCGAACGAAACAGATCCTTCGATTTAGCAAGAGAAGGGCTGGACCTATATGACGGCCGGGCTGTTGCTGGTACGGAATATGTGAATCTGTGGATCGGCATGACTGCAAACTTGTACGCCAACGGGATGTACAGGGAGGCGGAGAATGTATTGTCCGACCTGGGTGAAAAAGCGGGAAGGGCGCCCATTGTTTTGTCGAACCTTGGTGCCCTGTACGTTTGCATAGGAAGGAAAAGGGAAGGGCTTGAGCTGGCAAGCCAGGGAGTGCAGGCTTCTGGACACGAGGTTTCTTCTTCGCTGCTTTATGGCTTTCTGCTTCTAGTGGCCGGAAGGATCGAAGACGCTATTTCATGGTTCGGAATGGAATTGGAGAGATGTGGAGATTCTTTGTTCAGGGAGGCGCAGGGTCTTTGCCAGATAAAATCCGGCAGGTTTCCCGTAAGTGGGATACATATCAAACCTGCCGATTCCGATTCGCTATCCGCCCTCGCTGCAATGGAGAAAGTTGCGCCGTCGATCTTTGCTTCGAAGCAACAGCCATTTTTCAATCCGGGTCTTTGGGTCGCTGCCTATCCTGAAAATCCGGAGGATGTATTGAAAGGTTTGAAAAAATGAAGGGATTGGAATATATTCTTGCCAGTGAGAGTTTCCTTCTTATCTATATGATTGCCGCGTCCTGCATGTCGATCTTTGTCCTTTCCCGAAACAGGGATTTAAAGGAACGCCTTGTCCTGGCGGCTTACTTTATTCTTATCGCCTATTGGGCGGGCATGACAGCCTGGCAGCCTGTCATCAGCAGGCATGTTCACGCGACCGGACTGCTTCTATTTTTCTGTTTTTCCTTGGTTATTGCTTGTAAGTTCATGGCAAGCCTGGCCATCGGATTCGAAGGGAAGGGTAAATTTTGGTCTACCCTTGCTTTGCTCATGGTGATTCCGATCATCTCGATGCTGATATATTTTTTCGACCTTCCCGGGGTCGATTTTCATTATTCAAAGGTCATAAGTGTAAATGGGTCTTACGTATCTGGGATGTGGCCCCTGGTCGTGCTTGCCTGCTTGTTCGTCTTGATCGTCATCGCCATTTTCTTGCTCCGAAAGGATTTTGCGGCATCCGGGTTCTCGATGCTTCTCTTTCGCTGGTCGTTTATCCACGCACTGGCTGTATCACTTTTTTCCATGTTTTCATCGGTATCGGGGAGATTCCCCGATTGGTTCATTTCAGTGGATGTATTGTTCAGATTCGAGGTGTTTTCCAGTTACTTTATTGTATGGGCGGTCCTCGGCTGGGCATCTTCGAACAGGGTGAATCGTGGAGCGATTGTGGAAAGTATGCATGATGGCTGGATGGTCATCGACCAGAAGAATCATATCGTCGACATCAATGAAAGCGCGGCAGGGGTACTTGGCGGCACGAGAGATTCGATGTTGGATTTGCCCCTCACAAAGTTCGATCTTGGAATTCCTTTAAATCGATCTTCTATGGAACAACCGTCCAGCTTTGAGATACAAAAGAGCATAAAAAGGCGTGATGAAAACAAATACTACAGTGTCCAGGTGAGTTCGATTTCCGAACCGGCAAATGGACCCGAGCAGCTTCTCCTCTGGCGCGAAATAACGAATAAAAAACTGGTTGAAAATGTTAGACAAAAGACAAGGGATGCGATGTTCGTGCTGTTAAATGCAGTATCCGGCGAGGCGAGTCAGTCTGCATCTGTTGCCGAGTTTTTGGACGGTGTCATCTACCAGCTGATCTTTACCTTCCGCACCCAGGCTGCCGTTGTTTACCTGGGGGATAAGGTCGAAAAAGGTATCGGCGGTTCATACGAGATTTACCAACCTGTCTCTGTCTTCGGCCTGCCCGCCGACATGATGCCGGTGATCCAGTCTGGCAGTGGCGCATTTGAAATCATCAATACTGTCTTTGACTCCGGAGAGCCGTTTCAGATCGAAGACCCACCGCATGAAAAAAGGTTGCCGCCTGCCCTCCGGGAGGAATCCTTCGTAGCAGTGTTGGTACTGCCCCTCAAGATCGGGCAGGGGGGAGACGCTCAAAATATTGGCTGCATGTTCCTCATCAGGAAGGAAAAGCCATGCTACAACAATAGCGAATTATTGCAGCTCGGCACCCTTGCGGACCATATTGCGAATTTGGTGGATAATGAACGCAGGCGGAAATTGGCGATCGCATTGACCGAACGACAGCGCCTAATGCGCGATCTTCACGATTCCGTCAGCCAGAAACTTTACGGTCTGGTAACCCTGACCGAAGCCGCACAGGCGATCATCGAGACCGGCGGAAGGTTCGAGCCTGAAAAGATTCTTTCGAAAATAGGCGAAAACGCCCGTCAGGCTGTAAAGGAAATGAGGCTGTTCTTGCATCAGATGCATCCGGTCGAAATTGAGAAGGAGGGCTTTATCTCCGCGCTGCATCACCGCCTCGCCGCCGTCGAAGGAAGGGCGGACATCAAAGCGGGGCTTATCGCAGATGAAAAAATAAAGCTCATGCCTGATATCGAAATTGCCCTGTATTACATAGCGCAGGAGGCTCTGAACAACATCCTTCGGCATGCCCGCGCCAACAGCGTGATGGTCACCTACAAACAATCCAAGAAGAACATTATCCTGAAAATCACGGATGATGGAAGAGGTTTTGATCTTAATGAGATCGACCGGTCAGGCTTGGGACTGGAGAGTATGAAAGAGCGCACGCAAAAGATCAATGGCATTTTCAAGATTTCCTCCACCCCGGGCAGCGGCACCGCCGTAACGGTTACAATCCCGAAGAGCAATGCAATCGGGTGGTCTCCGGAGATGATTCAATGAAGAAGATACGAGTGATGGTTGTGGACGATGAAAGTGTTGTCCGGGAGGGGATCGTCACGATACTTTCCCTGCAGCCCGACATCCACGTTGTTGCAGACTGCAAGGATGGAGCGGATGCCGTCGTCCTTGCAAAGGAAAAGAAACCGGACGTCGTTCTTTTGGATCTCGTCATGCCGCGTCAGGACGGGTTAACGACGATTCCCTTGTTGAAGGCCATTTCCCAGAATATTCAGATCATTGTTTTAACAAGCTTTGCGGAAAGCGATCGTGTATATCAGGCGATCAAATCGGGCGCGGTCGGGTTCCTACTGAAGGATGCCACCCGTGCGCAATTACTGGAGGCTATTCATGAAGTGGCGGACGGCAAGGGCGCCATCCAACCCGCAATCGCATTGAAAGTCATCAATGAGATCAATCATCCGTCTGAATTTTTTTACACATCCCAGCCGTTGACGCCCAGGGAACTTGAAACCCTCAAACTGATTGCCCGGGGTTACAACAATCAGGATATCGCCGAAGCGCTTGTCGTGCATGAACGCACCGTGGCAAAGCATGTAAGCTCGATATTGGAAAAGTTACAACTGGCCAATCGAACTCAGGCTGCTTTGTATGCCATTCGCGAGGGCTTGTCGGACGGGGGAAATATGAAAAAGAAAAAATAAAAGGCGTGTTTTGTTATTGATCAAAAGAACCGGCTGGGGATAGCCGGTTCTTTTGATTCATGGAATGGGCGATCATACCAGGCGGTTGTTCCGTATTCGGTCTGGCATCTCCATAATTGTCATAAATCGCCTATGACAGACATCACGGGCGTAGCAAAATTATGGACAATATCGGGGGCGCAAAATGACCGGTCATTTATTTCCTTCTTCCATCGCAAATATGGTCAATAAAGAACAACATGGTTTTCGTATTTCCACGATTGGTTAAAAATGGTCGGATCTTTATAATGCACCGCATATAAGAAAAATAAATTCACATCGGAGAGCAGCTTTGTTTCTCGGAAAACATGTTTGCAAATTGGAATCAAATAACAAGTTGAAACTCCCCAAGGGGTTTATCAAGAATAGGTCCAAGGAGTTTTACCTGATTCAAGGCTTCGAGAAAAACCTTTTATGTCTGGAAAAAAACGCTTTCTCCGAGATGTTCCAAAAAGCGGCATCACTCAACATCACGGATCCTCTGGCAAGGTTGCTGCTGAGATTGATCCTGGGCAGCGCGCATAATGTCCAAATGGAAAAAGATGGTTATTTTCAAATGCCGGAGTCATTGTTCAAGCTGATCGGGAACGGGCCGGAGGTCTGTATTGTGGGGCAGGGCGACTTTTTTGAGATTTGGTCTGTCGAAAGCTGGAAGAAGCAAGAAACCTTGATCATGGATGTCGAAAGCAATTCATCCCGGTTTGCCAATCTTGAGATCACACTTCGATAACGCTAACAAGGTGAAAAATGAAAACCAATCAACCCCATCATTGCCATAAGAAGATTCAAGTCATGCTGGTCGAGGACCAGACCGTTGTCCGTGAAGGACTGGCGGCGATCATCTCAGTACAGTCGGATATGGAGGTCGTGGCCGAGGCTGAAAATGGAATTCAAGCCGTCCCCCTGGTAAAAAAGCACAAACCGGATGTGGTCATTCTCGATATGGTCATGCCGCAACAGGACGGATTGTCGACGATACCCGGCTTGCTTTCTGCTCATCCGGATGTCCGCATCCTTGTCCTGACCGGATTTCCTGAAAGCGATAAGGTCTATCAGGCGGTCAAGGCGGGAGCCCTGGGGTATATGCTCAAGGACGCAACCCGCTCACAATTAATTCAGTCGCTGCGGGATGTCGCGTCTGGGAAGGCGTCTATCCATCCCTCGATAGCAATGAAAGTGATCAATGAGTTCGAGAAACGCAACCTTGTCTCCGAGGGTGTGAAAATCTCCCTGACGCGGCGCGAAATTGAAACCCTGAAGTACATTGCAAGGGGATTAAGCAACCAGGAGATCGCGCTCGCCCTTGTTGTTCACGAGCGGACAGTTGCCAAACATGTAAGTTCGATACTCGGCAAGCTCAATGTAACCAATCGGACCCAGGCGGCTCTATTTGCAATACGGGAAGGCATTGCGATGCCCGCACCTGTTTGAGCTTGCTGAAATTACACCAGTGTTTTTGATTCAACAACTTTTCTATTGGCGAATAGGAATAAACGAATGAACAACCTCGATTACATTACTGCAACTGATTTTGACAGGGCGTGGCTTAACTTCGAACTGGACCTGCCACTTAAACCGGACAAGAATGGGAATCCCAATCCTTTCTATATCGATCGTCCTGCGAATCCGATCGCCGAGCTGGTCGACTCGCTCCTATCTCCCTTTTACCGTCCGCCGAAATTCTTTTTTTCCGGTCACCGGGGATGCGGAAAATCCACCGAACTTCAACACCTGCTAAGCAATGAACAATTGCGGAAGAAATACTGGCCCATCAATTTCAGCATCCGCGAAGAGACGGACATCATCGATATCGATTTCAGGGATGTCCTTCTGGCGATCGGGGGCCGCCTGTTCAGGGAATATACGAAAAAAGGCGGCGAACTTCCCAGACAGCTGCTTAAAGAATTGAACAACTGGAAGGGCAAGGTCGAAAAGGAGATCGTCACGATTTTGGAAGGCCGCATTTCTGATGTGGAGGTAAACGGCTCAATTGACGCGTTTTTCGCCAATGCGGGAGTCAAAATGAAATTGGAACCCGCAACAAGGGGCGTGCTCAGGCAGGTTGTGGAGAATGACATCACCGGGCTTATTTCGATCATTAATCATATTACTACCGCGATCTATACCCAGGAAAAACTAATTCCCCTCATCCTGATCGACGACATGGACAAACCTGAACTTGAAAGAGCGAGGGCGATCTTCCATGACCGCCGCGAGATCATGATGCAGCCAAGTTGCGCGATCGTTTACACGGTGTCGAGTGCTTTGTTCTACAGCAAGGAATTCGATTCGATTCGGGATCAGGCACTCTTCCTGCCAAATATCAACCTGCATACCAGGATGAATGAACTTGATTTGAATCGCGAAGGTTTCGAGACTCTCAGGAGATTTGTAAGCGTGCGCATGTCGCCCGATCTTTGCGAGTCCGAGGCATTGGATCTTGCCATCACATACAGCGGCGGCGTCTTCCGCGAAATGGCGCGCATCATGCGGACCTCCATTGGGCGTGCCCGCCGCAGGCATGCGGCACGGATCGCCGCAGAGGATGTTGAATGGGCGGTCATCGAGATCAGGAACGAATATCGCCGCATCCTGGACAAGGGAGATGTCAAGTTACTCAAAGAGATCTATCGGAATAAGAAGCTTGAGTACAGCGAACAAATGCGCCCGTTATTACAGTTACTCGCGATTCTGGAGTATCGCAACGGCGAAAACTGGTGTGATATCCATCCTGTTTTGAGGAAACTTGTCCATGATTAACGAATTCGATCCTGAAGTCCTTCTTCCAGAAGGATTGGATGACAGAATCGAAGGCATTCTCCGCGAGATGGAGTTGTCGATCCGTTGGCGGCGGCCTTGCATCCTGTTCGCAATCTACGGTTCGGAATTCGTGCGCCAGGATGTGCAGACCGATCTCGATAACCACTTCTTCGATCTTGGACAAAAAACGATCCCGCTGCCGATATCAGACAGTCACAATAATATCGTCCAGATCCTGGATGGCTTTGACGATAAGGCCGGCTCGATTTTTATTGTGGGCGGCTCTCATCTGGTCCCGGGGACTCAGTCTGCGTTCTTCAGTAATTTGAATGGGCTGCGCGAGTTTTTCATTGAAAACAATATAAGAATTATCTTCTGGCTGACCCAGAATGAGATCATCAAACTCGCGCGGCTTGCTCCGGATTTCTGGGGTCTCCGCGCCCAGGTCGTCGAATTCACTGAATCGCCCCGCCGGAACCACATTCTCACACAAACCCTCGAATCGATCTGGCAGGGGACGGGGGAGTATGACGACCAGATCGATGATGCCGACGAGAAGATTTCCTACCGCGAATCTTTGCTGACCGATCTGCCTGCCGGCGGGGAGTCGAGCTCCATCCGGGCAAACATGCTTTTGACCCTTGGCATCCTTCACTGGCGTAAGGGCGAGTATGAAAAAGCGGAATCCCTGCTCGAAGAGGCGATCGAATTATCGGTGAAGTTGGATAATAAATGGCTCGAAGCGGAATGCCTCAATGCGCGCGCCTTTGTTTATACGGGCATGGGCAAGGTCGACCATGCCATCGACTCCTACAAACAGGCGATCCGGCTGCTGCCCAACCAGATCTTTGCCTGGAACAACCTCGGCAACCTTTGCGCAAAGATCGGCAGGAATGACGAGGCGATCGTGACATTCTCGAAGGCAGTCGAATGCAATCCGGAGGATTCCATTGCTTGGAATGGGCTTGGAAACGTGTACCATGCCATCGGCTATTATGATGACGCCATCACATCCTACCGGAAGTCCATTCAATTCACCTCGACCTTTGCGCAGCCTTGGAATGGGTTGGGTGATGTCTATTCGATCATGGGTCGCATGGAGGATGCGATTGCCGCATACGAAAGGTCCATAAACATAAGCAGGAGTTATGTCGAGCCCTGGAATGGGTTGGCAAAAATCTTCCTCAAACAGGAACGCTACCGTGACGCCATAAAAGCGTACCAGCGCATCTTGTCAATCAATGAACGGGATTGCAGGGCTTGGAATCAGCTTGGGATGGCTCAGCTCAATACCGGCGACCTAGCCTCCGCTGAAAAATCCTTCCGTAATGCGATCCGTGTTGACCGCACCTTTGGAAAATCCTACAACAACCTCGGGATCCTGTTCGCAAAATTGGATCGGGTTGAGGAGGCGATTGCTCTCCTGACCAAAAGCCTGGATTTTCTTAATAACGAGGAAGAGCGGGCGGAAATTTGGAACGAATTGGGTGAACTATACAGGCGTGTCAACAAATATGATCTTGCGGTTCAGGCATACAAGAATGCCGACTTAAAGAATCGCGGGATTCAGCAGCGTGAGAGTGAAGCCGCAACAGCAGTGACGGTTTCAAAAACCGAATCAGATCTCGAAATTGCCCCTCCGCAGTTGATTGAACAGAAAATCGCGGAAGAGCCCGTCCCGGGATTTGAACGCAGGTCGAATGTTGTTGAACCCCCGGCGTGGTTAAAGGTCAGAGAAAATACCGCCCCGGAGGCAGGTGCAAGCGAAACCATCAAAGGAGTCGATATGCAGCCAGATGCGCAAACAAACATGAACGAATATGAACTCCCCATGGAAAAAAGCGGATCGGAATCCAAGGTGGACGCCCCCGCCTGGAATGAGATCGGAAACGAGCATTTTCGAAAAGGCAATTACGGTGAAGCCATCATCTCTTACAACAAGGCGGTCCAGAAAGACCCTTCCTTTGGAATGCCATACGCAAACATGGGATTGATCAGCCTGATGCAGGGCCGGTTCTCTGAAGCGATCCTTCTGTATAACAAAAGCGCGCAATTGCTCAAAACCAATGCAGAAAGGGCTGTTGTCTACAACGGGCTGGGAAATTCGTACCGGGCTGTCGGCGACTACGAAAAGGCGGCAGTCTGTTTCCGCAAAGCAGCCGAACTTGACCCTGATAAATCCGGCATTCAGGATCGCATGGGAGCCTGCCAAATCGGTGAGTCCTCGACCAGCCCTGCGTTTTGGAAGGAGCTTGGGCTGGCTTTCCTCGAAAACAGTTCATTCAATGAGGCATTGACTTCATTGAATAAAGCCGCCGAACTCGATCCTGCCGATGGATGGATCCACCTCAACATCGGAAAGGCGCTTTCATTCTCGGGAAAGCACGCGGAGGCGATTGCGCCTTATGCCAGGAGCCTCGATCATTTCAAGAACAACAAGGAAAAAGCCGCGGCGATGAACCTGATGGGCAATGCCTACCGGAAACTGAACAATTATGACAAGGCGATCGAATGTTTCCAGAGAGCGGTCGTTTTAAATGACGAGGGCGTGAATCTTGTGACGCGTGCTCGTTTTAGCCTGCTGAGCAACTGCTTGGCAGAGTAAATTAACCAACGGAGGTTAAGATGACTAGTTATGAGTTTTGGGAAGAATTGAACAAGATCTTCAGCGCGGTGATTTCCTACCAGGAAAAGTCGATCGAGTTCAATAATCGCTTCATCACGCCCTGGATCCGCTTGGGGAATGTGTTCGACAAGCGGGATCAAAGCCGTGAGAAGATCGATGCGTACAAGAAATCCCTCGAGATGGATCCCGCCAATGTGCAGAACTGGATCGAGCTTGGGAACCTGCAAATGGAGGCGAACGAACTCGAGGAGGCTCTCCAGTCCTTCAAGAACGCCATCGCATTGAATCCCGACCTGGGCTGGGCGTACAGCAATCTCGGCACCGTTTACATGATGATGGGCGATTACGAGAACGCGATCGAAAACTTCCAGCGCGGGATCACCCTCCTGCCGGATGACGACGCGAAAGCCCTCGCATGGAACCGGCTTGGAACATTGTATCGGAAAACCCAGCAATACGAACTGGCGCTCGATGCGTTCCGAAATGCAGACAGCTTTGATACCGGTTGCATGCAGGCTCCTTCAGGGATGGAAACTGCCGGCGAGAGAGATTCTGCCGCTGCTCCCATGGCAGCAAACGACCAGATTCCGTCCGTCCCCGAAGGCCTGGAATTGGTCACGATCATTCCGGATGCTGCAAATGATATCCCGTCCGATGCGTCTGCTCAAACGGCTGCGGAAGCGCCCGTGGATGAAGCTGCAACGATCGAGGTCGGCTCACAGTACCCGGATGTCACCGAAACCAACACAGACGCCTTCCCCGTTGTCGGGACTGCGACTCTGACCAACGAGCCGCTTCTGCTCGAAGATATTCCCGCTTCAGGCGCGGAACCCGTCGCTGAAGAAGATTCCAGACCTTTGACGGGCGAGGATAACCAGCCGCTTTTGCTCGAAGAAATCCCCGTTCCAGGTGAGGAGCCTGCTGTCGAAGAAGATACCATGCCTTTGATGGTCGAGGCCGCCCAGCCCGCTGAGGAGATTCTTCTTGACCCGGTTCAGGCTGCTCCGGTTGTTGATCAGCAGGTTGAAGAAGCCTCTGCTCCCGAACAAGACACGGCAGTGAGTGAATCTGCAGATCCCGTGTTCGAGTTGGACCCGATGATCACTGAAGTTGAGGAAGAATCGCTCATCGACACACTCGAAGTTGAAATGCAGGAACAGGCTCCAGTTGAACCGGTCCTGGATTCGGCCGAGGTGGAAGTTACCTCCGAAACCGAATCAGCGGATCCCAATGGTTCTGACGAGGCGGAGGAAGAACCGCTTGAAATCCCCGAAACCTTGAGCATGGAAACCGCGGAAGACACTGTAGTGGATGCCGAAGCAACGGAGTCGCGCGAAAAGGCATACGAGGAATATCTGCTCGCTGAAAACGGACTTTCGATTTCAGAGGATGACCAGGATAACCAGAAATCCCCGTCTGCCACTGCGGATCCCGTTACCATCATCGATTCATCCGGCGATGTTCAAATGGAAGTGGACATCAACAACGCGAAGGTGTGGAACGAACTGGGCAATGTCTATTACAACAATGGCGCAATTGAAGATGCAGTCCTGGCATATGCAAAATCCATCGAATTGGATCGGCAGTTTGCCTGGCCCTACAGCAATCTTGCCCTGGCGTATGTTCAGAAGGACCGTTTCGCTGAAGCCATCCTCCTCTACCAGCGGTCGATCGAGCTGTTCACCTCTGAAAAAGACAAAGCCATCGCCTGGAACCGCCTTGGCAACGTGTACCGAAGAATGGATGATTACGAAAATGCCATTTCCGCCTACCAGCGCGCGGATGAACTTGACCCAGGCAACATCTCCCTCGCCGTCCAGAGCCGGTACAGTTTGTTGGGAACGCTCACCCCGTCCCAAGCCACAGTCACATCGTAATATCTTCGTGAGGATCCTATGAGCGAGCATGAAGTCTGGAACGAATTGGGTAATCTCTACTTCCTGTCAGGCATGCTGGAACAAGCCGCCTATGCCTATAACCGGTCCATTGGCTTGCAGCCGCAATATGGTATGCCCTACTGCAACCTTGCCTACATCAGGTTGCAGCAGGGCCAACCGGAAGAGGCGGTCGGCCTGTATACACAGAGCATCGAATTGCTCGAGTCAGATCATGACAAGGCTGTTTCGTGGTACCGGCTCGGAGACGCTTTCCGCCTCATCAAAAACTACCGCGATGCCATCATGGCGTATCAACAGGCGGACGCTCTCGATGCCGAGGTCAGCAAGAGCATCGAAGATGGAAATGTCTTTCTGTATGGACCATCCAATCTTGCCGCGGACATGTTACCGATCCTCGAGGAACAGGTAAGCCGGCGAGACGTTACGATGGAACCCGATGTGGAGGCTGGGAATGAATCCACAATACCTTTGAATATCGCAACACAGCCTGAAGCCGCCGAAGAACGCGATGCGGAGGTCAAATCCCGGGAATCCCTGCAACCATCAGCTGACATGATCCAGCCAACAGACAATATGGATACCCCTGAAGAGGAAAGTAGAATCGCCACCGAAATAGAGGCTGCTACTGATAAGGAGCTTCCTGTTGAACCGCCGGAACTGCCGTACAATGATCTCCCGCTTCCTGCTGTCGAAACTGTTGATGAAATCGTTTATGAGATGGACTCCAAGGAGCCCATCCAGTTCGAGGAAGCAAAAGCGCTTCCTGCCGGTTATCTGAATTCGATTTCCGTTGAAAGGGATAACGCCCGCCCGGTGTTCTATTCCGAATCGATGGCAAATCCTGGATCAGCCGTCGTCAAAGAAGCTGCGTCGGATACCGAGGTAATGGTATGTCCGCCATCCGAAGTAGGATTCTTCTTCCTTCCGGTTGATGAGGGAGAGACGACAGCCATGGCCGATCCGGAGGAAGATGAGAAGATCGTCGAGAATGATAAACCGGTTGAATTGCCGCACGATGCGATGGATTCCGTATATGACCAAATCCTCGATCTAGAAGGCGAAATTCAACGAGCCCCCCAGGATGCGTCAAAATGGGACGAGTTGGCTGGATTGTATAAGCGGGCAAAAAGGTTCAACGACGCGCTTTTAGCAACTCAGCAGGCGGTTAATCTGAATTCCGAATCGCCGACCTATCTGCACAACCTCGGCGTTATCTTTGCTGTTGTCGGCAGGCATGAGGAAGCCATGCAGTGCATGCAGCGCGTGATCGAACTATGCCCGTCACACAGCCTGGCGCATGCCTCGCTCGGCGGATATTTTCGGAAGATGGGTTTGGAAGAGCTGGCAAATCAACATATAGGTATGGCTATGAAAAATTACATTGACGAAGAGAGTCAGTACAATCGCGCGTGTCTCGAGGCATTATGCGGGAACGTGGATCAGGCGGTCGAATATTTGCGGGCCGCCCTTGATAACAAGCAGATCTATGTCGAATGGGTTCTTCGCGACCCGGACCTTGACGGGATCCGCTTCACTCCGCAATTCAAGGATTTACTTGCCGAATTCGCGCAATAGCTGGAATCAGCTTGTTTTGAAGTACCAATCGGATTTCCCCTGAAAAGGAGTTGCGTGATGAAAGTATGTGAATTTGCCGCCGATAAACGCCTGACAAAAACGGTAGATTCTCCCGTGGGTAGGTTTCCGCGGGCGAATCTACCGGGGCGAAGGGAATCGTGCGGAAGGGCAGCGGTCCGCTACCGGGATTGAAATAATCCCTTGATGAATTCAATAATGAATTCAAGGAATTCTTCGAATGGGGTGTGGGAGGGTTCTATCTCGTCAGGAGTGACGGTTGGCGGGGTGGTCGAAGTCGGGACGCTTGTAGGCATTCGGGTCGGCGTTTCAGTTGAAGTTACGGTGGGGAGAGGGGTGACAGTTGATTGCTCCCGGGCGCCTTGAGTGATACGCGGATTGATCCAGGCGGCATTATCGTCAATAGTGGCGCCCAGAGAACTAACCTCCAGAACGATGGAACCGGTTTTACCGGCAAGCGGGGCAAGAGGGATCTCGAATCCGGTGACTTGACCGTCATAAAATTCACCGACTGCCCATAATTCCGCGATCTCATTATCCGTTCCAATGAAATAGATTCGGAAAAGCACCGAACACGTCAATGCGTTTTCGAGACATCCTGCATTTCCGGAAAGGGTTTGTCCCGGGGAGATTTCCAGCTCGGGTGAGCGGACGGATCCGGTCGATCCGGCGGAATCCTGTGGGAACCGCAGGGCGATCAACTTACTGTAAAAATCGCCGGTCTCGATCAGCCCAATCATTTCCTTCGAGATCACCGTCTCTGGTCCGCTGACTGCGTTGCAGTCAATGGGGGTTTGGTCCACAGTGATTTCTGTTTCACAATAACTATCGAAATAATCGAATACGACCGTGTCGCCTGGCGGCGAACTATCTACTGGCGCAGGTAATGTGGTTTCAAAAGTGGGAGTGGATAGCAAGGTTGGTGTCCATGTTGCTAACTCTGCTGGCGTGCTGGCAGATGTCGGCGTATTGGATGGCGTGCTGATTGATGTAAACGTGGGCGTCCGTGTGCTCGACGGAGTACTCGTCGATGTAAATGTAGGTATTGGTGTTCTCGATGGGGTGCTGGTCGACGTCAATGTGGCTGTCGGTGTGTTCGAAGGCGTACTTGTCGATGTAAATGTGGGCGTCGGGGTTCTCGATGGCGTGCTGGTCGGCGTCGACGTGGATGTCGGCGTTCTCGAAGGTGTGCTCGTCGATGTGAATGTAGGCGTCGGTGTTCGCGATGGGGTGCTCGTCGCAGTCGACGTGAGTGTCGGCGTTCTCGAAGGTGTGCTGGTCGGCGTCGACGTGGATGTCGG
>JAPKMP010000037.1 GCA_026645935.1 Candidatus Villigracilaceae bacterium | reverse complement strand
TTTTCAGCCTGTTGTGGGAGATTTTTTGGATCATTTTTCGAACCAGGGGTTTTTCGACAGTCTCGTTCGGCGGCTGTCCTGCAAAACATAAAAGAGTAAACAATGCCTACATATTTATTGACATGGAATCCTGAAAAATGGAAATGGAATCACATACAAGAAAGTATTGCCCAAGTAGAAACAGATGGTTTTTGTTTTGAACCCTGGAGTGTTGGCGTTACAAAGAAAATCTGTACAGGTGACCGTGTTTTCTTGATGAAATTAGGGGAAAAGCCTCGTGGAATTTCGGCATCTGGTTGGGTAACAAGCGATACTTATGAAGATAAACACTGGGGCGATAATTCAAAAACCGCTTTATATGTTGACGTTCACTTTGACAAAATTATTGACCCAAGCCAAGAGTCAATATTTTCAATTGAGTTACTCCAAGACAAAATTTATTCGGGCGTAAATTGGACACCCCAAGCATCGGGAATGATTATTCCTGATGACATTGCTGAAAATCTTGAAAAGGATTGGGCAAAATTTATAAATCATCCTGTGCCAGTTCGACAAAATGATTATGCAGATGAAGTTAATGAAACAAAGACTTTTAATATAGATGAATTGGAAGAATTATTAGAAGAATTTCTTAATCGCTGGCAAATTGAAGATGTTGAAAAGATGACACTTCAAGAATATGTAAGCGTGAAAAATAAAGACACTTTTTGCCAATGGATAGAGACAAAAACAAGAGTTCTTGGCAGCATAAAAGGAATGACATCTATAAAATTTGGGATTTACGAAAGAAAAGACCCAAACGAGAAGCCGAAGAATTATGTTAATGACAACAAATATTCTTGGTTGCGCGCATACGGAAGTAACAGAAATGAAGTTTTTGAAAAAGTAAAAAAAGATGTCCTCGAAGTAATAAGGTTTTCAGTAAGCGGACAGTTTGACAAAATTGACGACATTATTCTTCCTGACCTTTTCAAATGGAAGATTGCGTTTTTATATTCAAACGAGCGATTGATACCGATTTACAAACGAGACGCCCTTTTTGCAATTGCTAGACATTTTGGATTAAAGACAAATAGCGGAACAAAAATTTCTGAAATTCAGGAAGTAATGATTGCTAATAAACCTTCCGATAAAAACATTTACGATTACATGATTGAACTATCCAACAGGTTTATAAAAGGTGATGAAAAAGGTTTAGAAGAAAGAAAATCAGGAAACGAAAAGCGGAATACAAAAGCAACAAGGCAAGCATCAACAAGAAGAAACACTCAGTCACATAAAAGAACGATAAATCGCTCATATATCGTTGAGCAAAAACATAATAAAATTCAAGAAGCGCTCAAAGTAAAACTTGTTAGAGAATATGGTGAAGAAAACGTGCTGCTTGAAGAAGATTTTGTTGATGTTAAAGTAATTCAGTCAAACTATATAGGTTTATATGAAGTTAAATCATCTTCTTGGGCAAGCGATTGCGTAAGAGAAGCGTTAGGGCAAATTTTGTTATATTCGTATCGTGACCAAGATAAAAGAGTGAAGAAAATTTATGTAGTTGGTCAATACCCCGCAAATGAGCAAGATAACGGATACATTGAGTACATTAAAGATAAACTCAAGTTAGATTTTGAATACTTGAATGTCGAACTTGAATGATAAAAACGCTGCCGAACAAAGCGTGCACCTGACGCTGGGGATTCTGCGGCAATCTCAAGCAGTTTCCACGCCTTAGCCTTTTTCCAGTTGGGCGGCTTCGCCGGTTCGGAATCTAGTTTATAGCCTTCTTGACGAAATAGAACATATGTTCTACAATTCCGCGAAGGAGAATACCCATGACAAAAACGACCGGTTCACCCAAAAACAAGTCCATGCAAAATACCGCCTCGGTTAAAGAGTTTATTGATTCACTTGATGAGCAAACTCTAACGGATAGCAAAGCACTTATCGAAATAATGCAGAGGATTAGTGGGATTAAGCCCAAGTTGTGGAATGTAGGCACGATTGGATTTGACGCCTATCATTACAAATACGATAGTGGGCGCGAAGGTGACAATTTTATTATTGGCTTTTATCCAAGAAAAGGCAAGATAACCCTCTTCCTGATGGACGGTACAGCACGCTACTCTGATTTACTGACTAAATTAGGCAGGCACACTACTACTGGGTATTGTGTTTATATCAAGCATCTTAGCGATGTGGAGTTGCCACTTCTCGAACAAATTATCCGAAAGTCATATGAGAATATAAAGTCACAGGATGGACATATCAACCAAATATTATGGAAAGTTGAAGAATAAGCATTTCCACCTTACATTGATATGCGGTTCAATAACCGCGTCTAATAAAGTGCGCATCTGATCCCTCCCTACGCTCAGGAAGGGCTGTCTTGAAGGTCAAGAGCAAAACTCTCCATTATAGGGAAAACCAGCCCGTCTCAGGCAGGCATCGGCTGTCTGGAAAAACATTATGCGCCAGTGGATCAAGATTCAAGCCACTAGTAAACAAAAAGAGGTCCTGGCTCTCACCAAGACCTCTTCCATTTACAACTCCGCACTCTCGTGCATATCGGGATAATGCACCCGGTCCAATCCCTGCCCTTTCAGCAATCCCTTCAAAGTCATCGCCTGTTTTTCTTCGCCGTGGACGAGGAAGATGTCTTTCACGCTCCCTTTGACGCCCGTTGCGTATCTCACGAGCAGATCCTGCCCGGCATGACCGGACAAACCCCCGATGGTCGCCACGTCGCATTTGCGTTTGTAAGACTCGCCAAATATGCGGACCTCTGGCTCGCGGTCTGCCAGCCTGCGCCCAAGCGTGTATGGCGCCTGCCACGAAACGATGCAGATCGTGTTGCGCGGGTTCTCGATATTATTTTTGATGTGATGCAGGATGCGCCCCGTCTCTGCCATGCCCGAAGCGGAGATGATGACCATCGGGTCGGTGCGCTCGTTCAAAGCTTTGGATTCCTCCACGGAGCGCGTATAGGTCAGCATCTTGAAGTCCAGAGCCGGGTGGCGGGATTCCTGCACGAACTTCTTCGTTTCCTCGTCGAAACATTCGAGATGCTGTTTGAAAACATCCGATGCCCTCACAGCGAGAGGGCTGTCCACATAGACGGGCACGCGCGGCACATCGCCCTCGAACATCATCTGGTTCAGGTGATAGACGATCTCCTGCGTGCGTCCGACCGCAAAGGCGGGCACGATCACCTTGCCCCCGCGTTCCACCGTCCGTTTGACCACGGTTTGAAATTCATCGAACGCCATTTGGGGATCGTTATGTTTCTTATCGCCGTATGTGCATTCCATGATCATATAATCGGCATGGGTGGGCAAAACAGGATCGCGCAACAAAGGCAGTTTAAAACGCCCGATATCGCCCGAAAACCATAAGTGAATCTTCCTGCCCTTTTCTTCGATCTCAAGCGACACGCCGGCAGAACCAAGAATATGACCCGCTTCGAAAAACCGCGCGACAACTCCGGGAATCGGCTCGAACGCCCCCTCGTAATGTGCGCCCGCGAACATGCCCGCCACTTCCTCCGCGTCCGCTTCGGTGTAAAGCGGTTCGATCGGGTCTTCTCCGCGTTCGGCGCGTTTCCTGTTCACGAACTCCGCATCCGATTCCTGGATGCGACCCGAATCCGCCAACATCACCGTGGAAATATCCCTGGTGGCATGCGTGACATGGATCGCGCCTTCGTATCCCTGCTTGACCAAATTCGGCAGGTTCCCAGCATGATCGATATGCGCGTGCGAAAGAATGACCGCATCCACGCTGCGGGGATCGTACCGGAAACTTGTGTTGCGCTCATACGACTCGGCGCGCTTGCCCTGGTACAACCCGCAATCCAATAAAAGTTTATGGCCGTTGATTTCCAGCAGGTGCTGGCTGCCCGTCACGGTATGCGCCGCGCCGTGAAAATTAATTCGCATATTTCACTCCAAGGGTCTTCAGGATCTGCGCGCCGAATTTCTCGAAACGCGCGGGCGTGTCCTTCATCATCTCTTTCAGTTCGTCCACATCCTTCGGCGGATGTTCGGACAAAGCCGCCAGATAGGGCCTGGGCAGGATGATATCCGACTCGACCTGCATCGTCGTCCCCAAATTCTTTCTCCACGCCTTGAGCTTCTCCAGCCTTCTGAGCACCGCATCGTTCTTGCGTTCAGCCTGCCTGCGTTCCACAAGCGGAGCCTGCGCCCCGTGTTTGGTCGCACTTAGAACCATATCGCCCCACAAACGGATCTGTTTCTCCGAGAGCCCCGCCGCGGATAGATCCTCCCTCGCTTCGGGCGGATTCTTCGCTAGGTTGATCAGAACATCATCCATCATCACTTTATAATGCGGGCGGTCGAGACGTTCCGCTTCCTTATCGCGCCAATTGCACAATTGAGCAACGACGGTCAACTCGCGCGGGGAAAGGTCCTTGCGACCGGCGAATCGCTCCCACGCCGCGCCGTTCGTCCTTGTCTTCGCATCATCGAGGCGGCATGCGCGCTGGAAATCTTCTACGGCGAAATACAGGCGGTCCTTTTCCTTCAATTCATTTTCGAGCGCGTCGCGCAGGTCGGATAGATAATGCGTGTCCAGCCGCGCATAATGGATCTGTTCCTTCGTCAACGGGCGCGCCGCCCAGTTCGCCTTCTGGTGGCGTTTATCCATCTTCACGCCGAATTTATCGCCGAGCAGTTTATCGAGTCCCACTGCCGGGTAGCCGAGCACGCGCGCGGCGTGCATTGTGTCGAAAAGGTTGGTGAAGGTGAATTCGAAATCGCGCCGCAGGCAGATCAGGTCGTATTCGGCGGCGTGAAATATCTTCTCGATATTCGGGTTTGAAAAAATTGAGGCGAGCTGGCTCAGGTCTTTGAGCGAAAGCGGATCGACCAGATAATCCGTCTTCGACGATGAGAATTGCAGCAGGCAGACTTTTTCGCGATAGGCATGCAGGCTGTTCGATTCGGTATCCACTGCCACCCGGGATTGTGCGGCGAGGTCTTCGACCATTTTTCCCAACTGGTCCGGTGAATTCACCCATATGGGCGGCGGCAGGACGTTCGACATATCCGCAGATTATAAACCCGATGTCCGAGCCGAATAAAAATTCATGCCTGCGCGATCATTTCAAACGCAACGATGCAAGCAGGCGGTCGTATCCGCGCTGGAGGTAATAACCGAGAATCAACGCCAGGATCGCGCCAAAGGTCAAATGGATGTAAACGGTGGTCATATCCTTCCCCAACCCAAAGGTATTGTCGATCAAATACCATAATGGGCGGTGGAACAGATACGTGAAATATGAAGCGGTCGAAAGCCAGAGCCAGATACGCCAATTTCCCGCCTTCGTTCTGAAGATCGTCAGCCACAGCAGGATCCACGATAGGATGAAGGAATCGACTGCAAGCAGATA
Source organism: Candidatus Villigracilaceae bacterium (assembly GCA_026645935.1). Lineage (GTDB taxonomy): Bacteria > Chloroflexota > Anaerolineae > Anaerolineales > Villigracilaceae > Villigracilis. Next base: position 20,360 of record JAPKMP010000037.1, on the reverse strand, counting down.
GAATGCGCCTTCGGTCCTTGAATATTCCAAAATCCATTGCAGAGGGAAGAGGGCGGCAACTGCAAGAATGATTTTGATGACGGGATTCCAACCGTAGAGCTTCTGCCGCACTTCTTGAAACCGACAAAAGAACACGCCCGCAAGGAAGATGAAATAATATTGAAAGAAGCGAGGGTCGAAGAATCCCCATCTTAAATGCAGGAAGTAGGCCACCGCGAACAGCGCCGCGGAAGCGGCAGCGAGCCCGGCGCTCGAACGAATCGCGAACATCATTCCCCCGAACAGGATGTAGAACACGACCAGCATGCTGATGTACCATAACGTGAGCAATTGTTTGACGAAGACCGGCGAGAACACCACCTGCAGATTCATCGCATAGACTGCCATGTCCGTGCGTTTCAGGGTGTACCCGAGATAAAAAACAAAAAGAATCACCGCCAGCCAATACGGCGGATAGATCCGGATGAACTTCGACCAGGCAAAAGCGATGATATTTCGATTCGGTTTGTTGAGGGATACCTCGGTGAAATAGCCCGCCAGGAAGAAAAAGGAGCCCAGTAGGAAGGAAGCCACGAAGAATCCGATGTGCTTCAAGGTCTCGCCGAACACGATCGGGTCATAGATCTCGCTGTGGAGCGACAGCAGCAAGATAATTGAAAGTCCCCGCAGGGCTTCGAATTCCATTTGGCGTTCGGGTTTGTCGCTCATAAGGTCTTCTCCATCACCATCGCATCCTCCCCATCGCTGTAGTATGAATTCCACACGTCGATGGCGGCGTATCCTTCGCGCTCATACATGCGGATCGCTGCCTCGTTCGACAGCCTCACGGTCAGCCGCGACCTCGGCACGCCGAGTCGCTTCTCGCATTCATGCAGGAGCGCGGTTGCGATTCCGCGCCGCCGATAGCGGGGATCCACTGCGATGGTCGCGATCCAGCCCCACCCGTCGCCTGGATGCGGGTCGCCTGCCACAAATCCGATCATCTGACTGCCCTCGACCGCTTTGAGTCGAACCACATCGGGAAATGTCAAAACCGCCATCAGGTCCAGCAGGGGCCAGGCGTCCCGTTCGAAACTCTCGTGCTCCAGTCTCCGCAGTGCATTGAGATCGAGAAGATTGGCAGGGACGATATCCATACGGCGAATTGTATCAATAAAAAGAAATGGAAGGCGAGACGTTCCGCCTTCCATTCGTCGCTTGTTTCTGACTCCAAGCCTTCCTACTTTTTCGCATCCTTGCCGAGGAAGTTATCAAGCAGGCTCGTGAATTCCATTGGGAAGATGTATTTGGTCGAAGGACTCATGCCCAATGATTTGAGCGTTTCGAAGTATTGCAGCGTCATCGTCTTCTGATCCACGTTCTTGGCGGCTCCGTAGATCGCCTCGATGGCTTTCGCGAAACCTTGCGCCTTCAGTTCCTGCGCCTGCTGCTGGCCTTCAGCTTCGAGGATCGCAGATTGTTTCTGGCCTTCCGCCCGCAGGATGGCTGCTTGCTTTTCGCCTTCCGCCACATTGACCGCGGCTTCGCGCGTACCGGTGGATTCGGTCACCACGGCGCGGCGAATGCGCTCGGCGGACATCTGGCGGTTCATCGCGTCCTGCACGTCGCGCGGCGGGATGATCTCGCGGATTTCCACATTGGTCACTTTTACACCCCAGCGCTCGGTCACTTCATCGAGGCGGGTGCGCAGCATGTTGTTGATATGCTCCCGCTGGGACAGGACATCATCGAGCGGGATACCACCGATGACCGCGCGCAGCGTGGTCGCCGCGATACCAGCCGCGGCAGTTTCAAAATTGGTGACCTGCAACACCGACTGGGTCGGCTCCATCACTTTGAAGTACCACAAAAAGTCGATGGAAATCGGGGCATTGTCCTTGGTGATGGAAGTCTGCTGCGGAACTTCGCGCACCTGCTCGCGCAGATCCACTTTTACGCCGCGGTCGATTACCGGAATGAGAATGACAATACCGGGTCCCTTTGCGCCGACACTACGTCCCAATCGAAACACGACCAGGCGTTGGTATTCGGGCACAATGCGGATGGCGTTGGCAAGGAATACAAAACCAACCAGGACGATTGCGCCAACGATACAAGCTATGCTACCACCTAAAAACTCCATTGTTGTCTCCTTTCACTAGATACGGTTGTCAGATTTTTCTTTTTCCACAACGAGGACGAACCCCTCGCGTCGAACGACTCGAATGCGGCTCCCCGACGGGATCTCACCCTCACTGCGGGCGGTCCACATCTCACCGCGGACGTACACACTTCCATCGTCCTTGATGAACGTACGAGCCTCCCCGATCTGCCCTACCAGCGCATCGAGGTCATGCGTCGGACGAACCGCCGCCGCCTGCACAGACTTGCGGACGACGATCCAGATGAACGCCGTCATCAAACCGGAGGATAACAGGGCAACCAGCGGGTTCACAGCGGGTCTCCATCCATCCACCGCAAAGAGGAAGACCGAGCCGATGACGAGCAAAAGGATGGAAAGACCGAGGTAGACCTCCCGTTTCGGTTTTTGAACCGCGTAAAGAAAAGGCGCGATGCTTACAAGCAGGATAAGCAATGCCCACCAGTTGATCGACAGGTTGTAAACGGCATAACCCGCCAGCGTGATGCAGATGAACGCCCCCGCTTCGAGCAGTCCGGTTCCCGGTGTGACGAGGGCTAATATGCCGAACAAAATGCCGAACAAAAGGAACAAATAAGCGATATTCGGGTCCAACAGGAAATCCATTGCGCCTCCATTTCATTATACAACATGATTTTCACAAGGATTTACGATTTATCACCCCGTCCGTTGCAAAAACGAATCCCCATCGGGTTGTATAATGGTGAGACATTGTCCCTACAGGAGAACCAATGAAATTCGACAAAATCTGCGTCATTGGGCTGGGATATATTGGTCTACCCACCGCCTCAACCTTCGCCGCTCACGGAGCAACCGTACTCGGGGTGGATATCCAACCTGAAGTCGTCGAAACCCTCAACCGCGGGGAGGTTCACATCCACGAGCCCGGTTTGCGTGATGCCTTCAGCAAAGCGCTCGAGACGGGCAGGTTCAAAGCCGCGCTTAAACCCGAAGAAGCCGACGCCTTCGTCATTGCCGTCCCCACCCCATTCAAGGAACACGAGACCGGCGAATACCAGGGCGTGACATATAAGCTCGCGGACATGCGCGCAGTCATCTCCGCCGCGGAATCCATCATCCCATACTTGAAGAAGGGAAATTTGGTCGTGTTGGAATCAACATCCCCGCCTCGCACGACCATTGACCTGATTGCCCCCATTTTGGAGAAGTCTTCGCTGAAAGCAGGTTCCGATTTCCATCTTTGCTATTCGCCGGAAAGGGTCCTGCCGGGGCAGATCCTGCGCGAGTTGATCGAAAACTCCCGCGTCATCGGCGGCGTGACCCCCGAATCCGCACAGGCAGGCGCCGGGTTGTATTCCATCTTCGTCAAAGGGCAGATCATCCGAACCGACGCCACCACCGCCGAGATGGTCAAACTAATGGAAAACACCTACCGGGATGTAAACATCGCAATCGCAAATGAATTCTCGCGCCTTGCCGATAGGTTCGGCGTGAATGTTTGGGAAGCCGTTTCACTGGCAAATTTACACCCGCGCGTAAAGATTCTAAATCCCGGCCCGGGTGTCGGCGGACATTGCATCAGCGTCGATCCCTGGTTCTTTGTGGAAGCCGCGCCCGAATTGACTCCGCTGATCTATCATTCCAGGAAGGTCAACGACGCCCAGCCGCATTTCGTTGCAGATACAGTAAAACGCGCGATCGGTCCGCTCAAGGGAAAAAAGATCGCCGCGCTCGGGCTTGCCTACAAGCCCGACGTGGACGACCTGCGTGAGAGTCCCGCTGTGGAAGTGGTCCACCTGCTTCAAGGGGAAGGGGCAAATGTGCTTGCCTACGAACCATTCAAGACGGACGCAAAACTTCCTGGGATTTCCATAACTCCAAACCTTGATGCCGCCATCCGGGATGCCGATGTTTTGGTTTTACTTGTCAGTCATTCCGAGTTCGTAAAGCTATCCCCCGAATCCCTTGCAAAGATCACCCGGGCAAGGATCGCCATCGACACCGTCAACGGATGGGACTCATCCCAATGGCAAAGCGCCGGAATTCGCGTCGTCAAACTGGGATCCGGCAAAGCGGGTCAAACCGGATAACGATTTGAGTTATTTTGAGTTTTCTTCGCAATATATCGAGCCGCCCGCTACCGCCTGCAATTGGCAGGAGGATTTTGCGCAGGAAGTGAGAAGATACACAAGACTTGCCTGCAACATTATGACGCAGACCAATAACCGCAACCGCCCACGCATGTTCGTTCTGTTCATGGTTTCATCTCCATATACATTGTCGTTATTTTAGTCCAAAAGGAATTATGAGAATCCTTACAATTTTCGGCACCCGCCCCGAGGCTGTTAAATTGGCTCCGGTCCTCTGGGAGCTTGCAAAAGTTCCCGGAGTCGAATCGCGGGTCTGTGTCACAGCCCAGCACCGCCAGATGCTCGATCAGGTGCTGGATTTATTCCAGGTTAGACCGGATTACGACCTAAACCTGATGCGCGAAGACCAATCGCTTGCCGAACTCAGCGCTTCGATCTTTACCCATCTTGATCCTGTCCTAGCAACTTTCCAACCGGATTGGGTGCTGGCTCAGGGCGACACAACCACAGTCGCCATGACGTCCCTGCTTTGTTATTACCGGCGGATAAAATTCGGGCATGTCGAAGCAGGTTTGCGGACACACGATAAATGGCAGCCCTTTCCCGAAGAGATCAACCGCCGTATCGCAGGCGTGATCGCCGACCTGCACTTTGCGCCAACGAATTGGTCAAAAGAAAACCTCTTACGCGAAGGCGTGGACGCAAACAGCATCCACGTCACCGGCAATACGGTCATTGACGCATTGCAGTATGTGGTGAAACAAAACGAACCGGAAGAGGTCCGCGCGCTGCTTGAAAGATTGGGGATGCAACACGAAGATCGCGATACGAAAAATTCCCATCGTCGGTTATTGCTTGTCACCGCCCACCGCCGGGAGAATTTCGGAAAACCGCTTGAAGATATTTACACCGCGTTGATCCAACTTGCCGCGAGAGGAGACGTGGAGATCGTCTACCCGGTTCATTTGAATCCAAACGTAAAGGAGCCGGCCAATCGCCTGCTCAAAGGCGTGGACCACATCACATTGCTGCCGCCGTTGGATTACCTTCCGCTTGTTCACCTGATGAAGCACGCCGCGATCATCCTGACCGATTCAGGCGGAATCCAGGAAGAGGCGCCCGCTTTTGGGATTCCCACTCTCGTTCTGCGCGAAGTGACCGAACGGCCTGAGGGCGTGAAAGCAGGGACGCTTAAACTTACCGGAACAGCGACAGATAAAATCACGGAGGAGGCGAACCGTCTGTTGGATGACCCCTCTGCCTACAATGCAATGGCGCGTTCGGCGAATCCATATGGAGACGGCCGCGCAGCGGCGAGAATCGTTCGAGCGCTGACGGAAGCGCAAGCCCGGCTAGCATCGCGCAGCGGTTAACCGACTGTAATGTCCGGGGAGGTGTTTCTGAGTATAATGACAACGGTGGAATGATGCGGAAGTATTTTACGCTTTTAGCACTGATCATCCTGCCCCTGTCATCATCGGGGCATGTCCGCGCCCAGACGGTGGAAAGCCATTACTTCAGCGAAACAGGGCATAATGTCTTTGGAGACTTCCTGGCTTTTTATCAAAGCAATCCCGCCGCTGAGTATATATTCGGTTATCCCATTACAGAGCAAATCCCAGGCCGCGACGGCAGGACGGTTCAGTATTTTCAACGTGCGCGATTCGAACTCAATCCGGATCAACCCGAAGGTCAACGCGTGACATTGACCGCGCTCGGACGCGAAACCTACTTTTCAAGGGGGGGGATCGACGTCGGGAACTCATTCTCCTGCCACTTTTACGCTGAGACCGGGTTTTCGGTTTGCTTCGCCTTCCTCGATTTTTATGATGACAACGGCGGCGCGGCGCAATTCGGTTTTCCCATCTCAAATTTTGAAAATCACGACAGCAAGATCGTACAATATTTCGAGCGGGCGCGGCTCGAATGGCAGCCATGGAGACCGGACGGTTTCCGCGTCGTCATCTCGGATCTGGGTCGCACCTTCTTCGACCAAATCGGCGAAGACCCCGCCCTTTTGCGGCCTGCCAGCCCGATCAATAACGCGCCGCGGGTCATCACCGAGTTACATGTGCGGGCATTCGTTTTGAAAGCGGTGACTCTTTCGAGCGACAGCCAGACATTTTTTGTCATCGTGCAGGACCAAAATTTACAGCCCATTGCAAATGCCGTTTGTACCGCCGTTGTGAAATGGCGCAACACCGCAAGCGATTCGAGATCACTGTATAGCGACAAGTACGGGATCGGTAATTTCTCGATCCAGTTCAACGATCAAGAAAAGGGAAGCCTGGTTCCTGTGGAAATCACCTGCGCATATGAAGCGTTGACGGCCACAACGATCACATCCTTCCGCATTTGGTATTGATAATCGCAGCGCGCTACCCATCCTTGAGATTACAATCAGATATCCGTCAGATCGAAAACGGGACCATCCTTGCAGATCATCCGCACATCATGACGGATGGTCAAGGCACAGACTCCGCAATCGGCGATCCCGCCGCAAGGCATCGTAGCACGGATAAGGACCTGCGCCTCTTTCCGTGCCGCGGCTTTTCCGCTCCCTCCCAGCAGTTCCTTTAACTGATTCAGACTCACCCTGTCAACATCCACTGCCGCATAATCAGCCCAGGGAAGATTGCTGGGCAAAGTTTTCACGGGTTGAATCTCCACCACCTCCGGCAAATCCGCAGTCGCCGCATCGCAAAACAGAACGACCTCCGCCTTTTGCTGTAACGCCGGGGAAATCAATCCCTGCAAGCGCGCGGGTGTTGAATCAAAGGCGACCAACGCGATCTTTCTTGCAGAAGGCGGAAGGGAGAATCCATGCCCGATGGGTCCGCGAAGGAAGAGAGTCTCACCAGGTTGCCATGAAGGAAGGATGCCGGGCGCGGTGCGAAATCCGTCGGGTGGAAAGAGAAGGCTTGGGAAAAGCGGAACAGGCAAGGGCAGGTCTGAGCCGTCTGCATGGGCATGGAGATACTGCCCCGGGGCGGGAATCAAATCAGGCGGGCAAATGATGCGGGCGGAGCCATCCAAATAGATTTCTGCGAGTTTGCCTTTTGCCGTCTTCATTGGAAAAATCTTAACATGCTTCGAGGGCGCGGGCAAGGCGGTTATAATTTTTGCATAATAACCGGAGGAACAATGAATATTTCAAGTCTGCTTCAAGGCCTTGCTTCTTTTGCGTGGATCGGGTTCATCGGAATCCTGATCACAATTACCTTGCGCGCCAGCCGCAAACAACCCGTGGGCGGATTAGGCACCGCCGCGATTGCATTGGTCGTTGTCGCGCTCCTGTTGACGACGATCGGCGCGGGTATTGTGTTCATCGAGCCGGATGAACTTGGCATTGTGGTGACCGTGCTTGGTTCTGGCGGTATCCGCCCCGACCCATTGGGTTCCGGCCTGCATTGGATCGTGCCTTTTGCCGAGCGCGTGGAGCGATTCCCCAAGACGAACCAGACCTATACGATGTCTTCAGTGGCGGATGAAGGAGAGGCTGGCGGTGACGACTCCATCCAGGTGCGCACCAAGGACGGCCAGCAGGTTTACATCGACGCGTCGGTCATCTATGCGGTCGATCCCATCAAGGTGGTGCAGTTGTATTCCACCTGGCGGTTCAACTACGAGGACCTGTTTGTCCGTACGCAAGCTCGCGGCATCATCCGCGATGTGGCATCCCAATATGGCGTGGAAGAGATCGTCAGCACAAAACGCGCTGAAATGGAACAGTTGATCACCGACAGAATGTTGACCGTATTTTCCGAAAACAATCTTGTGCTCCGCGATTTCGTGCTGCGAAACATCCGCTTCAGCGATGAATACGCCGCAGCGGTGGAACAGAAACAGATCGCCGAACAACAGGCGCAGCAGGCGGCCTTCGTCGTCGAGCAGAAGAAACAGGAAGCTGAACAGGCGCGCCAGGTCGCTCAAGGCCAGGCGGATGCGCAGGTGATCGCGGCGAAGGGCCAAGCCGAAGCGTTGCTGATTCAGGCACAGGCGCAGGCAGAGGCGAATCGCACCATCGCGCAATCGCTCACGGCGGAGTTGATCCAGTACCAATACGTTTCGACTCTTGCGCCGAACGTCCAGACGATCTTCATACCGAGCGGGCAGCAGTTTATCCTGCCGCTGCCGGGTACGGCGATTGGACAATAAAAAAAAGACCTGACAGGTTTTGAAGACCTGTCAGGTATCTGAAAATCATGCCCATTCCACAAACCGGACGCGAAGTTCGCCTGACGACTCTTTCCGCCTGCGCGGGCTGAGCGTCCAAATTAAGCGCGGATGCGCTGGCGCAGGTCCTGCGTCCCGTCAGGGATATTTTCGATCCCGCATCATTTCCAGACCTGATGATCGGTCTGGACCCGCCGGATGATGCGGCTGTTTGGCGTTTAAGCGACGATCAAGCCATGGTTGTCACGACGGATTTCTTTACACCGGTGGTGGATACGCCCTATGAATACGGTGCGATCGCCGCCGCAAACAGCTTGTCGGATATTTATGCAATGGGCGGGAAGCCCTTCCTTGCACTGAACGTCGCCGCATTACCGGATAATCTTCCGCCGGAAATATCCAGCGAAATTCTGCGCGGCGGCGCGGAGAAGGCGCGTGAAGCCGGTGTTGTGATCGCGGGCGGACATACCGTGAAGGACAAGGAACCAAAATACGGCCTGGTGGCAATTGGTTTTGTACATCCGCAAAGAATCATCCGTAAAGGCGGATTGAAAGATGGGGATCTCCTTTTGCTAACCAAACCGCTCGGAGGCGGGGTCACAACCACAGCGATCAAGCAGGAAAAAGCGGCCGAAGAACATATCGTCGAGGCGATCGAGTGGATGTCGCGTCTGAATAAAAAAGGGAGCGAGCTTGCCCGGGAGTTCGGCGTCCGCGGCGGGACGGATATCACCGGTTTTGGCTTGCTCGGTCACGCTTCGGAAATGGCGGAAGCATCCGGATTGTCTTTGCAGTTTGAATTATCCAAAATCCCGTTCATGAGCGGAGCGCGCTCGTATGCGGAAAAAGGCATCTTCCCCGGCGGCGCATTCGATAACAAGGCTCATTTTGAGAAATCCACGGAATTCGTTGGATTGGACGAGCCTTCACAAATGCTATTATTCGATCCACAAACCAGCGGCGGGCTGTTGTTCGGCCTGGCGCGGGAAAAACTATCCGCGTTCGCGAATCGCGCAACGGAGTTCAATCAATCCTATTGGGTGGTCGGCGAGGCGCGCGCGGGAACCGGAATCAGTGTGGGTTGAGCGATGTTTCGCATCGGCGTTCTCGAGCTGGCCATCACCTGCGCGTTGATCGTGCTGGCAATCCTTATTCCGGTGATCATTATGCGCGGCTACGCCAAGCTGAACGAGCGCATCAACAAACTCGAGGATAAACTCACGAAAAAAGAATAACTTTCAGGTACAATAGGGATACGAAAAGTTGCAAGTACCAAAATGCCCGAAGACTCGCCGGACCCAGACCCCAGCCTCCCCTTGCCCTCAATCGACCAAAGCCGAAAATGCTTCACCGCGCGCCTGCGCGGCGTAAATACATTCTTCTTGCGCCTTATCTTTACAGGGATCAATGAACATTAGCAGCGAACTGATAATCATCTTTTTATTGATTTTGATCAACGGCATCCTGGCAATGTCTGAAGCAGCACTTCTCGCCTCGCGAAAGGTAAAACTTCAACAAATGGCAAACGAGGGCGATAAAAACGCCGCAGCCGCGCTGGAACTGCTGAAAAACCCAAACACTTTTCTGTCCACGATCCAGATCGGAATCACATTGATCGGCGTGCTGGCAGGCGCGGTCGGCGGCGCAACAATCTCCACTGCGCTGGCAGTCTCGATGCAAAATCTGCCGTATGTCGGCGAATACAGCGAATCGATCTCCTTGGGAATCGTGGTCCTATCGATCACCGTCCTGACCATCTGGCTCGGCGAACTCGTTCCGAAACGATTGGGCATCCACAAACCCGAACGCATCGCCAAGGTGGTCGTCGGTCCGATGATTTACATTTCCAAAATGTTCTCGCCGCTGGTCAAATTGATGAGTAATGCGACGGAACTCATCCTGACCCTTTTCGGGATCAAGCCGACCAATGAACCTCCCATCACAGAGGAGGAATTGCAGGTGTTGATCGATCAGGGCACGCAAGCTGGAGTCTTTGAAGAAGCGGAACAAGACATGGTCGAGGGTGTTTTCAGTCTCGGCGATACACGCGTTTACTCGGTGATGACCCCGCGAACCGAGATCGTCTGGCTCGATGTGAGCGACTCGACAGAGGAAATCCTCGATAAAATCGGCGGCAGTCCGTACTCGCGATTCCCCGTGCGGCAGGATTCACTGGAGACCATTGTCGGCATCGTTAAATCACGCGATCTGCTCGTGACGACCTTATCGAAAAAGGAGATCGCCCTCAAGGAACTGGCAAAGCCTGCGTACTTCATCCCGGAGACCATGCTCGCCTCACGCGCGTTGGAAGTTTTAAAAAAGAACAATACGGAGATGCTGCTGGTGGTGGACGAGTTCGGCGGGGTTCAGGGCTTGTTGACCATCAACGATATTTTGGAAGAGATCGTGGGCGTAATGGAGGGCGAAGAACCGCAAGCGACTCAAAGGCAGGATGGCTCATGGTTACTGGACGGCATGCTGGAAGTGGATGAGTTCAAGGAAATCTTCAACCTGAAAGGACTCCCGCATGAGGACGAATATGAAACCCTGAGCGGGTTCATAATGACATCGCTCGGCCGGCTGCCGCAAACCGCCGATCATTTCGAATGGGAAAGTCTGCGCTTCGAAGTCATCGACATGGACGGCCGCCGCGTGGATAAGGTATTGGTAACTTCAAAACCGAAACCCGCCTCGGATTAATCCGACAATCGATCGACTCCAATCCTGCGCAAACCATTTTGAAGCGGCATTATTGAAATTCGCATGATTGTTCGATGGTATAATCCCCGCCCGTATGACTCAAGAATCATCACACAGCAAGACAAAGGTTTGTCCAACCTGCGGAACACGCCTGAGTGAGAATGCAGTGCGCTGCCTTGTGTGCGGTACGGAATTTGGCCCGAAGCCGGAAATAAAAGCCGCAAAAAAAACGGAGCGTTCCGTGCAGGCAGCCAGCCTTCCGCAAGTGACGCTCAGCCTTCCCGCGGCGATCGGTTCGTTGGTGGCTGTCATCGCAGTCGCGGCAGGCCTTACATTTTTTCTTGTGCCAAAAGACCCTGAATCATTTTCAGCGGGCGAGACCTCCACACCGACCGAAACAGCAACGCCATCGCTGACTCCCACAATCACGCTGCCCGCCACTGAAACGCCGACCGTCACGCTTCAACCGCCGTTTGAATACACGGTTTCCGCCAACGACGGCTCGTGTTCGCAGATCGCGTTCAATTTCAATATTTCCGTTCAAAGCATCATCGTGTTAAACAATCTGCCATCGAGCTGTCCGATCTCGGTCGGGCAGGTGCTGTTGATTCCCTATCCCACGCCGACCATTCCACCGCCCGCAACGAATACGGCTCTCCCGGCAGAAGCGACTCGCATCTCCTGCGAAACCGTGCAGATCACTGTTCAGGAAAATGACACGCTTTCAAGCATCGCTGCCAATTATGCCGTGCCGATGAGCGCGATCAAGGAATTCAACGGTCTGACAACGGATAATGTCTTTCTCGGGCAGACGATTCTGATTCCGCTCTGCGCCCGCGCGCCGGACCCCAACCAGCCGACTCTCACGCCGACCCTTCCACCTCCCTACCCCGCTCCGAACTTGCTCCTGCCTGCGGACGGCGCGGCCTTCACCCTGGCAAACGATGTTGTGACCTTGCAATGGGCATCCGTCGGCGTCCTCCGCGATGGAGAGGCATACCAGGTCATCATCGAAGATGTGACCGCCAGTCAGACCCGGCGCATCACCGATTACGTGACGGATACAAAATACATCGTTCCGACCACGTTCCGTCCGAGAGATAACGTTGCGCACGTCTTGCGCTGGTGGGTCGTGCCTGTGTTGCAATCCGGCGTGGACGAACAGGGTCAGCCCATCTGGATCGCGTCGGGTGCAACGAGCGAAAAACGGGTCTTCACCTGGGTCGGGGTCGCTGTACAAGGCACGCCGAATCCCTAATGATAAAATGAAATAAATACTCCCTGTCGCAAAGGCAGGGAGTTTTATAAACTGGTGTTATACATCGTCCCGATGGTTTGGACTGCCTGCCAGTTTGATTACAAATTCCTTCGGGATGTTTCGCATTTGGCAGGTAACAAATAGAGGATAATCATGGTTAAAACCGCTCTCAAAATCATCGCTGTTCTGCTTTTCCTGTCCGGATTGGTATGGATCTTCCAAGGCGTGGGCGTCCTGCCCGGGAGCTATATGAGCGGCGATCCGCAATGGGCTGTGAACGGCACAGTCACAGCACTCGTCGGCATTATCCTCTTCTGGGCAGCTTCTCGAAAATGACATTGGACGAGACCATTCAAATTGGGGACCGGGTGCAGATCCAGTTGAATGAAAAATTCGGGGAACATATGGGCTGGTATGATGGAGTGGTCATGCGGATCGAACCCTACTCCAGTAATCGGTCGTTTTACTGGGTATTACTGAATGCAGAAGCCCAATCTGTGTTGAAGGTTCGCGAGATCTCTGTCTTGAATCCGAGAAATATCAGAAAGGTCGAATGAAGCCAGTAAGGGGGTCATGGCAACTGCTGTCTTAATCGCAACAGAAGGAGCTTCGTATGAGAAGTTTTAGATATATCTCTTTTTGCATTATTGCCCTATTCTTACTGGCGCAGACCGGTCGCCGCGCGGCGCATTCCGAACCAATAGCAGGATGACGGGAGTCGAGACGAAGACCGTGATCAGCAGACCGATAATCCAACCTACCCCGCCGTAAAAATCGGTGGCGGGCTTTGTCACCACCCTCGAACGTGATTTGCCGGGCAGTCCCGGCTGAATGGCTGTTGTGGACATGAGACCTCTGGGAAAATCGATTGGCGCAAGAGTATCCCAAAATCGTGATTAAGGCATGAGAATGCCGCGGCGGTTCATAATGCTCCCGCAATCTTTTTTCCCATCCCTCCGGCTGTATAATTTACGCATGCAATACACGCCGCTCCTCTATCTCTGGGGGCTGTCCGTCATCCTTACATTGACCCTCGGTGTTTACTCACTGCGATTCAGAAGGCACCCGGCTTCGGTTCCATTCATTGCGATGTGTTTTCTCGCTTCGCTTTGGGCGGCAAGCTATATTCTCGAACTTGGCGGGACTACCCTCGCAGTGAAAGTATGGGGGCTTAAAATCGGCTATCTCGGCGTGATCGGCGTGCCGCTTTCATGGACTGCGTTCGCACTCGCCTATTCCGATCGTAGGGAATGGTTAACCCGGCGCAACGTCCTGATGGCATTGGTCTTTCCAGTCGCGACGTATCTTGTCATCCTCACCACCGAATCTCACGGCTGGTTCTTTAGAACAATGAATCTGCAAACCGACCCGGCAACCAGCTTGATCCTGATCGACAATCCTCTCGGCTGGTGGTTCTGGCTCCACGCGACATATATATATGGGATGCTGGTGTTCGGAACCTACCTCTTAATGCGCGAATATTGGGAAAAACGGGATGTTTACCGCTCGCAGATCATCATCAATATCACGGCAATTCTCCTGCCATGGATAGCGAACGGGATCGTCATTTCTGGACTGCTCCCTGTCCATATCGACATAACATCGGTCACTTTTTCCGCTTCGATCATGATCCTTGGCATAGGATTCCTGCGCTACCGCCTGCTGGATATCACCCCGGTGGCGCATCGCGCCGTTTTCGAAAGTATTTCAGATTCTGTCATCGTGCTCGATGGCGATTTGAGGATCGTCGAGCTAAACCCTGCTTCGCTGGATATTTTCAATCTGAATCACGGCTCGGTGATCGGCAAACCCTTCCGCGAAGTATTCCGCCCGTGGATCTTCATAAACGAAAACGATCTGCAAACACCCAGATATTACAAAGAGATCCTGGTTCAGGATGACGGCGGACCCATGCGCTGGATGCATTTGCACGTCAGCGCCTTAAAAAACGGCCCCAGCCAGAACGAAGGCTGGATCGTGACGTTGCGGGATGTGACCAGCATCAAGGAGAATGAATCGGCTCTTGCCATTGCGCGGGATGAAGCAATGCGGGCAAACAGCTTTAAAATGCAGTTGCTTGCAAACGTCAGCCATGAATTGAGAACCCCGCTCGGGATCATCCTCGGTTACACAGACCTGATCGCGCGAAAATCCTACGGCGACCTGACCGATAAGCAGGTAAACATCCTCGGGCGCATCCGCGACAGCACACAATACCTGGACGTGCTTGTTTCGGAGCTGCTCGACCAGGCACAGTTGGACAGCGGGAAACTAAAACTATCCATCGCAGCCTTCGAACCGCGCGAGGTTCTCGGCTCGGTCTGCAGCCAGTTGAGCCTGCTTGCGGAGGCGAAAGAACTCACCTTCCAGGCAACAATATCAGACGCGATGCCCCTCTCCATCGTCGGCGACAGCCAGCGGATAAAACAAATCCTCGTCAATCTTATCAGCAACGCCATCAAGTTCACCGAGACCGGCGGCATCACAGTGGACATATTCACCACCTCACTGACGGAATGGAATATGCGGGTTGCCGACACAGGTCCCGGCATCCCGCCTGAAGCGCTTCAATCCATCTTCGAACCCTTCAAACAACTTGCCGAGGCGAATAAAACCCTCCGCAAAGGTTATGGACTGGGACTTTCCATTTCGAATCAGATCATCAAACTGATGGGCGGAACAATCTCTGTCGAGAGCCCTGTCGGCAAAGGAACCACATTCACAGTGAGGCTGCCTCTCATTACAGAATCAGAATTCATCCTTGATTAATAAACCCGTTGACTCCGAAACTCGTCTTCGTAACCTTGTCAAACGGAAATCGCGACGCAATAAAACCATGGTAGCTTTCCAAATGCACTATTAAAATGGATTTTGATTCCCTTCGTCCATTGCTCGACCAAGCCATCGCTTCACGTCGGAATTTTTACGAAACCAGCCACGAGGAAGCTTTCCGACTCTTCAACGGATTTTACGAAGGATACCCCGATCTTGCCCTTGACATCTATGGGCGGACTCTGGTGATCTATGATTTTGCCGAACAGCCAAAAAAAGAATTCATCCTTGAAATTGCGGCTCATGTAAGGTCATCCCTTAACTGGCTACGCGCATGTCTTTGGAAATCCCGTAGCGGAAAAACGCGTCCCGAACAAAGTGGGGTTTTATTATTCGGTGAAGAGCCGGAACGCAAAATCAACGAACACGGCATCTGGTTCGCGCTCGACCTGACGATGAACCAAGATGCGGGTTTTTATCTCGATACACGCAACTTGCGAAAGTGGATTCTAGTTAACGCGCATGGAAAAAGCGTATTTAACTCGTTCGCCTAC
This sequence comes from Candidatus Villigracilaceae bacterium, assembly GCA_026645935.1. GTDB lineage: Bacteria > Chloroflexota > Anaerolineae > Anaerolineales > Villigracilaceae > Villigracilis. Next base: position 4,709 of record JAPKMP010000037.1, on the reverse strand, counting down.
ACGGGAAGCCTCGGCATCGCCGCCGCCGCGGGCGGGGCGGCGAATGTAGTTCAAACCGATCTGAACCGCAGTTTTCTCAACCTGGCAAAAGATTCCCATTCCCTCAACAACCTCCCCATTCATAAAAATGATTTTATACCGGGGGATTTTTTCCCAGTCGTTGCTCAGATGAAAAGCACGAAACGAACTTTCGATTGGGTCATCCTCGACCCGCCTTTCTTTTCCGCCACCACGCGCGGAAAAATCGACATGCTCCACGGGAGCGAACGGCTCATAAACAAAGTCCGCCCGCTGATCAATGACGGCGGGATTTTGATCGCAATCAACAATGCCGTGTATCTCAGCGGACGGGGATATCTGCAAACACTGGAGTCTGTTTGCAAAGACGGCTACCTCAGCATCCGCGAATTGATCCCTGTACCTGAAGATTTCATTGGATATCAGCAGATCGGAATGCCAATCACCGATCCGGCGCCGTTCAACCACTCGACAAAGATCGCTGTTCTGGATGTAAGGAGAAAAGGATGACCGGAGAAACCGATCTAAGAACAATTCTCAATGAATTGAATCCCGAACTAAACCCGGGGGAGTATGTCTTTTGCACCGTGAATACATTGAATGATGCCGCGGAACTCAAGCCGTTATTCGTCTTTCAAGAGAGAGAAGGGGTGACGGTGGTTTTACCAAAAACACAGGCGGATGAAAATATCTTGTTTTATTCCATGACCTGTGCATGGATCACATTAAACGTTTATTCTTCTCTTGAAGCCGTCGGGTTGACCGCCGCGGTTGCCAACGCGCTGACCAAGGCGGGCGTCAGCTGCAATGTGGTTGCCGCCTATCACCACGACCATTTGTTCGTCCCTTTCAAAGACTCGGAACGAGCGATGGAAGTATTGCTCTCATTGTCGCGAGGGTAGGATGGAATCGAAGGAAATTATCTTGGAATTCTGGAGGAGAATGGAGAGCAACGATTTTTACTCCGCCTCCGAACTCCTCCACGACGAATTCACACTGGAGTGGATTCAATCCAACGAACGGATTCGCGGCAGGGAAAACTTTGCCCGAATCAACGCCGCCTACCCCGCAGGCGGAAAATGGACGTTCGTCATCAACAACATCATTGCCGAGGGCGATCTGGTCGTATCCGATGTCACGGTCAGCGATGGAACCCGCAGGGATCGCGCGATCACATTTTCGACAATCCGCGACGGAAAAATCTGGAAACAGGTCGAATTCTGGCCGGAACCCTTTGATACACCCGAGTGGCGATCTGCATGGGTGGAGAAAATCGAATTATCCGACGGGAATTGAAAAGGCGTTACGGCCTCCAGGAAGGCGCGTACCAATCGTATTCCGTCGAGAGACCGGGCGCCTGTAAAATCCCAATTGCCGAGGTGGCAAGGTCCACCAAGAATAGGTGCCCGCCAGTCGTCGATGTTGTCTCTTCGATCACCAAATATTTCGTATTCGGGGAGAAAAGCAATCGTCCCACTGTGTTACCTTTATAGACCGATCTCAGGTCCCCGCCAGTGCGCTTCACGATAAATACTTCCGCGGTTGGATTTCCGCCCGCCAGATTGCCGTAGTAATTAAAGGCAATCTGGCTGCTATCCGGCGACCAGATCATCGGGTAGATCGAACCGCCCGTGAATCGCGCAATCGTCTCGGCATTCGCGCCGTCGGGTTCCATGACTTTCACAAAATGATTCTGCGAGTTGTAATCATATTCGTCATAAGCGAAAAATCCCGCGTCGGGTGAGGCGATGAACTGCGCCTTGGTCAACAAGGTCTCGAACATGGGCCGCGCCTGCCCGTTCGCCGCGCGGACGAGATAAATGTTTCCATTCGCGCCCGGCAGCGCGGACCGCATGATAATATTCTCGGTATACCAGCCGTCCATGATATATGGACGACCATCCGCGGGCAAATCGGTGGAAACGCTTTTTAATTCGCTCCCATCAGGATGCACGACGAACACGTCCTCGCCGCCTGCGCCATTCTGCGTGCGGAATGCGATCCAGGAACCATCCGGAGACCAGAAGGGAGGGTCGATGTACGGGAACTCTGCCAGGGCTTTCCAGTTTTTCGTTTCCGCATCGAACAGCCAAAGTTGGGTGGGAGTTCCATTTGGGTTTGTTGAATAGGAAAATGCCGCATGTCTTCCGTCAGGTGACCATGCCAGGGCATTGATGGTGAAGTTAAACACGAAGGGAACCGGAATTTTTTCCAACGACGGACAGTTCACCGGGTCGGTGATGCAGGAAGCGGAAACTTTTACGAGTTCGATGGTCCCACCCGACTGGCGCGGCTGGAGGAAGAAATACAATTCTCCCGCCTCCTGCGCGGACCCGGAAATCGATTCTATTCCAGACGGAGTAAATTCCACTGGTGAGGGAATCGCTTGCAGCGTGGTTTCCAAAGCCGGGGTCGAGGCATCAGGCGGAGCGTCAAAGTAGGAAGCGGGGGTTGGGGATGAAGCACATGCGGAAACGAGAACCAAGGTCAGGACGGCGATTCGTTTCATAGGGTCTCCAGTCAGGCAGATCGAAACAAAAAAGATGCTTTGCATTACAACGATACCAGAATTAAAAAGTTCCCGTTGTCGCATGACAACGGGAACTTTCTTTACATCCGGTTACGGCGTATTGGTCGGCGTGGGAGTCCCGGTGGCGGTCTGTGTTGCTGTTGCGGATGGAGCCGTCGTTGTATTGGTGGCAGTGGAGGTTGGTCCAGTCGTTGATGTAGCCGTGGGTGTCGCGGTTCCGGTGGACGTGGCGGTAGCCGGCAGCGATCCGGAAGATGCGTTATAGATGATGGGCGAAACCCAAAGCGCGCGGTCGCCAACAGCAGATCCCGTGGAAAGAACCGTAAGGATGAATTTTACATTCTGCCCGGCAAGCGACGAAAGGTCGATTTCCGCATTGTACACCTGCCCCTCGTATCTCTCAACGAATGCCCAATATGTAACGACCGAGGACGTTCCCGAAATGGAATAATCGAGGCGGAAGACCACGTAACATGATGTCGCACCGCTCTCACATCCGATCGTAGCCCGGAACTTGTCGCCGGATTTCACCAGGTAGGAGGGATAGATGCCTTGAATGTATCCGTTATTGATGTTCTGCGGATAAGTGATCAGACCCGTGCGGGCGTCGGTCACACCGTTCTCCATCCGTGATGGATTCGCGATCAGGACGAATCCTCTCGCATCGCCATCCGCGCCGGGGCATGGAAGTTCACCCGCGCCGCTATACCACTTTGCAGCGCAAACGTTCGCAGCGAAGTCATAGATCGTTCCCGGCATGGCTGTTGCAGGAGTGGAAGGCGTTCCGGGCGTCGTTGTTTTGGTCGGCGTATTTGGGACGATGCCGGTCCCGGTTACCTTGATCTCGACCCAGAAGGATTTCGTGCCGGCCGAGCCGATGCCAAATGGCACGCCGGTGTTATTCTTGAGTTTCCAATAACCTCGATACGTCCCGGCGGTGGTAGGCGAGGTCAATGCAAGGGTGATGTCAACGGTTTGACCCGGAGCGACCGAGGCAGGGATGAGCGCGGAATCAGGTCCGCCCATCTTTTCACCGCTGTCGAACATGATGCTATAGTTCGTCCAGGTGCAGGTGCCGACGTTCTTCAAGCGCCAGGTCTTGCTAAAGCCGATGCCGGGCGCGAAGGCAGTTCCATCCCGCACAGTGACATCTGCGATGAACTGGGCGCGGTCACAGGCATTAGGAATGGGCGTGACCGTTGATGTGGGTGTTACTACAAGGGAATTCACTACCCACGTCGGGTCCGAGCCACCCCCATCGGAAAATTCAAGGGACAGGGAACCTCCAGTGACGGTAATGTTGAAAGTATTACTGGTAAACGCACCGGCGGCAGAATCCACATCGCCAAGAACCGTGGTTCCATTTGCCTTGACAATCATGTTGTCGTGGGCAAAATCCTTATCTCCCATTGTAACGTTGACAGTGTATGTGCCGTTGGTGAGGTTCACTTTGAAGGTTCTGGGAGCTGAAACGTGCATGACAAAGTCGCGATTCAGGTCGTCTGCCAGAGTGGTTCTATCACGCGATTCCAGTCCGGATGTATCGGTCCAGCCAAAATTACCGCCCGAAATATTCGTCGTTTCGGTGACTCGGTTATAACCAGATGCCAGCGGAGAAGATCCAGTGCCGAAATCGTATTTATTGCCGGTAGGAGGCGGGGGGGGCGGAGGAGTAATATTACCGCCACCAACGCGCGCAATGATCGGATTCACCCACAAAGCCCGGTCACCGGTCGGAGAACCATACGCGGAGGTGACAAGAACAAAGGTAACATCCTGCCCGGCAAGCCTGCTCAGATCAAGGTTGACGTTATACGTCCAGCCTTCGTACTTTTCCCGGAACGTCCAGAATGTGGTCTCAGGTCCGTTGCCGACCTTGTAATACAGGCTGTATGCGACATAGCAATTTGTCGCGCCGTATTCACAACCGATGGTGGCTTGGAACCGGTCGCCATTTTGAACCCGGAAGGCGGGATAAGTGGCTTTGACGAATCCGTTCGTGACGTTATTCGGCGCCATCAACAAACCGGCTTGAGCAGAAGTCACGCCGCTCTCAAGTTTGGGTTGATCCAATTTGAAAGCAAATCCGTTCGCGCTGCCATCGGGAGCGGGGAAGGTAAACGCTCCAGCTCCGCTCGACCATTGGGCTGAGGGCGCGTTG
>JAPKMP010000036.1 GCA_026645935.1 Candidatus Villigracilaceae bacterium | reverse complement strand
AGTCCAAGTAGCGAGGCGAGAACAACAAATCTGGATTTCATTTTCAACGTAACGAAGGCGGGTCGGGAAAGCATCTCCGGGTTCAAGGTAATTACAACCCGTAAATCTCGCCGTACTTCTCCGTCAAGTAGCGGATATATGCAGCCGAGTCGATATCATTACCGGTGACCTTCCGAACCAGGTCGCGCGGATCATATTTGTGCCCATACTGATGGATGTTTTTTCTCAACCATTCGCGCAGTTCTACGAATTGACCCTTTCGAATTTGCTCTTCGAGATTCTTGATCTCTTTATTGATCCTCTCCCACAACTGCGCAGAGATGATGTTGCCGAGCGCGTAAGTGGAAAAATAACCAATGGAACCATATGACCAGTGAATATCCTGCAGGACACCTTGCGCATCATTGGGGGGCGTGACGCCGAGGTAATCGCGCATCCTGGCATTCCAGATTTCTGGAAGGTCCTTGACCGCGATGCTGCCTTCCACCATGCCGATCTCGATCTCAAGCCGCAGCATGATATGCAGGTTGTACGTGGCTTCATCCGCGTTGACCCGGATCAGACTTGGCTCGACCTTGTTGATCGCCTTATAGAACGACTTGACGTTCACGCCGTTCAGTTGTGACGGGAAGGCTTTCTTCAATTCCGGATAAAAATGTTCCCAGAACGGAAGCGATCGGCCGACGAGATTCTCCCACATGCGGGATTGCGATTCATGCACTGCAAGCGATGTGCCGCTTGCAAGGGGCGTGCGCTCGTAAGCGGGGTTGCCCCCGAGTTCGTACAAAGCGTGACCGCACTCGTGCATGGCGCTGAACAGCGTGGCAAGCGGCGAATTTTTTTCGAAACGATTCGTGATACGCACATCGTCCACGCTGAAGGTGGTCTCGAAGGGATGCGGCGCTTTATCCTGCCTGCCGCGCCTGAAATCGTATCCGAATTTCCTGATGACGGTTTCGCCAAAATCCCAAACCTTCTTTTCATTGAACGATTTTTTAAGAAAGTCGCTTTTCACCTGTTTGGCTTCGCCGATGGCTTTGATCAGCGCAACCTGTTTCGGGCGCAGGTTGCCGAATATTTCGCGAACTTCGGCGGTTGGCAGACCCGGTTCGTAATCATCCAAAAGCACGTCGTACGGATGATCGGCGGGAGGGAAGAACGAAACATACTTCTTGATCAATTCCAGGTTCTTTTCGAGATGCGGCCGGAAAATGGAAAAATCCGATTTGCCTTTTGCCTCCACCCATGCCTCGACCGCTTTCGCAGAAGCCATCGCCTGCTCCGCCACAAACTCGGGCGGCACGCGTTTTGCCTTTTCATAATCGCGCGCCGCCACCCGGACCATCGCGCCTTCGTCGGTTTCGGGATCCGTATATTCCTTTTTCAGTTCCTCGAGCAAACTTCCCATTTCATCGGAAGTGAATTTTTCCTGCGCGATCTTTCCCAATGTGGCAAGCTGCTGGCCGCGCGCCTCCGCCCCACCGGGCGGCATGTTCACCTGCTGATCCCACGACAACACCGCCGCCGCGCGATTCAGGTCGAATACTTCGCCGATCATTTCCTTGAATTTACTCAATTTATCAGACATGCACTTTCTCCTGTTCCTTTTGACTTATACGCCTCAAACCGGACCTGAACTTGATTCCCCTCCCCAAACCATCCTCACCTTGAGCGCGAGCCCCTTGATTTTATCCTAAGTTACAGGTTCGATTCCCCAAAATAAAAACGACGGGCAGGTATCCGTATCCTGCCCGCCGCGTAGTGACTGAGCCGCTGTAATTATTCCGTGTATTGCGGAAGTTCCGGCAACGACTGTAAATACATGTAGATCGCCTTCAATTCATCGTCGTGGAACTTGCCGTAATCCTGCCAGGGCATCAGGGAAGAGTCCAATTCATGTCCGCCCGGCGTGATACCTGTGCGAATCGTATTGATGAAATCCTCTTCACTCCAAAAAGCGAGTTCACCGCCCGGGGTCAGGTTGGGGGAAATTTTAATGATGGTCGGGTCGGGGAACGGACCGCCGTTCAAATCGGGACCATGACACAAGCGGCAATCGTGAGTATCCATTAAATATTTACCATACTCAACGCTTACGCCGGGTTCAGGGGCAGCGACATGAATATCGTGGGTGACCGTTTCGACAGGCATTGGCGGGAGCATACCCGCCGTATACAATATTTTTGCGAGCGGTGTGAAATTTGCTCCATTGGTTGTCCGGTCCACTGGCGGGGCTGTCTTGATGTAGGCGATTACCGCCGCCAGTTCTTCATCGCTCATAAAAGCAGTGGAAACGACCGCGGGCATGAAGATCGGCTTGCCTTCCCTGTCAATTCCATGCCGGACGGCACGGACAAAATCCTCGGTAGTGTATGTGCTTCCAATACCGCCGTCACCGTTTGTCAGGTTAGCAGATTGAATAGTGCCCAGCGCCGGATCGTTGAAAAACTCCAAATTCCCGCCAAGATCTGCTCCGTGACAACCCTGACAAAGCACTTCAGCGCGATGCCTGCCAAGTTCAAGGCTGGCTTCATCGGTCGGTAATACAAGATCTGATGGCGGGAAATCATAGGTCTTGTTCATACGGCTGTTGCCGATCGAAAACATAACAAGCCCGGCAACGATAATAAACGCAATCAATGAAGCAAGCACGATCCCAATCCATTTAAATATATTCTTCACCTCTAAATCTCCTATTCAACATTTATTATTTTACTCGTCAATCCATAAATCAGCCCCTATCTATTCAGGGTAACTATAAATGCCTAACGCTTTTAGGCGTCATGCTGAGCAAAGCATCTCTACAATTGTCTCGGAGACCCTTCGTGGCGCTTAAAGCGCAACGAAGGACGGCAATATGTAAGGTGATTTCTGTTTCTCTAAATCGTGTCGATTAATTGAGCCGCCTGATACGCGGCGAGGTATTATACAGCCCAACGAAGAAGAACCCCGCTGCAATGACCAGCCAGAGCGCTGGCAGAAAATATCCAAGAGCGGAGGTCATGAATCGACCGCTCCACTGGGCGTAAAAGGCGATCAGGCTGATCCCAAACGATGCCAGGAACCCGACTACAAAAACAGCGGTCCGCAATTTGGAGACGTTCTCGTTGCGCGCCATCACGAATAAAACCCCCAACGAGAGGCAAAAGATACTGAATCCAAACCTCATAAAATCGAACCCAGATCCGGAGAAAAACCCCGCCACACCTTCGATCAGGTACCAGGCGCCGCCGAGCGTAAGCATACGTTTTGGTGTCATCGCGATTCTCCTCTCAAAATGCCAGTCGAGTTTTATCCTCGGTGATCTTATTTCATTTTCCAACTCTTCGTCTGACATCGTCTATTTCTCCCTGTTAGACCGTCGGATCATCAGTCTCAATCCGGACCATATATCGCTCACCGAACAGACCTTCACATCCACAAAGCCGAGCGGCAGGGCAATCTCACGGATCACATCTTCGGTAATATCGGTTGGGACCTTCGCCGATTTTTTAGGCCATGAAACCCAGACGAATCCGTCCTGAGCAAGTTTGGTTCGCAGGGTGGAAAGTACGGCGTCCAGGAATCCCCGTTCAGTGGCGAAGACATGCGCCGCCTTTATCGGAGGGGTCACATTCGATGCCAGCGCCACGCCTTTCGGCAACTCTCCCAGCCAGCCTTTGTATTCGCGCGGCACATTGATCGTCAGGACGCGAAGAGGTGGAGTGGTAAATCCGAGTTTTTTATATAAAGAGGTTCCAGAGTAGCCAGACGCCATATGCCCCAATTATAAACAAAAGCCGGGCTTGATTCCGGCTTTTGTGTTTTCAATATTACAGGTCCGACGGGAGGCTATCCCTTTTCCAGCTTTTTATACGTTTCTCCGAAAAGCAAATTCCCAACATGATCGCTCTTCAGGAAGGCAAGCGGGAAGCCCAATTTGAATTCCGCCACCGCATCCAATGCCGCCATTTGTTCAGACGTAAGCCGAACGCCGAGGCAGCCAAGGTTGTCCTGGACCTGGGCAAGCGTCCTGCATCCCAAAATGGGAAGGATGTTCGGATTTTTCTGGCGAACCCATGCCAAGGCAGCCTGCGCTGGTGAGCAGCCGATCTCCTTTGCAATAGCCGCCACCGCTTCTCCAGCCTTAATTTCGAGTTCGCCGACCGATTTCTCACGCCTCGGCTCATCCGATAATTGACTGTACTTCCCTGTCAACACGCCGCCTTCCAACATCCCCCAGGTAAGGATGGAAAGTCCATATGCGCTCGCCATTGGAATCTCCGCGCGTTCCACTGCGCGATCCATGACTGAATACGGAACTTGAAGCGCAGCCGGCCGCGGCCATCCGTACTGCATGCATCTTGCGAGCGCATAAGAGACGACCCACGCAGGCGTATCCGAAAACGCGAAATACAAAACTTTTCCCGAAGCGATCAGGGAATTGGCTGCGTGCAAGACCTCATCGATGGAGGTGCGAAAATCCCACATGTGAAGGTAAAGCAGGTCGATGTAATCGGTTTCCAATCGTTCCAGGCTTGTTTCCACCGAACGAAGCATGCTTTTACGGGAATTCCCGCCGTGGTTGGGGTCAGACGGATGCCCCTTTCCAACCCGCAGCGAATACTTCGTGGCGATCACGAAACGGTCCCGTTCGCCCCTGACGAATTCCCCGATGAATTTCTCGCTCGTCCCGTTCGTGTAATTGCATGATGTATCGATGAAATTTCCTCCCGCTTCTGCGAAGGCATCGAACATCTGCCTGCTGACTTCCCCGGAGGCGCCCCAGCCCCAATCCTCGCCGAATGTCATTGTCCCAAGACATAACTCCGAAACGTTCAGCCCGCTGTCACCCAATGTTTTATAAAGCATCGTTCCTCCTATATTTTTTCGACTTCAAGTTGAAGTTCCGTCACATACTGATCCGGATTTTGTGCCAGGTGGCTTGGCGGCAATTCAAAATCCAGGTCGTCTGCGCCGTAACGCAAATACACCTCACGGATGGGACCCAGCATACGGTAGCGGTTTGCATCGATCCAATTCAGGAGGGCGTTATACGCTTGATACAGGGTTGCGTAACCGCCCGAATGCACCACACATGCCGCACTTGCTATGGCGGGCATCTCGCGCACCTTGATTGCCCCAGTGCCGGGAATGGCAAACGCCAGCGGCACCGCAACTTCCGCATCGATTTCGGTTTCGCGATATTCCGCGTCATAGTAAATCGAAAATGGGGGCTTATCCGCACGGGCTTTTTCAAATCGGGCCACATACATTTCCAGTTCATTAAACATGGACGAGATCCGCTCGTCATCCTCAGCAACCTCGCGATACGACGCTGCCAACTCCGCGCCGACACTTCGCAAAATCACATCGTACATGCCAGCCTCCTCTCTCCGGTTCAGTTGGTGGATGCGCACCTCGAGCCGTGACAGCCTCGACTGTTCCTCCTGCATCTGCTGCTCGATCTCGGCGCGTTTCAATCTGAACATGCCGAGCATCTGCTCGGAAGACAGCCCTTCATCGAGCATCCCGGCGATCTGCTCGAGCGAAAAACCCAGGTCGCGCAATGCCAGAATCCGATTCAGGCGCGGGAGTTGATCCGCCGTGTAATAACGGTAATTGGTGACCGAATCCGTTTGAACTGGCTTGAGCAGCCCCAACTGGTCGTAATGTCTCAGCATCCGCACCGAAACGCGGCTCAACTTGGAGAATTCACCGATCTTGAACATGCCTCATATCCTTTCACTTTATACACTTTAACACAGTGTCAAAGTCAAGGGATGGATGAAGATGAATTTGTTAGAATAGGCAAATATGACTCGCTGGCTCGATCCTCAACCGATTGACATCCCCGCCTCGTTCCAGGACCTGGACTTGACTCCCCTCATCGCGCAGACCCTCCTCCGCCGCGGAATCAACTCTCCCGTCGAAGCCGAGGCGTTCTTATATCCCGAAAAGAATCCCCCCTCACAGTTTCCAGACATCCAAAAAGCAGCAGACATCATCCATGCGGCAATCCGAAGTGGAGAGAAAATCTGCGTCTGGGGCGACTTCGATGTGGATGGGCAAACCTCCACAGCCTTGCTTGTGGAAACCCTTCGAGCGTTGAATGCGAACGTCGTTTATTACGTCCCGGTGCGCGGAAAGGAAAGTCACGGCGTCCACATCGAATCGCTCAAACCCATCATCGATAACGGCGCAAAGTTGCTGTTGACCTGCGATACTGGCATCACCGCCTATGAAGCGATTGACTTCGCCAACACACACGGACTCAGGGTCATCGTCACAGATCATCACGATCTAGGCGAAACCCTGCCAAACGCCAAAGCCATCATCAACCCAAAGTTATTGCCTGAAGATCATCCACTGGAGACCCTTGCAGGGGTTGGTGTTGCATACAAACTTGCTGAAGCGCTCTTAATCGAAAATCAAAAATCCGAAATCGAAAATCTTCTTGATCTTGTCGCTCTCGGTCTGATCGCCGACGTCGCCTTGTTGCAAAACGATACCCGCTCGCTCGCCAGGCAAGGGATCGAACGACTGCGAACCACAAGCCGCCCCGGTTTGCGCGCAATGGCGGAGCTGGCAGGCGCATCGTTCGATTCGCTGACGGAAGAAACCATCGGCTTCACCTTCGCGCCGCGCCTTAACGCGCTCGGCCGCCTCGGTGACGCCAATCCCGCGGTCGAATTGTTGCTCACCGATGACTCCGCTCGCGCTCGTGTGCTCGCCGCGCAGATCGAAGGACTGAACGTGCAGCGACGTATGCTCACCAAACAAGTCACTGACGCGGTTGAAGGACAGCTCAGAGAAAGCCCTGAATTGCTCAATCAACCCGTTATCATTCTTTCGCATCCCAACTGGCCCGGAGGCGTGGTCGGCATCGTTGCCAACAAACTGGTCGAGCGTTATCACAAACCCGCAATTCTTTTCAATGAATCGGGCGACGGCACCCTGCGCGGCTCGGCGCGTTCCATCGAAGGCTTGCATATCACCGAAGCGATCACTTCCCAAAAGGATTTGCTGCTCGGCTTCGGCGGACATCCCATGGCGGCGGGCATGTCTTTGCATAAGGATAAACTTCCCGCTTTTAGAAACGGCATGGGCAGGGCGGTTGAAAAACAACTGGGTGATATGGTTTTCGAAGAACCCACGCTTCAGATCGACGCCTGGCTTGGTCTCTCCGACCTGAGCCTCGACCTCGCCGATAGTTTGGAGCTGCTCGCTCCCTTCGGCGCTGGCAACCCCGAGCTGACTCTCGCCACGCGCAACGTGAAACTCAAATCCGCGGTTGCGCTTGGTAAAACGAAGGAACATCTGCGCCTGAACGTGGAAGATGAAATCGGCGAGACCGCCAGTTTTTTGTGGTGGGGCGGCGCGGGTGAGGAACTTCCTCCCACCGATTCCAAATTCGACATTGCCTACACCCTGCGCGCCACGACCTACCGCGGGCAAAGACAGGTCACCCTGCAATTCAAGGAATTCCGCGTCACCGATGAAAAGCCGGTCGAAATCAAAGAATCGAAATTGGAAATTAGAGATTTGAGATCGCAACCTGCAACTTTAAACCTGCAACCATCCACACTCATCTGGGCAGAGGGTCCCGACAGATCCGCCGGGGTGAACAGACTCGAACTGACCCAGGCGGACGAACTGACCATTTACACCACACCGCCCTCCCCTGCCGAATTGCGCAAAGCGCTGGATGTCGTCAAGCCAAAAATCGTTTACGTGTTTGCCAAACCTCCCGTCGAGCAAAAGCCCGATGATTTCCTGACCTATCTCGCAGGCTTGTGTAAATTCGTCCTCAATCAACGCCGGGGGAATACCACAGTTTCCGAACTTGCCGCCGCCTCGGCTGCACGGGAAATCGCAGTACAACTCGGCCTGGAGTGGCTCGCTGCAGGCGGTCAACTGACAGTGAGCATCGAGGATGATAACGTGCTATTATCGAAGGAGACGCAGGAGAAGAACCCGTACCTGCAAGCGGAGTTGTTTATCGCACTGCGCGGTGTATTGAATGAAACAGGAGCGTATCGGAAGTATTTTGCGACAGCGCCGGACCTCAAAGGCATATTCAAGTTGTAACTCTTTCGCCGGGGTTCACCCCGAGCCCGTCGAGGTGGCGGCGAAGGGAGCAGCCCATGAACGATAAAAACATCTCCTGGCTCCTCGAAGGCGACCCGTCGATTCGCTGGCAGGGTCAACGCGACTTATTGAACTTACCGCCTGTAAAATACGAAGCGGAGCGGAGGAAAATCGCCAAGGAAGGCTGGGGCAAACGCCTGCTCGATAAACAGGATCCTGACGGCCGGTGGGGCGGCGGGATGTACGGTCCTAAATTCATCTCCACCACTTACACCATGCTGACTCTGCGACTGATCGGTTTGCCGCCCGGTAATTTCCAGGCAAAACGTGCCTGCAAATTATTTCTCGAGGAAGGCTTTTACGCGGATGGAGGCATTAACCTCTTTTCGCGCGCAATCTGGAAACACAGCGAGACATGCATCACGGGAATGATCCTTTCCCTGCTGACGTATTTTCGCCACAACGATGAGCGTCTCCACGCCATCGCCGCGCATCTCATCGGTCAACAAATGAAAGACGGCGGCTGGAATTGCGAATCCTATAAAGGCGCAACCCATTCGTCCGTTCACACCACGATCTCGGTTCTGGAGGGATTGTATGAATACGAGTGCTTCTTCCCTGAAAAGAAAAAGCACATCCGTCCGGTCCGCGCGCGAGGACATGAATTTTTATTGAGGCATCATCTGTATAAATCGCACCGCACCGGGAAAGTTTTCGACCCGAAGATGACGACCATGCCCTTCCCGCCCCGCTGGCGATACGACTTCCTGCGGGCGCTGGATTACTTCCAGGCCTGCAGCGCAGAGAAAGACGAAAGAATGCAAGACGCCATCGAATTATTGAAGAGCAAGCAAAAATCCGATGGACGCTGGGTGATGAATACGGGGATGACCGGCAGGAAGTTTTTCGACCTGGAAAAAGCGGGTCAACCCAGCCGGTGGAATACGTTGAGGGCGATGCGGGTGTTGAAATGGTGGGAGGAGTGACTCAATCGAAGAAATCCATCACCCCAAAAAAATCCTCGAAATAAGAAACCAATCTCAGGGCTTTCTCGTAGAACTCCCTGTTTTCCTCGCTGCGGTCTTCCATTTTTGTGAGCAACCTTTCGCGAAAGCTGACTGCCTGCGAAGAAGGGAGGGAATTTTCCAATTCCCGGATCATTTCGTGCGCCTGTCGAACCTCCTCCATCGCATCCGACAAGGATGCCTTTTCATCAACCAGCGTTTTGAATTGCCTGCATTTGTACTTCTTGCAACTGCGCGGGTAATCCGGCGAAGCGTACACAGTGCATGTCCCATCCCAGACCGGGCAGGGCTGTAAAAATCCACGCTGACGCGGGTCGTCACGGACGACCCGTAACCCAAGCTTTTCCACTTTATCGAGCTCATTCGCATCAAGTCTCACCCATGAAAAGAGATGACCCGAACAGCACAGTCCGCAGGCTTTGCATAAGGCTTGCGTTTGAGAATTTGTCGATTCCATCATGGACACGCGGGGGCACGATAATTCGTGCCCCGGCGTGATGATTTACTCCCCAAACCTGATCCCCTGCGCCAATGGAAGTTCTTTCGACCAGTTGATGGTGTTGGTCTGCCTGCGCATATAGATCTTCCAGGCATCCGAGCCGGATTCGCGCCCGCCGCCGGTTTCCTTCTCGCCACCGAACGCGCCGCCGATCTCCGCACCGGATGTGCCGATATTGACGTTTGCAATACCGCAGTCCGAACCGCCGACGGAAAGGAACGTCTCCGCTTCACGCATCGAATCGGTAAAGATCGCCGAGGAAAGCCCCTGCGGAACATCGTTGTGAATACGAATCGCTTCTTCGATCGATTCGTATTCGAGCAGATACAGGATCGGCGCGAAAGTTTCGGTCTTGACGATCTCGGTCTGCGCCGGCATTTTGATGATGGTCGGCTGGACGAAATTCGGCCCAAGTTTTGGGAGCATTTCGCCGCCGGCAAGGACTTCGCCGCCATCCGCTTTCGCCTTGTTTACCGCATCCATCATTTCCTCAACAGAGGTATTGACCACCAATGGTCCCATCAAAGTGTCGGGCTGCAGCGGATCTCCGATGCGAACCTGCTTGTACGCGTTCACAAGGCGATTGGTTAATTCCTTCGAAATGGATTTCTGCATGATGATCCGGCGGGTGGAGGTGCAGCGCTGACCCGCCGTGCCGACCGCGCCGAACAGAATCGCACGCGTGGCCATATCCAAATCCGCATTCGGCGTAACGATGATCGCGTTGTTGCCCCCGAGTTCAAGGATCGTTTTTCCAAAACGCCGCGCCACCGTCTCTGAAACATGAATGCCGATTTGCGTCGAACCGGTAAAAGAAACGAGCGGGATGCGCTTGTCGTTCAACATCAAATCGCCGACGTCGCGCCCCGAGCCGATCACGAGATTGAAAATGCCGTTCAATCCATGATCCGCCATGACCTTGTTGGCTATATGAGTGACGGCAATCGCCGTCAGTGGAGTATACGAAGACGGCTTCCACATCACTGTGTCGCCGCAAATGGCGGCGAGCGTCGAATTCCATGACCAGACCGCGACCGGGAAGTTGAAAGCAGTCACCAAACCGAGAATGCCGAGAGGATGCCATTGTTCATACATGCGATGCGCAGGGCGCTCGGAATGCATACTCAAACCGTACAACATCCGGCTCTGCCCCACGGCAAAATCGCAGATATCGATCATCTCCTGCACTTCGCCATGCCCTTCCGCGCGGATCTTCCCCATCTCCACAGTGACAAGGTCTCCGAGAGGTTCTTTCATCTCGCGCAAGGCATTTCCCAGATCCCGGACCAGGTCGCCTCGCTTCGGCGCCGGGATATGCCTCCACTTAAGGAAAGCCTGGTGCGCCGCCGATGCCACCTTCTCATACGATTCAGGCGTTGCCTGAATCACCTTCGCAATGACCTCGCCGGTCGTCGGATTGTATGAAGCCAGTTCCTTGCCGTTCTTATCCATCAACCAGCCGTCCACGCCGGTACACGCCCCGGCATTGACGGGTTGAATCTTCAGTTTTTCGAGCAATGATTTCATGGCAGTTCTCCAAATAAGGTTTGATCGAATTTTAGCACGAGCAGGGGCAATTTTATTCCGGTTCGCGAATCAACCAGACAGCCATTCCGGCTCCAACAAAAGCCGCAATAATGATTACAACCACAAGGACTTTGGATGAGCCGAAATTGGGAGACGACGAAGTCTCCGCATCGATCTCCGTGAGCGGAAGCGCTGTCAACGTCGGTGCGGGTGTGGCAGAAGCTTCGGTCACAGGCGCAGGCGTGAGCGTGGGTTGAGCCGTCACCGTGGAAGGTAGAACCGCCGCCTGAGTCGCCCCGGTCATGACAAGCAATTCCTGTCCCTGATACACGGTCGAATCCGCGCCCATGTTATTCAACGCCTGGATGCTTTTGATCGTCGTGCCGTATGCGATGGCAATGCTCCAAAGCGATTGGCCGTATTGCACTTTATGAATCACAGTTCCATCCGGGCGCGGCGTGCTGACAGTGACCGGCACCATGAATTGACTCGCCCCAGCCGATTCATTCGCCCCCGAGGGCACACTCGTCATAATGGTGGAGGCGCTTTCCTGCTGCTGACCGCTGGACGTCACTGCCGCTGTATCGACCGCGTAATAATACGAGTCGCCGGATTGGGAAATTCCCGCGCCGATATGCGTGAAATTCCCCGAGAGCATCGTATTCATATGTTGGGCATCCTGCCAGCCATCCGGAACCCCGTTCCAGACAAGCGGTCCATAAGAACTGAGGATGTTCTCGGAACGAAAGCCGCCCAACGAGAGATCGCCCGCGAGCGGAAATCCTAGTGAGAGCAATTGCTGGGTATAGGTCATGCCGCCGGGGCGCGCGTGCGTGATGATGCCGGTCGCTGCCATATAATCCGCCTGGGATTGGGCGGTCTGCATCAGGATGGGATGGATCGGGAGGGGAGCCAGCCCGTAGGCGAGTCTTAAGTTATTCACCGTGTCGATCAACTGGGAAGGTGAGGTGATGTTCGTTGGCGGCCGCGCAGAAACCGAATCCTTCGGAGCAAGACCCGTCGCGAGGAACAAAGTCACAAATAAAATAAACAGGAAATACTTTATCTTGCCGGTTTTCATTTCAACAACTTCTTCAGGGCAAACAGCAGCCGATCCATATCGCGCCGTGAATTATATCCCTGCACCGAGAGGCGGATTAATTTATTCTTATTCCATGCGAAGACGGGAATCTCGACGCGGTACTCGGCGTATAAACGCGCTTTAAGCGCGGCGAGGTCGGTATCCGCCGGGAGTGAGGCGACGCTCATTTGGGCAAACCAGGTTTCGGGGTCTGAGTGAAGCGGCGGGACTCCGGTCAGATCGTGGAGTCGCATCCACGTCTCCACCGCGAGTTTATGACACGCGCTTCGCACCTCCGCCCAATCATGATCCCGTTGAAATTCAATCGCTTTCGGGACGGCGAGGAATGAAGCCACATCGCGCGTCCCCCACCACTCGTGATGATCGATGAAAGTGGAATCGCCGGGCGTTTCGGATTCGTATCCCCAGGAGACCACCAAGGGTTTGAGCAAATGCTGGACTCCGGGGCGCGCATACAAAAACCCCGCGCCTTTTGGGGCGCACAACCATTTGTGGAGATTGCCGCCGTAGAAATCCGCGCCGAGCGAGTCGAGATCCAATGGAATCTGACCGGGCGCATGAGCGCCATCGATGACGGTGATGATGTTCTGCGATTTTGCGCGTTGGATGACCTTTTCGATGGGGAAGGTCGTTGCGGTCGGCGAGGTGATATGACTAAGGAAAACGATTCGAGTCTTCGAGGTCACGCCCTTCCAAAAGGATTCGAGAAACGATTCATGAGATGAAATGTCGACGGGATGATTGATGTAGGTAAAACCGCGTTCCCTGGAAAGAAACCGCCAGGTGCGGTCGATCGCGCCGTATTCATGATCGGTGGATAAGACTTCATCCCCCGCGCCAAGTTCCAGCGAACGCGCCGCGATGTTCAGGGCGACGGTCACATTTTGGACGTAGACCAGGTTGCCCGCGCTTGTGCCGAGATAATTTGCGAGCGATTCGCGCGCAGAGCGCATCAGGCTGTTATAGCGGACGCCCAAAAAATCCACAGGCTGCCATTCCAATTCCCTTTGCCAGCGCTGATACTCTTCAAAGACGGGTTTCGGCGTCGCCCCGAACGAGCCGTGGTTGAGAAAGGTCACCGAGGGGTCGAGCATGAAGTATTTTTTCAGGTTGGGCATGATTCGGATTATATAGGAAGAATCTCCCATCCCTACCATGTAATGAAACAGGTCGACACCACGACAAAGGTTTGTATTTATCGTCTTTTTTATTAATACAGCACAAAGTCAGGCTCAAAGCCAGCGCACCGGCGCAGGCAGCCGCCCTGCGCTGTAAAAGTCATTCACGGAGGAAGCAATGAACGACTCGAAGATCACGCTGTACGGCGCCTACTGGTGCCCGGATTGCCGCCGCTCGAAGAAATTCCTGGGCGAGCAATTTGTCCCATTCAAATGGATCGACATCGAGGAGGACAAGGAAGCCGAGCAATTCGTTTTACAAAAGAACAACGGCAAACGCATCATCCCGACCATTGTGTTCGAAGACGGCTCCTTTCTCGTCGAACCGACCAACGCGGAACTTGCGCAAAAACTCGGCTTGAAGACCGAGGCGAAAAAAACCTATTACGATCTGATCATCATCGGGGGCGGACCCGCCGGGTTGACAGCCGCCATCTACGCCTCACGCGAAGGCGCGGACGTCCTGCTTATCGAGCGCTCCGGTTTGGGCGGGCAGGCTGGAATCACCGTCGGGCTGGATAACTTCCCCGGGTTCCCCGAGGGCATCAGCGGGCAGGAATTTTCCGAGCGGGTGACTCAGCAAGCCAAACGATTCGGCGTGGAACTCCTGCAAGCCGTGGATGTGGAACGATTGGAAGAAGAAAATGGCTATCACGAAGTGTACACATCGGACGGCAGGCACTATCACTCGAAAGCGATCCTCATCGCCACAGGCGCATCGTACCGCCGGTTGGAAGTCCCCGGCGAGGACGATTACATCGGCGCGGGGATTCACTTCTGCGCCACGTGCGACGGTCCTTTTTACAAAGGCGCAAAGGAGATCGCCGTCATCGGCGGAGGGAATGCAGCGGTGGAGGAAGGCTTGCATCTGACCACCTTCGCCGAAAAAGTAACCCTGCTCGCGCGCGGCGACAAACTCACCGCCAGCCAGATCGCAATCGATAAAGTGACCGAACCCGGTTCGAAAGTCCAGGTGAAATACAATACGGTTGTAGAATCCTTCGATGGTCAGGATTCAAAACTGAAATCCATCAAGACGCGGAACACAGTAACCGGCGAGACCGAAAAGTTACACCCGGCCGCGGCATTCGTCTTCATCGGGCAGCAGCCGAACACAGAATTCGCAAAAGGATATCTGGAATTGGACCCGGGCGGCTTCATCCTCACCGGTCACGACCTGCGGCATGTCAAAAAGATGGACGCGCTGCCCTTCGAAACCAGCATACCGGGAATCTTCGCTGCGGGCGATGTGCGGCATGGGAGCGTCAAGCAAGTTGCATCTGCCGTGGGCGAAGGCGCGGCGGCTTCGATCTCGATCCGGGAGTTCTTGAAACGGGGATAGATATCATTCCGGGCGATCCATGGGCGTGAAAAATGATGTGCGGCAATCGTGGGTATAATCCCTCTCATGCAATTCAATTTGTTTCGACAATCCGACATCCCCGAAAAATTCCGTCCCAATTTCAAACATCTGTATCTCGACATTGCCTGGTTCGGCGTGGTGAGCGGCACCGCGATCAACTTTCTCAACGTGTATGCGGCGCGCCTCGGCGCGAGTGCGTTGCAGATCGGCCTGCTCACCGCCACCTCCGCCATCGTCAATCTTTTCCTCGCCATCCCCGCAGGGCATTGGATCAGCAAACGTCATACCGGCAGGGCGGTCTTTTGGTCGTCCGTGCTTTTCCGCATCGGTTACCTTCTTTGGATTCCGCTGCCCTGGCTCTTCAACGATCAAGGTCAAATCTGGGCGCTGGTCATCCTGACCTTTGTGATGGCGATCCCCCTCACACCGCTCGGCGTCGGTTTCAACGCGCTTTTCGCCGAAGCCGTGCCTGAGCGATTCCGCGCGCGCGTTGCCGGGACGCGAAATATCACATTCGCCATCGCCTACATGTTGACGTCGCTCATTGCAGGGTACATCCTCAAGAACACAAGTTTCCCCGCAGGATATCAGATCGTCTTTGCCATTGGAGCCTTCGGCGCGGCGATGAGCAGTTACCACATCTTTCATGTCACACCGTTGCAGGAGGAAACCCGCGCGCCTCAATCGGACCCGATCCCCGTCAGCGACCCCGATCCCTCCCCTCCCCGCGGCATCGAAGCGGCGCTCCGCGCAGACATCTGGAAATCGGATTTCAAGAAAGTCCTGCTGGCTTTATTTTTCTTCCACTTTGCGCATTACCTCTCCGCCCCTTTATATTCCCTCTACTACGTGCGCAGCCTGAACCTCAACGATGAACACATCGGCATCGGCACCGCGCTCTACTACCTGACCGTGTTGATCGCGTCCACCCAGCTCGGGCGGATCGTACACCGCTTTGGAAACAAGCGCGTCACCGGTTTCGGCGTGGCAAGCATGGCGACCTACCCGATCATGCTGGCGCTCTCGCACAATGTGCTGCAATTCTACGGCCTTTCCTTCGTGAACGGTTTTCTTTTTGCGCTGGTCAACGGTTCCTACGCCAATTACATGCTCGAGAACATCCCCGCCCACGACCGTCCCGCGCACCTGGCATGGTACACCATCATGTTCAACCTCGCCGTCCTCTCCAGCACATTGGTCGGTCCGCTCACAGCGGATGTCATCGGGCTTGCCCCGGCGCTCATTGCCTTCGGTGCAGCGAGGATCGTGGCGGGATTCTACCTGCTCAAATGGGGATGAACGATCTCGGTATGGCGGCGATGGTCAAGCAGCACGAAGTCTATAGCAAGACCCGCCGCCATCAACCACCATCCATAATCATCCATGCTACAATCATCCCGTGACCGAGAACATCAAGATCGTTGCATCCAACCGCAAAGCCGGTTTTGAATATACCCTGCTCGAGAAGTTCGAAGCGGGCATCGCCCTGCAAGGCTCGGAGATCAAATCCATCCGCGCCGGGCAGATCAGCATCCAGGAATCCTACGTGGATGTTGAAAACGGCAAAGAAGCCTGGCTGCTCGAAGCGCATATCGCGCCGTACGAACAAGCCGGGAAGCACTTCAACCATGAACCGCGCCGCAAACGCAGGCTGTTATTGCACAAGAAACAGATCCGCGAATTATGGAACAACGTCCGCATCAAAGGCATGACCATCGTCCCGACAAAGGTTTACCTGAAAGAGGGGCGCGCCAAGGTCGAGATCGCGCTTGCCAAAGGCAAGAAAGCCTACGACAAACGCGCGACGATCGCAAAGCGCGACGAAGCAAGAGAGAAAGAACGAGCAATGCGTGTGAGATAATGTCTTAGCGAGGGCAAAAGCCCGAAGCGGTCTTCTTATTTGCAAGGGATTGCTACGGGCGGAAGTTCGCCGCTCTCGCAATGACAGATGGAGACTACAGTGCCCCCTTCGACCATCGGTGGAATCAACCTACTGCCCGACCCGGAAAAACGCACGATATACGCCAAATACATTCCGCAGTTCCTGCTGGATAAATTCAACCTGCCCCCGCTGACCTCGGCGGCGGGATACAACCTGCTGCAATTCCGTTTTGCGTCCGGTTCCACAGATGTGGAAATGCGGCTGTACCACAAAGTCGATTTTCCGGACCCGATCCTGTACGCGCATCTCACCGATACGATGAACGGACAGATCCACGTTTTGCTTTACATCCTCAACGACCCCGACTCTCCGCGCTTCGATGTGGACAAAATGCCGGATGGCACACCGACGAAGTTCGGGATTTTGAAGCGGAACGTCGAGGCGGAGTCAAAGGCGTGTGAAGCGGGTCTGGCGCCGGGCCAGGTGCGACGCGGGCTGAGACTCCTGGGCGAAGCCATCCTGGCGTTCGAAGGTTTCGTCGCCACGCTCGGTCATGAGATGTATTTCGTCGAACCGTTGTATTACCACAATGCGGTCATCTTCGAACGATACGGTTTTTCTTATCAGATGGGAAAACGCCTGATGGAGAGCATCCATGCCGGATTTCAACGCGGAGGCGACCTGTTCAATCAACTGGACGGCTCGACCCCGTTCCGCAAACCTGAAGCCGCAGACAGCATCCGCAAACGCTCGTGGGCGATCCACGACGGGATTCTCGGCGAGCCGTTCACAAATGTGACGATGTATAAACGCGTGGGAAAACCCGCGGGGATCGATACGGCGCAGGGATGCAAGTGGTAAGATTAAACCCGCATCACTCTCACCGACACAGGCTCGCTGATCCCCTTCAATTCCAACCTTCGAACCTCTAATCGACTTCCGTCCATCCCGGCTTTTCCCATTGCCGCCTCGCTGAGGATGATCTCCCCGGCCGCGGCTTTGGACGCAAGCCGCGCGGCGGTGTTGACTTCCTCCCCGATCGCCGAGATATTGACCAAGCCGTCTGCCGAACCCATCGCGCCGAAATACGCCACCCCGGCATGAACGCCGATGCCGACAGGGATATTTTCTTTTTTCATCGAGTGCGAAATGGCTTGTGCCGCACGGATGGTCCTTGCCACATAATCCGTGCCCGCAAAACCCGCGCCCCAGAATGCGGCCACAGCGTCGCCGGCAAGTTTTTCGAGTAAGCCGAACTCATCGGAGATCACCCTGGAAGCCCCGACGAAAAAACGGTTGATAAGTTTTTGAAACTCCAGCGGGGTCATCTGCTCCGAAAGGGCCGTGGACCCGCGCACATCGGCGAACAGCATGGACATTTCAACCTCTGCGCCGGAGGGGAATTTCCGGGCAAAGTCCTCGCAAATGTTGCAGAAATTCGGGTTCAGGTGGGATTGTTTTCGATTATACAACGCACTGACCACCGCGCCGCCAAACCCTTTGAAAGGAGCATGGCATAACTTGCATCGAGGGTCATGCGGCAGGAAGTGAAACAGGCGATACAACTGCTTCTCCACGGTGACGGCGTCGTTCATGAACCAGTCGCGCCACACTTCACCCGCGTTATCTTTACTCATAGCCATCGCGCACATCCTTTAGTTACCGATAAGAATCGAAACGGACCGGCTTGATTTAATCACATTTATGGCAATACAACAATGACGGATTGGTTCATCGGTTTCCTGACTTTGCCGGGAACCAGCACCGCAGGTCCCTGCGGAGGATCAAAGCGGCAACTCCCATGATCAAATAGCCGATGAAAAGGTACAGAAAGGGGATTCCCGCAAAGATGATCTCCGACGTATCGATACCATACCCCGCGAGCAGAATAGCCATCTCATCCCCCAGCCAGCCAACGCAGTAACTGAGGAAGAGCAAAACGATAAACCCAAGAGCCAGGCGCGGACCCGAGGCAAACCAGCCGCGTCGTCCCGAGAGCGAGTTGACCATGGCATAGATCAGCCAGCCGGTGAACGCCACTGACAGGACCTGGACGATCAGAAGGCCTGTTATTTCGAAAGACTCGCTTTTAAAATACACCCACAACCTCGCGTTCGTCATCTCGAAGAGGTAGGACAGGAACGAACCGATATGCAAGATCGCCGCGATGATGAGAAAATCGACCAGGGCGAGGACGATGTTCGGCATGGCGCCTTCGTTCCCGCTGGTGGGACGAACGCCGATCGCCGCGAGCATCCGCGCAGGCTGGGGCAGCAGCTGCGCGAGCGCATCCAGGTTGCGGACTCCCTTGCGGAAATCGATCCACTGCATGCGCGAAAGTTTCGCGGAGATTTTCGTCCGTTGAACGACAACGGGATAGACAACCTGTTTCTCAGGATCCGCCTCGGTATCGGACTTGAAGCGGGAGGCAAGCACAAGCACCTCCTGCGCCGATTCGATTCCCTCCGCTGCGCTGTGACCGTACTTCGTTAATTCAGCGGCGATCTCTTCGGCAATTTTTCCGTCTTCGGGGGCGTGGTCGATGAAAAATTTCACCGGCTCGGGGTTGGAAATATTTGGGTGAAGAATGTTCGCAAACTTCGGCAGGGTCGCTTCGGGTTTGCCCCAGCGCTGGATGGCGGGCAGGCGCAGAATCAAAAGCAAAAGGATGGACACAAACGGGATAATGAAGAAGTGCAGGTAAAGAAATATCAAACCCAGATTGTAAAGCAACGGCGCATTCGGGTCGTATTCAGGGTCCGGATTGACGAAACCGAATTCAAGACCCAGCGCGATGCTGAAGAAAAGCGCGATGGACAGGGTCCACAAAGCGGTTTGGACCCGCCCGATATTGAAATTCCGTTTGAGAATTTGGGCGGGCAACGGGACCAGCACCCAGGGGATCAAAAGAGTCCAAACTGCGAATAAGGAATAGATCGCAGTAAAGACGCTCAGGACCGCCGACAGCCAGACCACTGCCGGGGCTTTGAATCCAGTTTGCGGCGGGGGTCGATGCGGCGCGGACGTCGAATCGATCCTCTGAAATAAGCGCTTCAATGCAGAGCGGTACCCTCCGCGGAAGTCCACCCATTCGAGCGATTCCAACTCGGGAGGGAGGTCGACCGCCTGGAAGATCAAGAGGATGATGCGCTTTTTGCTTTCGAGATAATAACGCCACTCGATCTCGACGCTTTTCGAGGCGATCGACTCGGGTGAAACGACCAGGAGAAGCAGTTCCGACTCATCCAAGCCTTTGTGAATCTGCTCGAGCCACGGCCGCCCCGGTATCAGACTGCGATAATCCAGCCAGGTCCTGAACCCGCGCAGCTCCAACTGATGGGCAAGGTCATCCACAAACCCGATGCAGTGACGGGAATAACTGATGAAGGTGAAAGGTTTCATAACGCTGCAATACAAACCATTAATCAATAACCCTATTAATTCTTTTCCGGCGCCTTTGACCCGGGCTGTTGCATCACAGTGACCGCGCCTTCCGTTTTACGCGTGATATATTTGCGCGTGTTCATGAAAAGTCCGCCGAAGGCACGGACAGCCAGCCAGTAGAGCCTGCGCGGGGCAAATCTGGCATCTTTCAAAATATCAAGGAAGACATCATCCGCAAACTTGCGGGTGTAGATCGGTTCATCGGGAGGAAGGTCGGGCAGGAATTGATAGAGCGCGTCATGCACGAGCGAGGCGTGATAGGTTTTGGGCTTCCCCGTCCTGTCCGAGAGAATTCCATCCGGCGTGCCGATCACGAAGAAATCGAAGAAGGAGAATTTCGGGGTACAGCCGTCCCAGGCATAACCCTTCATGACGGTGATCCGCCCCGCTGTATCGATGGTCATCCTGATCTTGTTCTCTTTTTTCGCGTCGCGAAACTCGTAGTCTTTTTCAAACCTGATATGAGTATCCCACCAATAGTTCTCGCTCAATGTGAACAACTTATAGACTCGAAAGATCCAGTTGATGCCTTTTGGGCTGCTCATGGTGACTGCTCCTTCCTTGGGCGGGATGGTCCAATATGGCGAGTCCGGTATTCCGGCTATTCTACTGTATTCCGAAAGTTTTTCGATTTTCCGGGTTTATAAATTGATGTATCGTCTTATTCCAAGCCTCTCCCCGAGCGGAGAGCGAACGAATCCCCGCCATCAACCCCCGGGAGACCCCAATCTTGGGGCAGGTGGGACGGGGGTGAGGTCATTCGCCATCCTCTCCGCGCAGCAATGCTTACAGCCAGGACTGATTTTCGCGCAACCAGTAAGCGAATTCCAGGTGGATTCTGTCCACTCGATTTGTGAGCGCGGCATTTAACCCCTCCCTAACCCTCCCCGAACGGGGAGGGAACGAACTCCCGTCAGAAGGCACCCCTCTCCCTTGGGAGAGGGGACGGGGGTGAGGTCATTCGCCATCCGCTCCGCGTAGCAATGCTTAAAGCCAAGACTGATTTCGCGCAACCTGTAAGCAGCTTTTGATAATATGATCCACTAGTTGAATAATAAAAGTTCAAAACCAGTTGTCTTTTTGTCGGTTATACACAGACTTATTATTCTAAACATTGCATCTCCATAAACTCGAGAACTTCTAGTGATTTTTTTAGGTAATCTTGTATTTGCCTAATAGTAATATTAGAATGAGTACCTTTTCCATGAGCAATTAAATGTCTGTTACCCATTATTGTATCGATAGCATCTCCTCGACCATTAGTGCTTGCATATTCTACTATTTCAGCAACCCAGGATTCATTAAAAGCTGCTGCTGTTTCACAAAACTTTTCGAATTTCGGATTACGAATCGTTGACAACTTAGATTCAACGAAGTTTGCTACTGGTCTAGTTACCTTTTTACGTGCATATTCACTGTAAATTAATTTGATACTATTTTCTAACAAACCCGCAGAGCAAATACAAATATACTTTGCCCATTCTGCTCTCAATTCAATATTATCTCCGCAGGCCTCATTTACTCTCGCCAACAGACTTGTTATCTTGTGTTGTTGTCTGGAGATTTCTTGATTATTCATTTATACCCCCGAGAATACGTCTACTGTTTTTCGCATTCTTGCTTTAAGAGTTATTTCATCTGATGTAGATTGGGATATTAGTTTTAGATATTCTTCATCTTTCAAAAGAGAATCGTAAGCTTTTATTAGCGTTTCATTGTTTATTGGCTTATTATTTGTATTCCGCGTTGCGACTCCTAGCATCACAGAGTCAAAGACCGCTGCATTAATACTATTAAGTGGTCTAAAAGCTTTCTTTCCTATACTGTTCCAAATAATATCTATTGTTTTTGTGAATGTTTCTCTAATGCTAGCTTGAAACTCATCAGACGGTTCTCGATTTTTTTCCAAGAATTTATTAAGAAATTCCGCCATTGGTTTTGTATATAAAACGTAATCATTGTAATACATGGCCAGAAAGCGTAGTATTAATTCCTGATCTTTCAATCTATTACTGGGCTTTCCATAGATGCTTCTCCACTGAGGCACTTTGTTCAAATCCTTCAATAAATCTATAAAACCGCCATGATAAACAGCTGTCCGAATTTCCTGTGGTGTTAATCGACGTCCTTTGCTATTTAATCTATCGAAAATATAATATATACTCGTGTCATCATCTTTTGGCGATTCTTGTTTTACAATAATTGCATGAATAAGAGAATCGTTTAATTTGGTCTTATCATTTTCATCTAAATCCTCAAAGGACTTACCTTCAAACTTATCTTGTACACCAACTAATTCAAAAACCTGGGATAGTGCAAGGTTATTTCTGTAAATTTGGTCAAAGTCATCTTTGCGATTTAGCGTTCGATTACGTTGTGCCTTCAAAAGTTATATAGGTTCTGCCAGTCGACCACTCCTCGCTGATCTCGCTGAGTACAGCGGAAACCAATCTCAGACAGGATGCCTTGTTCGGAAAGATACTGACGACACGAGCCCTGCGACGGACTTCGCGATGGAGTCTTTCCACGCCATTGGTCGTGCGCAACAGTCGCTGAAAACCTCCCGGAAAAGAAAAAACCATCAACCCTTCTGGCAGGTTGCTGACCATCCAGCTGGACAAACGGGAGGCCGTCTTCTCGTACTTTAGGACGGCCTTGGCAAGATAGGCATCTGCCGTCGCACGATCAGGAGCATTGAAGATGGTTCGAATGTCTTCAGCCACTTCAGATTGCATGTCTTTGTGCGGCACATACACCTGGGCATTCTGTTGCAAATGGAACTGACATCGCTGCCACGGAATACCGCCAAAGACGGCCAGCCGCGCAGCTCGCAAACCGGCATGATTGTCACTGGTGATCAACTGCACGCCACCCAGCCCGCGTTGCTTCAGGCTCTCCAGGAAGATCCGCCAGTGGACTTCGTGCTCGCTCAAAGAGACTGAAACGCCCAGAATCTCGCGTTTTCCTGCTGGCGTGACGGCAATTGCTATCAAAATCGCTAAATGGCGAACTTGTCCATCTTCCCGAACCTGCTCGTAATAGGCATCCAGAAACAGGAATGGATATTTGCCCAGAGGCCGCTGTCGCCATTTCTCCAGTTCACTATCCATCTCAGCTGCCGCACGACTGACTTGTAAGGATGAGACATCCACACCGCATAATTGTTCGGTGATCGCTTTCACCTTGCGGGTCGACACTCCTTGCACGTACATTTCTGCCAGGGCTAGGGTCAGGGCTCGTTCGCTCCGCAGACCTCTTTCAAGAGCCTGTGGATAAAAGCCACCTTCCCGCACTTGTGGGACCGCAAAGGTGACGTCACCTACTCTTGTCTGCATCGTCTTGGGCTTGAAGCCATTGGCATAGCCGCGACGTTCCGAAGTATGTTGGTAAGGTCCTGCGTTCAGATGGTCTGTCCGTTCTGCCAACATCGCGGCGTTGATAATGACTCGGATCAACTCCGGCAGAACATTCAATCCTTGCTCTTGTACTTGCTCCAGCAGTTCAGGCGGTAAGGTAAAATCGTTTTGGTAGGTCATGTGCTGCTCCTTTTGTCTTGACACCACAAGGATAACACTTGACCTACTTCTTGAAATAATTTACA
The DNA here is from genome assembly GCA_026645935.1 of Candidatus Villigracilaceae bacterium. Classification (GTDB taxonomy): domain Bacteria; phylum Chloroflexota; class Anaerolineae; order Anaerolineales; family Villigracilaceae; genus Villigracilis. Next base: position 3,075 of record JAPKMP010000036.1, on the reverse strand, counting down.
GAACTAATGCTACACTACTAAACCTGGTGTTTTTTTTCATCCTCCTTTGGGTTAAAGACACCATTGTAAAAGTACTCAAGAGTTTTCAATCTCTGTTGACCATCAATTACTGACATCTTATTTGAATTTTTTTCACGAACCAAAAATATTGCAGGCACTGGCAAGCCAAGGAGAAGCGATTCTATAAATTTTGATGCTTCTCTAATTGTCCAAATATATTGTCTTTGAAATTCCGGTATTTTTATATCTTTACGCTTCAATCGATTTACTAATCCCTCAACGTCATAGTCTGCTCCATAACTTGAAATGTCATATTGTACGGGAGCTACAGTTGAATCTTTAGCTGCTTCATCTTCGACAGTAGTTTCCCCGAGTCTTTTTTCGATTTCTTCTTCAATTTCTTCTTCCAATTGTTCTTCGTTGTTCGTTTCCTTTTTAATATTAACCATTTTCTTTACTCCTTTACTCTTCGACAGTAGAGTCTCGTCGGTTTACTAAATTCACTAAATAATCATTATTTTATCCTCAAATATCCAATTATGAAAGAATCTGAAATGTTAGGCATGCTTGATGCACAAATAAAAAAAATTACATGTATTGACGAGCAATTGATAGCTATACCTTCCTTTCCTCTTCCTCTCTCGCGACCTCCCTGCACTCCATATTCCTCTTTTCTTAGATGCTCAAATGAGTTACTGAAGACGGCGAAATTGTATATACATATTTGCTGTATACTCAATTAATCAATTAGTTAAGATTTTTATGTATAATGACAAAGAAAAAACTAAGAAATGCCTAATAGGCATGGGAGGCAAAGAGTGTTCTCCGAAACCAACGAGCAAGAGAAACAGACTATAAAAGAATTATTCAAAAAAGACTTGAGAAAATGGGCGATTCGGTTTGAAAATTTTATTGAAGAAAATACTGTCGCGCATCTTTTACTAAAAATCACAGTCTTTGTTATTGGTGGGTTAAGCGTTATTTTTGACGCAACCAATATCTTGAAAACTATTGGTCGTCAACTTTGACATGGGCGGTTTTATTGGTATTAATCTTAATGATGCTTGTTTTAGATTATGTACATGTTTTGCTTGCTAGGAGACGAAGCAATGAATTGAGGCGAACAAGGCGTCTTGTTGATACCATGGTACGGATCATACGAGGGGCTACAGAGCTTTCTAGTTCAAATTACAAAATAATAGATTGGTATATTGAGCACGATATTAATGATAAAGGTGATGTTAGGTATAAGCGAGTAATGAATATCGGTTATGTTAACGATGTTGTTTATTGGGTAAAAATACCTATTGGCGTAATAGATGGTGCCTCGGAAGATCGAGCAGGTGATTTAGGTCTGGAAGTGACCAACCCAGAAGATGGAGGAAGACTACCATGGGCAGTAATTGAAGAGACAGATAAAAAAAAGGTGCTGGCAGTTATGCTTGAACCTCCGGTAACTGCAACAAGAAATTCAGCTCTCCGTCTAACTCTTAGGTGGCGTGGCGCATATAAGCAACTTATTCATGATATGCAGGATAACGGCAAGGTCACATTAGAACATCCTACAAATCGCATTCAGATTAAATTTATTGCACCATTGGGGCTAGAATTTTCTACTATCAGGATGAAGGGGAGAATTGGTGATTACGAGATTAAAAAACAAGATGATGGACGGTCAATTCTTATATGGACTGCGACAGATCTAATTGAAAGCAACTGCTCGTATACTTTGGTTTGTAAACATCAAGAGTAAAAATAAGCACCGCCCTTATCGGAAGAGCGGTACTTAAACAAAAAAACACCACCAACAATTATCCACCATCATCAATGCCCATATGTGGTTTAAGCTGTTCATTTTTCATTTAGTGTTATGCCTCCTTTTGTAAACAGTTCTGAGCAATCACTATGATATTACTCTTAGCTTTGAATGTCAATTCATAAAGTTAAGCTGTGGGTGAATTGCAATGGTGTTGTCTGACAACTTCTCTATTCAAAATTTTCATCACACCTCCTCCTCCATCCTCTCCTCCTCCGCATCCGTTACCTCTATTGGCTTATCCGCTTTCCAATCCGCTGGCAACAACCTCAACCCCTCCCCCTTCCCCGTCAACAAATCCCTCGTTCTAACACCCAACACCGCCTTCGCCGCGTCAATTCCCGAAGCGGTGACTCCCGCCACGCCGTGACTCAGCGTGCTTTGCCCGCACAGGAACAGACCCTCGAACTCCGTCTTCGCCGTAAATCCCAGCGGACCCACCTGCGACGGGCGCTTGTCAATGCCATATAGATTTCCGCGCGTCGCGTTGAGATAATGTTCGTTCGTCAGCGGCGTGCCGAGACTGTAAAACGTGATGTGCCTGCTCAACCCGGGGATGCGCTTCTCCAGCCCGCGCACCATGCGCCACGCCAGGTCTTCCTTCATCGCGTCGTAGTCGGCGGGACGCGCGCCATATCTCGTATGCGCCCATTTCTCGAACCCCTCATAACTCACGAACGCGAACGACTCGCAGGTATGATGTCCCGCCGTCGCCCCCGTCGCGTGCATCTTCGACGGGTCTTTCAACGTCGTCACCGTCAGGAACATACCAGGCGGCGTTTCCTCTCGCAACAGCGCATCAGTCAGTCCCTCCGCGTAAATCTTATCCACGTCCGCGTGATCGTAGTACCACATATTGCCCGAGTCGAGTCCCGCGCTACGCAGATCCATGTCCGTCGCAAAAAACAAACTCAGGCACGACGTCGAATACGTCAGCCCGTCCAACTTGCGCTTCAATTTAGCCGACAAATTCTCCCTCCCGATCAACTTGCCGAACGTCACTTCGGGATCGGCACTGGAGATGACGACTCCCGCGCGGATCTCTTCTCCCGATTCCAATTCGACGCCGATCACTTTCCTCCCCTCGAGCATGATCCGCTTCACGCGTGACTTGAGGCGGATTGCCCCACCCGAGCGTTTCAGCCCGCGAACGAACGCGCGCGGAATCGTGAACGCGCCGCCCATCGGGTAGTATCCGCCATTGAGATAGTGATGGGTAATGCCCGCGTGCATGAACGCGCTGACATTACCCATCACTA
>JAPKMP010000035.1 GCA_026645935.1 Candidatus Villigracilaceae bacterium | reverse complement strand
GGGAGGGTTGTCAACCTCACCGACCTGCCGGTCGCGTCCTCCGTTGACTCCCTCCCCTCAGGGGAGGGTTGGGGAGGGGTTTTTAAAGAGCGACCTCAGCCCCTGCCCGCTTCGACCGCCCTACGGGCAGTCAGCGCGGCGCCTCTCTGAGCGGAGAGGGTGCCTGCTCGAAGGATTGACTCCCTCCCACTTTAGGGGAGGGTCGGGGAGGGGTTGATTTGGAACCTGCCACCCCAGGCAAGTCCGCCACACGAGGAGAATCACCATGAGCGAGATCAAATACGAAATACTCAAAACCATCGGCATCCTATCGAAATCGGCATCCGGCTGGAGCAAGGAACTCAACCTCATCAGCTGGAACGACCGCGAACCGAAGTACGACCTGCGCGATTGGTCCGCGGATCACAGCAAGATGGGCAAGGGGGTCACCTTGTCTGCGGAGGAACTGTCCGCGTTGCGGGAGTTATTGAACAAGAACAATCTATAACTGCTATACTTATCCCATGAGCGTATTATTTTCCGATACCCATCCCAAAATGGAAGCCCTGCAAATCCAACTATGGCGGCAGGCAAGTCCCACACGTAAAATGCACATGCTGGCACAACTCAACGCCTCGGCTCGCACATTGGCATTGACGGGGCTGCGCTCAAGATATCCGCAGGCAACTGAAGCCGAATTACGCCGCAGACTGGCGGATTTTTTATTAGGCGAGGAACTGGCAAGTAAAGTGTACGGAGTATACGGAGAATTACCCAATGCAAAATGAGCCCATTGAAGTTACGCTGCGAGTGACGGGGGTTCTTGAAGCACTCGGAGTTCCTTATGTCATTGGCGGCTCGCTTGCCAGCACGCTCTACGGCATGGTGCGCACAACACAGGACTCGGATATCATCACTGAAATGCGCACCGAACACATCCCGCCATTTGTCTCTTCATTACAAAACGAATTTTTCATTGATGAAGAAATGGTCGCCGATTCCATTCAACATAACTCCAGTTTCAACATCATTCACCGCGAAACCATGTTCAAAGTGGATATCTTCATACCCCGTCCGCGTCCCTTTCAGCAATCGCAATTTGCCCGCGCCCAAAGGCAAACGTTCGAACTTGGAACCGAGATCAGCGCAAATTTTGCGAGTCCTGAAGACACCATTCTATCTAAACTTGAATGGTATCGTTTGGGCGGCGAAGTCTCCGACCGTCAGTGGCGTGACATCCTCGGCGTGATGAAAACCCGCGCGGGGGAACTCGATCTTGATTACCTGCGGAAATGGGCAAACGAACTTAAGGTCCCCGATCTGCTCCAACGCGCATTGAAAGAGTCCAATTAACGCCGAAACGGCGAGTACAAGGAAATAAGATACGATGGCTGGAAAATACACCCCGCTCGAACAGTACCTGCATGAGGTTCCTAAAAGTCAACAAAAAGTCCGCCCGATATTTGAGCGCATCGAAGCCATCATCAAAAGCAAATTACCCGCCTCCGCGAATGAAATGTCGTGGTGGGAGCATGAAACCGAAGGCAACCACATCAACACACGGGCGTGGTCGAATGCAGGCTGGCGTGGGATCGGTCAACTCTCTCCTTTGAGTTTCGAGATATTCTAGCCCGATGGTCGCTTATTGAGCAGGCATCATCCCCTTCCCCGGCTTTGAGGCGATCTCGTCTCGAAAAAGGATTATGTTCCTTCTTGTAAGGAAAAAAGATCATGAGCTACCAACTCCACATCACCCGTTCCCGGTATTGGTCCCAGCCTGAAAAACGCATCCGCACAGAAGAATGGCAGGCTCTACTAAAGAACCGCCCGGGGCTTGTCGAATGGCTCAACTTTGAGGAGGGGGTTCTCTCCGCAAAAGACCCATCCCCTGAGCAAATGGAGGATATGATCCGCATCGCGGGCGACTTGAAGGCAATCGTCCAGGGCGATGATAAGGTATCCGCTTTCGATATTAGACCTTTTGCATAAGTGCTCCCGCCGCAGTCCTCGGCGGCGGGGACTCTGCCTTGAGTAGGGCAAAAAAACAGACATTTGCAAGAAGTCTATTGGACGGTTGAGACTGTCTACCTCGCAGCCTGCTCGAACACTTCCCGAATGGCGTCGATCACCACCTGCGGCGCCTCCAATTGGATGTAATGCCCGCTTTCCGTGACGACGATCCGCTTTCCGCGTGTGGAGAGCGCGGTCAACTCGGCCTGCATTTGATCCCAGGCTTTCACCTGCTCTTCGATCATTTCAATGGTCAACTGCGCCTGGAACGCGGCTGGTAACTGATCGTACATTATTTGCGCATCCTGCGCCGCCGAAAGCACGATCAGCGGAAGGTCGCCCAGGTTCTTCAACTCCCTGGGCTGGCTGGAAAAAGCGCCGAACATTTCCATCTCCCGCGCCGATGCGCCGCAAAAACCGGTGCGATTCATCTCCGCCAGCAGTGGTGCTTTTTCCTCCTCCTTCACCGGCAGACTCTCGACCGCGACATCCATCATTTTGAACGTCCGGACAAAGCCGATCGGCGCGGTGGCCATGCACATCCGAAACGATGTCACCTGCATTTCGCTCAACTGCACCATTTCGGGCGGAAACCGCTGGATCTGATTCTCGTGCGATGAATCCACCAACACCATCCCAACCACATCCTCCGGGAATTCCGCCTCAAAAGCCCGAACGTAAATCCCGCCCAAAGAATGACCCACCATCAGATAGGGAGGCTGCTCCCCGCCGCTCTCCAGCAGGACGTGCAATTGTCGCGCGATCTGCTGCGGGAATAACGTTTCACCGACGCTGTCGCTCCACCCCAACCCCGCGCGGTCATATGAACAGACGCGCGTGAACTTCGCCACATCATCCTGAATTCTCGCCCAGGCAATGCTGGACGAACTCGCGCCCGCCTCCAACACGACCGTCGGACCGCCGCTGCCCCGGCAGTCCAATCTCATCTGGATGCCGTTGACATCCACCATCTGGTCCATGGGTTTGTAAAGTTTTGCATCCCTTGCGCTGGCTGCCGCCTGGTAGATCGCCCCCGCGGCCGCCAGAACGATCAGCAGGATCAAAATCCCCGCCGCAATACGTCCGGCCCACCGCAGGCATCCCGCTCGTTTGCTTTTCTGCTCAACCGCCATCTTTGCTTCAGACATCCCACACCTGCCTTTCCTGATCATCCGGGAACGAAATTTGCATTTATACTTTACAGCAACACGATCACGAAAACAAGCGTCCCCGTTTTACCGCTTCCGGTGTTTTTGAAATCCTCTTTTCCATCGCTTGAAAATTCCCGCCTCCCGCGTGCTATCATGGATGTGGAGGCAAAAATGAATCCCACCTTAGGGGAGGACTGGGGACGTGTGCCCCGCAGGGGTAGGGGATGATTTGGAACCTGCCATCGCAACATCCGCGCTTTACAGCCGTGCTAAAATGAAATTGTAAAAAGGAGCTTGGCATGACGAAAGTAACAGGTCAGCCAGTTCAAGGAGCGGATCGCCAGCCAAAGGATACGGCGCACATCCCGCTCCGACCCGGTGAAGAAGTACTGCTCGTTACCCACTGGGACGGCGGATGGCCGAACAGTGTGGGCGTATTTCTCCTGCTCGGGATCGTTTCCATTGCATGTCTGCTCTCAGACAAAAGTTTCTATGTGTTCGTAGGGTTTGTGCTTGGCATCGCAACCGCGATCAAGTTCATACTGGAAATTCTAAGCCGCACCTACGGACGGGCCGTGCTTACCGATCAACGCATCCTGGTGCGTGGTCTGCCCAGCCCCTTGGTGAACAGGGAAATCGAGCTAAAGGACGTCCAGGAACTGAAGACAGGCACCGACATGCTGCGCGCAGGCGGCGGCATGTCCACCATGACGGTGGTCACTCGGGCTGGAAAGTCCAGGAGCCTTGTCGTGGCGCATGCATCGAGCCTTGTGGAGGCGTATCGCACCCATCCGCATGCTTAAATTTGATCTGTAATTTCAATCGCGTCACCATTCACCGGGGGGAAAAGCATTCTGATTCCTGGCAGCCTGAAAAGCATCGTATCACCTGCCGCTTTTTGGATTAACACAAATCAGGACAGGCGGGAACCTGGAAGAACGATCCACCCGCCCCATGTATCGGAGTCCCCAAATGGAGAGAGTAGTCTGCTCCCTCCCCGCCTGCCCCCAGCATGGGGGTTCAGGGGAGGGCCGGGGAGAGATTGGAAACTTTGGAAATTCGTGATTGACTCGGGGCATCAAAAAGCGTAAGATGTATCTGCATTGGGAAAAACGTTCTAGCCAACCCATCTCGAAAAATCAAACAGCAGCATCGCACCACTCCACCCATGTTTTACCGTCCGCGCCCTTTGATGCGGACGCCGGGGAGCCAACAGTGAAACCGGCTGGAACCGTCGCTCTTGTGGTTCAACGGAAGAAAGGAGGAAACCTCGATCAAGAACACAGATTGGCGAATGCCTGTACGAGTCTTTCGATTCTAAACCAGTGGAGAAACCATGAAACGAAACAAATTTATCTGCTTCATCGTCGTTGCGGCCCTGATGATCGCCGCATTCCCATCCGTCAATGTCCATGCCGCCGCCAAGGTGGACGTCTGTCACGCCACGGGCAACGGTTCATATATCCTGATCAACGTCAGCGCCAAGGCGCTTCCCGCCCACCTCAAGCACGGCGACGGCGTGCCCGGAGACCCCGTTCCCGGCCAGGACAGCAAGATCTTCGCAGCGGACTGCGCAGTGATCGACGCGCTGCCGACCGTGATCTACGATTCGATCCCCGCTGTCTACCCCGGCAGTTTCCCAAGCCTGGGCTACGAAGCCACCTCCACCGACGAGTTCGGCGACCATGTCTCCTTCGCGGATACAGCCCGTTCCTTGAAGACCGTCGAAGTCAGCCTGACCGATTGGGCATGTGAAAACGACGGGACGCGCGGAGCCTCCGACGCCTGCGTCACCACACCCGGCAGCACCTTCTCGCATCCGATCACGCTCAACCTGTACGCTGTGGACTACACCTCGGGCGACCCTGAGCCCGGTGCTTTGCTCGCGACCCTGACGGAATCGTTCGACATCCCGTTCCGCCCGTCGTGGGACTCCGTCAACTGCACGGGCGCGGGAGATACACCCGCCACCGATGTGCCGTTCGGCGGAAGGTGGTACGACCCGGTCCTGGGTTATTGCGTCCACGGCTATGCCTTCGACATCACCTTCGACCTGTCCTCGCTCGGCCTGACCCTGCCGGATGAGGTCATCTATGGCATCGCCTACAATACGGCTGACCATGGCGCGGCGCCCCTTGGCGTGCCTGGTCCGTACAATTCTCTGAATGTCAGCCTCACAACGGACGGACCGACGGTCGGCACCGACGTGGAATCCGACACCGTGTTCTGGGATACCAGCTACGGTCCCTTCTACTGCGACAACGGCACCGGCGGGACGGACATCTTCAGGCGCGATGCGGGCTGCTGGGCTCCGTATACGCCGGTCGTGCGTTTCAACGCCGGGGACTAGTTCCCATTTCATTGGGGGCAGACTACAGGGTTCGATGCCTGGGCATCGAACCCTGTTCCATTTCAACGGATGATCCGCCGGTGAAAGTCGATGGTGATATAATCGAGACAACCCAAAGAAATCGACGGGCTTCACACACCAGTCCATTTGCAGGCTGGTGTTTTTCTTTCCCTGCATCCGACCAAAGGAGTCAAGCATGAAATTTCAGACCGATGAATGGGTCATCCATAACACGCACGGACTCGGTCAGGTGCTGGGGATCGAAGAACGCGCCATGGACGGAGCCGATATCACCTTTTATGTGGTGCAGACCCACGACCTCACCATCTGGGTGCCGGTGGATGAGAACATCACGCGCCGCCTGCGCACGCCGAACAGCGCATCCGCCTTCAAGAAAGCCCTGGCGGTCTTCTCGCAGCCGGCTGAAAAACTGCCCACCGATCACCGCCTGCGCCACCAGCAGTTACAAGAGCGGCTGAAGGAGGGCACCGTCGAAGCCTGGTGCCGTCTCCTGCGCGACCTGACTGCGGACCGCTCCAAACACGGCTGGAACGACCGCGAACGCAACATGCTAAACGCCGTCCGCAAGATCCTGGTCGGCGAGTGGAGTTTCAGCATGTCCATCACCCCCGAGCAGGCAGAACTGGACCTGTCGCGGGTCATGCGGGTATCCTGAGAGCAGCCCCTTATGGAATCAACCGAGCGGGTCATCCTTCTACGCGTCGTGGAAAACTTCATGCGCACCGGCGCCGCGGAAGACAGCGAAGTGGCGGTCGTCAACCTGCCGCCCGGCAAAAGCACCTACGTCGAACAGATCGGCGCGGACGGCCGCTCGATCATGCTGGACGAATTCCGCATCGCAGGCAGGGTCGTCTGGGCGGGTTACAGCTCCCGCAGCGGGACGGTCTACCTCAGCCTGCCGCGCAGTTGAATCTTGAATCTCCCCACGTTAGAGGGGAGGTTTTGTTTTAAAGCAGGCGGGTGGGAGGGAAGCGAAACAGGAGTATCATGGAAGCGAGGAGGAAACCATGGAACTCACTGGTCCGCGCGCCACGATTTTTGCCGCACTCATTGCCGTGGGCGGCATCGCCATCGGCGCATTTCTGGAACCGCTGGCGGATAAACTGGTCAACAACCCCGCGCCCGCTCCCGATACAAAATCCCTTGCGATCGAAAAGATTCCCCAGCAGGTCTTTGCCTATGCGGGCAACAACAACCCCGACGGCGGCTGGAGCGCCTTCTGGCTGTATTATGAAAACGAAGGCGCACCGGTCTACAAGCTGGAATATTTCCTGCCCGATGACATGAACGGCTACGCGGGGCTGGCGTTCGAATTCAACGAAGGGGCGAACCTGTCCGCGTATCAGGCGGTGGAATGCACGCTCATCTTCCGCGACCCGGGCGACGTGGCGGACCTGTATTTCAAGGACATCGCGGGTCACTTCAACACCGTGCGGGTGGCGAACAACAACGCCAACGAGATCGTCGTCCGCTACGAGTTCGGCAACTATCCCGATGTCAACTTCAACGCGGTGAATGAATTCGGCGTGGTGGTCAGCACCGATTTCATCACGGGCGGTCATCATGTGCGCATCAGGGACATCCGCTTTGTGAAGTGAACGCCCGCCCCGGGTCACGTTCCCTTCATCGGGGTGTCGGACGGAAAATCGAAAGCATGCGCCGCTCTTGTCGTTTGGGCGATATTCGTTAAACTTGGGAGTGAGCGTATCGCGTCGATCATCAGCCAATCAAGGAGACCGCCATGGGCAAGAAGACCGTTTTTTGTTACGGCGAATACGAAGAGGTTCCGTATTCGGAATTGGAAAAAGACGAACATGGGAAGGTGAAAAGACCCTATATCCACGTATTGGGCAATGGAAGATCGCACTGGGTCTCCACCGGGGAATCGACCGCAGACCGCGTCATTCCGCGCCCGATGATGGCTCCAAAATACAAAAAACCTGCGGCGTCGAGATCCGGGAAGAAAACGGCAAAGCGCAAATCCAAAAAAGGGAGGAAATAAATGTCGCCTAATCCGTCCCTCCCCGCACTGCCCCAGATCAATAAGAACGAACCCACGGAGATGAAGGAACTTAAGAAGCAACGTTACCTTGCCGAGCTTGAGGTCTATAAAGCGCGTCAACAGGCGGAGATCGACGTCGCCAAAGAAAGGTCGCTCGCGCAGATCAAAACCGATGAAGCGGATGCAACCGCAAATTTGGAGCGCGAGAAAGCCGGGTATGCGAACGAGTACACCCTTTATCAGGCTGTGTATAACGGCTATCTCGACATCGCAAAACAACAGGTAAACGTCCCCGGCACAAAAGCCGATTTCGTCCAAAAAGCCGCCGCCGCCATCAGCACGGCATATCTGGCGGTCATAGGCTTGTCCTTTGGGCTGGGCGAAACAGGCACTCCCCTGCCCCTGAGCGGCATCCTTCCGACCCTCTTTCTCGGGCTGTCGATCTTTTTCTCCACTGCATACATCGCCTACATCAGCAAGCCGTCGCCTTCCACCGAAACCTCGAACGAAGGTACCCTGGCTGGCAGACAGTTCGAACGGCGGAAGAATTTCCTCGTCTGGACGCAATCCTCGATCTCAAGCCGCAAACTCCTTTTACACATCGCCGTCGTCAGCCTGGGGTTTGCCGTCTTCTACCTGCCCGCGCCTTATATCGCCATGGATGATTTCATCGTCTTCATCCTTGCAGGCCTGGGACTGGTTTGCTCCATCCTCATTCCTCTCATCCTCAGCCTCCCAACAGAATAGAATCCCATGAAAACATTACCGTTGATCTCGATCATCCTGGCCTTCGCGCTCGCCTCATGCAACCTCGGCGCAAGCGCCCCGCAGGACCCCGCCGCGGTCGCCACCTCCGCCGCGCTCACCGTCGAAGCCGTGCTCACACGACCCGCCGCCTCGCCCACTGCCGGGGCGCAGGTCACACCGACAGCCAGCCCGGTTCCCGGCGTTGCGATTGACGGCACGACAGCCGAAGCTCCAGCCTGCGAAGAAAGAACCGAGATCGCCTCATGGACGCGCGACGGCAAAACCTATGACAAAGCTGAAACGGATAAACCCATCCCGCCGGGCAAGGGCTTCGTCATGACCTGGGTCCTGAAAAACGCCGGCACCTGCGTCTGGAACGACAAATACAAAATGACCTTCGACTCCGGCGAGCGACTCACCACGGCAGACACCTTTGCCGTCATGCCTTTCGGATATACCGTCCAGCCGGGAGAATCGCTCACCATCATGATACAGATGACGGCTCCCTCCGCGCCGGGAACGTACGAGTCCACATTCAGGTTCATCGACGCTGAGGGTGAAAGCGTCCTCATCCCCGGGGTTCTCACCACCGTCGGAACGCCATCGTCCGGCTCCGTTGCGGCTCCCGGCGACCTGCGCTATCAATATTCCTGTTCTCCCGGCGTCGTCAACATCACGCTGACGTGGAAGGATAGATCGGATAATGAAGCCGGCTTCCGCATCTACCGCGACGGGACGAAGATCACCGACCTGCCCTCCGGCTCGACCACCTACGACGACGTCCTCTCCACGCCCGGGTCTTATGCCTACACCGTCGCCGCATTCAACTCGGGCGGCGAAGCGCCCATCAACGTCACCGCCGAGACGACGAACTGCCAGTAACGGCGCGGTGTTACAATCGACTCGTAGAATCCATTACAAAACAGGAGGTTCACCATGAGCAAGGAAGATGATATCCGCGAACTGCTCGACCAGCTTGTCCAGGAGATCGCTTCGTCCCAAAACAACCCGCGCACGTGGTTGTCCTGGGTCGTTTACCTTCTCTCGCGCCTCGAGGACCAGGCCGCCAAACTTTCGCCGTCCAGCCGCGAAACATATATGGAGATGCTCACCGCCCTGCGTTCGGAGATCAGGAACCGCGCAGAGACCGGCGGATGGAACTAACAACCCGCTTCAAGGAGCGCACCATGAACATCCCCGATTGGATCGAAGAAAACCGCTCCATATTCACCGCGTTGAGCGACGAGATATGGGGCTACGCCGAACTTGGCTACAGGGAAAGCAGGTCCGCCAAGACGCTGGAAGACGCGCTGGAAGAGGGCGGGTTCAAGATCGAACGCGGCGCGGCGGGGATTCCCACCGCGTTCGTCGCCAGTTACAGCAACGGGAAAGGACCCGTCATCGGCATCCTCGGCGAGTACGACGCGCTTCCCGGTTTGAGTCAGGATTGCGTCCCGTATCGAAAGCCGCTCGAAGACGGCGCTCCGGGGCATGGATGCGGTCACAACATGCTGGGCGTGGCGGGAATCGCATCGGTCATGTCGCTCAAACAGGCGATGGACTCAGGCGAGGTCAAGGGAACGATCCGCTATTTTGGTTGTCCCGCCGAGGAAGGCGGCGCGGGCAAGGCATTCATGGCAAAGGCGGGAGTCTTCGACGGTTTGGACATCTGCCTTACCTGGCATCCGGATACCTACAACTCGGTGCCGTACACGAACTTCCTTGCGAATTACCGCGTCCTCTTCCGTTTCCACGGCAAGACCGCCCACGCCGCGGCTGATCCGTTCAACGGGCGCAGCGCACTGGACGCCATCGAGTTGATGAACGTCGGCGTTAATTACCTGCGCGAGCATATGATCCCCGACGCGCGCGTCCATTACGTCATCACGAAGGGCGGCGTTGCCCCGAACGTCGTTCCCGATTTCGCCGAATCATTGTACAGTGTCCGCGCGCCGCGCACCGACCAGCTGGATCCGCTCTTCGAGCGTGTAAAGAACATCGCCAAAGGCGCGGCGCTCATGACCGGCACCGAATTGGAAATTCAGGTCATCTCCGGCATGTCGAACATGCTCGTCAATGAGACCATCAACGAAGTCCTGCAATCGAAAATGGAGGAGGTCGGCGCGCCGAAATTCACCGGTGAAGAGCATGCCTTTGCGCGCGAACTTTCCAAATCCATCCCGCCTGAAAGTCTCGAGACCAGCGCATACGTCTATGGCTTGAACTCGAACGATGTCGCCAGATTGAAGGACATTGTGCTCTTCGAGGATATTCTCCCGCCCTTCAAATCCGAGATCATCATGCCCGGCTCCACCGATGTCGGCGACGTGTCCTGGGTCGCGCCGACGGGTCAGATCCTCACCGCCTGCTGGGCGCTCGGCTCGCCCGGTCATTCCTGGCAGATCGTCGCCCAGGGGAAAATGGGCATCGGCCAGCGCGGGATGCTCTACGCAGGCAAGGTGATGGGCGCTGCGGCGCTGGAATTCATGAAGAACGATGCGCTACGTAAAAAAGCGGTCGAGGAATATAAACAAAAACGAGCCGCTGCAAAATACGTCTCCCCCATCCCGGACGGCACAAAGCCGCCGCTGGATTATTGATCCTCCTCCTCCCGCTCCGGATACACGCGCCGCACCGCCGCCTCGACATCCGCTTCCTTGTGCTTCCCGCAGGCGACAAGCGGGCGCTTCGAATGAGCGACCTTCTTTCCATCCGCGCTCATCACTTTGAAGTCGAATAAACGACCGTTCGGCTCATACACCACAAAAAGTTGATGCAGTCTGCCGCAGACGATGCAGCCGTGAGTCTCTGTGCGGGATGTTTTTTCGGGCATGGCGCCTCCATACGAAGCGACTGTCACCTCGCAGGTGACAGTCGCTTATTAAACTGATCATTTTTCCGAGATCACGATCGAAACGATCTTATCGCCCTCGAACGCAGGAGCCTGGTCCGGGTCGCGCAGGGTGATCCCATTGACCACATCCATGCCTTCGACCACCTGCCCGAAGATCGTGTACCCGCCGTTCAAGAATTCCTGCGGTCCGAACGTGATGAAGAACTGGCTGCCGTTCGTATCGCGCCCCGAGTTCGCCATCGCCACCACGCCTTCCTGATCGAAGGTCAGGTCGTTGTCTTCGTTGACGAATTGATAACCGGGTCCGCCCGAGCCCGTGCCGGTCGGGTCGCCGCCCTGCGCCATGAACCCTTCGAGCACGCGGTGGAAGGTCACACCGTCGTAAAAACCCTTGCAAGCCAGGAACACAAAACTGTTCACCGTGATGGGCGATTTATCGGGGTAAAGCTGGATCTTGAACTGCCCGCCGTTCTCCATTTCGACGTTGGCGAAATAACTCCCGGCTTCATCCACCTTCATCGGCGGCGCGGAGTCGTATTGACCGGCAGCGGGAATGTCTGCGAATTGTTCGCAGATCGGCGAACTCTGCTGGGAGGAACTTTGCTTCGGCAAATACTGCCAGACAAAGAACGCGACCACAAGCAGGACAACTCCCCCGGCGGCATATTGGATGTATCTCTCCGTGGTAACAGGTTGATTTTTACTCTTTTTGACCAGTTTCTTTTTCGACATGCATATCTCTCCTGAAAATTTTCCATAATTATACCCAGACGCGCGCCGTAGACCGACCTTGCGCACAAATTTCTTTTCCTTTATCCTTGCGGCGATGCGCGGTCTTTTCAAACGCCATGTTGCCCTGCCGCAGGATCACGGCTCATGGGTGTTCATTCTCAGTCCGTTATTGATCGGGATATTCGAAGGCGGGGCGGTTCGTATTTCGACCGTATATCTCGTCATTGCGGCGATGTCCGCCTTTTTGATGAGGCAGCCGCTGACAGCGACCGTCAAAGCGCTGAGCGGACGGCGCTCCGCCACGGATCTTCCCGCCGCGCGATTCTGGGTGCTCGTCTATGGGCTGACCTCCGCTGCCGCGTTGATCGGGTTGATCCTCGACGGCTTCGGGTACATCCTCTATCTTGCCGTACCGGGAGCGCCCGTTTTCGCCTGGCATCTTTGGCTTGTCAGCAAACGCGCCGAACGAAGACAAGCCGGGGTCGAAGTCATCGCCACGGGTGTTCTTGCGCTCACCGCTCCCGCCGCCTACTGGGTCGGAAGGGGAGAATATGATCCCATCGGTTGGTGGCTGTGGTCGCTTTGCTGGCTTCAATCGGCGGCGAGCATTGTGTACGCGTACCTGCGGCTGGGTCAACGGGAACTTTCGCCGGACCAGGCCCAGGCCAGGACAAGAGGCGATTGGATTCGGATGGGAGGCCGCGCCTTGACCTACACTTCCTTCAATTTGCTCTTCTCCGCCATTTCAGGATTGGCCTCCCTCATTCCGCCGTTGATCTTCATCCCCTTCCTGCTGCAATGGCTGGAAACGCTTTGTGGGGTTATCAATCCCGCCATCGGCTGGAAACCCACGCGCGTCGGGGTCCGCCAGTTGATGGTCAGTATAATTTGGACGGTTCTTTTCATCGCATTTTGGAGTCAGCCATGGACGAAATGAAATATGAGTTATTGACCGAACTCCACAGCCGGATGCAGGCTGACCTGATCGAAAGTTATCTCGAAGCCAACGGCGTGGATGTGGAGTTGTTCCAGGAATCTGTCGGGCATACGGCGTTTCCGGTCACCATCGACGGGCTGGGACTGGTGCGGGTCTTTGTTCCCAAAGAGAAACTTAGAACGGCAAAAACCCTGTTGGAAAAATTCACTTCGGAGTAATGGAATGAAAGATACCGTCCTGCTTTGCACAAGGTTCGGGATGGGGCATACGGATATCGCGGCCCTGAACCAGAAATTGATCGTCAAATATTTCAGCCTGATTTTGGATTCATCGGAACTGCCCGCGGCGATCTGCTTCTATACCGAGGGCGTCCGGCTGGTCACCGACGATTCGCCGGTCCTTGATCAGATGGGTCAATTGGAAAAGAAAGGTGTGCGGCTCATCGTCTGTTCCACCTGCCTTGAAGAGATGAGCATCGCGCAGAGTCAGGTAAGGGTTGGCATTGTGGGCGGGATGCCGGATATAATCGAAGCGCAGATCAGGGCAGATAAAGTCATCACGCTCTAAAATGGAGTCAAAATGGATTTCGAGCTAAGCGAGGAACAAAAGACGTGGAAGAAGATCGTCCATGATTACGCGGAAAAGGAACTGCGGCCGAAAGCCCGCGAAGTGGACGAAAAAGAGGAATTCAACTGGGAGGCTGTCCGCAAAGGCGGACCGGTGGGACTGCTGGGATTGAACATCCCGGAAGAGTACGGCGGCTCCAACGTCGATTCGATCTCGAACTCGATCGCGATGGAGGAACTCGGCTGGGGCTGCGGTTCGACGGCGCTGGCATTCACCGCGCATAATGGGTTGGGCACCGCGCCCATCGCCATTTTTGGAAGCGAGGAGTTAAAAAAGAAATGGCTGCCACTGGTCGCCACCGGGATGAACAAACTCGGCTCGCTTGCATTGACCGAGCCCGGCGCAGGTTCGGACATCCAGGGGGGCGTGTTGACCCGCGCCGTCAGAGATGGCGATGAGTGGGTCATCAACGGTTCGAAGATGTGGAACACCAATGCCAGCATCGCGGAATACATCATCACGCTCGTCCGCACGGACCCGAAGGGCGGCTCGAAGTCGTTGAGCATGATCCTCGTGCCCACCGATGCGAAGGGGCTGACCATTCATCCCGCCGAGAAGAAAATGGGGTTGCGCGGTTCGCCCACTCACGCCGTGACCTATGAGGACGTGCGCGTACCAATGGGATATTTGATCGGTCCCGAGGGGCGTGGATTGCAGCAGACGCTTGCGACTCTCGACGCCGGGCGCATCAGCATCGGGGCGATCTCCGTCGGATTGGCGCGCGGCGCGATGGAAGCGGCAATCTCCTACGCAAAGGAAAGGAAGGCGTTCAACCAGTCCATTGCAGATTTTCAGGCGATCCAGTTCAAAATCGCGAACATGGACGTGGAGATCGAACTTGCCCGCACATATATCTACAAAGCCTCATGGCTCAAAGACCAGGGGCGTCCATACAGCAAGGAAGCCGCGATTGCAAAGCTATACGCAACCGAAATGGCAGAGCGCGTGATCTACGATGCGATCCAGATCCACGGCGGGTTCGGTTACAGCCGCGAGTATCACGTGGAGCGCATGTACCGCGACGCGCGCCTGATGACCATCGGCGAAGGGACGAGCGAGATCAACCGGTTGGTCATTTCGAGGCAAGTGCTGGCGGGTTAAACAATCAGACCTCGGAGGTTTTGAAGACCTCCGAGGTCTTTTTCTACTTTCGGATTATTACCCAGGCTGTGCCATCGGCAGTTTTCGTTTCCTTTTCCCCATTACTGAATAATTTCATAATCGCATCCGGCGCGAGGAAGTGACTGCGCATCAGCAATAACTTCTCGGCGATGGCGATCAACTTCACGCCGAAGGCGCGGATGTCCGGCTCTTCGATGACGAGAATTCCGCCCGGCTTCAACACGCGGAACATTTCATCCGCTGTGCGCGAATGATTCTCGACATGATGCAGGGCGTCCACCATGATGATCCGCTCGAAGGAGGAGTCGGGGAAAGGCAAAAGCTCCGAAACGCCGCATACAGGCGTCAGCGCAGGGCGAGGCGCGCGGGCTAACATTCCAAATGAAACATCGGCAAGGACAATTTCATCCACAAATTCCCGTATCGCGGAGGCTACCCGTCCCGTCCCGCCGCCCACATCCAATAACCTTCCCTGGGCAGGCAGGGATGCAACCTCGCGCATTGCATCGGTTTTGGAATAGGTCACGCGGGCATAAAGCGGCGCGATGAAGGAAAAATGGTCGAAGTCCATCAGACAGTGATCAGATCCTTGATCTGGTCGAAGGTGGAGGGACCGATGCCCGAAACGTTGAGAATATCCTCGATGACCGCAAAGGGTCCGTTCTCATCCCGGTAATCGATGATGCGCTGGGCGATGGTGGGACCGATCCCCGGCAGGCTGTCAAGTTCCTCGAGCGAAGCCGTGTTGATGTTGATCAACTCGTTATCACCGCCGCCGTTATCCCCCGGTTCCTCGGTTGCGCCCGGCAGGTTTAAACCCTCATCACCATTCGACGAGCTTTGCCCCGAAGGTTCCTGACCCGTTCGGTAGGGAATATTCAGCTGTTGTCCATCCTCGAGCAGCGCGGCGAGATTGATCGACTCCACGTTCGCGCTGGAGAGCAGTCCTCCCGCCGCATCGATGGCATCCTGCACGCGCGCGCCCTGGGCAAATTCATACAAGCCGGGGCGCGGCACGGCGCCGATGACATGCACAGCGATCGGCTCTTTTGTCGGCGCAGGCTGCAACCGGATCGGTTCGCCAGCGGGAGCGCGGATGATGAATAACAGCAGACCCGCGAGCGCAAACCCGGCGATCACGCCGACAAGAGTGTAAAGCGTATTTTTCATGCCGGGGATTCTACTCCAACTTCATGATCAGCAATCCCTCGTCCACCTTATGGACAAGTTTTGCGGCATCGAACAGGTTTTTCATGCGCCGGAAATATTTCGGCATTTCGCCGTAATCGATGGCGCGAAAACCGAACTTCTCATACATCGGCCCGTTGTGTTCGACGCACATCAAATACAACGGCCGCGGGTATCGATCCAGAAGCATTTCGATGATCTTGCGCGCGATTCCCTTTCCGCGAAATTCCGGCGGGACCGCTATCGAAGCAAGTTCGAGGACGTCCTGCCCATGCGGCTTGATCTGACCGCAGCCGATCACCCGTCCCGAGCCATCCACCGCGACGAGAAAACGCCTCCAGTCCAAGCCCATCGGGTTGATCCCCACCAGGTGAATCAAGTCTTTGATCCGGGCTGATTCTGATTCCAAAGCAGGGCGGACTTCATACTCGGTCATGTCACACAACTCCGGCAGAAACAAGGATGATAAACGTACCGATGAACCAATGAATCAAGAACGGATAAAGGAAGGATTTCGTGCGCCACGCCACCCAGCCGAAGGCGAACCCGCCGAAGATGGTTGAGAGAGTTTCGACCTCGGGTTTCCCCAGATGCGCCAGCGCAAACGGCACGGCTTGCAACCATAGCGCTTCATGACCGAATTTATGGGCATAGGCGAATAGAATCCATCCGCGGAAGAAGAACTCCCAGCCAAGCAGGTCGAGGAAGGTCGTCCACGGCAGGCCTGTCACATACTTTTCGTAATATTTGCGCATCGATTCGTTGTCGTGGCCAAGGTAGTAGATGACGGGAGCCATGAGAAGGATTCCAAGCAGAGTGTAAGTCAGGCCAAGTTTCCAATCGCCAACGCGAAAGCCGTATTCACGGGGATTCTCGCGAAATAACAGCAATGTGACCAGCAAGGGGATGACGAGATATAAAAGCACACGGTCGAAGTACTTGAATTCGAATATCTTGTGATAGCGATCCACAATCAACAACAGGGTGCTGAGGATGGTAACGGTGGCAATCTTCCAGTCAAAGTCGAGTTTATCGCCGGTGAGGAATTTCATGATCATCTCAATAAGGGAAATGGGTCCGGTTTCCGTTCGGCCCGAGAATGGCGGCAATTTTATCCGCGTCACGGTTAAGTTCAATCGCCCAATTGAATAACAGCAGAAAAATGGCTGTGGAAACCAGGGTCAACGATCTGGCGGAGTGCATTTTCCTGAAACTTCCCCCTCGAATCAAATCATTGGCATTCGCCCCCAATAAGGCAAAAAAAGGAATCAGCGCAAGATGAAAGCGGTCTTCGGAAAGAATCAAGACATGCGGAAGGATATAGGCAAAGAACAACAAGCCAAGCAAAATCTTTTGCGGAGAACGTTCGAGGGAGGCAAATCCCGCCACGGCAAAAATACTGAGGAAAACGAACGGCAGGAGCAGAATTGCAGAGATAAGAAACAAAAGGGGCGTTGGAATAAAGCCGAGGATATTATTGGAGTAGAAATACATCAAGACCCGCTTTTCCAAGCCGAAGAAAAAACCGAGACGGTTGACTGCCAGCGGGATCAGACGCTCCGGCTCGGCGCGGATGAATTCCAGCGCCTTCTGCGTACCGACCGAGTCGCGTTCGGCGTCGTCCATGATGGTGAGCAGATCGAGAGAGGGACCAAAGACGAAAGAGCCGTTCCCCTCGGGGTGATAGCCGAGGTAGAGATTGTAGCCGAGCGAGGTCTCGATTCCGGTCAACTTCTGATGGAGGAGAGAATTACGAACCACCCAGGGGACGACAATTAAAACAAACGCGAACAGAGCGGACGCGGCTTTTATCCGATGCAGGTATAACAGGTAAATGAAAACGAAGCAGACAAAGGGGATAACAACGGAACGCGTCAGTGCCGTGAGGGCGAGAAAAAAACCGGCAAGCAGATAATTCAAAGCAGAAGGCGTTTCGACGGTCTTGAGCAGGAATAGGAATGATACCAGAAGGAGAATGAAGAAAAGATTTTCCGTCCCCAGCCCAAGCGGATACACTAGGAGGATGGGATAACAGGCGACCATCCATGCGGAGAGACGTGCGATCCTCTCGGTGGCGGATCGAGGGAATGAAAAGAAACGTATGGCGACAAGGTAGGTCAAAGGGGCAAGCGGAGCTCCAAGCAGAACAACCTGGGCTATTCGTGCGGCAAAAAAACGGGAAAAGTCGAGTCCACTAAGGGAGTAGATCAACGCAAGAAAAGCAGGATAAAGAGGAGCGCGAAAGGATGTGTATATGCCATTTTCCGGGTCATAACCGGACGCAGAGGAGAGATCGAAATCAATATACGGTTCGAGAAGCTTGAGGTCTTCCTGCGCGTACCAGCGGAACCCATTCCCGGAGGCGAGACTGCGCGCCAGCATGTCGTATTGGAACATATCGTCCAAGCCGATGCCGAGGTTTACCGTCAACAAGACGGGTATCAATCTCAAGACAAGCGCGATAATATAGATTTTGATGGAAAAGGAAATTTTCATTTCCGCAGTTTTTCGATGCGGCGCGCAAGGTAGGGCGAGAAATAACCTTCGTATTTCACCCAGAGTTCGGGACGTTTCCAGTCGTTCCCCGTCACTTTATGGCGGCAGGTCGGCATGCCGCATTGACAATCGAACTCGTCGTACGAGCCTCCGTCAGACATGGCGTAATCGAAGGTCAGTTGCTCCCCGGCTTCGATGTCTCGAATCGCCAACAGCCCGATCTGACCGGTGAATCCCAGGTTCGGCTCACAGGAATGGTTGAAGCAGTCGTTCGGTTCCTTTTTTTCAGCGGTCAAGAGATACAATTCTTCGTCGACCTGGATGACGCGCTCCGTAAAACGCTGCATGGACCGGTCCAATTGAGTCTCATGCACGATCGTCCCTCCCCACATGGAGACAAGTTCACCTTTGCGAATGGGAACTACGGTGTAAACACTGCATCCGCCGCGCGAATTTGTGCGGATTTCGCATTTTGGGTTTAGGTAAGAGTGGGTCATTTCAGGTTCATAAACTGACTGGAGCGTTTGCCAGTTTCAAATCCGGGATGAGGCGCGAATCGAGACAGTCCTGCCGACTGTCTCGATGATCCCTCCGGTTATTTCGAATTCCCTTCCGTGTCCGATGAAGAGGCAGTCAACCGTTGGGATAAAAAGATCGGCAGGAAGGTGATCAACATCACGATCATGGCGGCGACATTGGTCACGGGTCTGTCGCGCGGGCGGGAAAGTTGGGAGAAGATCCAGATCGGAAGTGTGGTCTGCTGCCCGGCCGTGAACGTCGTGACGATCACTTCGTCGAAGGAAAGTGCGAAGGCAAGCATGCCGCCGGCCAGCAAGGCTGTGGCGATATTCGGAAAAACGACATACCAGAAGGTTTGGAACGAATTCGCTCCAAGGTCCATCGAGGCTTCGATTTGCGAGCCTTGCATCCGGCGGAATCGGGCAAGGACGTTGTTATACACAACCACCACGCAAAACGTGGCGTGACCGATGACGATGGTCCAGAAGGAGAATGGGATGTCGAATCCGCCGATGGCGGTGCGCAGCGCAATTCCGGTGACAATGCCTGGCAGCGCGATCGGCAGGACGAGCAGGAAGGAAATGGATTCCCGACCGAAAAAATTGCTTCGATAGACAGCCGCCGCTGCAAGAGACCCGAGAATCAGGGCGGCAAAGGTCGCAATGGCGGCAACCTGCAGCGAAAGTGTGACGGAACGCCACAAGTCCGCCCGCTGGAGCGCAATCCCGAACCACTTGAATGTTATCCCGGGCAAAGGGAACGTATAGGTTGTTTCATCGGGAGTCAAGGTATAGAGGAAGATGATCAGAATGGGGACATGCAGGAATAACAACCCGGCATAAGCGGCGATGGTCAGTGCGAGCGGAGCCTTTGGAGTCAAGGATGATGAATTAGAGCGCATCGAAAGCTCCCATTTTCCGGGCGATCAAAAGGTAGATGATCATGATAACGACAGGACCCATGGTCATGGCGGCGGCAAGCGGAATGTCACCGGCGGTGCCCTGGTAGGAATAAACCGCCTGACCGATAAAGAACTTTGAATTTCCGAGGCTGAGCGGGATGATGAAATCGCCCAAGGTCAGGGAGAAGGTAAAGATAGATCCCGCCACCACGCCGGGAAAGGCAAGCGGAAGGATGACGGTCCGAAAGGTCTGCAGGGGCTTTGCGCCCAGATCGCTGGAGGCTTCCACAAGGGAATGCGGCACGCGTTCCAGCGCGGTCTGAATCGGGATGATCATATAGGGGAGCCAGATATAGGCAAAGACGATGAACATGCCGAGCGGTGAGAGAGCGAGGGACGAACCGCCGATCGCAGGAATGCCGAGCAGCCAATCCAACGCGCCTTGCAATCCCAAGAGGTTGATAAACCAGGAAAGGATGCCTTCCTTGGCAAGGATCAGTTTCCAGGCGTACACACGAACGAGATAACTCGACCAAAGCGGCAATGTGACGGCGATAATAAGCCAGGTCTTTAGTTTTGGAGGGGTAAAACGGGCGATGTAATAGGCGAGCGGAAAGGCGATGATCGCATCCATTACGGTCACCGCGATCGCCATCAATGTGGTGCGGGTAAAAATTTCAAGGTTGGCGGGTTCGAACGTGCGGGCATAGGTGCCGAGGGTGAACTCCCTGACGATCAACCCCGTGAATTGCTCGAGATAATAAAAACTGTTGATCAACAGGTTGAAAAGCGAGCCCAGGTACACGATGATCATATACGTCAGGGGGGGACCGAGCGTGAGCCAAAGGACCAGTTTTGGGCGCAGGTACAAATACGTGGAAATCTTATTCAACATGGTTCAAGCCCCCATCTTGCTGATGTGCTCTTTATTCCAATGCAGGCGTGTGCGCTGTCCCTTGTTCTTCAACACGTCCATCGACGTGGATTTGAGATTCTGCTCGACCACCACCAGGTCGCCGCCGCCGTCGAGTTCGACATGATAACGCGTATACAAGCCCAGGTAGACCACGTCGCGGATTGTGCCGTCGGAGGAATAACTATCCGTCGGCGCCTTCTCTTTTATATTTCCGAGGTGAATCTTTTCCGGCCGGATGGAAAAGGTAACGTCCATGCCGGTAATGCGCCTGGCGACTTCCCCGCGAACAAGGTTGGACGTACCAACAAACCCGGCAACGAATGCGCTTTTTGGATGCTCGTATATTTCAGCCGGGGTGCCGATCTGTTCGATCTTGCCTTGATTGAACAGGGCGATGCGGTCGCTCATGGTCAACGCTTCTTCCTGGTCATGGGTGACGAAAATAAAGGTGATACCCACCCGTTTCTGGATGGCTTTCAGCTCCACCTGCATTTGTTGGCGAAGCTTGAGGTCCAGAGCGCCGAGCGGTTCATCGAGAAGCAAAACCTTGGGGTGATTGATCAGGGCACGGGCGAGCGCGACGCGTTGCCTTTGTCCGCCCGAAAGCTGGGAGGGTTTGCGTCCGCCAAAGCCGGATAGCTGGACGAGCTCCAGCATCTCGTCCACTTTTTTCATCCGCTCCGGCCTGGCAACTTTCTTAACCATCAACCCATAAGCGATATTTTCCGACACGCTCATATGAGGAAAGAGGGCATAATCCTGAAAGACCGTGTTGACATCGCGGTCATAAGGCGGCAGGTTCGAGACATCCTGCCCGTAAAGAAAGATCTGACCCGCGGTCGGCCTGTCGAATCCCGCGATCATTCTCAAGCAAGTGGTCTTTCCCGAACCGGATGGACCCAGCATGGAAAAGAATTCGCCGTCGCGGATTTCGAGATCGGCTTCATCCACGGCTTTTACGTCTCCGAAATGACGGCTCACTTTGTCAAACTTGATGGCAGGTGGGGTCTGTTGGGCCATGGAGGAATCCTAAAATTTGGAAGGATGGCATTTCATTGTATCAAGGAAAATCTATTGAACTATGCCAATCTTCTGAATCGATAGAAAATGAGCATAGGTCAATAGACGGGTTTCGAAAACGTGATCCAGAAAAGCATCAGGCGAGAGACATCCCGCCTGATGCTTTTTGCTAATACGATCTACCGTCCGCCGATCACGGCAACATACTGGGTAACCCACTCATGGTAGGGTACGCATTCCATGCGGCCGTCCCCGCAGTCGCTGGTCGGCGTGCGCCACCACTGGATCTTGTCGAAATCATTCAGACCATTGTTGACACAACCTTCGGCGCCGAGAAGCTCGTTCCCTTCACACGCATCGAGGCGAACCGGGATGTTCTGGAACCAGGCAGCCAGATCACCCTGGACTTTGGGATCGAGGGAATGTTCCATCCACATATAGGCGCAATTGGGATGAGCGGCATCCACATGCAGCATCGTGGAGTCAGCCCAACCGGTGGCACCTTCCTTCGGTACGACCTTATCGATCGGCGCGCCGCCAAACTTCAATAAGTTCGCCTGGAAGGGCCAGGAACCGGAAGCCGCAACGCCTTCGTTGGTGAAGTCATCCATCTGGATGAAGGCATCATGCCAGTAGCGGTTGATGAGGGTACGCTGTTGGCGGAGCAGCTCAATGGCTGCGTCGAACTGTTCGCGGGACAATGCATAGGGATCGGTGATGCCGAGCTCGGGGCGGGCGCTCTTCAAGTAAAGAGCCGCATCCGCAACATAGATCGGACCGTCGTACGCCTGAATGCGTCCCTTGTTGGATTCGCCGTCGGGCAGTGTCATTTCCTCAAATACAACATTCCAGCTATCGGGGGTTTCACCACCGAAGACTTCGGTGTTATACATCAGGATGTTTTGACCGGAGGAATACGGCACCCCGTAATGCTTTCCGTCCACGGTGTGCCAGGGAGCATTCTGCAAACGCTCATCGATCGTGCTGTAACTGGGGATCAGGCTGATGTTGATTTCCTGAACGCGTCCGCCAGAAATCAGGCGGTTCGAAGCGTCGCCGGATGCAGTCACCAGGTCGAAGCCACCCTCGTTCATCAACGCGACCATTTCATCGGAGGTGGCGGCAGTTTTCACACTGACCATACAACCAGTCTCCGCCTCAAACTTGGTTACCCAGTCGAAGTTCGGGTCGGTCTCACCCCGCTCGATGTAGCCTGCCCACGCCACGATGGACAGAGCGCCTTCTCCCTCGCCGACGGACTGCAAGGGACCGCCGGATTCCGCGCCACCCGCTCCCCCGCCGCATGCGGAGGCCAGCAGACTGGCGAAGATCAGGACGCTGAACAATACGAACCACTTTGATTTCATACTCTCTCTCCTTTTGAGTTGAATGGATTCGATTCGACCTGTCATCTGATAAAAAAATCGCCGCCTTTTCGGAACCCAATTTAATTGTCTGATATCCGAAACTGACAGCGCGACGATGACATTTGTCGAAGTTTGCGGATTATAACTTGTTTGTTAACGCCGTCAATATGAAAATTCCGATACCGACAGCCGCCTCTTCCCCGTCCGGACCTGCTCCCGCCCTCCTGTGTTGTCCTACGCCGAATCGCCCATCCACGCATCACGGTATAATTCCTGCACCATACCGGAGGAACCAGTGACCGATCTTCCAATCTTTCCCCTGACCGACGAGCATAAAATGTTGCGAGATGCCGCGCGCGATTTCGCGCAAAAAGAGATCGCGCCGATCGCCGCAGAATTCGATGAAAGCGGCGAGTTCCCGCAGGCAACCATCAAAAAGATGGGCGAACTGGGTTTCATGGGCATCGAAATTCCCGAACAATACGGCGGCGCGGGCATGGATGCGTTGGCTTATGTCCTGGCGCTCGAAGAAATCTGCAAGGTGGACGCTTCGCACGGCGTGATCATGTCGGTGAACAACTCCCTTTACTGTCATGGCATTCTAAAATTCGGCTCGGAAGACCAGAAGAAAAAATTCCTGACCCCCATTGCCTCCGGCAAAGCCATCGGAGCATACACCCTAACCGAACCCCAAAGTGGGTCCGACGCCGGGACGATGCGCAGCCGCGCTGTCCGTGATGGAGATTTTTACGTTCTGAATGGACGCAAATCCTGGGTCACCAGCGGACCTGTCGCTGATTATTTCGTCGTTTTCACGATGACCGACCCGGACAAAAAACAAAAAGGTGTCTCTGCTTTTCTCGTGGAAGGGAAAACGCCGGGTTTGACCCGCGGAAAGAAAGAACCGAAACTGGGCATCCGCGCTTCAGCGACAAGTGAATTGATCTTTGAAGATTGTCGCGTCCCTGCCGAAAACCTGCTCGGCACAGAAGGGGAAGGATTCAAAATAGCCATGACGGTTCTGGACGCAGGAAGAATAGGAATCGCCACCCAGGCATTGGGCATCGCTGAAGCGGCTTACGAAGCGGCGAGACAATATGCGGGCCAGCGCGAAGCGTTCGGCCAGCCCATCGGTCAATTCCAGGGAACCGGTTTCAAGCTTGCGGATATGAAAACGCGCATCGAAGCCTCCCGTTTGTTGATCTACAATGCCGCGCTTGCAAAAGAGATGTCGAAGGGAACCGAAGGCAGGTATTCGCTGGAAGCGTCCATGGCAAAGTTATTTGCATCTGAAACAGCAATGTTCGTGACCCACCAGGCGGTGCAGATTCATGGCGGCATGGGTTACAGCAGGGAGCTGCCCGTGGAGCGGTATTTCCGCGATGCGAAGATCACGGAGATCTACGAAGGGACCAGCGAGATTCAAAGGCTGGTCATTTCAAGGCTTGAATTGGGAATGAAATAAGAGTAATGGAAATAACCCCTTTCTGGTCTCTGGCTCCAACTCTCGCGGCGCTGGCAGTCAGCCTGGTTCTATTGGGCGTGGCACACCGTTCCAGGTGGAGAGATCCAATCGAGCCTGAAATCCCCAAAGTTGAAATCCCGGTCGACCCCACGCCCATCTCAAAAGATTTCAAAACCAAGGTCCGCTCCTTTCTGAAGACATTCAGCCGCGAACTGATGCTTGCAGGCGTAATACTTGGGGTTTTGATCTATGCCCTGATTTCCGCTCCCGTTCAAATGACCGGCGAGATCCCAAAAACACCCGGCGCGCCGGGAAGCCCGTTCTTCTTCGTCCACTGGCAGCGCAATCATCTGCTGCTTTTTTACCACGAGACGGCCACAACAAGCAACCTGCTGACGGGTCTGTTCGCGTTGGGTCTAGCAGTTTTCGCCTTGATAAAACGCTCGCCTCAAAAAGCGAAAACCTCCCTGCTATGGAGTTGCCTGGCGTTGGCTGGAAGCGCTCAATGGATGGTGTCGAGCCAGGTCCAGTTATCCCTGGGCATTGCGTTTTATCTGCTAGCAGCAGGCGGATTCCTTTTTTGGAGTTTGGTCAACAACCGCGATCTATCCGCGGACATCGACGGACCGCACATCCTTTCAAAAAATCGGGAGATGGTCCTGGTCCTTCTGATCCTCGCTCTCGCCACATTCGGGCGCATGTTCGAATTGAAACTCCTTCCTTATGGGATCGAAGGCGATGAGGCAAAATGGACGGCGGAGGTGGTGTGGCTTGGGTTGCGCGGCGAACCCGACTCGAACGGTCTATATCACCGCGACGCCCTGCCGGTCAGTTTTTACATGCAAACCATCTTTCATCGCCTGCTGGGACCCTCGCTCTTTGCGGGAAGGTTTGAGGTCGCGTTTTTCAGCATTATCGGCACCTTCATCTTTTATCTGCTCCTCCGGCGCATTGGAGCCATGCCGATAGCGCTCCTTGCATCCTGGCTTCTCAGCGCGTCCATCTTCGATATCAGCGCCAGCCGCCTGGCAAATGTGGAAAGCCATGTAAAGATCTGGCCCCTTCTGGCTTTGGCTCTATTGAGTTGGGCGCTCGATAAAAAACATTGGACAAATTATGCCATCGCCGGGGTCGCGCTTGCGCTTGGTCTCATGACATACGATACAGTATGGCCGCTGAGCCTGGTGATGTTGACCATCACGATCATAGAGGCGGTTCGACAGAAAGACGATTTCCGCGACGGTTTTCGTAACATCATGGCAATGCTTACGCCCGCCCTGCTCGCCATGCCGTTCATCGTCCCATATATGACGGGCAGGCTCAATTATTACGAACTCGACAGCCGGGGCTGGGACAAGGGATTTGAGATTTTTTGGGAACATTTCCAGCGCGTTTTCTCGAGCTGGTATGTGCATCTCTCCGAAGATTTTCTTTACAATCGAAATGGACCGCTGCTCAACGCATTTCTCCTTCCATGGATGACGTTTGGATTCATCGCCTTGTTGGCGACCCAGCGGCGACGGCTCTCTCTTTGGACCGTGATCTGGGTGCTCCTGTTCATCTTCCCAGTCCCGATAGCCGCTCATTCCCCATTTGGTCGCGTGTATTACCCTGCGTTGCCCGCTATTTATATTCTGGTTGCCGTAGGCATGTACGTGTTTAGCCGCGAATCTCTCCGCGCATTGGGAAGGAACTTTCAACCAGTTGTGACGGCGGTGTCTTTGGCGGTTTTGATCTGGCTTCCCATCTTCAATCTCTTCATCTATTTCAACGAAGTATTCGACTTCGCAGATCGCCAGATGCGGCGCGAAGTGGCGGAAATGGCAGGTGAAGTTGCCAGCGAAGATAATTTCATCGTGCTCGCGTCCGTTCCACAGGCGAACGAGGCGCTGAATAACGAATATCAAATGATCGAATTGTTCATGATGAAGAAACTCTCCCACCAACAGATCAGCGACTCCTACAAGAATGTTGCGCTGGAGGAAATTCTTCCGAATCTAAGCTCGATGAGCGACCGCTCATCCCGCTCCATCATCCTGGATAAACAGACCCTGAACGACAGGCAAAAACGCGACGACCTGACCGCAGCCCTCCGTAAATGTTACCCGGGAGCCGGATGGCTGGATGGCGAGTATTTTTATCGGGTCGATCTGGATGCGGACGCGCTCGATAATCCCGCCTGCATCAGCACCGTATTGACCCTTGAGGAAAAATCCCCGGCACTTTTCAATTGGGAGTTGTCGCAAGGCTCAGCAAACCGAGTTACGATGGCATGCGAAACCTTGCAGATCGACCGTACATGGATTGAAGCCGAGACTCTCAATCCTGCCCCGGGCTGGCAGACGGAAACCTCCTTCGCGAACGGCTGGCTGGGCGAAGGCTTCCTGATGGATAATTACAACAGCCAGCCAACTCTCTTCGATTTCGAAGTCACCGAAGAAAAACCCGTTTATATCTGGGTTCGTTCCTATAAACGGATCGTGGACAACTCTCCCGGGTTCATCAGCATGAACGGCGAAGCGTACCCATTCGGCGACATCGACGACGAAAAAGTCAATGAATGGATTTGGGAGCGGCTGGGTCCTTTCCATGCACCCACAGGCCTCAATACCGCCGCCATAAACCGACCCTTTAACGACGATCCATCGACTTTCATGGCGGTCTTCGTCGATGTCGTAGCGGCAACGACGGATGAGGATTTTTCTCCGACAGCGGACAGTTTTTCACCCTTACCCGTTCAATCGTACACATTTCCTGCAGAAAAAAGCAAAGGCGATATCATCATACAAATGGAGCCGGGAACCTATCGTTGTACGCTTGAGGCGGTCAGCCGCGAAGTCCCGATCGTGGATTCTTTCGGGAAGACACCGGTGCGCTCGAATTCGATCGAATTCACCATCAAGCCTTGAATTTTCCAAATGGCGAAATCCCAAACCAGAAAAACCATCCACCATTCGATCATTGTGCCGGCTTATAACGAAGGCTCGCATATCTACGATAACCTGCTCGCCATTTGCGACAGTTTGAAAGGTCGATACGCAGAGATCATCGTGGTTGATGACGGCAGTACGGATGCAACACTCGCGGAATGCAAACGTGCCGCAAAAGTCCGCCGCAACATAAAACCGGTCCGGCTGCAGAACAACGAAGGCAAAGGCGCATCTTTATTTCGCGGTTTCGCCGAAGCACGCGGAGAATCGATCGTATTCTTCGATTCCGATCTCGAGATCGCCCCCCATTACATAGTAAAATTGCTCGCCGTCATGCAGGAAGCGGGTGCCGATGTGGTCGCCGGTGTGAAAGACCAGGCCATTAATCGCTTCCCCGCCCCTCGCAGGTTGATGAGCGCCCTTTACCGTAACACCGTGAAATTACTTTTCGACCTTAGAATTACGGACACGCAGACCGGCATCAAGGTTTTCAAACGGGAAGTGCTGGAGAATGCCATCCCGCGCATGAGCGTAAGCCGGTTCGCCTTCGATCTCGAATTGCTCGTTGCCGCCTCGCGGTTTGGTTACAAGATCGTGGAATACCCCGTCGAGGTTTCCTACGTCCGCAAAGGGGGCATGGGACGCATGAAGTTCGGTTCCCTATTCGCCACGTTTATCGACACGTTGAAAATTTATTTTCGCGCAAGTTTCTGGCGCTGGCTCGAACCAAGCGCAGGCACACAATTCTGGATGATTTTCTTTGTATTGGGTGTTTTCCTTGCAGGCATCGGCTTCGCAAAGATCCTCTCGCCCGTCATTCTTCAGCCTGCGCTTGACAAGGTATCGTACATCATCTTCCTTCGGTTCATCCCCGCCGCCATCCGTGACCCGATGCTGGCATTGGCGGGTGTGCTGATCGTCCTGGTCTCACTGATCCAGTTGAATAAAAGCCTATTGAAGGCATTCGCCCGCAAAGACCGCGGCGACCTTGCAGGCATCCTTCGAAAATGACCTACACCGCCTCCTCCCCCGACCTCGAAACTGCCGCCTGCCCCATCTGCGGACCTTCCGCCTCAGCAGTCACCCGCTATGACTTTAACCCGTACAGAGTCGTTGCCTGTTCCACGTGCGGATTGAATTACCTCTCACCCCGGCTCACAGAAACGGCGATCATCAACCTGTACAAAGATGAAGCCTATTACAACTCTAACGTATCAGGTCAGGGATATGACGAGTATATGGAGATCAGCGATAATTGGGTAAAGACCTTCACGTTACGGCTCAAGCAAATCGCCCCCTACAAATCATCGGGCAAGGCATTGGACATCGGGTGCGGTCCCGGGTTTTTCCTCACCGCCGCCCAACGCATGGGATTCGATGTCTATGGGCTCGACCCATCCGACTACATTGTGACACAGGCGCAAAAGACATGGG
>JAPKMP010000034.1 GCA_026645935.1 Candidatus Villigracilaceae bacterium | reverse complement strand
CCTTATCCCCGGTCGTCCCGGTATATTTCAACGTGCTGTTGTAGGGTCCGCTCCCACTGTAGGCTGTCCATGCCCCTGTGTATACCCAATTGCTGTCGCTATCGTCATATGTCCCCACTCCGGGAGCAGGAGGAGGAGTGCCGTTCAATATCTGGATGGCATCGATATCGATCAAAGGTCCAGCGCCGCCCGCATGCCTGAACTCCACCGTGTGCGTCCCGGATGCATACACCGGACTGGTGTACGTCTGCTGCCATGCCAATGCCCCGTTCGCATTGATCGTCGTCACCAGGTTCCCATCCACCCGCACCTCGATGTTCCCGCGGTTCGGATTCCTGGTATACGAAAAGATGAACTGCGTCCCGCTGAACGTGAAGGTCGCCTTATCCCCGGTCGTCCCGGTATATTTCAACGTGCTGTTGTAGGGTCCGCTCCCACTGTAGGCTGTCCATGCCCCTATGTATACCCAATTGCTGTCGCTATCGTCATATGTCCCCACTCCGGCTACCGCATAAGCCGGGGCGACATTCATAAAAGTAACAGCCACCAAAGCGGTCACCATAAAAACACGGAAAACCGCAGTGACCCATCTCGAGGTATTATTATCCTTTTTCATTTGTTGAAACCTTTCCTGCTGATTTGACCGAAAACAATTACATTTATTATATATCAATACCATTTTAACTTGATTAACCCATTGGTAGGGATAATGAATTTAACATCTACTTTGCAAAAATATTAGTAATTTACGGGTTTTTTTACCGCCAATTTCAGGCTTTCCTCCCAGCCCGGCAGGCGCGTGCTGAAGATTCGCTCGAATCGCGAACAATCCAGCGCCGTGAAAGGCGGGCGGCGGGCTGGGGTTGGGAAATCCGCCGTCAGGGCGGGTTCGACGCGCCTGGTCATCTGCTCTTCGGAACGGGGATCGAAGCGTAGGATCGCCTTCGCAAAATCAAACCGGGAAACAGATCCCCTCCCGCCCAGGTGGTAGATTCCCCGGCGTTCCCCAAAATACTCTCGCAGGTTGGGCAGACTGCGCTCCACTATTCCGGATATCGCCTCTGCCAGCATACGCGCCCAGGTGGGGCTGCCAACTTGATCCGAAACGACTTTCAGTGTTTCCTGTTCCCGCGACCAGGCAAGGATTTTTGTCACGAAGTTATTCCCGCGCAGGCTGTACACCCAACTCGTCCGCAGGATGACGTGCGCGCCTCCCGCCTGACCGATTGCTTGTTCCCCCTCCAGTTTGGTTTGACCATACACGTTGAGCGGATTCGTTTTATCCTCTTCGGTATAGGGCGAACCTTCTTCGCCGTCGAAAACATAATCGGTGGAGATATGGAGAAGCGGAATGTTGAGCGCATGCGCCTCTTCCGCCATGACACCGGGCACTTTGGCATTGATCAACCGCGCAAGTTCCGGCTCGGATTCCGCCCTGTCCACCGCCGTATACGCCGCGGCATTGACGATGATTCCCGGCCGGGCGTCGCGAATCAACCTGCGAAGGGCATCGAGGTTCGTCAGATCCAATTCGGCGCGTCCGCATGCGAGAACTTCGCCCAAAGGTTCTAACGTGCGCTGCGCCTCCCATCCGAGTTGACCGTTCCTGCCGAACAGAAGGATTCTCATAAATTCAAACGATGATCGGTTTCAGATGCAAGCCGAAGAAGATATTTTCCATAACTGGTATTTCCCAGGTCTTCGGCAAGGCGGAGCAATTGTTCGCGATCGATAAAACCCTTGTAATAAGCGATCTCTTCGGGGGAGGAGATCATGAGTCCCTGCCGCTCTTCGACCGTTTGCACGAAATTTGATGCTTGAAGGAGCGACTCATGAGTCCCGGCGTCGAGCCACGCCACGCCGCGTCCCAACGGGATGACGTTCAACTCCCCCATCTTCATGTAAATACGGTTCAAGTCGGTGATCTCGATCTCGCCGCGAGCCGATGGTTTGAGCGATTTGGCGAATTCCACCACCCGCTCGTCATAGAAATACAAACCGGGCACGGCAAATTTCGAGCGCGGCTTTCGCGGTTTTTCTTCTAGGCTGATCGCTTTTCCCGAATCATCGAATTCGATCACGCCATATCGCTCCGGGTCGTGGACCGGGTAGGCAAACACCAATGCGCCGCGATGCAGTGCCGCAGCTTTTTGGAGTTCTGCCGGCAGGCCCTGGCCAAAGAAGATGTTATCGCCCAGGATCAAACACGCACATTCCCCCGCGATAAATTTCTCTCCGACAACGAATGCATCCGCCAATCCGCGCGGCTCGGCTTGTTCTGCGTAGGAAAATTTCATGCCCCACTTTGCGCCATCGCCAAGCAGACGTTCGAAGCCGGGCAAATCCTCGGGAGAGCTGATGACTAAAATATCGCGGATTCCCGCCAGCATGAGCATGGACAGGGGATAGTAGATCATCGGCTTGTCATACACCGGCAGGATCTGTTTGCTGATTGCCAACGTCAATGGGTACAAGCGTGTCCCGCGCCCGCCTGCGAGAATGATGCCTTTCATCGAATTATCATTTCTCCTATCGTAATTTGTAATTCGCATCCAGCCAGCCTTCGTATTCATGCTTTTGGCGGATGGAAGCCACCCACTCGGGATGGGAAAGATACCAACGAACGGTATCCAACAAACCCTGGTCGAGCGTGTGGCGGGGAGACCATCCCAATTCCGCGCGTATCTTGCGGGTGTCCATGTCATAACGTCGGTCATGACCGGGGCGGTCTTTCACAAACTGGATCAATCTTCGGTGGGGTTTGTGAGCGGGATTCGAATCGATCTCATCGAGAATATCACAGATGGTTTCCACGATGCTGAGATTGGCGGGTTGGTTTTCGCCGCCGATATTGTAGGTCGAACCAATTTTCCCCTTCGTCAAAACAAGATGGATCGCCTCACAATGATCTTCCACATGCAGCCAGTCCCTGACCTGCTGACCATCACCATAAACAGGCAGAGGTTTTCCATCCATGGCATTGAGAATGATCAGCGGGATGAGTTTCTCGGGAAATTGATATGGTCCGTAGTTGTTCGAGCAATTTGTGATCGTGTATGGGAGTCCGTAGGTATGCCCATACGAACGGACGAGATGGTCGCTCGCCGCCTTCGACGCCGCGTAGGGTGAATTTGGGGCATAAGGGGTTTCTTCCGTCCAGGCGGGTTCGCCGGGTTTGAGCGAGCCGAATACTTCGTCTGTGGAAACGTGGTGAAAGCGGACCGAATCCAAGGGAAGAACATTTTCTTTCAGCCAGTAATTTCGCGCCGCATCCAGCAGTGTGAAGGTGCCCATAACATTCGTTTCAATGAATTGGCGCGGACCGAGGATGGAGCGATCCACATGCGACTCTGCGGCGAAGTGAACAATGGTATCGACCTGATATTCGCGTATCACGGAGTCAACTTGTGCGGCGTCGCAGATATTCCCCTGGATAAAACGATAGCGCGGATCCCCCTCGAGATCTGCAAGGTTTTCGCGGTTGCCTGCATAGGTCAAGGCATCGAAGTTAAGGATGCGAATATTCGTTTCGGTTCGGAGAAGATAGCGGATAAAGTTCGAGCCGATGAACCCCGCTCCGCCCGTGACCAGAACATTTTTCATTTACGTTTTCTTTCTAATCGAAGATCTCAGCGCCGGTTAAAGGTTTTGCATCCAGGTCCTTTTGAGAGAGGATGGGCGCAGAAGAGCCGTCTAGGGGCCATTCGATCCCCAAACCAGGGTCGTTCCACTGAATACTGCGCTCCCATTGCGGCGCATAATAATCGGTGACCTTGTAGATCACATCGGCGAAATCGCTCAACACATAAAAGCCGTGCGCAAAACCTTCAGGGACCCAGAATTGGCGTCGATTGCTGGCTGAGAGGATTATACCAACCGACTGTTTAAAGGTCGGTGAACTACGCCGGATATCCACCGCCACATCGAAGATCTCCCCGGCGATCACCCGCACCAATTTTCCCTGTGCATTGCGGATCTGGTAATGCAGTCCGCGCAATACCCCTTTTTGCGAACGCGAGTGATTTTCCTGCACAAATTTGTCGGGTATGCCGGCCGTCGCAAACCGGTCGTCCCGGTAGGTCTCCATGAGGAAGCCGCGCGGGTCTTCATACACTTTGGGTTCAATGATCAAGATTTCCGGGATTGTGGTCGGAATGAATTCCATTTGAGCGGGAACTCCAATGTCAAAGTCTTCAAACAGGTTCCCATTATATCTGCAATCGATCCGGTGGCAGGCGGTAGCCGTAAGGGCTGCTCGAGCGGGATCGTCTGATAAAATTGAAATAAACTCTTCGGGAGAAAAATTTACATGACCACAGTTCGGAAAGATGTTTTTAAACTGGGCGATAATTTCGCCACTTTGCTGGGAGACGAGGTCGAGGTCGGGCAGGCTGCGCCGGAATTTACCAGTGTCCTACCCGGATGGGCAACCGTGATTCCGCTTCAGGAATCCAAGGGAAAGGTGATCGTGCTCACAGCCGTCCCTTCGCTGGATACGGATACCTGCGACCGCGAAACCCGCCGTTTCAACGTGGAAGCCGCCAAACTGAGCGATGATATCGTCATCTACACCATCAGCACGGATTTCCCCATGGCGCAGAAGCGCTGGTGCGGAGCCGCAGGCGTGGACAAGGTGAAGGTCGTCTCGGATGTGATCGATGCAGAGTTCGGGATCAAATACGGAATCCTCATCAAAGAGCGGCGTTACCTGCGCCGTTCGGTCTTCATTGTGGGGCGGGATGGCAAGCTGACATATGTCAATTACCTGCCCACTCTGGGCACCGAGCCGGATTACGATGAGGTGATCGCGGCGGCGAAGAAAGCTCTCGGTTAGGAAATGCCTGGGCGATGGAATCAAGCCCAGGCTGGCACCGAGCCGCGTCGAAGTGTCGATAAAAGAATCGAAAGCCGTCCCAACTTCCGGGGCGGCTTTTTAAAACATGAATCATGAGCGATAAATCCGTCATCATCATTGGCGCAGGCATGGCAGGACTCGCCGCCGCGCACGAATTGAAAAAAGCCGGTTGGGCTCCGACCGTTCTGGAGGCGCGTTCACGAGTTGGCGGGCGCGTGCATACAGTGCGGGAATTTTCCAACGGGCTTCACGCGGAAGGCGGCGGGGAATACATCAACGAAAGCCAGCATCGTATGATCTCGCTTGCCAAAGAGTTCGATCTGCAACTTGGCAGGGTTGGCACCTGGCAAAACCAAAGCGGAGATTGGGCGGTTCTGGAAGGCAGGGCGGGACGATTGGGGGATGCTTCACGTTGGGGTGTAGACCTGGAGATGGAGAATAGGCGCGTATGGGTTGCATTGGCTGAACTCGGCAAACAAGTCTCAGACCCATCCAACCCCATCGCGGCGCCAAATGCAAAAGAACTCGATGGGCAGGATGCAGGGAGTTGGATTCAAAGCCTAAAGGTTCACCCCCTGGCAAAGGTATTGTTTGAAAATCACATCCGTTCAGAATATACATGCGAGCCTGGGGAATTTTCCCTTTTGGACCTGGCGCGCAACGCCTCGTTGTACTACAGCGACCCGGACGCCGAGGACCCGGCGTATCGCATCATTGGCGGCAATGACGGACTTCCGCAGGCGATTGCGAAGCGCCTGCCCGATGTGCGCTTGAACGCCGTCGTGACTTCGATCAGTATAAAAGCAGAGGAAGTCCTTGTTACATACAAGCACATCGACTCTTACCACACCGTCCGCGCCCCGTATGCAATTCTCGCAACGCCTCTCACCACCGCGCGGATGATCGACTTCGAAGGGACAATACCCTCCGCCCATCAAGCCATGGTTCATGGGATTTCTTACGGCTCGGTGACCAAGGTAATGATCGAATATCGAAAACGCTTCTGGCTTGACCATGGCTGGAACGGGCGCCTCAATACGGACCTGCCGATTGTCTTCACCTGGGATGCCACCAGCCATCTCGAGGGGAAACACGGCATCCTTACTGCCTACACTGGCGGGGATCCTGGCTCGCAGTTAACACGCCTATCGGATGCCGAACGTATCCAAACCGCCGTCTCTGCCATTGAAGAAATATTCCCCGGCTCTTCAGACCTGATCGAGAACACACAAACCATCGCCTGGGGAAACGAAGCCTTTACGTTGGGGTCCTATATGGCCTATGCCCCCAACGAAATGACCGCTCACTGGCAAACGCTTTTCTCCCCTGCCGGCCGCTTGTATTTTGCCGGTGAGCACGCCACCATCTATCAGGGTTTTATGGAAGGCGCCGTGGAGAGCGGTCAACGTGCGGCAAAACACATTATTGAAAAGGTTAGGAAATGAGCGAACTGAGGAGAAATTTCATCGAAGGTCTGCGCGCCGAACTGCCTATTTTGATCGGCGTATTTCCGTTTGGGATGATCTACGGAGCGCTGGCTGTCAATTCGGGGCTTTCCACCACTGCCGCTCAAATGATGTCGTCCATTGTGTTTGCCGGGTCGGCGCAGTTTGTCACCGCCCAGTTGGTCAGCGAAGGCGCACCGGCTTTTGTCATGATCCTTACCATCGCAGTTGTGAACTTGCGCCACATGTTGTACAGCGCATCCCTCGCGCCCTACCTTAAAGACTTATCGTTGAAATGGAAGGTGCTCCTCTCCTACCTGCTTACAGATGAGGCGTATGCCCCATCCATCCTATATTACGAAAAGGAAGGGCTGGCAAAATATAAATATTGGTTCCTGTTCGGGGCGGGGATTTCCCTCTGGTTGAACTGGCAGGTCAGCACAGCCATCGGCGTTTTCCTGGGCGCATCGATCCCTGACGATCTCTCGCTCGATTTTGCCCTGCCATTGACGTTCATCGCCATGATCGTTCCGGTAATGAAAAAACAGCCGGTGATCGCTGCGGCAGTGAGCGCCGGCCTGACAGCCCTGCTGGCATACTCCCTCCCCTACAAATTGGGGCTGATCCTTGCCGCACTTGTCGGCATCCTCGTGGGTATGCTTCTCGAACAGCGTGAATCCGCGAAGGAGAAGCAATGAAGGATATTTGGTTCGTCATGTTCGCCGGAGGGTTGATCACCTTCGGCATGCGCTTCTCGCTGATCTACCTGTTCGGCAAATTCGATATTCCCGAAACCATGCGCCGCGCCCTTCACTACGTCCCGCCTGCGGTTTTTTCCGCCATCATCATCCCCGAACTGCTTCTATCCAACGACGCGCTCGATCTTTCGTTTGCCAACACACGCTTGCTGGCAGGCATCCTTGCCATCGTCACTGCGTGGTATTCGCGCAACACCCTGTTTACCATTCTCGTCGGAATGGCGGCGCTATTCCTGCTGCAATGGCTGGGATTATAGAAAAACCAGATAGACTTGATTCCCCCCGGCCTCCTTGGCGCGCGTCACTGCGCGTCTCGCCTCCTGGATGATCGGTTCGATCTCGGTGTTCGTTGTGATGCGCATGATGGATGCGACTCCCGCGCTGATCCTGACGTTCAGCGGCGGTTCATTCGGGACCTCGACCCTGGTGCCGCGCACCCCGGCAATGATCCTCTCCGAAATCTTTTCCGCATCCGCGCCAATGACTCCCGGAAGCGCAATCAGGAACTCATCCCCCGTCCAGCGCCCAACACAATCATAAGGCCGGCTTTTCTCACGGATCGTATTTGCAACCGCCTTGAGCACTTCATCCCCGGTCTCTGCCCCGAAGTTATCGTTGAAGTCCTTGAAATTGTCGATATCCATCGCGATCAGACTCAGCGGCTGTGAAATACGGCGTGAGCGTTCCAACTCGCCAGCGGACTGACGCAGGAAAGCCGCGCGGTTCATCACACCTGTCAGCGAGTCGTACGCCGCCTGAGATTCCAACTGCTCCCGCGCTGTGACCAGGCTGGAGGTCAGGGAAATGATCCGCTCCGCGATGGTGATGCGGTTCTTCAATTCCGCTTTTTGAAAGGGACGGCGCAGGGTATCGTCCACGCCGGGCGCGGGAGATGCTTCGGTATCCCGGGATGTGATCAAAAGAATATAGATCGGATCGAGGGACTGCGAATCGCGCACACGCCGGATCAACTGCGTTTCGCCCGCGTCGGTGGTATCTTCATCGACGATCATGAAACGCATCCCGCCAGCCTGAACCGCGCTCCATGCCTGCCCGCTCGAAGCGGCATGATATATCGAATTTCGTTTCTCATCCAATGCCTGTTGGATGATGCCAAGTTCCCTGGGATCTGTTTCCAGCACGAGGATGTTCATGTCTGCGCCTTTTTCCAATTATAGCAGGGCGTCCTCACGTTCATATTGCAAATTGGTTTGACAATTCCACACCGCCATAGTAATATTTGCCCCGCTTTGACCACGCCGAGGTAGCTCAGTGGCAGAGCAGGGGACTCATAAGCCCTTGGTCGGGAGTTCAAATCTCCCCCTCGGCACTACATCAGTGATCAGTGAAGAGTAATCAGTGATCCAGAAAAGACCCGCCGCATGGCGGGCTTTTTGTTTTATTGCTAAAACCCAAACAAAATCAACAGATCATTCACATTCGTCCCGGTTGGACCCGGTTTAAGCAAATCTCCCAATCGATCAAAGAATGAATACGAGTCATTATTTCCCCAAAAAGATTCGACATCCATACCAATTTTCCCTGCGCGTTTAAGCGTCTCTCCCGTCACCACCGCGCCCGCCGCGTCGGTGGGACCGTCTTCGCCGTCAGTGGCGAGGCTGACGAGCATGACGTTTTCCATCCCGTTCATTTCGATTGCGGCGGCGAGGGCAAGTTCCTGGTTGCGTCCGCCTTTGCCGTATCCGCGCAGGGTGACGGTGGTTTCGCCGCCTGCGATGAGGCAGAAGGGGCGTTCGTAATTGAGTTCGAAATACCCGCACAGTTCCCTGGCAACCCCGCGCGCTTCGCCTTGCCAGGTATCGCCGAGAAAATGCGCATGAAAGCCGAAAGACTTCGCCATTTCCAAACCGGCTTGTGATGCGAGAAAATTACTGCCAACCAAAACATTCTGTACCCGTTCGAATAATGGGTCATCCGGTTTTAAGGTTTCAGGCGAATTTTCCAAAACCTGCAATATCGCGGCGGGAATTTTTTCTATCAAATCATATTTCTTCAAAATATTTAACGCATCTTCTTTCGTGGTTGGATCTGGCGCGGTGGGACCGGAGGCAATCGCTTCGAGCGGATTAGCTACAACGTCTGAAAGAATTAGGCTGGCAATTCGCGCTCCGTTTGCCGGCTTGGCAATTCCCCCACCCTTCGCACGGTCGAGATGACGGCGCAGGGTGTTGATCTCGTCCACGCGCGCGCCGCAAGCGAGCAATAATTTCGTGAGCGTTTGCAGGTCTGCCAGGTCAAGTCCATGCTGCGGAGAGGTCATCAATGCCGAGCCGCCGCCTGAAATGAGACAGATGAGCAAATCGCGTTCAGTAAGGCTGGAGACAAGATCGAAAGCCTTGTTACCAGCGATGACACTGGCGTGAGTTGGGATGGGATGCCCGCCCGCGCAGACTTCGAATCCGCTGGCAGGGGGGTCAAAGGCTTGTTTTGGAATGAGCAAGCCGCGGCTGGGGTGAGGCGGGAGCAAGTCCAGCAAGGCGCGTGACATGGCTTTGGTCGCTTTTCCCAAGCCAAGCACGGTCACCCGGTCAAATTCATCCAATAGATAGATTCGATCTTCGATGTACAGGAGATTTTTTTCGCGTTTTACAAAACGTCGGATGGCATTTCCCGGCTCGACGGCTTCGATACAGGCGTTCATGATCTGGACGACATCCCCCCCGCGCGGATGATTCTGCAAAGTGGCTGAATAAAAATTTTTCACGGGAATCGAATGTAATAGTATGATACCGCACATGGAGACAAGATGACTCGACCAAAGGTATTCGTCACACGCATCATACGGGACGCGGGCATGAATCTCATCCGTGAAGTGTGCGATGCGGATATCTGGGACGGCAACATGCCGCCTTCGCGCGAGGTTTTGCTCGAACGCGTCCGCGGTGTAGACGGATTGCTCTGCCTGCTCACCGACTTCGTGGATGGCGAATTATTGGACGCGGCGGGACCGCAGTTGATAGTGGTCAGCAACCACGCGGTGGGGTTCGATAACATCGTCGTGGCGGATGCGACCGCGCGCGGAATCCCCGTGGGAAACACGCCGGGCATTTTGACGGATGCCACAGCCGACATTGCCTTTGCATTGCTGCTTGCGGCGGCAAGACGTCTACCAGAAGCCGAACGATATTTGAGAAACGGGAAATGGAAGACCTGGGAACCGTCTGCGCTGTTGGGCGCGGACCTCGCCGGGAAAACGCTGGGGCTTGTCGGTTTTGGGCGCATCGGGCAGGCTGTGGCGAAACGCGCCGTCGGTTTTGACCTGCGCGTGATTTATCACGACCCGACCGCCCTGCCGGGATTCGGCGCAATAAAAATGAACAGCCTGAACGAGTTGTTACGCGAAGCGGATTTCGTTTCAGTGCATACGCCTTTGAATGAGTCCACGCGGCATCTGGTGAACGCGGATTTTCTCTCACGGATGAAACCGAATGCCGTCCTCGTCAACACGTCGCGCGGACCTGTGGTAGACCAGGCCGCTTTGTTTGATGCTTTGAAAACCCGTCAAATCTTTTCCGCCGCGCTGGATGTGACCGACCCGGAACCCCTTCCGTTGGATTCGCCATTGCTTACGCTGGAAAATTGCCTGATCGTCCCGCATATCGGCAGCGCCAGTGAAAGGACTCGCAATGATATGTCGCGCCTCGCGGCGGAAAATCTGGTCGCGGGAGTAATGGGCAAAAAACTGCCGCATTGCGTGAACCCGGAAGTATATGGAGATAGATGGTTTGGTTCGCCATGATTATTTGAAGGTTTAAATCAAGACCTGCCTGTTTACCGGCAGACGGGTCTTCGTTCTCATCAACGTTTCCGCTTATCCGGGAAGGGCGCGAGTTTTAAATACCCCTGCCCCACTTTATCGAGAATCGTGTCAATGCGCTTTGCGGTCTTGCGCGTCAACGGCAAAAGCTGCTGCAGATACAGGTCACCGTAGGGAGTCAGCGCCAGCAGGGACTCAACCGCCACAAGACTGTGAATGCTGTCCTCCTTGACGTCTTTTTCAAAGGGGATGTAATAATCGTCCTTGTCTTCGTAAACCATCTTGCGCCAGCAGGGTTCAAAGGAAGGGTAGCGTTTGTTGTCGAGAAATTCGTTCAACAGGCTCGCAAAGTACGGCTTGGAGCGCACGCGCAGCGTCCGCCGGCGGAAGTAGCGGGCATTGATCAGAGTGAATTTTTCCCATTCTGCATCGCCCACCAGGCTGCGGAAGTTCGAATCGGCGTGGAACACATACCGCATCTGGTTGAATCCCTCGAGGCTGTCGCCTGCGGTTTGCAGCAGGGAAGGAGGCGCATCGTAATACTCCAGCAAACAACGATTGACCAGCAGAATGTCGCAGAACGAATCCGTCACGAGAGCGGGCAGGGTCAGCCGACCGATATGTTCCCCTATCTCGGTAATGAACGCATCAGGGTCGAAGCTCAATTTTGCGTGATCTTTCTCCCTGCGCAGCACCGCATCGTGACCGACCCCGCTCGCGGCGAATAGGAACTCCTGCCGTTCCAGGGTCGTCAACCGAAAGGCATCGGCGAGTTTGATAATAAGGTTGTCCTTCAGAAGGTCACGCCGCGCCCCCCGCTCGATGTTGCTGATGGCAGCCGGGTCCACGCCCGATTTTTCCGCCAGTTCCACCTGGGTCCATCGCATATCTTCCCGCAATGAAGCCACGAGCACCCCAAACTCAAATCGGTCCATTCTCTCTCCTGGGAACTATAAATATTATTAAAGTATATTTTTATCGATTTTACAGGAAAATACAAGGATATTATATTGATTTTTCATGAATCAGATGGATAATAAGCGTATTCTTGTATTTACTTGACGTTGCAGCCGAGAGCCCTTAGCGCTAAGGGGAACAGCCTCGGAAATCATGATTGGGACAGTCTCAAGACTGTCCCAAAGGGGTTTTTTCATCCGCTATGAACAGCGGATTTTTTATTTCGCTGGGTATAATCTCATCATGCCCGACGAGTCCGCCGCAGTTCAGATCGACACCTTCATCCGCGCCAAACGGCGCACCATTGCACTCATCGTCGAACGGGACGGCAGTCTCACCGTCCGCGCGCCGAGGCGGGCAACCCTGCGAGACATCCACAATTTCATCGAAGAAAAGAAGGACTGGATCCTGCGCTCGCGCGAAAAACTGAAGGCCATCGACAAAATCCCCAAAAAGAATTTTGCGGATGGCGAACATTTTCCTTTTCTCGGCCAGGATTACGAACTGCGCCTCGTCCCGCCTCAGCGGCCTGCGTTGAAATTCGGCAGTGGTTTCACGCTGGCAGTTTCTGCGCGCCTGCGCGGCGAACAGGCGTTCATCAAATGGTACAAGTCCCAGGCACTGGCGATCTTTACAGAGCGGGTCGATCATTTTTCTGCCTTGCATGGATTCTTCCCGCGGCGTGTCAGGATCAATTCGGCAAAGACTCGCTGGGGATCGTGCGCCGCAGACGGGACGATCAACTTCACCTGGCGGCTGGTCATGGCTCCGCCCGAGGTGATCGAT
The DNA here is from genome assembly GCA_026645935.1 of Candidatus Villigracilaceae bacterium. Classification (GTDB taxonomy): domain Bacteria; phylum Chloroflexota; class Anaerolineae; order Anaerolineales; family Villigracilaceae; genus Villigracilis. The sequence continues at coordinate 18,492 of JAPKMP010000034.1, read as the reverse complement.
TATGTCGTCCTGCACGAATTGGCGCATTTGAAAATCAAAAATCATTCCCCGCGATTTTGGAAATTGGTAGAATCGCTCTGCCCCGATTTCAAGCGTCGCCGCAAGTGGCTGAGAGAAAATGGGGAGAAATTAAATTTGTAGGGGCGGGGCGACCCCGCCTCTTCTTTTGGAGAACAACCATGCTTCCCGAAACACTGATCGAAGTCCGCGACCACACCGGACCGGATTACAAACCCCTCGTCGATTACCAAACCTGGCGGGTGGCGTTGATGAACTACACCGACGACCTGACGCCGGACAAGATCAATCGGATGCAGAAACACACGGAAACCGATGAAGTCTTTGTGTTGATGGCTGGGCGCTGCATCCTGTTCATCGGCGAAGGCGAAGATTCTGTGACCAAAGTCCATGCGGTGGATATGGAGCCGTATAAACTCTACAACGTCAAACGCGGAGTTTGGCACTCGCATACGTTCAGCAAGGATGCGCGCGTGCTGATCGTGGAAAATCGGGATACGGTCGATGCAAATTCGCCGTTTGTGGGGTTGAGCCGCGGACAGCAAGAAGAGGTTGTGGATTTGACAACTAGCCTGTGGAAGTAACGTAAGGGCGACACACGTGTGTCGCCCTTACGTGCTAAATTCAAAAGTCGGCATCCCCTCGACTTTCGTCTCCACCCTGAACAGCCCGCCGGAGAGCGGGTATTTTTGTAAATCGGTTTCGCTCATATTCTTTCTAGCAGATGTGATAAATAACTCATTACGATTCCTCCCTCCGAAAATGCAGGAAGACGTATGTAAGGCGGGTACGGATATTTGCTCGAGCAATTGACCCGTGTTCGGATTCCAACACGAGACCGCCGCCCCACCCCAGAGAGCGATCCATAAATTACCTTCGGTGTCGGAGGTCATACCATCGGACCAGCCCAGGGATTCGGGCACGCGAATCGCCGTGCGTGGATTGGCTAGTTCGCCTGAAGTCAAATCATAGTCAAAGGCTTTTACTTCACGGGTGGGTGTATCGATGTGATAAAACGTCTTGCAATCCGGACTCCACGCCATGCCATTGGAAATGGTCACATTGCGAAGCAACGTCCGCGTGACTGTGCCGTCGAAGGAATAGACCGAGCCGGCCGGGTCCTTTTCGTTCATATCCATCGTCCCGGCGATGAAGCGACCTCCAGGATCGCATTTGCCGTCGTTGAGCCGGTTGGTGGCAGGTTCGTTCAAAGCGGAGAGAAGAGTCTGCCGGGAGGTAACAGGATCGAAGTCCGCGAAAGAGGCGCGCTTTCCCAAGATCAAATGTCCATTCTTGCATGGGGCAAGGCATCCGATGAAGTCATCGAGTTCGGCGAGCAGTTCCTTTCCGGCATAGATTTTTTTCTGGACGATGTCGACCCAATATAAGGTTTGGGTTTTTTCATCCCAGGACGGACCTTCGCCCAGTGTAGCTTTGCCGTCAAACACCAACTCGACGTTCATTAGAACCAATCCCTTCTGTAGAAGATATAGGTTGCGAATGCGGTCAACCCCAAAGACAGCCCAATGACCGTAAGAAACGCCAGCGGATGACCTTCGCCCGGCAGAGCCACGTTCATCCCATAAAATGATGCGATGATGGTCGGCACATTCAAAACGATCGTCAGCGCCGCCAGCGCCTTCAAGACCACGTTGAGATTGTTCGAAATGATCGATGCAAATGCATCCATCATGCTGGAGAGGATTTCCGTGTTGATGCTGGTCATTTGTATGGCTTGCTGGTTTTCGGTCAGCACATCTTCGAGCAGGTCCTGGTCCTCCTCGTAATAGTTGAAGAGTTGCGTCTTTTGCACGCGCTCCATCATCACCTCGTTCGAGCGGAGCGCGGTCGCGAAGTAGGTCAGACTCTTTTGATACTTGAGCAGTTCGAGCAATTCGCGATTCTGCGTGGATTTTTGCAGGCGGTCTTCCACGGCTTCGGTGGCGCGGTTGATCTCGCGCAGCAGGTTCAAATATCGCGCCGCCGTTTCAAGGAAGATATACAACGTGAGGCGGTAGCGTTTTCCGGTTTTCATGAAGCGATGCTTGCCGTTGGTCAGCGGCTTGAAAATATCGCTGTCGTAACGGCAGATCGAAATGATCTTGTTGCCGAGGATCATGATACCCAACGGCACGGTGTTATAAGGAATATCGCTATCCGGCTGATGAATGGGAATACGAAGCAGGATGAAGGTGTAATCTTCATCGCGTTCCATGCGCGGCATTTCATCCTGGTCGAGGGAATAATTGATAAAGTCCATCTCCATCCCCCAATTGACCAGCTTCTCCATTTCTTCGGGCGTCGGGTCGACCACATTGACCCAGGCGCCGTTTGCAATGGTATCGAGCGTTTCCAGCCCGCCCTCGGTGGTTTTGTAGATGTTCAGCATGGCTGCCTCCTTGCGTGGGATAGTCACGCAGGGGCGCGCCGCGCACCTACGTGACGGGTTTTACAAATTTAAACACGTGCCATCCGCTTCTACTTGGCGGATTACTATCGGAAGAACCTAAATCGCTCTCGTCGGTGTGATACATGATTCCTGCTTTTAAGCCGCGCCCATTTTACGCCCGTTGATGGAATTGCACAACCGTTTTAGGAATCGGATTTTGGCTTGCGCGCATGGATGACGAACACGCGATGCGGAATTTGCAACATGGGACCTGCCCCCGCTTCCTTCGTGACCTGCGCCTGCTCCAACCCTTCAAGCAGACCCTTAAATTCCGAGTCGAATCGCCCTACTTCTTCGTCCGACAGGCTTGCCCCCACCCCAGAGCTCGCGCGGATTCGTCCACGCCACGCATCGGCCGTGTACGGCACATCCAGATCAAATGAGAAGGATTGGATTTTTTCAAACCCTGCTTCCCCCAGATCGCGAAACCAATCGGGATAAATCCCATTCTTGTTCCCAAACCGGTCGTACCAGGATGGGTTGAATTTCTGAATCAGCTTTTCGGTCATGTCCACCACATTGCCGTCGAGCGGAAGCCAGTCGAAGTGCGCGATCAAGACCCTGCCATTCGCCTTGAGCAGGCGCTTCACCTCCCGCGCCGTTTGCGGGCGGTCGAACCAGTGCCAGCACTGCCCGGCGGAGACTACATCGAACGACTCTGCGGGTAGGCCCGTCTCTTCGGCCTTGCCCCAGCGAAACTCCACATCCAAGCCTTGTCGAATGCTCAGATCCTTTGCCTGCTCGAGCAGTTGTGCCGCAATATCCACGCCAATGACCTTGCAGCCGCGGGATGCAAATCCGCGGGCGAGGGTACCGGTACCCGTTCCGAGGTCCAATAATGAAACGCCGGATGTGACCATCCCTTCGCTGAAAACGCGATCGAAAAATTCATCGGGAAACCCCGCGCGATATTTGGTGTAATCGTGCGCCGTTAATCCAAAGTTATATGCCATGCTTCAAATCCGTTTCAGATGCATCAGCGCCCGAAACAAAACCGCCACATTCAAAGCATGCCGTAACCTTCCCTGTTGCACCATTTCGATCATCTCATCCAATGGAACAAGAGCCACCTCGATCTCTTCGGATTCATCCAAATGCTGCTCACCCACCCATTCAACATCTGTGGCGAGATAGCAATACAAGGTGTTCTGTTGGATCGCCGGGTTGGGATAGATTCTGCCAACCTCCACGATGGTTCCTCCGCCATATCCCGTTTCCTCCAACAATTCGCGCCTCACCCCCTCCAGCGGATCTTCGCCAGCATCCACTACACCGCCGGGAAGTTCCAGAGATATCTCCTGCACGCCGTGACGGTATTGGCGCACTAAAACGACTTCGTTCTTTTTGGTTATTGCAACCACATTTGCCCATGCATCGAATTCCAATACAAATGCCTTATATGGTTTACCGCTCGGAAGTTCGCAGGTATCCATGCGGAACTTCGGGAAGGGATGGCGCGATTCAAGAATTTTCCAGGGGGTAAGGGACACGGCTATGAATCCTCGATTTCTCTCGCAACCTTATTGATCTCATCCAGGCTTGCCCCGCGCGCTTTTTCGAGCCGCTCGAAGCGTTTGCTGAATTGGCTCATGGCGTAATTGACAAAGTCCTCTTCCACCAAGCCAAAAGGAACCACCGCATACCGCGCAAAGGCATCACCGATCACGCCGATGGCGGAGGGGAGAAGCATGTTCATTTGCATTTGCAGATTTTCCCACTCGTCCGGGTGTTCCGCCATCAGGCGCGAGAGAAGATACACTCCGTAGGCAATATGGCGGGACTCGTCCTGTTTCAAGAGCGAGATTCCCTTTCGAAGACCAGGGAGAAGGTCATTGCGCTCCAACATGGTAAAGAAGGCTTGGTAACCTGTTTCTGCGAGCACGCCTTCGACGATCATGTTATAGGTAACCGAAGCCCGAATTTGGCTGGCAGGTGACGGGTCGGTGCGAAGCGCGTTGAGCGCCTCCGGCAGTGAATTGTAGAAAAGCTGGCGATAGTTGTCTCCGTGGTATCGGGATAAATCCGACCTCACCCCTAACCCCTCTCCTGAAGGAGAGGGGAACGCGACCTCATCCATGAAGCGGCGGAAGAAATCGGTGTGTTTGGCTTCTTCAAAGAGGAAGGTGGTTAGATACATTTCCTCTTCGATGCGCCCTTCTTCGGCGATGGCTTGAATCAGCGGAAGCAGATCGAGCGTGACTGCCTCTTCGCCTGCCACGAACATGGAGAGCAGCAGCAGGCACAAGTCTTTCTCTTCCTCGGAGAAACCCGCCCAATCCTGCTTGTCTTTTGAAAAATCAATATCAGATGGATTCCAAATGCCGAGTTTCTTCGCCTTCTCGTACAGACGCATCGGCGGCAAATCACGATTCAGCCCACGTGTGGTGGTGGCAAATGCATTGTGAGGCATAAGTTCTCCTTGTAGTGCAGTCTACAGACTTGTACAATAGAATTATACCCAAGCAGCTACGTTATAATTTTTATATGCCAACCACCACTGATTCCGTCCGCACCTATTACGACGAAAACACCAAACTCTTTTTAAAATTTAGCGGTCACAAAAAAGCGCAAAATATCCACCGCACCTTGTGGATGGAGAATACCAAAAGTATTGAAGACGCACTCAACACCTCCAATGCGCTCATCTTGAAAGAAATCGAATCGGTTGCGTCCGAAAACGCCCATATTGCAGACCTTGGCTGCGGTGTGGGCGCGAGTCTGTTTTACATCCACCTGCGCCTGCATAACCCCGCCCCCGCCCTTGGATTAACCCTCAGCCCTGTGCAAGCCCGACTGGCGCAAGATTCTGCCAAGGAACTCGGTTTGCAGAATCAAATCCATTTTGCCGAAGGTGAATTCACATCCGTCCCGCTTCCCAGCGAATCGCTTAATGTTGTCTATTCTGTAGAAGCGGTTTGTCATGCAATAAAGCCGGAAAACTATTTCAAAGAAGCGAGTCGACTGCTTCGCAAAGGCGGCAAGCTCATTCTCGTAGACGATTATCAGGCGACGCGCTCGTTCAACTCAAACGAACAAAAATGGTTCGACGCTTTTAAAAATGGCTGGTACGTCCCCGGCGTTCGCACGGTTGAGCAAAGCAAACAATTCGCGCAAGCCCATCAACTCAAACTCATTAAGAACGACGAACTGACACCCTATCTCCGTCTGCGCAATCTGCCCAACGCCATCGCCAGTGCATTGCTCTTCCTCGGTGAAAAACTTCCCATCGAACATGTCATCGTGCCATCTATGCTGGGGAGCATGGCATTGCAGCAGTGTTTGCATATGAAGGTCGTCGAGTATCGGATGCTGATTTTCGAGAAAATCACGTAGGGGCGAGGTAACCTCGCCCGTACAATAACGAATGTCCAAAACCATCACCCTTCTCACCAGCGGCACCCTCGGCGACGTTATCCCCTACATCGCGCTTGGCAAAGGATTGCAAGATGCGGGCTACAACGTCCGTGTTGCCGCGCCGCGCGGGTTTGCAAATCTCATTCAAAGCCATTACGTTCCATTCGCGCCATTCGACGGCAATCCCACAGACCTGATGATCGAGCAGGGCGACTTTACACCCTTCACGCTCGGCACCGATCCCATTCGTTCGTTTCAATCCACGCGCACCTTTTTGCAAAAAGCCCGCCCGCTTTATCGTAACATGCTGCACACCGCCGCCCAAGCCTGCCGCGGCGCAGACCTGCTCATTCACGGCTTGCCCACCATCTGGGGCGCGCACATCGCCGAAGGTTTGGGCATTCCCGCCGTCCGCGCAAACTTGCAGCCTCTCACCCCCACCCGCGAATTCCCATCTGCGCTGTTGCCTTTTCGTTTTTCTCTTTCTGGGATCGGGAACTGGTTCTCGCATTGGGCCGTGACACAAGCCACCTGGCTTTCGTGGCGCTCGGAGATCAACCACGCGCGTCACGCAGACTTTGGGCTTGCTCCCGCCCATTGGCTTGACCCTTCCCTTCAAGCGGACTCACACCATCCGCTCACCCTCAACGCCTTCAGTGAAATCGTCGTCCCACGTCCGCGAGATTGGAATGAGAAACAAGTCATCACTGGTTACTGGCGAATAAAAGAAGTAACGATTGAACGAGTTAACGAGTTAGGTGGAGTTCAGAGATTTATTGAATCGGCAAGGAATCCCATTGCCATCGGATTCGGCAGCCCCGGCACGCAGGGATATTTGCCCATGCTCGAGGAAGTCTTGCATATCGCCAACGCCCAAGCCGTGCTGACACTCCCAACCAAATGGCACGGCGAGATCAAATCCAAAAACATCTTCCCCATCGAATATGTCCCGCATGGATGGCTGTACCCACGCGTGAAAGCCGCCGTCCATCACGGCGGCGCAGGGACCACGTCCGCGAATTTGCATGCAGGCATTCCAACCATCACGCTGCCTCTCGCCATTGACCAATTCTTCTGGGGTGAGCGGATTCAGAAACTGGGTGTGGGCTTGTCCATTCCGCAGAGGAAACTCAATGCGCAAAATTTGGCACAAGGAATTATCGAAGTATTGAATAACAAAGATATCAGTGCGAGAGCAAAAGAGATAAGCGAAGCGTTGAATAAAGAAGATGGGGTGCAAACTGCGGTGAAGGTGATTCAAATCATCTGACCACGGACAACCGACGGCGAGCGGCTACGGTCAGCAGTCTATCGTCGGCGGTCTATCGCTCATCGTCCAAATCACCACCGCTAACACCGCAAACAAACTCCCCAACCAATAAGGCGCGGAGATGTCGATGATATCGAACGAAATCCCCGCAATGGTCGGACCAAAAATATTCGTCAACGCCAGCAGGGTTTGATTGCCGCCCATCAACCGGCCCTGCTCACTATCCGAGACGCGCAATGAGACCAACGCAGTGAGAGATGGGATGCTGATACCAGTCCCCAACGCAACGACAGCCACAGCAGGGAAGATCATCCACGACTGACGAGCAAACGCCATGCCCGCCAAGCCAATCACCATAAATGCAAGCCCCGCCGGGATGAGTCTGCGTTCACCGAAACGCGCTTGCACCTTGGCGAACAACAGTCCCTGCACGATCACGCCGCACAAACCGACATACAAATAGAAATAGCTATTCTGCGCGGGCGTCCAACCGAAGCGGGCGTTGGAAAAAAGCGGAAAGTTGGTCTGCAAGCCAGCAAAGGCGAGGTTGAGCAGGAAGAGCACGATCAGAAAACGTTGAATGTTCTTCTGTCGAAAAACACTTGTGAATTGACCAGCCCAAGAAAAGGCTTGAGAGATCGGCTTGGTCTCACGATGTTCGGGGGATAAGGATTCGGGGAGGAAAAAGAATCCGAAGGCGATATTGGCAAAGGCTATGAAAGAGGCGACGAGCGCCGGAAGGCTGAGCCCGTATCCGCTGAGTAAACCGCCGAGGATGGGTCCCGCCATAATGCCCAATCCAAAAGCGAGTTGGGAGTAATTGATCCCCTTGGCGCGATTTTCGGCGTTGGTCGAATCTGCGACATAGGCGTGAGCTAAAGTCAGGTTCGAGCCGGTCAGTCCATCTAGAAAGACCGCGACGAAAATGACGATGAGCGAGTTTGCCAAGCCCAGCAAAAGATAGGATGTGCCCGTGCCGAGGAGACAGAGCAGCAAAATGGGTTTGCGCCCGTAACGGTCGGAGAGTGCGCCGAGGATGGGACCGGAGACAAGTTGAATGGATGCGTACATCGACATCAACCCACCCGCGATGGCAGCGTTGCCGTCCTGCGCCCGCACGAAAAACGGCAGCAACGGCAGCATGATGCCATAACCGAGCATGTCGACAAAGACCGAAACGAGGATGATGAAAAAAGAGGGAGGCAAGGTGGTAAGTAGTAATTGGCGAGTAAAAGGTAAATTCCTATGACTAAAATCGTCCCAGGTGAAACGGGTTCAGATCGAATGATGGTTGTTTGCCATTGAGCAATTCGGCAATGAGTTGCCCCGTGCCGGGTCCAAGCGACAACCCAAGCATGGCATGGCCGGTCGCAAGGAAAAGATTTTCATGCCCTGGTGATCTGCCGATGATCGGCACGCCATCGGGCGTTGTTGGTCGAAGCCCCGCCCAGGTCTCTTTGATATCCAGTTTGTCATCCAGTCGAATATATTCGCGGGCAAAATTTTCCAGTCGTTGAATCCAAAGCGGATTTGGCGTGGTGCTGAACTCACCCACTTCGAGCCGGCCTGTAACCCGCAGAAGATTCCCGAGCGGCGAAACCGCCACGCGGCGATCTCCCAAAATCAACGCCTGGCGCGGCATGTTTTGAATTGCAGACGCCGTGAGACTATATCCGCGCGCGGGTTGGACTGGGATACTAAGCAGCAGATCGCGCGCAACGATGGGCGACCACGCTCCCGCCGCCAGGATGACCTGCTCCGCTTCAAACTCGCCGACGCTTGTTTTTATAACTCGAACTTTCCCCCTCGCTGATTCAAAGCCCGTGACCGCTGTATTCTCGTACACTTCCGCTCCCATCGCGCGGATGCGTTCACCCAGCAGTTGCAAAAATACCGCAGGGTTGAGATGTGCATCGCCCGTAAAATGTACGCCACCGAGCACATCCTCGCGCGCGGCAGGTTCAATATCGGCAATTTGATCCTTTTCATACACGCTTACAGGGATGCCATGCTTGTGCATGAAATCCGCCTCGTGTTTGCCTTCATCAAAGGCGCGCTGATTTTTATATAAATTCAGAAACCCGGTGCCTTGATAATGGCAATCGAATTTTTCTTCAACGATGATTTTGGAAAAATTCTCCGCGCTCAACTGTCCAAGGGTCTTCAACGGCTCCAGCGCACGCTGGACGTTGGATTCATTGCATGCCGATGCAAATTGGATCAGCCAAGAAATATATTTCAGGTCGAGGCGTATCTTCAACCCAAAGGGACTGTGCGCAGGGTCGAGCATCCACTTAAGAGCGGAGGTCACCACGCCTGGTGCCGCCAGTGGAATGATGTGACTCGGCACGATATGCCCGGCATTGCCCGAGCCGCTGCCCTTGCCAATTTCCTTGGCATCGAGCACGGTCACGCTTCGTCCAGATTTCAAAAGGTAGTACGCACAGCTTAATCCAACGGGTCCCCCACCGATGACGAGAACGTCTGATTTTGTGGTCATATTCTCTCCAACAATCAAAAGTGACTGTCACCTATAAGATGACAGTCACTTTGTAATCATTCAACTTTCCTGATTCGGTGGCGGGATTTCTCGATAACAATAAACGATTTCGCCAGTTCTTCTTCTGGGTATGTTTCAAGGACTTTTTTCAATTCAGCATGAACTTCATCCATGTCAGATGGAAGAATCCGCAAGTAAATTACCCCGCCGCCAATATGATGAACAAAGACCAAGTTCCCGTAATCTCTGTCGCGTGTGACAAAAATCCGTCCTTGTTCACCTGCTAATTTCAGCAAATCGGAGTCAATAGCGCGAGACAGCCCCAATTCTGAGGCTGTCTTTACATCGTATCCAAGTCCACGGAGAAATCTTTCCGTGAGAGCGTACACATCCTGGTCGAGCAGGAATTTCATGCTGCCACCGAAGAGATATGAATATCCTCAGATGCAACAAGCGCAATGGCATATTGCAGACAGGCTTGAATATCTTCTTTCTTCAAGTCAGGGTAATAATCTTTGATGATCTGGTCAAAGCCCAAGCCTTCATTGATCAGCTCAAGGACGTTTTGCACGGTAATACGCGTCCCTTTGATAATGGGCTTGCCAAAATGAATTTGCGGGCTGACAACAATTCTATCCATAGGTCACCTCAGAATTAATTGTAACACCGATAAAAAATGACTATTACCTAAATTCCTTCGCCAAATGGGTCGCGCTCATCCACCAAGATCGTGCCTTCGGACATAACCCACGCTTCGCCCGTAATTGTTGGGATGATTCGGTTATCCTGAATCTGGATACTACCCTCGAAGATGCTTCCGACGACGCTTTGCTGACGCCAGACCTGCCCCACTTGCAATTTGCCGTCGCCATACAAACAAGCGAGTTTGGCGCTGGTGCCCGTGCCGCAGGGAGAACGGTCGTAGGCTTTGCCCGGGCACAAGACAAAACTTTTGCTGTCAGCTTCTTTTGATTCCGAGAATAATTCAACGTGGTCGATCTCTGCGCCGTTCGCGCCGGTGATGCCATTCGCGGTGAGTTGCTCGCGGATACGCCACGAGAATTCGGTCAGCGCTTCGAGGTTAGACATGTTCACGTCCATGCCGTGGTCGTGGACGAGGAAGAACCAGTTGCCGCCCCATGCCACGTCGCCGTGGACGGTTTTGCCATCAACGGTGACAGGGATGTGAGTCAGGTGGCGGTAGGCGGGGAGGTTTTGGACGGAGACTTTGTTGGGGTACGCTGACCTCACCCCCAACCCCTCTCCTGAGAGGAGAGGGGAGGCGTGCAATGTTGCTTCCACCACCCCAACGGGAGTCTCAACGCGAATAACTCCGGGTTGTACTTTGCCCATGTATGCCAGCGAAGCGATGAGACCAATCGTGCCGTGTCCGCACATGCCGAGGTAGCCGACGTTGTTGAAGTAGATGACGCCAAATTGACAGGTCGGGTCGGCGGGCGGGACAAGGTATGCGCCGACGAGCACGTCCGAGCCGCGGGGTTCGAGCAGGACGGTGCGGCGCAGGTCGTCGTGATTCTTTTTCAGCGTGGATAATTTGTCAGCAACGGAACCAGTTCCAAGGTCGAAGGGAAGCGATGGTATTAATCGCGTGGGTTCGCCGCCGGTGTGGGAGTCCAAGAAGGGGATACGAATCATTTTTTTCACCACGAAGTGTCACGAAGGGTCACAAAGGTTATTAAAAAGGGTTTCCCCTTCGTGTACCTTAGTGACCCTTCGTGGTTAGATGCTCTTAAAGATCTTCTCAAATTCCGCGCGGTCTTCGGCGGTGAGGGTGAGCAATGGCAGGCGCGGACCGCCGACGGGGATGCCGAGCAGTTCGCAGCCGATCTTCACTTTTTGCAGGTAGCTTCCGCTTTCGACGCTGCGCAGGAGGGGCATGAGTTTGTCCATGTGTTTGCGGGCGGCGACGAAGTCGTTGTTGAGCGCGGCTTCGAGCACGTTGTGATGTTGCAGCGGAGCGCAGGAGGCGGCGCCGCCGATCCATGCGGTGGTGCCCCACAGGAAGTAGTCGAGGGCTTGGTCGTCGGAGCCGCAGATGATCTGGTAGCGGTCGCCGTAGCGTTCGAGCATGCCATAGACACGGGACATGTCGCTGGAGGCCTCTTTGATGCCGATGACGTGGTCGTATTTGCTGAGACCGTCCATCACGTCGAAGCCGACTTCGGTGCCTGCGCGCCAGGGGAAGTTGTAAAGCACGATGGGAATATTGACGGCTTTGGCGACGGCTTCGTAATGCGCGAGCAGTTCACGCTGGTCCGGACGTGAATACGGCGGGACAGCGACCATGAGCGCGTCGTAGCCCATCCCTTCGGCAATCTGCGAGTAGCGGACGACGTCACGCGTGGCGCCAGAGTTGGTGCCTGCAATGAGCGTCACCCGCCCGTTGACTTTCTCTTTGGTGAATTTGAAAATGTCCAGCCGTTCGGCTTCGGTGAAGGCGTAGACTTCGCCCGTAGTGCCGCCGGGGACAAGCCCCGCGATCTTGTTGGCGATCAGGTATTCGATCAGTCCTTCAAGGACGGGGTAGTTGATGCTTTCGTCCGCGTTGAAGGGGGTGACGATGGGGGCGTAGATACCGCGTAATTTCATGGAGAACTCCTGGGGGAAAGTGGAAAGTAGTCAGTGGACAGTGAGCAGTGATCAGTAATTGGTAATTAGAGATTGGTGATTGAAGTTTACTTCCCCCAGTGGAAGTGGGCAAGATAGAAATTAAAACCATCAGGAGAGAACAGGAGATGCCACCGCACGAAAACCGAGGCAGTTGAGGAAGTAGAAGCGTGGATCGATCCGATAGGCACAGCTCGCGAGATTCGCGTCGTCGTCGAAGGAACCGCCACGCAGCACGCGGGCTCTAGAATCTTTTTCATCTTCGCGCCCATCATTGGCATTGTAGGGATACGGCTTGAACAAGCTGTGTGTCCATTCCCAGACATTACCAATCATATCGGCACAACCATAAGGGGAATCGCCTTGTGTGGAATAAATGCCAACAGAAGTTGTGCCACCTTTTCCACCATCGCTTGTATTGCAAATATGTTTATTAAAGGTATTTCCCCACGGATAATTACGCCCATCTATTCCGCGCGCAGCTTTCTCCCACTCGGCTTCTGTGGGCAAACGTATCACCAAACCCGAAGGTAATTCGTCTTTGAGTAAATTGTTCAACCATTTACAATACTCTATTGCATCTGTCCATTTGACATTAACAACTGGATGGTCTCTCTTCTCTTCCCAGCCAGCAGAACCGGGATGTTTAATTCCTTTGGATTTTGCATAAGCATCGTACAACCCGTTAGTCACTGGGAAACGGGCCATCCAATAATCGTAGGGGATGTCCACTGTATGTTTAGGTTCTAGATAATATTTATTATTTCCCATTATGAACTTACCCGCTGGCACGCGCATAAACTCCATGCCATTGGAGAGTGTAAGTTTATTTCTTATAATTTGGTAATCAATATTGGTTGGGCGGGCAATTTCTTGGTTTTGGCTAATCAATTCTTCTAGTTGATCGATTATGCCAGCTTTTTCTTTTTGGCTACGTATTTTTTCTGAATATATTCCCAATGATTCAGCACGTTTTCTTAGACTTACCAACAATCTTTCAAATCCCCGTTCACGTTGACCTTCAAAATAATCTGCATATTGCCAATCTCTCAGACTGCGTGGTGGAGTACATTCTTCCAATCGAAGTGGGACAATAAAAATTGTCTCCTCTGGCATTTCAAGCGCAACATCAAGCGCAAAGCGTAATTCTTTTTGAACAAATCCACGCTTATTAATCGAACCATTGGAGAGGCAAACTAAAACAACATCCGATAATTCAACAGCTTTTTCAATTTCTGTTTCCCAATCCTGCCCTGGGTAGAGTTCTTCTTCGTCCAGCCAGGGTTGAATCCACGGCTCGGCGCGCAGTTTTTGATACAACTCGCGGACGGCGGGTTTGTCCGCGGAGGAATGGCAGAGGAAAACGCGGAGAGGGCGATTAGACATGGCGATTAGTCATAATAATGAATGCGGAATGATGAAGGATGAATTGAAAAGCATGGGGTATCCCCGTAAATTATATCTTTGGAATCAGCCACGCAGACGGACTTTGCCAATTTCTACGATGGCGAGGTGATGTAAAAGGTTTTCGCCAACTTCATGAACGGCGTTCAAAACTTCCCGATTGAACACGTCAATAGGTTCGCTATCAGGGACTCTTATGACGAGGATTCCTTGGCTTTCCGAGGGTGGGAATTTTAGAATGTTTGAGAAGCCCATGTCACAGGTGATGAGCAGGCGGTTTTCGTTTTGAGCATAATCAAAAACTTTATCGTCACTTTTGCCTTGCAAACCTGCTTCGTGTACGTTCAATACGTCAAAACCCGCGTCACGAAGAACGCGGGTTGTTGAACGGGGGACATCTTCATCAATGAGAAAGCGCAGGGTTATGCTGTCGCCCATATTTGTTCCTCAGAAAGTCGGATAGCGGCGTAGTGCAATGCGTTGTAAACATCTTTTTCAGTGATGCCATACTCTTCTGCCACATCCTTGATACTCATTCCAGAGGCAACACGCGCCACAATAGTGTCCGCTGGCACACGGGTTCCTTTAATCACAGGTTTGCCAAAACGGACAGACGGGTCGACGGTAATTCCTAAAGCCAACTCAACCATTTTTACCTCTTACAAACATCATACTTCCGAGAACAGCGAATGTCAAATGAATTTGGGAAAATTACAGTCCTGCCCTGGGTAGAGTTCTTCATTCAGCCAGGGTTGAATCCATGGCTTATCATCCCCTTGTGGGACGGCGCGGAGTTTTTGATACAACTCGCGGACCGCGGGTTTGTCCGCTGAGGAATGGCAGAGGAAGACGCGAAGGGGCGGTTGGTGATCATAATTATGGCTCAGTTTCAATGAGGTCATTCAATTCAAGCCGGATAATATCATTTTCGGTCGGTTCGTATACAGCGACCAGAGACGGATCCAGATACAGCGGGTCGGAGTCCGGAGTATGAAGGTACCAATCCCCATTCAGATAACTTACGGCGGAGGGCGGGTAAATATCAATCGTGTCGTCGTTATAAAGATAATGGATGGCGCTGTTATTGCTAAACGCGCCGAGGTCCGCGTTCCGGAGCACGATCACAAACCCGGACGGCGGTGTTGGAAAATCCTTCTGCAATTTCTCCATTACGAGTTCCACTGTAGCGGCCCGCCGGATCAACATATTGGTCCCATCGGCAAAGGTGTTTTGTTTCATTTTCTCGTCGAAAATCCGGGTACTTTGATAAATGGAACCGGCTATGGCGAAAAGACCCATCAATGAAAAAAACGCGAAAACGATCCTCTGATCCGCCTTAAGAATTGCGAGCAGATATTGAATTCCATAAATGGTCAACGCAATAAAAGCGGGCAGGGAATAGATCGAATAATATCTGTATGTATGATTGGGGAGAAAGATTACCGTCAGAAGCCCCACAATCAGCCAGGCGGAAAGAAACAAAATCCGGCGAAAGGCATTATCCTGCCTTATCGCCAGGAGCGCCGCAAATAACCCGCAAAGACAAGCCAGGAATGATACGCCTGCCAAAACTTTAAACGTAATCGAGTGTGATGAAGCAATGGGGAATACAGCCTGGAACATCCAGGTCAGATACCATTTCGCATTCGTGAGCAGATGTTTCCCCCAGAAATCCATGTAATAAGGTTGATCCTCGCCAAAAGCGGTGGGAAGGCCTCCGATAAGTTTCAACCACACGACCGCCCCGCCAAATATCAGAAAGGGAAGCCACTTATTAAACAAACGGATTGGATGCAAATCCATCTTTTTTTCCACCGGCAGAATCAACGAGTGCAGCAGCAATAAACCTGGAAGGAAAATAATGGTCGGTTTAAAAAGGCAGCCCAAAAGGTACGAAATGGCGCTTGGCCATATTCTTCCCTTGAGGTACAACCAGATGGAAAGGAAAAAGAAGAAGGTCCCGCCCACGTCGCCGTAAGTCGCCCATGCCCAGGCAAAGACATCCAAATTGACAGCGATGGCGGAAGCATAAACGATGCCTGAAAGGTAACCCAGCCCTTTGTTCTCCAGCACGTGCTCCATAATGAGAACCACCAAACATGAATTCACGACATGAACAATAAAATTGGGCAGGCGCATTGGGACCGGATTGAATCCAAAAATTTTATACATCAAAGCCATGAAGGCTTCGCCCAGCGGGGCGTAGACGGTTTTCCCGTTGGGATCGAAAGAATGACGAAGCGACTCGGGTATCCCCAACGCCTGAATTCGCCTCAAGAACCACCAATCATCCGAGACGAAAGGCAGGCAGAAGGCACGCCAATAGATCAGAGCGGCAATTCCCGACATTAATAACGCCAGAAACAATATCTGCTTTTTTTCGGCGACAATTCTCATCTTTATGATATCTTCACTGGATTTCCACTCCGTATCGACTCCACCGCCGCAAACGTGGACCTGGTCACAGCGATGATCTGCTCGTAGGGAATCGGCGGCTCTTTCCCGCTCTTAACGGATTCAGCGAACGCAGCCATCTCCGCCCTCCAGCCTTTGTCCTGCGCCCTTCTTTCTTCTTTCCTCTTCCCATCCTTCAAAGTCGTCAACGACACATAATCATCGAGAACCGCCACCATTCCCCCGCAGAAAATCTCCAGCCTTTCCTTCGGCATGGATTTGTCGCCGTTGGCGAGATAATCCACGACACCAATCGAACCGTCCGCAAAGGTAAAGGTCATCGAGACGTTGTCCTCGCTGTATTTGCTGATGTTCGGCAGAGCATGCGCGGATACTGAAACAGGAAGCGCCCCGACGAGGAACGTGATCAAATCAATGAAGTGACAGGCTTCGCCGATGATTCGTCCACCGCCGATGGCTGGGACCTGGGTCCAGTGGTTGGGGGGGAGATAACCTGCGTTGATTCGATAATGGAGGTGTTTGGGTTCCTGGAGATTGGAGATTTGAGATTTGAGAGATTGGGCGAGGGGAGAGAATCTTCTATTAAACCCAGTCATCAGTAAACAGTGATCTGTTTTCAGTAATTGTTTACTGACGACTGATAACTGATCACTATTTATTGCCAACGGTTTCTCCACGAACACATGCTTCCCTGCCTTCAAGGCCTTCACCACCAAATCTGCATGAGTATCGTGTCTCGTAAGAACGGCTACAGTATTGATCTTCGGGTCGTTGATAATCTCATCTTCGCTCGAGGCAGCGTATTGAAAGCCAAATTTCCTTCCTGAATGCTGGGCGTGCAACCCGCCTGAAGAAGCGATGCCAACAAGTTGGAAGTCTTTGTTATTTTCGATGACGGGCAGAAGAGTGGAGTTGGCGAAGAGTCCCGCGCCGAGAACGCCGAGATTTACGATTGACGATTTTCGATTGACGATTGCAGGAAATTCGATCTTTCTTTCTTCTTTCGTCTTTCTTTCAGGATAAGTAAGCAGAACGCCAAGGAAGGGTTCTTTTCTTTTCCCCGTAATCACTTCATATGCCTGTACGCCATCTTCAATTGGGAAACGGTGACTGATAAGCGGAGTCACTTTCAACTTTCCACTCGCCATTAAATCTACAACTGCCTGAAAATTTCGTCCTTCCGTCCAGCGGATGTAACCAATGGGATAATCCTGTCCGTTCTCTTCGTAGTTCAGGTCGTAGCGGCCGGGTCCGTAGGAGCGGGAGTTAATGAAGGAGATTTCTTTTTCGTAATAGATTTTGCGCGGGAAGTTCAAACCGACGGCACCCGTTGCGACAACTTTGGCACGGTCGCGGGCGATGACACCAGCCAGTTCAACAGGGTCATTCGAGGGCGTGTCCGCGCAAATGATGATGCTGTCGAAGCCGCGGTTGGCGGCGCCGCCCTGAGCTTGTCGAAGGGTGAAGGCTGCAGAGGCAGACTCAGCCTGGGGGCGGCTAACCGCTTCAACGTTAAGAGAAGAAGCGAGTTTGACGCGCTTTGGGTCGATGTCGATGCCAAGCACGCGGCATCCGGCCGCAGATGCCATTTGAATCGTCAATAATCCCAAAAGACCAAGACCGATCACTGCAACATTTTCGCCAAGCTGAGTTTCTGCCAGTCGAAAGCCGTGCAAGGCGATCGCGCCGAGAGTGGTGAAGGCGGCGGATTCGAAATCGACATTTTTCGGAAGGGGCGTGAGCAGATTGCGCGGCACGACGTTGTATTCGGCATGCATGGCATAGCCGCCGCCCGCGCACGCCACGCGTTGACCGACCTTGAAACCCTGCATTTGTTTTCCAAGCGCAACGATGGTTCCGGCTGATGAATATCCAAGCCCCATCGGCTGGTCGAGGCGATTGAACACCGCTTGCATGGTCGGCAGGATGCCTTCACGCCTGGCTTTATCGAGCGTTTGTTTGACGAGGTCGGGGCGGGAACGCGCCTTGCCGAGATAACTTTTTTCCGCGAACTCCACCACCATTCGTTCAGTGCCTGCAGAAACAAGGCTGGCAGAAACTTTTACAAGCGCCTGCCCCTCGCGTGGAGTCGGGATGGGAACTTCTTCGACGATGGTCCTGCCATCTTTGATGTTTTGCAAAAGCTGTTTCATGGGCAAAAAGTATAACGCATATCGAACGCTGGGCAAATTTTGGAGGTGATATAATTTCGCCATTCCGACGTTCAGGAGCCCGACTTGGCTGACATTCGCGTTCAAAAATACGCAAAAATTTTAGTAGAACATTCCGCTCGTGTAACACCCGGCGACCGCATTCTGCTCGAAGGCACGACTGCCGCCGAGCCGCTTTTGAAGGAGCTCTACATTCAAATTTTGGAAAAAGGCGGACATCCGCATTTGATGATGGCGTTGCCCGGCACCATGCCGTTCAGCCAGGAAGAGATGTACCTGACCT
>JAPKMP010000033.1 GCA_026645935.1 Candidatus Villigracilaceae bacterium | reverse complement strand
CCTTCGCCGCTCATGTTGCGCTGTTCACTGTAACGCATGAGTTGGTCAATGGCTTCACCCATTGGGTCTTGCACTTTGCTTGACTTGGCTTCGATGACTGCGACGGGCAAGCCGTTCAGAAATAGAGTGATGTCAGGAACGATGTGATTTTCCGTCCCCAGTACGCGGACTTTAAACTGCGAGATGGCAATGAAGGAGTTATTCTTGACTTCTTTGAAATCCACATAGCGGACAGTGGGACTCTTTTCGCCCGTCTTGCGATTTTTTGCCACCGATGTATTTTCCAATATCAGACGCAGAACTTTCTGGTTGTTTTCGATCAACGTGCTTTGCTGGAAAGTCGTGATACGCGTCACACACTCAGCGACTTGGTCATCTTCCAATAACGGATTGATCTTCCGCAACGCTTCTTCCAACTTGGGGATTAACACCACCTGTCTGAAATCCTGCCGAAAGGATTCGCTCGGCTGTTGCACCTGCTTGAGCCGAATGACATCCCAGCCTTGCGCTTCGAGTTGGGCTAGCAACGGTTCTTCGACGTTGGTTTTCTCGTCTAGCTGCAGCGCGTCATTCTTTTTATCGTTGGAGAGATTCATAGCCCACCTTGTTGGGGATTAAGCACAGAGTTTATCGACTACGTCTTGATGGTGTTTTTTCAAGGCATCCAAATCCCATTTTTTATTCTGCATTACACGTACAGAATTTGGGAATACTTCAACGTTGTTTTTGAAGTATTTTTCCTTTTTCTTCTCGTAATCTGATCGTCCTTGGGAACTATTTTTACGACGGCTGATGAGCACTAGATTACCAACCCGGTTTGTCCATGCTTCGCGTTCTTCGTCTGTAAAATCTACGCACCATTGGCTATTAGATTTTGGGTTTTGCGGAAGGATATGCTCCACAGACATATTCACGGGTACTTGCAAGAGCGTATCTGCGCCAGCAAATAGCGCGTCTAATTTGAATAGCAAATAACGAGCGTATCTGCGCTTATATACTTCACCTTCTTCAAGGTTCTTCTTGAAAGTGTCATATTTAAAATTGAAAACATCTTTTGCAAGCAATTGAGCGATTTTCTCTTCCTGACTCGCCTTTTCTAGTTTGTTGACTTCATCAATTGCCGCTGTAATCTTGTTCATCGCACTGATACGATCTGTGGGAGTTTCAGAAGCAACCCAATCACCACAGAACTTTGCCTCTAATTTTTTGAGAAAATCCAGAATTCGTTTTTCACCAAATACATCATAATATCGCAGCAAAGGCGGGAGCCAAAAATCGGCAAGACTGGCATCTTGTAGGAGGGTAATGAGATTGTCGAATTGCCAGGAATTATTCAGGTGATAATTGTTGCGCCCGAAGATTTTCTGGTAATGACTGTAATAGCGGTCAATAAAATTAAAGGTATCCAAACCGCGCGTCAATAGCGGATCACGTTTTGTATACGTTTTTGTTTTTCGGTCAAAACTGCGCGGAGCATAAATGTTTTCGTCAAATTCCTGCAAGAGACTAAGCCGCGCCTTGTCTTTGACCAACACCGCGCGGATCTGAGACAGAAACACATCAAATCCATCGCCCAATTCACCTTCCCACTCTTCCCATTTTTGCGCCCACTTGCGGACAACTTCATCACTTGCTTTATCCTCGCGCAATGCCCGCAGATTGGAAGTTTTTAGAATGTCGCTGCCGCGCAATTTCATGCCGCGGTCATTCAGAACTGTGAACATACGGAACGCATCATCGAGATCGGGCGAAGATACGTAAACCATCAACACTTTGTTTCCAAAGAACTTAAAGAAGTCTTCCACTTTGGGAGCAGTTTCATCTTTGAAAAACTTGCGGATTTCCAGAATGGCGTTTGCCATATTCTGCACGGAAATATCGGGAGATTTTTCCATAAGTTCGGTAAGTTTTTCTTCGTTGTTTGTTCCGCCGTTTGGTTTGATAAATTCGTTGACGAAGTCCCGAACTTCATCACGAATATCGTAAATAATGCGCAGACGCTCAGGAATGTTCTTGAAGGGATCATCCTGTTGAAAAACTGCCTCTCGACAATGTTCTTCCAGCCTTTTATCGGTTGCCAGATCTCGCCCTGCTGCATAGATCATCAAGCAGGTACTGAGCCGTTGTTGCCCATCCAATAAGTCAAATTCAGTAATGCCGTTGTCGCGGCGTTCCTGCAAGACGATGGAGCCGAGAAAGTATTCACTCTCAGGGCGGACACTCATCCACTCAGTAACGTCGTCCAATAAATCAGTGACTTGATCGCTACCCCACACATAAGGACGTTGATAATCAGGCACGCGATACCACCACTCAAAGGCTTTATTGATAAATATTTTATCGCTGTCAATTTTATTTGGCATATTGCTATCCTGTAATCCTTATTTTGGCTTGTATTAGTATCTTTGAGATAACTCGAAATTGTTTTTGAATTTAGGCTTTTCCACTGTGCGCTTTGTTAGCCGCGTTTTGCTTTTATGAGGCTTGATAGTCTTTGGAAAGTTTCAGTTGAAACAGAAACCCGCTCACAAATATCGCCTTTATTTATTCCTTCCTTCTTTAACGCTTCCCACAATTTTTTTGAAAATCTCTTTCCATACCCACGAACATATTTATAAGCAATGAAATTTCTGCCGTCCGGTGTGGAGACTTTGATTCGTGCAATATCCGTCACCCTTACGAGACTTAATTTACCTTCAGGTTCGTCGAATAGAAAAATCCGATCATCTATCCGGAATTGATGTTTACCGCCTGTGCTGTACCAGGAATAATTATAAGCGTCCCAGTTTGTCGTTTCGGAAATTATTTGGTTGGTGCTTTTCTTGGCATAGCCAGATATGCAATCACGCCAATATTCGGGCGTTTCCGGAGCGGAAGGATCGGCTTTTTGGTGAACTAGCTCCGTCCCCAAAATTGACTTGAGTTCGCTGCGATTGAAATTCTTGAATTCAGTTTTCTTGTTTCGTGCTTTTTTGTATTTAGCTATTTGCTTGGCAGATAAAGAAACTGCACGTTGCCCCCATTCTTTCTCAAAGATCTTTTTCAAATCTCTGGCGGAAGTTGTATTTCTTGCCGATGAGATAATTACGTTAATTTCACCGCCGCTTTGCAAACCTTCCTTCGTCAAATTTGACGAACCCACGATTGCAATGGTTTGTGATTTGGATTCAAGGATATAAAACTTCCTGTGAAATTGCGGTTCTTTGGATAATTTTACCGAAAATTTCCCTCTGGTTTCTTTTTGAATTTTGAGCAAAGTCTCTAATGCTTGTGGTTCGGTTACTTGCTGATATAGTCCGGTAATAAGCCTTACCGAGCCTTGGGTTGCAACCTGACGCAAGGGCTGGATAATTTCGTCCAACCCAGATTGGGTTGTAAATGCAACGGCTACGCAAACTTCATTTGTGCTTGTTTTTAACAATAAAGCCGTTAGCGTGTCCCGAAGATTGTCGGGACCACTGTTTTCAATAAACTCTAAAGAAACCGGGCTTGATTTCAAAATGGTATTCCTTAATATTATTTTATTCGGTAACCTCAAATATAAACACTGTATTCACACCATTAATGGGACCATCCACCGCAATTCTCCGAACCCCGCACATCTCTTCGAACTTATTCGAGCCAATGGCGGAACAAACCAGCGGATACCTGTTCTTGTACCCCAGCGCCGCATGGACATCCCCCGAGCGGATAGAAACAGTCTTCTCTCCCTTGGCTCTGGCGGGATCAACATATTCCTTCTTGCAATACACACGGACATCATCAGCGTAACTCATTGCTTTTCTCCTTCCATCAACCCCTTGACCGACACTCTGCCGCTCAACAGGTCTTGCATCAGCCCTGCTTTTACTCCGAGCAACTTTTTTCTCTCGGACTTCTGTGTTTCGATAATGCTGTCAGTTTTCTGGATGATTTCAGCAATTTTGTCTTGTTCTTTTCTGTCACTTGGAAAAACCACAGGAAATGCAGAAATCGTTTTGAGATTCAAGCCTGCTTTAGCGCCTGAGTCATTTAGAAGTGAAAAATATTTTTGCGCTTGAAAACCAGACAAAAGGTTTCCGATGAAATACGGATTGATTTTTTCCTTGTCTAATTTCACCAAGGCTATGTGTTGATTGATGTAAGCCTCGCCTAAATCGTTGGGGACAATTCCGATAATCCCCAAGTCAGCGGTGACTGAAATCAGCAAGTCACCCGTTTCAAGAACTGTTCTTTTGGCTTCACTTGAATCTGGCGGTTGGACATGCTGAATATTTTGAAGCCGAAGATTTACATGTTCTCTTGTCAGATTGCCAATGCGGATAAATTTTGCACCAGTTTCTGAATAATACCTTGCCCACCAACGTGAACCACTGGTAACACGATGGCTAATTTTCCCAATATTGCTAACCTCCCACTCCTCAGGGATCATCCCCAACGGCGTGGTCTTAAACCTATGCGTGGACGGGTCTCGCAGTTGACCATGCTCATCAATCCCGCGTGTCAGCAAATCCTGCATCAAGCCCGTCTTGATTCGCTGGCGCTTGGCGATCAATGCCTCTGTCTGCGCGATGGCGCGGTCAATGGTGGCAAGGACTTCGGCGATTTTGGCTTGCTCTTTAATTTCGGCGGGAAATGTTATCCAACAAGACTTAATATCTGATGGCTTTATAAACGGTTGAGCAGATCCAGACCTAGGCCAGTAACCATTACGATTAACGTAGTAATATAAATATCGAACGTCAATTGTATTTGGAAGCAGTAACTGAATATTTGCAAGTGCGCTCCACTTTCCAGTTGCTAAGAAACATCTCCCGCAATTCGCCCCGATTGATGAAAGTATTACTGCATCTCTATCATATTCAAAGTTTTCAACAAAACCATCTCCTCCTGCCGCACTATAAGCAGGAAAACCTGATGGTTGGTAGTGTTTTTCCTTGGTTAAACCACCTTTTCCGCCTGCCACAACATCACAAACATCCTTTATCTGTGATTGTGCCCAATCGGTAGGGATTTGTTCTGATGTTAGTTTTAAAATACCATAAACATTCATACAATATCCATTTCACTCATAATTGAGTTTGGTCAAATAATTCCTAAGTTCTTGATTTATTTGACCTTGCAGATTTTCAATTTGTCTCAATGAAGAATGATATTTTTCAAAAATTACTGTGAACTGACCTAAGAACAAAGATTTTTCATTTGAAATATATCGATTCAATTGTTCCGTCACCAAATCATGGTGCTTCTGCAAAATCAACTCTTTGGCTTCCTCCGCGCCGATCACGCCGCCCACGCTTTTACTCAGGCGTTCAATCGCCTCAATGCGCTCGTTCAACGCCTTGATGTCGCTCTTCAACGCGTTCACTTTTTTCTTATGGGCTTTCTCGTTCTCAGGCTTGGTAATCTTCCCCAGTTCGCCCAATTCTTTCTCGGCTTGCGCCAGCAACCGCCGCGCATCCAGCGTTTCATCCTCCGCGCCGAATTTCTTCAACGCGATCTTCACATCCAGGTCAAAACGCAATGTCTTTTGAGTTTTCTTGCTATCCTTGCGTTGCTTTTCAGCCTTCGTAATGGCGCTTAATGCAGACTCGTAAAGGGCAATATCTTCATCTGTTTCGCTGTCTTCAATTGCCTTTTTCAAGCGTTTTTTCATTAGTGCGGGAGTTAATTCCTCATCATCTCCAAGTTCGTATTCGAGCGTTTCCTGTGCGGCTTCCGTCGCTTCCTCTAATGCAGTTTCCGTAGTGCTGATCTCATTCTCGATCCGCTCCAACTCCTCGGTTTCAGCGCGAAAATATTTTTTCATCACATAGGGGTCAGGGTTGAGTGTCGGGCTCCAGCCGTTGGTCATAATGGTTTTCAAGTCATACTTGATTCTGTCCCACCAATTGACGAACACCCCCGCCGCCTGAAAATCATCCAACACCTTCAAAGGCGTGATTTGCGATTTAAGCGACTCGATCAGACTCTTCCTCACCTCAGGCAGTTTCTGACTCTTCAACGTGAGATATGCCCCTGCGCCTTCCGCGGTTCGTTTCTTCGACTTAGGCTTGGTCTCTGATTCCCCAGCCTTTTCCAATGCCGAAAAATCGTCCCGTGCTTCCAACCACCACTCGCTCAGGCTGGCGCGATTCTCCTCCAGCGTCCGCTTCACGTTCGGGTGCGTCTCGATGACGTTCTTGATTTCTTCCCTGCCTTGTATCTCAGCACGGAAATCGAAATACTTCTCATCCCGTTCCTGAAACAATGCCGCGGGTTCGAATCCAAACTTCTCATACTGTGCTGACTTCGCTAACACCTCAGCCTTTGGCACGCCACCCAGTAAATGCGCGCGCACGTCCTCGGGTTCAGGGTCAGGCGTATTATCCACATAGCGGCGGATGTTCAAATTCCAATCGTTCTGCTCATTGCCAATCTCGGCAATGTCCACTAAGCGGGAATATTTGTGTACTGGCTTCTTGAGCGTAAAGACATAATCAATCTTCTCGATATCCTCAGGGCGCAGCATGTTCTGATTCTTGCCCTCGGCATACTCCGCATCCGCGTTGATGATGAAGACCTTGCCGCGTAATTCATCGGGCTTGTTCTTGTTCAGCACCAAAATTGCCGCAGGGATACCCGTCCCATAGAACAACTTGGGCGGCAACCCGATGATCCCCTCGACCACGTCCGCCTCCAACATCTTGCGGCGAATCTCCTTCTCCTTACCGCCGCGAAACAACACCCCATGCGGCATCACCACAGACATCTTGCCGTTCTGTTTCAAACTGGCGAGCATATGTTGCACGAACATCAAATCCGCTTTTTTGCCTGTCTCTGGCGCAAAGCCATAAGCAAAGCGTTCAGGGTGCAGCATCCCCGCACGGCTGTAGTTCTGCGAGAACGGTGGATTGGCAATCACGCGGTCAAACTGCATCAACTTGCCCTTCGCCAAATTCTTCGGGTTCGCCAACGTATCCCCAAACTCAATCTTCACATCCAGAATGTTGTGCAGAATCATGTTCATCTTGGCAATGGATACCACCGCAGGGTCGCTATCCTGCCCATAGAATTCCATCTTCGTTCCATCGCCGCCCTGCTCGTCCACATACTGGCTTGACTGAATCAGCATACCGCCCGAACCAACCGTCGGGTCGTACACGCTCATACCTTCCGCAGGCTTGATGAGTTGCACTTTCAAGCGCACCACCTGCGAAGGCGTATAGAACTGTCCGCCCTTCTTGCCCGCGCTGTCCGCGAAATACTTGATCAAAAATTCGTATGCCGCCCCCAGCAAATCAGGGAACTCAAAGTTATCGTTCACCAGCACGAACTGCGGCTGATTGAAATGATCGATCAAATCGCGCAACTTTGTATCAGGCACAATGCGCTCATTGCTAACCAGTTTGTTGAAATTAATGCGGTCTTTCAGAACATCGGTCAAAGCATCGTTGTTATCTTCGATAGCCGCCAATGCCTTGTTCAACATATCCCCGATATTTTTCTGTAAATTCTTGATCGCAGGCTGCGGGTCACCGTCATCATCTACAAACGGTTCATGCCAACGTGCGCGGCGCGGCACATAAAATGTATCGCCATATGTGCTTTTCTCTTCAGAAATAAAAACCCACTCTTTTTCCGATAAATGTTTATAGGTATCTTTGCGAACAGCATTGCGCTTCTCATCGAACACATCCGACAGACGTTTCAAAAACAGCATCCCAAAGATGTATTCTTTATATTCCGAAGCGTCCATTGAGCCGCGCAGAACATCTGCGGCTTTCATCAGAAAATTTTCGAGTTGCGAAAGGGTAATTTTGGATTTTGACATTGGGAGGGTAAAAAAACCCCATTGATGAAATATGATCTACCTTTCCTATTTTACCCGACCTCCCGCCTCTCCGGTCAAGGGGGTGGCAATCCCCGTCAAGAGACTGCCACCCAAAACTACCCGACCGCTCAACTACTCTCTACTCTCTAACTAATCCTCCCACTCCAACTGCGCCTTGCTGAATCCCTGAAGGTTCCCGCCGAGTCTGCTTCGCGCGAAGGCGAATCGTTTTCTTTCAATCCTTGAATCTCAACTTGTGATTGTGGGCATTAGCTTAATCCGTACCACCGCGCGCGACTCCCCGACACCCCGCACCTGACCCCTGAGAGAGTGTTTTATAAATCTGGATTCACCACAGATAAACACGGATGAACGCCGATTTTGATGAAAAAGCGCAAAATAAGCGTTCGAAATCAGATTTATCTGTGTCCATCTGTGGTTAAAAATGAATTCCAAAACACTCTCTGACACCTCCTCCCCCATAACTCCTCCACCCGAATCGGGTTACATCAACCACTAAAGATTAGAACGTATCCCCGGCTTAAGAGGAGTCCCTCCCCATGCGCGCCAACCGAAAAAGATCATTGATCTACCTGTTCTTTCTGCTCTTCATGATGGCATGCCGTACATCCGCCTGCCAGGATGAAGTAGCCGTGCCTCTTAAGGGAACCGATTACCTGTTCAACTGCAAGAAGTTTTATGAATTCAAGGATGGACAGGAAGCAGAAGGGTATGCGTGCAGTAAGGTCAAATGCCCCCCTGACTCAGCAGAACAGACCCTTTATTTATATGAAACCACGGCTCAACTTAAAGAAATGACCCTTGGCGACGTACAAGCTAAATACTGCCCCGTCCCTGCGCAGACCGCCTCAAACGAGGCTCCCACCGAACCGCCCACAGAAGCCCCGACCGAGCCGCCCACCGAGGCTCCCGCTGACGCGCCTGCCAATGCCACCCCCTTGCTGAAAGGAACTGTCAGCGCCTGCGATACGGGTCTGGGCTATATCAACTTTCCGCTGGCAGCGAGCAGCCCCGATCTGGCAGGGAAAGGCTTGGCGGTCACCATCAACGGAACGGCGGTCAACTGCGGCGTTCCGGCAGTGAATACATCCATCCTTGCCTGTCCCTTGCCGCCAGGCGCGGCCTTTCCGATTCAGGTCATCGTCACCCTTGGCGGAGTGGAAGTGAACAACTTCAATTACGACGGCTACTTCTGCACCGATACCCAGAGCAGTTCCGGCGACACCGGAGGCGACGCAACCGTAAAAGAGGAACCGGTCGTCCCGCTTTCGTGCGTGCCCGATCCTGATGATCCGTCCTTGTGCGCTCCGTAGCGGAAGTGGCGGCAGTGACCCGCATACAGACCCAGCCTGCCCGGTGGATCGCTCCAACCCTGCTGATGCCGATCTGTGCGGATGAAAAGTCGCGATTTACAGATAACCCTGCCAATAAAACGCCCGCCGGTTCTTTCCGGCGGGCGTTCGGTTTACTTCTGTCCGCCCAGCGAGATGACCGGGCTTTTCTGGGTCTGTTTCTTCTCCTTCCTCAGCTTGCGCTTCGCTTTCATGTCGTTCCGGGGTTTCTTTTTCTTTTCCTTCTTTTCCTTGTCGCGGTTGTGACCCATATCGGCTCCTTTCGGTGGGGGGGGTTCGCTTCCTGCCCCGATTCTGATTCCATCATATAACAATCGGGCGTCGGGGGCAAGGAGGTTATTACGCAAAACGTCCCGAAGGCTGCCGCGGATGATGCTTGAGATCCGCCAAATCCTTCGGGACGGTAATGAAAGAGAAACCCGGAACCCCCACCTAAACGCTCCCGCCGCAGTCCCCGGCGGCGGGGAAAGTGCCCGGAATGGGTACGCCGCCTTGAGCAATGAAATTTGGTATCTGCCGGATCTGCGAAATCTGTGGATGATTTTGGATAATTACCGATGTTTTTTCATCCAGTCTTCGGCTTGCGATAATAGGCGACCGCAAACCAGACCAGGATGGCAACCAGCAGCACGAACGGGACCCATGCCAGCAGGGCGCGCTGGAAGAGCACGCCTCGGAAGGGCGCCTCGGCGGCGGGATTCGCGGCGTACCATTTGCCGTCGTATTCCGAGGTCCCGTCCACGACGCCGACGTAATAGACATAGCCCGTGTAGGGGTAATAATGCAGTTCATCGAAGGGCACGTTCCTGGGCTTGTCGTCTTCGAACACGACGTACAGGCGCACGATCTGGTATCCCTGCCCCGGGTTTGCGGGCGCGGGGATGCTCCCCTGCGTGAAATCGGCGAAGACGAAGTAATCTTCGGTGAGCGCGGCCTGGGTCACATCGATCTCGCCGATGATGCCCGGTCCCTTGACGGCGATGTAATCGAAGCCGCCGTCTGCGCGGGCGGTTGTGAACATGAGGGCAAGAGCCAGGAGGGGGATCAGTCGTTTCATGGGTGTCAGGTTCTCCGACGAAAAGATGACCGGATTCTACCCTCCCGGGCGGGGATTCGCCGTGACATAAGTCCGCGCCTCTTTCATGACCTGGGCAGGTGTCCGCCTGCCTGAGCCTGGTCCAACACGTTTTGTATGGTGCGGATCAACTCGCGGGCGGCTTCTTCGCTCAACTCGACGGCGACCCTTGCGCCGAGTCCCTGCGACTCGTTGACGAAATCGATATTGAGCGCGTGTTCATACGGCGCATCGAAGGGATGGTCATATGAGACGTTCGCCTGCTCCAGCTTGAACCAGCCGTCCGCGCCCCTGCCGCTGCCGTGTATCTTTACCTTTTCGACGATCATGGTACACATGGGGTCTCCTTGTGTCATTGCGAGGCGCTCTGCGGCGAAGCAATCTTCTCTTGACGTGAGACTGCTTCGTTGTCGCTCGCAGTGACATTAACTTTGTAAATACTTCTCCAAAAACGCCCAGACCTTCGCCCAGCCGTCCACGGCTTGCGCCTGGCGGTAGGCGGGGCGGTCGTAATAGAAGAATCCGTGACCGGCGCCGTCGTAGCGGTGGAACTCATAGGTCTTGCCGTGCTTCTTCAACTCCGCTTCGTGCTGGTTTACCTGTTGTGGCGTGGGGCTGGAGTCGTCATTGCCGAACAATCCCAGGATGGGGCAGGTCAGGTCACGGGTCAGGTCGAGAGGCGCGACGGGGGTCTTGTCGTTCAAGGTATCGGGAGGCATGACCACGCGTCCGCCCCAGCAATCCACGACCGCGTCGAATCCCTTCACGCGGCAGGCGGTGAGATAGGCGTGTCTGCCGCCGGAGCAGGTTCCAAATATCCCGACCCTGCCGTTGGAGGATGACAGGGCGCGGATGTATTTCATGCCGCCTTCGAGGTCGCCCACGGCAGAGTCATCCGCGATGCCGCCGTCAGCGCGGACCTTCGCCGCCACATCCTCCGGCGTGCCGTGACCCGCGCGGTAATACAGGTTGGGCGAGATGGCGATGTAACCGTGATGCGCGAACTTGAGCGTGACTTCGCGATACCACTGGTCCCAGCCGGGCATGTGATGCGCGAGCACGATGCCGGGGAAGGGTCCGTCGCCGAGCGGGCGGGCGAGATAGGCGTTGATGGTATCGCCGTTCGCGCCGGTCATCGTGACGGTCTCTGCGAGCAAGCCTTCGTATTGGTCTGTCGTATACATGGCGCTCCTTTGTAAATCCGGTTTTTTCGAGTATAGCATGGTGACATGCATGTGACGAACTTGTGACGGACGTCACTAACAGGGGCGAAGCGCTTCTGCCATAATAAGGTCGACCTTATGATTTTCGAAAGGACTGCCTTATGACCGTCCCCCCGTTGAGCGAAAGCACCGAGATGTACCTGAAGGCGATGGCGGAACTCGGAATCCGCGATGTGGCGATCTCGCGCCTTGCGGAGCGGCTGAGCGTGACGAACGTCTCTGCCAACGAGATGATGCGGCGCCTTGCGGACCTGGGGTTGGTGACCCATACGCCCTATAAGGGGGTTTCGCTGACGAAGAGGGGCCGCGAAGCGGCTACGAATGTGATCCGCCGCCAGCGTTTGTGGGAGTGTTTCCTTTACGACCAGCTGCGCATCGAATGGGCGCGGGTGTACGAACTTGCCTGCGCGCTCGAGCACGCCACCGCGCCCGAGGTGACGGAGGCATTGGCGGAATATCTGCATCATCCGCAGACCTGCCCGCGCGGCAACCCGATCCCCGATGAGAACGGGGTCATGGTCCCATTGAAGGGCAGGCGCCTGACCGAGATGAAAGCGGGGGAGCAGGCGACGATACTGGCGGTGGATGCGACCGCGACCGATGTGCTGAAATATTTGCAGGACCGCGATCTTTTGCCCGGGAACGACATCATCCTGATGGAAGCCGCGCCGCTTCAAGGTCCGTTGACATTGTGCGTGGAGGGGAGGGAAGTTGTGCTGGGTTTATCTGCCGCGGGATTTGTGATCGTGAGATCGTAGGGGCGGGGTCTCCCACCCCAGCGATTTACATGTTAGACCTCCTGCATAAGCGCTCCCGCCGCATGAGCAAAATATCATCGTGACTTTTTCAGCAAGCCTGATCTAGAAATGAATGAGGGCGAGAGGACCTCGCCCCTGCGAAAAACCATGACCGAATCCATTCAACTCCACCTCCTGAACCCGGGGCAGAAAGCCGTCATCACGCGCATCGGCGGGACGGGCGCGCTGCGCCGCCGCTTCGTCGAAATGGGCATCGTCAAAGGCGAGACGATCCTGATCGAGCGCAGCGCTCCGCTCGGCGACCCGGTGGAATACGTGATCAAGGGCTATCACCTGGCCCTGCGCAGGGAGGAAGCCGCGCTGATCGAGGTCATCCTGCATGGCTGACCTGACGATCGCGCTGGCAGGCAACCCGAACGCGGGCAAGACGACCATATTCAACGCGCTGACGGGCTTGCGCCAGCACACCGGCAACTGGCCCGGCAAGACGGTCGAAAAGAAGGAGGGCGAGATCGAGCATGAAGGCGTCCGAATCAATATCGTCGACCTGCCCGGCACGTACAGCCTGACGGCTTATTCCCCCGAAGAGATCATCGCGCGCGATTTCATCATCGAAGAACGCCCGGATGCGGTCATCAACGTGGTGGATGCGACCAACCTGGAGCGGAACCTGTATCTCACGGTGCAGATCCTCGAGCTGGATGTGCCCGTGGTGGTCGCGCTCAACATGACGGACGAACTCCATCGAAACGGCGCGCGAATCAACGTGGGGCATTTATCCCAACTGCTCGGGAACGTCCCTGTGGTGCAGACGGCGGCGAACAGGGGCAGGGGCTTATCGGAGCTTGTCAACGAAGCCGTTCGCGCGGCAGTCAGGAATTAATGCCATGCCGGGCGAGGCATCTTTACATTCTTTCCGAGACCCTTTGCGGCGCCTTGAAGAATAGAACCATGGCCATCACAGCAAACCCTTCCTTCAAACTCGATTACGGCGGCAAGATCGAACGCGAGATCGCAAACTTGATCGATACGTTCGATGAACTGGATTTCGACACCGGGCGGTATCCCAAACGCTGGCTTGCGCTCAAACTGCTCGAAGCCGACCCGGAGATCCTCGAACGGCTGGGGTCCATGCCGGAAGGGGAGCGGGTGATCGCGCTCGCCAAAAAGAGCGCGGCGCATGTGCAGGACATGCTGGGCGACGACTTCGACCTGCTGACCGCCGACCGGCGCTATGGTTTCATCAACGGCGTGGTGCGGCAGTCGCTGCACCGTCCGCGGTTGGACCGCATCACCCTGACCGACCGCATCGACGATATCGTCACGCACAGGTGGCTTGGCTTGCCGGTCTTCTTCGCGGTGATGTACCTGGTCTTCCGCCTCGTGATCGATGTCTCGTCTCCCTTTCTTGATTGGACGGACGCGGTCATCAACGGACCGCTCGCCAACTGGATCCGTTTTCTCTTGAACCTTGCGCCGTTGCCTGGGTGGATCCATTCGCTGGTCATCGACGGCGTCATTGCCGGGGTGGGGGGCGTGCTTGTCTTCGTCCCCGGCCTGCTGATCCTTTATTTCTTCCTTGCGTTGCTCGAAGACTCCGGTTACATGTCCCGCGCGGCTTTCGTGATGGACCGCTTCATGCGCGTCGTCGGCTTGCACGGCAAATCGTTCATCCCGATGATCCTCGGTTTCGGCTGCGCGGTCCCCGCGATCTATGCCACGCGCACCATCTCGAGCCGCAGAGACCGCGTGCTGACCGCATTGCTCGTCCCGTTGATGTCCTGTTCGGCGCGTTTGCCTGTGTACGTCGTTTTTGGGCTTGCCTTCTTCGGTTCGCGCGCCGGGACGGTCATCTGGGCGATGTATGCGCTGGGCATCCTGGTTGCCATGCTGGCGGGGATGTTCTTCACGCGCACCATCCTCAAGCCAGACGCGTCCTCCGCGTTCGTGCTGGAGTTACCGCCCTACCGCCAGCCTTCGCTGAAAAGCGTCTTGATCCACATGTGGGAGAACACGCGCGAATTCGTCCGCAAGGCTGGGACGGTGATCCTGCTCGCCTCGGTCGTGATGTGGTTCCTGCTCAACCTGCCCTGGGGCGTGGGCGATCAGCGCGACTCGTATTTTGGAAAGGTTAGCGGCGC
Source organism: Candidatus Villigracilaceae bacterium (assembly GCA_026645935.1). Classification (GTDB taxonomy): domain Bacteria; phylum Chloroflexota; class Anaerolineae; order Anaerolineales; family Villigracilaceae; genus Villigracilis. Next base: position 18,045 of record JAPKMP010000033.1, on the reverse strand, counting down.
CATCTCGCCGGTCTTCGCTCCGCTGGGGTTCGATAATTGGGAGACGGGCGGCGCGCTGGTCACCGGTTTTATGGCGAAGGAGATCGTCGTCAGCACCATGAGCGTGATCTATCTCGGCGGGGCGGAAGTGCAACCAGTCGAAACATCGACACTCGGCGAAGACCTCATCGGTATCGGTCGGGGGTTTGGCGATGCGGTCATCAGTTCGGGAAAAATCCTGTTGGGCATCATCCCCGGTGTGGACCTCGTGGATGAAGAGTCCGCGGGCGAGGATACCGCCTTGAGCGTCGCCCTGCGCAATCACTTCACTCCGCTGAGCGCGCTTTCACTGCTGGTCTTTGTCCTGCTGTACGTGCCATGTGTTGCAACCCTGGGCGCGATCAAACATGAATTCGGCACATCCTGGGCTGTGGTCTCGGCTGTTTATCAAACCGCCGTTGCGTGGCTGGCGGCATTCATCGTCTATCAAGGCGGCCTGCTGTTCGGGTTGGGATAGCCTATGCTAGGTCGATTGATCGATCTGCTCGCAGCGAACGGGAACGGCATGAGCCTCTCCGGGATCAGCCGTGCGTTGAACGCGCAGCCTTCGGCGGTCCTTTCGATGATCGACCTGCTGGTCAAAAAGGGCAGGCTGCTCGAGATCGGTCCCGACGGGAAATGCTGTACCACCTGCGGCCTCGAAGCGGAATGCAACCTGCTTGCCGCGCGCGGGAAACGATACGTCCTTGCGTACGATATGGGGGAAGAAATACAACGCCTCGACCTCAATTGAACTTGAATCTTGCTTTTGAAATTTTTCCTGCGCTGAATCATGCAAAGGTATAATCCACCCATCGATTTGCTCGAGACCGGAGGGTAACATGCCAGATTCGCACGACAAGGAGTATCTTGTGACATTATTCGAATATGCCCCCATCTCGCTGTGGGAGCAGGATTTCAGCCGGATCAAACAGCTGTTCGATGACCTGCGCTCGCAGGGGGTCAAGTCGCTGGATGCGCACCTGATGATGCATCCCGAATTCGTCGACCTGTGCATGTCGCAGATCCGCGTGCTGGATGTCAACCTGAGAACGGTCGAGCTGTTAAAAGCCGATTCCAAGGAACGACTGCTCGCCAGCCTCGGACAGGTCTTCCGCGACGGGATGCGGCACCATTTCCGCGACGAGCTGCGCGCCCTTTGGAACGGCGATGTGGAATGGTCTGGCGAGGGGGTCAATTACACGTTGAGCGGCGAGCCGCTGGATATCATTTTGCATTGGCGCATCCTGCCGGAATATGAAAAAGGTTGGGAGCGCGTGCTGGTCACTCTCGAAGATATTACGGCGCGCAGGCAGGCGGAGCGCAGGCTGCAAAGTCTCTTCGAAGCCTCGCCGATTTCGTTGTGGGAGGAGGATTACAGCGATATCAGGAAATATTTCGATTCATTGCGCGCAGAAGGTGTGACGGACCTGCAGGCATACCTGGACGGACACCCCGAAGCGGCATTGCATTGCGCAGGCATGATCAAGGTCCTGGATGTCAACCAGCGGACCCTGGACCTGTTCGCGGCGGATTCCAAGGAGCATCTGGTATCGAACCTGGGAAAGGTCTTCCGCGATGAGATGGGAACTCATTTCGCGAAGGAACTGGTCGACCTGTGGAACGGCAGGTTGATGTATGAGCGCGAGGGGATCAACTACTCGTTGAACGGCGACCCGATCAATATCCTTCTGAATTTCCGCATCATGCCGGGACACGAGGACGATTTCAGCTGGGCGCTGGTCTCCATACAGGACATCACAGCGCGCAAGAAGGCGGAGGAATATCTTCAATATCTGGGCACGCACGATGTCATGACCGGCCTTTTCAACCGGGCTTACTTCGAAGAGACCATCCAGAAACTCGAGACGAACCGGACCGATCCGGTCAGCATCATCATCGTCGACCTGAACTCGCTCAAAAAGACGAATGACAGCCTGGGTCATCGGGCCGGGGACAAATTGATCCGTCGTGTTGCCGAGGTTTTAATCGCCGGATTCAACGGCGACCAGGTCGTGGCGCGCCTGGGCGGGGATGAATTTGCGGTTGTGCTGCCCGGCAGGGACGAGGCTGAAGCGGAAGAAATGCTGAAGCAGCTTCAGACGCTCATCGACATCAATAATAAATATTACCGTGAACCCATCCTGAGCCTGTCAGCCGGCTCGGCTGCCAGCAAACCGGGCTTGAGCCTTGAAAAGGTCATTCAACTTGCCGATGACGCCATGTATGGGAACAAAGCCGAGCATCACCACCGGCGCAAGGACGATTAGATTGCCCCAATTAATGCATAGATGCCGAACGCAAAAATGATCGTGCCCGAAATGCGGTTTATCCAGGCCATGTGAGTTTGGGTCAATCTGTCTCTGAGGATCCCCACGCCGAAACTCAGGGTCAGCCACCATGCAGCCGAGCCCGCAAAGACTCCCGACACCATGACCAGCGGCGAGCCGGTCGTTTTGCCCAGCATCGTCCCGGCGAAGATGGCGGCGAAGGAAAGGATGGTCATCGGGTTGGTGAGGGTCAAAAAGAAAGTGGAGGTGTACATGCTCAACAATCCGCCCTGCGAGGCACTTGCCGGTTTATCCGCGGGTTTTTCCAGAAATGTCTTCACGCCCAAATAGAGCAGGAACGATCCGCCTGCGATTCTCAGCCAGAACGCATTTTCGACCAGCAATCCTGTAACGGCGGTCAACCCAAAGGCGGCAATCGCGCCATAGATCATGTCCGCGCTGGCGGCGCCCAGGCCCGAGACGAATCCCGCCAGGCGGCCGTTCGCCAGCGTGCGGCGGATGCATAGCACGCCGATCGGTCCGACCGGGGCGGCGATGGAGATTCCGATGATAAAGGCGCGTAGAAAAAGCATATATCACCTGCAGGCGGTTTGGTAGGCATCCAGGTCCCGGTTCTTGTGCAAGGCATTGAAATTCATCCGATTTGCCGCCTCACAGAACATCCGCGGGGATAGATCATATTCGATCACGAAGACCGGTTTGCCCGACTCGACAAAGGGCAAAAGCAGTTCGCACTCGTCGTATGAAAAACATTCCTCGTTGATGATCCAGTCAAAATACGGGAGCAGGTCTTCGATCTGGTCAAGGTCGTTCTTCAGGCCGATGGTCAATCCGCGTTCGTGCGCCGCATCCGCAAGAAAGATGTTGAACTCGATCTGGTCTTCATATGTCAGGGGAAAACCCGTATCCGATTCGTATCCGTTGACGTTATCCGGGTCCACGCCGTCGCAGCCTTTGTTGACCGCCAGGTCAAGCCGCTTTTCAATGACCGGCCGCAGGCTTTCGATAATTCGAATATCCAGCCAGGTTTCGCCTTCCCACTCATGCATTGGTTTGCCGAGTGTTTCAATGGGAAAGTCGCCCGCATCCGGCCGCCAGTCTTCATACGAACCGGCGCTGAAATAACAGACGACGAGAACGCCCCGATCTTTGATCATTTGAATCTTATCCGCACCGATATCAAACAGGTCGAGGTTGTACATATCCACATCCAACGAATAATCCACCCCGCCTGAATATTGAATATGCCACGTCATCTTTGCAGGAAGCCCAGCACCGGCATCTCGGCTGCAGGAGGATGCCGCTAGAAGGACCAATAAGAAAAACAGACGAGATGGAGTTCCCGGCTTGATTGACATTCGAACTAAAAAAGACAGCCGTTTCGTGGATGGCTGTCCTTCATCTTGTCTTTACGCGTTTGCGCCGCGGCCGAACCAAGTGGTCCACTCGCGCTTTTCCCACAGGACCAGGATCGGGGCCGCCACGAAAATGGAGGAGTAGGTTCCGCTCAGGAGACCTACCAGGAGAATCACAGCGAATTCCTGAAGGGTGATCCCGCCGAATAACGCCAGGGAAAGCAGAAGAAATTCAACGGTCATCAATTGGGTGTTGATCGAACGCTGAAGGGTCTGGACGATGGAATGGTTGACAAGGGTTTCGTATTCGAGCCTGCGCAGAAGGTTGGCGTTCTCCCGGATTCGGTCGAACACGACCACTTTGTCCTGCACCGAAAAACCGATGACGGTCAACAGTGCGGTCAGGAAGAGGGCATCCATCTGCCAGTCGAAGTAACGCGCGCCGATCCCTGCGATGCTGAAGACAACCGCCACGTCGTGCACCATGGCAATGATCGCGCAAACCCCGTACCGGAAGGCGTTTTGCACTTTTCTAAATGCCAGTGTGATGTAGATCACCACACCCAATGCCGCAACCCCGACCGCCAATGCCGCGCGCGATGCGACCTGCGCCCCGATGGTCGGACCGACGCTGTCGAAGCTGATCACAGTCACCGGATCGCCGGTGGCTTCCTGCATGGCTGTCAGGATTTCGTCGCGCGCTTCGTTTGTCAGGAAGGAGGAGCGGATCTGCACGGATCCCGTCTCGGTTGTCGTGACCTGGGCGTCATCGATGCCGGCTTCTTCATAGATCGAGATGATGGATTCCGTGTCGAGTCCCTTGCCCTCGGCAAAGGTCACTTCAAAAAGGCTTCCGCCTGTGAAGTCAATCGAAAGGGGCAGCCCATCCACGGCAAGAAGGATCAACCCGGGCACGATCACAAAGAGGGAGAATAGAAAGTACAGGTAACGTTTGCTGAGTATATCGATCATGGGAATATCCTATATGCCAAACCAGAGGTCGTAATTCTTCGGCTTGAATCCCTGCAGGAAGATGACCAGCAGGGTTCGGGTGACGTAGATCGCGGTGAAAAGAGAGATGCCAACGCCGAGCGCGAGGGTCAGCGAGAAACCCTTTACGATGGTGGCACCGAAGGTGGAGCCGAACCAGAAGAGGATCAACGAAGTGATGATGGCGGCCAGGTTCGAATCGCGGATGGAGGACCAGGCGCGCGTCCAGCCCTGATCGACCGCCTGCGCGAGATTCCTGCCGTTGCGGAGTTCCTCCTTCATTCTTTCGAAGATGAGGATGTTCGCGTCGAGCGCCGCGCCGGTGCTGAGCAGAAAGCCGGCAATGCCGGGCAGGGTCAATGTGAAGTGGAACCATTTGAACACGGCGAATGCGACCGCGGCATAGATCAGGATGGACAGCACCGCCACAATACCGGGAAATCGGTAGTACAGGATCATGAACATTGCCACGATCACCATGCCGATCAACCCGGCTCGCAGGCTTTTATTCAAAGAGTCCGCGCCGAGGGTTGGTCCGATGATGCGGGTCTCGACGATCTTCAAGGGAACGGGAAGCGAGCCGTAGCGCAATTGCACCGCAAAGGCGTTGGCGGATTCGAAGGTAAAGCCGCCGGTTATCGTCCCTTCACCGCCGGTGATCGCGCTTTCGATGCGGGGAGATGAAATGACCTGCTTATCGAGCACGATGGTGAGGAATTTGCCGACATTTGCGGAGGTGTGATCGCCGAATATCCTCGCGCCTTCCGATTTCAACCGGAAATTGATCACGTAGTTCGTGGCCAATTGGTCCTGCCCGACCGTGACAGCGTCCAGTTCGGAGCCGGTCATGATGGTGTGATAAAGGACCTCGCCGCTTTCGGGTAATTCAACCGGTTCACCCGTGGGGCTGTAATCGGTGTTAAGAATCGTTCCTTCTTCGGGGCTGTAATCGCCGGTGTCTACGAATTCCAACAGACCCGTTTGTTGAATGGTCGCCAGCACGGATTCGGTATCTTCCAGCCCGGGGAATTCGCCCACAATGCGGCGGTCTCCGGCGATCTGGATGACATTTTCATTGACGCCCAATGCGTCGGTGCGCTGTTGAACGATATCGCGGGCGATTTCCATGGCTTGCGAATCGACCTGCTGGTTGGCAGGGATGTCGGCTTCGAGCAAAACCTGCAGCCCGCCTTGCAGGTCAAGTCCCAGACGGGGTTCGACATTGCGCGAGAAAAGGGCTTGATTGTTCACCGGGTTTAGGATTTCGATGTCGTTGCTCAGGTCGACCCACAAAGCGAACGCAAGGATCAGCGCGATGATGGCGATGCGGTTAGTTAGGTTACGTATCATGCGGGGTTTCTCCATCCATGAAAATGTGGCGCTTATGCGCCACGCGGGCGACATTATACTCCCACTCGGAATTCAAGTCTATGGATTTGCATTCACAAGCCGCTTCGGGCGTGCGGAAGGCCAGGATCACCGCCCAAAGCCTGGGTCCACGCCGGAAGCGGGGCAAGGCTCGATCCTAGATCCGGCTCTTTAAGAACTCGAGGGCTTGGGCGAGGACTCCGCTTTCGTCAGCCGTGTTGGTATCGATGAACAGGTCGGCGTGCTCGCGGGCATGGGCGAGACGTTGGAGCTGTTCCTCATGATCGGCGGGGGTCCAGTTCAGGTTGCGGCGATTGGTGGAGTTTTCGAACGAGCAGCCAAGATAGATCAGAATATCCGGCTTGGCGATGACCTTCCACATTTGCTTCGCGTACGAATGTTCCTGCGCGATGTGGCGGCAGCGGAAGCCGTGTCTTTCGAGCCCGGCAACCAGCGTGGATTTTCCCGCTCCGCAAGGACCGACTATACCGATAAGCGGGTTATCAACCCGCGCGGGCGTTGCAGGATCATTCATTTGCCTGGATCAAATTCTGTAATTGCGCCGAACTGCCGAGGACTGCAATGGTATCCCCGGCGTGGAGTTCGCTTTTATCCGTCGGGTGCATTTCGGAGCGATGGTCGTGGCGTAGCACGACCACGTTCAAATGGTAATTGTCCTCGATGTGACCGACCGTCCTGTTCGCAAGGGGCGAATTTGCATTGATGGTCAATCTCGCCAGGCTGAGCAATTGCCCTTCGATGGAGATCGGGTTGGTCACATCCACCCCGGCGGCGGCAGAGGCGAAGACAGGCGCCGCCATTTCTGTGGCGCTCAAGGCGACGAAACCGAATTGTTCCTGCAGTGCATGGGCAAAGTCCTCATCGAAGATGCGGATGACCACCTGGATCTCCGGATTCATACTGCGCGCCTTTAGCGCGATCTGCAGGTTCATCGCATCGTTCTGACTCGCCAGGATGATCGTGCGCGCGTCCTTGATATTTCCCGCTTCGAGCGCAGCCGGACGGGTGGCATCGTCATGAATGACCGGGATGTCGAGTTCGCGCACCGCGGCGACGGTGTCTCCGTTGGCTTTGAGATCGATCACGGCGATGTTTTCGTTCATCTCGTGCAGTTTCATCGCGACTCGGTAGCCGAGATGGCCCAGCCCCACGAGGATGATGTGATTGTTCATGGTGGATGCGACTGCCATTTCCCACTCCTTGTTGCGTGATTTTCGGTTGAAGAGAAGGCTTGCAAAATCGGCCAGACCCTGGGCGAGAGCGACCAGGCCGACGATGGGCATCAGAAAATGAAAGGCTTGCAGAAGGATATGGTGCGGAAATTCGCGGTTTGGCGGCTGTAAAAAAGTGGAGATCAAAACGATGTAGATCGACTCGGCAAGGGAATAGACCGGCTCATTCAGTCGTTCCGATAGATAGTGATAGAGGAAGCCGCCGCCTAGCACTGCCGAGGAGAACCATAGCAACGGCGTACGGAATTCCCGCATAAGGATGGTGGTATCGCGAAAACCTGCCTGGATGCGCCGCCAGCGATGCTTGTCGAAGGGAGTACGGGATTTAGGCATGGATCGGCAGTCGGACGGTCATGCGCCGCACATTGTCCCCCGTCAACGGCGAGACGCGCAGGATCAAAACGCTGATATCGTCGGCGGGGCGGTTGTCGTCGAGTCGTACAGCCTGGGCGAGAAGGCTGTCTGCCAGTTCCTGCGGGCTGGGGTCCTGGTCTTCGATCAGGGATCGAATCGTGTGGCGCACATCCATCGGTTCACCGCGGCGTTCCCCTGCGTGGCTGATCCCGTCAGAGAAGATGACGATGGTCAATCCCGCCTCGATCGTGAGTTCGGTAATGACAGGGCGCACATTGCGGGAAATGCCAAGTGGAACACTATCCTCCGCGTGTATATCGATGTTCTCGCCGCGGCAAATGAACATGGGGGCGGGGTTATTTCGGGTCAATACGATCGTATTGCTGTGCAGGTCGACCGACGCAATATTCAGGGTGCAGGTCACTTTGCCCGCGCGTTCGGCGAAGAGCGCATCCGATGCCGCCCTGGCTGCCGCTCCATCACGCACGCCTTCCGCGATCAGGCTGATCACTTTGCGCACCACCATCATGGAAACCGCTTTTGCGCCGCGTCCGCTGGTCTGGCCATCGGCAAGCACTACAGAAAGCCCGCCGGTGGGGCGTTCGATCACTTCAAGCGTATCCCCGCTTTCAGATACCGCGTATTTGTTGATCTTCGCAACTGCGATCTGGAGTTCCATGCTTCGGATTTTACTTCCAATTCGACTTGACGTCACTGCCTTGCGCATATATAATCAGCGCGCTTCGTAAAAAACCAGACCAGACGGGCATGCGCCCGTCTGATGCATGTATAATAGGAGAACGTTTCATGACACCCCATCCAAAGCGCAAACATTCGAAGGGCCGCCGCGACCGCCGCCGCTCTCAGGACGCATTGATCGCCGCGAACCTCGTCACCTGTTCCAACTGCGGGAATAAACGCCTGCCGCATGTGGTCTGCCCGAACTGCGGCCACTTCAAGGGGCGCGAAGTGTACGAGGTCAAGAAAGAAAAGAAATCCTCCGAATAATCGAACGGGTCGTGACATTCACGACCCGTTCGTGTTTTAATGGCAAATGTCATTGCGAGGGCACTCTTGTTTTTGCCCGAAGCAATTTCCCAGATTGTTAAAGGAGCCAAATGAAACTCGACGCAAAAACAACCGCCTTTATCTTTCCCGGTCAGGGATCGCAGACCGTCGGCATGGGCAAATCCCTTGCCGGAGAATTCCCCGAAACGAAAAAACTTTTTAATGAAGCCGATTCCATTTTGGGAGTATCCCTCTCGAGCCTGATGTGGAACGGACCCGAGACCGATTTGAATGACACGGTCAACACACAGCCCGCGCTTTTTCTTCATTCGATCGCCTCCTTTCAAACGGTCACCCGCCTCTTTCCCGGGTTTGAACCTGATTCTGTTGCCGGGCATTCGCTTGGCGAATTGTCGGCTCTCGCTGCCGCCGGAACCTTATCCTTCGCGGACGGGCTTCGTCTCGTCCGTAAACGCGGTGAGTTGATGAAGCGCGCCGGTGAACTGGCTCCCGGCGGGATGGCTGCGGTCTTGGGCGTGGATATCCCCACTCTCGAAAAGGTCTGTGAAGAGGCCAGCACTGCCGAAGAACTTGTGCAAGTTGCGAATGATAATTGTCCCGGTCAGGTGGTCATCTCCGGGGCGAAAGCCGCCGTGGAGCGCGCGATGGCTGGCGCAAAAGCCGCCGGGGCGAAGCGCGCTCTCCCGTTGGCGGTATCCATCGCCGCGCATTCTCCGTTGATGGATTCCATTCAGGCAGAATGGAATCAGGCTGTGGATTCCATTGCGATGAACGATCCCAGGATTCCCGTCATCGGCAATGTGCATGCTTCAGTTTTAAAAACCGCAAATGACGCCCGTTCCGACATCAAAGCCCAGATGCAATCCCGCGTGCGATGGACGGATAGCGTAAAGGCAATGAATGAAAGAGGAATCAAGGCTTTTGTCGAGGTTGGGACAGGGACTGTTCTAGGCGGTCTGGTCAAACGGATCGCCAGCGAAGCTGCAAATTACCCGCTCGGCAGCCCGGATGATTTCAAGGCGTTGGAATAGGGATTGTTTGAAACATCTTCGTGGTATATAAGGCGGCAGCTGCATCCGGTACAATTGGGCAGCCGCCGCTTTTGAATCCGGGACATTTCTCAAACCATGAAAAGATATCTCGCAATCTTCCCAGCCATTCTATTTGTCGCTACCTGCGCGCCCATGGATTTCGGCACCCCTTACGTACCGGTCACTCAAATTCCGTTCTTTGCAAGCGACACGCCGCCGCCCATTATCATTCCGATTACCGACACGCCGCAGATCATCATCCCGATAACGGAAACGCCCACACCTGGTTTGCCGATAATCACCGAGACGCCGACTTCTCCTCCACCCGCCATGCAGTGGGAAGTGTATTTCACAGATCCCCTCACCATGAAGGACCCGAATAATCCGGCGGGCTCGATCGAGGAAAAACTGCTCGGCTTCATCAATACGGCGCAAACCAGCATTCACATTGCATCCTTCGAGTTCAACCTGCCGCGCGTAGCGGATGCATTGATCGCCGCCAGGAACCGCGGCGTGGACGTGCGCTGGGTCACGGACGACAAGAACGGACTGGGAATCGATGCGCAGCCGAACCGGGGGCAGTTCACCCGTCTGATGGCTGGCGGAATCGAGGTCAAGGACGATGCGGGGCGTTCCGCCTTGATGCATAATAAATTCTGGATCTTCGACCGCCAGATTTTGTGGACAGGCTCCACGAACATCACCGTCAATGGAATCTACAAACAAAACAATAACGTCATCGTCCTTCATTCACCGGAGATCGCTTTTATCTATGAAAGGGAGTGGGAGGAATTATGGAATGCCCAGTTGGGTCCGCGCGCGCCTTCGACGATGAACAATCAATGGGCGATCTTGAACGGCACGCCGGTTCAGGTGATCTTTTCCCCGGAGGACGGAGCGGTCAGCAACCTTATCGCCATTGTGAACGACGCGCAGACCAGCATCCGCTTTTTGGCATTCTCGTTCACCGATTATCCGCTGGCTCAGGCAATGATCGACCGGGCCGCCGCCGGGGTGGATGTGCAGGGAGTGTTCGAAACCTTCGGCAGTAACAGCCCGCGTTCCGAGTTGAGGACGTTCTGGTGCGCGGGAGTCCCGGTGCGGCAGGACGGCAACGGAAGTTTCTTGCACCACAAGATCGTTGTCGTCGATGACAGCATTGTCATCACCGGCTCGCTCAATTTCTCCTCCAGCGCGGACGAAGAGAACGAGGAAAATGTGATCATAATGGATAACCCGGAGATCGCCGCGCTGTATCTGCAGGAGTTTCAAAAACTTTGGGGTCAGGCAGGCGACCCCGCCGTGGGGGCGTTCACATGTGATTAGGGTATAATCGCACCATGATCGCAATGACTGACAATTTATATTGTCAGCCGCAAACTGCGGGTATGCAAGTGTATCTGGTCGGAGGAGATTCTCTGACCAGTTTTTGTTTACATCCATGTCGCTGCGAGCGGCGTGTTTCGGGCGAAGCAATCTCGAAATGTGCGGGAGATCGCTTCGGTCTCGCCTCGCAATGACATGATTTTCTAGGAGCAACATGAAACTCAGCAAACTGGCAAGTGAGATTGCCGAATCCCCGACCCTTGCCTTGAACGAAGAGGCAAGGCTGTTGAAGGAACGCGGCGAGGCCGTGATCAACCTGGGAATCGGCGAACCAAGGAACAAAACGCCATTCAGCGCCGTGCTGGCTTCAGGCGCAAGACTTTCGAGCGGCGAGGTCAAGTACACGCCGCCGGATGGATTGCCATCGATGAAGAAGGCGGTCATTCGCTACACGGAAGAAAACTACAACCGCCTCGTCGCCCCGGAAAATGTGATCATCACCAATGGGGCGAAGCAATCGCTCTTCAATATTTTCTATTCCATCCTAAACCCGCAGGACGAAGTGATCGTGATCGCGCCGTATTGGGTTTCCTACCCCGAAATGATCAGGATGTGCCTGGGAATCCCCGTGGTGGTCACGCCCGAGGACGGGACCTTCATTCCCCGCTTCGAGGATATCGAACGGGCGATCTCCTCCTCCACGCGCGCGATCATCATCAACAGCCCGAACAACCCCTCCGGGGCGATCTACCCGGACAGTTTGATCGAGAAGATCGTGGATTTATGCGAGAAGAAGGGCATCTTCATGGTCTGCGACGATATCTATCATAAATTGACCTTCGATAGAAATGTCGCCACGCCCGCGTATGCATTCTCGAAGAACGATATCGAAGACTCGAACATCATCGTGGTCAACGGAGTTGCAAAACTGTACGGGATGACGGGCTTTCGAATCGGATGGGTGGTCGCGCCGCGCGAGTTGGTCCGCGTGATGACCAACGTTCTTGCGCAGACAACTTCATGCGTGTCGCCCATTGCGCAGGCGGCCGCTGAAGGCGCGTTGAACGGTTTGCAATCGGTCGTCGAATCGCTGCGATTGCAAATCGAGAATAACCGCAATGTGTTATTGCAGGAAATGAAGTCCTTCTCCGGCGCGCGACTGATCGAGCCTCAGGGAACGTTCTACGCGCTCCCGGACCTACGCGCGTTCAACAATAATTCCGTGGAGATATCTCGTTTCCTTTTGAAAAAGGCAATGGTGGTCACGGTTCCCGGGAGGGAATTCGGCATGGAGGGGCACATCCGCATATCGTTCGCCGGTTCAGCGCCTGAGGTGACCGAGGGCCTGGCGCGCATCCGCTGGGCGCTCGACATGACCTCTCCCAACGAGATCTACATCGGCGACAGGAAAATGATTCGAGATTGGAATTGAAAGCAAGGAACAAAACTATAGAGGAGAGAAAGGAATTTATGTATGGGCAATTTGCTTAACATCAAGACCCCGGCCGAATCCGTCGCCCAGGCGAGGAAGGCGGATTTCAACCTTTCGAATCATGGAGTGGGGAACCTGCGGCTCGCCTATTGGAACCTCTCGATGGAGGCGTTGTACGAAGAGGCGGTCTTTCGCAGCGAGGGGGTTACCTCATCGGGCGGCGCTTTCGTGGCTCATACCGGCAAGCATACGGGGCGTTCCGCGAATGACAAGTTCACGGTCCGGCATGCCGATTCGGAGAATTACATCTGGTGGGGGACATATAACAAGCCTTTTGACAGCGAAAAGTTCGAAGGACTATATACGCGGCTATTGGGCTATTATCAAAGCAAGGATCTTTTCGTGCAGGATGTATACGTGGGCGCGGATGAGAATTATCGCCTGCCGATCCGCTTCATCACCGAGCATGCCTGGCACAGCATGTTCATCCGAAATATGTTCATCCCGCCGCAGACTTTGGAGGAATACAAGCGTTTCGTCCCGGAATTTACCGTGGTCAGCGCGCCGGGATATAAAGCCAGTCCTTCCGTCGACGGCACAGCGGGTGAGACGTTTATTGTCCTTAACTACGAACGCAAGCTGGCAATCGTCGGGAATACCGCCTACGCGGGCGAATTAAAGAAGTCAATATTCACCTTGCTCAATTACCTGCTGCCCTTGCAGGGAGTGATGTCCATGCATTGCTCTGCGAACGTCAGCCCGGACGACCCCAACGATGTGGCTTTGTTCTTCGGGTTGAGCGGAACCGGCAAAACGACCCTTTCCGCGGACCCAAAACGCCGCCTCATCGGGGACGATGAACACGGCTGGAGCGACGACGGAGTCTTCAACTACGAGGGTGGATGCTATGCAAAGGTCATCGGGCTTTCCGAGGCCGCCGAACCTCAAATTTACGCCACCACGAAAATGTTCGGCACGATCCTCGAGAACGTCCCATTCGACCCGGTGACGCGCAAGATCGACCTCAACGATGAATCGATCACGGAAAACACGCGCGCTTCGTACCCGCTCGAGTTCATCGCCAACGCCGTCCCGGAGAAGAAAGCCGGGCATCCGAAGAATATCGTCTTCCTCACGTGTGATGCGAACGGCGTCATGCCGCCGATCGCAAAGTTGACCACGCCCCAGGCGATGTACCAGTTCATTTCGGGGTATACTGCCAAACTCGCAGGGACCGAGGCGGGGTTGGGCAAAGAGCCTTCCATCACGTTCTCCGCCTGCTTCGGCGGTCCGTTCATGGTGCATCATCCCTCCAGGTATGCGGAACTGCTTCGAAACAAGATCGAACGCTACAACGTGAAGTGCTGGCTGGTCAACACCGGCTGGGTGGGCGGACCTTACGGGGTGGGGAAGCGCATTTCCATCAAGCATACGCGCGCCCTGCTCAATGCGGCGCTGAACGGGAAACTCGATCACGTGAAGTTCAAGAAAGACCCCATCTTCGGCTTCGAAGTGCCAATGACCTGCCCGGATGTGCCCGACGATGTCCTCGACCCGTCCGCTTCATGGGGGGATAAAGCGGAATACGACCGGCGATATAAAGACCTCGCCTCGCGCTTCATCCAGAACTTTGCCAAATTCACAGACGAAACCTCGCAGGATGTGATCGAGGCGGGACCCAGAATGTAATTGGAGATTGGTAATTGGTGATTGCCGTCCTGCCTGCACCGTGCGCAGGCACGCGTGAGCTTAGTCGAAGGACGGGTGGACTGGTGATGGAAGGATAAGGGGTGGAAGAGGAAAGTTGAAAGAGATGGGTAGGTTTGGAATGCCGGGTTGTCGAAAAGCGCCCGGCTTTTTTGTTTCAAGTGTGAGGTTTGTCATCTTTGAATTCGGCGAGAACAGGCGTACTATAAATGCATGGAGGATCAAATGTCCCACTCAAAGCTGTTGATGACCGTCCTCAGCCGCCTGTTCGGCGGTGTGATCATGTTTGCTCTCCTGTTCTTCCTCCCGGCAGGGACGTGGAGATACTGGCAGGCATGGATGTACATCGGCATCCTGTTCGTTCCGATGCTCTTTGTGCTGGCTTATTTTATGAAGAACGACCCCGCCCTGCTCGAACGCCGGATGAAGATGCGCGAAGAACGCAGCGAGCAGCGCCGGATCATCGGTCTCTCCGCGTTGACGTTCGTCCTTGCCTATATCATTCCCGGTTTCGATATCCGCTTGGGCTGGTCGAACATGCCCGCGTGGATTTCCGTAGCCGCCGGTGTGGTATTGTTCCTCAGCTACCTGCTCGTCTTCCGCACCATGCAGGTCAACAGTTTTCTTTCGCGCGTCATCGAAGTGGCGGAAAGCCAAAAGGTCGTGGATACTGATGTGTACGGCGTCGTCCGTCACCCCATGTACGTCGGCATGACCATCTTGTACATCGTTTCGCCGGTCGTGCTCGGCTCATGGTGGGCGGTCATCCCCGCGCTGGCGATCATCCCCATCATCGTCTTCCGCATTTTGGACGAAGAGAAGGCATTGGAACAGGAATTGCCGGGATATGTGGAGTATAAACAAAAGGTCAGGTATCGGTTGATCCCGTTTGTGTGGTGACCAGGTAAGGAGGTTCATTGCGTCCGGGATTTAGCATTAATAAAATCAATTTTGTAATTCTGAATATTTCGATTTATAGGTTTTCAAATTTACCCGTTGCTTGGAAATTCGCCCCAACCATTTTTACCTGGCGGCCACAAAGGCTGAAACCTTGGATAGTCTAGATAGTAAAACTCCATAAACCATCTGAGTGGTTTATGATTCGGATATATAATTTAATCATGGCTATCCAAATTCTGACCACCAAATTCTACATCCCACCCCTTCCTTCCAAAGTAGTAGTCCGTTCCCCCTTGATCAAACAACTTACAGATGGATTATCTCTGGGACATAAATTAACCCTTATCTCTGCTCCCGCCGGCTTTGGTAAAACCACATTGGTCAGAGAATGGATCTCGAGCTCCAAGAAATCCGTCGCCTGGTTATCACTGGACGAAGGAGATAATGACCTCGTACGCTTTCTGAGCTATCTCATCACCGCTGTGCAGACGATTTTTCCGAATATTGGAACTGAGGCGATGCGATTAGTCCAGTCCCCGAAGCCACTGCTGATTGAACCGGTCATGACGATTCTTATCAATGAAATCGCCACGATCCCGGATAATTTCATTCTCGTCCTGGACGACTACCATGTGATTGAAGACAAACCGGTTGGCAAAGCGCTAACCTTCTTGCTGGAGCACATGCCGCCACAATTGCACCTGGTACTCACCACCCGTGAGGATCCAAATCTACCGCTGGCCCGATTGCGTGCCCGCGATCAATTGACCAGCCTGCGGGCTGCAGACTTGCGTTTTACGGACTCCGAAGCCGCCGAATTCCTCAACCAGGTCATGGGCTTAAGCCTTTCAGCAGAAGACGTCGCCGCCCTGGAAGCCCGAACGGAAGGATGGATCGCCGGGTTGCAACTTGCTGCCATTTCCATGCAGGGGCATAAAGATACCAGGAGCTTCATAAAATCCTTTACCGGCAGCCACCATTTCGTGCTGGATTATCTGGTCGAGGAAGTCTTAAACCAGCAGACCGAAAAAATTCAGAACTTCCTTTTGCGCACATCCATTCTTGACCGCATGTGCGGTCCCCTTTGCGATGCCATCCTGCTTGATCCTTCGGCATTTGGACGAGATACTTTGGAACATCTCGAGCACAATAACCTTTTCATCAGCCCGCTGGACAATGAGCGATGTTGGTATCGGTATCATCATCTCTTTGGAAGTTTACTACGCCAGCGACTGGGACAAAGCCGGGCACCAGAAGAGATCGCCGGTTATCACCTCCGTGCCAGCGAATGGTATGAAAAGAATGATGATCCGGCTCAGGCATTTCACCATGCCATTGGTTCCGGAGACCACGGCAGAGCTGCGATGCTGGCTGAAAAGCACTGGCAGGAAATGAGTGAGAGTTTTCAGTATGCGGTCTGGCTGGGTTGGGCGAAGCAGTTACCGGAGGGGGTGATCCGCTCCCGTCCCGTACTGTGTACACAGATCGCGTGGGGATATATGGATATCAGTGACGTGGAGTCCAGCGAGTCCCGTCTGAGAGATGCTGAACGCTGCCTGGAAGGTCCAAGGGAAGAAATGATTGTCGTGGTGGAAGAGCAATTTCGTGCCCTGCCCGCCAGGATCGCGATGGTCCGCACCTACAATGCCCAATCGGTTGGTGATTTTCCCGCCGCGGTGAAGTATGCGGAACTCGCGATCAAACTCGCCCCTGAAGAAGACCATTTCTTGAGAGCCCAAACCAATGCGATTTTGGGAGGCACGTACTGGTCGAATGGTGATCTGGACGCTGCCTGCAAATCCATGAGCGACTGGATCGAGAATGCACAAAAGGCTGGGAATTTCATTTTCGCCATTGCCAGCGCTTCTGGAAAAGCGGATATTCTGACGGACCAAGGACATCTCCGTGAAGCGTTAAGAACCTATCAACGATCACTGCAACTTGCTTCTGAGCACGAAGCAGAGTCGCAGCGCATCATTGCGCATCACCATTTGGGTTTGGCGCTGCTGTACCATGAAATGCAAGAAGACGAATCTGCTGCGCAACACTTTCAGAAAAGCATGGATCTGGGTCAGCAGTCCGTCCTGCAGGATTGGTCTTATCGCAAACATCTTGCCCAGGCTCGATTGAAGGAGTCTGAGGGCGAGTTGGACTCTGCGCTCGACTCCCTGGAAGAAGCCAAACGCTTTTATGTCCGATCCCTCATACCCAACACACGCCCCGTCGATGCCTTGAAGGTGAGGATTTATCTAAAACAAGGGCGATTGTCCAACGCGCAAGAATGGGTACGCGAGCATGGATTCACGGTGAAGGATGATCTCAGCTATTTACGCGAGTTCGAACACATCACGTTTGCGCGGGTGTTGTTGGCTGAGTATGGGGTTAATCGCAAAGAACGCACAATACAAGATGCATTGGGATTGTTGAAACGTCTTTTGAAAGCGGCGGAAGATCAAAAAAGAATGGGCAGCATGATTGAAATTCTGATCGTGACGGCTCTTGCCCACCATGCGCTTGGCAGCACAACCCAGGCATTCGCCTCGCTGGAACGTGTTCTGTCTCTTGCCCAGCCCGAAGGCTACTTCCGAACTTTTGTGGATGAGGGCGAGCCGATGCGGTCATTGCTTTCAGCGTTTCAAGTGCAGTTCGACAAACAGCCTCGCAGCCAGCAGCAGGAACTACGCGTTTATCTGGGCAAACTCCTGTCAGCTTTTGCCCAACCGGCGGGTACCGCCAAACCAGCCCCGGGCGCGGTCGAAGCGTTAAGTCCGCGTGAGTTGGAAGTCCTGCGCCTCATCGCCCAGGGATTGTCGAATCTTGAGATCAGCAAGCGACTTTTCTTGGCATTGAATACCGTCAAAGGGCACAATCGAATTATTTTCGACAAACTACACGTTCAAAACCGCACTGACGCCGTAGCCCGCGCCCGTGAACTGGGTCTGTTATAAGAACTGAGCGCACAATTAAGGGGGGGGGGGGGGGTAGCTCATC
>JAPKMP010000032.1 GCA_026645935.1 Candidatus Villigracilaceae bacterium | reverse complement strand
CGTTACCCATTGAGCGAAGTTCCTGAAGCGCTTAGGTATTTTGAAGAAGGACATGCTCAAGGAAAAGTTGTTATCACCGTGACACAGGACAACTAAATCTGGAATGAGATCCCGAAAGAAAATATGAACGGCAAGATCTGTCTGGTGACAACTGTCTCCAACGTTGTTGGCAAAGCGGCAGTGCAGGAAGCACTGGTTCGGTTGGACCGACCCTTAGGGTAGTACACAAAAGGAAAGTACCTCATGGCATGATATTCCAGGAGGTACTTATCCCCCTATGGCTACGAAGAAAGAATCCTCATGAAAGCGATCGTATGCACAAAATCCGGCCCTCCGAACGTTTTGCAGTTCCAAGACGTCAAGAAACCTATGCCCAGGGACAATGAAGTACTGATAAGAGTACATGCTGCCACCGTAACAATTGGAGATGTGATACTTCGCAAACTCCATCCCCTGTTTTTCCTCCCTCTGCAACTGTCTGGCATGAAAAGGAAGAGAATTCCTGGGCATGAGTTGGCCGGCGAAATCGAAGCAATAGGCAAAAAGGTTATGCGATTTAAGATAGGTGATCGGGTCTTTGGAACCACTACCGGGTTGAGTGTGGGATCCAATGCTGAATATGTCTGCCTGCCTGAAAAGTGGGATGCAGGTGTGCTGGCAACAATGCCACCTAATATGACGTACGAGGAAGCCGCTGCGGTCCCAGTCGGGGGGATGACAGCATTGTATATTCTTCGAAAAGGCAATATCCAGAGACAGCACAAGGTTTTGATCTACGGTGCTTCCGGAAGCGTAGGCACGTTTGCAGTGCAGATTGCCAAAACCTTTGGTGCAGAGGTCACGGGGGTATGCAGTACCGCGAATGTGGAATTGGTGAAGTCTTTGGGAGCCGATCATGTCATTGATTACACCAAAGAGGATTTCACCACAAGCGGTCTGCGCTATGATGTTATTTTTGACGCGGTCCGCAAGACCTCGTTCTCCCGCAGTAAAGGTGCGCTGAAGGAGAAGGGAGTCTATCTTTCCGTTCGATCTTCAACCAGCGAAAAGTCCGAAGATCTAATTTTTCTCAAAGAGCTGATCGAGGCGGGAAAAATTAGACCCATCATCGATCGATGCTATCCTCTGGAACAAACCGCCGAGGCTCATCGCTATGTTGAAGCAGGACATAAAAAGGGAAATGTTGTTATCAATGTGAGGGAAGGCATCTGATTATGAAAGCTATTGTTTGGATGAACTATGGATCGCCGGATGTTCTTCAGCTCAAGGAGATAGCCGAACCAACTCCGAAAGCCAATGAAGTACTGATAAAAATCCATGCCACTACGGTAACTGCAGGAGACTGCGAAGCTCGAAACCTCAAGATGCCAATTCTCATACGTCTTCCCATGCGAATGTATGTGGGTCTCAGAAAACCAAAACGAATAACGATATTAGGACAGGAGTTCGCGGGAGAAATTGAAGCAATCGGCAAAGATGTAAAACGCTTCAAAACAGGTGACCAGGTTTTTGGGACCACAGGTTTGGGTTTTGGAGCGTATGCCGAGTACATTTGTCTCCCCGAAGAATCTGCAACGGGAGTTCTGGCAACCAAACCAACAAAAACGACCTACGAGGAAGCCGCCGCAGTTCCCACGGGCGGGCTGGAAGCCTTGCATTTTATTAGAAAAGCAAATATCCAAGGCGGTGAAAGGATCTTGATCATTGGCGCGGGTGGAAGCATTGGCACTTTTGCGGTACAGCTTGCAAAGTACTTTGGGGCTGAAGTAACCGGCGTGGACAGCACAAGCAAGTTGGAAATGTTGCGTTCGATTGGCGCAGACCATGTCATTGATCACACCCAGGGACCTTTCACCAGGAACTGGGAGACCTATGATGTTATTTTTGACGTGCCAGGCAAGAGTTCATTTTCAGGCAGCATAGGGTCGCTAAAGCACAATGGACGCTACCTTTTGGCGAACCCGGGACTGTCACATACCCTTCAAGGACCGTGGACATCAATGCGAAGCGGTAAAAAAGTAATTATTGGAGCAGCAAGCCAAAAGACTGAAGATTTAATTTTCCTCAAAGACCTTATTGAGGCAGGACAATTAAAGGCAGTGATTGATCGAAGCTATGCGTTGGAGCAAATTGCAGAAGCTCATCGCTATGTCGAAACAGGACACAAAAAGGGAAATGTCGTCATTACGATAGACCATAATACCGAAATTTAGAAATCTGACTACAGCCAATAAGGAGATAAAAAATGAATTCAATCAAAAGAGAAAATAATATGGCTACAAAAGTCAACACATACAGAACGACAGCCAAAGTAGTGGGCGCGCTATACATTTTGGGATTCGTTGTGGGCATTGCGGGATCGGCGCTCGGTACACCGGGTCAGATTGAGACAGTTTCTGCCAGGAGCATGATGATCGCAATCGGTGCGTTGCTCTGGGTGAGCGCCGCTGCTGGCGATGCCGCTCACGGGGTGATGATGTTCCCGATTTTGAAGCAATACAACGAGCGTATCGCACTCGGCTACCTCAGCGCCAGACTCGTCGAAGCCGCCATTATCGCCATCTCGGCGTTGTTCATTTTGCTCCAAATTCCTTTGGGTGTCGAGTTCCTGAAAGCCAGCGCATCCGAGGTTTCCTATCTTCAATCCTTGAGTACTCTGTTCGCACAGTCACAGGCTTATACCTACCAGATTGGCATGGTCGCTTTAGGTATGGCAGGTTTAACGCTTTGCTACGGTTTCTATCGGGCAAAATTGTTTCCGCAGTTTTTCGTCATCTGGGGCTTCCTTGGATATGTGAGCTTTTTGGGCGGATCGATGTTGGAAATCCTGGGCTTCAATCTGCAACTGCTCCACACACTTCCAGGCGGATTGTGGGAGATGTCCATCGGGGTTTGGCTGATCATCAAGGGATTCAATTCCGCTGCATTCGTTTCAGAATCTGTCGAGTAACACTCCTACGAGGAAAACAAAATGTCATTCGCCACTTTTTGGACTGAAGATTCCCTGACCCCGATCGCATCGTTACCCGGATTTACAGCGGGTCCCACTTTCGACTGGGATGAGCTTGCCGAGATCAATCACATCTCTCAGGTAGAAGTCATTAATCGACTAAATGATGGACATCATCCCTATGTTGCGCGAATGGATGATCAACCGGTAGCGTATGGCTGGCTCGCTACGAGTAAGATATCCATCGGTGAACTCGATATCCATGTTGAAATTCCACCCCATGACCGCTATCTCTGGGATTTCGCAACCCTTCCAGATTGGCAGGGTCGCGGACTGTATCCGCGTTTGCTGCAATCCATCCTTGAACAGGAAATCCAAAACGCCAAACGGTTTTGGATCATCCACGCGCCGGAAAATCTTCCTTCCGGCGCGGGTATGAGCAAGGCAGGCTTTGAATTTGTGGGGCAACTCTCTTACACACTGGATGGGAAAGTAGGACTTGCTCCTTACTCCGATACAACCGAACGAGCCCGCCTAGGCGCGGACCTGTTACAGGTTCCCCTTATTGAAACAGTCCTGGCTCCCTGCTGGACATGTGGAGATTTGGTTGCAAAACATCCCGACAAAGCAGATGCCAATTCGTGCTGGCCGCCCAAAAGATCCAATGGAAGCGCATGTTGCTGTTTAAAGGAAGTCAAGAAATCGAATAATGTGATCATTGGTGTTTGATTGCATGCATAGGCAATGATTTGAATTAATGGAAGTGAACCATGCCTCATACAGTTATTTATAACCCAGAACTACGCATTATTGAAACAAAATTGATTGGGGATATGACTTTAGGCGAAGTCGATGAATTATTAGCCAAGATTGCGAAGATAGCCAAAGAGAAAGAGTGCCTTTTGATCTTGAATGATTTTCGCGAGGTGTCGCAAAAACTATCGATTCTGCAGATTTATCAATTACCTGACCGTATAAAGAACATCTTCACATCTTTTGGCGTAAACGTATCGCTCTGCAAACGAGCGAATGTCGTAACGAACGATCTGGACGACTATGTTTTTCATGAAAATGTCATGGTCAACCGTGGACAAATCGAAAAAACGTTTACTGATTTTGATCAGGCAAAAAGATGGTTGATTGAAAATTGAGCCGTTCAATAAGGTCAGCTATGCCCTGACAGTGATGGAAACTACCTGATAGAGAAGAGACTGTGAAAACATTATCAACTAAAAAAGGAAAAAAGAGATGAAAACAAGCCTACTCTGGCTGGGTCGAATTGTTGTTTCGATTTTAGGATTGGCGTTGGCGGGAGCCATATTCGAGTCCATGGCGGAAGCCGCCGATGCAAAAGCATATCCACCGCCCGGTCAATTGGTGGACGTTGGCGGTCATCACCTGCATATCAACTGCATCGGCACTGGTGGTCCTACTGTAGTGATCGAGGCAGGATTGGGTGATTGGTCAACCGGGTGGGACTTTGTTCAACGAGGAGTGGCAAAGGCGACGCGAGTCTGCACTTATGACCGGGCAGGCTGGGGGTGGAGCGAAGCGGGTCCACTTCCACGCGATGCGGTTCAATTCGCAAAGGAACTGCATACTTTGTTGCAAAACGCCGAAGTCCCGGGACCGTATGTCATGGTCGGGCATTCGCTTGGCGGACTTGGTGTGCGTGTATTTGTCAATGAATATGCTCCAGAAGTTGCCGGAGTTGTATTGATCGACTCGATGAGCCCAAGACAATTTTCTCAATCGCAAGGCGGGGAACAGTCTCAGACCGATAAACAGTCGCAGCCATTTTCCCTGCCAGCCGTGTTGGCGCGTCTCGGAATCTTGCGTTTGCTCGCGCAGCCACTGGGAATTATGCCCACTGTTCTATCTGAAGAGGACGCCTACTTTGCCCGAATGGTGCGACCGCAAAGCGCACAAAACTTTACTAATGAATCGCAAGGTATGCCAGCCTCCGGAGCAGAAGCCTCTGCCGTGAAGACCTTTCGTGACCTACCGTTGATCATATTGACCGCCAGGCTGAATCCCATACAGAACTGGCAGGAGTGGCAAACTGAACTGCTTCAGTTATCATCCAATAGTCAGCACCTATTTGCAGAGAGCGATCACAATATTCATTTTGAAAAGCCAAAGTCTGCAATTGCAGCCATCCTCCAGATGGTCGAGCAGGTGCGTGATATGGGAACGAGGTAGCCGTAATGATTCGCAAAATGATCTTTATCGGCTTGACGATTTTGGTATTCATCTCCTATGGTCTTGGTGTCGGTCAGTCCTTCGCAAAGACCGAACTTATAAACTTTGAAGAAGTTGACGCTTACATCAGCACAATGATGGAAGAGCTCAACATCCCCGGCGCGGCGCTTGTCATTGTTCAAGGCGATCAGATCGTTCATCTGAAAGGATTCGGGGTAGCCGATGCGGACGGACGCCAAGTCACACCACAGACGCCGTTCTTTACTGGTTCCACAGGCAAATCCATTACCGCACTCGCCATCATGCAGTTGGTCGAAGCCGGCAAAATCAAGTTGGATGCGCCGGTTCAAACCTACCTGCCGTGGTTTCGAGTCGCAGATGTCAAAGCCTCCGAAGTTTTCACATTACGTCAGCTATTAAACATGACGAGTGGAATTCCCCGGTCCATTGGGCAGGAGCAACTGTCAAATACAGACCTGAGCGATTCCGCGATTGAAAACAATGTGCGGACATTGGCGGAAATTGAACTGATTGCAATACCGGGCGAGCGTTATGAATATTCCAATGCAAACTATGTTACCTTGGGCATGATCATTCAAGCGGTCACTGGTCAATCTTATGAGACATATATCCAGGAACATATCTTCCAACCCCTTGACATGCAGAACAGCTTCGCATCAAAAACCGAAGCTCAACAGGCTGGGCTTGCAGTCGGCTACCAGAAGTGGTTTGGGATACCCATCGCTTCACCAAATCTGCCCTTCGCGCGTGGTTCCCTCCCGGCGGGCCAACTCATTCTGAGCGCTGAGGATTTCGGGCATTATCTGATTGCGCAGTTGAATGAAGGGAACTATCAGGGCGTATCTGTGCTATCGCCAGAAGGGATAACCAAACTCCATCACCCTGATGTTGCGATGCCCGGCTCAGCTGATTATTACGCGATGGGCTGGGAAGTACAACACTTTCAAGATGTAGAGGTGGTTAGACACAACGGGCAAGTACCGGGGTATACAACAGATATGTTCCTCGTACCCCAGAAAAACATCGCAGTCGCGATGGTCATGAACACTTTTAGCCCTTTGTTAGGGGTTCGAGAGTCAAGCATTCCAGGGAATGTATTGCGAATCCTGCTCGGTCAGCCAACCATATCGAGGACTGAGTTCGTTCAGATGCGGATCATTTATGCGCTTGTGATGTCGATCCCGTTATTGCATACGTTCGCCGTCCTGATTATGCTTCGCCGCATCCGTTTCTGGCGGAGGAGTACACAACTACCAACGCGGATGCAAGCCACACGTTATATCGCCTTGCCGTTAATTTGGAACATCACCATTGCCTATGTGCTTCTTGTGACTTTGCCTTCTGCATTCGAGGCTAACATTTCCACTGTTATTCTTTTCCAACCCGATGTTGGCTGGGTGGCGGTCGTTAGCGGTGCCTTTGCGATCGTATGGGGAGTAGTGGGAACTGGCATTGTCATTGTTGGACTATATAAAGACCGGTTTCCCATGTCTAAATAGTAATAATATTTCCAAGTGTTAGTCTTATAATGGATTTATGTCAGAGCCAATTTTTGCTCCCAAACCTTGTCTTCCGCCCATATAGATAGATAATTTTATGCCGAGCGTCATGGAAGTTTCAAGCGGACAAAAAGGGTGAATACCGGCATGTACGGCGTCGTCCGACATCCCATGTACGTCGGCATGACCATCTTGTATATCGTTTCGCCGATCGTGCTCGGCTCGTGGTGGGCGGTCATCCCCGCGTTGGCGATCATCCCCGTGATCGTCTTCCGCATTTTGGACGAGGAGAAGACGCTGGAGAAGGATTTGCCGGGGTATGTGGAGTATAAGAAGAAGGTCAGGTATCGGTTGATTCCGTACGTTTGGTGAAGAGAAAGTCAGACCTCGGAGGTTTTCATATAAAGACAGGCGTTTTCCCGCTCGCCATGACAGCCCCATCCTGAGAGAAGAGGGCAGGGTGGGTGTTTTTTTCTTGCAGGACCAATTCTCCTCTTTTGTCTCCCCGCTCCTTGACACTGCTGTTAATTGGTAGCGGTCTTATCCTATGATGTATTCTGGTTTTCTAAGTAGTATAGATAAGCCTCAATCATACTCCTTGCAATTTGGCGAGCATCATCAAGCTCTGCTTCTGTAGCATCTCTTAGGTCAGTGATCTTCTTGCCCCGATGTCTGCCCTGACGAAGTGGTTCGTCATTAGCAAGCTTTCCAAGAGTTCTTCGGTCTAAATCATTAATTCCTAGAGCAATTAGTGCAGCGGCTTGACCGCCAAACCGTGCTTTTAGTGCTTCCCAAATATCATAGAGATGTATTAATTCATTACTTGGGTCGCGGATCGCTTTTTGGTAAAAGTTCAGCATCGACTCTACGAATTTATCCTGTTGCCTGTACTTCTCTACCAATTCGGCAAGTACTTTTTTCTTTTCGATACGGTCGCGGCGCGAGTCGTCAATGATATTTCCGTTTTTGTCCTTAACCAGGAGGTCAATATTTCCAGCGGACATCTTAATTACAGCCGTATCAACAAATACGGTAACGGATTTGCGCCCGTTCGGGTGCAATCTGTGCATTGATGACTTTGACAGTTCGTAGGATTTACGAGTAAGCAATTGCACACCTAAAAATCGGTCATTCAAAATGTCGTGAAGTTTATCTCGCATTTTGTGTTCTTCATCATATACCTTTGGGTCAATACGAGCTTCTATCTTTCCAGCGCCAATGATCATTGTATAGCTTTCACGCTCAATAGGAATCGTCTCCTCGAAATAGTCGGGAGGGGAAAAGGTCCATTCGAGAACTACAACATCATCCATTACATTTTGTATCCTGTGCCTGACCGCTAACGGTTTGCGGCTTGTCCCGTGTGCTCTTCACCGGATATACCACTTCGTGGCACAAGCCTGCGTGTGATCTCGACAGGCTCGATCCGGCGGGACGGGCGTGGACATTGGTTCTGTTCATTGTCATTATGCCGTATTTCGGAGTTGAGCCTGTGCAAGCTCTTGCTGCGGAAACAAGGTTGTGATGTTGCTGTCACTCCAGGATTTTCCAGAATGAATCCTTGCGGATGATCTTGCCTTCGGCGAACTCCAGCAGATCCACGCCGCGCACTTCTATTTTTTGCCCGGATAGTGAGGTGCCTGTCAAGGTCCATTCGGAGACTCCAAAATCATCACACACCCAGTGTCGGTCTTCTCCATAATGGGCGTCTGGAATGCCCGTAAATCGTTTTGCCAATCCGGCTCGTACGTCGGTTTTCCCTACATATTGATCGCCGCGTGGTGTGGAGCCACGCGGCATGTATAAAACACAATCCTCTCCGAAATAGCTCATGATTGCATCCAGATCATGACGATTGAAGGCTTCCAGAAACCCCTTCAACAATTCATAAGTCACAGGCTCAGACATATGAGACCTCCATTTATGATCCTTGACTGAGAAAGAGCCAGCCAACGAGAATGTCGAAAAACCGGATTTTGGAGAAAAATTCCTGCCCAGACGTTGAGTGATGGACCAGCTTCTCGCGTCACAGGCGGAATTCTGGCTGGTGTGCCCCGGTCAGGGGTCAGTGGATCGTCCCAAAGGTGTGGATTCCTGCCGATATTGTGAACCAGAGCGAACCGCGTACGCGTCAATTGTACATCCACTCTGCGATTCGAGCGCAGAGTGAAACAGATGCATCCAAATGCAATTACGATTTTGAGCGCACTTCACGACTGTTCCTATCAAGCCATTGTTCAAAGCGCGTGGACCCAATTCGGGGGCTGCTGCCCGGTGTCAACGTATGCTCCTCCAACTTTGCTCCAAAGTACCGGGCAGAGGGATCGGTGACTACTTTTCGCGCATCCCGCGCAGCCTGCAGGTATTGCCGGATCAATTCATCGAGACGGAATCGCTCCGGACCGGCAGCCTCAAGCGTGTTATTTGCGGGCGCGCCAATGGCAACATCGATCAAAATTTCGGCAACATCATCGACTGCGACGGGCTGTATCAGGGCTGGCGCCAAGCGGACCGTCCCCTGGTCGGCGCTTGCATTGGCGATGCTGCCGAGGAACTCAAAGTATTGCGTCGCCCGCACGATCGTGAACGGCATGGCTGAGTCGCGCGCCATATTCTCCTGGGCGATCTTCGCGCGCATATAGCCGCTGTCGGGCATGTGGTCGGCGCCAACAACCGAGAGAATAACGTGGTGTTTAACCTCCGCCGCCGCTTCGGCAATCAGGAGGTTACGGGTCGAGGTCTCGAAGAATTCCAGCATGGCTGTATCGTCGAACGACCGCGAGTTTGTAACATCGATCACAGCCTCGGAACCCCTGAGCACGGAGTCCAAGCCTGCGCCGGTGATCGTGTTGACACCCGAAGAAGGCGATGCAGATAGGGCTTCATGTCCGTGCATCCGCAGCCGTTTCACGAGCGTTGCGCCGGTTAATCCGCTTCCGCCAACGACCACAATTTTCATTGTTTGACCTCCAACCACCTGTGACCCAGGTTTCTGGAACCCCTATACTGCCGGACAAGACTGCCGAATCCGTGTTCCCTTTTACAAAAAGCCATTGCAAGTGCTCTAATAATTCAATTCCTTCACGCTCTTGTCGCGCATCATCCTCTGCACGAACTTTTCGTGATTATCCGGCGAGCCGATCACCTTCCACGTACTCATGATGGATTTCTCATTCTTCGCCTGGTGGTGCTCGAACACACGCAGGGATAAAGAATCGAACAGGGCGGCTATGCCTTCCACCTTCTTGTGGTCGCTTGCGCCCACAACGATCTCATAGGTGCGCGCCTCGCGGATGCGGTCGATGCGGTTCTCCAGTTTTGGAAAAACCAGCAAAACCAAAAGCGTGATCACCGTCGCCGCGCTGACGAAGACCAGGTCGCCCGCGCCGATTCCCATGCCGAGCGCGGCTGAAAGCCAGATCGTCGCCGCGGTGGTCAGCCCGGCGATGCGCCCGCCTTCGCGGACGATGGCGCCCGCGCCCAAAAAACCGATGCCGGTGACGATGTTTGCCGCGACGCGTGTCTGCGTGAAACCGGGATCCATCGTCAATGAAAAGATGGTAAAGAGCGTGGAACCCAATGTAATCAAAATGATCGTCCGAAACCCCGCCGCCTTGTCCTGATATTCGCGTTCCGCCCCGACCACGCCGCCCACCGCGATCGCCATGCCCACCTTGATCAACTGCTCCATCAATACTGGATCCATTATTTCACCTCTTATGATTTCAATTGCTCGATCAACATTTCCACTTCCGTTGTCGGCAGTTTGCAGAAAAAACCTTCGCATACATGAACGGTCGCTTTGCCGTCGACCATGACGCGATCTTTCAGAAGCGCAGGCGCATTCTCTTTGATTGGGAATGGCGAAGCAGCCGTAACCATGGCCGGGCGATATTCGGCTCGAACCGCTTGGATCAAACGCTGGAAGTGCGGGTCTTCCGCTTCGCCCACCGCCGCAACCTGATTCAAAGTCCCCGAAACGAGTTCCGCCGCTGTGAGCCATCTCCCAAACCCGAGCGGATAGCGCAGGGCAACCTTGGTCACAAGCTCCAACGCCTTCTCAGCAAGATCGCGATAGCGCCCTTCATTGGTGAACGCCGCCAATTTAATCAGCGCTTCGCACGCCAGCGCATTCCCGCTTGGAGTGGCATTATCCTGAACATCCTTCGGGCGGAATAAGAGATTTTCGCCATCCACGGGTGTGTCGAAGAATCCGCCAGCGGGGTCGCTGAATTTTTGGATCATCTCATCCGCAAGTTCCTTCGCGGCCGCGAACCATCTCTCGTTGAAATCGGTTTGATACAACTCCAGCAATCCGAGGATCAATGAAGCATGATCCTCAAGGAAAACTTCATTTGTGGTTTTGTCGTCCCGCCAGGAACGGTGGAGTTTGCCGTCCCGTCGAAGGTGGGTGAGGAGAAAATCCGCGTTGCGGGTAGCCAAATCGAGGTAGCTGTCATTGCGAGACCGCGGAGAGGTCGAGGCAATCTCATCATGAGATGGAGATTGCTTTGCTACGCTCGCAATGACATCGTTTTTCAACACCCTTGCCGCTTCAGCGAACGCCGCCAGCATCAGACCGTTCCAGGCGGTGAGGACTTTATCGTCTGTCCCCGGGCGGATTCGTTTTGCGCGCGCGGCATAAAGCCTCGAGTGAGACTCGGCTAATTTTGCCTGAACAGATGCAAGGTCAAGCTTGAAGCGGGCGGCGAGGGAGGAGTCATCCAACGCGCGTTGAAGCACTGTCCTGCCTTCCCAATTCCCAAGGGCGGTGACTCCGTACGCCGCTTCGAAAAATTCGGTGTCTTCATTCAACACGTTACGGATTTCATCCAAAGTCCAAACGTAGAATTTGCCCTCTTCGCCTTCCGAATCCGCATCGAGCGAGGAATAGAATCCTCCGAGTTCGTGGGTCATTTCTTTGGCGACGAAATCGAGCGTCTCTTCGACAATGCGTTTGTATAACGGATCGCGCGTGACCTGCCAGGCGTGGAGATAGGCTCTCGAAAGCAGGGCGTTGTCGTAAAGCATTTTTTCAAAGTGCGGCACGCGCCAGTGATCGTCGGTGCTGTAGCGCGAGAAACCGCCGCCGACCACGTCGTACATGCCGCCGCGCGCCATGGTTTTAAGACAATGTTCGATGAGTTTGAGATATTCATCCTGTTTGCGCGCGACCGCATGATGAAGTAAAAATTCGAGCGCCATCGGCTGCGGGAATTTCGGAGCGTCGCCCCATCCGCCCGTGCCCCAATAATAGGCGGCCTGCATCGCCTTCGCGATGGCGTCGAGATGGTCTGACGTCAATCTTTCATCCCCTTCGAGTTTTACTTGAGAATGTAGATGCTGATAGACCTTGACTCCCGTGTCTTCCACTTCTTCGCGTTGATTTGTCCATGCGTTCGCAAGCCCTTCCAGCACCTCCCGAAAGGAAGGCATGTTGTATCTTCGAGTGGGTGGGAAGTACGTCCCCGCATAGAATGGTTTGAGTTCCGGCGTGAGAAAGACGGACATGGGCCAGCCGCCCGAGCCGGTCATCGCGATCGTTGCCTGCATGTAGATGTTATCGAGGTCGGGACGTTCCTCGCGGTCCACTTTAATGTTGATGAAGTGCTCGTTCATGAACGCCGCGGTTTCGGCGTTTTCGAATGACTCATGTGCCATGACGTGACACCAGTGACATGCGGCGTACCCTATGGATAGAAAGATCGGCTTGTTTTCGATTTTGGCTTTATTCAATGCTTCATCCCCCCAGGGAAGCCAATTCACCGGGTTGTCGGCATGCTGGAGGAGGTAGGGGGAGGTTGCAGTTGCGAGAAGGTTGGGCATATTGCCTTTGAAAGGAGTGGTCTATGGATTATATCGGATAGCACGTATTTTCAATTCCTGGATTTACGGGTATCATGCCCGCACAATGAAACAAGGAATGGTCTACTGAAATGACGGAAAACAACAAACCGATCTATATCGTCTCCGGCTTGCCGCGTTCGGGGACATCGATGATGATGAAGATGCTCGAAGCGGGCGGGTTGGAGATCCTCACGGATAACATCCGCACGGCGGACGACGATAATTTGCAGGGCTATTATGAATTCGAGCGGGTGAAGCAATTGAAGGAAGGGGATATCGCCTGGGTGAGGGAATCGCAGGGGAAAGTCGTCAAGGTCATCTCAGCATTACTGGAACACCTGCCTTCGGAAAATTCCTATAAGGTCATCTTCATGGAGCGTGAGATGATGGAGATCCTCGCCTCCCAGCGCAAGATGCTGGAACGCCGCGGAAAGACAGGGAATCCTGCCGAGGACGGGAAGTTTGCGGAGCTTTATGGGAAACACCTGGAAAAGGTCAAAATTTGGCTGGCTTCACAGTCGAATATCCGTGTGTTGTTCGTTCGTTATAACGATCTTTTGAAAGAACCCGCTGAATATATGACGAAGGTCGTGGAATTCTTGGGAATCACGTTGAACACCGCCGCAATGATGGAAGTCCCGCAGGAGCAGTTTTATCGTCAGCGGAAATAAGTTGAAAAGTCAATCCGAATTATAGATAGCTCGCTGCGCCGTCCCAGGCGCGGGGCTTTTTGGCAAGGCGTCGCCGGGAGCAAGCGGGGATTACAAATACGGCTCGTTCGACTCGTCAAGCCGGGTTTTGACGATATTGACCAATTCCAACGCGGTTTCCCTTTTCGCCTGCGACAATTCGTTGAGTTCTTCCGGGTCCGCCTGGACATCGAAGAGGAGGAAACGTTCTTTATCCCCGCTGAGTTCTTTGTAGCCGGTGTAGTAGACGAGTTTGTAATTATCCTGCACGAGCATCACACTGGCTTCGGTAAGAGGCAAGGCCGGGTCGTTATATCTTGCCTGCACAGCCATCACACCGCTTGTCCCTGAACCAGGGGCGGAAGCGTATGGCGGCAGGATCGATCCCTCTGCCCATGCGGGAATCTCGTGCCCGGTGACGTGAAGAAGCGTGGGCATCAGGTCAATGGCGGAGGTGTGAGCGTAAACATCGCGCCCGGTCTGGACTCCCGGTTCGAAGATCAAGAGTGGAACGCGCACCACGGGTTGGTATAGTGCAGCGGTTGAGTGAGTCCAAATGCCGCGCTCGAAAAGTTCTCCGTGGTCGGAGGTGAAGACCAGCCATGTTTCATCAAGAATTCCAGCTGATTCGAGTTTATCGAACAAGCGCGCAAACTGGTTATCAAGATCGAGGACGAATTCGTCGTAGGGGATGCGCCACTTATCGAGGAATTCTTCCGACCTGCCCTCGGTGAAAAGGTCATCCGGCTTGCTCAGCGGCTTGAAGGAATCATGAGAGAAAGCCCCGGCAAAATCCCTGTGCGGTTTGTAGGGATAATGCGGCGGCAGAAAGTGGAAGTACCCCATGAAGGGTTGGGGAATTTCAGACAATCGAGCCCCAAGAGCGTCGATGCTCTGATCGAGCATGAAGTAATTGTCCTTGTTGACGTTGGGCAATCCGTACGGATACATATCGGCGACACCCTTCACTTTGCTGTCGCGGTATTGTTCGTAAAACGACGAGAGGAACAATGAATAGGAATATCCCTCGGTGCGTTTGACGGTCCGCGCCCAGGCGACAGTGGCGGCGTCTTGATCGTCCCTGAAGGCAGATTGGATGAAATCGTCGTTGAAGATAAAGAACTTATCCTGCGGGATGCGCTCGTCCATGTCGCTCAAGAACTGACCGAAGAGCGTGTTGACGAGAGTGTTGTGGGAATAGCCGATGCAATAATAATCGTTGAAGGCGCGGAAGATGCTCTTCCCAGCGAAATCGTCCTTGACGCCGTCATTGAAGCGGATGGCGCGATGGGTCCATGGAAGGGTCCCCGTCAGGAGGGACGCCGTGCCGGGTGTGGTGTAATTCCCGCTGGCGTAATGATTGTGAAAGACCGTGGCGCGTTTTGCCAGCCGCGAAAGATTTGGCATGGTCTCGCGTTCGTACCCGTACAATGAAACGTTATATGCGCTCAGCGCATCGAAAACGATAATGAGCACATTCTTTTTTTCGCTTTGATGGAGGTCCCCCGCATGTTGAAGAGAGGGCGGGATGACCAGCCCCAGCGAAGTAAGCCCTGCGAGTTTCAGAAAATCGCGCCTGTTTATACCGCGGTTCATCAAATCCTCACAGATTGCGAATCAGCACAACGACGAGCGCTGCCGCGTCGAAGAACAGATAAAGTAACATGAGGATGGAGAGCCGGTCGATGGCTTCATGGACGAATCCCAACACTTTGTCTGATTTCAAAATGAACCAAACCGGAAAAAGAATCGAAATTGCCGATGCCGCCAGCGCAAGCGCGTACAAGGTCACAAGAGGCCGTCCTGTTGCGACTGCAAGGCCGACCAGCCAGGCGGGAGAATTCAGTTCCTTCAGGAAATAGTATTGGTTGAAGATCGACCAGAGCGAGAGGAGGATGATCAACGCGCTCATCAACCCGACGCGCCTCTTTTCCTCCCATTTATTCGACACGAAAAACCCAAGCAGCGCCACCACGAAGAAGATGATCGCGCTTTCGATGAATGCAAAGAGCAAGCCATAAGCGATCACGCCGACGGCATCCCACGAGTTGGTGCGCGCAGCGACCCAGTCGAAATCGCGAAAGGCGAGGATGAACGTCCAGATATGAAGCGGCAGGGCGCACATCAGGAACAGGGTCCACAATCCCTGCCGGGAATAATATTTAGAGATAGCCAAGGTCCTTTAACCTCTTTTCGATCTCGTCCTGGTCTTCATCGCTGTATTTGGGCGGCGGCGCGGACGACTGAGTCTTTAGATCTTTTCCGATCGTGAGCGCAGGGATGTCTCTGTATGAAGGCGATGAAAAATTCCCAAGCCCTTCGTTGGAGAATATCACACCGGGGACGGCTCTCGAATCAAAACAATGATCGGCTTCCCAGTGTTCTTCATTTTTTTGGATCGCTTCGCCTCGCCATTGACCCAGGCCTGTCTCTGCCGAGCCGCGATAGGGCGGGTGGTAGCCGATGAAAATGTCGGGACCGTGTTCCGCAAGCGGACCATCGAAGGCTTCCCTGCGAATCAGGGCTGATTGAATCACAGACTCCCCATTCGGGCCGTTCCAACCAAGGAGTTCATCCCTCAGTTTGGCGAGAAGTTGCGCCGCTTCGTTTTCATTGACGATGCCCCTGCCTTCGCGCCCGGCGAGGTTGATATAAAGGCTGTTCAAACCCAGAGCGTAGGCTTGAGTCTGAGACCAGTCCACAGACCGAAGGTCGGAGGAGGCGCTGTCCTGAGCTTGTCGAAGGGCGGGGTTTTCCGTCTTCAGATAACCGCGCTCTGCGAGCCATCGATTCAAGTGGACTTTGTAATCGAAGCGACCGAATCCGTGATCGGAGACGATGATGATGCGCGTTTTATTGTTTCGAGAGGCTCTTTCCATTATTCGTCCAACCATCAGGTCGAGGCGTTTATACCAGGCTTCGATGACATCCTCGCGGCGCTTGAAGAACATGTGCTGGACGCGGTCTAGACTATCGAATACGCAGGCGAGCAAACCCTCATTGAACGAATCAAGCGAATGATTTAGCACGCGCTCGCGTTCCTCGTCGATCATTTCGCAAAGTTTGAGGAATTGTTCGTCGTCGATGATATTTTCATTAAGCGCCGTCGTATCCTGGGGCCAGCCAAGCGTGAGGAACGGACCGTTCTTGAGCCATTGATCTTGGATGAAGTTTTTCGGCGTGGCATAGGGCCAGGGCGAGGCGAGGGGGTGAAGTTGAAGCGGGAGGAAATAAATGGAAAGGGGATCGAGATCGATAAGAATGACGCGGCTGATGGCTTTGACCGTCATGCCGAGACCCAAGGCGAAGGGTAATTCAAGGAAACCGCTCCATTCGCCGGGTTTCAAAATTACTTTTTTCTTTGCGACATGCAGAGTTACGGCGCCGTCATTGATTTCAAACTCAAAATCGATATTTACTGTGCCGTTCTTTTTTGCCGGACCTTCAAGCGTGCCGATATATTTCGACCCTTTTACAGCCAATTTACGGACAGCGGTTTTTCTTTCCGGGCCGGTTGGAAGTTCTTCGACTGAAAAAAAAGTTCCCACACCAAGACGCCCCAATATGTCCGGCGTGCCCAAACCGGGTATGGTTTGAACCGGCGAAGCTTGCCTGGCGGGAAAGGTTGCGGGCCACCACATCGAAGTGGCGGGATAACCGTCCTCGACCATCTCATCGAAGATCGTCCGCGCGCTGTGAGGGGGGATGAATTGCAGACCCAGCAAACTTTTTTGGGTCGGCAGCAATGAAACCTGCAAACTGTAATTGGCGGGGTTGCGATGCACGAAGTCGAACATGCCGTGACCGCCGGGATTCATGCCGGTGGCGATGCTCGTCCATGAAACTTCGCTTTGCGGCGGGTCCGATACGCGGAAGCGCGAATAGCCGCCAGCCTCGAGCAGTTTGCTTAAGTTTGGCGTTTTGCCTTGCGAATGGAGGCTTTCAAAAAAAGCCGGGTCGAATGCATCCAACCCGATGATGAGAGTTCGCATGATTTTATAATAAGGAGGCGACTGTCGGCTGCATAGATGACCGCCTCCTTTGTTTTGCAGGAGTTATTTTTGTTCTGAAGTGTTATCCGCGCCTGTCTCGTTTTCTTCCTTGCGCATGGACCGGCGCCATTTGGCGATGGTCATTTTGATCTTGCCGGAGAACATCAGCACCGCGCCGGAGACCACGCCGAACGCAACCGCGAGAATTTGTGCCAGCATTCCGCCTGAACTTGGGTCGATATACATATATTCCTCTTTTCTTTATCTTGCTCGGCTTGGATTATAACAAAACCCGCACCCATTTTCTCAAAGAATTGACGAGGAAAACCGCTTCGCACTCGGCCAGGTCTTGGACCTTGAGCACCCGTTCCTTCACCTCGCCGCGAGCGATCAGTTCCGCCCGAAACGTGCCCCCCAGTAGCCCGCATTCAACGGGTGGAGTGAAAAGGTTTCCAGCCATCTGCACGACCAGATTGCCAATGGTAAATTCCGTCAGCTCGCCTTTTTCGTTGAAAAGCAGGACATCGTCAAATCCTGCGACCGCCGCTCGATCATAAGGTTCCCGATTGGTGGTTTTGTGGAATAAGAACCGGTCGTTTGAGTTGACGGGTCCCTCCGCCAAGCAAACTTTGAATATTTTGTCGCTCGGTTGGAAATCGCTGGCTTCGCCAGAGACTTCTCCTTTCGAGTTCAAAAAGACTTTTACCCGTTGGGGCGCATCCAATCCAGAGCTTAATCCGATCAGAAACTGCCTGATTTTATTCCCTGGATCCTCTGCGGCGAAACTGAAATATTCCGCAGAGTCCAATATCCGCGCGATATGACGATCAAGGAGATAATATCCATCTTCCGGCGTCCAAAGCATTGTTTCAAAAAGGCAAAATTCCTTTTGCGGTGGGTTGGTGAGTACGCGGGCTTTGAGCAGGGCTTCGTCATACTCATCGGCAGGCGTGGAGTCCCAAACAATACCGCCGCCGACCCCGTACTCGGCTTTGCTCTCTTGCTTATCGACCAGCGCCGTGCGGATCGCGACATTGAATCGCGCTTTGCGGTTTGGGGCGATATAACCGATGCTGCCGCAATAGATCTTTCGAGAACTTGTCTCCAAGTCGGCGATGATTTCCATTGTGCTGACCTTTGGCGCTCCGGTGATGGAGGCGCAGGGAAAGAGTGCGGAGAATATTTCCGTCACCGAGGCGTGGATCTTTGCCTTTACTGTCGACGTCATTTGGAATAGGGTGGGATATTTCTCAATGGTGAATAACTCTGGAACATGCACACTGCCTATCTTTGCGATCCGCCCGATATCATTGCGGATCATATCGACGATCATCACGTTTTCGGCGCGATTCTTGATAGATGCGCGTAGCCAATTCGAGATATTTTTATCTTCCTCATTGGTTCGTCCCCGAACCGCAGTTCCCTTCATGGGACGCCCGGTTATGTCCTCCCCATCCAAATCGAAGAATAGCTCATGCGATGCGGAACAAATCGCCCAGTCTCCAATATCCAAATAAGCTGCATATTTATTTTGAGCATGGGCGAGGTGAGCGAAGAGGTGAAGGGGATCGTCATGGTATTCGGCGCTGAGCCGCATGGTGTAATTGACCTGGTAGGTTCTGCCTTCTGCAATGTGTCCCTTGATGTTCTGGATGGCAGTATTGTAGGCTTCCTTTCCGGTATCGGGATGCCAGGTGGTTGGAGAGAGACTTCCGAAGTTTTTCAAGACTTCGGAAGTCTGAAGCTCCTGTAATTCGTCATACAATCCAAACCACAAAAGCGGAAAACCCTGCGAGGGGATTACCTTCAGGGCGGGATCGAAAGCGGGCGCGGAATCATAACTGACGAAGCCTGCGGCAGTCCAGCCTTTTTCGTCGACCAGCCTCTCCACCTCCCTCAATCCCTTGCGGACGTCCTCCAACTTACCGGTTACAATCACCTGGCGCGGACGGGAAAATTTTAACCACGCGTCATTCTGTTTGAGAATCACATCGCCGATCAAAGGAGCCTCTGATGAACAAAATCCTTGATATTGTACCGCGCTGGCTTCCCGCCCTGGTATTGATGATCGTCATCTTCGCGGTTTCTTCGCGCTCATCCGATGAACTGCCGAACTTCGGCGGCTGGGATTATTTCTTCAAGAAAAGCGCTCATGCTTTTGGGTATGGATTGCTTGCTCTGTCCTACCTGCGCGCACTACCGAAGCGGAATTACTTCCTCGCCTGGTTTTTTGCCATCCTCTACTCCGCCACGGATGAATTCCATCAATCCTTTGTGCCGGGTCGCAGGGCATCTTTGATCGATGTATTCGTTTTCGATAACTTAGGGGCGATGATCGCGTTGATCATCCATCGGTATTATTTTTCCGCTCGCAAATCGAATTGATCGCGATTGCTTCATTCGAATCGGCGGGGTTACTTCCTCTCATCCCATTAGAATACGCGCTCAATTCTTGAGTCGTAGAGGAAGCATTGTTCGGTCAGTTGGAAAGTTTGTATTACATCGCCCGCGCGTTCGTTGAAGGGCAGCCGGTATTGTTCGTATTGGTCAGCGGATTGATCCCCGCCGTGATCTCGGTCTTGAGTGAAATCTTGATGTACTGGGCGGCTCGCCTGGGCGGACGTCCACTGGCGGGACGGGTGGCGAGCCGATTCCGTATGAACACCCGTCACATCGATTGGACCGAGAATGTATTCAAGCGGTGGGGCGTAATACTGGTCATATTCGGGCGCATCCTACCCGGTGTGCGGACCATGGTCAGCGTGCCCGCGGGAATCACGCGCAAGAACTTCGCCCTGTTCTTCGGCGCATCCTTCGGCGGGGCGTATGTGTGGAATACGCTTTTGGTGGGGGTCAGTTATATTCTGGGATTCAAGTTGACGATTCTTTAGAACATCCTAATACTCGCTCGCAAACTTCTCGTGGACCCAAAGGAATTCCTGGCGTTTGTTCATCACGCGGATGAGACCGCCGAAGCCAGGGTCTTTGGCTTTGAGCAGGGCGTGGAGTTCGCGCAGGGTGGATATTCCGTCCACGAATAAACGATCCGATGGGCGAGTCTTTGGGAATTCGTGAAGGTTTTTATTCGTGGATGGTTGTTTGCAAATTTCATTTTGTCGTTTCCACGTACATTTCGGCGAAGTGTTCCATTAACGGACGGTGGACGAAGATGTATCCGCCACCGACGCGGCGCAGGAAGATGAGGTAGACCTGACAAGTTTTATCGAGTATCGAGTCGATTCGGGTTCTGTGAATCAAAGTCATGTTGGTTTATCGAGGCTCTGTGGAAACCTGTCAGGTCTTTTTTGTTTCCACGTACATTTCAGCGAAGTGTTCCATCAACAGGCGGTGGATAAAGATGCATCCGCCACCGACGCGGCGCAGGAAGATCAGGTCAACGCAGTGGTCGAGGAAGGGGACGAGTCTCCACGGGAGGAGGTTTATACCAACCCTGAACTCTCTAATGTTTTATCAGACCATTCCTTTGCCTGTGTGGAAAGCACAATTCGCTGAGTTGTATCTTGAAAAGCATTTTTCCACGACTTTTCCCAAAGGGTGATCAGTCTTTGCATTTGCACTAACTCTGCAGCAGTTTCGATCTCGGCATCGGCGGCGGTCCACTCGATGTAATGCTTGGCTTCATCCAATAGATTTTCCACAACAACCGGCGACTCCGAATTTCGCGCGCTGGACGAAATCCGCGCGAGAGTGGCGGCGAGTCCGCCGAGCCGTTTTTCGAGCGGGTCGCGCAGGAAGCGTTGTCTCTTCTTTTCTTTATCCGTCATTGCACACCTCCAAGGATGGCACGGGTCACATCTTCGACCTGTTTGCGGAGATTTTCATCCTGCAAAATGATACTCCGATTTCCCAGGCGGGGGCGGATGTTGATCAGCGATTCAAATTCGATGCGTTGCTCAGATGGGTACCAGTTCGCACCCCAAAGGTCATCTTGTTCACTCCCATTCTCAAGCAAAACTGATTCGCAATCCGCGTGCATCTCGCCGCCTCCCGAAAGAATACGTTGGCGTATATCCACCACGATCTTGATCATGGTTTTGTGTTCCTGGAGCATCTCTCTTACTTGGGCAAGAGAAGCTTTTTCGCGTAAAGTATGGATCATCTGGTTTCCTTGATTTTAGGTGATGAGCTTATTTTATTCCACTTCCCCGGTTTTGTATCAAAAAAGCCTCCCGAACAAACTCCGGGAGGCTCTCTAGTCACTCGTTACTCATTACTTCTTTTTCTTCGCCGCTTTCTTCCCTTTCAGGGACTTTGTGGCAACCTTTTTCTTAATCACCTTCTTCACAGCCTTCTTTGCCGGTGCAGGCTTGGCGGGTTTGACCAATGTTCGAATCTGTTCATGCATGTAAAGCTGGACGTAGTAGTAACCGCCGCCGTTCTTGCCGCTGGCGCCGGAGCCTTTCCAGCCGCCGAATGGTTGGAAGCCGGGCCATGCGCCAGTAGTCGCGCCTTGCGGGCGATTGGCGTAGGTGACGCCCGCTTCGATGTTGTCGAAGAACCAGGCGGTTTCCTTAAGCGAGCCGTAGAATCCTGCAGTGAGCCCGTAGTTGACGTTATTGGCGATCTTCATGGCTTCGTCGAGATTGCTGACCTTGCCGATTGTGCTGATGGGCAGGAACATCTCGTACTGCCACAAACGATGGTCGAAAGGCAGGTCGGTGACGAGGGTCGGTTCGCAGAAGTAGCCTTTGTCGTACATGCCGCCGGTCTTGACCTTGCCGCCGGTGAGGAACTTTCCTCCAGCGCCGTGAATCTCTTCGCAGAAATTCTTGAAGTCGTTATAGGAGCTTTTGTTGACGACGGGACCGATGTAGGTACTGCGTTCGGTCGGGTCGCCGATGACGAAGGCGTCGACCTTGGCTTTGAGTTTGGCGACGAGTTCATCGTAGACGGGCTCTTCCACGATGATGCGGGAGGCGGCGGAGCATTTCTGTCCCTGCAGGCCGAACGCGGATCGGACGATGCCGGTGGCTGCATCCTCCAAATTGGCATTGCGCGACACGATGGCGGGATTCTTCCCACCGAGCTCGAGCACGATCGGGCGGACGTAGTTGCGGTTCGCGAAATCGCGGTACATTTTCATGCCGACATCGAAGGACCCGGTAAAAGTCACACCATCAATTTCGGGATTTTCGACCAAAGCCTGGCCAAGGGACGAGCCGGGTCCGGTCACAAAGTTCACCACACCGTTCGGGAATCCCGCATCGCGCAGGCATTCGGCATACAAGCGCACGATCCATGCGGTATCGGTGGCAGGTTTGATGACGACGGTGTTCCCCGCAACGAGCGCCGCGCCTGTCGGACCGCCCGTGAGTGCGAAGGGGAAGTTGAACGGGGAGACGATCAGCCAGACGCCGTAAGGGCGGAGAACGGAAACATTCGTCGAGTCAAAGCCGACAAGCGGGTCCTTGCCCATCGGTTTGATGAAGCCGTTGTTCTGCTCTATCATCAAAGCCGAATAATACATAAGGTCGGCAGTCTCCTGCACGTCGCCGAGCGATTCCATGCGGTTCTTGCCGACCTCCAATGCCATTGCCGCGCCGAGTTCGAAAATGCGCTTCTCGATCAGCGCCGAAGCCTTGCGCACCAGTTTGACGCGGGTCTGCCAGGGGGTGCGACTCCATTTGGGGAAGGCGCGCCGCGCCGCGTCGATCGCCATTTTGGCGTGAGAGGCGTTGCCCTTTTGCATCACCGCCAGTTTCCATTCGGTGTTG
Source organism: Candidatus Villigracilaceae bacterium (assembly GCA_026645935.1). Lineage (GTDB taxonomy): Bacteria > Chloroflexota > Anaerolineae > Anaerolineales > Villigracilaceae > Villigracilis. The sequence continues at coordinate 10,415 of JAPKMP010000032.1, read as the reverse complement.
ACGGGGGAGAAGTCGTCCAGTTTTTCGTCGGCAAATACATCCTTGCCATCGATGATCATCCCGTATTCCCTGCCGAGGTTCGCCTTGAGGTGGGCGACGGCTTTGTCGAAGCCTTTGTGCAGGGTCTCAGGCGGGTTGAACATGGTGGCGTACGTGAGTTTGAAAGCCATAGGAATTCTCCTTGAATTTGGTTTCCAGTGTGTGGATTTTTTTTCGTTTCTGCTGCCAGCCTTCAAAATGCGGTCTGACACCTTAATCGGAGTATAGCAGGGGAATTGACCTCCGTCAAAGTATAGCGGCGGTTTTTTGAAGTGACTTCCCTCTTAATTCACATCCCACATGACGAAAACACTTCTTTGCTTTTTTGTACTTCCATGGCATCAGAATGAAAAATCCCCCAATGCGGGGGATTCAATTCTGATTACCAACGTTGTTTATTGTCTCCGCCCCGGGGTTTTCGCTTGCGGTCTTTTCCGCCGCCGCGGCTATCGTACCCGCCGCCGAACCTCGGGCGTTCCTCTCGCGGGCGGGCGATGCTGACGGTCAGGGCGCGATCCTGGAAGTCCTTGCCGTTGAACATGTTGATGGCGGTATCCATGCCCTGTTGGTTTTCCATCTCGACGAAGGCAAAGCCCTTGGATTGACCCGTGAACTTGTCCTTGATCAGTGCCACCGATTTGACCGCCCCTGCCTGAGCGAACAGCGTCTGAAGGTCGGCTTCGGTGACCGAGTAAGCCAGGTTCCCGACGTAAAGTTTGTATTCCATTGCGTATCTCCTGGGTGCGCGGCGCTGCCGGAAGGATTGCGTCACTGCACAAAAGCACCGCCCAATCAAGCCGGGCGGGTGGATAGGCGGTGCATGATGAGTCGATCGGCAAACATCCAGGCCTTGGTTCGTGAGGCGTCCTTCCGTTTGATGACCCGCCTTGATTCATGCATCCGGCAGGAATTGTATCACGCGGCGACCCAAAATATATTGGAGTAATTCAGTTCAATTTTCTTCGGCATTTCACTGGTCGCCGGGACTTTTCACCTCGTATTTAACGATTGAGTGATCCACGGCAGTGGTCGCATAAAGGTTGTTCTGCGGATCGAACGCCGCTCCATAATGTCCGCTTTCAATCCTGTCGATGTAATTCCCGTTCGCGTCGAGGACCTGGATATTGAAGAAATCGACGACATACAATCGCCCAAAATTGTCGAAGGCGATCTGGTGCGGGCTGACGAATTTGCCGGGCTCGAATCCGTCATTCCCTTCCTTTCCCCCAAATTGAATCAGGTATTGTCCCTGCGGGGAGAACTTATAGATGGTTGGATCGAAGTTTCCCCAAAAATAGATATTCCCCTGCGCATCGACCGCGATCTGCCCGGTACCGATCGTTTCGCCTGAGAGTTCTTCCAGCGATTCGACTGGAATCGATAGATCGACCTGCCCGTTTTGGTCGAAACGGACAATGGCATCATGCGTCATTGCATGGACCGTATCGTTCGTGCCGAGGGCGATGTGTCGATACCCAAAGAAGATGGGTTCGCCGATTTCGCCGAATTTTTCACCATTCAGGTTGTACATTTGAATGGTATCTCCAGGGACGTAGATCATCCCTTCGCGGGTGACGGCGATGGTCGTCAGGTAAGGGTCGCCTTCCGGTGTAAAGTTTGCGGTTAGGTTTCCGACGGAATCGAAGACACGGATCTCATCGCTGCTGAAATCGCCCACGACGATATTTCCATTCCCATCCACCCCGATGGCGCGTGGATCGTTCATTCCCTGGGGACTGAAGGCAAAGACTTGATCGGCGAACGGAGCCGCGATCAGGGAATCGCCCGAGGGAAGAGCGGGGATTTCCGATGGGAATTCGAATGGAAGGGCTTCAAGGATGCTTGGAAAGACGCTGACCAGTATGAAGATAAGCACGATCAGGTTGATCAATCCGCCGAGGCACGAACGATTTCGCGGTCGGGCACGCGGCGTGGAAGGAATCGAATCGACGACGAAGGGCTCACCGGGTCTCGAACCGCTTTGCGGCCTGTTGACGATGACGGGACCCGTCGAATAGGTTGGGATTCTCGATGGTGGGGGAGCTGGCTGCGCGGGCTCATCATCCCGAACCCCCGCCATGGATTTTACGCTCAATAGCGCATATTCGTGCTTCAGCCCGGTGATTTTGCTGTAGATCCTGGCGGCTTCGTCGAATTTGCCTTGTTTCGCGAGTTCGGTCACGTCGGAGAGACTGGTATATCCACCCGGCTTGCTGCTTTGCGCAGGCGAAAGAGCGGATGTCCTCAATGTCTCCGGGATGGCGACCGTCGCGCCGCAGTACGGACATTTCATCGACGCCATTCCCGGTGTCGGGTCGAGCGGAGCGCCGCAGGTTGGGCATTTGAAAAGGCGAAGGGATTGGCTGTCTGACATGGTTACCTCTGTCGATAAAGGATGTTTATGATCGGATTAAATTGAATAAGTATCTCATCGAACGGACTTGAAACGATGGGAAATCCGTTCGCTTTGATAACTGAAGGATTACCTATGCTGAATGCCTCGAGACTTCCCATGCTCATGCCGCACCTCTAAAGTCAAATCCATAAAAATTATAGGGCTTAACCTTCGAAGCTGTGTGGATAGGGGAGCGGCACATCGCTTGCGAGTGTCAACTTTTGTGCTTGATTGTCCGTAAGTGACCATCCGCTTGCTCCGAGATTTTCCTCGAGATTTGACATCGAGCGCACGCCAATGATCGGTGCCGTCACCCCCGTGCGGTTGATCACCCAGTTCAATGCGACTTGCGCGGGAGTCTTGCCAGACTCTTCCGCGACGGCGAACAATGCGTCGATCACGTCCCAGGTGCGTTCATTGGAGTAAAGGGACCAGCGTTCGCTCCAGCCGTGTTTTTCGGCGTCATCGATGCGCGTCCCGGATGGAGGCGCGGACATTCCCCGGCGATACTTTCCACTCAGCCAACCGCCTCGCAGCGGACTCCATGGAATCATCCCCGCTCCCTCGTTCAAACAAACGGGGAGCAACTCCCATTCCGTTCCGCGGTCGAGCAGATTGTATAAGGGCTGGAGGCAGGTAAACGGTTCCCATCCGTTGAAGCGGCTGATGTCGATGGCTTTCTGAAATTGATGTCCCGCCAGATTGCTCGCCCCCAAATAGCGGACTTTGCCTGCCTGCACGAGAGAATTCAAAGCGGCAAGCGTCTCTTCGATGGGGGTGAGCGGATCCCATTTGTGGATTTGGTAAATATCGATGTAGTCTGTGTCTAATCGGCGCAGGCTGTTTTCTACCCCGGCGAGGATATGTTTGCGGCTCAAGCCGATGTCATTGGTACCCGGACCCGTGCGGAAGCGAACTTTCGTGGCGATCACAAAATCATCGCGGTTATTGCCTTTCAGCCATCGCCCGATGATCTCCTCCGACCTGCCCTCGTTATACACATCGGCAGTGTCTATGAAGTTCCCGCCCGCTTCCACAAATCGATCAAGGAGCCTGATGCTTTCATTCTCGGTGGTCTCGCGCCCGAAGGTCATCGCGCCGAGGCAAAGTTCGCTGACTCGCAAACCGGTTTTTCCCATTTGTCGGTAGTTCATGGGCGTCTCCTACTTGATGACCGAAGCATACCACAGGTGGTTCTCGATTCTGCTATACTTCGACGTGTTAATCCATACTTAAAGCCTGAAACAAAACGTAAATGTCCCAACTCATCGAATGCATCCCCAACTTCTCCGAAGCGCGGCGACCCGAAGTGATAGACCAGATCGTCGCGGCAATCGAATCGGTCGGCGAGGTCAAACTCCTCGATCGTTCCTCCGACCTCGATCACAACCGTACCGTGCTGACCTTTGCCGGGTCGCCTGCGGGTGTGGAGGAAGCCGCCTTCCTCGCCATCAAGACCGCCGCCGAACTGATCGACCTTGACCAGCACACCGGCGAGCATCCGCGCATCGGCGCGACGGATGTGGTTCCCTTCGTTCCGCTCAGCGGCGCGACGATGGATGATTGCATCGCCATCTCCAAACGACTCGGCGAACGCGTGGGGAAGGAATTGCAAATCCCCGTCTACCTTTACGAATCCGCCGCAACCAAGCCCGAACGGACCAATCTCGAAAACATCCGCCGCGGACAATATGAAGGCTTGAAGAAAGAAATCGAAAGCGACCCAAACCGCAAACCGGATTACGGTCCAAGCAAACTTCCGAAGGCGGGCGCAACCGTCATCGGTGCGCGGGCTCCGCTCATCGCTTTCAACGTCTACCTCACCAGCGACGATGTCGGCATCGCAAAGAAGATCGCCAAAGCTGTGCGTCAATCGTCCGGCGGTCTGCGTTACGTCAAGGGTCTCGGTCTGCTCGTGGACGGTCGTGCGCAGGTTTCGATGAACCTGACCAACTTCCGCGAAACGCCCATCGCCCGCGCCGTCGAGTTCATCCGCCGCGAAGCCGAACGTTACGGTGTGGGAATTCATCACAGCGAACTCGTCGGTTTGATTCCTCAGGAAGCCTTGGTGGATGCCGCGGTTTGGTACACCCAGTTGGATCAATTCTCTCCCGAGCAGATTCTCGAATACAGGCTTTATTCTTCTCCCACCGCGGACGCCTCAGACTCTGCCGGTAGCGGATCAAGTTTCATCGAGCAGTTAGCCGCGCCGACGCCGACTCCCGGCGGCGGTTCTGCCGGAGCCTATGCTGGAGCGATGGGAGCGGCTCTGGTTGCCATGGTTTCAGGAGTCACCATTGGTAAAAAGAAATATGCCGGAGTCGAAGCCGAAATGCAAGCCATTCGAGTCGTTGCCGAGAATCTCCGCGCCGAACTGACCCAAGCTGTGGACGACGATGCGGCATCCTTTGAAGTGTTGATGGCGAAGTTCAAGATGCCGAAGGAGACGGATGAGCAAAAGTCCGCCCGGGATGCGGCGATCACACAGGCGACTTTGAATGCCGCGCATATCCCGCTTCATGTGGCGCAGCATGCCGTCAAAGTAATGGAGCTCGCCCTCAAATGCGCCAAACACGGATTGCAAAGCGCCATCAGCGACGCCATGTCTGGCTTTGCCATGGCGCGCGCCTCGCTGACGGCGGCCGGATTCAACGTGCGCATCAATATCAATTCGCTCGCGGAGAAGTCGTTGGGCGATAAGATGTTGAAGGAATTGGCCGCGCTGGAAAAGGCGGCGGATAAACTCGAGGAGGAGATCCAGCTTGTGATGAAGGAACGAGGCGGGGTTTAACTCCCACCTTATTTCTTAAGTGTATAGTCAACCTATCATGCTTCCGCCAAATATCTATTACTCTGCGATCCTGCTCGCCGCCGGTGTCGCGTGCCTCGTGGTGGCGGTCATGATCTGGTACTTTCGGCGCGAGGCGGCCGGCGCGAAACCGCTGGCGATCTTTCTGCTCGGGCTTGCCTGGTGGGATGTTACGTACGCCATCTTCTGGGTCGATATACCCGCGATCACGCCCTACTTCTGGCTGGATATTACCCTGGCAGGCGCGTTCACCGTGCCGACCGCTTTCCTGATATTTGCGCTCGAGTATTCCAATGCGCGGCGCTGGTTGAACCGCCCGTTCATTCTGGCGTTGTTGATCGAACCGGTGATGTGTTTCATCCTGCTTTGGACAGACCCGTGGCATGACCTGTTTTTTGGCGGGAAGCGCGCGCTGAACACAGTCATGATTCTCGACGCGGGTCCGGTCCATTGGGCGAATATCTATTATTCCTATCTGCTCATCCTGATCGCGTTCCTGATCCTTGTCGTAACCTACCGTCGTTCGAAGGGAGTGTATCAACGGCAGGCGGCGATGATTCTGGCGGCCGCTGTCGTGCCCTGGCTTGTACATGTCGGGTTTGTCCTGTCTGGTGGGGGCTTGCTCCCCAATGCGGATATGACCCCCTTCATTTTTTCTTTCACCGCGTTGTTCATCGCCTTCGCGCTGATCCGTTACCGCCTGCTTGATATTGTGCCGATCGCGCGCAGCGCGTTGATCGAAAGCATGGGTGAAGGCGTGCTTGTGCTCGATTCGAATGACCGGATTGTGGATGTCAACCCAGCCGCGAGAAGGGAGCTGTCTCCCGATTTTTCGCTCGGCGATCGGGTGGAATCAGCCTTTAAACACATGCCGGATCTCGTCGAAAAATTTTCAAAAACCGCTCAAGCCCGTACGGAGATCACCGTCGGAGAAATCACGCTTGATTTGAGCATTTCCACCCTTCTGGATGCGAAAGGACGGCCCATGGGCAGGCTGGTCGTCTGGCGCGATATCACCGCGCTTAAGCAGACCCGCGATAAACTCGAAAAACTTGCCATTACGGACGATCTGACTTTAACTTATAACCGGCGTCATTTCATGGAGCTGGCGGAGAGCCAGATCGGCTTCGCACGACGGTACGGAACTCCGCTCGCCTTCGCAATGATCGACCTCGACTACTTCAAAGAAATCAATGACAGCTACGGACACCAGGCGGGGGACAGGGCTCTGGCAGGGCTTGCCGGGATCCTTCGAGGGAACATCCGCGATTTCGACATCATCGGGAGGTTGGGCGGCGAAGAGTTTGCGATCCTCATGCCAAAAACGGACGAGCAGGCGGCGCTGCAGGCAGTCGAACGATTGCGCGCAGTCGTGGCAGAAAGCCCGTTCGGGTTGAGGGCTGACTCCATAAAGATCACTTTCAGCCTGGGGTTGACCGAATTCATGGGCGGGCGGGACTCGCTTGAATCCATGCTGCGCCGCGCAGACCATGCCTTGTATGAAGCCAAGAGAACCGGCAGGGATCAGATCGTGGTCTGGAGTACGGATACGGAAGAGAAGTTTACTCCCCCGGCTTGAGGACTTCCTTGCCCAAACTCCCCGGCTTGTGTATAATCCCGGCATCCAAAAGCATTGATGGGAACGAGTAGACCGTTCAAAACGAACAGCGAGTCCGTGAAATGGTGTGAGGCGGATGCGAGCCGACGGTTGAAAATCCTCCTGGAGCTGTGAGCAGAAATCAGTGACCAGTAAAGAGTGATCAGTCGCTGAAAGTAAGTGAGCCGAATTTGTCCCTCGTTAGCGGAACAGGGCGATGGTTGTCGCCCAATGAGTGTCACGCCGAGTGCGTGAAACCAGAGTGGTACCGCGTGAGCCTGGCTCTCGTCTCTGTGTGAGATGAGAGTTTTTCTTTTAATTCGGTTGGAAGGTTGCAAGTTGCAGGTCGAATGTTTTGACCTGTAACGTTAATCCTTTGACCTTCAACCAGGAGTGAGAATGTTCAAAGCAGTCAACCCAAAACTCGATGTGCCTGCCATGGAGGACAATGTCCTCAAATTCTGGAGGAAGCAGGAGATCTTCAAAAAGACCGTCGAGCAACGGCAGGGCAAACCCGAGTATGTCTTTTACGAAGGTCCGCCCACCGCGAATGGACGCCCCGGCGTGCATCATGTCCTTGCGCGCGCGTTCAAGGATATGTTTCCACGCTACAAGATCATGCGCGGATATCACGTCTCGCGCCGCGGCGGCTGGGATACGCACGGCTTGCCGGTCGAAATCGAAGTGGAGAAACAACTCGGTTTCACCAACAAACAACAGATCGAAGAATACGGCATCGACAAGTTCAACGAGCTTTGCAAGAAATCGGTCTTTACCTATATCCAGGAATGGGAAAAACTCACCGAGCGCATCGCCTTCTGGGTGGATTTGGACACCGCCTATGTGACCTACACCAACGACTACATCGAATCGGTCTGGTGGATTTTGAAGAACTTCTGGGAGAAGGACCTGCTCTTCAAGGGCTACAAGATCGTGCCGTATTGCCCGCGATGCGGCACGCCTCTCTCAGACCATGAAGTGGCGCTTGGTTACGATGAAGCGACCGATCCCTCGGTCTTCGTGCGCTTCCCGCTCGTGGATAAGCCGGATACCTCCATGCTGGTGTGGACGACGACGCCGTGGACTCTTCCCGCCAATGTGGCTGTTGCCGCGCATCCCGAAGTGGACTATGTGACTGTCGAAAAAGCGCACAACGGCTCGACGGAAAAACTCATCCTTGCCAAATCGCTTATGGACAAGGTCTTCCGCGGCGAGGAAGTGAAAGTCCTCGACACCTTCAAAGGGAAAAAGTTGAAAGGCGTGAAGTACAAACCGCTCTTTACCTTCGTACCGCTCGATAAGCCTGCCCACTTTGTTGTGATGGGTGATTTTGTTACCACCGAGGACGGCACGGGATTGGTTCATCAGGCTCCCGCCTTCGGCGCGGAAGATATGGAGATGGCGAAGCAATTCGATCTGCCTGTGCTGCTCACGGTTCAACCGGACGGGACATTCATCCCTGGAGTCACCCCCTGGCGCGGAGTCTTCGTCAAGGATGCCGACCCGCAGATCATCAAAGACCTCGAAGCGCGCGGGTTGATGTTCCGCTCGGAGAGCTACACCCATACGTATCCTTTCTGTTGGCGGTGCAGCACGCCGTTGCTCTATTACGCGCGCGAGTCGTGGTACATCCGCACCAGCGCGAAGAAACAAAACCTGGTTGATCTGAACAAGACCATCCACTGGGTCCCCGACCACATCCGCAATGGGCGTTTCGGCAATTGGCTGGAAAACAACATCGACTGGTCGCTTTCGCGCGAGCGTTATTGGGGCACGCCATTGCCTGTTTGGGAGTGTGACGATTGCCATCACCGCGAGTGCATCGGTTCGGTGAAGGAACTCTCCGATAAAGCCGGGAAGGATTTGACCGACCCTTCGATGAACTCAGGGCAAGACTTGGATCTTCACCGCCCATACGTGGACAGCATTCACTGGAAGTGTGTCAAATGCGGGGGCGGGATGAGCCGCGTCAAAGACCTGATCGATGTGTGGTTCGACTCCGGCGCGATGCCGTATGCCCAGTGGCATTATCCGTTCGAGAATCTGGATAAGTTCGAGGCGCAATACCCCGCCGATTATATCTGCGAGGCGGTCGATCAGACGCGCGGCTGGTTCTATTCACTGCACGCCATTTCGACTTTGCTCAACGATAAAGTCTCATTCAAGAACGTGATCTGTCTCGGCCATATCCAGGACGCGGAGGGGCGCAAGATGTCCAAGTCGCTGCGCAATATCGTCGAGCCCTGGGATGTGATCAACCTGCACGGCGCGGATGCGCTGCGCTGGTATCTCTTCACCGCCACGCCGCCGGGACAGGAGCGCCGCTTCTCCTCGGACTTGGTCGGGGACGTGATCCGCAGTTTTACGCTTACGCTGTGGAATGTGTACTCGTTCTTCGTGACCTATGCCAACCTCGACAAGCCGCAGGGACTCAAAGTCCTCGCGCCGACCAACGAGCTCGACCGCTGGCTGCTTTCGGAGTTGAATGTGCTTGTGCGTGATGTGACGAAAGCCTACGACGATTACGATGTGACCAATGCCACGCGCCCGGTCGAAAAATTCGTCGAGACGCTCTCGACCTGGTATGTGCGACGTTCACGCCGTCGTTTCTGGAAGAATGAATCGAATGCCGACAAACAGTCCGCCTATACAACTCTTTACACGGCATTGACTACGGTTGCCAAACTTGTCGCGCCTGCCATGCCTTTCATCGCTGAGGAGTTGTACCAAAACCTCGTCCGCTCGGTGGATGAAGCCGCGCCTGAGTCGGTTCATCTCGCGGAGTGGCCCGTTGTGATGGAAGAGTTCATCGACGAGTCTCTCAACCGCGAAATGGAATTGGTGATGAAGTTGGTATCGCTCGGCCACTCGGCGCGGCAGAAGGCGAACCGCAAAGTCCGTCAGCCGCTGGCGGAAGCTGCATTCTCGGTGGGCAATAACACTGAACGCGCCGCATTACTGAAGAACGCGGAAGTGGTGAAGGACGAGTTGAATGTCAAGCAGGTGCGCCTGCTCGATGCCGCGACCGAAGCCGTTTCGCACACCGTCAAGCCGCTGCCCAAGCAACTGGGACAAAAATACGGCAACAAATTCCCCGCCATTCAAAAGGCGATCCTTGCCATGAACGCGGAAGATGTCGCCCGAACGTTGACCTCCGGCAAGCCGCTTGAGGTGACCGCGAACGGTGAGACCTTCCAAGTCATCTCTGAAGAAGTGGAAGTCAAAGCCATGGCGAAGGAAGGCTTTGCCGTCGCGGAAGATGGCGCTTATGTGGCAGCGCTCGTCACCACGTTGACTCCTGAATTGATCGCTGAAGGGTTGGCACGTGAATTCGTCCGCCGCGTGCAAGACTTGCGCAAGACCGCCAATCTCGACGTCGCCGACCGTATCGAACTGTTTGTCGAAGCCAGCGCCGGATTGAATTCCGCGATCGAAGCGCACGCCGATTACATCAGAACCGAAACGCTGACGGTCAAGTTATCCTTTGCCGCTCCGCCCGCGGATGCCCCTGTGACGGAAGATGAATTTGATGGGGAGATGGTGAAGGTCGGATTGGTGAAAAGTTAGAAGTCGGC
>JAPKMP010000031.1 GCA_026645935.1 Candidatus Villigracilaceae bacterium | reverse complement strand
ACTCCGCTTCCCAAGTCTTCAAAGACAAAACCAAGTGGATTTAGAACTGGGTTAAGTCGTTGGGTAAATTCAATCAGTTGCTGTTCACATTCTTTTGGATTCATATGATTATATTTTGCAAGGAACTGCCCAACTAGATACTCGGTTGAATACCTCAATATAACTACCTATGGACAGACACTCTCGAGAATGGTGTAAAATACTGGCAGCCCTCAGTCTAAAAAGCAAAACCACATACCACTCCACCATTATACCGACTCCAACCACCAAGTCAAGCACCGTACAGGAACTGCCCGGGAATAAAGATGTCTGCACCACCCTGAAAACCACAACCTTGTCCTTCAGCGCGGCGGACTCGCCGTCAAAAGCCCGCTGGATGGATGAAAAAAAACAGGCTCCGGAAAATCCTCCTGAAACCTGTTTTGCAACCTTCGACCTTCAACCTGTAACCTTCAACCTATAAATAATACGTCATCCTCTGCAAATGCGTGGACGGGTCGATATACTGCACCTTCACCCCGCCCGGCACGTTCAAACTGATCGGCGCATAATTCAGGATCGCCTTCACCCCCGCCTGTGCCAGCTGGTCTGCCACGGCTTGAGCCGCCGTGGCGGGCACCGTCATCATCGCCACCTTCACCCCCAGTTCGCGGATGCGCTCCACCATCGTCTCGGCATCCTCCACCCTGAACGCGCCGATTTTTTCCCCCACCTTGTCCTTATCCTTGTCGAAGATCGCCACAATGTGAAACCCCCGGTCGCGGAAACCCTGGTAGTTCGCCAACGCGTGACCCATATCGCCCGCGCCGACCACCACCACATGCCAAATGCGGTTCACCTTCAGGATCTCGCGCAGCTTATCGATCAGGTACTCGATCGAATACCCCGTTCCCTGCTTGCCGAACTCGCCGAACTGCGAAATATCCTTGCGGATCTGCGCCGCCGAAATACCCACATGCTCGCCCAGCTCCTGCGACGACGTGGTCTTCAAACCCATATCTGCCATGCGCTGAAGCGCCCGCAGGTACACGGGCAATCGTCCGATGATGATGTCGGGAATCTTCCTTGCGTTCATGTGCCCTCGCCGGTAATGGAATGACGTAACTATACCAAAAAAAGAGATTTTGTACAATTCGGTACAAGTGCTTCACAAACAAAAAGAGATTTCGGATGAAGAGCCCGCGCCTCAGGCGGGAACCGGGCTTGGGCGGTCCCATCAGGCTATTCCCCCGTCCGAGGCGGGGATTCCGCAAAAAAATCCCCCGCCGGTTTCGAACACGGCAAGGGATGGGCTTGGTTCATTGGCTGAAAGTCTAAGGATTGCCCTGCGTGCATGAACAGTCTGCGTTTTGAATGAATCTCGGCGGGCATGTGTTCGGACAACCCGGCGAGCCCGGGTCGATTCTTTCTTCCTCTGCTTTTGGCGTCGGCTCGAAGATCTGACACAGCCCCAGGTCCGTCGCCGAGACGAGAACGCCGATCGGCACCCGGCAGGCGTTATCCACCTCAGCCAAAAACTGGATCGGGTAATAGGTAAAACTCTTAACCGCCGCGCCCGCCTCCTCCTGGGTCATCCCATCGTTGAAATCGAACTTCATCGGGTCGATCTGCCTGCCCGCCCACGGACCGATGAGGAACTTGTTGTCGTCGTCGATGAACGCGGTTTTCACGGCGATCTGGATGATCAGCGCGCTCTCGGGGGAATTGCGCACCCATGCCGCGTCCGGGTCCTTGCCCGCGCCGTTATCGAAGACCTTGGTCTCGAAACCGTCTATGAAACCGGGCTTTTCCTTGTCCTGGTATACCGGCAGCAGGCCGCCCACATCGTTGTTCGTATCCTCCCAGATTTGCGCATTTTCGGTCGACCAATCGCTGGAGGACGGGTTGGACACCAGCACGAGAAAATCGCCCTTGCCGTCTATGTTGGTATCGATCTCCAGCGCGTATTGACCCGGTAGAGTCCCGTCGGGGCTGAGCGAACGCACCGTGATGCTGGCATAGGTGAAGATCGCGTCCTGGAATATTTCATAGAACTGAATGTCGAGATCGGGGAAGTATTGGTCCATCGCCACGGCGTTGAACGGGCGTTCGTATTCGCCGAACGTGAAGCGGTCGCCCCCGGGCGCGGTGTGATCGCCCGATGTGCTGGCGGAATCCTGATCCCCGGCGTGGCCGGCGCTTTGCGACGGCAATTCCTCGGGGATGTGGGTATGGACGATCTCGCTTGGCGCGGCAGCCGTCGTTGATGTGGGCTCGATGACGACGATCTGCGTGACAGCCTCCTGCGGCTCGGGCGTCGAACCGCCGCAGGCTTGGACGATAAACAACATTCCACCCAGCAGGATTTTTGTCGATAAATGTTTCATTTTCAACTCCATTTTCCTCAACCGATACGATACGCTTGTCATTCTGAACGCGGCGAAGAATCTCTCAGCTCTTTGTCGTGTTCAGGGTGACATACTTATTTCACATACGCCTCCTTTTCGGGATTCATCCTTTCGGTGTGACCTGGTCCTGGGTCCACGCCCTGAGCCTTTCGCCCTCCGGCGCGCCTTTGCGCCCGAGGATCCTATACACGTTCACCGCCTTCGTCTTGCCTTTGACCGTCACGGCGTCTGCGAGCTCCGCGTCGAACTCATCCCTGACCTGCTGGTATGTGCTTTCGCTGACCAGGATGGGCCAGGCGTAGGTCTTCGTCAGGTCCTGTAAACGCGCGGCGAGGTTGGCGTTGTCGCCGATCACCGTGTAATTGATTCTTTGCGCCGAGCCGAGCAATCCCACGAACACTTCGCCCGAGTTGATGCCGACTCCCATTTCGATCTGGCTGGGCCGCCCCTCGTTCGCCCATTTCTCCTTCAATTCTGCCAATGCGGTGCGCATGTCCAATGCGGCGCGCAGGGCGCGGGCGGCGTGGTCTTTATACGGCACGGGCTCGCCGAAGAACGCGATGATGGCGTCGCCTTCGTATTTATCCACCGTGCCGCCGTGCTTGTAAATCACCTGCGACATCGCCTCGAGATACGGGTTGAGCAATGCCACCACTCCCTCCGGCGTCATTTTTTCCGAGAGGGTGGTGAAGCCGCGGATGTCCGAGAAGATGATCGTCAGATCCGCGCGTTTGTTCAATGAGTTTATGTCCTGCGTCTTTATCATCTGGTCCACCATTTCGGGCGAGATGAAGCGGCTGAACAGGTTGCGCACGCGCCGTTTTTCGCGTTCCTGCGAGACGGCTTGTTCGAGGGTCGGCAGCACCACGCCGAGGAAGAGCATCCCTTCCGGCGCAGCGACCGGCAGGATGTATCGTTGCTGGATGAACATCAGGAAAGCCGACCCCCAATATGCCAATGCCGCGAGAGCCAGCAGCGAAATCGTCAACGATGGGCGTTTGGAAAGCGTGATTAAGAATGCCAGCAGCGCCGCTCCAACGATGATCAGGAGCGACATCCACGGCGGGGCATACGCGATGTATTTCCCATTGAGAATGGTGTCCACCGTGTTGGCGACGACTTCCACGCCCGGTGTGGTATTCCTTGCCGAGAAGGGAGTCGGGTAGATATCCTGCAGGGTGATCGAAGTCGCGCCGATCAACACGATCTTGTCGCGGAAGGCGTCCGGGTCCTGTTCCAGCGTGATGCCGTCATGCACATCCGAGGCGGAGTAGGTCGGGTAGGTACCGGCGGGACCCGCAAAATAGACCGGCAGAAGTCCCGAACTTAACGGCGCGGTCTGCCCGTTGAAGCGAACGCCGGCAGCGCTGAATATGGGCGGCTCTACGTTCAAATACAGGCGCGCGATCTCGAACGCCCAATGCGGGTAAATCTCCCCCTGGTATGAATCATAGGCAGAGACGCTCCGCACGATCGCGTCTTCATCGCGGCGGACGGAGGTAATGCCGATGCCGTCCAAAACATCGCGGTACATCGAAAGCGGCAGGACGCGCGACTCGGTCTCGAATCCCTGACCGGCGCTGCGCAGGATCTGCATCACCGCCGCCGAGGAGGGGCTTTCTCCCAAAGACCTGGCGAGCGCTTCGTCATTCTCCGGCTGGCTCTCATCCGGCTCGAAGAGGAACACATCCACGCCGACGACCTTCCCGCCGCCCTGGTTGATCTGGTCCACGATTCCCGCGAGATACGAGCGGGGCCAGGGCCATTGCAGTCCCGTCCAGTTGAAGGATTGGTCGTCGATCGCAACGATGACGATCTCACCCGATGGTTCTTCCGCGCCGCGCATACGCACGAACGTATCCTGGATGGAATATTCCAACCGCTCGACCGGCGTGGTGATGTCGGTGAACAGCCCCAATGCCTGCGTGATGAGAAGGATCAGCGCCGTGCCGATCAGGAGGATGATGCGCAGGTTATCTGGCTTGGATTCTTTTTGCATGAGATATTTATCCTAATCCGTTATAACGGTGAATAGGATTATGTTTATGGATAGCATTCCGTACATTCTTCGGTTTCAGCTGGTTCCGTGCTGGGCGGCTCAGTCGGCTGTCGTGGACCGGGATTGTCTTCCGGTTTTGGTTTTTGGGTCGGGTCCGCTTTCGGCTTGGAGAATTTGACCGAAGCGCTGGTGCAGAGCGGGGTCCCGTTCGAGCCGTAGGCGGTCACATACCATTCATAGTTCCCGCCGAGCGGCAGCACTTCGATGTAGAATTCCGCGCCCGGGTCCGTCGTCTGGATGATCGCCGAGCTTCCGCTTTCATTCACGAAGGTCAGGATGTAATACTCCGCGCCGGGCGTTTCGCTCCAGGAGAATGCCTGCTTCCCGGCTTTGCCGAGGGTGCTTCCGCCGCTCGGTTCCTGCGGCTGGGAACACGCGCCGCCCCCGCCCCCGGATGATTCTGTCGGCGCTTCAGTGGGCGGCTCGGTGGGAGTCTCGGTCGGTTCTGCGGTCGGCGCTTCGGTTGTCGCGGCTAATAGTTTGGCAATGCCCTCGTCGTAATATTTCTTCGTTTCGCTGTCGTTGTTTTGGATCCATTCCTCGAAATCATCGAACGTCATCTCGCCGAGCAAGGGCGATCGCCAGGTGCCGTCCTCTTCCTGATGGAAAAGGGTCACGCTTTGCCCGTTCGTAAAGATGACCTGCACCCCGTCCGGGTTGGTTGCCGAGCAGGTCCCTTCGAGACAGGTGATGTGAATATCCCCCGTGACCGGGTCGATCTCAACCTTCAAATATGACCCGCGCACCGAAGCCACGCCGGAGGGCGTTTCCACGTCCGCCTGTCCGCCGTTCAGGATGATGAAGATCCTTCCCAATTCAAGTTTTATCTTTGTGTAAAGACCGCCCTCCACCTCCTCGTTCGAGATCAGGGTAAAGACCGAGGAAGGCGTCACGCGGACGATCGTGCCCGAAGAGAGATCGAGGCGCACGCGCCCGTCATCGCCGGTTTGGATCTGCCCGTTAACGTTCAAGATCGACCCGGCGTTCACCCCCGCAAAGGCGGCTTCTTCCGCCTGTTTCATTTCCACCAGGCCCGAGAGTTCGCTCAGCGTCGCGGAAAGCGGCGGTGTTTCTTCATTGGTCTGGCAGCCCGCAAACGTCAGGGAGAAGGCAAGCAGTGGTACGATAAGGTTTTTTCTGTACATTTTTCTCCGTTTCAATCGATGGTGACCGTAATTCTAACTTTATAGTCCGCGTGGATCCCATCCCCCGTTGGAACTGGCGATATTTTCATCAGATATGTTTTGCCCGGCTCGGTCTCCATCGCAAACGCGCCGCCGCATTCGATTGGCGCGCTGTCTGCTTGAATGAATTCTAATAGAACGAAGCCGGAATCGCATGAGAGTTGAATGACAACCTTGTCATGGTCCGATGAAAAGGCGATCCAGTCTTCGCCATCGCCCTGCGGCGCCGAGACATCGCCCTCGAACTGGATCGAACGCGCTGAGGCGGGAGAGAGCGAAAAGACCGCGATCGGCGCATCGGCTGAGTCGTTATCGCTGTGCGCGATTTCCATGGAGGCGGGCGCTTCGGCTGGATCTGCTTCGCTTGTTCGAGCGGGTTGATTTTCATCGCCGAGGATGGGGACCGCGTCGATGTTCTCGATCTGCATGAATTCCGCGTTGACCCAGCCCGTCCCCTCCGCTGCGGGAGGATACGCAACCTTCATCCACGCCCCCGATGCATCTTTTCCGAAGATGGGCACCACATCGTTTTGATTCAGCAAGCCCAGCGACTCGAAATCCTGTCCCGGTCCACTGCGGACGTTGACCCCGCGCATGATCACGCCTCTCACCCCGGACCCGGATACCGATTCTGAACCCAGGACGGGAATCTCCGCCGATTCATCTTGTACTTGCACGAAATCCGATCGCACCCAGCCAGAGTTCCCATTGAATAGGATTCGATACCAGAGACCGCTGAAATCCCTGCCGACGATCTGAACGTTCGAGAAGGCGGGTATCGCGCCTAGCGCCCGGCTTGCCGTGGAAGTATCCTCCCGCAAATTGACCTCGCTTGTCGTCACGCCTGGGATCGGAACGATGGTCGGCGCAAGGGTCGGCGGCGGAGAGGTATGTGTGGACGCAGGGGGGAGTGTCGGCGGGAGGGTCGCGGTGACAAATGCCGGTCCCGGGACGGAAGGCGTCGTGAGCGACGAGTCGCAGCTTGCGCAAATCAACAGGAACGCAATGGACGAAATGATTCTGAGTCGGGTCACGCGATAATTGTATCCAATAAAAATTCACCCCAAAGGCGATTGATTCCTTTGGGGTTTCGGGCTGGCGCCCCCGCGCAGACTCGAACTGCGCTCTTCGGCTCCGGAGGCCGACACTCTGTCCACTGAGCTACGGGGGCGGGCGAGCCGAATTTTACCATAGGCGAAAAAACGGCTGACGAATGAGCCGTCAGCCGTTTTTAAATGTCATTCTCAGCCGCGAAGCGGCGAAGGGTCTCAGAAAATTTTATGTTTTCGCCTGCGGAGCGAGGTTCGCAATATTCCCGCGCAGTTTTGTGATGATGGCCGCGTTCCCCTTTTCGTCGCCGAATTTTTCGAGTTGTTCCTTCTTGTGCGCCAGTTCGCCGAGGTATTGATAGAAATGACTGGTGGCTTTATACGCGCCGCCGCTCAGCGCCGCCATGCGCGCGCCGAACTGGAAGAACGAGACCGCGGTCTTGTACTGCGCGTCTGAGATCAAACCGCCCGACACCTCCTCTTTCAAGTGTTTTTTCAACAATCCCTGTTCGTGCCGGATCAGCCAGATGATGAAGCCGAGGAAGATGAGCCAGCCCGCCCATTCGAGCAGGACGACCAGCGCAAGGCTTCCCAGACCGGTGACGAACACAAGCGAGGTGTTATGGAAGGCGTGCGCGAACACAGCCAGGAAATAACCGACGACAGGCGCGGCGAGCTTGATCAATAAGTTGCGGTTCATTCGCGCCACGGCAAAACCCAGCCCGATGAATGCGGTATAGAAAGGATGCCCCCATGCGAACACGCCCACGCGCAGGGCAAAGTTCGTGAACATGCCCGCCCAGCCGCCGTCGCTGTATTGGCCGAGGAAATAGAACACGTTCTCGGTGGCGGCGAAGCCCAGCCCGGCGATGCCGCCGTAGATGATGCCGTCCAGGATCGAGTCGAACTCCTTGCGGAAGATCAGGAAGACGATCAGGACCGCGAGCCCCTTCATGAACTCTTCCACGATCGGCGCGGTGATCGAACCGCCCGCGATGTCTTCGAGCACCGCGTCGTTCAACACAAAGCTGAAGCCGATCTCGAAGATGGTCGCCACGATGAGCGTGCCGATGATTGCGAAGAAACCGCCCCAGAAGAAGGTCATCAACAACAGCCAGCGCGGCTCCTTTTCATACCGGTCGAGCCAGTAAAGGAACCACGAAAAGAAAAATGCGGGAATGAAAGCCATGGGAATTGCGGCAAGCAC
Organism: Candidatus Villigracilaceae bacterium; assembly: GCA_026645935.1. Lineage (GTDB taxonomy): Bacteria > Chloroflexota > Anaerolineae > Anaerolineales > Villigracilaceae > Villigracilis. The sequence continues at coordinate 27,400 of JAPKMP010000031.1, read as the reverse complement.
TGCCATAGAACTACTCCGGAAAATTTGGGATTGGGAAAGACGACCCAATTGTACCGATAAACGGGAATAAATCAATCCTTGAAGATCAGGCGTGCGCGCTCCACTCGCGCGGTTTCCGGCTCGATTCCCAACGCCGCGAGGACTTCTTCCGGCCTTCCTGTTGCGCCCTCACGCGCCGCCAGGGTCATCTTCAGCCACGCTGTTCCGTCCGCCTGGGTGATGACGCTCATCATTTCGATCAACGGACGCAGGTCGTAGCTCTTCCCGCGCCGCTCACGGAGGATGGACTCTGCCATCATGACGGATTCCACTTTCCGCTTCAATTCGGAACCGTCGATGGGTTCCGTCAAACGGACGTCGTACGCCGCCGATAGCACCTGCGTCTGCAAGGCGGGGAGCCGCTCGTCCACCGGTTTGATTTCCCTAACTTTTATATCCGGCGGAAGATTATCTTTTAAACGCGAGCTGATATCTTCGACGGAGACCTCTTCGTTCAAGCGTACATCCAGCACCTCGCCCCGCGAGGAGAATCCCAGCGGCAGGGCGGCGGCAAGACTGATCTTCGGCTGGGGGTGAAATCCCTGCGAATAAGCAAGGGGCAGGTCGGCGCGGCGCATGGCGCGTTCCCACAAGCGGTGCAGGTCGAGATGACCGATGTAACGCAGCGCCCCCTGCTTTGTAAATGTGATGCGGACTCGCATGTCTATTTCGGTTCGGCGGCGATTCGCCTCAACCAGGCATGGATCAGCGCCCCGGCGCGGCGATATGGACGGTACGTATGCTCGGCAACGCGATGGAACAGGTCATGGTCGAGGAATTGATGATGGGTGAGCTTCTCCAGCAATTCGACGATGCTCGCATAAACCGCCAGTTCCTCCGCGACGATCTCATCGAACTCGATGTTCTTGTACGCGTTCAGCACGGTCCAGTTGTGCTTGTGTTTTTCCACGAGCGGGGATTCATAATCCGGGTAGCCGAACTCTTTTTGAAAATTTTCCATAGCCGAGAACGAGGCGGACGGCGAATATGCCTCTCCGTGCAGGATCTCGGTCAGGCGGTCTGCGATGAATAGTTCGTGCGAAAGCGCTTCCGCCAGCAGGTCCTTGACGGTCAACCCGCCCGAGACGCCGCGCAACGTCAATCGGCGCGCGAATCCCACGCGGTTGAGCAGTAGCTCGAACTGGTCGCGTTCGTTTTGCAGGCGTACTAGGAGAGTGGTCTTGTTCATTAAATAAATGCTCCCGGCGGCGTACCGATTCCGGGTACTTTCCTCGCCGCCGGGGAAAGCGGCTGAGGAATCAATCGCCCACCAGCGGCAATTCCATTTCCATCTTTCGCGCGGGAGATTTTACCTCCGGACATTTCCAAACTTCGCCCGGGTTTTCGCGGCGCAGGTTCGCAAAGGTCGGCAGGATGCCGCAGGCGAAGCAATTCAGGCGGCAGTCGACGCGGATCTCCCCTTCGAGCGACATGCGGAAATCCTGGAAGAGGAAGTTCTTGCGCACCGCCGCGCTGATATGCTCCCAGGGGAACACTTCATCCGTTCGGCGCTGGCGGGTGGTATAAAAGGCGGGGTCGAGCCCGTGCTCCTGGAAGGCGGCGATCCATGTATCGAACCTGCGTCCCTCCTCCCAGGCGTCGAACTTTGCGCCGTTCTTCCACGCGGAATAAATGATCTCCGCCATGCGGCGGTCGCCGCGCGAAAGCCAGGCTTCCACGAGCGTGTCGTCGGGCTTGGTCCAGCTCAATTTGATATTCTTGTCCTTGAACAGTTCGCGTTTCAGCAAGGCTTGTTTTTCCAGGATGCTGTCGCGCGTGTCGCATGAAACCCACTGGAAGGGGGTCTGCGGCTTTGGCACGAACGTGCTGACGCCTGCATTGAGTTTTACCTTCCATCCCGCCACTTTTCGCCCTTCGGCAATGACTCGTTTGCATAGGTCCGCGATCGCCTGCACATCTTCAAGCGTCTCGCTCGGATGTCCGATCATGAAATACAATTTGATCGTCGTCCAGCCGCGGCTGTAGATTTCGTTCGTGGTTTTGATGATGTCTTCATCGGGGATGAACTTGTTGATGATGCGGCGCATTCGTTCGCTGGCGGCTTCCGGCGCAAGCGTGAATCCGCCGGAGCGGTGCTGTTTGAGTTTCTCCATCAGGTCCACAGAAACAGACTCGATGCGCAGGGAGGGCAGCGAAACGGTAAGTTTCCTTCCCTCAAAGCGCTTGCTGATGGCATCCACTAAATCCTTGATATATGTGTAATCGGAAGAGGAAAGCGACATCAACGCCAGTTCTTCGAATCCCGTCGCGCGGATTGCCTCCTCGGCGGCTTCCACCACCTCTTCCACGCTTCGTTCGCGGACCGGGCGCGTGATCATCCCCGCCTGGCAGAATCTGCATCCGCGGGTGCATCCGCGCATGATCTCGACCGAGACGCGGTTGTGCACCACATCGATGTTCGGCACGATGAACTTTGTCGGCGGCGGCGGCAGTTTGCCCACGATGCGTTTGTTTATCACCTTCGGCGCTTCGGGGATGATCGCTTCCGTGACAGCAACCGTTCCATCGTCCATATACGAGGTTTGATAGAAGCGCGGCAGATACAGGCCCGAAATCTTTAACAGGCTGCGCAGGCGTTCTTCGCGCGGTTTTCCTTTTGTCTTTTGCAACGAGTCGATGATGTCGTGTATGGCTTCCTCGCCTTCGCCGACGACGAAAGCATCGATGAAGGCATGCATCGGCTCGGGATTGGTGGCGGCATGTCCGCCCGCGATGATGATGGGATGCGAATCATCGCGATCCGCCGAATGGATGGGAATGCCAGCAAGGTCGAGGATGTTTAGGGTGTTGGTGTAGAGGGTCTCGTAGGGCAGGGTAAAGCCGATGAGGTCGAAACAAGCCAGGGGGCGTTTTGATTCGAGCGCGTAAAGCGGAATCCCATGTTCGCGTAGCAGGGCTTCCATATCCAGCCACGGAGCATATGCGCGCTCGGCAAGCGCATCCTGCCGCTGGTTGACCTGGTCGTAAAGGACCTTCAGGCCGACATTGGAAACGCCGATGTCATAGATATCGGGGAAGATGAATGCGACTCGGGTTTTTGCCGAGTCCCAATCCTTTACCGTCGCGTTCAATTCTCCGCCTACATAACGTCCCGGTCGTTCAACCTTTAAAAGGATTCGTTCGAGTTTTGTCTCGATCTGTTCTGGCGTAAACATGGCGCGATTATACCTGATAAGAATTACCCGGTTTGGAAACATAAACCGGCAGGTCATCCCTGCCGGTTCGTTATTGCGCCTTGAAGTTATTGTGCGGCGACGGCGGCCGGCTTCGCCATCCGTTCGCGAGCCCAGAGCCAGAGCGCGCCCAGGCCGAAGAACATGATGATGAATCCGATCAGCCAGCCTACTGCCGGTAGGTTGACCAGCAAACCGACGATCACCACGCCAAGGAGCAGGGGCCATACCTTGTGTTCGCCGAGCGCGGGGTTGAAGCGCCCGAGGATCCAGCGCCCGCCCAGCCAGGCTATAAGGATCTGGGAACCGAAGCCGGTGAACAGCACGAACCCGATGATCAGCGCAAAGATGGACAGGAGGCTGAGCCAGATGACCGTCCCGGAAACGCCGCCGAGGGTCAATGCGCCGAATATCACTCCCAGGATGATGGTCACGACCACGATCAGGAACAACGCGAAGAAGAAAGCCGCGTAGGCGACGATGCCCCAGCCAAAACTCGGAACCGGTTGGGCTTGCAGTTTGCCCATCAAGCTTTTCATGAAGACAGGCGCAAGCCATGCGAGCAACAACCCGAAGAGAGCGAGAGTCACGATATCGCGGAGCAGGTCGAAGGTCCAGTTTGCGGCGACCTCTGCCGGCGTCGGCGGAGTCGGGACAACTCTTTGGTCAGCGACGGGTTCGTTGCGGGTGATCTTTCCATCCACGGCGCCTGAAGGGATGGTGATGTCCTTCGTTTGAGTATAGGTGAAATCACCGCCGATCTTCGCACCCTCCGCGATCTTCAAGCCTGGGTTGACGGTCGGAATGGGTACATTCGTGTTCGATATATACGTGGATGGGGGAGGGCCGCCCTGGTTCATCTCGCCGACCTCGGCTTTTACATCGCCGCCGATCTCGCCGCGCAGTTCCAAAGCGCCTGCGCCGACCTGCAAATCATCGCCGATCGAACCTGCCAGCAATCCCTGCGCCCCAGCATACACAGCATCGTTCTCGACCGAACTGCCTTGCTTTGTTTCGAGGCTTGCACCGGCGGCAATGAGGTCGCCACCGATCACCGCGTTGGCGCCAAGTTGAAGCGCCGCGCCTGCGATGCGTGCGTCGTCCTGCACAGCGCCCTCGATCAGGACGGTGTTCCCCGCCGCGATCAAGTCGCCTTCCACCGTGCCGTTGATCGTAATGAAGTTACCGAAGACGATGAGGTCTCCCTTTACGGTTCCGTCGAGAGTGAAATTATCAGCCGCCACATAGAGATCGTCGTTGACCACTTCATCTGCTTCGATCACGATTACATCGCCGGAACGCCCGTCGAATGCCAGCGCCGGGGTGGCGGCTGCCAGCGAGAACAGGGCAATTATCATAAGGACTGTCAAAAATCGTTGAATGGTGTTCATGGTGTCTCCTTGGAAAACATTTCCGAAAGGGATATACGGCATGAATCCCCCGAGGTTGCAATAATTCCCGCCTCTTCCCCGACCTGAGGTTGGTCACCCCCCATTTCGTTTTTTTCCTCCCCTTACAACGCCTTCAACTTTGCAGGTTTTCCTGAATACCAGTTCATGATCTCGACAAACCAGGCACAATACGTCTCCTTGGCGGTTTCGATTCCAACTCGGATCTCATCCAGGTGCATGAACCTGACTTCGGATATTTCCTCCGGGTCGAAGCGCGCCTGCCCCGGCTGGATTTTGCCTTCGTAGATCACGCTGATCTCATTATCGTTCGGTCCGTATTCCATTTGGATCTTCCCCAGCAGTTTGATCTCGATTCCTTCCACGCCCATCTCTTCTTTCAAACCGCGGATCGCCGCTTCCCGATAACTTTCCCCCGCCTTGACGTGTTCCGACACCGAGCAATCCAGCAGGGATGGGGAAGAAGCGCGATCCGCGCTGCGTTTTTGGATGAGCATCCTCCCGTCTGGATCGAACAGGAAGACATGTACTCCGCGATGCTGCAATCCCCGCCGGTGGACATCCGAACGCGACGCCTGGCCAATAACTTCATCCTTATCGTTCACAACATCCAATCGTTCATCAGTCATTTTATTTTCCGCGATTACTTGGACGGTCCTCAATGCAATCTCGTTTGAAAGTAAAAACTGGCTTATCTAAAAAATTCACGGGCGCATGACGTTTCGCCATACGCCCGTGAATCATCCCTGGTTATCCAAACATTTCCAATAGTTGTTTTACTCGTACGACCCCGTCGAATCCTTTGACCTCCCCTTTGGTCATGGTGGCTTTTTCTCCGTCCGGGTCACCGAGGCAGGTGACGATCACATCGCCCGCGTTTACATCTTCCTTTTCGGTGTAGTGGTTCGTAGTGACGACGGTTTTCATCCCGGCGGCTTTGGCGGCTTTCACGCCGTTCTTGGAATCCTCGACCACAATAACTTCATCGGGGCTTAACCCGAGTTTGGACAGCGCCAGGTTGTAGATCTCCGGATCCGGTTTCTTGTTCTTGACGACGTCGCCCGCCAGCACCGCATCGAACTTGATGTCGGATAGGATCTTCTCGGTGATGGCTTTTGCCGCCTGTTCATTGGACGTGGTGCAGACCGCGATCTTCAAACCCGACTCCATCGCCTCTTTCATGAACCGGTGAATGCCCGGCCGGAGCGGCAATTTACCCGTCTCGATCAATTCCACGAACAGGGCTGTTTTGCGCTTGTGCATCTCTTTGACTAGGTTGTCGATCTCCTCCTCGCTCATCGGCTTGGAGAAACCCTTTGTCTTCCAGTGATGCTTCATGCGCTCCTTGCCGCCGGCGATCTGGAGCAGTTCATGGTAATACTCCACGTCCCACTCGTCGGTGAAGCCGAATTCCTTGAAGGTCATGTTGAAGGACACGCGATGGCCGTCGCGCTCGGTGTCGATGATCACACCGTCCTGATCGAAAAAAACTGCCTTGATTTTGGACATTAGCTCCTCTTTTCTGCGCATACTCATGAAGGTCACGCTTAACGCGTGGCCAACAACTTTGAGGTTGATCTATTTCTTCATGCCGAAGAATTCAAGCACCGTGTTGACGAAGAGTTCGTTCTCTTCCTTCGTGCCGATGGTCACGCGGAACCAGCCATCGGAGCCGTATTTCTTGCTCTCGCCGCGCAGGATGATGCCCTTGGTTTCAGCGTAAGCAAGAACTTCCTTGCCGGTCTTGCCCGTCTCACCGCAGTCGAACAGGATGTAATTGGCTTTGGATGGCATGACGTAAAAACCGGGGATCACGCTCAGGGATTCGCTTATGTAATTGATTGCATCATTGTTGAACCTGACTCGTTCTGCCAGGCCTTCCATATCTTCAAAAGCGGCAAGCGCAGCCCACATGGGGATCGTGCCGACGTTCCACGGCAGGAGGGAACCGGCGATCTGCTTGATCACGTCCTCGTGACCAATTGTGTAACCGAAGCGCATCCCGGCAAGGCCATATGCCTTCGAAAGTGTGCGGGTGATAAGCACGTTCTTGTATTTCTTGGTCAATTCCACCTGCGACATGCCGAGACCGGCATATTCAATGTATGCTTCGTCGACGACCATAGGAATGCCCAGCTTGGCGAAGGGCTCGAAGTGCTTGGGGTCCATGAAGTTGCCGCTGGGGTTATTGGGATTTGGTATGACAATGATCTTTGTCTTGTCGTTGACGGCTTTCATCAAGGCATCGGGATCGAAGTGCAGCAGGTGATCCTTGTAGATCATCGGTACATCGACCATTTTTGCGCCCAGCAATTTTCCTCGCAGGCCGTAAATGCCGAAGCAGGGCGTATGCTGAATGACTTCATCACCCGGCACGATGAACATCCGGAAAATGTTATCGTACACTTCGCTCGAGCCGTTACCGATCATCACGTTCTGCGGTCCCGCGACACCGTTGATCTCCGCGATCTTCTGTCGGACGATGAGACCCTGATCGGGGTAGCGGTTGGTCATCTTTGCGTACTTGAACATCGCCTCTAAAACTTTATCGGAAGGCGGCAGCGGGTTTTCATTCGACATCATGCGGTGCAGTTCGGGGCGGCGCCAGGCTAATTCGATGTGATCCGATATGTACATCGGGATTCCCTTTACCCATGGGGCGTAATAATCTTCGATATTCCTTGTCATTTTTCGTGATCTCCAAAATTATTTATATACTTCGGTGGTTGAGTAGCGCCGGAGGCGCGTATCGAAATCACCGGGTTTCAATCAAACTTTATATTTTCAAATATCAGTTGGTTTCGATACGGGCTGGAAAATCACCAGCCCCACTCAACCAACTCTTACCTTACGCCTTGCCGTTGCAGCCGAGTTTGTCCATCCAGTGCATCACGGCTTTGCGGGTCGCATCGCGGACGAAGACATCGAGCTTGCCGGGGTCGTACTCATCGCGGTGCGCGTTGATATATTCCCATTTGGCGTCGATGAGCGTGTGCTTCAATTCGGTCGAGACGTTGAATTTCGCGCCGCCAGCTTCGCGCAGTTTGACGATATAGTCATCCGGCAGACCGGTTCCGCCATGGACGACAACAGGGGTCTTGATCCCATTGCCGTTCAACATTTTATGAATGGTCGCCATGCGCTCGAAATCGACCTTTGGATTCTTGGTCTTGTACACGCCATGCGCCGTGCCAATGGCGGGGGCGAAGATATCCACACCGGTGCGTTCCACAAATTCAATAGATTGTTTCGGGTTGGCAAGCTGCGCCTCATCCTCCGCGACCTTTACCTGGTCCTCCACACCGCCCACGGTCCCTAACTCGCCTTCGACGGAGATATTGCCGACTTTGTGGCAGTAATCCACCACTTCCTTGGTCTGGCGGATATTCTCTTCATACGATTGCTTGGAAGCGTCGATCATGATGTTGGTATAACCTGCGTCCGCGCACTTCTTGCAGTAGGCGATGTCAGTGCTGTGATCGAGGTGCAGGCAAACCGGCACAGGAGCGGATTCCGCCAGTGTGCGGTAGATCGCCACCATCATGTTCGTCCCAAGAAATTGCGAAGGCTTGACAGACGTTTGCACGATCACGGGCGCCTTTTTTTCGATTGCCGCGTCGATCACCGCCTCGAATTGCAGCAGGTCGGTAATGTTGAACGCGCCCACAGCCCAGCCTTCCTTCGCTGCGGGGATCATGATTTCTTTTGCATTTACGATTGACATGGTTGTCTCCTGTTTTCCTTTCAAATTATAGGTTTCATCAGGCTCAAGACGATTATGAGCCTAGTTCGACAATGCTTTCTGATGGCGGGAAGCCATCTGTTCGCTTATATATTTCTCGAGTCCGGCAAATCCTTTTGAAAAATTTTCTATCGTGCTGAGCGTGGATGGGTGAGTGTTGAACTGCTCCAGCGCCAACCCATCCGGGTCGTAGGCTTGTATGCAGAAGGGGATCTTTTTCATCTTCTCCAATACATCCTTCGGGACGCCTTTCTTGATCTCCGGCTCGAACTCCAGGTCATCGCCAATCTCGAAGAGCGGCTCCAGCACATAGGGCGGGCAGGTGTACACGATGTCACCGCCGGCAAGTTTTTGCACATCCCAGAAGCGCATCTTTCCTGCGACGTTGGGACCGACCCGCATCGAACAGGCAAGCATCTTACTGGCATAACCGCCCTCGGTCAGTATGCGGTATGCCCGGCGGAAAACCGCGATGCCGAACCAGTGCTTGTCCTGCCAGGAGAGTTCGATATTTTTTCGCTCTGCTTGAACATCCAGCACTTCATGTTCTGTCAGCCGCCCGATCATCATGGTGATGACCGCGCGCCACCTGTTCAGTCTGGTGCCGTTCTTCTCGGCGATCTTTATGCCGTCCATGGCGGCGTTTGCCGATGCAAGGATCTGCGGCAGCGTGAAGCACACTGTGGTGTTGGTGCTGATGCCCTTGGATGTCAGTGTTTTGACAACCTCGATGCCCTGCATGCTGGCAGGGACCTTGATCATCACGTTCGGGCTGAGGGCGCTCAGTTCTTCCGCATCCCGGACCATGCGTTCGGTCTCGGTGAAGAGGCGTGGATCCAACTGACCGGAGATCCAGCCGAAGCGTCCCTTCGAGGCTTCGAAGATCGGAAGGTACATTTGCGCGCCGCGCTTTACTACTTCCTTGTATGTCATCCAGACGGCCTCGTTCAAACTGAGACCCGGGCTTGACTTGATCAATTCATCCACCCATTGGTTCCAAAACTCAGGATCGCTTTGGACAGCCTGCCACGAAAGCGGGGGATTTGTCGTGCATCCCCGAAACACACTTTCAGCGGGGTTTTCTTCGTTGAACAACCTTGCGAGTTGTTCTGTGAGGACCGGTTTTCGGGCGGGTTCTACCCTGTCAACCATTTTGCGCACCCACTGGCGGTATACCAGCGGCGATGAATCCCACCAAACCTCCAGGTCGGGATGCGTTTTCGCGAGGCGTTCGATAGGACTTTCGATCATGGCGCACACTCCTTTCTCATAGCGCACAGGAAAGTCTACATTAGGCCGGATGAAAGGGCGAAGAAACGTTAAAAGTAAACCTCCATAATCATTTTACATCCCGCAGCCACTTTTCCCAACGATAGTCTGTCACATCCATGCGGTAACGGCCGAACCACAGATCGGCATATCCCTGGAAATCCTCCTCCAGTTTCGAGATAACGGTTTGAGTCGTGCCCCACATCGATTCATGAAGTTCCGACATCGCCCACATGATCCTCAGCCTGGCATAATGCTTTGGCTTCATTTCTCCAAAATAAGCGGTGAGGAGGATGCGGATCTGGTCTTCGTTCAAGCGATGATGGTGGGAGAAATTTCCGAGGTCGAAGAAGATATCGCCCATGCCCGCATATTCCCAATCCAGGAGGCGCAGTTCACCGATATCGCCTGCCACTTCTTCGTCCAGCCAGTTGAGATTGAGCAGATCGTTATGACAGGGCGTCGGTTTGTACGGGTCTCTCAATAACACCATTTCCGCTTCGCGCATCTTCTTCATGATGAAATCCCAGTCGTTCGGGAACTTTGCGCCCTTGCTCCTTGCCATCTTCGTCAACATTTCGACGCGGCGGAAGACGTTGAACTCGCCTTTCAATTTCGGCGCATTGCGATGGAATAATCTCAATTTCTGCGCCACGCGGACGAGGTAGTCCGGCTTGATGATATCCTCGGGCATGATGCGCCTGCCGTTGACAAAACGCGTGACAATGTAACCTTCCGGTTCGATGAAATACACAACCTCGGGTGCGATGCCCAACTCACCCGCGGCTCTGTTCGCCGCGCATTCCACATCACGTTTGATTCCCAGTTGCTCGGTGCCTTCGCCTGCAAGGCGGATCACGTACGCCTTTCCATCCGCTTCGATCTTGAAATTCAGGTTGGTGATGCCGCCGCTCAACGGGATCTTCTTGACGTTCTTCGACTCCGCGAGAAACGGCACCCTGGCGATGGCTTTGTCGATGGCAAGCGTATTCATTGGATTTTTATTCATTCCTTTGATGAAAGAATTTTTTAGCGGATGATCAACCGCTTCAGGCCTGACCCTTTGAAAAGCTCAGGTCGGCGCTTTGAACCTGCTTCGTGTTTGCGAGCCTCTTCTTCAGTTTTGCTTTCCTCCCCTCTCCCATTTTGGGAAAGGGGTCGGGAGTGAAGGTTATGCCTTGATCCTCTCGTTCTTCGGGTCGAGCAGCACATTCTGGGTCACTTCCGCGCCGACCTGTTCGCCAAAACACTCGATCTCGAGTTTTGTTCCAGGCTTGGAGTATTCCATTGGCAAATACGCATATGCAATGGACTTGGCGACCGAATAACCGAATCCGCCCGAAGCCACCCATCCGACCGTCTTGCCGTCGACACGGATGGGTTCCTTGCTCATGACAATGGTACGGTCATCGGCGAGAGTCATCGTGCAGAGTTTGTTCTTGATGCCTTCTGCTTTTTGTTTTACCAGCGCTTCTTTGCCGATGAAATCGCCTTTATCGAGTTTCACCGCGAAACCGAGACCTGCTTCATACGGAGTGTAGTCCGGTGAAATTTCGCCGCTCCAATAGCGGTACCCTTTTTCCAAACGCAGCGAATCGATCGCTTTGTATCCGCCCGCCACCATGCCTTCGGGTTGACCGGCTTCCCAAAGCGTATCCCATAAACGCAAGCCATACTCCATCGGGCAGTAGAACTCCCAGCCGAGTTCGCCCACGTAGGTCACGCGCGAGGCGAGAGCGGGCACATCGCCCACGTTGATCCGCTTGGAGGTCATATAGGGGAAGCCCGCATTGGAAACATCGTCGGTCGTTACCTTCTCGAGGATGGTGCGGGCTTTGGGTCCCCATAACCCTATACAGGCGTAGTTCGAGCCGACGTCTTCGATGGTCACACTGCCGTCCTCCGGCATCTGCAGGGAGAGCCAGGACATATCGTGTTGGCCGAACGCCGTACCCGTCACAATGAAGAAACGGTTATCAGCCAGGCGGGTGACCGTGAAGTCGCATTCGATCCCTCCGCGTTTATTGAGGCATTGGGTGTAGACCAGCGTCCCGATCGGGACATCGATCTGATTCGCACAGACGTAGTTGAGGAATTTCAACGCGCCGGGTCCGCGCACCTCGAATTTATTGAACGAAGTCTCATCGAAGAGACCTGCGTGTTCGCGCGTCATCAAATGTTCGTGACCGATGGCGCGGCTCCAATTGTGACGCATCCATCCGCGCGGTTCATGTCCGTGCGTGGCGCGCTCTTCATATTTTGTGAACCAGTTTGGGCGTTCCCAGCCCATCTTTTCGCCGAAGGAACAGCCGAGGTCTCGCAGGCGGAAATAGGTGGGCGAGATGCGCACATTGCGTTTGGAGAGGCGTTCTTCAGCAGGGTAGTGAATGTCGTAATACTGGGTGTAGGTCTCGAATGCACGCGCACGCGTATATTCGAGGCTGTTGTAGTTCGGGCCAAACCTCCGCACGTCGAGGCGCCAAACGTCCCATTCGGGCGAACCGTCGATGATCCATTCCGCCATCACCTTTCCGATGCCGCCCGCACCGGCAAGGCCGTGAGCGCAGAAAGCGCAGGCAACCCAAAAGCCTTTAACCGATGTCGGTCCGAGCAAAAATTCGCCGTCGGGGGTAAATCCTTCCGGACCATTGAGCAACCTTACAACCTCGGCATTTTCTATGGCTGGAACGCGGCGAATCGAATTTTCCATCAAAGGCGTGAAGCGGTCCCAATCGGGCTCGAGCAGTTTGAATTTGAAATCGCGCGGAATCCCATTCATGCCAAAAGTGGCGGGCTGGCGTTCGTAGCCGCCGGTCACAAGTCCGCCCACTTCTTCTCGCCAATACACGAGCAGATCGGGATCGCGCAGGTTGGGGAATTTGGACGTCACACCTTCGATGGGTTTGGTCATGATGTAAAGATGCGCCATCGGAATGACGGGCAGATTCAACCCGACGAGTTTTCCGACTTCGCGTCCCCACATCCCGGCAGCATTGACCACAACCTCGGTCTGGATCGTACCTTTGTCCGTTACCACTTCATGGACACGCCCATTCTTCAGGTTGATCTTCTCGACGTTTGTATTTGTGAGAATCTTTGCCCCGCGGTTTTTTGCGCCCACGGCGAGCGCATTTGTCAAGCCGGTGGGGTCGATGCTTCCATCGTTGGGTGTGTACGCCGCGCCGACAACGCCGGTTATGTCCATTAATGGGAACATGTCCTGCGCTTCCTTCGGCGAGATCAACTCCATGGGCACGCCGAAAGATCGGGCGAGTCCAACGAGGCGTTTGGTCTCCTCCAATCGTTCGTGGGAAGAGGCGAGACGAACTCCACCGACTTCGCGCCATGAGGTATCCTGTCCCGTTTCTGCTTTGAGGCTGCGATACAGGTCCGTGCTGTAATGCATCATGCGGGTCAGGTTCGCGTCTGAGCGCATTTGCCCGACCAGACCCGCCGAATGCCAGGTGGATCCGGCGGTCAATTCGTGGCGTTCGAGAAGGACGACATCCTTCCACCCCAGTTTTGTAAGATGATAGGCGATACTGGCTCCGCCCACGCCGCCGCCGATAATGACGACCTGTGCTTGTGTTGGGAATTCAGACATGTAAGTCTCCTAAGGGCATGTACCGCAAAGGACACCAAGATCACGAAGTTTTTTGATCCTCCCTTTGTGTACATCGTGCCCTTTGTGGTAAAGATTTTTTACTTTTGCCAAACCGAATCCGGTCTTGCCATTTGTGCAACGATATCGAATGACGAGATGACACCGAGCGGAAAGGCATCGGGGTTTTCCCGGTCGACCACGACAAGGCGGTGATGATGATTTTGGATCATTTTGTCCGCCGCTTCACGCAGACTGGCAGTAATGTCGATGGTCAAAGCCGGATGCATCACATCGCGAACGATCTTTCCCTCCGCGCCGCCGTTTTGGACGTAAGGTAACAGGTCCCTGCCGCTAACCACGCCGAGCACCTTGCCTTTCGCGTCCACCACCAGGACCGAGCGCCAACCTGCGGATGTCATTGCGCGTGCGGCGGAAAGGATCGGTGTTTTTCCCCGGCAGACGAGGATCGCATCCGACATCACATCTCCTACGCTTCCGCGTTTAATTGCGCTTGACTCAGCCAAATGCGCCACGAAATCTGATAGCGAAATGATCCCGACCGGCTTGCCGTCCTGGGTTACAACCAGGCGGTTGACATCTTTCTCAATGAATTCGCGCACAGCTTCGGTAAGCGGAACACTCCCTTCCACGGTGGTGATCGGCGATGACATCAAGTCTGCGGCAGTAAGTTTGCGCATGGTATTCAGGCTTTCCGGGTCAGAAGAGAGCCATTCGCCTGCCAGCAGGTCGAAGTCAGATATGACCCCCGCCGCGCGCCCATCCCGGTCATTGACCACCAGGGCATGGACATGATTGTTATGCAACAGAACAGCCACCTGGCCAAGCGTCGCATCGGATTTGCAGGTGATTAGATTGGCGTGCATGATATCTTTTACAAGTTTTGCCATGGCGACTCCTTAAACTTCATCCACATCCTTGTACCACTTCACCCGGTCGCCGACCCGGTCGCGGATGCGCCATGCCAGCGGCTTGGGCTCGTCGTTCAAACGCTTTAGAATCGCATCCACCTGCGATTCGACATGTTTCTTTTGATCCGGGGTTAACTGGGTATAGTGATGTGCAAGTTGTTTGACCTTTTCCAGGTTCATCGTGGTTGTGCGCCAAAGCCCCCATTCGTTCGCGCATAATGCGGCGGCAAGTTTGATGTTTATGGTTTCCTTGTCGGTTTCTCCCAACGGATGTTCGAGCAGCAACATGATGGTGTCGATGATGTCCTTCTCGTTGATCTGCACGATCTGCATTTTTTCCAGGAGCAGTTCCGTCAATGGAATGGTGGGGGAGTCGATTTCGAGCCGGTCCTTCCAGTAGATCGCGTGGCAAAAATCGAGCTTCTCGTAGAACACATCCACATGCAAGCCGGTACCGGTTTTGTCGAAGATGGCGCGTTCGCCCTCGCTGCTTATGAATACTTCCCGGTTTTCGACATATCCCATCCTGGCAAACATCCCACCGATTTCTTTGTTCTGCTGTTTGTAAGCCGCAAAATCGATGTCTGTGTACGCGCGCCCCAGCGCCGCCTGCAGGTAGCCGAATTGCGGGCAGTGCATTTGAAAAGCCAGCGACCCGATCACGCGCAAAAGAATGCCCGAATCGTCACTGGCTTTCAAAATCGCATGTAACTCATTCTCGAACTTCTCCCGTTCTGATTGATCCTGCTGGCCCATCCCGATCGAACTGTTCGACATGAATATCTCCAGAGAATGAGGATCGTTTTCGTGCTCTAAGAACTGTTCCTTTCATCGACGTAAGGAACAATAAAATATTATACTGAAAAATTCAAAAACTTGCAAATTTCATCATATTCCTATATAATCCCCCGACAAAAGTGAGCAATTTCCATCATCGCTAATCTGAGATTAATTGATGAGCAAACCCCTGATCCCTGCTCAAAGGCGAGAGAAAATTCAGGAATATCTGGCAATCCATCAGATCGCGCGCACCGCAGATTTATGTGAATTGTTGGAAACGTCTGAAGCCACTGTGCGCCGGGACCTTGAATGGATGGAGCAGAAGGGGGTGTTGGAACGAACGCATGGGGGAGCCATTCTCAGCCAGCGCATGATCCTCGAACAGGAATACCAACAACGCGCCCAACATCACCCTGAAGAAAAGAAAAGGATCGGCGAACTTGCCGCCTCACTCATCGAGGACGGCGACATCGTCTTTATCAACAGCGGCACGACCGCCACCCAGGTGCTTCAACACATCCGCCGCGATTCGCGCATTACCGTCTTCACCAACAATGTCAGCGCAGTGATGGAACTCGGTGAGCCCGGCTTTCATTACCATATGATCGGAGGCGAATTCCAATCCCGTTCCAATTCCCTGGCAGGCCGCTTCGCTCTCGATAATCTTAACTTGATCTACGCCAACAAGGCCATCCTCGGCGTGGACGGGATCTCCCTCAAACACGGTTGCACCGTGCCCAGCCTGCCCGAGTCCGAGGTCGTTCGCAAAATGATCGAACGCACCAAAGGCCAGGTCATCATCGCCACGGATTACAGCAAATGGGGCGTTGTCTCCAATTTCCAGATCGCAGCCCTTGATGAGATCGACAAACTGGTGACGGATGGAAAGTTTCCTTCTTCTGCGATGGAAGAACTCGCCTCCCTCTCCATCGCCTGCCTGATTGCCGAACCCGTGTCGAATCTTGCCTGACGCATTAACGCGCCAGGCATTTTCTTTTGGAGAATCGATGTCATTCCTGTTTTCAAAAAAACCGAAAAAAGAAACAGCGCGCCTTTTCTTTGCCACCGACCTGCATGGCTCCGAACGGACCTTCCGCAAGTTCATCAACGCTGGCAAGTTTTACGAAGTCAATACGCTGGTAATGGGCGGGGATATTCAGGGCAAATTGATGATTCCCATCATCAAAGAAGGCAATGGCCGCCACCGCGCCACCGTGCAGGGACGCACCGAACATTTGGCGTCTGAAGATGAATTGAAGGCTCTGATGGGCAGGTTGGATATCCTCGGCTTTTACTACAAGGTCATGGAGCAGGATGAGTTCCAATCCCTGCAGACCGATCCCGTCGCGGTGCATGCCTTGTTCAATGACCTGGCGCGGCAGAAATTGATCAACTGGGTGAACCTCGCGGAAGAGCGGCTGAAAGGGACCGGCATCAAATGCTTTGTCACAGGCGGCAACGATGACGAGTGGGAGGTGTTAAACGTCGTGAAGGAGCAGGCGACTGAATCGTTCTTCGCATGCGAGAACGAATTGGTTCATGTGGACGATGCGCACAGCATGATCTCTATCGGCATCAGCACGCCGACCCCGTGGAACACCCCCCGCGAAGTCTCTGAAGAGGAACTCGGCAGGTTGATCGATGAAATGGCGGCAAAAGTCCCCGATATGCAAAAAGCGATATTTAACTTTCACGACCCGCCCATCGACTCGACCCTCGATACCTGCCCGAAATTGGACTGGTCGAAAGACCCGCCGGAGCAGATCACGGAGGGGGGACAGGTCGTTTTGCACGGCGCGGGTTCGAGGTCCGTTCGTGAGGCGATCGAAAAATATAGACCGATGCTCGGCCTGCACGGTCACATTCATGAATCGCAATCTGTGGCGAAACTCGGCAGGACGACTTGCATCAACCCCGGTAGCGAATATGCAGAGGGCGTTCTGCGCGGGTGCATCATCACCTTCGCAGATGGAGAAGTGCAGGGATATCAGATGACCAGCGGTTGACCATTGCCATGGCCTTAGAGTTTTTATAGCGGCGAGGCAGCAGAAAAGGAGGCTGACTATTTCCAATATTTGCTCATCGTTCTGGAAAGGGTTGATCTGATCGTTTTCTTAATCTCACAAAGGAGAAGAAATGGCTGCAACAGCAAAACCAGAAGTATTTACCCGCAAGGCATCGGGGCTTGTGCGTGTGATGTCCCCGTTCTCCGCCTTCGTCTATAACATCCTGACGATGGGCTTGATCTTCCCGTGGACATATCTGTGGGCGCCCGGCGCGCTGCCCGGCGGCAAATTGGTGTGGGGCATATTGCTAGCGATGGCGATCGAAATACCGATCGCGCTTGTGTATGTCTGGCTTTCGACGGCGCTCCCGCGTTCGGGCGGCGATTATGTCTTCCAAAGCCGTGTGTTCGGCGGAGGTGTCGCGTTCACTGTGGTGATGTCGGGTTATGTGATCTGGATCCTGCAATGGGTTGCCTTATCGGGCTGGCTTTTATCGTATCTGGGATTCGCGCCGCTCTTTCTGGGCCTGGGCGCATTCACCGGCAATGCGGGCATGACCAATCTCGGGTTGTGGTTCACCAGCTCGACGGGCATCATTATTACAAGCGTCCTTAACGCATTCGTTGCCATGATGATCCTGATCAGCGGATTCAAGAATTATGTCCGCTTCCAATCGGTGATGATCGTCGGCACCCTGCTCGCCTTCGTTACCATGCTCGTGGTTTTGTTCACGGGCAATCCCGCTTCTTCCGTTGCGAAACTTGACTCGTTCGCGCTGGCGATCAGCGGCGTTTCCAATTTCGTACAGACCGCCAGGGATGCGACTGTCGCCGCAGGCATCGATCTCAATCCGCCTTTCAGCTTGATCGCGACCCTCCTCGTTGCGCCCATCGCGTGGACTTCCCTGCAGTGGGCGACCTATTCTGCCCAGCAAAATGGCGAGATCAAGAATGCCCGTTCGTTCCGCGATCAACTTTTCATCATTGTCGGCTCTTTGATCTTCACCGGCATTCTGCTTGCCATCCTTGCGGCTGCGCTTGAAAATGCCGTGGGAACGGAATTCCTCTACATAGCCGGCGCGGGGTATTGGTCCTTGATAGGCGAAGCCACCATATCCGGCTTCTGGTTGTGGCCCAATATCATCGCTGTGGCGCTTTCCGCCAGCCCGATTGTGGTGATCATCATCGGATTGGGGTACATCCTCAATTCGCATCAGATCGTGCACAATTGCTACATCGGCATGACGCGCGTGATGGTCGCCATGTCGCTCGACCGCCTGCTTCCTGAATGGGTCAGCAAAGTTGACGATAAGCGCCATACTCCTGCCAATGCACACTGGGCATATTTCATCGCTTCGATCCCCGTCATCCTGCTTTACAACCTGTATCCAGGTTGGGTCGGTTTGACTCTGGGTGTGACATTTGCCTGCGGTTATGTGTTCGTCCTTACCTGCCTGGCAGGGGCATTGCTTCCATACCGCGCAAAGGATGTGTACGAATCCTCGCCCGGGGCTGCATACAAACTTGGCGGCATACCTCTCGTGACGGTTTTAGGCGTGATCGGCTTCATCCTGGGCACGGTCTTCCTGTTGATGTTCATGTTCGATTCGCGTCTTGGTCTGACCAGCCCGCTGGCTTACCAGATCGTGTTCGGCGTGCTGGCGGTCTCGGCAATCTGGTATTTCTTTGCCAAGAATGCGCAGAAATCCAAGGGCATTAATGTGGATTACGCCTTCAAGGAGATCCCGCCCGAGTAATATTGATTCATCGTAACGAACAATGCAGGTCACGCCTGAGCGTGACCTGCATTGACAGCAGGAAGTATGCCGGTGAATCCGCGCACGGGTGGCAGGAACCGATCCTTTCTTTGAGACCTGTTTGCGGATTTGCTTGTATACACTTGAGCGCGAAGGATACGCTCCAAAACGTGTCTTCGCATAAGAGAACGCCAACGAGATAATAACCGGAGATGAAATGAAAACACAGGCAGAGATCGTTGTCATTGGCGGGGGAATTTTTGGGGCACAGGCCGCATACCATCTTGCAAAGAACGGGCGCAGGGATGTTGTCATCATTGAAAAGGGGGAGATCGCCAGCGGCGAGTCGTCTCATGCTGCAGGTTTGGTGACCCAGTTCGCCACATCGCAAGCCATGTTGCGCTTCCGCATGTACAGTGTGGAATTGTATAAGGAGTTGGGATTGTTCACCACCGTCGGAAGTTTGCGCGTAGCCTCGAGCAGGGAGCAGCTGCTTGAAATGGAAAGAAGTGTCAGCCGCGCCAAGGCGTTGGGATTGGATTGTGAAGTGATCGGTCCCGACGAGACCGGAAAACACATGCCGCAGATATCCAAGAAGGATCTGTTCGGCGGGATTTACCTTCCCGGCGACGGCCAGCTTGATCCTTATACGACCACGAACTCGATTGTCAATTCCGCCAAACAGTTGGGCGTCGAGGTCTATACCAACACACGCGTGACTGGAATCAAATTGTCGGCCAAAGGTGAGGTCCAGGCGGTCCTGACAGACAAGGGCGAGATTCGATGCGAGATCATCCTCAACGCGGCGGGGCTATGGGCGCCTCGCATCGCCGCCATGGCTGGACTCAACGTCCCCACGACTCCGGTCGACCATCAACATATTGCTTTGCATGCTGTACCGGGACATGAATTCGATTCGGGCACACCCTGTTTGCGCGATCCGGATAATCTGGTTTATATGCGCCAGGAACAGGGTGGGTTGGTGATCGGCGGTTATGAACCGAAGCCGCTTCCGCGCTGGATCGACGGTACGCCTTGGGAGCATGGAAGCAAATCCTTCCCCGGCGACTTCGACCAGTTCGAAATGCTGCTTGAGGGAGCGATCCGCAGAATCCCATTTTTGGATCAGGCGGGCATCATTACCCTGGTCCGCCACCCCGGGGCATACACGCCGGATTGTCAGCCCCTGCTTGGACCGATGCCTGGCGTGAAGGGATTTTGGATGCTGGCGGGCATGTCGCTGAACGGTTATGGCGGCGCGGGCGGCATGGGTAAATTGATCGCTGAATGGATCATTGACGGCGAAGCGCCGATGGATATTTACAATTATCGCGCCACCCGCTTTGGAAATTATTATTCCGATGTCAAATACGCGGCGGACCGCACAGTGGAAAGCGTGAAGTATTACTATCGGTTGCGCTTCCCGCACGACGAGCACGAGACTGCACGTCCGCATCGCACCAGCCCGGTGCATTACCGCTTGATGGAGAACGGCGCTGTCTTTGGCGAGAAATTCGGTTGGGAGCGCGTTAACTATTTTGACCCCGGCAAGGAGTGGAGGCGCATGGGCGAGGATCAACGCCAATGGGGTTGGACCAAGCCTCCGTTCTTTGAGAGACTGCGAAGGGAACACATCGCCACCCGCGAACGCGTAACCTTATACGATCTGACATCCTTCGGCAAGATCGAAGTAAAGGGACCCGGCGCGCTGCCACTGCTGCAAAGGCTGACATCGAGCAATGTCGATAAACCGGTTGGAAGCGCGGTCTACACCCAATTCCTCAACCGCAACGGCGGAATCGAATCGGACCTGACCGTCACACGGTTGGGCGAGGAATATTTCTGGGTCATTACGGGTTCGGGTTTTATCGCCAACGACCTGGCGCGCATCCAGATGCATGTCGATGAAAAGGATGGAGAGATCTTCATCCGCGATATTACCCTGGAACATGCCTGCCTTGCCTTATGGGGTCCGAAAGCCCGCGAAGTATTAAAGAAGGTGACCAGCTCGGATGTTTCCAACGAAGCGCATCCGTACCTGACCACAAAACCCATCATCATCAATGGAGCGAAGGTTTTGGCTCAGCGCGTGAGTTATGCGGGCGAATTGGGCTGGGAGTTGTATATCCCCAGCAATCGGGCTGCCATGGTCTGGGACATGCTCATCGAAGCAGGCAGGGAATTTGACATGGAACTCGGCGGGTACAAAGTACTCGATCCCCTGCGCCTCGAAAAAGGATTCAAGTATTTCACGGTAGACATTACGCCGACGACAACGCCCTATGAAGCGGGGCTTGGCTTCTGCGTCGATTTGGATAAGGGCGATTTTATCGGGCGCGATGTGCTGGTCAAACAAAAGGCGGAAGGTGTGACCCGCAAACTCAGTACATTGGTGTTGACCGATGCGGATGAATTCGTCCAGATCTACGGCGGGGAGGCTGTCTATCATGGTGATAAACTTGTGAGCCGCGTGAGAAGTGGCGGCTACGGTTTCACCGTGAAGAAAAACATCCTGTATGCGTATCTTCCCATCGAAATGGCTGTGAAGGGAAATCGCTTCACGATTGAACTGATCGAAGGCAATCGCGAGGCGGAAGTGACTGCCAGCGTATTATACGATCCCAAGGGTGAGAAGTTGAGAGCGTAGTTGTGGTTCTGGCAGAGTACATCGCAAGCGCTGTCCATCGATCACCGTAATTGTATGGTAAAAAAGAAACTTTCCCCTCCAGCTTACGTCGGCTTTGGGATGTTGACCCCGGTCTACATCATGTCGCTTGACAGGCTGCCGAAATTGAACACCGGCGCGATCGTGCATGAGGTCAGTGATTATGTATATGACGACGCGGCGATCATCGCCTGCAACCTCAGCCAGTGGGGGGTTCCATCGGGTATGATCGGCACGGCTGTTGGGGACGACATGCTCGGGCGTTATATCAGGGACAAACTGCGCGGCTTCGGCGTGCAGGGCGAAGTGCGTTTTACAAAAAAATATAGCACGCCGCTCGAGGTGAACGTCTCCGATAAAAAAGGCGCGCGGACGTATTTCTGGCAGCGCTCGAAGGAGATCCTCGCTACGCTCGATACCGCGGACCTTTCGCTGATCAAAAAAGCCAAACTGCTCTATGTGGACTGGTACGATGGTGATAAACACATCCTGCGCGCCATGCACGAAGCCCGCAAACACCGTGTGCCTGTCTTTTTGAATCTCGAACACGGGCATCAGGATCACGAATTATTGCGGAAGTATTCGGGATATACGACCATCTGCCAGGCGGTGACCGACGCCGCGCAGATCGGCAAAAGGCAAGCCATGCTGTCTGTGGCGAGAAAGTTGATCAAAGCCGGAATCCAGACCGCGGTTATCACCATGGCGAGTCAGGGATGCATGGTGGTTCAGGGAAACGAGGTTATTCGCGCCCATGCTCCAAGAGTAAAAACCGTGGACGCCTCCGGCGCGGGCGCAACCTTTTCATCCGGATTCATCTACGGTCATCTTAATGGCTGGAGTTTGGAGGATACGGTCCGCTTTGCGATTGCGGCTGCGTCCTTGAAGGTGACCCGCTCGGGGTTGAAGATGTTTCCGGTGCGTGAGGTCAAGGGCCTGGCTCATTCGGTGCGGATCGAACGGATGCAGTACCGCCATAATCAGTTCGTGCGGATCACCGATCTCTTCAAATTGCCCGAGGATAACGTCCTGATCGCGAACCAGCTGGTGAAGGAAACCCGCAAGTTTGCGGCGCGGATCCTGCCCAAACGAAAAACGGAAAGAAAGAAGATCAAAAAGTCGCTCGTCGAATAAGGATAATTGCCCATGTCATTCGCAAATTTACTTACCCAGGAACAGATTGAAAGGATTCACGACGCCTCACTGGAGATATTGGAGGATACAGGCTTGAAGGTCCGCTTCGAGCCGGCGAGGGAATTGTTCAAGGCGCACGGCTGCAGCGTGGACGGTGAAAGGGTGAGATTTCCGCGGCCGGTGGTCGAAAAATACCGCAGGTTGGTTCCGCCTTCATTTACCTTTCCGGCGCGCGATCCAAAATTCGACAGGACGATCCCGCAGGACAGCCCGGTCATTGTTACGGCGAGTTCCGCGCCTGATATCATCGACCCGGTCACAGGTCAGGAAAGACGCGCCGAGTCCAGGGATATCGCGCAGATCGCCCACCTGATCAATGAACTTCCCGGTTACGATATCTTCTCCATTTCCACACTTGCAGATGATGCGCCCGCGGATCAATTCACGCTCTCGCGCCTGTATCCTGCCATCAAGTATTGTCTTAAACCGATCCGTGTCACCACGACGAACATGAAGGATACGATGAGCGTCATGGAAATGGCGTACATCGTCGCGGGCGGTGAAGAGGAATACCGGAAACATCCCTTCCTCACGCATCACTACTGCCCTGTTGTTTCCCCGTTGACGATGGATCATCTTTCGACCGAGAACGTGATGTTCTTTGCGGAACAGGGTTTGCCTGTTTATCCCACCATTGTTCCGAACGCAGGGCTTACTTCGCCCATGTCGATGGCGGGGACCCTGGTTCAGGGGAATGCGGAATTCTTATCCGCTTTGATGTTGATGCAAATGACAAAGGAAGGCACACCGACGATTTATGCCACCCTTGGCACCGTTGCCGATATGCGTTCAGGCGCATACACGTCCGGCGCCATCGAATGCGGCATGCTGCATATGGCGTTCGCGCAAATGGCGCGCTTTTATAACGTGCCGGCGGGCGGGTATGTGGGTCTCACCAATTCGAAATTGAACGATGCGCAAGCCGGGTATGAAACAGGCATGTCGGGAGTGGCGGGCGTGCTGGGCGGCATGGATATGTTCAACATCGGCGGTTTGATCGATGCGCTCAAAACATTCGATTTTGCCAAGGCTGTGATCGATGATGAAATGGCGCTCATGATGAAGCGCATCAAACGCGGCATTTCCTTTAACGAAGATGACCTTGGCATCGATCTTATAAAGGAGATCGGACCCGGCGGCTCGTTCATTACCGCCAAACACACCACCAGCCGCATGAAGACCGAGGCTGTGATGACCAAGATCGCCGACCGCGACGCGCGCACGATCTGGGAAAAGAAGGGCGCGACGGATACGCAAGCCAAGGCGATGGCGAAAGCCAGGGACATCATGACGAAGAATACCGCGCCTCTCATCCCGCCCGAGGTTGATTCAGCGCTGCGAGCCAGATTCCCCGGCCTGGTGACAGGTGAACTGACCGCGATAATTTAAATTCCGCCATTTCGAAAGGAAATCCATGTTCGGCTTTTTTAAAAGAAAAGAAAACGTATTTCAAGCCCTGATCGAGCAACAGGCTTCCCTGTCATATGAAGGCCTGCGCCTGCTCATGAAGTATTTCGAGACGAGCGACCCCCAGGTTGCGGAGGAACTGTCCATCAAGGAGAAGGAAGCCGACGAAGTGCGGCGCATCCTGATCGATGAATTGAACCGAAGTTTCATCACCCCCTTCGACCGCGAGGATATCTTTGCCCTGTCCCGCTCGATCGACGACGTCATCGATTACGCCGATACCACCGTGATTGAAATGGTGATTCTCAAGGTCGAGCCGACGCCTTACATGTCGCGTATCGCCTCCCTTTTGAAAGATGCGGCTTATGAGATCATGCACGGCGTGATGCGCCTGCCCAAAAATCCCAATGTGGCGCTCGATCATGCCCAGCGCGCCAAGGCATTGGAGAATCGGGTCGAAGCTGTCTATCGCGAGGCTGTTGCAGACCTGTTCAGCGGTCCGGAAGACCTGCATCACGTGGTCGAAATGTTGAAGTTACGAGAGGTGTACCGGCATTTATCCAACGCGGCGGACAGGGGCGATGAAGCCGCCAACATCATCGCAGACGTGGTGGTAAAGAAAGCATAACAAGACGTTAATGTCATCCTCCCTTATCCTTGTTATCATTTTGGCGCTCATCTTCGAGTTCATTAACGGGATGCGTGATGCCAGCAATATCGTCGCGACCATGATCTCATCAAGGGCATTCTCGCCCCGCTCCGCGCTGGGCATGACGGCGGTTGCCGAATTTTTGGGTCCATTTCTTTTCGGCGTCACCGTCGCCAAAACCATTGGCAGCGACATCGTCGACTCGCATATGTTGACCATAGAGGTCTTGATCGCGTGTTTGTGCGGCGCCATTATTTGGAACCTGATCACATGGTTTTTTGGCATTCCGAGCAGTTCTTCGCATGCGCTCATCGGCGGTTTGATCGGAGCCGTGATGGTGTCGGCGGGATGGGATGCGGTCAAATTGGGTGGGTTGAATAAGGTTTTGATCGCCTTGTTTACCTCGCCGGTGATCGGTTTTCTGATCGGTTTCATCGCGTTGCGGCTGATCTATTTCCTTGCCCAGAAGTCGTCGCCGAACATTAATAATTTTTTCAGACGCGGACAATTCATTACTGCGGTAAGCCTGGCGTTCAGCCATGGCACGAACGACGCGCAAAAGACGATGGGCATGATCACGCTGGGGCTGATCGTTGCTGGCGTCCAGGAATCGTTCGATGTGCCGTTCTGGGTGATCCTTGCCAGCGCGGCGACAATGGCGTTGGGGACATCGCTGGGCGGCTGGAGGCTCATCCGCACATTGGGCGGTAAGTTCTATAAGATCCGCCCGGTGCATAGTTTCTCCACCCAGTTGACTTCGGCATTCGTCATCCTTGGCGCTTCGGCAGTCGGACTTCCCGTCAGTACCACGCAAGTCGTGAGTTCGGCGATCATCGGTGTCGGCGCATCGGAACGATTTGGCAAGGTCCGCTGGAGTGTGGCAGATGATATTCTGACAGCCTGGGTGCTTACCATCCCGGCAAGCGGATTGTTCGGCGCGGGCATTTATTGGCTGATTGTAAATTTCACTTGAAATCGAATATTCATCGTTTGACTTTGAATATTGATGATGTTAAAATGTTAACAGTTCGTTAATGAGACAGGAGGTATCGGGAAGCAATGTCGAGCTCGTGCAAGTGGTTTCGTTCGATTGATCAATCTAACAATAAGGAGAAAGAGATGCGTACGAAGAAATTTGCTTTTCATTTGCTCGCCCTGTTCGTGATCGCCGCAACAGTGCTATCTGCATGCGGAGCCCCCGCCCCGGCTGAAGAAGCCCCTGCCGCAACCGAAGCGGCGATGACTGAAGAAGCCATGACCGAAGCCCCCGCCGCAGATCCCATGGCGGAACTTGTGGCTGCCGCTGAAGCTGAAGGCATGCTGACCACCATTGCTTTGCCGCCGGATTGGTGCAATTATGGCGGCGTGATCGATGCCTTCAAAGCCAAATATCCCAATATCGAAGTCAACGAATTGAATCCTGATGCAGGTTCCGCGGATGAGATCGAAGCGATCAAAGCCAACAAGGACAATAAGGGTCCCCAGGCTCCGGATGTGATCGACGTCGGCTTTTCCTTCGGCGAATCTTCCAAGGCGGAAGGCCTGATTCAGCCCTACAAAGTATCCACTTGGGATACCATCCCCGACGATGCCAAGGATCCTGAAGGCTATTGGTACGGCGACTACTACGGCGTGCTGTCCTTCCTCGTGAACACCGATGTTCAACCGGATGTCCCACAGGACTGGGCTGACCTTCTCGATCCGAAGTACAAGGGACAGATCGCCCTTTCCGGTGATCCCCGCACCTCCAACCAGGCGATCCAGTCTGTGTATGCGGCTGCCCTCGCCAATGGCGGTACCCTCGATGACCCACAGCCCGGTTTGGATTTCTTTGCCGACCTGAATGCCGCTGGCAATCTCATCCCGTTGATCGCCAATAACGGTCTTGTTGCCACCGGTGAAATCCCCGTCCGCATCACCTGGGACTATAACGCCCTTGCCGCCATCGATACCTTCGAAGGCAATCCGAACGCCACTGTTGTAGTGCCCGCTACCGGCCGCTTTGCTGGTGTGTACGTCCAGGCGATCAGCGCCTATGCTCCTCACCCCAACGCCGCCAAGTTGTGGATGGAATTCCTCTACTCGGATGAAGGCCAGATCTTGTGGATGGAAGGCTACTGCCACCCGATCCGCGAGGCCGACCTACGCGCCCGCGGTGTGATTCCGCAGGAATTGCTCGACAAACTCCCAGATGTTTCCGGTGCTGTATTCCCCAGCCTTGACCAGCTTAATGCTGCCAAGGAATTGATCACCAAGAACTGGGATTCGGCCGTCGGCGCAGACGTTCAAGCCGCTCCGTAATCGAATAGATAAGTGTTGTTATGCGAGACCCTGCCGTGCGGCAGGGTCTCGCCACAACATCATGGTTAGTTGAGGATACGATCATGGTGCAGACCACAGTCAAACCGATCAAACTGCCGGCCGCCACTACAAGTTGGAAGACCTGGCTCGGCGTTACCCCGTTCCTGATATTTGCCTTCCTGTTCTTATTTTTACCTTCATTGCGGCTGCTCACCGCGAGTTTCACGAACCCCGAGGGGAAATTCACCTTAGACAATATAACTCAACTGGTGTCTGAGCCGTTTATCTTGAACGCTTACAAATTGAGCATCCAGATCAGCGCTGTTACAGCGCTGGGGGGCGGGATCCTTGGTTTTCTGATGGCGTATGCGGTCACGATTGGCGGACTTCCCAAATCCCTTCGACCGGTAGTGGTCACGTTCTCAGGTGTTGCCTCGAATTTTGCGGGTGTACCGC
>JAPKMP010000030.1 GCA_026645935.1 Candidatus Villigracilaceae bacterium | reverse complement strand
GGGGCGGGGACATTTATCCACGACCTATCCTCCGATCAGATAAAAGACGACGCCTATTTTGACTCTTCATGGATCGAGTATCAGATCGTATCGACGACCAAATCGGGCAGTGAGAATGGGCGTACCGACATTTTCAAGGAAAGGCTGAAGATGCTGGAATGCGACCCTGCATCCATCACTGCCACAAATACCACCGCTCCATAATGGACTTCCCAACAGACTTTATTCGCTTTTTAACCTCCGCTACGCGTGTCGCTGTCCTTACTGGAGCGGGTGTTTCGCAAGAGAGCGGTCTCCGCACCTTTCGCGACGCTCAAACCGGACTTTGGGCTCAGTACAAACCCGAAGATTTAGCCTCCCCTGAAGCCTTTGCCAGCGATCCCAAACTCGTATGGGATTGGTATGCCTGGCGCCGGGAGGCGATCAAAGGTGTGCGGCCAAATGCCGGTCATTATGCTCTTGTCGAAATGGAACACCGGATTCCGGAATTCACCCTGATCACACAGAACGTGGACGGTCTTCACCGTTTTGCCGGAAGCCAGAACGTGCTTGAATTGCATGGGAATATACAAAAGGTGCGCTGCTCGAATTGCGGGAAGTTCGCCGAGATGTGGGATGAATACACTGAACAAGTACCTCAGTGCTTGATTTGCGGCGGGTTACTGAGACCTGACGTTGTCTGGTTTGGCGAATCCCTGCCGAGGGCAGAACTTGAGTCCGCTGTCGAAGCTGCGCGGTCCTGCCAGCTGTTCTTTTCCATCGGAACATCGGGTGTGGTCCAGCCAGCCGCCTCCCTTGCTCATGCCGCACGCAATAAAGGTTCTGTCGTCGTCGAAATCAACGCCGAACCGACCCCGCTCACGCCCAAAGTGGATTTTTCCTTTCATGGCAAGTCCGGCTCCATTTTGCCCGAGTTGGTCAAGGCAGTATGGCGAATTTAGCCGTCTTATTTTGCCTGAAACAGTGTGATCTGCATTCCATCCGGGTCTTGCAGGCGGACGTTGAGATCGCCCCAGGGCGTCAAAACGGGTTCATGCACCAAAGTCGCACCATTGGCTAACATTCGCCCCATTGCCGCTTTCAGGTCGGGGACCTGTAATGCAAACCGCACCTGCCCGCTGACACGCTTCCCGGCTTCCAATCCATCGATGACTTCCGCCTGTCGTTCGTCGAAGATCTCCAGCGTGGCTTTTCCCATTTCGAGCATCAACGCCCTGCCGCCGTCATTGTTCCAGACGGCAGCTGGCTCGATCCCCAATCCCAGACAATAAAACTTGACAAGCCTTTCGTAATCCGGGGTGGTAAC
This sequence comes from Candidatus Villigracilaceae bacterium, assembly GCA_026645935.1. Taxonomy (GTDB): domain Bacteria; phylum Chloroflexota; class Anaerolineae; order Anaerolineales; family Villigracilaceae; genus Villigracilis. The sequence continues at coordinate 34,768 of JAPKMP010000030.1, read as the reverse complement.
GGCCACACGCAATTCGAAGATGGGTGGTTTTGTATCAGACATATCTTAAGCTCTCCAATCGCTGAATTTTTCTCCAAGTTTGGCGATCCGTTCCCGCAGAAGAACGGCGACCACGCCGAGTGTCAGCAGGACGATGCCCGTACAACCGATGACGAAGATCGCCGCCCGGTCCTTCAATGCGCTATATACCACCGTGACCACGCCAACCGCCACGAAGCCGATGGGAAAAAAGGTGAGGCTTCGCGAGCGGATGACGATTCCGTATACCAGCACCACCAGAGACTGCACAAAGAGGAGGAAGAAATAACCCAGATCGTTCCTGTTGATCATTTCGATATAAGTTGTTCCGAGCAGGACAAACTGCGAGAACATTCCCATGATAAATGCGCCAGTCCTACTCCCGGACCTGGTCAACAGATAATGCTGGATCAAACCGAAAAGTGCCGTGCCGACAGAGAAGAATTGCGGCTCGCCGACATCCAAATCGAAGAGGATGATGAAGTAAGAGAGCAGGTAAAGTGCGTTTGCCGGGAATGCCAGCCAGACATTTCTTTTTGCAAACGCTTCTACCGTCCAGAGTGTTGCGGAAACCGCAACCGGGATCGACGCATCCAATCCGCCGATCTTGACGGCGGCAATTGAGACAAAGACCCCCAAACTGAGTCCGGAATATAACAAAGGCGGCGCCCATTTCCCAGGGCGGTCGCGGCGGCGGAGAAAATACGCCATGCCGTAATACAGCGCCGCAATAATGACCACAGGATGTATCCATCTTGTCATTTCAAAGGCGCGGAATAGGAATGTGGCAAAGAGTGGAAGGGTCAAAGTAAAAGTGTAGAGCAAATTTGGTTGGCGATAGACCAAGCTCACGGTCAGGAAAAGAAGCGAATAGACGGCGAAGCTGATCGCCGCGATGAGAGCATCTGTCTCAGAGAAGAGATATCCATAATTGACAAGAGCGGCGAGTCCACCCGCGATGCGGACCAGCCACTTGAGCGGGCGCGGATGCGGAAAAGCAAGATGGGCGAGCACGTCGGTTAAAAGCCAGATGAAGCTGTATGCCAGAAGATGAAAGGTGATCCGCTCGATATTCAAGTCGTTGAATATTTGAAAAATTCCCATCGTGAACAGAACGGGCGCGCCGGGTTCCAACAAACCGTTCTTTCTCATAAGCATTTCCGCAATGAAAAGCAGGCCGGTTGCGAGCATATACCATCCGCCGGTCTCTTTGAGTATGACGAATGCGCCAATGGAAACGATGGAACCAAGAATCAGCGCGCTGTTGCGGAATATGATGGCGGGATTGGCTTTTGAACGGAAGACCAACCCCATGACGAAATAAAAGACGGTAAGACCCGTCAGAGCTGGGAGCCAGGCATCCATGTTGAAATGATCGAGTGCGAAAAAAACTGTCAATGGGAGTGTAGCTGCGGGAATGTATCCCAGCCAGGCTCGCCGGTAAACAAAGGCGCAGATGGCAAAAGAAAGTGTGTAAATTCCAAAAGAGAGCGCAGCATCCCTGGAGGGTGTCATAAGAAGCAAAATGAAATTCAGCGCCGCGATTAAACCACCGATTCCCCGGACGACCAATTTAAGAGGCCTGGGCTGATCGAAAGTGAGATGGTTGGCGAGGTCGGCGAAAACCCAAATCAAGGAATAAGTCAGCAGGTGATAATAACCCCGGTCGATTTGGTAATCCTGGAGGATAAGCAACGCTCCCGAGGTGAATAGAAGGGGCGCACCGAGCTCGAACAAACCATTTTTCCTCACATGCATTTCCGCAACGAAGAGCGCTCCTATTAACAGGGCGTACCAGCCGCTGGATTCCTTCGCAAAGATAAGGGCGGCGAGGGAAACGGTCACGCCAAGCACCATTCCGCTGGAACGAAGCGCGGTGGACCATTTTTCGTTTCTACGGATGACGATCCCAACGGCAAAATATAGAAGCGCGAGCGCGGAAAGCGAAAGGACCCAGGCATCAAGCTCGAACGCGTCAAGAGCGAATAAGATCGCGAGCGGGAGAAGTGCAGCGGGAATGTAGGCGAGATAAGGTTTGCGGTAGACGAGCGCGTAAACCGCACAGAAAACCGCAAGGAGTAGATAACCGATCGCAACGTGGCCAAGCCTGCCTTCGAATAGGAGGACTAGGCTTGCGGTTAATAGGAATGCAGCGCCGTACAAGCGAGGGGGCAAACGCCACGCAGGATTTTCCTTCCAATCCTTTTTCATCCACAGATCTGGGAGCAGGAACAGGATCGTAAGTCCTACCAGGCTGTAACCGAACGGTATGTCGAAGCGTTTTATAAAGTCGAGTTGGAGGAAGGCGAAATATGCAATGACGGCATAGAGTAAGGCCAGAGTCCACAACCACCAGCGCGTTCGTAAAATGTGAAGAATGGTGAACAGGAAAGCAGCGCCAACCGCGACAACGAGGCAGAGCCAGATTTCATAAACGAGTCCGGTGAAGACCGCCAGCCCGAGGCTCGGCAAAGTCGAAAGCATCATGGGCAGGCTGTATTTTTTTGCCTTTTCAAGCCGGAACAATGCTTCGCTCGTAACGGCAAAGATTGCACCCCAGGCGAATAAGAGAATGGTCGAACCGAGGCTTTCAACGTCGAAGGCAGCTGCAATGAACCATGGCATGGGGACGAGTGTGGCGGCAGAAAGCCATGGGAAGGCGAAGAAGGGAAATAATTTTTCCGAGATTAGGTAAAAAATCATCGCCAGCAGCCATGTTAGGAACGTTACCAAATGGAAAAGATTTTCATAGGATGGATCGAATGTGCTGATGCCGAAGGCGCTGAGAGAAACGATCAGGTTGGCGATTTGCAGAATCTGCGCCATGATGAAAACCGGAAGAGCAAAATTACCGCCCTTCCTCGATTTGAGCAGCCAGGTCCCGATCAGCCCCGCAAGAGCGGCGAATCCCATCAACAATGTGTAAACGTCTGGTTTTGCATCGAACGCCGAGCCAACGTTGAAGAAGGAAAGAATCAACGCGCCGAATGCGGCGACGGAGAAGAAACGCGATTCGTACAAACGGGTGCTTCCACTCCAAATGGCAGCCATGATGAAGAAGACAACCGCCCAGTATCCGTCCGTGAATGAGGCGGGAATATCGAAGGATTGTCTCAGAGATTCGTGCAAACTGTTCGCAGTAATGGGCAGGAGGAAAGAGAAGACAATGAAAAGCGCAAAACTTGGCTGGGGAAGACGTTTTTTGATGAGGACTGCCAATGCGCCGAATATGAATGTGCCGATGATGAGAATGGGGAGTCGCAGTTCGGGGACGACGGCGCCAAGAATCGCTGCGGCGGCGATGACGAAGAACGCGCCAAGGTAAAGATATATTTTGATGCTGGCTTCGCTGGTTAGTGTTTGCAGAAGGCTGGGGCGCGGCTCTGGCGGCGCAGACGGTTGCGAGGGCGTCGAGGCGGGAATCACGGCCGGGGCGGGATTGGGCTGAACCGCCTGCGGCGTAGAAGCGGCAATTTGAGTTGGAGCGGGTACCGGCGCGGGCTGAGGCGCGAAGTCGAAATCGTAGCGGTGGCGCAGGACATCCGCCACGCGTTTTTCGACCAGGTTGTATTTCACCCACTCGTTGATCTCCTGAAGCAAGGTGTAGCGTATGCCGCGGTCCAGCTTGTTGGAATTGAACCGTTTTTGAACGGCGCGGTTGGCGGCGGAATCCAATGCGGCAATGGCGCGACTGCGCATTTCTTCATTTCCGCCTGCTATGGCAAGTTGTTCAAGTTGATGGCGAACCGCCTCACTGCTATAACCCAAACGGCTTAATGCTTCAAGCGCTTCGACGATCTCACTGTCTTTCCCGCTTCTCAACCTGACAAGAAGATTATCAAGAACTTGTTTCGGGTCGTTCATATCGCCTACCGCTGTATTGGCCGGGCCGGATGCAAATTTGCCAGACTGCCGTGGGCGATTGATTGCCTCTCTCGCATCCATGCGGATGCCCGTATTGTCATATTCATCGCTCGACTCCCCTGTTCCAGCGTTTTGAATGGACGTCAAGCCGGAAACATCATCGGATCCCAAACTGGGAAACTCCGGATACTCCTTCAAGTAGCGACTTCTCATGCCGACACTGTTCGCCCATAAAATGATCAGGATGACGATTCCGATCAATAAGACACAGGATGCTCCAAAAAGAAATATGCTCATGCCCGCGGTCACAAGGGCAGCCCCGGTGCGAATTCCCGCATGGGTCAGGGCGATGCGCCCGTGTTCGCGGACAAATTCGCTATTCTTGTGATTCACATATTGAAGCAGAAGAAGATGCCAGAGCGCGGATACGATCACCCCGCCGCCATAGCTGATCGCCTCGTCAACGCTGTAGCTGCATACGAGACCGAAGTTCGAGCAAATATCCAATTGGAAAAATATGGAGGCGGCAATATACAGGGTGGGTATGGTCAACAGAGGCGATACCCTCAACCAGTTATATGCGCCTCTCGCATATCGGATTTCCTGCGCGGTGGCATCAGCCATTCGATCCATCTCCTTTTTCCTGGGGATCCGCTTGGGCAGCGAGAATTATCGTCCAATTATTGCACAAAAAGTCCGAAAACACTGCCAGAAAATGTCATGTTTTCAATGATCCAAGAGAAGTTGGACGATGTCCCTCGCAGCCAATCCTCGAAAGGTGAATTCAATAAAACCGCCGTGACGTCAAGGTCAAAAAATCCAACCTTTCGCCACGGCGAAAAATTCTCAACAACTACAGCTATTTGACCACGATCCCGCTTCTTGGCGGGACAGTAATGGTCCGGCCCGTTACGCCTGGCGTTCCAAACAGGACTTGAGGCGAATCGTTTTGTTTGTAATCGAAGGATTTCGCAGTATTCGATGCGTTAAAGGCGATGGTGATCGTTTCCTGTCCAAGTGTCCGACAGAAAACCATGATGTCATCCTCGGTATGGATCCGATTGTAATCCCCATGTCGGAGGGCGTCCTGTTCCTTACGCAAAGTGATGCAAGCTTTCACAAAATTGAGCAGATCCACATCCCATTTCGCCTGGTCCCAGGGAAAACCTTTACGGCAATCCGGGTCGTGGCCGCCATCCACGCCGACTTCGTCTCCATAGTAGATGCAGGGAGCGCCCGGCATCGTGAATAGGAAAAGCCAAGCCAGTTTGAGAGATGCCTTGTCTCCGCTTGCACAGGTCAGGAAGCGCGGCATATCGTGGCTGTCCAGCAAATTGAGTTGGGCAAAGGTGATATCTTCGCGATACAGGTGCAGGATCCGCTCGACTTCGTCGGCGAACGCTTTTGCGTGCATGCGATGAACGCGGTCTTTCAATCCGCCCGCATGGTTGATTGCCTCGAAGTTCAAGTGCGAACCGGCGAAAAAGTTAAGCGCTGCGGCTGTGAAGAGATAGTTCATCACCGCGTCGAACTGATCGCCCTGCAGCCATCTCTGCGCCTCATGCCAGATCTCGCCAACGATATACGCCTCCGGATTGACAGCCCGAACGCGCCGTCGGAATTCGCGCCAGAACTCATCGTCGTCGATCTCGGCAGGTACGTCAAGCCGCCAGCCGTCAATTCCGAATTTGACCCAATACTCTGCCACGTCGAAAATGAATTCCCGCACGGCGGGTGTAATGGTATTGAATTTGGGTAGGGCAGGCAGATTCCACCAGGCGCGGTAGCCGATGGCAGTCATGCTGTCATCATGGTGGAGCAGTTTCTGCTCGTGGAGCGAAGGATACGCGCCCCAGTGTTTTTGTCCGTTCAGGCGCTCCTCGTCGAAATGGAACCAATCCCTGTATGGAGAGGCCGCGCCCGTCTCCAATACATGGTGGAATTGCCAGAATCCGCGCGAGGCGTGGTTGAAGACCCCGTCTAGAACCACGCGAATACCGCGCTTGTGCGCCGCATCGATTAATTCCTTCAATGCGTCATTGCCGCCGAGAAGCGGATCCACGTGGTAATAGTCGTATGTGTGATAACGGTGATTTGAAGCCGAAGCAAAAATGGGGTTGAAATATATAGCGTTGATTCCCAGGTCCTGCAGGTAATCCAGTTTATCGATCACGCCGTAGAGGTCGCCGCCTTTGAAGCCGTGATGTGTCGGCATGCTATCCCATGACTCGAAGCCAATATCTGGAAGTTTATTGCTTTTTGAAAAACGGTCGGGGAAGATTTGATAGAAAATCGCGTCTTTTACCCAGTCTGGTGTGGTCATTTATTGCCTCGTTGGAATTGGATTTTGTGGAATAATTCGCGTGTAAAATAATGGGAGCGCATCACGCATTAGGCGCTTGATTCCGGAGGGTAGTACCATGGACGTTGATCCTGACAGCCTGGACCCTGAGTTGCGCTTCGCAAGATTATACGCCATCGCTTCCACCGCGCTTGGGGTAATCAGCCTCTGCCTGGGTGTCATCCCTGCCTGCGGCATTATTTCAGGGCTTGTAGGGGTTGTGCTTGGCGCTCTCAGCCTAAGGACGGAGAATACAAAGACCGCGGTGATTGGGATCGGCATCTCGTCCATCGGCATCATGGCGGCACTGATCTATGTCATCGGCGTGCTGTATCTTGGAAAATGATTATCTCCCGCCGACCTTTAGTATCAGCATTTGGTAGGGAGGGAGTTCTGCCAGCGGTTTATATCCATCCAGCGTGTTCACCGCTATGGCGTCTGACCCTCCGAACAAAACTGCCGGGTTGTTTCCATCTAGAGTAATGGCTGTCGCGGATAGGTCTAACCGATAGTCTGTAACGTGTGTTTTTCCCAGATTGACGACAATCAAAATATTTTCCAAGCCGCTTTCGCGTAGCAGAGCAAAAACAACCGGATTCTCTGTTTCAATCAGCGTGGCATTGCCGGTTAGCAGTGCGGGGTGTTCCTTGCGCAGTTGGATGAGGGTTCGGTAATGATTGAGCAAGGATGCGGGATCGTCTTCCTGCGCTTTGACATTGACTTGCGTGTAGTCGCTCGAGAGGTTTCGCCAGGGTTGAACAGAAGAGAAACCTGCAAACTTATCGCCGCTCCACTGCATCGGCAGGCGAATGTCTTCATCCGGTTTGACGCCTTGCATTCCAATCTCTTCACCGTAATAGATGTATGGCGTACCAGGCGCTGTCAGCATGAGGAACGATGCAACTTTTGCCTTGTTCGCATTGCCATTGAAGACTGACATGACCCGGTTCTGATCATGGTTGGCGAGGAAAGTGGCGAAGTTGAAATCGGGCATGTCCATAAAAGCAAATTTATACGCGCTGGCAATACCGGAACTTGCTTCGCCGTTGGCGCTGTTTACGAATCCGCTCGCCATTTCGAAGTTGAAGATATGGTCGAGTTCGTCTCCGGTATATAGCGCGACCACCGATGCCCCAGCGCCGAACACCTCGCCAACAGTATAAGCCTGCGGGTTCTGCGCCTTATAGGCGAAATGGAAGTCCTCGAGCCAGAGGTGGGTGGCGGGGGCGTTTTCCACCTTGCCGTTTTCTTCGATAAGGTGCTTGACCGCGTCCACGCGGAAACCATCCACGCTGATTTCGTTCAGCCAGTAATCAGTGACCTTTAACATTTCCTCAGTCACTGCGTGATTGGAGTAATTCAGGTCGGGCATGCCTTCCCAAAAATAGCCGTAGTAATATCCGTTCTGTCCCTGGTGCCAGTTGCCTGGACCGGGTTCGTCTGCCCAGATGTAGTAATCGCGATATGCCGATTTCGGGTTGGTGTTCGCATCCATGAACCAAGGATGTCTGCTCGATGTATGATTGATGACAAAATCGATGATGATGCGGATGTCCCGCCTGTGCGCCTCGTTCAGGAGATTCTTGAAATCGTCCATTGTGCCGTATTCGGGGTTGATGGCGTAATAATCGGTCACATCGTAGCCGTGATAGGAGGGGGAGGGATGGATCGGCATGAGCCAGATGGCATCTATGCCGAGAGAATTAAGATAATCGAGTTTGGCGGTGATTCCGTTGAGATCTCCGATGCCGTCTTTATCCGTGTCATAGAAGGAGCGGACGAAGATTTCATAGAACACGGCAGTCCGCCACCAGCCTGCGGGATTAATTTCTGGCGATGACGCGGTTTTGGTTGTCGAATCAGCTTCGAGGGAGAAAGAAGCGCAAGCCGAAAGAAAAGATAAAAGCAACAGCGTGAAAGATGTCCGGAAGGGCATGTCGGTCAGGGGCAAAAAATTTCCTCCTTCTTCCTTTTGAAAGAAGAAAGAGGAATATGGGGCGGGAATCGAGGTTGGGGTCAGCCTTTGACGCTGCCAGTGGTGAGGCCGCCGACGATTTGCTTTTGGAGCGCAATGTAAACGACGGCGACTGGGAGCGCAACGATAACTGCCATTGCGGCAAAACGGTTCCAAGGGACGGAATTGGCATATTGGCCGGTCATGTTGTAGAGAGTCATGGCGAGGGTGTAGTCTTTGGGCTGCGAGAGGAACAGCCAGGTGAGGACAAACTCCTGCCAGTGCCCGATGAAGCCGAGGAAGAATGTGACAGCGAGTTGTGGCATGGCAAGCGGTATGACGATCCGCCAGAAGGTCTGGTTGGCGTCTGCGCCGTCGATCGCGGCGGCTTCTTCGAGTTCGCGGGGAATGGTGTCGAGATAACCTTTGAGATTCCAGACTGCAAAAGGCAGGGCGGAGGCGGTCATGGCAATGCCAACGCCAAAAAGGGAGTCGCGCAGGTTAAATTGCAGCCTGCCTTTGCCGTCGGCGCAGGTGGTAATCGGTTGAACAGCGATGGTGCCTTCGGCGCATTGCTTAACCTGTACCTGGTTGAGAAGCAGATACAATGGTGTGCTTAATCCGACCGCTGGCATGAGAAGGGGAATGAATACCAGGATCATCAGCACTTCGCGCATTTTAAATTTGAAACGGGAGAAGGCGTAGGCGGCTGTCACCGCAACGCCCAGCGCGGCGAGCCCGACACCGAGCGAGAGCACGAAACTGTTCCTGAGCAATTCTGCAAATGTGACCGGATTGCCTGTAGGGCGGTCGAGCACCTGGCCGTAAGCGACAAAGGAAATTTCCTTAGGAATGAGTTCAAGTTGTGAGGGGCGGGTGGTCTTGGAGCTAAACGATAAGGTAACGATATACATGATCGGGAACATCACTGACGCCAGAATGGCAAGCGCTGTCAATTGGAGCAGGAGCTGCCTCCAAAGCGGGAGACTGCGTCCACCGGTCTGCCCGGAGGTGTTCATGTTCATGAATCGGATGATCGGATTCTTCGTATCGCTTGAGGTTGTCATCGTCATGCCTCCATGTAATTCTGCGTAGCGCGGGTGATGCGGTTTGTGATCAGGAAGACGACCAATGCCACAGCGAAGATGATGACGGCGAACGCGGCCGCTACGCCATACCAGCGCAGGTTGCGGACGAGATTATAGGCGAAGGTCACAAGCAATTCCGTCGAACGAGCGGGTCCGCCGCCGGTCATGAAAAAGACAAAATTGAACAGATTGAACGACAAGGTAAATCCATAAACCGCCGCCGGGATCATGGCGGGGCGAAGAAGCGGGACGGTAATGTTCCAGAATTGCTGTCCGCCGGTAGCCCCGTCGATGGAGGCTGCTTCGTATAAGTCTTTTGGGATGCTTTGCAATGCGCCGGTTGCCACGACAGACATGAAGGGCCAGCCGAGCCAGAAATTGGCGATCATCATTGCGTAATAGGCAAGGGTCAACGGAGCGCCCGGCAGGAAGCCTGGGATGGGAGGTTTGACGTCTTCGAACCAGCGGATGTAGATCGGGTCGAAATTTCCCAGGAACGTGCCCGAAAGGGTTGTAAGCAACTGGTTCATTGCGCCGTAGCGTTCGTCGAAGATGTTCGTCCACACCGTGGCTACGACCAGGGGCGGCACAACGACCGGGAGGACGTACGCCGCGCGGTAAATTCGTTTCAGCCACAATCCATCTGTATTGAGCAGGGTGGCGATCATTACGCCGGCTGGAACGTGCAGAATGACATTGCTCAGCGCCCACCAGAAGTTGAATTCAAGCACGCGGAAGAAATTGAAATTCTCGACGGGGAGCGCCGCTGTGAAAATGTCAATATAGTTTTTGATTCCGATAAATCTAAGGTCGGGTGACCTCATGCCCAGCAGGAGATGCTGGGTTTCAAAATTCGTGAATGAAATGATGACCTGGTAAATGAGCGGGTAAAAAGTGATCACCCCCATGATCAGAAAAGCAGGCAAAAGGTAAAGATACGGCAGGACTGCGTTTTGCCTTTTGGTTTTTGAGAAGGATGATTGTGCTGCCGCCATCTTGCTCTCCTTGGTTGGGGTTTTCTTCTGCAAATGTGGGAGGAGCGGACAAGAGTGATACTTGTCCGCTCCTCCCTGTTTGTTGCAGTTTGAACTACTTGGTGGCGCCTTCGAAAGCGGTGGCGACCCAGTCGGCAGCCGGGGTTCCGGCATCAAAGACCTGGTCGGTTCCGCAGAAGTTGCCCCAGTAGTTGCCCATGGCTTCCACCTGCGGGCGGAAGTAGGCGGTGGAGAAGGCGTCGAGCAGACCTTGGATGAGCGGATCGGTCACTTCGACCTTGGTATTGGCGGGCACGTGGCCGGCCTCGTCCATCATCATGGTCTGTGAGGCGGCATTGGTCAGGTAGAGAGCGACTTCGATCGCAGCTTCGGTGTTCTGGCTGTTCGGGTTGAAGTACCAGCCATCAACGCCGAGGAGCGGGTTGGAGGCACCGCCTGGACCGGCAGGGATCGGGGCTACGCCGAGCTTGTCGCCAAGGGCGGTGCGGTAATCACCCATTGCCCAGTTGCCATTGGTGATCGCGGCAACGGTGCCTTCGGTAAAGGGAGCGAGACCGTCGCTGTCATTGCGGGGCCAGCCGTTCTCGACGGAGACCTGATACAGGTCATTTAGATAGGACATTGCATCGGCAACCTTCGTCTGATTGGCATCAGCAGCGACAAAATTGAACTGATCGTCGAAGATCTGGCCGCCAAAGGAGCCGAAGAAGCCCCAGTGGTGGTAGCAGCCGAAGGAAATGGCGATCGGGGTGCCGTCTTCCATCAACGCTTTGAGATCGTCGGTGGTGGCAGGCGGAGTGGCGATCATGTCCTTGTTGTACCAAAAGACCACAGCCTTCATCGACTCGGGGATGCCATACATCTTGCCATCGTACATCATCCCACCTTGGGAAAGTTCGCTGTAATCGCCAAGTTTGCCTTCGACCAGCGCGGTGATGTCAGCAATGGTCCCGGCGCGAGCCTGACCGCCAAGGTTGTCGTTCGGGGCGATGAACATATCCGGCCCGCCTCCGGCGGCAACATCGGTGTCATATTTGGTGAAGATGTCGTTAAACGGCACTTGAAGTACGTTGATGGTGATATTCGGGAGATCGGTCTTCGCCTGTTCCAACAAATTGGTTAGGGCGATTTCTTCAGCAGAACCGGTGCCATAGGCATGCCAGAAGGTTACTTCACCCTGGGTAGTCGCAGCTCCGCCGCCGCCACATGCGGCAAGCGCGAGGGAAGCGACCATCAAAACGCTCAACAAAGCAAGCAATTTCTTTTTCATTCTCTTTTACTCCTTGGATTTTATTGAAAGCTATGTTTTACTGGAGTCGTGCAGTTTGCGTTTTTTTTGGCCGGGCAACCACCTCCTTTACAGGCGATTATCGAATGGCTTCTTCCGTCTCGGTATCGAAGATGTGGAACTTGTCCATGTCAAAGATGACCTGGACATCATGCCCCACGCGCTTCTGCGAGCGGGGATCGACACGGGCAATGAATGTGTTCGCTCCTGTGATCAGGTAGAGGAAGGTTTCATTTCCCATTAACTCGGTCACATCCACTTTGGCGCTTACTTTTTCTCCGTGAATGTTGGGCGGGGCAAATTCGGGGTCGTGGATGTTCTCCGGGCGGATGCCGAAAACAATTTTCTTGCCGTTCATGTTTTTATATGGCGCGGCAAGCGCATCCGGGATCTGCACCTTGAAGGAATCCATGTCCACCGTCACCTTCCCTCCGTCGACATCGATCTTACCGGGGAAGAAGTTCATGGACGGGGAACCGATAAAACCTGCGACAAAGAGGTTGGCGGGACGGTCGTATAACACCTGCGGAGTATCCAGTTGCTGAAGCAGACCTTTATTGATCACCGCGATGCGGCTCGCCATGGTCATGGCTTCGGTCTGGTCGTGGGTAACGTAGATGAAGGTCGTCTGCAAACGCTGGTGAAGCTTGCTGATCTCGGCACGCATCTGAACCCGCAATTTCGCATCGAGATTGGAAAGCGGCTCATCGAAAAGAAAGACCTTCGGTTCGCGCACGATGGCGCGTCCAACAGCCACTCTCTGGCGTTGCCCGCCGGATAACTGGCGCGGTTTGCGGTCAAGCAAATGTTTGATGTCGAGGATTTCCGCCGCCTCGTTCACACGCCTGTTGATCTCACTTTTCGGCGTCTTGCGTAATTTCAAGCCGAACGCCATATTGTCGAAAACGGTCATGTGCGGATAGAGCGCATAGGATTGGAACACCATGGCAATATCGCGATCTTTGGGCGCCACGTCGTTTACGATCCGGTCGCCGATCTTGATCTCACCCGAGGTGATCTCCTCCAAGCCTGCCAACATGCGCAGGGCGGTTGTCTTGCCGCAGCCGGAAGGCCCGACCAGCACGAGAAACTCCTTATCATCAACCGTGAAATCGATATTTTTGATGACGGATACATCCCCGAAATTCTTGACTACGTTGTTGTATGTTACGCTTGCCATGGTATTACCTCCAATTCTGAACGAGTATGGTAATTTAATTATAACCACAAGGGCGCAATTGACCTATACCTTTGATAAAACAGATAGTTGTCTGGCTAAACAAAGTCGCTTAAATCGACCGGTTTTCCTATGTCGGCAGATTTTGCCAGGGACAATATTGCGGCAATATTCGCCCGGCTGTCTGCCAGGGTGACACGAGGTGTTATCCCGGACTGGATGGCATCGCACAAATCCTCAACCTCTCCGAGATAAAGTTCGTGGCCTTTGATTCTTATCCTTTCCTGTTTTCCGCCGCGCTTCAGGTAGATCTCGTTCTTCAATCCCGGTTTGAAAGGATCGGGGATATTCAAGACGGCTTCCGTCCCGACGATCTCAATATAGGACCTTAATGAGGACCGGAATCCGCTATCGAATTGCATGTGGACCCCGCTCCTGAATCGCATCTGCCCATAAAATGACTCATCGCATCCCCCCGGACCCGTAACCTGCCAGCCAAACACCTCGATCGGTTCTTCCCCGAGAATCGTCCGCGCGTACGAGATCGGGTAACAGCCCACATCCCACAGGCTTCCGCCGCCGTATTCTTTTACAAGCCGGATATCGCCTTCCCGACTGAGATCGAACGTGAACGCGCCTTTGATAAGTTGAACCCTGCCAATCGCGCCGTTAACCACCAACTCTTTGACCTTGATCGTTTGGGGGTGATGACGGTACATAAAGGCTTCCGTCGCAATGTTGCCTGTCTCCTTCGCCGCGGCAATGATCGCATCCACTTCTTCGATTTTAAGCGCGAGCGGTTTTTCGCAAAGGACATGTTTCCCGGCATATAAGGCTTTTATCGTCCATTCGGCATGGAGATGATTGGGCAAGGGATTGTAGATTACCTCTATGTCGGGATCGGCAAGCAGTTCTTCGTAACTACCGTAAGCCTTGGGTATTCCCCATTCGCGGGCGTATGCCTGGGCGGAGGTAAGGCTCCGCGAAGCGACCCCCAGTAACCGGGTCCGCTTGGAGGCGCGCAAGGGCTTAATCAAAGCGCGGTTGATGCGGGCAGTCGAAAGCAAGCCCCAATTAATAGCGTTGTTCATTCCTGTTCCTTTTATTCAGAATAACGATGAAGATCAAGGTCAAAGCAGAGAGAATCAGGATAACTCCCATCCCTGCCTGCAACCCGTAAAAATCCCCGACCCAGCCTGTCAGCCAGGGACCTATAACGCCGCCCAACCCTGAGAAAGTAAACAGCACCCCCAGGATCGTATTGATGTTTTCTGTTCTTTCATCCGAGACGGCGGCGGTTATCGTGGGAAATATGATCGAAAAAAAGAAACCGGTAAGAGGAAGGAAGAAAACATAAGGAGAGTAGATGCCAAATAGAGTGCATAGGACCGCGAGCATGGATGAGATCATAATTGACCGGAGATACCCCAGTTTCTTAACCACGAGACTGCCGAGGAATCGGCCCAACATGAGCAGGCCGAAGAAAAGGGCGAGATAAGAATTGCTTGCGTTTCCGTTCATGGCGCGAACATCTTGAAGATAGACAACCATCCATGAGGCGAGACCGATCTCGGATGCGACATAGAACATCATGGCGGCATAGAAAAAAGACATGCGGCGGTCGAAGGCAACCCGCGGGATCGAGCGGAAATCGAGCGATGATCTTTCCACCGCCCTTGGGAACCGGGAGGATATGCTGAAGAGGAGGAAGAGTACGATGAGCAGGAGGTCCCAACGGAAAACTTCCCTCCAGTCCGATCCGAGGCTGAAGAGAAAACTCGCGAATAACGGCGCAAGCATTGAGCCGAGTCCATGCATTACTGCCATTAAATTCAGATACAGCCCTTTTTGCTCGTGGTACAAATTAACGATAACTGCATTCGGTCCCAACTCGAACGCGCCAAGTCCCAGCCCGACGATGAAGAGCGAAGCTGATAACCCGAAAACTGTCCCAAGAGAACTGTAACCTCCAACACCGATCGCCAATAAAATTCCCGCCAGGACGATGACGAGTTTAAGACCGTATTTATCTGCAAGGATTCCAGTAATGAGCGTGGCGATCAAAAACCCGACATATTCCCCGAAAAGGATATTCCCGCCTTCTCTGTATTGGATGTCAAGTTCCTTGATAACGGATGGCAGGGTGGGTCCTTTGAGGTTGTCGGTGATGCCGAAAAGGAAAAACGCAAAAAAACAAACGACCGTCAGGACGAAGGGGCTGTATCTGGGTTGCATGATCGAAAAAGGACCGGTTTCGTTTTGAAACCAGTCCTCATGACCTACCCCTTGAGCGACCCGGCAAGCAATCCGCGGAGGAAGAACCTGCCGAGGAAGATATACACCAGAAGGGTCGGGAGTGCGGCAAGCAGTGAGCCCGCCATTTGTACATTCCAAGCGATGATCTGACTGCCAGCCATGTTATTCAATGCGACCGTGATGGGCCAATCCTCGTTGCCGGTCAGGATGACGGCGAAGAGAAAATCGTTCCACGCTGAGGTGAATTGCCAGATGAGCACCACCACGAAACTCGGCAGGGAAATCGGTAGCAGGATATGCCGATAAATTCCGAGCATATCCGCCCCATCCATCTTGGCGGCTTCGAGCAGTTCATGCGGTAGGCTGGCGTAATAGTTGCGGAAAGTGAGCGTGGTTATTGGAATTCCGTAGATGATGTGGGCGAGGATGAGTCCCGGAATGCCGCCCAAACCGACCGACCTCATGAATTGCACCAGCGGAATCATGATGCTTTGGTAGGGAATGAACATGCCAAACAGGATGAAGGGGAAGATGAAATCCGCGCCTTTGAATTTCCATTTGGCGAGGACGAACCCGTTCAGTGAGCCGAGCGCGGAGGAGATCAACGTGGCGGGGATGACCATCAGGAAACTGTTTTTCAGCGACGGCGACAGGTTCTTCCATGCTTCGACGTAATTGTCGAAGGCGATGCCTTTCGGCAGATTCCACATTGTCTTGAGATCGATTTCGGCGAAACTCTTGAAGCCGGTCGCAAGCATGACGTACATGGGCAGCAGGTAAAAGACCGCCATGAGAACG
The DNA here is from genome assembly GCA_026645935.1 of Candidatus Villigracilaceae bacterium. GTDB lineage: Bacteria > Chloroflexota > Anaerolineae > Anaerolineales > Villigracilaceae > Villigracilis. The sequence goes on along the minus strand of JAPKMP010000030.1, from coordinate 18,989 downwards.
AGCGGGATGTAAAGCCAGTATTTTCCGACGCGGAGGTTAAATCTCATTGTTCCGTCTCCGTTCGCAGGGTGTAGCGGATGTAGGGAATGATGAGAACCGCCACGCTGATGAGAAGGAGGATACCGATGGCAGCGCCCTTGCCATAGAACAAGCCGTCGAAGGTGACCTGCCACATGTAGATGGCGGGCACGTCCAAGGCGTATTGTTTCCCGGCGATGGCGACGATCAGATCGAAGACTTTGAGGGAGATGTGTCCAAGAATGATGAGCGCGGACAGGGTTACCGGGGACAAAAGCGGCAGCATGATGTGACGGTAGACCTGAAAACTATTCGCACCATCGATCTGAGCCGCTTCTTTTAACTCGGCAGGGATGGCTCTCAGCCCGGCGAGATATAACGCCATTGTGTAACCGGACATCTGCCAGATTGCGGCAAGCGCAATTGCCGCCATGCCCCAGGTCGGCGTGGTATGCCATGGGTTCTGAAGCGAATCCAGCCCGATATACGAGAAGAGGAGATTCAATCCGCTGGTGCGCGAACCGGTGGCGGGATTCATCAACCAGCGCCAGACCACCCCGGTGACGATGAAAGAGACCGCCATGGGGAAGAGAAAAAGACTTCGGAAGAACCCTTCGCCTTTCAGCCCCTGGTCGAGCATGACCGCAAGGATGAATCCGAGGACGATGCTTCCGACCACGAAGACGCCCGTGAAGATCAGGGTATTGCGTATATCCACGTGAAAGCGCGGGTCTTTGAACAGTTCGAGGTAGTTGCTGATCCCATTCCAGGTATAGTCCGCGGTCAATCCTTTCCATTTGCTCAGGGAAACGCGGATGGACCACCCGATGAAAATATAAACGAAAATAATGACTGCCAGGATGGACGGCGAAACAAGCAGGATATTCAGGAGCCGGTCTTTGTCTCTGGACATGGGATGCCTCGTTCGATAAAAATGGTTGAGGCTCGCAACGAGCCTCAACCATTTTAACACCAAGTCTTACTTGCAAGGACCACTGCTGGCGCAAGCCGCAGTCAGCGCGGACTGGAAGGTTTCGATGTTGCCGTCGGCGATGAACGCGCCGAGGGCGGTGTCGATCTCGGTCTTCCAGGAGTCATTGGCGACCACGCCGTGGGTCAACGAACCGACGACGGTGTTGGAGGACCAATCATCCATGGCGGACTGCAGGTATTCACCGAACAGGGACTTGTCACAATCGGTGCGGGCGCAGATCGAACCCTTGACGGGGTTGAACGCTTCCTGGCCTTCCTTGGAACCGGCAACCTTTAACCAGGCGGTCGCCGCATCGGGATGGGGAGCGCCCACCGCGAGCACGAAGGAATCGGACAGGAACTGGAAGACGCCGTCAGAACCGGGGGTGGCTGCCCAGCCGTAATCCTTGTTGGGCTCCTTGCCGAGTTCGCGGAAATAACCTTCAGCCCAGTCGCCCATCACATTGAATGCCGCATCGCCATTGACGACGAGTTGAGCGGCATCCTGCCAGGAGAGCGAGGCGGAATCTTCGTTGGCGTAGGTCAACACCTTGGCGTAGTTATCGAGCGCGGCGGTCACATCGGCGCTTGCCCAGTCGGTCGAGCCGTCCCACAAGCCGTTGTAGGCATCGGGTCCGAGCGTGCCGAGCAGGACGGTTTCGAGCAGGTGCATCTTGGTCCACTGTTCGCCGAGCGCAAGCGGTTGGACGCCCGCGGCTTCGAGCGTATCCATGGCGGCAAACCACTCATCCATGTTGGTGGGCACTTCGACGCCGTTGGCTTCGAGGACAGCCGGGTTGTACCACAGCACATTGGCGCGATGGATGTTCACCGGCACGGAGTAGATGTTGCCATCCTGCGAGATGAGCGGGATGAGGGTTTCGGGCATCACATCGAGCCAGCCTTCGGCATCATAGAGATCGTTGAGCGGTTGGATTTGACCGCCGGCCACATAGGTACCGATCAATTCCTGTCCCGCATGGCCCTGCCAGCTGTCGGGCGGTTCGCCGGACTGCAGGCGGGTGGCAAGCACGGCGCGAGCATTCGTTCCCGCCCCGCCCGCAACCGCCGAATTGACAAATTCGATGTCGGGGTTCGCGGCTTTGAAAACCACGATCATGGCATCGAGCCCGGCCGCTTCACCGCCGCCGGTCCACCAGGAGAACACTTCCACCTGGTCCCCAGCAGCTGCAGGAGCTTCGGTCGCTGCGGTACCACCACATGCGGCGATCACGAAAGAAACGATCGCTAGCAGGCTTAATAGTGCAAACAACTTTTTATTCATTCTTCTCTCCTTTATGTTAGGAATTTGGATTGGATCGAATTGATAAGGTGAGCATGTCGCGATCTTTCGATTTCGAATCACCTCCTTTCAAGATTTACAGGATGGGAAAGCACATCGTCCACGACGATGGCGATCGCGCCGATCAAGCTCGCGTCCGGTCCAAAAGGCGAAAGGAGTATCTCGGCCTGTTGGTCGATTTCGGGGAGCGAGTGACGATCCACAGTTTCCTTGATGGCGGGCAGAAGATATTCGCCCGCAACGCTTAAAGGCCCGCCCAGGATGATCTTTTCTGGATTGAAAATGTTGATCAACCCCGCAAATCCCTGTCCCATGGCGTGTCCGGCCTCGGTGAACGAATCGATGGCCTCTTTATCTCCTGCATCCGCAGCCTCTTTGATGAGCGGAATGCTCATGGGCGAATTCTTTTCCGCCATCAATTTGGGGACGATGCTGGTGCGCTTTACCTCGAGTCTTGCCTGCATGCGTTGGATGATTGAATATTGGTTCGCATATGTTTCCCAGCACCCACGGTTCCCGCAGTGGCACACATTCTGCGAAGGTTCCGCCATGATGGGGGAATGACCGATCTCCCCCGCATAGCCGTTCTTACCGCGGTATAACTTTCCGTTCAAAAAAAGCCCACCGCCGATACCGACCCCTGCGAAAACAAAGAGAAAATCCCTGCATTGACGGGCTGTCCCAAACAGATGTTCGGCGATCGCCGCTGCGTTTGCGTCGTTCTCGACAAAGACTTTGAGTTTCGTCTGTTCCGAAAATATCTTTACAAAGGGAACGTTATGCCAGTGAAGGTTGGGAGCGAAGATCAAAAGCCCCTTGCCGGTATCCACCGTCCCGGGAGTTGATAAACCAAGACCCAGAAATTTATAGCCTTTGCGTTTTCCCGCGGTTATTGCTTCCTTGACGATCTGCAGGGTCTGGCCGATCATTTTTTCCTGGTCGTCCGAAGGGTCTGCGTCCTCCCGCCTGCGCCATTGGATGTTTCCCAATACATCGGTCACGGCAACGGAGACGAAATCCACGCCGAGCTCCACTCCAACGATACTCCCGGCTAGCGGATTGATCTCCAATAATGTGGCGGGTCTTCCGGCGCCGCCGGTATTACTCCCCGTTTCATGCACCAATCCAAGGTCGATCAGCTCGTCCACCAGGCTTGACACGGTGGATTTGTTCAATCCGGTGATGGTTGCAATTTGCGCACGCGAAACAGGGGACTGATTGTGAATCAGCCTGAGAACCAGCGAGAGATTTGTCTCGCGAACAAACGCTTGGTCAGCTGTGTTCTTCGGGTTCATCAAATTCTAAGAATTAGTATGTTGGAGCAACAAACTAATTATAACGATTTAGGAGCGCTTGTCAACTTAAAAAAACCAGGCTCAAAATCCGCTTCGTTCCGGACTTTGAGCCTGCCGCTTTCGCCTTGAGCTTTGTTTTCGTTGTTATTTGACTCTCAAAGCATCCCAGCCAGCGTATCTGGCAGTATCTCCCAACTCAGCCTCGATGCGGAGAAGTTGATTGTATTTCGCCACGCGGTCCGAGCGGGCGGGTGCTCCGGTCTTGATCTGACCCGTATTGAGTGCGACGGCAAGGTCGGCGATGGTCGCATCTTCGGTTTCGCCGGAACGATGCGAAGTGACCGTCCTCCAACCGGCGCGATGACACAGATCCACAGCTTCGATTGTTTCGGTGAGCGAACCGATCTGGTTCACTTTTACCAACAAAGCATTTGCAGCATCTTCCTTTATCGCGCGGCGGACGCGCTCCGGGTTTGTCACGAGCAGGTCGTCTCCGACGATTTGGATTTTGTCGCCAAGTTCCTTGTTCATTAATATCCAAGATTCCCAATCGTCCTGTGCATGGCCATCTTCAATTGAAACGATGGGATAATCTTTGACCCACTTTGCCCAGAACTCGACCATCTGTTCGCCGGTGAGTTCCCTGCCCTCTTTGCGAAGATTGTATTTTTTTGTATTCTCATCGTACAGTTCAGAAGCGGCGGGGTCGAGCGCGATCGCGACCTGCTTGCCGCGACCCGCTTTGAATCCCGCTTTTTCTATCGCTGCAAGAATTAATTCCAAAGCCTCGTTGTTTGCCTTGAGCGCAGGCGCATATCCGCCTTCATCGCCGACGAGAGCGCCGTAGCCTTTTTCCTTCAATACCGATTTCAACGCGTGATAAATCTCCGCGCCCCAACGCAGTCCTTCCGCGAAACTCGCCGCGCCGAACGGCATGACCATGAATTCCTGCATGTCCGTGCTTTGCCAGCCGGTATGCGCCCCGCCGTTCATGATGTTCAACATCGGCACGGGCAGGACGTGCGCATACACCCCGCCGAGATAGCGATACAGTGGCATCCCGAACGAGTTCGCCGCCGCTTTGGCAACGGCAAGGCTGACGCCCAGAATCGCATTTGCTCCCAGTTTGGATTTGTTGTGTGTCCCGTCCATCGCCAGCATTTCGGCATCGATGCCCTTCTGGTCGGATGCGTCCCAGCCGAAGAGCGCATCTGCAATCACACCGTTGACATTTGCCACTGCGTTCGTCACGCCTTTCCCCAAATATCGTCTCTTATCGCCGTCGCGCATTTCCAGCGCTTCATGCTCGCCCGTCGATGCCCCGCTTGGGACAGCAGCGCGCCCCCACGACCCATCCATTAACAAAACCTCCACCTCCACAGTGGGATTGCCGCGCGAATCTAGAATTTCAAGCGCGGAGATGCTTTCGATTGTTGTATCCATTTTCCTGGCTCCTTGTTTATTGCTCGACCCAAGTATAATCGTAATCAACGCGAAAGGAAAAAATGAAAATTATTTCAAAGCGTACAATGACGTGCTTGTTACTCGTAATTACATTATCCGCCTGCGGTGCGCCTACGAGTGGTGAAACCATTAGTGAACAGGATATCCTGATGACCTACTCCGTGGGCACGATGGTTTCAGGTTTTTTTGCAACACAAACTGCAATGGTCACACCGACCCCGGCGAACACGAACACCCCGATTCCGACAAATACTTTTCTTCCAACACCCACAATATTCAATACTCCGCCTCCCCTCGCCACGTGGACTCCCATACCGGTGTTCTTCAGCTCTACACCGAACGTTGCCCTAACGCCATCTGTGACAGGAACACCGCCTACGGCAACGGTCAATTCGGGCGCGCTTGCTTTTGGTTGCAACAACCTTGCCATTGTCCGGGATGTCACCTACCCAAGCGGGACAACTGTTGCGCCCGGCGAGAGTTTCGTCAAAACCTGGAAGGTTCAAAATACCGGCTCATGCGATTGGATAGGTTCCTATACTTTGTCCATCGTTTCGGATGACCATTTTGATTCTTCGTGGAATAAATTGGGAAGGATCGTCAAACCGGGAGATTGGGCGGAACTTTCCGTGTTTGTTGATGCGCCAAGGAGTGGAGGCACCTACTCTGCCTATTGGCGCCTGACCGACGGCGCAAACGCCTTTGGCGCCACTCTCGGCCTGACAATCGTGGTAGTCGAATAACCCGAACTCACTTTGTTTTCACTGGTTTTTAGCCTTTAATCTTTCTTCTTTCCTTTGCCGCCTTCAACAATCCTACAAAGAGCGGATGCGGTTTCATTGGGCGTGATAAAAATTCGGGGTGGAATTGGCTCGAGACCATGTATGGGTGATCTTTCAATTCCACGATTTCAACCAAACGCCTGTCAGGGGAAAGCCCCGAGAAGACCATGCCATTTTTCTCGAACTCTTCGCGGTACGCGTTATTGAATTCAAAGCGGTGGCGGTGCCGTTCTTCCACTTCAGTGATCTGGTAAGCCGTGGCGGATTTCGTCCCTGGTTGAAGGACGCAGGGATAGAGTCCGAGGCGCATCGTCCCGCCCATATCCGTGATGGAACGCTGGTCAAGCATCAGGTCGATGATGGGGTGTTCGGTTCCGCGGTCGAATTCCGAGGAATTCGCATCTTCATGGTCGAGCACATTTCGCGCAAACTCGATGCACATGGTCTGCATTCCCAGGCATAAGCCGAGGTACGGAACTTTATTTTCGCGGGCATAACGTGCGGCAAGGATTTTCCCTTCCACACCACGCGAACCAAAACCGCCGGGCACAAGCACAGCATCCGCATTCTTTACGATGTCCCAGCCCTTGTCTTTTTCCAGGTCTGCCGAATGCACCCAACTGATCGAGAGTTCCACCTGATTGGCAAGAGCGGCGTGTTTCAGTGCTTCGCGTACTGACATGTACGCGTCCTGTAATTCGACGTATTTTCCCACCAACGCCACATTCACAGTGGGTTTTTCTTTCCTGACATTCTCGACCAGCTTTTTCCAAGGTCGCATATCCGGTTTGCGCGTGGCTTTGATATCGAGTTTGTTCAATACCAATTCGCCCACGCCGAGCTCATCCAAAAGAAGCGGTACTTCATAAAGGACGCTGGCAGTCTTCATGGGGATGACCGAATTCTTTTCCACATCGCAGAAGAGAGCGATCTTGTCGCATAAACTCCGGTCGATGTCCTGATCTGCCCGCGCGATGATGATATTCGGCGAGATACCGATGGAACGCAGTGCCGCCACCGAATGCTGCGTGGGCTTGGTTTTGATCTCGCCAGTAGCACCGATGGTGGGGAGCCAGGTCACATGGATGAACAGGCAATTCTCGCGACCCACCTCGTTTCGCAATTGGCGCAGCGCTTCGAGGAAGGGCTGCGACTCGATATCGCCGACCGTCCCCCCGACTTCAAGGATGACGACCTCCGCGCCTGTTTCTTTTTCGACCAGGCCGATTCGCCTTTTGATCTCGTTTGTGATGTGAGGAATCACCTGGATCGTCCCGCCGAGATAATCGCCGCGCCGTTCCTTTGAAATGATCTCCGCATATACCTGGCCGGTCGTAAAGTTGCTGACCCGGCTCAGGCGGATATCGATGAATCGTTCGTAGTGACCCAGGTCGAGGTCCGTTTCCGCGCCGTCATCGAGCACATACACTTCCCCATGCTGGTAGGGCGACATCGTGCCAGGATCCACATTGATGTACGGATCCAGTTTCTGAACCGCCACCTTGAAACCGCGCTCCTTCAAAAGCAAGCCTGTCGCCGCCGCGGTCACGCCTTTTCCAACCGACGACACCACTCCCCCGGTAAAAAATAGATATTTTGTTGCCATTCACATCTCCTTGTCATTGCGAGGTCGGCGTTCTCCCGACCGAAGCAATCTCCACATTTATCAGGGGATTGCTTCGTAACGCAAGGCGCCACTCGGAATGACACAATAATACAAAAGAGAATGGGGAGGGCGTTATGCCCTCCCCATTCGGGGTAGTTTCATTTGGGGAAAAAACCTTTTCGCTTCATCCGACCAGTTTCACGAGGTCTTCGGCGGCTCGTCTCATTTCAAGGAAGACCATGCCGAGTTTTGCTTCGTGACGCGCCATGGCGGTAAGCACGGCTTCCTCGCCGATGGCGGTCAAGACTATCGAGCCTTTATCGCCTTTAATATAAACCTGCTCCAGCCCGCCGCGCCCCAACTCGCCGGAGATACGTTCACCCAGGCTCAACATGGCGGCAGACATCGCGGATACACGATCTTCCTCCACGCCCTGCTGCAGGGCAGACGCCATGATCAACCCGTCCACCGAAACGATGGCGGAGGCTTCGATATCGGGCGCAGCGGCTTGCATGGTGCGGAGCCGTTCCACGAGTTGTTCAGCGCGGGATGGTGCCATAAATTGTTCTCCTGTGCATATATTGAACGGCTAGAGTTTACCAGAAAAACCTTCAATCGAGAATTGCCTCGCAATTCCAATCGCTGATCGATGCGCCTATAAGGGATGAAATTTGACCATGACCCGCCTTCATGTTAAACTTACCGATTGCCATGCACGCATTCTTGTTGCTGCTCGCCCTCTTTTTCCAGGTTCCATCCGTCGCGTTGACCTCACCCAAACCTGGCGAAGCTTTGCGAGGTTTGATTGAAATCCAGGGAAGAATAGATGTACCGGATTTTTCATCTGCGGAACTGGCGTTTACCTTTACCCCCTCCGCCTCTGACCCCGCCGCGAGCTGGTTCATCATCCATACCTTTTCCCAGCCGGCGACAAATCCCGTGATTGCCGAGTGGGACACCACCGCAGTCACCGACGGGGATTACACCCTGCGCCTGCGCGTGTATTTGAAGGACGGTTCGTATCAGGATGTGTTGGTCGATGGATTGAAGATTCTCAATAACGAGCCAACTCCCACTCCGATTCCTCCACCTACTCTTGCCGATTTCGCCTTCCAGCCCCTCGACCAGCAGCCTGATTTCGAAATTGAATTTACCCCAATGCCATCTATCGCGCTTTCCACCATCACGCCTTTGCCGGTCAATTCTGCATCATTGAGTCCTAGGTCCATCTCTGCCGTCTTCTGGAAGGGCGCGCTCGCCGTAATCGGTCTTTTTGCTTTCTTTTCACTCCTCCTTCGACTACGAAAGAACTAATCCAACGTTAATTACATATTCCCGATAACGATACATTCAATCTGAAATCTGGCACTTGGAACTTTCTCATGACCGACCCCTACCTCCTCATTGGTCTCGGCAATCCGGGACGCGAATACAAGGAAACCCGCCATAATATCGGTTTCATGCTCGTCGACCACATCGCCGAACGGATAGGCGCGCGCGGGATGAAAGTGCAGTCGAAAGCCATCGTGACATCCGGGCTTTATGAAGAACACAAACTCATCCTTGCCAAGCCGCAGACCTACATGAATCTCTCAGGTCATTCTGTGCAAGGCTTGCTGCATTTCTATAAGATCCCGCATTCGAACCTGCTTGTTGCTCACGACGACCTGGATATTCCCTTCGGCACGATCCGCATTCGCCCCACAGGCGGACCGGGCGGCCAGCGCGGCATGGCGAATACGATTGAATTGCTTGGCACAAAGGATTTCCCGCGCCTGCGCCTTGGCATTGGTCGTCCTCCCGGGCGTATGGACCCCAGGGATTACGTTCTTCAAAACTTTTCGAAAGATGAATTGAAGATCCTGCCCGAAATTATCTCCCGCGCTGCCGATGCCTCGCTCGAGTTTGTCATGAATGGCTTGAACGCGGCGATGAATAAATATAATGGCGAAATCAGGGAATAGGCAATAGGGAATGGGAAAAGGTTTCCTGTTTCACCATTCACTCCTAAATTTTCATCCGTCATGAAGCAACTACTTGACCATCTCCGCGAGCTCTCCCTATATCAGCGCCTGCTGGGCGAACTAGGCGCGCGTAACCCCATCCCGGGTCTTGGCTTGCCGCGTTCTGTGCGCCTGCCCTTGCTGGCATCCCTCCATTCGGATACCGCTCGACCGATTCTATTAATCACAGACCGCGCAGACCATGCGCTTTCGATGTTCGATGAACTTGGCTTTTGGATCAAATCACCGCGTTTTCTATTTGCCGAGCCGAATCCGCTTTTTTACGAAGATGCTGCCTGGGGCGTGACAACCCGTAGAGAACGCCTGCAAACGCTTACCGTACTATCCACGTTCCACTTGCCATTTGCCTCAAAACCTGAATCTCCTCCAATCATCATTACCTCCGTCCGTTCGTTGATGACGCGCACCCTGCCCCGGCGGGATTTTCTCAAAGCTTGTAAAAAACTATCAGCAGGACAGACCAGCCAACCCGATGGTCTGATGCGCGAGTGGGCGCGAATCGGTTATCAGCGGGTGAACACCGTCCTCGAACCGGGCCAGTTCTCGCATCGCGGCGGCATCCTTGATGTGTGGGCGCCCACCGATTTGAATCCTGTGCGGCTTGATTTCTTTGGCGATGAAATAGAGACCATCCGTTCCTTTGATCCCGCTACTCAACGCACGCTGGGAAGCCTTGATTCGATCCTTATCACACCGGCGCGCGAATTCCTTGCGGAAGGGAATGATGCTGAAACGGAACTCTCCGAATTTCACATCCCGCTTCTTCACAGCCAGGCTGCTTCCCTGCTGGATTATCTCCCTCAAAAAACACTTGTAGTGATCGACGATCTCAGTTTGATCGAAGTCATGGCGAACGAGGTCGAAGAACAGGCGGTCAGGTTTCGCGAAGAAAGCATTCGAGAAGGCATACTTTCCTCGGATTTCCCGGTTCCTTACAACCCATGGTCTGAGCTGTTTGACTTGCTGGAGGAATTCCCGCATCTTGAACTTGGGCGTTCCTCCGATGACGAGGATGAAACCCATTTCGCATCAAATTTTGGACACGACGAACGGTTCGGGGGCCGTCTCAAACCGTTCATCGATTATCTATCGCCAATAGTCGAACGCGGGGAGCAGGTCTTTATCGTTTCGCGTCAGGCGCGGCGGTTGAACGAGTTATGGAACGAACACAATCCGGATTCGAACTCCGTCAACCTTGAATTTATCGAAGCCTCGCTTTCCGAGGGCTTTACATTAGCTCCCGCCGCGGAAACCAGTATTGCATGTGTTCATCTCATCACCGACTCCGAGATCTTTGGCTGGGAACGACCACAGCCCCGCGCGCGTCAACGCCCGGCTGCGGATACGCCCGAATCGCTCTACGCCGATTTACAGGCGGGAGATTACGTTGTCCATGTCGATCATGGGATTGGACGTTTTGCCGGGTTGATTCAACGGCAGTTGGACGGACACGAACGGGAATATCTCACGGTTGAATACGAACGCGGAGACATTCTCTATGTTCCCGTTCACCAGGCGGATCGACTTACGCGTTACGTTGGCGCGGAGGGCGGCAAACCGTCGCTTGATAATCTTGGCGGGCAGGCGTGGGCGGAAACCAAATCGCGTGTCAAAGAGGCAGTACAGAAAGTCGCGGAGGATTTGCTCGACTTGTATGCACGTCGTCAGGTGGTGGAAGGCTTTGCCTTTTCGCCGGACTCTGCCTGGCAAAAGGAACTTGAAGATAGTTTTCCCTACGTCGAAACGGAAGATCAAAAACGCGCCATTGCCGATATTAAACGCGATATGGAACGGCTGCGCCCGATGGACCGACTCTTGTGCGGGGATGTGGGTTATGGAAAGACGGAGGTCGCACTGCGCGCCGCCTTCAAAGCGGTGATGAGCGGCAAGCAGGTGGCAGTTCTTGTGCCGACGACCGTGTTGGCTCAGCAGCATTACGAAACTTTTTCGCAGCGCCTCGCCGCCTTTCCCGTAAAAGCAGAAATGCTCTCACGCTTCCGGACTCCGCGTGAACAAACCGGGATCCTGCATCAACTTGCCAGCGGCGAATTGGATATCGTCATCGGGACGCATCGCCTCATTTCATCCGATGTCGTATTCAAGGATTTGGGCTTGGTCGTCATCGACGAAGAGCAGCGTTTTGGCGTGACCCACAAGGAGCATCTCAAGAAACTGCGCACCGAAGTGGATGTGTTGACCCTCACCGCCACGCCGATTCCGCGCACGTTATACATGGCTTTGACCGGCGTTCGCGATATTTCGAACCTGAATACGCCGCCCGAGGAACGTCTGCCCATCGTTACGCATGTGGGACCGTATTCCTCTCGCCTGGTGCGGCAGGCCGTCCTGCGCGAACTGGAGCGCGGCGGGCAGATTTTTTACGTCCACAACCGCGTGCAGACCATCGACGCGATGAAGGCGCATCTGGAAAAACTTGTACCCGAGGCGCGGATCGATATCGGTCATGGACAGATGCCCGAGAATCAATTATCCCAGGTCATGCACCGGTTCGGCAACGCGGAGATCGATATCCTGTTGTCCACCACGATTGTCGAATCAGGTTTGGACATCCCCAATGCCAATACCTTGATTGTGGACCGCGCCGACACCTTTGGTCTGGCGCAACTATATCAATTGCGCGGACGGGTGGGGCGCGGAGCGATGCGCGCGTACGCGTATTTTTTCCGCCATAAGAAACTTGTGCCCACGCTGGAAGGACAGCAGCGGCTTGAAGTCATTGCCGAGAACACACAGCTCGGTTCGGGATATTCCATCGCCATGCGCGACCTTGAGATTCGCGGCGCAGGCGAACTGCTCGGCACACGCCAGCATGGATTTATTCAAGCGGTCGGGTTTCATCTGTACACCAGAATGCTTGCGGATGCGGTCAGAAGATTGAGAAGAATTGCATCGGATGTTCTGAAAGTGGAAACCAAAAAGTTGGAAGGAGCGATCCCCGCCTTCCACTTGCCGCTTTCCATCCCGGTCAATGTCGATCTTCCGCTTGCTGTTGGAATCCCTGTACACTATATTCCGGATCAGGATTTGCGCCTGCGGCTCTACCGCCGCCTCGCCGATCTCCGTGACGAGACCGAACTCGATGCCCTCGGCTCGGAATTCCGCGATCGATTTGGTCAGCTCCCGGAGATGACTCAAAACCTGCTTTACCAGATGCGCGTGAAATTGCGCGCTGAAAAAATCGGACTGGCATCGGTGGGATGGGAATCAGGGCAGATCCTGCTCAAGTACCCCGCGCCAGGTGACGGGTCTGATGCGAGGCGGCTGCCGGACCTTCCGAACGGCGTGAGAGGCGGCAAAGCCTCCTATTGGATTTCCGTTTCGAAGGAAGAAGTCTGGACTGCGAAATTACTCGATGTGCTGGCGGTTCTTGGCAACGGAACATAAACCCAATCATCGTGTTTTAAACGACATATTGCGAAAAGGAGAGAGATGAAGAGGCTGTTTGTAATCTTAGTTGTATTGTCCGCGTTACTTGGCGCGTGCGGCGGGGGGCAACCCGCGCAGGATGTTGATGCGATCGTGCAAGCTACGTTTCAGGCGCTGACGGCTCAGGCTCCCCAAGCCACGCCTTCAGCAGCGACCGGCAGTATCTCAGGCCAACTGTCATTCCCTTCGGAAGGTATTCCGCCTCTGCTTGTTGTTGCGTTTAACACATCAACCGGGCAGTATTATTGGGTACAGACCGTTCAAGACCAAACCACCTACCAGATCGATGGATTACCGCCGGGAAAATATACGGTGTTCGCCTACGTCCTGCCGGACGGGAAATTGGTCGGGGCATACGATCAATTTTATGTATGTGGATTGCAGCAAAGTTGCACCGATCTTTCCCTGATCGAAGTCGATGTGCAGGCTGGGGTCGTAACTCCCAACATCAACCCCGGTGATTGGTATAACGATCCGACGCAATGGCCCTCCATGCCGAACGATCCGAGCATTCCCAATTTGGGCGTTGGCGGAGAGTCGGCAGGCACAGGAGGCATTGCGGGACAGTTGAGCTACCCTTCAAGTTTTATTCCTTCGATGACAGTGGTGGCGTTCGACATTAACAGCGCAAATTATCGTTACATAATCACCAACGAGAATTCATCCACCTATCAGATCGATGATCTTGCGCCCGGCTCTTATTTTGTGGTCGCATATCCCAATAACGATTCTTCATATCCGGGCGGATACTCGGCGGCGGTCCCATGCGGACTATCCGCCAGCTGCACAGATCACAGCCTGATTCCAGTCGAAGTTAAAAGCGGCGAAGTGACTCAGGGGATCAACCCCGGGGATTTCTACGCCCCGCCTGGAACATTCCCCCCGTCTCCGGCTCCCTGACGTGCTGAAGCCGGATTCGGTTTTCTGAAAGATTTTCCTCCCTGATAGTTTGGCGTTACAGGGGACGGTCACTTTCGAAAGTGACCGTCCCCTGATTTCATCATTGATACGAACTGCAATCCAAATCTTCTTTCAGATCCTTTATCGCTATGTCTTTCTCAGGTGAACCGGCCGCTGTTTCAGATAACCTGTCCAACGCGCCGCACAGGCTGGGCTCCAGCCCTGCGGTGACCCGGTTGGCGAATTTGGTCATTTCTTTGGCACGGTCCCAATCCCCGGTTTGACCGTAGCCCTCGATGAACGGAATGTATTCAAAACCGTTATCCGGGCGTTCGCCGTTTGCTTCTGCTTCATTCCACAAGCGGACGATCTCATCCCATTCTTGATATTGTCGCGCAAGGTCGGCTTTCTGGAAGTAATAGCACCATGATTCGGTGTTGGCTTTACCGTAAATTTCTTCGGGAGGATTGGGGGCATCTTCGGTACCTTGCCCGATCAGGGAAATATCCGAACCGGCGGCAAGCCTTCTTACATCGTCGCTGACGAGGCGTAGATTTGCATCCTGCGGTTGGAGAATCCACAAGCAGCGCTTAAGTTCGGGGTTGAAATCCACCAGGAGCATTTGGCTGCTGTTCCCATTGAATTGCATCGTCAATTTAGTGTATTCGAGCGGAGCGCCCTGCAACAAGTCGTCTATGTTCGGATTGGTGTAATAGAAGGGGAAGTACCAATAAGGCGGCGTGTTTCCAAAACCGGAAACTTGGTAGGTCGTGTTGATCGAGAACGAAACCGCATACTCTCCCATCATTCCCATAACTTCCTGGTCGGTGAGGATGGCCGTACCGGGCTGGATGTGCGACGCGCGCCAGATAATTTGCTGGGCGAACCGTTCCTGTTTTTCCCACGAATATTGGAATTCCTTTGTATTGTCCAGATGAAAATTGACCGACAATGCCAGCAAAAAAGCAAGAAAAATGTTCCGCTTGTTTTTTTCGGAGATGAACGTCTCGGCGAGCAGGAAGGTTAGAAGAGCCGCGCCAAACATCGCAGGGATTCCGAAGCGGGAAGCGGAAAGCAGGTTCTTGCTTTCGACGATGGAACGTCCGATGAACCAGATTGGGAGTCCGCCGGTCATCAGCGCGAATATGGAAAGAATCATCGAGTCTTTCCGCCATTCTGGGTTTTTTCTTTCATCCTGATTCGGCAAAAGATTGCGGAGATAATAGAATACCAATGCAAAGGTCAACAGGCAGATGAAGATTTTGAATTGGACGAACGGGGATGCGATATCCAGCAGGTTTGCATCGAATGCTTTACCCCAGCCGAGGGACATTACGGAAACTGAATCTGATAGGAATGCGTTGAGGAGGAAACCAAGCGCACTCAACGGTTCTTTGAACAACTGAAGGAGGATGACCGGTTCATTGCGGCTCACGCCTTCGGGGTTTTGATACAGGACGATGCGCCAGTAAAAAAATGCTGCAAGGACGAGCAGATAGGGAAGCCAGTTCAGGAAAACGCGGAATATTTTTTTGTTCGTTTTATTATCAGCTCGCGAAACCAGAATCCACAAAATGGCGATACGGATCAGTTCCAACCCCGCAAAGTACTCGCTGGTAAAAAGATGCGCCGCTTCAAGGATAAGCGCGCTGCCCGCGTACAGCCATTTTCGATATGTATTGTTCTGAAATGCCGACGCCATTAAGAACAGTGAGGTGTTGAATGCGAGAAACCCGAACCAATGATGCGTGGATCCCACAGCAAAAGGCTGGAGCATGAAGAACGGGTATACGGCGAAAAGAAACGACGCGGCGATTACTTCCCTTTTATTCCCGGGCCACATCCTTCGCAGGAACAGCCAGAATGCGACGACGGTTCCGAAGCGCATGAGCAGTGAAAACATGTGCCAGGCGGCCGGGTTGAATCCCAGTAAACGGAACGCGAGCATGTACAACCAGGCGGCGTTTGGGCGGCTGTCGTAAACCAGCATTTCGCTCAGGCTGTCGATGCCTTTGAGTTTGGCGTAGAACACATAGGGCCAGTCGTCCATGTAAAAGCCAAGGCGGGGGATCAGCAGCCCGAAACTGATCACGCAAAGAATGAAGAACGCCAGAGGCGCACTGACCTCGGTAAATTTGCGGTTCTTGATTTTATTCAGGAAGGTGTTCATGGTGCGGCAGGCGCTACCGGGCGGTTATCATAGGATTCAAGAAGATAATCGTACTGACCCGTGTTCATTTTCCAAATGGCTTCCCATCTTGCGGTTGAAAAGAGCGGTCCTTCTATGATCAACCATAAATGCATGTAATACTCACCCAGGTCCTGGTATTCGAACATATTCTGGCCGCTTCGGATGGTTTCGAGATAACCGTTCGGGACATCGCGTACGAAATGACCTGGAATCCAGTGCTCGTTGGGAACCGGGCGCAGACGCGCGAGAAGCGGGTCGCTCAATGCAAGCGGATCGACGATGAACAATTGCGGTCCGGCGAAATAACCGGTATAGCCGATCGTCGCTTCGATGAGATAATTCTTTTTTGATTCCCTGAACATCAAGCCGCGCGCCACCCATTCGTGATTTGGTTTTGGATAATTATTGCGTGCGAAGATCAAGCCGGAAGTCTGGAAGTAGTAACTACGGAGGTCGTAGATGCCATGCGGGTCGGTCCGCCCGGTGGAAAAGGTCGAGTCGTCCACGCTGGTAAGGGTAGGGGTGGGTGAGGCGAAACCCATGGCGGCGATCAGCATGAAAGCGACCAGGGATTCTGCCGGCTCCAGGTCCGCCAATTGTCTACCGAGAAGGATCACGCCAATCAGCAATGCGCCGGAGAAGAATCGCCCGCTCATGTAATCGCCGCCAATCCAGATCAGATAAAGAATATATAGAACAACGCCGAATGCGATCATTTTGTCTTTCGAGGCGCCATTGTAGAGCGCCAGCCCTGTCCCGGCAAAAACCGTCAATAGCGTGATGGGATCCCAGGTGATCGAATTCAGGAGGTAGATAAAACCGGTTTCGATCAGTTCGCCCCTGCCCAACCCGGTATAAAGTTTGGCATAGGCGGTATTCGGGAAGGGAAAACCGTAATAAATGACTGCGAAAATTTCCCAAATGATGAAGGGTAAAAAGCCGAGCAGGATATTCCTGACCGTTCCGGCTTTTCTGTTTTGGATGAACACCCACAACAAAGCGGGCACGAAGAAAAGCACGGTATCCATTCGGTTTAGGGTCGCAAGTCCGGCGATCAGGCTGAGCAGGAAAACCGACCCGCCCTGTAAAAAAATTTCATCCGCCCCCTGGAGGAATAGAAATAGAAAGAGTGCGAGCAATAAGTGAGTGAGTGGATTTTCCAGCCCCGAAGAAGAAAAGTCAATGAATGCCTTCGAAAATATCAGGATCGTCAGGACGACAAGGGTTCCGAGGGTTTGTCTCTTGAACTGGGCGGCGGTGAAGTAAAACGTCACCAGTGAGATGGCAAAACTCAGAAAGATCAGCGTGTAGAACGCTTCGCGGGTGAAAAAATAGATTCCTGTAACAAGGATCAGCCAGAGCGGGTGTGTGAATGTCTGTACCCGTTCCGCCACGTTCCAACGCAAACCGTATCCGTTGACGAAATTGTCCACCGTCCGCATGGTGATGTAGGCGTCTTCGTTCACATAGGCGGAACGAAGCAATATGACAATATAAACTGCAAAGATCAGGATCAGCAGAGTATTGATGTTTCGAAGGGAAATGGAATTCTCTTTGGGCATGACGAATATTTTATCCCAACCGCGAATTTTCTGGCGTTTCCACAGCCTTTGGAGTAGAATACAGAACATCCGTTCCCTTTTTTAAAACATCCTATGGAATTCAAACTTCAAGCACCCTTTCAGCCCATGGGCGACCAGCCCGAAGCCATCCGCGGACTTGTGGACGGCGTGAAGCGCGGACTCAAGCACCAGGTCCTGCTTGGCGCGACCGGTACAGGCAAAACCTTCACCATCGCGTCCGTCATCCAGGAATTGCAGAAGCCTGCGCTCATCATGGCGCACAACAAGACTCTTGCGGCGCAGTTGTATGCAGAGTTCCGCGATTTCTTCCCGCAGAACGCCGTTTCGTATTTCGTTTCCTACTACGATTACTACCAACCGGAGGCGTACGTCCCGAGGCACGACCTGTACATCGAAAAGGAAACCGAGATCAACGAAGAGATCGAGCGCCTGCGCCTTGCCGCAACAACGGCGTTAATATCGCGGCGGGACGTTATCATCGTCGCTTCGGTTTCATGTATTTACGGTTTAGGCTCGCCGGAAGAATTCGGCAAGGGGACGGTGACTCTCAAGATCGGCGAAATATATCGGCGGAACGCATTACTACGGCAGTTGATCGAAAGCCAGTATCAGCGCAACGACATGGAGCTTCGTCCCGGCACCTTCCGCGTGCGCGGCGATACGCTTGAGATCGTCCCGGCATACGAGGATAAGCGCGGTTACAAGATTACTTTCTTTGGAGATGAGGTCGAGCGCATCATGCAATTCAGCCCGTTGACGGGGGAAATCTTCGAGGAGCCGGAGGAAATCTCGATCTATCCCGCCAAGCAGTACTTGACAGACTCGGACCGGATGAAGGAATCCATCCGGAATATCGAGAAGGAGCTCGAAGATCGGCTGGCTTTATTCAAAAGCGAGGGGAAATTCTTGGAAGCGCAAAGATTGGAACAGCGCGCCCGGTACGATCTCGAAATGCTGAAAGAGGTGGGATATTGCTCCGGCATTGAAAACTATTCCCGTCATCTGGATGGGCGCGCCCCCGGCTCGCATCCATGGACGATGATCGATTTCCTGCCGAGCGATTATTTGCTGGTCATCGACGAGAGTCACATGACCGTTCCGCAAATCCGCGGCATGTACAACGGGGACCGCGCGCGCAAAGAGACGCTCGTCGAATATGGTTTCCGCTTGCCGTCCGCGCTCGATAACCGTCCGCTAAAGTTCGATGAGTTCGAAGAAGTGATGGGCGCGACCATCTATACATCCGCAACGCCGGCCGAGTATGAAACAAAAAATGCCCAGCAGGTCGTCGAGCAGATCATCCGCCCAACAGGTTTGGTGGACCCGGAAGTTGTTGTGCGACCGGTCAAGGGGCAGGTGGATGATTTGGTCGGAGAGATCAAGGGACGGGTGGAAAGAGGCGAG
>JAPKMP010000002.1 GCA_026645935.1 Candidatus Villigracilaceae bacterium | reverse complement strand
CGTGCTGGCGGAGTCCAACGCCGCCTTGGCAGAGCCTCTCACGATCGGGGTTGTGTCGCCGGGAAAACCGTAACCGTTGAGCAGTTCACGCAGTTCCAACTCGACCAGTTCCAGCAGTTCGGGATCGTTCATCTGATCCACTTTGTTCAGGAACACGACGATCGAGGGCACTTCCACCTGCCGCGCCAGCAGCACATGTTCCCGCGTCTGCGGCATCGGTCCATCCGGAGCCGCTACCACCAGGATCGCGCCGTCCACCTGCGCCGCACCCGTGATCATGTTCTTGATGTAGTCGCGGTGTCCCGGCATGTCCACGTGGGCGTAGTGCCGTTTGTCCGTCTGGTATTCCACGTGCGCGATGTTGATCGTGATCCCGCGCGCTTTTTCTTCCGGCGCATTGTCGATCTGGTCGTACGCCTTGAATTCGGCTTGTCCCATCAACCCCGCCACTTTCGTGATCGCCGCGGTCAGCGTCGTCTTCCCGTGGTCGATGTGCCCCATCGTCCCTACGTTCAGATGCGGTTTGCTCCTGTCATACTTTTCCTTCGCCATATGAGTCTCCTTCTATTAATAAAACTTGATCAGCAATTGAGCCCACAACGAGACTTGAACCCGTGACCTCACCCTTACCAAGGGTGTGCTCTACCGACTGAGCTATGTGGGCGGAACTTGCCGCCGAGAACGCCTCGGTGAGTGGGCAGTGAAGGATTCGAACCTCCGAAGTCTTCTGACAACTGATTTACAGTCAGTCCCCTTTGGCCACTTGGGTAACTGCCCTCGCTTTATTCTTCATTCAATCACCGACATCTTCTCAATCGGCAACTCAGAGCCGACGACGAGAATCGAACTCGTAACCGCCCGCTTACAAGGCGGGTGCTCTGCCGATTGAGCTACGTCGGCAAGTCAATAAGCGGACAGATTATACCAAAACAACCCCGAGCGTCAAGCGGTTTTACCGGCAACGGATTTGATATGAAAGACAAAAACTGACCCCTTGACAGCGAAATTGGTCTGGTTTATTATTAGAACAAAAGTTCTAATATGAATGATACCGATCAACTCAACCTGATGCTAAATGCATTGGCAGAAATCATGGAAGAAGAAAAGGGAAAAAAGGTTTCGCCTCCGACTCCGCCCGCGCAGGCTTTGCCAGACCTCGGCAGAGTCCTTGCCGGAATCTCCCCCCTCCCACACGAGGCGGTCTTCCTTGGCATGGCAAATGACGGGTTGCCGGTATTGCTCAATTTGTACGACCCGGTTCCGGGTCCGATTTTGATCGCTGGGGATTCATCCAGCGGTAAGACCCGCCTCTTGAAGACCATTGCCCGCGGGACGGACATCCTTCATTCGCCGTCCTCCGTTCAATATGGGATCATATCGAGCAATCCTGACGAGTGGAAAGACCTGTATGGAACCGAAAACAATGCCGGGATCTATCATTCCAACGAAGAAAACGCGGTTGAACTCCTGCAGTCCCTTGTTACTTGGGCGCATAACAACAAAGGCGAAGGGCAATGCATTCTCCTGTTCATAGACGATCTGGGATCGATAACCAGCCTGAATGATCAGGCGAAGCAAAACCTGCGCTGGCTTCTCCTTCGTGGTCCCAGCCGCCACGTTTGGACCTTCGCCACCATTAATGCCAACCGAGTAAAAGACCAATTGGAATGGCTGGAGTTCTTCCGTACACGACTGTTTGGCGTTGTCGAAGACGCAGAGACAGCAAAAATTCTTACCGGCAATTCTCAGCTCAATCATCTGTCTCCCGGCGAGGAGTATGCCATGCGCGAAGGCGATCAATTGCTTAAGTTCTGGCTCCCGTCAATCGAATAAAGAAAGGCAAGTTCTATGCACACCGGACTCTTATGGTACGACAACGATCCGCGCACGACCCTGAGCGTGAAGATCCAAAAAGCGATGGATTATTACAGCAAAAAATTCGGGCGTAAACCAGACCTGTGTCTTGTGCATCCGAGCATGATGGAAGGCGGCAAGATCCATTTCGAACTTGGAAAATTGATCATCCGTCCCTATCGCCCCGTAATGCCCGGGCATTTTTGGATCGGCGTCGAGGATCAAAAGTAAGAATCGTTTCCCGTCAAGTCGAGGTATGGAAATTCCTTTCGCCGCCATATCTCCTTGGTACCCTCCTGCAAACTGGCGTGCGGGAGGGTTTTTATTTTTCGCCGACCGCAACCACAAATGCGATCGCCATTTTTTCCGCATGGCTCAAACTGATCGACCAGGTTACAAGTCCCATTTTCTTTGCCAGCCTCTCTCCTTCCCCGCTCAGGATCAGATAAGGTGCTTTCATCTCATCAGAGCGGACTTCGATTTCAAGCCAGCTGACAACGCCAATGCCGCAGCCAAGCGCTTTTGCCGCCGCTTCTTTTGCGGCAAAACGCACAGCAAGAGAAGATATCCGCCCATTACATTCCTTCCGTTCGTAATCGGTATAGACTCGATTCAAAAATCGTTCCCCATGCCGCTCGATTGCCTCGGCGATCCGGTTGATCTCGATCAAGTCAACGCCAGTTCGTATGTTCATTTTACGCTTCGCTCACCATTATTGCTTTCACGGTCCCGCTGTCGCGATGACAAGACGATCCGGATCGATGTATTTCCCTGCCACGTCGACAACATCGGTGCGAGTGACTTTGCGCACCAAACTTTCATAACGCTGATAGTAATCCATGCCCAGGTCGTATCGGTGGATATTGAGAATTGCGCTTATCATGCCGCCGTTCGACTCGAGCGTCAATGGCAGGCGTCCGATGAAATTTGCCTGGCTGTCCGCAAGTTCTTCCCTTGTCACGCCGTTCCTTACAAAGCGCTTAAGTTCCTTCTCGATCAAGTCGAGCGCTTTCTTTAGGTTTTTTGGGTTGACCCCTGCGGCCACCTCCCAACTTCCAGGTCCGATTCCCGAATGCAAACTGGAATAAGCATAATAAGCCAGACCGGCTTTTTCACGCACTGCATCGCCGATGCGCCCCATCATCCCAAACTGACCCAGCACCGAATTCCCAAGTGACGCCGCCATGTGATCGGGGCTTTTACGATTCGGTCCAATTGTTCCAACCACGAGATCAGATTGTGACTTGCCTGGAATTGCATGGTGTTTTGTGATGAGTTTTTTCAACGGTTTTAGCGGAGGAAGTGCAGGCGGCTCTTTCTGACCCGGAACCGACCAGCCTCCCATGACCTTCTCCACCGCTTCAACCGCCTTCTTCGGTTGGATCGCGCCAACGATGGCAATGACCAGGCCGCGTGGTCCGAAGTGGAGCCGGTGAAATGATTCCAAATCATCCCGCGTGATCGCCTGAACCGTTTCCACGAACCCATCGGTTGGTTTCCCGTAGGGATGATTGGCATAGAGGAATTGCTCGAAGAGAAGGTCCGCCATATCAGAGGTATCCTGCGCGCGCAGGGCAAGGCCTGTGAGCAGCTGCGTGCGCAAGCGTTCGACTTCATCTTTCGGGAAACCCGGGGCGCGCAGGGATTCTGACAATAGATTTAGCAGAAGCGGCAGATCTTCCACGAGCGCTCGTCCGCCGAAGTTGACATTGTGGACACCGGAATCAAAACCGAGGCTCGCTCCGACAGATTCAAGTTCATTGTAAATATCGTCGAAGGTTCTCTTTTGCGTGCCGCGCATCAGCATGCTGGTGACAAAATCTGCCAGACCAAGTTTGTCGTCCGTCTCGGAGATGGAACCGGCGGGCAAATACCCGCCAATATTGACCGATGGGCTGTTGAAGTTGGAACGCGCCAGAACGGTAATCCCGTTCGGCAAAGTAACTTGATACACATCTTCCGGGCTCGGAAAGGAGGATTTTGTTTTTGCCGCCATCTAGTTTGCCTTCCCTGCCGGGACATAAGCCCCAACTACGCGTTTATTTTGTTGAAAGTACGTCTGAGCAACACGCTGGACGTCGTCTGGAGTCACCTTTGCGAGTTTATCCAAATACGTAGTGTACCAACTGTAATCGGAGAACATCGAGGTGTATCCCATCCAAAAAGCCTGATGCGTGATGTTCTCGCTGCCGTAGGCAAAAACCGCCCGAGCTTGTTTGACCGCGCGATGGATCTCCGCTTCAGGCGCGGGTTCATCCTGCATCTTTTTGATTTCATCGTCCAACGCGGCGAGGGCTTTCTCCGGTTTCACATCCGGGCGATGCACAATGGTGAAACGATACAGGAACGGATCGATCGTCGACTCGGACCATCCGGAAACATCCACCGCAAGGCTTGTATCCACCAGGGCGCGGTAAAGGCGGCAGGTTTTATAGGAAAGCCCGCTTGCGCCATTGAGCAAACTTTCGAGCACTTGAAGCGGAAAGTAATCCGGATGGGTGGCGTTCGGAAACGGATAAGCGATTTGCATGAATGCAGTCTCGCCGGGACCTTCCACTGTCAACTGAAGTTCTCCTTTTCGTTCAGGTTCAGGTCGGGCGAGGCGCGGAGGGAAGTTCCCTTTGGGAATCGGCTCGAATAATTCCTTGATGCGGTTGAGCATGGACCTGGTGTCGAAATCTCCCGCCACTGAAAGGACGGCGTTGTTCGGAACGTAATAAGCGCGATAGTGATCGAACAAATCATCGCGCGTGATGGAGCGCAGATCGGCCATGTCGCCGATGATCTCGTGATGATAGGGATGCACGCGGAAGGAGGCATTTTGTACCGCCTCCCCCAGCAGAAACATCGGCTCGTTCTCGGAGCCTTCGCGTTCAGAGATGACGACCGTCCGTTCGGAGGCAACCTCCTTTGGGTCGAAAAGACTCCTGGTCATTCGATCCGCTTCGAGCCGCAAGGCAAGATCGATCTTGGCTGCCGGCATGGTTTCATAATAGCGGGTGGAATCACGCGAAGTGGAGGCATTCCATCGCCCGCCGTCGCGGGAGATGGCTTTGTCTAGTATCCCACCGGGAAACTTTTTCGTCCCTTTGAACAGCATATGCTCGGTCCAATGAGAGATGCCGGTCCTGCCAGTCGATTCGTCACGTGAGCCGACCCTGTACCAGATCCACGATGAGATGATTGGCGCGGTGTGAATCTCCTTGAGCATGACCTTCATGCCGTTCTTCAACTGGACCTGGGTAACGTTTTTCATTTAACTCCAAAGTAAGTTATGAGACTGCTTCGTCGTTCCTCGCATGGACGATGGCGCCTACGGACAGATCGGCTGACCATCCATATCCACAGCCTCCGGGTTGACCACACAGTATATTGGTTGGATGACTTCCTGCAGGCCGACGAAGGGTTCGTTCAATGAAGTAGCGCTGAGCGGAATATTCACCGGCACGTTCAAGGTAACAGGAACCTGCTTATCGACCGGAACGGTGAGATTCAATGTAATGGGCAGGACGGTCCCCTGTGGCAGGACAATGGTTGTATTCGCCTGGGTGATGTTCAAGCCGCCGGTATTTACCGTGACCAATGCGTTCGTGATCGTGACGTTTTCACTAAGGGTGACATCAGTTGGTTGGTTCAGTTGCAAGTCAAACTTGACAGGGATCATGGCGTCCACGACGACGTTCGTCTGAATGCTGGCACGTTCCATCTTCTCGAAATTGGAATACAAACCGGAAGGCAAACTCATCAGCGCAGTGCTCGCGCTCATCACCTTTTGCATGTCGAGTTTCAGGCGATATACGCTGACGACCAGAATGATCAGGATGATCGTCATTATGATGTTGATGGTCAGCGAGATGGTGCTTGCCGTTGTCCAGAAGCGGGGACCCCAAACGGATTTCCAAGCCCCGGGGGACGAATCAATTTTCGGGCTGGATTCCGAGGCGGGTGGAAGGGGCTGTGAATCCTGGCCGGGAGATTCAGTCGAACCGTTTTTCATTGTCTTCGGAGCGGCTTCCACCTTTTTGGGGAGGGAATTTATGGCACCGCCTTTCTCCGCATTTTTGCGCGGCAGGGAGGTGAGGGGGTGCTTTCCATCGTCCATCTTTACCTCTTTCTTGGGCAGGCGTGAAAGGGGAATAAAACTCGCGATGAGTTTGCGGAATTTTTCCACAGGATCATCATTTTTCGGCTCTTCTGTCATGGCGGCTCCTGTTCGACCCGTTACATTTGTCATGTAATCTTAACATAATTGGACGGTATCGGCTTGATTCGTTGTAAGATGAAAAGGTGATGGGGCAGGCTTGTGAGAGTGTTCGTTTTCAAATATAATGCGATGGTTTGCGTCCAATTTCAAGGAGGAACGACCGTGGAGAATCAATTTTCTGTTGCAGTGATCGGTGCGGGACCGGCTGGAATATTCGGTGCGCGTGAACTTGCGAACAATAATGTGCGGGTCACGCTTCTTAACCGGGACATCAAGGCTGGCGGTCTTGCCGAGTACGGCATTTATCTGGAAAAGCACACCATGAAAGAAGGGTTGAGG
The DNA here is from genome assembly GCA_026645935.1 of Candidatus Villigracilaceae bacterium. Classification (GTDB taxonomy): domain Bacteria; phylum Chloroflexota; class Anaerolineae; order Anaerolineales; family Villigracilaceae; genus Villigracilis. Next base: position 287,723 of record JAPKMP010000002.1, on the reverse strand, counting down.
AAGCAGTTTCGACAGGCGCTGGACCTGCCAAATCTTGATTATTATGGAAATGTCGTCGTCAGCGAAATGGGCGACTTTACCCTTGATCAGGTCCGGGCACTTGGGTTCGATGCGGTGCTGGTTTCGGCAGGTGCGCAAGGGACCAAGAGTCTCGGGCTGCCCGGCGAGGAACTGGAAGGGGTCTATCACGCCAAGGATGTCGTCTATCATTACAATAAACTGCCGCCATTCAGCCAGCGCAAGTTCCGTTTTGGAAAACGTTGCGCGATCATCGGCGCGGGAAACGTAATGGTCGACATTGCGCGCTTCCTCATCAATCACCAGAAAGCCGAGGAAGTCACTGCCGTGGTGCGGCGCGGACCCGCTGAAGTCAACTTCACCAAGGATGAGATGAAGCATTTGATCAACTATCTCGACCTTACCGAGTTCGAGAACGAAATGAAACGCGTACTGCCGGTTCTCGAAGCGATCAAACAGGACCCGGAGATTGGACGCCACAAGGTGTTTGATGCGCTTGCCAAGGCGGATCCCAAAACTGAGAATGCAAAATTCCATTTCGACTTCCTTGCTTCGCCCACCGGCATGATCGGTGAAAACGGAAAACTGGTCAAACTGGAAGTGGAAGATAACATCCTCACCGAGCGAGACGGAAAGACAAGCGCAAAAGGCACGGGCGTCAAACGCACCATCGAAGTGGACACAGTCATCTTCGCCATTGGCGACCAGGTGGATGCAAACTTCGGCCTGCCGGTCGAGTGGAGCGAATTCGTCAAGAACAAGGAACCGAAATTCCCCGTGGATGGCATTTCCTATGAATCGCCCATCGAAGGCGTATTCGTCGGCGGCTGGTCGCGCAAGGCAAGCGAAGGGCTGGTCGGTTACGCGCGCAAGGACGGCACAAACGCAGCCAAGGCGGTCCTGCAGTATCTCCAGACGAAAACTCCCGCAAAGCTCAGCCCGGAGAGTGTTGCCCAAAAGATCAAGGCAATTTCCAAGCCGGTCATCACAAAGGAAGACCTCAAACGACTGGAAGCAGTTGAAGCAGAGGAAGCCAAAAAGCGCGGGCTTGAAGAATTCAAGTTTGCCAGCAATGACGAGATGTTGCAAGCGATGGGTCTGATCGAAACGGCTTGACCAACCACCCCTCTCCCGAGCGGAGAGGGGAAAAATTTATATGAAACTATCCACGACCGAATTCCGCGCCATGCAATCCCTGCCCCGCAAATGGGGCCAGCGTTATTTCGAACTCCCCATGTTCAAACGCATGGGGCTTGACCTGCGGGATAAAGATGTCCTCGAGATCGGCTGCGGCTCTGGTTATGGCGCCTTTCTCCTTTCTTCCTTGTCGCCAAAAAGGTATATCGGCCTCGACGTGATGGAGGAACAGATCGACCTGGCGAAGAAGCAGTATCCGCAATTTCAATTCATCGTACAAGGCGCGGAAGACCTCAGCCAATTCGCCGACGCCAGCAAGGATGTCGTGATCATCTTCGGCGTCCTGCATCATATCGCTGAATGGCGAAATGCCATCGACGAGGTCGTCCGCGTGCTGAAACCGGACGGGTCCCTCTTCCTTGAAGAACCTCGCGGCGTAGACGTCAAGGTCTTTGACGCGCTGTTCCGTTGGGGACATCCCGACACCGATTTCGGACTCAAAGCCCTCGAATCGCATCTGACTCATCGGAACCTGGTCATACAAACCAGGCAGTGGACTCCGCTGCTGACGATGTATCACGCAATAAAGTAAAACAGGAATCCCTTCTTTAGCAGCCGATCCGCCCGATCAAAGTGATATATCCCGTCGTCTCATACAGACTGGGGTGCTCATTCTCTTCCTTCAAATAATCAGCCAGCAGGGGTTTCAGGGGATAATACGTGAATTGATAACAAGCCTCCGCTTCCATTTTGTTCCACGTATCCTTCGAGAGCCCAAAGACGTAATACTTCTCTCCATCAGTGGTTTCGACGACATATTCGGTGCAATACGACTCATTGCATTTGACCACTCTTTCCATTTTCTCGATCACGCGCACGCTGATGGTCTTGTCTTCGTTCTGATAGGTATTGAACGTTGCGACCGAAGTCGCAACCCCAAAAATCAGTAATAAGACACTGACGCACCCGAATGAGTGCCGTTTAAGAAAACTCTCCCTACGGGTGCGCCGGGGAAGGTAGTTGAGCAACAACCCCCCGAAACCAAGAACGAAGAAAAAACCGATCATAAACAGGCTGCCCGAAAATGCCTTGAACGGCGAAGCGGTATAAATTACATCCATGCTCTCTCTCCAATAAAATTATTCGATGCACCCATTCCCGGCAAGCCTGGTGACCTTCGCGGTAGGAAAGCGTGGTATTGTCAGCGAAATGCGTTTTCCATGACCGCCATCAATGACCGCGAGATGGAGTGCCTCACGGGTGCGCTTCCCATCTTAAGCGTCATACCGATTACAGGCAACACCCCAATGGTGGGATGCTCCAGATCGATACCCAAGCCGCCGGGAACCATCGTAAAATATCATCCTGGTTCCTCGCAACGATATGGAATACCTATGAAACGAGACTTGTTTTTCAGCAAACCGCTCATCAACGCGGCGGGATCGCTGGGTTTCCATCCAGATCCTCGCAGCGGGATCCTGCTCGACTCATTCGGCGCGTTCGTGACGAATCCCGTCTCCCTTCGCCCGCGTGCAGCGACCCTCCACCCGTCTGTGGTCGAGTTCCCGGGAGGATTCCTCCTCCATACAGGTTTACCCAACCCGGGTTTTCACTCAGTACTAAAGAAGTTTTCCGCCAAATGGAATCGCGCCGAACTGCCGATCATCGTCCACCTCATGGCGGATCGGCCTGAGGAAACCCAAAACATGGTGCGCGAGTTGGAGACCGTGGAAAACGTAATGGCGGTCCAACTCGGTTTTGCGCCTCTGCTGGCAGATGACATCATTCTATTGAATCTGGAGATGTGTCTGGGAGAAATTCCGCTCATCTTTGCGCTTCCACACGAACAGGTGTTGACCTTGGGACGTCCACTGATGGACGGCGGGGCAAGCGCGATCAGCATCGCGCCGCCACGGGGGGCACTTTACGACAGAACTGGAAACTTGATCACTGGAAGGATGTACGGACAATCGCTGTTTCCACGTTCTTTGGATATCGTCAGATCGGCAGGGATGATCGGGCTGCCGGTCATCGGCTCGGGCGGTGTGTGGTCGCAGGCGGATGTCGAGTCCATGCTCACGGCGGGGGCAATGGCTGTCGAGGTGGATGCCCGGCTTTGGGTCCCGGGTGAAGCGATGCCATAGAGTAGATGAAGGTTTGAGGGGAGAAAAAATAATCGAGCTGGAAAAGTCCGGTTTCGAAAAGAAAAAAGAGCCCCGTCTCACGACGAGGCTCTTTCATCAGGTTCGATTAAAGAACCACAACATCCGCGGCTTGCAAGCCTTTGGGACCCTGTTCGATGGTAAATTCCACCTTCTGTCCCTCTTGCAGGTTCTTGAAGCCATCACCGCGAATGGCGGAAAAGTGGACGAAGACGTCGGGACCGCCTTCACGCTCGATGAAACCGTAGCCTTTGGTTCCATTGAACCACTTCACCGTGCCGATGATACGTTCAGCCATATTTGCCTCCTGAGCAAAAGTAAAGAATTGGGTGACGCAGTTGTGTTCATCGGGTGGTAAAAAAATACGGCTCAGGTCTTGCTTTGAGCCGTTGTCTTCTTCCTTCCGCAACGAAAACCTCTTGCATCCTTCAAGGCTTAATTTATCATGAAATTCTAATCTTGGCAATCATTTCACCGGCTCGAGGAGGATGACCGGAATGCGACGGGGCGCGGCTCTTTCCTTGTATTTTTCATACCCGGCATAGTGATCGACGGCCAACTGCCAAAACCTCTCATGCTCCTCGCCTTCCGCTTCACGCGCGACGTAATCCAGATACTCTCCATTGACCCGGACCCTGCACTTGGGCGTTTTCAGCAAATTAAAATACCATTTCGGGTGATGTGGGCGCCCAAAGTTCGAAGCGATGAGGGCAAATTTCTCCTCACAGGCGATGGCGATAAGGATAAGATCGATCACCCTTCCCGATTTCGCGCCAACCATGGATACATGGATGATATTCCATCCCGCCAGTTCCGAGAGGGTTTGCCTGCCTCTTGTCAATTTGAGAAAGAATTTATCGATTGCAACAGTATGTGGAGCCAACAATTCAGTCACAGGACGCATCATCAAGATGCGGTGAATCTGACGCTGTATAAAGTTGGGCCGCTTCATGGATTATTTCTCGAGCCAGATCGTGACAGGTCCGTCGTTGTGGATCTCGACCTGCATGTGCGCGCCAAACTTCCCCGTTTGAGTTGGAACGCCGTGTGAACGAAGGAGCTCGACGAATCGATTCACCAGAGGTTCGGCAGCATCGGGCAAAGCGGCGTCGATGAAGGAAGGGCGCCGTCCTTTGCGCGTGTCTGCATAGAGTGTGAACTGCGAAACAACGATAGCCTCCCCTTTGACATCCAAAACCGAAAGGTTGGTCTTGCCCTGATCGTCCTCGAATACCCGTAAATTGGCGGTCTTTTCGGCGAGGAACCGGGCAGAATCTTCCCCATCGCCGTGACCGACGCCCAATAGAATCAACAGACCTTTTCCGATGCTGGAAATGGTCTGTCCTTCAACGATAACGCTGGCTTTGGACACTCGCTGGATAAGAACGCGCATGAACTATCTTTGATACGTGAAGAGTGAAATGTGATCGCGTTTCGCTCTTCGCTATTTACGGCAACTTCATCGCCTCGCGGACTTCCGCCATCGTCGCTTGCGCTATGGCGCGGGCGCGTTTACCGCCATGGTCAAGAATATTCTGCACTTCGGAAGGCTTGGCTTCAAACGCAGCGCGTTTGGCGCGGAAGGGTTCCAGATGTTTATTAAGATTGGCAGCGAAACGCAGTTTGCAATCCACGCACCCGATGCCCGCTTTGCGGCATTCGACGTTGATCATGTCCACTTCTTCCTGCGGAGAGAATATCTTATGCATCGTGAACACGTTGCAGACATCTGGATTGCCGGGATCGGACTTGCGCTGGCGTGCCGGGTCGGTGACCATCTCGCGCACGCGTTTGACGGTCTCTTCGGGGGTGAGCGCCAGTTCGATATGATTATTAAGACTTTTGCTCATCTTCTCTTTCCCATCGATGCCGAGGACTTTCTTCACTTCTGTGTGCTTGACCTGCGGTTCGATCAACGCCTTGGTATTGAAGCGATAATTGAACGAGCGGACGGTCTCGCGCGCAAACTCGATATGTGGAGCCTGGTCAATGCCGACGGGGACGATATCGGTTTTATAAAGAACAATGTCGGCGGTCATCAATACGGGATAGCCGAGCAAACCGTAGTTTACATTATCCGGCTGTTGGCGCACCTTTTCCTTGAAGGTTGGCAGGTCGGTCAGTTTACCGAGCGGGGTGACCATTGAAAGATAGGTGTGCAGTTCCATCACTTCGGGCACATGCGACTGCACGAACAAAATCGAATCTTCCGGGCGAATCCCCGCCGCAAGCCAATCGAGCGCCATCTCAAAGGTGTTTTGGCGAAGCTCCTGCGTGGTTTCCACTGTCGTCAACGCATGGACGTCCACGATGCAATAGACGCAATCGTAGTCGGTCTGCAATTCCACATAGTTTTGGATCGCCCCAAGATAATTCCCCAAATGCTGGCGGCCGGTGGGGCGCGCGCCAGAAAACACTCGTCCTTTTTTTGCCATTCGTATTCCTTAGTTTGTATTGTAGGTCAGGATTCTCGCCTGACAAAATTTCGAATTAACGCATGGAGTATGGCAAGCCCGCTCTATGGTTAAACTACCATCTTCGAGATGAGACCGAGAATCTCCCCTGCCTCGGCATGACGCTTGGTCTGCAATTTGGAATAGATCAACTTCCCGTTCGCGCTGACCTCGAACCTGCCTTCGCCCGAAGGGACAAGGATCAGCGCCTCGATAACATGCTCGTAATCCTTCAGCAACTCGTCTGCCAGGCTCACGGCCCGGCCCGTGTAATGTCAGACTGCGCAGTAGACGATCTCGATCTTCAACATTTTTTACTCCATAAGACCTGACGGGCATTTGAAACCCGTCAGGTCTTTAATATAAGAAAATTATAACATGCCGCTTGTTCAGGCTTGCCACGTCCATCCATGCACGCTATAATGCCTCCAACGTAACCAGGTAATTAAAGAAAGAAGCAAGGAGAGTACGTATGCCCGTCTATACCTATCGATGCGAGAATTGCGGAGTGCAATTCGAACGCCAGCAATCCTTCACCGATGCGCCGTTGAAGACCTGCCCCGAATGCCGCAAGAAAGCGCTTAAAAAGATCATCACCCCCACCAAGATCATCTTCAAAGGATCCGGATTCTACGCCACCGATCACAAATCGCGCTCGGGCGAGAGTTCCCCATCGAAGAAATCCTCGACTGATAGCAAACCCGAAACCAAGCCCTCCCCTGAAAAATCGGAAGGCTAGGAAACCACTGGCGCGGCGCCATCGCCGCGCTTTTTCTTAACCAAGGAGAAATTGTATGTCAATGGAAGATATCCTCAAAGTGCTCGTCGACTCCCGCAAGCAGGGAAGTCCCGCCGGACAGAGCGCGGACCCGATGACCGACTTGATCGGTGGTTTGCTTGGCGGAGGTCAACCTCAAATGCCAGGAGCGGGTCAACAGGGCGGGCTGGGTAACATGATGGGCATGCTCGAAATGTTCATGGGTGGGAATCAGCCCGGGTCCATGAGCCAGTCCATGGCGGGGGGTAATCCGCTCATGATGCTGCTGCAGCCTTTCGTCGCGAAACTCGCCAAAAAGTTGAATATCCCGCCCGAGATCGCCATGGTTGTCGTCTCGCTCGTGGCGCATAAATTACTGGCGCATCATCCCACATCGGGGCGCGATTCGAATACCTTCGACCTCGACGATATGCTCACCCAGATGGGTTCCGGCAAGGTCAATCCGAACATCCTTTATCAAAGCGGCATGATCAATGAATTGACCAGACGCACAGGCATGAACGAAGCCGATGCGGAAAAAGCTCTCAACACAACTTTGAGTATGTTCGGTAAGAATATCGGGAGCGGCATGAAGCCAGCCAGGACATCCAGGTCCAGCGGCGCGGCTTTGGCTGGCAGGTCATTAAGGTCAACCGGAATTAAAGGCGGGAAGAAGATCAAACGCTAGCCCGGACGGCATAAAAAGAGTCTGCGTTTTCCGCAGACTCTTTTTTTTCAAAACTCAACGCGCCTCGACCGCCTGCCAGACGATATACCGTCTATTGGCATAGATTTCCGCCCACGCATCGTCCGCCGAGATTTGTTCGTTCAGTTTTTCCTCGATCCGATAGGTAATGATGAAGCGGGGCGCTGCACCAGTTTCATTCAACGCGGAATTTACACATGCCCAGTCCTTCTCCTTGCGGCAGGTCTGAAATAGGGACATCAATCGGGTCTGCTCGTCGTAATCGCCAAGCCATTCACTCCCCCATTGAGATACGAGCGGATCCAGCTCCAAAAGGAAAGGCATCCACTCCGCTTCATCCTGGATCAATAAGGCGAGATATCTGCCTTCACCCTGAAAAACTTCCGACCGTTTCGCCTGCAAATCAAGCGCAGATTCGGTTAGAAGCGGTGGAAAGCGCGTGATGGAGGAAAATCCATCCAGCCAAAGCACGGCGAGCGCAGGGAGCATGACGATCACCATCCACATAAATTGGGGGACGTTCACAAATCCACCGCCCCAGTTGCGCAATCGATCGGAGATCGACCAGAGCCCGTACCCGGCTGCGAAACATCCAAGCCAGGAAACAAAGCGGGCATTTTCAGGAAAGAAAAGGGTCACCAGCAAAAAGAAAAACACGAATCGAAAATATCCATGCCGCAACAAATAAAAAATCCCTATAAGCACCAGCCCCGCTAATAAAGGATTTGACAATAATGGAGTTAGGTTTAAATACAACAGCCGTATCAAGCCGGAAATGCTCACAGTTTCGACAAAAAAGGCATTGCCTCCATGGGAATTCACCGCTCCCCAGAAGACATCCCATCCATGCAGGGATGCGACCGGGAGAACCCACACGCTGGCAAGAAGCGCCGCGCCCAGACCTGTGCTGACCATATCAAAGATGGATTTTTTCCAATGCCGGATTGAAAAAGAAGCGGCTGCGAGCCAAAAAAAACAGAACAACCCATAAGCAAGATGACTGAGCAGCGTCAGCCCGAAAAAAAGACCCGAAACGATCAGTTTTTTCGGCGTTCGCCGTTCCGGACTTGGGGAATAAGCGATCATGAAAAGGATCGTGAAAATGAAAGCGGAGCCGCGGACGATCCCCGACGACCAGATATGGGCGATATGCAGGTCCACCGACGCGGCAGCAAGGATCGCCGACGTCATGGAAGCGAAGGGAAGTTTGAAAAATCTTTGCGCAAGGAGGTACGTCAGGCAGACTGAAACGAAGCCAAACAAGGGAGGAAGCCAGCGCAGGAAAATGAAGTATTTCCCTGTGATCTTGATGAAGACTGCCAGAAGATACAAACCAAAAGGCGGATAGGCAAATGGAATCCCGCCCGGACCATAATAGGGCGACTCGGCTGGGAGAACAAAGTTCGCTTCGGCAATCTGTTTCGCCATTTGGGTAAACAAGCCGGCATATCCCATGGGGAAATCATGGATGATCGCATTGCGAAAGATCAATGGGATCGAGACCACCACGGCGGCGAAGAATCCAATCCCTTCCGCCGACCTGAAGAAGAGTTGGAGGCGCGATTTCATTTGAACTCGTAAATCCTCATCTTCCCCCGCTGCCCGATGAAGCGCAAACCGAAGGCGTCGAGATCGATTTGATCGTCATAAATCGGGGGAAAGATCGCGCCGCGGTAATGACTGTTGGGACCGAGGACAAGAAAGCGAATGCCCTGCTCTCTGCATGCGGTTGAAAACGATTCCCTTGAATCATTGGGCAGGAGCGGATATTCCTCCTCCATTCCCCAGAACCAGTCGAGCGACCATTTATCGATGCTGCGCGCGCGGTAAGGCATGGTGGCCGGCGTGTAGAAATCATATCGGTCTGCAAAGACCTCGGTTGGGGATGTCATGCCGTTCGAGACCAGGGTTTGTTCGATGACGGACAAGACCCTGCGTTCAGCAATCGCGGCGCGAGTGATGCCGGTATCGTAGAGGAACCAATTGGAAAAGGTTTGAAACCCGGCGGCAATGAACAACCCGGTTATGACCCATTCAAGAAAACGGAGATTGGGAAGGAGTCTTTTCGCAATTTCGATCAAGACAGCCAGTAAAATCGCGACGGATGGCAGAAAGATCGTCATCAGCACGACAGGCGAACGGGCGCTGTCACTGAGGGAAATGGGGATTGCGTAGAGAACGATGAAGATGAATGAAAACAGGGAAAACCTGGCATAACGCGACCTGGGTGAGAGCCCGAACGCCAGAAACGCCGCCCAGGTATGCGAAAGGAAATAGAAAAGAAAAGGTCGATACAAACCCCAGGCGCGGACGGGGTCTTCGGCGATGGTTTTGAAAATGGAAAACTTTTCGATCTCTTCCGGTCCGGGTGGGTGGGTCCAGTCCACGCCGTGGAAGAATTTATAGAGGTTGAACGCCTGCGCCGTCTCGAATGGTCCGTGACCGGAAATGAGATTGACGAGAACCTGCAACCCCGCCACGCTGATCGTCGAAACGAGCAGAAGAATCGACGAACGAAGCGGATGGAACTTCGTTAGTAGAAAATATCCGGCAAGGATGGCGAGGATGGAAACCAAAGCATGTGTGCGCCAAAGGAAGGAAAGCCCGAGTGAAATCCCGGCAAGGATAGCGCGGGAATCGGTCAACCTACTCTGTTCTTCAGAAAACCAATCGTTCAGTAATAGAAAAACAGCAAATGCCGTGAATGACGCTGCGCCAATATCGGGACCGAGGGTGATGGCGTTTTGATAAACGAAGGGAGCGGCAACCGCCGAGTAGAACGCAATGATCGTGGCGGGAATTGAATCAGCGTAGGAAAGGAGCGTCGAAACAGAAGCAAGAAAAAGACCGAAAAGAAGCGCGTTAAAAGTGTACGAGAGCGGCAATACATACGTAAAGGGCATTTGTCCGATAAGGAGGGCGTATCCAAATGGGAAGAATCCGTTGTAGAGCGACTCGGGCTGGGAAAGAGTCATGTGCCGCCCATAGTAGAGGATGTTCCAATAGTCGTTGCCGAGCGCGTGGAATTCAGTCAGCCGCCCGATGAAGAGGATCAGCCCCGCGCCGAACGCGTAGAACAGAAAAAATAATTTATAGCGGGGTCCGAGGAGACGAATCATAAAACGGGTTTGGGCGAGGCGGGTTTTCGAATCATCCAAAGGAGAACGACCGCGAACGGAATCAATGCCACCGCCGCGCTGACGTATGCCATCATGTTGTAGCCGAGCGAGGCGAAGATGAATCCGCTTTCCAAACTTCCGAGCGCGGACGCGAGACCGACCAGAAGATCATTGAATCCTTGCGTGCGCGCGCGTTCCGCGGGGGAAAGTTGATCGGCAAGCAGAGCCGAACCGGCGACGAAACAAAAATTCCAGCCCAAGCCGAGCAGGAACAATGCCACGCCGAGCGGAAGCACATCGGGCGAAATCGTCGCGGCGATGCAGGCGACGATGAGCGTGGATGAGCCGATCAGGATGACTGTGCCGCGGCCCCATTTATCCGCAAGGCGGCCCGAGATGATCGAGAACGCGTACATGCCAAAGGTATGCGATGCGATCACCGCGGAAATATCCGTAAGCCCATGATCGTGCTCGCGCATATGCAGGGACGTGATGACCATGACCAGCACCATTACCATCTGCCCGAGCACCATGGCGAGCAATGCCACAAGCGCCGCGGGCTGACGGAAGATCTCGAACAAGCCTCGTTCGTGTGTATGCGTGACCAGCGTTTCAGGGAATTGCTCTGCAATCTGTTTGCCGATCTCACGCGGGTCGGGACGCAAACCGGAAAAGACGACCATTGCCCCAATCGCAAAAAGGATCGCCGCCACAAGATAAGCGCCCGCAAGTTCATCGATGCCCCACGAACCGACGAGCGAACCGGCGGGTCCCGCCACAAAGGGACCAATGACCGAGCCGACCGTCCCGCCGATGACCACGTTGGAGATGGCTTGCCCGCGATGCTCGGGCTTGTTGACCTCCGCAGCGGCGAAGCGGCCGAGGGTCACCGCCGAGTTGGCGATGCCCATCAGGACCATCCCGCCGAGAAAGATCGGAAAGGAATGAACGGCAATCGAATAGAAGGTGACGCACGAGCCGATCACACCGGTGGTGAGACCCGTCGTCAACCCGTTGCGCCTGCCGATGGCGTCATACACATATCCCCACATATAAGCGGAGAACGCACCTGCCAGGAGATAAACCGCCGTCGGCACGCCCGCCCAATTGGCATGTTGACTCAACTCCTTGCCGACGATGGAATTGAGTGTTGCCGCGGCGATAAACCCGGCGGAGGCGAGCGATTGCTGTGCGAAGAGGATGGCGGTTATCTTGCGGGCAATGGATTCTAGTTTGTTGTTCATGGAGGGGAAGTATAACAAAGGTGGGAAGCTTGCGATGAGCGTTTCGAAGGGCGGGGAGTGGAAAGTAAATGGTGAGTACTGATCAGTATTCAGAGGCGAGAAAAAGGTGATGTGGAAAAATTTACCCCTTTAAACCAACAAAACCCCAAAGGCTTTCACCTTCAGGGTCTCATCAATTACCAATCTCTAATTCTCGAATCTCTAATCCCGGCTCTTCCTCTAACGTCCCATTGCATCCATCACAGCCACCGATGCGATCTGCACAATCGCATTCACATCGTCACCCGTTTGCAACACGTGAACCGGCGCGCCGACTCCCAAAAGGATGGGACCGATCGCTTTAGCGTTGCCGAGTCTTGCAAGTAGTTTATAAGCGATGTTCGCGGATTCGAGAGACGGAAAGACCAGCACATTCGCATCCTTCACTGCGCTGAACGGATAGCGTTCTTCGATGATCTCCTGCACGACCGCCGTATCCGCCTGCATCTCACCGTCCACGCGCAAATCGGGGCGGCGCTTTTTTACCAACTGCACCGCTTTGCGGACTTTATCGGAAAGCGGATGCGGCGTGGAGCCAAAATTCGAGAACGAGAGGAATGCGACGCGCGGGTCGAGTTCCAATTTCACCGCATAGTCCGCGGCAAGACAGGCAATCTCGGCCAAATCCTCCGCCGTCGGGTCGATGTTCACCGTGGCATCGGTAAAGAGATATACCCTGTCATCCACGATCATGATGTAGATGCCTGCGGCGCGCGTCACGCCTGGAGCCGTGTGATGAATCCGCAGCGCAGGGCGGATCACATCCGGATAGTCATATGTCAAGCCCGAGACAAAGGCGTCAGCGTCTCCCATTTTGACCATCATCGAACCCAGAATATTCGTCTGTCTCACGCGCTTTCTGGCAACGGCGAGCGTCACCCCTTTTCGGCCGCGCAATTCGAAATACGCCTGCGCATATTCCTCATGCCGCTTGAAATCCGAAGGATCGAATACCTCCGGATTGTAAGGCATGCCCAATTCATCGACAAGTTTTTGGATGACCTGGGGTCTTCCGATCAACACAGGCGTGGCGATCCCCTCTTCCTTGATCTGATACGCCGCACGGATGATCTTCTGCTCTTCTCCCTCGGCAAATGCCACGCGCTTCCTCCCCCCCGAAGATTGCGCCTTGTTCTGGAAGAAATACCGGATGCGCTCACCCCGACCCTGCCGGAACGCCAATTGTTCGCGGTACTCGTCGATATCGATCGTCTTGCGGGCAACACCGGTCTGCATACCCATTTCCGCCACGGCGGGAGCCTCCCACAGCAATACACGCGGATCCAGCGGTTTCGGGATGATGTACTCGCGCCCGAACTTGATCGTCTCGCCTCCATACGCCCTGATGACTGAATCTGGCACATCTTCCTTTGCCAACGCTGCTAGGGCTTTCGACGCAGCAAATTTCATTTCTTCGTTGATCTGCCTGGCGCGAATGTCCAGCGCCCCGCGGAAGATGAATGGGAAACCCAATACGTTATTCACCTGGTTGACATAATCCGAGCGTCCCGTCGCAATGATGACGTCCTTGCGGGCTTCGCGCGCCAGTTCCGGTTTGATCTCCGGATCGGGATTCGCCATTGCAAAGATGATCGGGTCGCTCGCCATGCTCTTCACCATTTCCGGCGAAAGCACATTCGCAACCGAGAGTCCGTAGAACACATCCGCGCCTTTCATTGCATCCGCCAGTGTGCGATGCCCTTTATCTTCTCCTGCAAGCATTTCCTTGTATTTATTCATCCCTTCCTTGCGTCCCTTATAAACGACGCCTTTTGTATCCACCAGCATGATGTTCTCGCGCTTCACACCCCAGCTGATAGCAAGTTCCGCGCACGAGATCGCCGAAGCGCCCGCGCCGGAGATGACGAGCCGGATCTCGCCGTGTTTCTTGCCCACGATCTCGAGCGCGTTCGCAAGTCCCGCCGCCGAAATGATCGCCGTACCGTGCTGGTCGTCGTGGAAGACGGGGATGTCCAGCATCTTCTTCAACTCTTCCTCGATGTAGAAACATTCCGGCGCTTTGATGTCCTCGAGGTTGATGCCGCCAAAGGTCGGTGAGATCGCTGCGACCACCTTGATGATCTCATCCGGATCGTGCGAGTTGACTTCGATATCGAACACATCGATATCGGCGAATTTCTTGAACAGCACCCCCTTGCCCTCCATCACGGGCTTGCCCGCCAGCGCGCCGCGATCACCCAAACCCAAAATCGCCGTCCCGTTGGAAATGACCGCCACCAGGTTGCCCTTCGAGGTGTATTCGTAGGCGTCATTCGGGTTCTTTTCGATCTCCAGGACCGGTTCCGCCACGCCGGGAGAATACGCCAGGCTCAGGTCCCGCTGGGTATCCATCGGCTTGGTCGGCACGATCGCCACCTTGCCGGGTTTGCCTTTCAAACGATGATATTCAAGAGCGTCTTCACGCGTAAACTTAGCCATACAGCCTCCGGTTAATTATGTGTCTACCTGGATGGAATTATCACACTACACGCCGCGCAGGAGTAGTTGCTTTTGTCATGATTTTCAACAGTAGACCTCTTGCGTAAGTGCATCCGCCGCAGTTCTCGGCGGCAGGGACGCCGCCTTGAGCAAGGTAAGAATGTGACAGTTGGGTAAAGTCATTCCATTATTTTTTACCCCCATTTGAGTAAAAGTTTCGCGAAAACCCTGTCAATTCTCCCGCAGGCTTAGGAAAACGAACAGACGGCATCCGCCACCCGCTGCACCTGATCCTCGGTCAAATCGGGGTACATGGGCAGGGAAAGGACTTCGTCCGCCGCCCGCTCAGACTGGGGCAGGCTCCCGCGACCCAGGCCCAGGTCTGCATACCCAGGCTGAAGATGGACGGGAAGCGGGTAATGGATCAAGGTTTGGATTTCCTGACGGTCAAGAAACTCCCGCAGCACGTCCCGCCGGGGATGGCGAATCACACGGTTGACGACGGCATCCAACTCTGGGCGAGGCGCTTCGTATTGCAGGCGAAGATCAACAACAGGGATGAAACTCATCAGAGATAATGCTCTAAATACTTCAGGTAATAGTCGAGCATGCGTTTTATCCCCTGACGATGCGAGATGCGCGGCTCCCAGCCGATCTCGCTCCTGACCAGGTTGTAATTTCCGTAATAATCGCCGATATTAATACGTTTGAGATTTTCGGGGAAAGGGACGATTTCACACTCCCCGCTTCCATGCACATCGATCATCAACTTTGCCAGGTCCAACAGGCAGATCGGCTCCCCGCCAAGGTTATAGATCTTCCCCCGCGCCTTCGGATGTTGGGCACAGCGAAGAAATGCGTCCACGACATCGCCCACATGGTTCAAATCCCGGACCTGACTGCCCCCGCCATACACAGGGATGGGTTTACCTTCCAGCAACCGACGCACCCACCAACCCAGGAAGGTCAACCGGTCATCGCGGATGCGCATCCTTTCGCCATAAGTATTCGTCATCCTCAACACGCAGGTCGTCATTCCATGTACACGGTGATAGACGATATGATACATCTCGCCCGCCCGTTTGCTCACGCCGTTGTTATCGAGCGGGGTCAATAAATGCTTTTCATCGACCGGCAGGTACGTTGGGCGGCCATACACCTGACGGGTTCCAGCAAATACGATACTGACTTCCGGATTGTGCAATCGGCATGTTTCCAGCAGGGTCAACTGACCAAATGCGTTGACGGTCAAATCCTTGAAGGGATCTTTCATGCTGCCAATATGACTCATTTCCCCCGCCAGATTGAATAGATAATGCTGGCCTTTCACTGCAATCCGCAATTGGCTCTCATCCCGAATATCCGCTTCGATGACTCTAAGCCGATCCCTGATCCCATCCAGATTGAACGGATTCGCCCCTGACTCCGGGTCGGCGTTATCGTAAATGGTCACCTCCGCGCCGAGATCGAGAAGCTTGCGCGCCAGATTACTGCCGATTAACCCAAGTCCACCTGTTATCAATGCCTTCCGGCTTTTGTAAATGCCTTCAAAGTTCATTATGTCGTTTATGAAGATGTTCCTTCTTGATAACTAATTTCCAATATAAACCGGCAAGCTGCTTCAATGTTCGAATGATCCGCCAGGGAACAAAGAACTGCGAAACGCCATATCTTCTCGAATAATGATTGACCGGAACCTCGGCAAAGGCGTAGCCGGAATCTTCGATCTTCTTGACCAATTCCAGGCATATGGCTCCGCTGTTGCTGGTCAACTCGATCCGTTGAAGGATGCGGCGTGGAATGAGCCGGAAATCGCAATCCACATCCCGAATGCGGATGTTGAACAGGAATTTCACGAAATAATGATATGCCCGGCCGATGATCATGCGGGTCAACGAGTCGTTCCGCGAAAGTTTGTAACCGTTGACCAATTCCGCGCCGTTGAAGACGGCGCAGGCAAGGTTTTCAAGTTCGAGCGGGTTATATTGAGAATCGCCATCCGTATAAAAGACCCAATCCTTCGAGGCGGCGGCAAATCCGCTGCGCAATGCGCCACCATATCCCCGATTCGATGCGTGGGTCAGAACGCGCAACTCTGAATATTTTCTCCGCATTTCCTCCAGCATTTCCGCCGTGTAATCCCTGCTGCCGTCGTCGACAACGATGATCTCGAAGTCATCCGTCACTTTGCGGCAGGCGATGGATGCGGCGGCGATCATGCTGGCGATGGTCCCGCCGTCGTTGAACGCGGGAAAGACGACGCTGAGACTTGTCAGTTTTTGATGGATCGGCTCCGGTCTCACGGTCATTTATGGTTTTCTCGCGATCGCATATAGACTTAAACCATAAGGAAGCCCGGAGCCGGAAACAAGGGGCGCTTCCCATGAAAGGATATGTCTGAAAAGATCGTTCATCCCGCCAATTTCGAAGTCGGACAAATCGCCCACACGTGGAATGATTCGTTCACTGATCCTTTTTGCAAAAGCCACCGGAAAAAGAAGAGCGTTGGCATATGAAACATGCTCCACATGAAATCCGCCTTCCTCAAGCAGAGATTTCAAGACTCGCGCATTAAACCGCCGCCGAATGTGAACACGTTCGTCATGGCGGCCGCGCAGCCAGTCGTAGGCGGGGAGGCGTATCAAAACCTGACCGCCGGGAATCAGCACGCGGAAGAATTCGCGAAAGGCTTGTATTTCATCCACCACGCCCCGTTCGCATAAAACATCAAAACTGGTGACCAGCTCGAAGGAGGCGGAAGCCAATGGCAGGTCAATCACCGAGGCGCGCGCAAGGCGGGAAGCGTTTCGTCTGCGACTCAAAGAAACCGCCTCGATGTAAATGTCCACGCCGGTCACATCGCCGTAATCCGCAAGATAGGTGGTCATTGCAGCGCCGGTGCCGCAGCCTGCATCCAGGATCTTTATGCGGGAATTGGGTTTCACCCACCGGTCTAACAGCGCCCGCGTGATGGACCCCATGCCAAGGTACCACCAATGGCGCTCCTCCATCTGAAACATGATGTCGTATTCGCGTGGATCCAAAACGCCTCGTCAGGGAACCTGATACATCAAAAGGATCGGATCGGTGCAATCATATTTATAGTGCAATTCACCGCCTGGATGTTCGCGCGCCCAGAGTTCCAATTCCTCGATCCGGCTGGGTGGAGCGATGATGACCTCCCCCGAGACGGGATTCAACTGGTTGACAGATTCGGGAAAATTCACGATCGAGCGGCTTTTGCTCAAGAAAAACGAGGAGGGGTGCGTGCCATGCGAGAAGATCTCGTCGCTGAGAAGGTAAACCTGGTTTTCACTTTCGATCCGGGCGACCTCCGAGCCAAGATAGGAGGCGAACCGCCCCGCCGTATTCGTGGCGAAGCGGCATTGACCGGCAAAATCCGCATAATAGGTCCAGAGGTTATAGAACATTAGACTTACAAGAATGGCCGATACCGACACAATATAGGCGGTACGCGCCCGTTCCAGGGAGACTCCGAATATCTGGAAGATCTCATTCAACCCGATCGCCGCCATGATCAAGGCGGCAGGGAGCGTCATCAACATACGATAAGAGTCCGCGCCAGGTGGAATGGCAAAAATACCGACGGCAATTGTCGCCGACCAGAAGTAACCATTCAATAACAAATAGGATGGCTGTCTGATCCGCCATAGGGCAATGCCCAATCCTATAAGGAACAGTGTCGATGAAATCATGCTGAGCATCGGAGCAGGCGAGCCGTAGAAGTCCAACGCGGGGTAATAGGTCAGGGATAGAAAGGCATGTGTCACACGACCGAGCAGCAACTCGAATGCGGTTTTGCCCGTATCCTGCATGGTAATTTCAAGCCAGCCGGATTGGAATGTTCCATCCGCCCCCAACCGGGACAAAAATTCCCCCGGCTCCTGAATAAAGTAAAATCCCGCTGGCAGTATGGTTGTAAAGAACCCGCCCAAAAATACGGCAACTTGTCCGGTTCGCGGTTTGAACCACTCGCGGTAAAAAAGAAACCCCAGAACAAAATATACAATCAGCATCGCAGCCACGATCTGTGCCGTAAGGTACACGGAAAAATGAATGGCGAGAAGAATCCCCGCCAGGGCCGCCCGCCAGGATTGGCGTTTCGCCAATCCGGTCAGGAGAAAATACAACTCAAGCGGAGCCAGCCAAACGCCATGAATGTATATCACGGAAGCAATGCGGCTGAAATGAATATGCGAATGGGAGAATGTCACCAGCGTCGCCGCGATCAAAGCGATGCGGCGACCGCCGAACTGACGGGCTAGCAGATAAATGCACGGAACGGCAAGCACCCCGCCGATGGCGGGCAGCAGCCGCAAAGCAAAGGCGTTGATTCCAAAGACTTTCAACGAAAAATTGATCAACTGCAAATAGATCGCGCCGACATTCGCCCATAATGCGAATGGGTTGCTGAGTCTGCCTTCCGCGGTCAATTGGGCGCTCAAACCGACCGCGCCTTCATCGCCATCCAACACGCGGGGCACCGCACCAAGCTGATAAAAGCGCACCGCAAATGCCGCCGCGGTCAGCAGAAGAATCAAACCGATCTCCATCCGATTCTTCACGAACCAATCCCGAATCGATTTGAAATCAAACGGCTCAGCATCCTGGACGAAAGCGTACATGTAGCATCCGGCTCCCAACAGCCAAACGGTGACCACCGGGATGTAATTCACCCGCGTATAGGCGGCAAAGAAATACGTCGCGAGCATCCCCAATGCGGAAAGCAGAAAACCCGCGGAAACCCAAAAGTTCCGGTCACCGAACATCCGCGAATTGGAAATTTTTTTCAGGGCAACTGTAGGTCGAATCAACTGGCTGACGACGAGGATAAAAACCCCGATAAATGCCAGCCAGGTATAAGGCGGCAGGATCGTCTCCTCCACAGGTTTCGAAAATACAAGGAACTGACTCACCAAAATTATATAAAGTCCCGCAAATGCAACGACCCTTCTCAGGTTCCAAATGTCACCCCCGTCAACGTGCTGCCGGTCAATCATGACATCTCCTTATTCGATTTAATATTTTCGGATTATACCTATTGATTCAAGGCAGGGACAGGGAAAATCGATGGCAAAGAATTAATGTTAACGAATGATAAAATTCAGTTATAATTGAACCAATCACTGAACGCTTTCACCGCCTTGTGCGGTCCTGGCTTGAAATTGACTGGAAAATTCGCGCACGATCCTCCCCGGTTTTGGGAGTTAACTTGTGAAGTCTGAATTAGGATGAGTATCTTGACCAGCCGAATGGCTTCACCGTAATACATGCGTCGAACGTGATGGAACCCCGTCACGGATTTTGACTGATCTCCGTCCGCGCCTCTTTATTGACCCGGAGACTGGTTCACCAACCCAGACCCTTTCACAGCCGAGACCGACCTTTGTCGGGACCCTCGGCTGCATCTGTTTAATGCGCAATGCGCGTTCTCTAACGCGCGCGATATCGGCGTTGGAGAACGCCTGCTATACGGATAAATGAGAAAAATCACCGCCCTCGAAGTGCAAAAAAAGAATCCCAACCGGGTGAACGTTCATCTCGATGGGGAGTTCGCCTTCGGGCTGGCGCGCATCACAGCCGCATGGCTCAAGATCGGCGATGTTCTCAGCGACGAAAAGATCGCCGGGCTGCAGAATGACGACGCGCGCGAGCGGGCGATGCAGCAAGCCCTGCTCTTTCTGAGTTATCGCGCGCGCTCCGAAAAGGAAATACGGCAGAACCTGAAAAAGCACGAATATCCCGAAGACGTGATCGAGCAAACACTCGTGCGTCTCCGTGAGAACAGGCTTGCCAACGATGGTGAATTTGCAAAGGCGTGGGTCGAAAATCGAAACACTTTCCGCCCGCGCTCCCGCCGCGCATTGACGATGGAACTTCGTCAAAAAGGGCTCGATGAAGAAACGGTCAAACACGCCGTTTCCGATGTGGACGAGGAAGCTCTGGCGTATGAAACCGCCCGGAAATGGGCAACCAGACTCAACAGCGCCGCCCTGAGCCGGTCGAAGGGTCTGGAATGGGGTGAGTTTCGCAGGAAACTCTCAGAATACCTCGCGAGGCGCGGATTCCCCTACTCCGTTGTCGCGTCCATCGTGACCCGCATCTGGAACGAGACGCACGCGGAGGAAACACACTACGAAGATGAGGAACTGATATGAGTCCGATAATTCTATTGATAGACCTGCTGGCATTGCTCATCGGCTTTGCCGCCGGATATTTCATCCACCGCTACCAGGTGGACCGTGCCGCAAAATCGCGCCAGGACCGCGCGGATGACATCGTCAAAGCCGCGCAGACCCAGGCAAACATGATCGTTAAAGGCGCGCAGGATAACGCCACCAAGATCATCCAGGCCGCCGAAAGCGAGATCAAGGAACGGCGCATCGAGTTGAACCGCGACACCGAGCGGCTCGAAAAGCGCCGCTCCGAGGTGGACAGCCGTTACGACAAGATCGAACAGCGCGAGCAGAACCTCAACCGCAGACAATCGCAGATCGACAAACGGTTCAATGAAACCGAAAAACTGTACGAAGATCAATTGAAAAAACTCGAACAGATCGCGCAGATGAATCAAGAGGAGGCCCGCAAGGACCTTTTCGCAGCCGTCGAAAAGGAAGCCCGCGGCGACATGGCGCGCATCATCCGTCAGATCGAAGCCGAAGCGCGCGAAGAAGGCGAGAAGCGCGCCCGCAAACTCATCGCAGACGCCATCCAGCGCGTCGCCTCCGAACATGTGGCAGAGGTTACGCGCGCCGTTGTCACCTTGCCCAGCGAGGAAATGAAGGGACGCATCGTCGGGCGTAACGGACGCAACATCAAAGCCTTCGAGCAAGCCGCGGGTGTGGACGTGATCGTGGACGATACGCCCGATTCGGTCACCGTTTCGTGCTTCGACTCGGTGCGGCGCGAGATCGCCCGCCGTGCCTTATCCAAATTGATCCTGGATGGGCGCATTCACCCGGCTCATATCGAAAAGGTCATCGAAGACGAGACGAAAGCCGTCGAGAAGATCATCAACGAAGCAGGCGAACAAGCCGCCTACGATGCCAACGTCACCGGCTTGCACCCCGAGGTCTTGCGCATGATGGGGCGGTTGAAGTTCCGCACTTCGTATGGGCAGAACCAGCTCGCTCACGCGGTCGAAGTCTCAAAACTGGCGGGCATTCTCGCTGCAGAGATCGGCGCGAACGTGGAACTTGCCAAACAGGGCGGCTTCCTGCACGACATCGGCAAGGCAATGGATCACAACCAGGAAGGGACTCATGCCGGGCTCGGCGCGGAATTCTGCAAACGCTACGGCGTGAACCCGGTCGTTGTGAACGCCATCGCCTCCCACCACCATGAGGTGGATCAGGAGACCGTGGAAGCGGTCATCGCCGAAGCCGCAGATGCCATTTCCGGCGCGCGCCCCGGCGCACGCCGCGAAGACCTCGAAGCCTATATCAAACGTATCCGCTCGCTCGAGGAAATGTCCATGTCGTTTGAAGGTGTTCAACAGGCATTCGCCATCCAGGCAGGACGCGAAGTCCGCATCCTTGTCAAACCTGAGACGATCGACGATCTTGGCTCCACCCGCCTCGCGCGCGACATCGCCAAGAAGATCGAAGAGACCATGCAATATCCCGGTCAGATCCGCGTAACCGTTATCCGCGAGACGCGGGCGACCGAATACGCAAAGTAAGGCTCACCAAAGGACGACAAGCTTTCCAAAACACCGAATCCTACTCCATAAAAAACAAAACCGCCCGTTGAATGATCGCGGGCGGCTTTGTTTATGAATATCTCGTTCATCCCTCTGAGATCACGATCAATCTATCCACCGGTTTGAACGTCACCTTTTCCGATTTCTTCGGGTTGGTGTGGACGCCGTAGGCTTTGGCGGCGTCGTGACTTTCGCTCATCAAGCGGTAGCCGATGGCGGTTTCGCCGCGGCGTTTGGCGGCTTCGAGGGCGGTGTAAAAATTTGCCGGCTCGCCGGTTTTGACATAGTCGCCGATTGGCTTAAGGTATATTTCCGCGCCTTCGGGATCGAAGAGATCGGCAAAGACATCCTTGAGTTCGGCGTCTTCGGACAGTTGGGCAAGCATCAGGCTGATGAGATGTTCGCTGACGATGAAATCATCCACATTGGCGGCTTCGGCGAGTTCGCGGTTGCGCAGGTCGAGCATCTCGCTGATGATGGAGAAAGGCGTTTCGTCCTTTTCAGCGATATCGCGCAAGTGCAATAATGTGACGAGAGTGATGGCATCCGCCTCCTGGACGTCCAGATGGCTGTACGCCAATACGATGACATGATCGTATTCGGTCACGCCGAGTTCATCGAGCAATGCCCGGTCGCGGATATCCCCCTCCATCACTTTGAGCCGCTGGTTTTTGAGTTTGCCCACATCGCGTAGAATCTGTTTTTCGAGATTGTCCACGTCCGAGACGATGAGCAATTCCGAGCCTTTGACGACATAGTTATCCAGCTCGCGGACGATGATGGGACCGGAACGGTTCCAGCCGAGGATCAGTCCGCGCTCAGGCTTGGGCTTGGATGCGCCCGCAGAACGCTGAATCAGGTTCGCGTCTGGCGTGATGCGTGTGTTCGAGAGTTGAATCTTGTCGTCGTCTTCGGCAATCGCAAAGATCGAGTCGCCCGGTTCGATGCGCGTGTCCATCTTTGGGCTCACGAGGATGGCTCCATCCGCGCGGCGAATCCCCATCACTGTGGATGTTTCATATGCAAGCAGCGCATCGCCGAAGGTTTTTCCCGACAAGCCCGGCTCCTGTTTGAAGTAGATCTCGTCGCCGCCGAAATTCAGGAGTTCGGTATAAACAACGGACAAACCACTTTGCCTCGACGTTTGCGCGACGACGCGGGCAATGAGATCGGTGGTGAGAATGGGCTGGACGACATCGTTTTCAGAGAGCAGTTTCAACACAGCCATATTTTGCGGGTCGCGAATCTGGGTGACGATGTGATACGGCTCGCTGCGCCGGTTTGGGTTGTTCGTGATCGCAAGGACGCACTTGATGACGCGGGTATCGGGATCGTTGCCTTCGGAGAGAACGATGATGGAGCGCGCCGTATGCGGGCTGGCGATCTCGAGATCGGTCATGTCCATGGGGCTGCCCGAACGGCAGATGATGCGGGTGTTCTTTGAGTCGGGAACGCGTTCGCGGATCGCATCCTCCATCTCGACCTTGTCCTGGTCAGCCAAAACGACGATGACCGCGCCGCTCTTGCGGCTTTCGTTCGCCGTGACGAGTTCGGAAATGACCGTAAAAATCTGGGGAGTCCAGCCGAGGATGAGGGTGTGATCGTTTTCAAGGACAAGGGAGCGCCCTTTGCGAAGTTGTTCGATGCGTTCCTCCAATCCGTTGCTGAGGATGCCGATCAGCGTGGAGACGATGAAAATCCCTCCGATGGTAACCAGTAACATGACGATGCGGAAGCCAGGACCCGTATCCCCGCCCATGGTGCCTGCGTCGAGAGTCCGCATCAGACTCATCCAGGCCGCCTCGCCAAAACTTGGGGCGGATTCTCCCGCCATGGCAAGCGCACCGACGCGGATGACAGCCGCGGCGACAAATATGATAATCAATGAGAGCACGGCAAGTCCGCCGATCAGGGCGATGGTGCCGCGCGACATGTAATTATCGAACCAGTATTGAAACTTCTGTTTGAAAGTGGGCTTCTTCATGCATTCTCCTTGCGCCTGCCGAAATTTCGTTTATTATAAGAGCAATCACTTTTTCGACCGGAGAATATTTTCATTGCAATTCGCCGGACCCTGTGGTTCGAAAAACTTATGAATCTATTAGGTTTTCCGGGTAACACACTGAATGGAAAGCCTGTCTACTCAAATGAAATTATTCGTGGCTCGGCTGGCGCAAGTCTGGGACTTGCGCCAGCAAACGGGAGCCGATTTTATTCGAGAGAGGTGACTTATGTTTCAGTTCGAAGGTTTGGATCGCCGCAAGGAAGAGGAACGCGTCCGCGCGGAAGGGCGTCTGCCGCCCGGTCAGTCGTTGACACAAAAATTTCCCGTCCTGCATTACGGACCCGTCCCGCCGTTCAACCCCGCCACATGGGACTTCCGTGTGTGGGGCGAGGTGGAGGAAGAGAAACGCTGGACGTGGGACGAGTTCAACAAACTGCCGCGCGCAAAACTCCACATGGACATCCACTGCGTAACCCGCTGGAGCAAGTTCGACACCGATTGGGAAGGCGTTTCAGTAAAGACCTTGGTCGAGCAGGGATTCTTCAAGATCAAGCCGAGCGCGAAGTATGTGATGCAGCATGCCGAGTACGGCTTCACGGTCAACCTGCCGCTGGAGGTGGTCTTGCAGGATAACTTCCTTCTGGCGACGCACTTCATGGGCGAGCCGATCACACCGGATCACGGCTATCCCCTGCGCGGAGTGGTTGGCTTCATCCCCGGCAGTGAAGATATGGAAACGCCATATTTCTGGAAAGGCGCGAAGTGGTTAAGGTCGCTCGAGTTCATGCCGCGCGACAAACGCGGATTCTGGGAGCAGGCCGGCTATCACAACCGCGCCGATGTCTGGCGCGAAGAGCGGTTTGGATGAAAAAAAATCTCCGAGGTCTGAAAACCTCGGAGATTTTCATTATGGACGTTTATCCAGCAATACCGATATATCGATCTTTTCATCCCCCCGCATGACGGTCAGCACAACGGTGTCGCCCGGGCTTTTGTTGGTGATGAGATAGGCAAGCAGGTCATCGAAAACCCGCACTTCACGGCCGTCGATGGCGATGATCAGGTCGCCGCCAGCAAACAGGCCGGGGAAGTTTGTCGGTTTGTCGCCATCCCTGAGGCCCGCCTGATCCGCGGGTCCGCCCGAGACGACCGAGGTCACATATGCGCCGGTAAATTGTTTGAGACCCAATTCCTCGATCATATCCAAACTCAATGAACTATTGGATGAAACACCGAGATAGGGGTAATCGTAATTCCCGGTTTCGATCAGCACAGGCACGACACGTTTGACGATGTTGACCGAGATTGCAAAACCGATTCCAGAATTGACCGGGTCGCCCTCGTCGTTCTGGCTGAAGGTGCGGATGGCGCGGTTGATCCCGACCACTTCGCCGTCGATGTTGAACAACGGTCCGCCCGAATTGCCCGGGTTGATGGCCGCGTCCGTCTGGATGATATCCCCCGCGCTGAAGAAGGTCCCATCGGGGGTCGAGTGCTGAGAATCGAGCGTGCGACCCAAAGCAGAAATGACGCCGACGGTCATCGTGCTCTCCAAGCCAAAGGGATTGCCAATGGCAACCACGGTTTGACCAACCCTGAGCGCGGCAGAATCGCCGAGAGGCAGGGGATGAAGTTCCTCAGATGGAACATCCACTTTGATCACAGCAAGGTCCGAGTCGAGATCTGTGCCGACGACCGTTCCGTACGCCATATAACCCGAAGGAAAACGCACTTCGATGGTTTGAAAACCTTCGATCACGTGATAATTCGTGATGATATGACCCTGTTTGTCATAGATAAACCCCGAGCCCTGCCCGACATCGGTAAATATGGCCACCACGCCGGGGCTCACGTTTTCGAACAAAACGACCAGCGCCTCCTGCGCCGCGGGACCGACGGAATCAATGATGATAGGCTCGACTGTCGAGGCGGGATCCTGCACGCTGGTTTCGTCAGCCGCAACCGGCTGGGTTTGGCCGCCGGTTATCGCCGGGGTCTGACATGCGATCATTGCCATTGCAAGGGCAAGGATCGAAATCAATATTTTTTTCATTTGATGGAACTCCTAAAACTTGATGCGGGATGCTTCTTCGATCAACTCCCGCTGTTTCGCTGTTATATATTTGGGAATCTGAACCTTCAACCTGACGTAGAGATCGCCTTTCACTTTTGCATCCCTCACCGAGGGCATTCCGCGCCCGGCAAGGCGAAAGACCTGCTCCGGCTGTGTGCCGGGCGGGATTCCCAACTTGACCTTTCCAGCCGGTGTTTCCACTTCCGCCTCGCCGCCGAGGATCAACGTGAAAACATCCACTGTGGATATGGTGGTCAAATTGCTTCCATCCCGCTCGAAGCGTTCATCCTCTTCGACCTGGATCAACAGATAAAGATCGCTTCCATCCGGACCCGCACCTGCCACGCGGACCCTGGACCCTGTTTTCACCCCGGCCGGGATCCGGACCGTCACCTTGCTGCCATTGGGTTTCTGAAGCTGGCGGGATGTGCCTTCGTAAGACTCGCGAAAACTGATTCCCACTTCCTGTTCGTAACCCGGCGACTCCTGCGCAAAGGGATTGCCGCGGCCTTGTGAACGCATGGCTTCGCCGAAGATCATGCGGAAGAAATCGGAAAATCCGCCCATGCCGCCCGAGTTGCCGAACATATCATCCACGCTGCCGCGTTGACCCGTTCCCTGCTGGAACCAGTCATCCCAGCGGAAATCTCCCGGCCGCCCCCCTGTCGTGCGGAAGTTGGAATAAGCGCTCCCAAGTCTGTCGTAGTGCGCTCGTTTCTGATCGTCGCTCAGGACCTGGTAGGCTTCGTTTATATCTTTGAACTTTTCCTCGGCTTTTTTGTCGCCGGGGTTCTTATCCGGGTGGTACGTCATGGCCAGTTTCCGGTATGCCGAGCGGATCTCGTCCGCGCTGGCTTTGCGGTCAACGCCCAGGATTTTGTAATAATCTTTATAGTCCATGCTGCTATTTTCATCCCGTCACGGGGTGGGGTCAAGCGCTCAAGGCTTGTACTTACATAACTCTAACCTGCTCATGAAGTCGCCCGGAAATTTTCTTATCCGGATGTGGTACAGTGGGAAAACTTTCAAAGGAAGAAGGGAAACGCCCAATATGAAATCGATCTGTGTTTTTTGCGGCTCTTCCGATTCGGTTCACGACAACTACAAGAAGGCGGCATTCCAGATGGGGGTCACTCTGGCCCAAAATGGGATTCGCCTGGTGTATGGCGGCGGGAAGACGGGCCTGATGGGCGAAGTGGCAAACGGAGCCCTGTCTGTCGGCGGGGAAGTGATCGGGGTCATTATTCCATCCATGAACACCTCCGCCCTGGCTCACACCGGACTCTCCCGTATGGAAGTCCGCCCGGGAATGCGCCCTCGCAAGGAACGCATGCATGAACTCGCAGACAGCTTCATTGCCCTGCCCGGCGGTTTCGGCACCTGGGATGAACTTTTCGAGACCATCACAACATCGCAGACCGGCGAGCATGAAAAGCCGGTTGGTTTGCTCAACACGAATAATTACTACGCTCCCCTGATCGCCGCCATCGACCATGCAGTGGCGGAAGGATTTGTCTTCGAAGAACACCGCCGCGCCATTTCTCTCGAAACCGATCCGCTCAAGCTATTGAAAGCCATGCGAAATTACAACCACCCGCACGAGGCCGTTAAGCGCTGGATGAAGGAAGAATAAGGCCGAATTTCGATTTACGATTTTGGATTTGCGATTTTAGAATTGGGATTTAAGGCAGGGTCAAAATGATCGGTTCGCCCTTTGTGACGATGACCGTGTGTTCGAACTGGACTGCGATGGTGTTATCCACCGTCTTCAAAGACCAGCCATCCGGTTTTTCAACGACATGTCCCCGCCCGGTGGTAAGAAAAGGTTCGATGGCCAGGACCAGTCCATTGTCCATGATGCGGCGGTCATCGGGTTTGTGAAAATTATAGATGGATGCCGGTTTCTCGTGAAGTTGACGCCCAATTCCATGGCCGGTCAAATCGAAGATTGGATTGTAGCCGTGCTTTGCGGCTTCTTCCTGTACCGTCTTGCCGATGAGGTTAAGGGGTTTGCCCGCGCGGACGACTGTCAAGACCTTATCCAATGTGGCTTTGGCGGTCGTCAATAATTGATCGTATTCCGGATTGGATTTTCCAACCACCATCGAAGCGCCCGTATCGCCGTAGTAACCACCCAACTCAGCGGAAACATCGATGTTGATGAGTTCGCCGTCCTGTAAGACATGATCGCCGGGGATGCCGTGCGCGATAACAGGCGAAATGCTGATGCACGTCCCGCCGGGGAAGTTATACATCGCGCGCGGTGCGGATGCGGCGCCTTCTTTTTTCAGAAAGTCTTCGCCTATCTGGTCAAGCTCGAGGGTCGTCATGCCAGGCTTGGCGTTATCCATCATCAACTTCATCGCTTGGGCGCAAACCCTGCCCGCGGCTTTGAGTCCGTTGATATCCCGTTCGTCGTTGGCTGTCATTTATTTCTTGATCCCTTTTTCGATGGTCTCGCGGTGTTCCTGAAAATGTTCGGTGGTGTCGCCCAGGACCCAAATCAGGAGCGGATCTGGATTGCCGGGACGGCGGGGCTTGAGCAGATCCTCGAACGGAGTCTTTTTCAATTTGGCGATGAGCAGACCGTAAACGCGATTCAAGTGATCCATCACCTCGCCGCGCGGACGGTTTCGATTGCGCTTGAACAAAATCGGATTGACCGCCTCAACGCTCCATTCTGGCAGAATTTCCTGCGAGACTCCAACAACTTCATAATAAGGGCGCTCATCCATATGGTAACCCATGAGGATGTTCATCCATTCAGTGAGGTGGGCAAGGTTATCCTTCGGTGTCCAATCGCCTTCGTCGGGCGTGGTCATTTGCTCATCGGTCAATGAATCGGCGAGCTGTATCAGCAATTTCCACTCACGCTCAATGGCAGAGAATAGTTCCTCTTTGTTTTCAGGCATCCATTGTTCGGTCATATTAATATTCCTTATGAATTCTTTTGGGGCAATCGCTCAAGAATCACTTTACGTAACTCCGCCTGCACAGACTCCCATTCCTGCCCCGCGTCCACTACCACCCACCGCTGCGGCTCGGTTCTCACCATCTCCAAATAACCCGCGTGGACACGCTTATGAAATTCCACCGTGTACGCATCTAGGCGATTCCACTCCATCGCGTTTTGTGTTTTGCGTTTCAGTCCCACTTCCACATCCAAATCGAGTAAGACCGTCAGATCCGGGGTCAAACCGCCAGTCGCATATTTGACCAATGCCCGAATGTCATCTAAATTTTGCCGATGCCCGTAGCCTTGATAGGCAATGGTGGAGTCGTAGTAACGGTCGGAGATGACAATTTCCCCATCGGCGAGACGCGGCTTGATGACCTGCTCCACGATTTGGGCGCGAGCGGCTTGATAGAGAAGGGTCTCGGTGCGCGGGTGCATCTCCACGTTCTTCAAATCGTGCAACACGTCGCGGATCTGTTCGCTGATGGACGTCCCGCCCGGTTCACGGGTCGGGAAGACGACGTAACCCTTCTCGCGCAGGAATTCCACGAGATGGGGAATGTGTGAGGTTTTGCCCGAGCCTTCGGGACCTTCGAGGGTGATGAACATGGAGTTAGAGATTAGATGATTGGAGTGAATGGTAACATAAAAATAGAGAGCAGTCTTTCAACTACTCTCTATTCTCCAATCTCTATTCTCTAAATATCCTCACATGCCGTCTTGGCTCCTTGCCATACGAATGAGAAACCAACTCGGCATTGCGCGCCATTTCGTGTTGGATGCGCCTCACGAGCGACGGTCCCGGCGGCAGGTCAACGAAGCGCTCGCCGTTCAAGACTGCGCTGATGGCTTGCTGGGTCTGGTCGCGGATGTCTTCCATGTTGTCGCGTTGAACGTGCTCGGTCAGGTTATACAGGTCGCTGACAAACTGCTCCACCTGCGAAACTGAATTCGCCCGCAGCACATAGATCGGCAACCCGCGCGACTCAGCATCCATGATGGTGTGCTCGCGGTTGCGGTAATACGTCCGCAGCGTTACCAGCACGTCGGCTTCATGTTCGTCGGTGACGACCACGGCGGGCACGCCGAGTCGCTTCGCAGCTTGCTGGAGTCGATTCCGCGCCACGCCATACGCGAAGATGCGGATGGTCTGCAACTTTGCGCCAACGTTCGGTACCTGTGCGGGTGCAAGGGGATGTTCGACGGATGGAGTAACCGGCTGGCGTCGAGTCCGAGGCGGGGTTTTCGTCGGCGCTTCACCTCTGGACTTTGGAGCGGGTGTGGCTTTCTCGATCTTGATCTCTCCCAATTCATCGCGCGTGCGAACCTCCGGCGGGATGGGTGTATCGCGCAACAACGCATCCACCGATGTCATGATATCTTGATGAATGGTAAAGCGGTCGCGGGTTTGGATCTCGATGAGCAAATCGAAGGTGGGAGGCGCGCGGCGTTCGAGCACGGTCTTTTGTGTGCCGCGACGGCGGGCTTCTTCGTCTGAAAGAGTCACGGCTTCGATTCCGCCGACGAGGTCGCTGAGCGTGGGATTAAGCAGAAGGTTATCAAGCGTCTGCCCATGCGCCGTGCCGATGAGCTGCACACCGCGTTCTGCAATGGTGCGGGCGGCGAGCGCTTCGAGTTCACGCCCGATCTCGTCGATGACGATCACTTCGGGGTTGTGATTCTCGACGGCTTCGATCATCACCTCATGCTGAAGCATCGGCTCGCGGACCTGCATGCGGCGCGCCCTGCCCACGGCAGGATGCGGCACGTCGCCATCGCCGCCGATCTCGTTGGATGTATCCACAATGACAACGCGCTTGGTTTCGGCAAGGATCCGGGCGGCTTCGCGAAGGAGGGTTGTCTTCCCAACACCGGGGCGGCCGAGAATCAATACCGATTTGCCTGATTCGATCAGGTCTTGAATAATGTCCACCGTACCGTACACAGCGCGACCGACACGGCAGGTTAAACCGACAATGACTCCCAGCCGGTTGCGAATGGCCGAGATTCGGTGGAGCGTGCGTTCCATCCCTGCGCGGTTATCGGCGTCGAACGCCCCGATGCGCTCGGTGATGTGGTCGATCTCGGCACGGCTGATCTCCGTGTTGAGAAGAGCAATTTCGCCGTCCACAAAACGGGCGGTGGGAATGCGACCCAAGTCGATGACGATCTCCAGCAATTTCTCGCTGTTGTTCGCCTTCTCGACGGCGTGACGGATATTCGTCGGGAGGACTTCCAATAGGGCTTCGAGGTCGTCTGTAATTCTGTGTTGTGTCATGGTTAAAGTGCCAGGTTTCAAGTGCCAGGTATCAAGTGGCACGTTAAATCGAAAGGAAGGTATATAAAGGCGCGCGAAACAAAAAAGACCGCGGCTGGGTTTTAGAAGTTGATGGGGAAAAAGTTGGAAATGACCATGATCGTGTACCTGCCTTTCCGGGGTGTCACATGCAGAGTTTCATGTGTCAGGCATCCTGCGCCGTCGTGTAGTGGCATGGGTATTATAGCAGGTTGGCGGTTAACGGACTGTTAGAGATATGTGTCAATTTCGTAACTTGTCTGACGAATTTTCAGGGCATACCGGCTGCCGGTCCCGGGCTTTTGCGGATCGAAGCATGACTGAAAGATGTTCGTCCAAGTGAACGAAGCAACGCCCCGGAAAAGCCGAAGAAATCGATCAGAAGATCAAATACCAATACAAAGCAGTTTCTTTTGTGTTCGGGTTGATGGCTTTGTAAACATTGCGGTCGAAGCCGCCCAACGCAAATCCGCAGGAGGCATACAATTTGCATGCCGGGACGTTGTTATCCTGAGTTTCGAGCATCACGCCGGGATAATGGTTTTCACGTGACCACTTAATGCCGCGTTCCAATAATATCCGCCCGACACCCAGACCGCGATATTCAGGATCCACAACCAGGTCTTCAACATATCCGAATCGATTCCACCATTTCATCATCTTGATCCGCCCGGCGGGTTTTCCATCGATCTCTGCAAAAAAGATCGCGTTATTGTCATCGCCAAAACCATACTCGACATCTTCAGCGGCATAGTCGCGTTCGTAGGGTTCATCCACAGGAACAATGGCATAAACCAGCTTTTCATTTTCGATGTCCAACTTCAAGCGCGAATTTACCGTGGATTTCCGCGAGAACGATTTGGTCTGGGGCGATTCACCCGCGTTCATTTCCCGGATCAAAATTTCCATAATTCCTTTTATCCTTTGACAATCATCGGAATACCTGCCACCATCAAGATGACCGCATCCGCTTCCTGCGCGAGCCGTTGGTTGACCCAGCCCAACGCATCGCGGAAGACCCGCCCCATCTGATACGGCGGGACAAGCCCAAAACCAACCTCATTGGAAACGATCAACCATTCCTGTTCCGTCTTGCAAATTGCCGCCACTAAAGATTCGGTTTCTGCCCGCACCGTTTGCATGAACGGAGACTCGTCCACAAGATCGTCTGCGACGTATTGCATCATCAGGTTCGTCACCCACAGAGTGATGCAATCGAGAACAACCACTTCCGATTTTATCTGCAAAACGTTCGGCGTGATGTCGAGCGGAAGTTCAAGCGTTTCCCAGCCCGCCGGCCGTTCGGCTTTATGCTTCTGAATCCGCGCGGACATTTCGTTATCGGTGGCTTGCGCAGTGGCGATGAACGTAACCGACTTGCGCAGCTCTTCGGCAAGTCTCAAGGCGTTGGAAGACTTGCCGCTGCGAGCCCCGCCGAGGATGAGGGTGATGCGGCTCATTCTGTCACTTCCGTCAGATGGGAACAATCGTTGAACAGTTCGATGGCGCCGCCCGCCTCATGAAAGCGGATGACCGTCAATGAGGCTTGCAGAACGCGGAATTGCCAGTAACGCTTCAAGTCTACGCCGAGGACAAGGCACATCAACGTTTGAATCACGCCGCTGTGAGTCACGAGCAGAACGATATCGTCTTTGTAAGTGGATTTCAGATCTTCCAAAGCTTCTCCCACTCGTTTGGAAAGTTGAGCAAGGCTCTCGCCTCCCGGCGCGAATGAATGGACGATATCCGCATACCAAGCCTTTGCCTCCTCCTGCCATTGGGATTTGATCTCCTCCTGGTTATGCCCCTCCCATACGCCAAAGGAAAGTTCCCGCCAGCGCGGATCCGTTTGAATAACGGGCGGATTTCCCTGCATGGCACAAACCGCTTTTGCAGTCTCGATGGTGCGGGATAGGTCGCTCGCAATGATGACATCGATCTTTTCGGATGCAAGCCGCTTCGCAAGCAATCCCACCTGACGGATGCCGGTTTTATTCATCGGCACGTCCATTTGACCTTGATAACGGTGGTTAAGATTATTGTCGGTTTCGCCGTGGCGGGTGAGGAGGAGTTTCAATTCTCAGGTTCCAGGTATTAAATGGGAATGGCAGTGAAGGCGACGAGGGTGAGCATTTCCACCAAAGTCGTGACCGTGCCGTAGATGTCGCCGGTTAATCCGGGGATGAGGCGCAAGGTGTAGGCGGCGGTGAGAAATGCGACAATCGCTGCGCCGAACATGATTACAAATCCCAGCCAGCCGAAGACAAGCCAGGATGTGACGCCTGCAACGAGAGTCGCAACGATGACTTCACGCAGGGTTACATTACGTTTCATTTCGATTCCCAGACCATCTTCACGCGCATACGGAAAAAAGTGGATGACCAGCGGAGACGCCCAACGTCCCAGCGTGGTGGCAAGCATGATGGAGGGGAACAGGGTAGAGGTCGAAGAAAGAGCCGCGAACTTCGTCAACAAAACAAGGATGCCACCAATCGTGCCAAACGCGCCCATGCGCGAATCCTTCATGATCTCGAGTCGTCGTTCGGGGGTCCAGCCGCCGAACAAGCCGTCGAGCGAGTCCATGAAGCCGTCAAGGTGGAAGAAGCGCGTGAAGGCGATCCAGGCGATGAGAGTCAGCGCAGCAGAAACCATCGGTGGGAAGATGAGGCTGGCAAGTTGGTTAATGCCATAAAGCGAAAAACCAAGCACAACACCCACAAGCGGAAACCAACCCACGGCGCGTCCCATCTCTTGCGCGGTGAACATGCGCTTGACGACGGTGGGAAAAATGGTGAGGAACTGGAAGGCGGCGAGGATCGGGATCATAAAACCTTTTTACCACGAAGGTACGCAAAAGAACACAAAGTTTTTCTTTGTGTACCTTCGTGCCTCTTTGTGGTTATTCCTTGTTCCTGACACCTGCTTCACCAAAAGTTGCCATCTCACTCAATACTTTGCATGCAGCCTCCGCCATTGAAATTCCGAGCACCGCGCCAGTGCCTTCACCAAGACGCATATCGAGTTCGAGCAGGGGCTTCAGTCCCAGCCATTGCAACATCAACTCGTGACCCTTTTCCTGCGAACAATGCGCGGAGATAAGATACTGCCTGCACTCAGGGGCAAGTGAAACCGCGATCAACGCCGCCGCCGTTGAAATATATCCATCCACCATCACAGGCGTATTCCTCGACGCCGCGCCAATCATCACGCCCGCCAGCCCGCCGATTTCGAAACCGCCCACTTTTGCAAGCACATCGATCCCGTCATTCGTATCAGGTCGATTGACCTGTAAACTTTTTTTGATCACAGCGATCTTTCGCTTCAGCCCTTCATCGCCCACGCCTGTGCCGCGCCCTGCTATTTTTTCAGCCGATACTTTCAACAACGCGCAGGCGATCGCCGCCGAAGGTGTGGTGTTTCCGATGCCCATATCGCCCGTGCCGAGGATGCCTGCGCCTTTTGATATTTCTGCCAACGCGACTTCGATTCCGCTTTGAATGGATTCTTCCGCCTGCTCACGCCTCATGGCTGGACCTTGAGCCAGGTTCATCGTCCCCGAGCCGACTCTCCGCCGAATCAAATTCACATTTGCCGATGGGATGTCATTTGCCACGCCCACATCCACCACAACGACTCGCGCCCCGGCATGACGAGCCAGCACATTGATCGCCGCTCCCCCGTTGAGGAAGTTCAACACCATTTGCGGCGTGACTTCCTGCGGATATGCGCTCACGCCTTCAGCAACCACACCATGATCGCCCGCCATCACGATGACGGATTTGTCTTTGATGGAAGGCAATGGCTTGCGTTGAATCCCTGCCAGTTGAATGGACAGTTCCTCCAGCCGCCCCAAACTGCCTGTCGGCTTGGTGAGTTGGTTCTGTCTCTCACGCGCCGCGTCCATTGCGGCTTGATCGAGCGGTTGGATTTGACCAACAATTTCATCAAGGTTCATTACCACTCCAGGTCATGTCTTTGCAAGGAGGGTGTTCGTCCCAATTAAACAACCTCCAGGTCACGTGATCTCATCAATGGGTGTTTGCTTCGGGAAGAACCCCCTCGCAATGACATCAAAACTCGATCCCAGCCTGCGCTCGAATGCCCTGCTCATACGGGTGTTTGATGAGAGCCATCTCGGTCACAAGATCGGCTTGGTGAATCAAAATTTCAGGCGCAGATCTGCCCGTTATGATCAGATGCAGGTCAGATGGGCGGTTGAGGCGAAGCCATTCCAGCACGTCGGCGGTATCGAGCCAGTTGTACGCAAGGGTGTAGGTGAATTCATCCAACACAACCAGGTCATAATTTTCACTGGCAATTTTTTCCTTGGCTATCTCCCAGCCATGACGGGCGCGGGCAATGGTCTCATCCATGTCTTTGGATGTCCAGGTGAAGCCGTCGCCGGTGGTGAGCCATTCGATGCCGAGTTTCTTCGCGGCCTTGATCTCACCCCATTGACCCGTCTCCGCTTTGATGAACTGAATGACGCAGATCCGAAATCCGCGCCCCCAAGCACGCAGCACGGTTCCAAATGCGGCAGTGGATTTTCCCTTGCCGTCGCCAGTGTTGATGATAAGCAATCCTTTTTTCTTTGACGCCATCTCAAATCCCTTTTTCAGCGTGGAGCAAATCAGAATAAACATAGCCATCGCGCGTGATCGTCTCACCCACCTGAACCGGGATCGGATGGGCAAAGATCGGAGCATCGAAGCAGAAGGTGTGAAACTCGCCGTTCTCACCGCACGGGTCAACACCTTCGGGCAGGTCCCCGAGCAAACCGGCAGAATACATTCGCCCCGAAAAAGAGGGGTCAAGGCGTTTGGGGTCCACGGTTGTTAGTACAGCACGCAGCTTGTTTATGAGCATTTCCTGTGCGAGCGCTTTGGTTTCATCGCGCATGCACCAGATGGGGAAGACGGGTTGAATGCCTGTGCCTGCCATCATGTTTTCACGGTAGGCGCGGATGTCTTCGAGAAATAGGTCGCCGAATGCAACCTGTGTCACACCTTCATTGCGGGCGCGTTCGATGACAACCCGCATTCGCGCTTCATATTCTTCATTGGAACAAGGAAAGGGTAATGGTACAGACCAAAGCGGAATGCCCGCCGCTTCCGCCTGTTTTTGGACCAGTTCCATGCGCACGCCGTGCATGGCAACGCGATTATTTGATTCGTTGAACGTGGTGAGCAAGCCGACGATTTCCACATCGGGCTGTTGGCGGAGGGTGTGTAACGTCCAGGCGCAGTCTTTGCCGGAAGACCAGGATAATAAGATTTTAGTTTTCATATTGTTAGGGTGAAAGAGTTTCGATCAGACTTCGAAGGGTGATGTGTTCACTCTGTCCTTTGGGCGTGGTGAGATGCCAATGATTCGCATCCAATACATCTACGTGGACGGGATGGCGCGCGCCATTGTTGTGAACTTCGTAACCGATGCGTTCGAGGGCGCGCCATGTCCAAGCCGTAGCGACACCGTCCTTTTCACCGTGCAGGCTGATGGGACCGTAAACGGGTTGGTGGACTTTGAACGCGCCGCTGGCGTGGTCGAACTCGATGCCTTCACTGTGAAAGATGCGCGCAAGCGAGCCGTTGAGCGCGAGTTCTTCGGGCAGGCCGATGTGCAATTCACCATGCGAGGAAAGCAGCCAGAGTCGGTCGGCGATGCGCAGGGCGAGGTCGAGGTCATGCGTGGAGAGCAGGATGGCGCAATTTGTTTCGCGCGAGAGGCGTTTAAGCAATTGTAAAAGCTCCACACGACGAGGAAGATCGAGAAAAGCAGTAGGTTCATCGAGCAAAAGTATGCTGGGTTCCTGCGCCAGGGCGCGGGCGATCATCACACGTTGACGTTCACCATCGCTCAATTCATGGATCGGTCGGGAGGCGAGCACATCAGAACCTGTCAGCCGCATGGCATGTCGAACCGCTTCTTCATCATGTGGTGTCAAACGTCCGCGCCAATCGGTGTAGGGGTGGCGTCCGAGAGTCACCAACGCATACGCCGAGAGATTGCCCGCTTCGACGCGCCCCGTCAACACGACAGCGAGCTGTTTGGCAAGGTCGAGCGCGGGCAGGCTGTGTAAATCCGCTTCGCCGAGTTTGATCACGCCGCTTAATGGAGTCTGCATTCCAGCCAGCGTGCGCAGCAGCGTGGACTTGCCCGCGCCGTTCGGGCCGATGAGGCAAACCATTTCCGCGGGGCGCAGTTGCAGGTCCAGCCCGGATGTGATAGGTTGGTGATAGCCGATGGTTAGGGAAGAGGAAGAGAGCATGTTTGGTAAACGGTCATCGGTAGATCAGGAGGCGAAGGATTGACGGAGTTGTTTTTGACGCAAGATGACCCAGAGGATAATCGGCACGCCAAAAAGCGACATAACCACGTTGAGCGGCAATACATATTGACTCCCCGGCGATTGAGCAATGACATCGGCAACCAAGGCAAAGGATGCGCCCATCAACATGGAAGCGGGTAACAGGGCGCGATGGTCGGCAGTGTTGAGCAGGGAACGCGCCACATGCGGAACTGCCACACCCACGAACCAGACCGGTCCGCAAAAGGCGGTGGAAACGCCCGCAAGCAAAGAAGCGCTCAGGATGATCCAGAAGCGGGCGCGGCGCACGTTCAAACCCAGAGAACGAGCGTATTCATCGCCCAGCAGCAAAGCATTCAACGGTTTTATCATTACATAACCGATGAATAAACCCAGCGCGATCACAGGGAAAAAGACGCGCATCTGGTTCCACGTCACTCCGCCAAAACTGCCCGCCGCCCACAGGCTGAATGCCTGCACGCGTTCCGGCTGGCTGAAATAGATCAGGAGGCTGACGATGGCATTGGTCAGATATCCGAACATCAAACCGAGGATGAGCAGCGTAAGCGTGTTCTGTACCCGACGGGAAACGATCAGCACCGCGCCGAGAACCAAGCCTGCGCCCAAACTTGCGGCAACCGCCAGGCTTAAATCTCCGAAAACGTTCAGACCGGTGATGAAAGCGGACGCTCCGCCTGCGCCCGTTCCAAGAACCACCAGTGCCACGCCCAAACTCGCACCCGAACTGACGCCCAAAATGAACGGGTCTGCCAGCGGATTACGGAAGAGAGTCTGCATTTGTAAACCAGCCACTGACAACGCCGCGCCGACGAGCATTCCTGTCACTGCTTTGGGCAGACGGAATTTGAAAATAACATCCATCCAGGAGGCTTTGTCGGGTTCGCCTCCGGTCAGGATTCGCAGAACCTGGTCCGGCGGGATGCGAACCGATCCCAGCGTGAGGCTGAGGATGAACGCCGCGACAAGGATCACGATCAGCAAGGCAACGATCCGGGTGCGTAGTCCGAGTCTGGGGAAGGATGAAGAAGAATTCATACAATGTGATAAATCCTAAAGGTCTTAAAGACCTTTAGGATTTATCATTTTCTATTTCAATCGACGGTAATAGACCAGTTCATGATCGGGGAGCAATTCGGGGTGGAAGATTTTGATAAGGTCCGCCAGCACCAATTCTGGATGTGCGACAGCGCTTTCGTAGTAATCGTTGCCGCCGTTTGGAGAGATCCTGGCGTCGTTGTTCCAGATGTTGCCACTCTGATAGGCGTTAAAATCGGCGTAGCGCGCGTCGGCGGCGAGCAGGTCATCGGAGGTGAAGAAGTAGCCGACATTCACCCAATATTCCGCGCCCTGGGCTTTCTCGAACACGGCTTCGAAGGCAAGCGGCAGACTGCCTGTGGAGGTGTCGTCCGCCCAGAGATAGTCTGCGCCAGCATCTTTGAAGAATGCGGCGGCGAAACTGTTGCCGCCCGGCATCGACCAGATTCCCTGGTAGTCGGAAGCGGTAAACACTGTTGGTCTCTCTGTCGCGCCCGCAACGACCGCGGCGTATTCGTAGTATCGTTCAACTGTCCTTGTAAAAAGTGCCTGGGCGTCGGCTTCCTTGTTGAAGAAGACAGCGAGGAACTTTCCCCACTCTGTACGACCAAGCGGAGTCGTCTCCAACCATTCGGCGTTGACCACGGTCTTCAAACCCGCTTCGATCAACACAGGATGCGCGTCGTAATCGGGGGCGCCAGAGCCGTAGGTGAGGATCAGTTCCGGGCTGAGTTCGAGCGCCTGTTCCACATTCACGCCTGAGCCGTAACCGATCATGGCCAACTTGCCCTCTTCCGCCATTTTCAAAACGGTGGGATTGCTGACATAGGTGGCGTCATCCAAGCCAACGAGACGATCCAACAGGCCAAGTTCATCGAGGAAAGGCAGATAAGAGGTGGACATGATCACAACGGTCTGCACAGGGATATTGATGATCTGTTCGTCGAGAAAGCCCTCAGGCGCGGGTGTGCCGCACTGTACGAGCACATATTGGATGGATTCAGCTGCGCCGGGATAGGGCGTCTTGACCGTGACAACTTTGTAGTTGTTGAAGTATTCGACGCTGAATCCATCGGTGTGAGTCAGTGTGGCTTTTTCGGGGAAGTAATCAACCGAAGCGTTGAATTCGCCTTCAGCGACACAACTGTCTGCAAGGTTATGCTCGGGAGAAATGGCGGATGCGGCTTCGGCGGCGGGGATTTCTGCCGGAGCAGAATCAACCATCGGAGCAGCCTGAGGCAAGCAGGCAGCAAGCAGGGCAATCAATAAAGTCAAGATAAGGGTCTTGAGTAACATTGTTTT
Source organism: Candidatus Villigracilaceae bacterium (assembly GCA_026645935.1). GTDB lineage: Bacteria > Chloroflexota > Anaerolineae > Anaerolineales > Villigracilaceae > Villigracilis. The sequence goes on along the minus strand of JAPKMP010000002.1, from coordinate 247,930 downwards.
CTCCTGTGCGTCATAGCGACGAATTAAGTCATTACTACGAAAATAAAATCCCCAGCATGGGCTGGGGAGGTAGGAGAGGCTATCCGCTTGGGGATCCGTTCTCCACCTCCTTTCCGCGAGAAGTGGTTGAACCGAATCAGAGCGGTCGACCTGGCTTCGTTCAACAATCGATTTTCGAGTAATCGATGATCAAACTTCACAGTTGCGCGACAGCGCCGGGTTTACACCGGACTTCGCCGCTGGCCGATTCGTATTATGAAACGATTGTATGCCCTTTATCCTTCCGCGTCAAGATGATGGATGTCATCGCCAGGGTGCAGAACAGCAAAATCGGATTCCCGGCGCGGTTGAATATCAACAGCCCGACCCATGGCAGAAGAATGAAGGACGCGATCCAGAGCCAGTCCAATTTCGATCCTGCGCTCGCAGAAAGGTAAAACAAAGGGACGAGCGCGAACGAAAAATCATAATTCAACAGATACGGGTTGACCAGCAACGGGACGCAGGCAAAGAAAGCCGAAGACGCTTCGCTCCCAAGCCGATGTTTGCTCCCGATAAATAGAGCGATTGCCACCATGAGAATGACCCCGGCGATTGGAGCGGATTGATCATAACCAAGACCGGCAATCCGCCCGATCACCAGCGGGAGGCTTGTACATATCTCACATTCCGAGATATTCCTGAAATCAGACAAGGAATGGAAATAGTTGAGGAGCCACGCCCTATCGACGGTGAAACCAAGGAGGAAGAGAAACACCCCCGCAGCGGACGTCCACCAGAAAGCGCGTCGACCAAACGCATCACGCCGCTGGATCAAATGAAAAAGAATCGCCATCAAGACGAATATCCCGATATGCGGTTTGAACGTAACCAGGGCCATGCCCAGCGCAAGGAGTCCCGCATGCTCACGCTTCACGGTGTAGACGATCAACGCCATGCCGAGGATGGCCGGGAAGACATATTGCCCAACGATCAAAGCACCCAAAACAGGCAGGAAAAATAACGCCGCCAGAAAAGAAATCAGTCGTTTACGAGGGCGCCATCCATCGGTGAAAAGCCAGACCGACAAAAGCAACATGGAAATGTTTAGAAGAAACCACATCCGGGCGGCGGCGTATAATGGAAGAAAAGCAAGCGGAAGGGTACTCAAAGCATACCAGGGCGGGTAGGGAAAAGGCAGGACAAACACTTCGTCCACGGAAACTCCTGAGGACTGGGCAATCCACTCCGTCTGTGCTTCGCGATCGTATAAGGGAATCCCGTTCAGAATCGCCCTGTTTGCCCGATAAAGGACCTGAAAATCCAAATAAGGCGTGACTGGAATTGGCAGGTAAACTGCAATCGCAAGCAAAATTGCAAGGAGGAGCAAAACCGCGACCAGAATGAGAACGATCCGTTTCATGAATCCTCATTCACCCGCTAATCTTCTGAAATAACTCGGAAAATCCCAACCGCAGGAACGGCTGAATCAGGTACCAATACAAAAAACCAGGAAGACCATGCGGATGGAATATTATGGTGCGCGAGAAACCGTCAGCCTGTTCCAGGCGATGTTCGATCCACAATTCACCAAAATAATTCCTGGTATGGCTTCGCGTAAATTCCTTCGGCTGCTTCCTAACTGGCGCGAAAATTTTATGAATGACAAAGCACCCTTCGTGCTTAAGTGATTTCAGTTCAAGCCCGCCGTCCTCCCAAACGCGTTGGATATGATCGGGGTGCGTCAACTCGAGCGCTTTTCGGGTCGCGGCATCAAAATCCACCAGGTCGATTCCGGGAAAGGTCGTCTGTGCCCCGGGGTGCTTGACGACACTATCCGCCGATAAGCCGCCGATCAACGCGCTGGCGATGGGAAAGGGGACAGGCGTCATCAAATTCACACCGAACGCCATGAACCAGACCGGGATGCGGGGAGCCAAAAGCATTTTTCGTTTTAACCCGCGCGAGCGGGCATAGCGGAGCATGAGGTCCGCATATGTGGTGATCTCGGGACCTCCGATCTCGAAGACACCGCCCTGCCCGCTTTTATTCTCGAGCGCAGAGATGAGGTAATCGATCACATTTTGAATCGCGATCGGTTGGGATCGATTTCGAATCCACTCCGGCGCGGGGATGATCGGAAAGAGTTCGGTCATAAAGCGGATCATCTCGAAGGAAATACTCCCCGAACCTGCGATCACCCCGGCGCGGAATTCAGTGACGGGAACCTCGCCCTCGCGAAGCGCCCTGCCAGTATCGATGCGCGAACGTAGATGCGGAGCGATATGCTGTTCCGGATCTGCCAAACCGCCGAGGTAAATGATGTGCCCAATGCCCTTCCGTCTGGCGGCAATCGAAAAATTTCGCGCACCCTGAAGTTCAGCCTCGATGTAACCATGTCCGCGAGACATGTTGTGAATGAGATAATAAGCCGTGTGGACTCCATCCAAGGCGGGCATGAGCGAGGCGGGTTCCATGACATCGCCCTGGGACATCTCCACGTTTGAGCACCAATTTCGCCTTCGAAGTCTTTCCGGGTGGCGAGCCAGTGCGCGGACGCGATATCCGCGTTCGAGCAATCGGGGAATCAGCAGGCTGGCTATATATCCCGTCGCCCCGGTGACAAGGATCAGGGGAGGCATGGGTCAATTATCCCACTTAATATAAAAGACCTGACTGGTTTTCCAACCCTGTCAGGTCTGAGGATCAATCGAAGAATAACTCGACCAATCTGTTATTTTCCGCCAAACGTCCCGCCAAGGTCCGGGCGATCCACTCATGCAAAAGGGCCGCAAGAGCCGGATCCTCCTTGTGCATCTTTTGTAAACTTTGTTTCGAAAGGCGGTACACCACGCTGGGCTGTTCCGCCTTGACGGAAGCCGAGCGCACGCCGCCCAGATAAAGCGTGATTTCGCCAAGCGTGGCTCCGTTCTTGACACTGCGCAGGCGCACGACTTCACCTTTGATCGTTTCGAATTCCACTGTCACCAGCCCGGACTCGATGTAATACAGATCGTTCGAATCTTCACCCTGCCTGATGAAATATTCACCCGGCTGGATCTCCGCGCGTTCCATGAACTCCTTGATGCGAATAATGCCGGGGAAGGAGCGGTTCAAGGTGGAGAGGATGCTTTTGCCAAGATCGACGGTGGGCTGTTCCTTTTCATCCGCAAGTAATTTGTTCTCACACCATTCGAGGGCGTGATCAAGCGTGGGATGAAGGGAGAAGGAATCGCCCTGCCCTCGCAACAACCCCCCTCGTTCCATTTGCAAGCGGATATCGTCTGAAAGACCCGACCAAGCCATGGCAATATTCCCAGCCTCGACCAGCTGCCTGAGGCGCGTCACTCCAAATATGGCGGAGGAATCGAGCCGCTTTACATGATGGAAATCCAGCACGAGATATTTCATCTCGTTTTCGTCCTTCAGCGACATGCGTTTGCGGACGTTTCCCAAGATCCGTTGAATGGAGCCGAAGAAGATGAAACCCTGCAACACCAGGATGTGGATCTTATCGCCCTGTGCGCCAAGATAATCGCGATGCCGCTGCGGGCGTTCCACACGGCTGTGCAACGTGCCGCCGTAGAAAACATTCTTTATCGTGCTGACCCTGCCATAACTGATCACGAACAACAGCGCCGAGATCACAATGCCCGCGCCGATGGCTTCGAGGAAACCGATCCGGTCGATGATGAACAGCATCACCCAGATCAGCGCGTAATCCATGCGCGGCAGGAGTTTGTATGAATCCACGAGCCATTCCGCCAGAAAAGTCAGCCCCAAAAAGAACAGCATGCCGCCCATGACAAACCTGGGGAAGAACGAGATGAAAGACGCCCCAAGAAATAACGCAAGCGCGCAGAACAAACCGGTTGAGATTCCCACCAGCCTGCTACGTGCGCCGAAGCGGCTTGGAAGCGCCGTGAACCCAAGCGTTTGATATGCGACCGGGAAACCGATCAGACCACCGAGCAAATTCACCCCGCCCGCCGCGACCAGTTCGCGGTTGAGGTCGATATCCTGTTTGTAGATCACTTCCAATCCGCTCGCGTTGAGCAACAGCGAGATGACGCTCAAACCGAACAGCGTGATGTAGGTCCCGGAATTTGCAAAGATGGCGTTCCACTGGATCATTCGAACATTTTCAATGGTAAAAATCCGTATCAACCCGCCCTCGGGAAAAGGACCCAACAACCAGCCGTTGGTCTCCGCTGTTGATATCGAAACGCCGGAGACCAGGAGGTACAAATAGAAAACCGACACGCCTGCAACAACCGCACCGGGCATGATCAGGAAATGATTGAATCGCCGCAGGACGAATATCAGAACGAAACCGAACAGAATCCCCGGAAGCCAGCTCCACAAAACTGTCGGCGCAAAGAACAGGGGAAGATTGGCGAGCCGTTGCGGAATATCGACCATCACGCTCAATGCGCCCTTCGCAAGCAGATATCCCGTCCCGGCGAGAAAACCGCCCACCACAGGATACGGCACATAGCGCGCAAACTCGCTCAACTTGAACCAACCGAGAACGATAAAAATGATCCCAGCCAGAAAGGACCCAAACATGATTCCGCCCACCGCTGTGGAGTAAACCGCCTCAGGGTTTTGACCTCGAAGGGACGCGGCCACCCCGGCGGTCATCAACGCCATGAGCGCGGCGGGAGTGTCCTGCGGCACGCCGACCATATTGACCAGGGATGAAGTCAATGCAATCACAATGGTGACCACGATCGTTCCGATAAGCAGGAGGCCGATTCCGCGCGGCAGAAACGGGCTCAAATCCCCCGAAAAGATGAGCGCAGCAAGCGAAATCTCCACGCTGACGAGTATGACCGCGTTGATCAACCCGGCGCTGAGGCTGGGCAGCAGAACGGACGGCTGGAAGTTCCTTTTGATTTCGGCAGAGTTCATGCTGGCTCGGTATTCCTAAAGATATTAAAACTTAACCCGTTCGATCCTGAATGGTGTCACATCGGGGTCGATGAATTCATCGAACCCGCGCGCCGCCAGGTGCCCGCTGAACACGGCTTGCGCGATGATGCCCGGCGCTTCGGCGTCGCCGATGAGACGCAGGGATTTGAGTCGCCCGCCTTCGAGAGCGGGTTTGAGCTCATGATAGAGGCTGTCGTTCGGAAATCTCTCCGTTACGAGGACAATGGAATCGCAGTCAAGAGTCGTTTCAGCGTTGGTAATGACATGAGAAACAACAGCAGTTCGCGGCGAGTGAGAGGCGAGGGCATGATGCGGGAGAAGAGTCACATTCAAATCAAGCATACGCTTGTAGATGCGATCCTGCTCGAGGGTGAATTCAGTCCATGCGGAGATCGTCGAAGCGGGAGTCATCAATGTGACCTCGCATCCGTTCTCCGCAAGAAGTTCAGCAATCACACCGCCCATGTAGTAATGGTCGTCATCATAAACCAAAACTTTTCCCACCGGTAATCTGCCGTTCATTAAATCATCGGGGGTGAAAATTTTGCCACCGCCTTGCAGCGGACGCGAGATATTGCGACCCATGCAGTCACGCCTCCAGGTTGAGCCCGTGGCAAGGATGACATGCGGCGCGCCGGCATCGAGAGCATCCTGCGCAGTCATCGGACTGGACGGATAGAAAAAAATGTTTGCGAGTTTTTGAATCTGGGTGAGCCGCCAATCGACGACGCGGCGCCACTCGATAAGATTTGGCAGCTGCGATTCAAGCGAGACGCGACCGCCCGCCTCCCGCTTCGCTTCGGTGAGCATGACCCTGTACCCGCGCTGACCCAACGCCCGAGCCGCTTCAAGCCCAGCCGGTCCCGCGCCGACGATGAGAATCTCGTCGTTTGATTTTTTTGGCGCGATGATCTCAGGATGCCAGTCACGCCGCCATTCTTCTCCCATGGTCGGATTCTGCGTGCAGCGAATCGGAACGAAGCGCGTATCGCCCGTGACGCAGATATTACAACCGATGCACTCGCGGATGTCTTCATGCCTGCCTTCTTTGATCTTGTTCGGCAGGAACGGATCGGCAATCGACGGGCGCGCTGCGCCAATGAGATCCATCACGCCTCGCTCGATGGCGGAGACCATGGAATCCGGCGAGGTATAACGTCCCACACCGACAACAGGTTTTGTTGTAAGTTCCTTAACAAAGGAAATGTATTTTTCTTGATGCCCTTCCTTCCCGAAACGAGATGTGATCGAATCGTTCTTCCATGCGCTGATGTTCACATCCCACAGGTCGGGCAGTTCGGCGAGCATCGAAACAATTTCGCGCGCTTCGCCGTCATACTGCATGCCTTCCGCGCCTAGTAGTTCATCGACCGCAAAGCGGACAGCAACAGCGCATGTATCGCCGACGGCTTCTTTGGTATCTTCGATCAGTTCGCGGAAGAACCGCAAGCGGTTTTCGAGCGAACCGCCGTATTCATCGGCGCGGTCATTGTCTTTGGATAAGAGATGGAACGCCAGCGTCATGTTATGCGCGGCGTAGCAGTAGATGATGTCGAAACCCGCCTTCTTTGCCCGGATGGCGGCATTACGATGCCACTTGCGAATCTGTTTGAGATCATCCTTTGATGCAATTCGCGTCTGACCCGGCTCATACCCGCCTCCGCCGGTGATGCTCATCGAACGAGGACCAAGGGCGGAAGCGCGGGAATATAAATTCGCCGCATCGTGACTGTTATAGGTCAGTTCGATGCCGGCAAGTGCGCCGTGCTTATGAACCGCCTCGGTCATCAACTGCCAGGTGGAAATATCTTCGTCATCCCAGATGCGCCCTTCGAAGTACGGCGAGAGGTCGGTGGAATGGTGAATTTCCGTTTCTTCGGTGCAGACCACGCCCCAGCCGCCCTCCGCTTTCATGCCGCGCATGGCGGCCATGCTTTGGGGCATGCGCCAGCCAAATCCGTTGCAATGCGGCACCTGATAGAAACGGTTCGGCGCAGTGACGGGACCGATCCTTATGGGTTGAAAGAGGATGTCGTAGCGGGAAGCCATGTATGATTCCTTTATAAAAGACCTGACGGGTTTCGGAAACCATAAGGTCTGATTGTTACTCACAATTGGTCAATTGAGGGAAGAGTGCGTAAGCCATCTCGTCCATTTGTGTCCCGGCGTCGATGGGCAGGACGGCCATGAATGAAATGACGCGCGTGGGGGTATCGTTCAACACCCAATATCGGACCTGGTACGCCAAACCCTGGTCCACGGCGATGAAATTATACAAACGCAGTCCCTGGTCGTTCCGGCAATCACTTATAAATTCGTAACTTTGGTAATTGCCGAAAATGATCGCCCACGCATCCACGTTATAGTATGCGTCCAGGTCGGGTTCCTCGTAACTGCAGGGAAAAACGAGCGCTTCCAGGTTCACGATGGCCGGAAGGGAGGCGCTATACCAGGAGACCAACACTTTATCGCTGGAGACGGTGTAACTGCGTTCCCAATCGCCTGCTTCGAGGAATTCGCCGGAAAAGGCGAGTGCGCGGTCGATGTCGGCCTGCGTGGGAAGAGAGTCGATGCAAACCGGTTTAGTGAGACTCGCAGACTGATCGGTGGGCAGGACGAGGATCGGCGTCTCCCCAAGCGGAAGGTCGGGAGTCTCTTCTGTCGAAACAGAATCGGAGGGAGGCGTCAGTGAAGGTGGAATCAGGGCGGGCAGCTCCGCCGTCGGGGAGTCTGAGGCGGACGATCCGCAAGCGGTGAGAAAAAGAATGAAAAATCCGGCGAGCAATCGTTTCATTGGCAATCCTCGATCAAGGTTTCGATGGTGCAGATAATCATGGCACAGACTCTTCGATAATTTCCTTCACGCGCCCCACCCGCCCATCCACCAAGCGAACCTTGATCCCATGCGGGTGTGTCGGCGATTTCGTCAGGATATCCTTGACAACGCCTTTCGTAAGCCGGCCAGTCCGCTGGTCCTGTTTGAGGACGATGAACACGATCATGCCGGGTTTGATACGGGAACGGGTTTGATTGTTCAACATAATGTGAACTGATTTTATCGCCAAAATGCGAATGTTATAATCCCCAGTCAGCATCTTTTTTCTTTCAACCTCATGCCCTATTTTTCGTTCTATCTGCCGTTTACCTTCCTGCCCATCCTCCTTGCAGGGCTTTATTTTTTCCTTGAAGACCGGCTCGCAGACCGGCGCATCCGCTGGATGTGGTGGATCGCCTGTATCATCCTTTTGACGTTCGTCGGGTACTATTTGGTTCAAGACCATGCCCTCTACGATTTTTTCAAAGGGTATTATCACGGCGGGCGGAAGATCGTGCGCAACCTCGATGCGTTGTACGACGAAACCTGCTACGGTTTCACCAATTTTCCGCTCTTTGCCTATCTTTTCGTCCCATTGTCCGATCTCCCAAAGGAATTGGCGGGGCGAATCTTTTTCCTGCTCGGTTATCTTTGTCTTCTTCCTCTCGCTTATTGGCTCGTCAGAGGGACGAACGTCAGAGGCTGGATGCGTTTTCTTGTTTTGGGGTTATTGGCGTTGAACGGTCCGCTCGATTACAGCATCTGGCTTGGGAATACAACACAGATCGTCATGCTCCTCGTTCTGCTGGCGTTCTTCAGTCTAAGCCGCGGATGGGAGTGGCTTACTGGAATCATTTTCGGCGCGGCGGGGCTTGTCAAACTTCCGCTTGTTTTGCCATCGGGATATTTTTTTGTGCGTGGAAAGTGGAAAGTGGTCGGCGGCGGTCTGCTGATTGCAGGCGCGGTTCTCATCCTTTCTTTGGTTTTGGTCCCGCTTGAGTTGAATTCAATCTGGCTGGAGCGCTGTGTGCTCCTGATGGCGGGCAAGCCAACGGCGGCATATAACAACCAATCGTTGAGCGGATTTTTGGCGCGCATCTTCATGCCGGGAAACCTGGGCTGGGATCCGTTGATTCCGACTCCCGCATACATCGCCGCATCGAACATCGGAAGGGTTTTGCTCGCCATGCCCGCGCTAATCGTCCTGATCTTTGGCAGGGGTCCCGGCAAACGAACATTTCATTACGCGCTCGAATTCTTCATCATTTTGACCTTTTCCCTGCTCACCAGCCCCATCGCATGGACGCATTACTTTGTCCTTCTGCTGATTCCCGCCGCGATGTATCTTGGAAATGTCGAAGGACTTCCGTATAAAGTCTGGATGCACATCATGCTCGCCCTGAGCTTGATCCTTCTTTCGGTTCCAAAGGACCTCGCACTGGCTCTCTTCGAGTGGACAGATTCCACGCTGATGCTTTCCACCCAGTTTCTGGGCAGTCTGTTATTTTATATTCTGCTTCTATCCGTTTGGGCGCTGGCGAGAAAAACGGAAAACCCAGACTCTACGGGATGACAGGCGGAAGCGTCAGGGCATATTCTTCAAGCGATCGAAGGATGATGCTCATAAAATTCCATTGGTTGTACGCCAGCAAAAGAAGGAAGACCAGCATCGCGGCTTGAAAGAGGCGGTTCTTCGCGAAGGGGGATAAACCATAAGCGGCGAACAGGATCAGTGCGTAGGTCCAATCCGGGGAATACAGAAACAATTCCTGCCCGTAATTGACATGGATGGCGAAGTTGAACAGGAGGCACAAGGCAAATGCGAGAGGCATTTCAATCTTTTTCTCGCGAAATAGCCGCCAAAGGAAGACCGCTCCCGAGACGGCCAGCAATATTGCCCATGCGATGGCAAGGATTTGTCCAAGCCCGTCGTAATTTGTCTGATGGAAAACGCCGGGTGAAATTTTGTAAAACCGGAATTCTGGAATCGTACTTCCCACTTCAGTGGTGAGGATGAAAACTTTGGGCGCAATGACGCTGTACAAGAGAAGCGTCCGCGCCAGGTAGAAAAGGCGCCCTTCGATCATCCAATCCGGCAGGAGGAGAATGTCCAGGAAGAACTTGTCCTCGTTCTGCACATCGGGCACAAGGAAGAACAATTTACTTGCGGGATAGAAATATGCGTGCAAATAGGTCAGGATCAGGGAGATCGAGATCGCCCAACCCGCAAAACGGATGATCTCCTTCCAACGCGGACGGGAGACAATAAAACCGAACAGGTTCTGAACAAAGTTCGTCAAAGTAATACCGAAGGTGACGACTCCCACAGCGACCAATGCGAAACTTGATGTGCCTTCCCTCTCGGCAAGCAGGATGAATAATAGCAAAACCAAAGCGGAATATATATAGGTCTCGATGACGCTCCCGAAGCAGAAATGGGAAGCGCTTGCACCAAGGAAGAATGCCATCAAAAACGCGTACGTCTTGCTCCCGAACTTGCGTTTGACCAGCAGCCACATGAGATAGACGCACAATCCGCCAGCCAGGGCGTTGAAGAGAATCGCGGAAAAGGTCGGGTCGTTCGTAAAGAGGTTGAGGGTCAACCCAAAGGGGCGGAAGATGAAATACGTGAAGGGATGCGGTCCGCGCATTTCGAAATCCCGAACATCTTCGAAGGAGATGCGCCGCATCCACGAAGCGACATCCGCATCGAAAAGGTTATCCACCTGCCCAACGCCAAAGTTATTCAATGTGACTGCGAAACGGAGGTAGACCAGGCAAAATAGGATCGCCAGGACAATGCCTGGAAGGTTATCGAGCAGGGAGTCCGGCGTCAAACGGGGCGGGTTCCACTTCCAACCGGTCTTCAGCCCGTCAACCCAGACCATGAACAGGATGAAGGTCAACGCGCACGCCAGAAAGAAAACCATCAACTTCCGGTCGATGGGTGAGCGTGTCATCAAATCGAAAAAATTGGAATTAATGCCATACGACCCGATGAGGGAGACGGCGGCGATAACGAAAAATCCGATAATCCTTTTGAGCATGGGAATTTCTTTTGCTATTTCGCTTTTATATATTCGTTGAGGAACAAGGTGAAATCGATGTCGCCGGGGGAGGCGTTGAAACTTGTGAGGATGGCGGCGGCTTCGCTGCGATGCTGTGTGCCGTGATTGACAAGGTGATACAGACAATGCCAGAGGATGCGGTCGCGCTGGATCCCGCCTTCGACCGTATACCTAAGATGACTTTCCATATCCGCGTCGGTCAGCCGGTTAAGGTAGGCGCGCAAGGCTTTTTCCTCTTCATGAAATTTTTTCTCAATGGATGCGAAGTTGGGGAAACCTTCCCAGTTCAATTCAAGAAAGGTATTCTGCTCGAACAATCCCCACCAGCCGTATTCGCCGTCGACAATATGAAGCAGGGTCTCCCGCAGGCTGCTGTAGGGGAATGCCACAGGCGCAAGGAATTGTTCCTGAGTCACCTTCGCCGCAGCAGAGAGGATTCGTCCGCTCGTCCAGTAGTTGTATTCGTACATGAGATGGATGCTTTGGATGCTCATACCAAGCGGCTTTCGATCACAGAGAACGCAAAGAACACGAGATCTTACACATTGCAATTTATGCCAGCAAACCCCTCGCAAAGGCAAGGAACGCCTGCACATCGTTGAAATTCGTGACCATACCCACCGAAATGCGCACCGCGCCGGAGGATTTGCCGTCGATGCACAAACGGAAATCATCGAGGGTCAAACGGTCTTCGTGACCGGGCGAGGTAAAGCAAACATCCAGTTCCACGCGCGAAATGCCGAGAGCCACTTCACCTGCACCGGGATTGCAAAAACATCCCGTGCGAAGGGAGATGTTCACTTTGTTGGCTTCACTTTCGATGAAGCGATGATCGAAGGCTTGATCGTTCTTGTCGTAAAAGTTGACCGTGACCGCCCCGCCTCTTCCTTCTGTTGATGTCGGTCCAAAGACCCGAACCAAGGGCACGCCGTTGCTGTGTTTCATGGCGGTGAGATTGTCCAACAGCCAGCCGGTCAACGACTTGACGCGTTCACCGATGACATCATAGCCAATGGATTCAATGTGCTTCAAGCCGATTTCCAATGCAGGGATGTTCAAATAATCGAGCGTTCCATCTTCAAAGGCAGGCGCACCTTCGGCGAGATAGTATCTGTCGCCCTGCACCGATGCGACAGTGATCGTCCCGCCTGCAAACCAGGGACGATGAAGTTTTGCCAAGGCTTCTTTTCTGGCGATCAGTGCGCCGAGCCCTGTGGGATAACCGAAGATCTTGTAGAAAGAAATGGGAACGAAATCCGGTTTGACCATGCTCAGGTCAAGTTTGCTGGTTGGGACGAATGCAGCCGCGTCGAGCAGGACATCCCAGCCGTGAGCTTGGGCTTTTTCGATCCACTCGAGCGGGTGCTTGACGGAGGAGAAGTTCGATTGAGCGGGAAAAGCAAACAGGTTATGACCCGCTTTGGAAGGGCGAGCCAACTCTGCTTCGAGTTGGGAGGTGTCGACTCGCATTTCAGGCAGCATGACCGGGATATAAGTCACTTCCGCCCCGCGCACGTGGGCGAATTCGCGAATCCCGTTCACTGAATTGTGGTTGTCGAAAGTCAAAAGGTAACGCCCGTTCGGGAAGGGATAACTTTCGCCGACGAGTTTCAACGCGCCGCTGGCATTGGGTGTGAAAATGGCGAGATATTCACCGGGATCGGCGTTGAAAAATTTGAGGATGTAATCGCGCGCGCCTTCGACCAGATGCGTGGCGGCGAGCGAGGTCGGGTTGGAAGAATGCGGGTTACCGAAGACGTTTTCCTTGAGCAATTGGTGATGTTTTCGAACCTGCGACTCGGCATAGATTCCGCCGCCAGTGTAATCGAGATAGACATGTTCGCCCGCGTCGAGCCGGGCGTAATCGCTCTTTCGGAGATCGTCTATGAGTTTGGTGTCCTTGTAGGCGGGATATTTTCGAAGGAATGTATCGAATTCAGCGGCGGACATTCGTGTTCTCCTGACGGGAATGTTGGGATGATACCAGAAAGGGGCGGAAAATAATTTAATTCCGCGCCCCGACGGCAAATACCCCACGTGGACGGAAACCTTTGAGTAGTGTATGATTTAAACGGTTTTGCGGTGGGAAAGCGCACGCCGCCCTCAGGAGATTGACATGAAAATCGACCTCGGAAAGATCTTCACCCGTTCCTGGCAGATCATCTGGAACCACAAGGTTCTATGGATCTTCGGGATTTTTGCGGGTTTTGCCAACAGCAACGGGGGTGGCAACAACGGAGGTTCGTCAGGCGGCGGCGATACCCAGCCCTTCCAGGGCGATGTGGAACGCTTTGGCGGGCAAGCTGTTGAGTTCTTCCAGCAATACATGCTAATCATCATCCTGGCATGTGTTGCGATATTAATCATCTCCTTCGCCTTCTATGCATTGGGGATGATGGGGCGCATCGGCATTCTCAAGGGGGTCTACAAGGTGGAAGGCGGCGCGCCGTCGTTGATGTTTGCGGAACTTTGGTCCGAAAGTATGCCGTATTTCTGGCGCTTCTTCGGTATGAATCTCCTCGTGGGGCTTGCCTTCCTTGTCATCTTTTTGCCGATCATTCTGCTGGGTGTTGCCACTGCGGGAATCGGCTTCGTCTGTTTGATTCCGCTCATCTGCCTCATCATCCCCGTGGCATGGGCGGTGGGCATCATACTCGAACAGGGACAGGCGGCGATCGTGGCTGAAGATCTCACCCTGATGGACGGCTTCAAACGCGGATGGGAGATCGCCAAATCCGACATCGGCGGCATGATCGTGCTTTCGCTCGTGCTCGGCATCGGCGGAGCCATCATCGGTTTCATCTTTGCCCTGCCAATCGTTGCAGCGGTAATTCCCGGCGCGATCGGGATGATGGACTTCCGCCCAGGCGATGCCTTGCCGCCAACGGCGTGGTTCTCCATCGCATGCTGCGGCTTGTATCTGCCTGTCTTCATTTTCTTGAACGGCGTTCTCACGGCGTACATGAAGACTTCATGGGCGCTCTCCTACTTGCAACTTACCAAGCCATCGGAAAACACGCCCGTTCTCACGCAGGCTGATGCGTAGATTTTTCCTCGCCCTTTTTGCGACAAGCCTGATCCTCGGCGTCACGATTCCCGCCCTCGCGCAGGACCAGTTCACTGCGTCTGCCACCTTATACAATGTGGACACATCGGCCTTCCCGGAAATTTCGGGGTTTGTGGATGTGACCGACTCAAGCGGAATCTTCGCCTCGGGACTCAAACCCGAAGCTGTCACTGTTCTCGAAAACGGACAATCCCTCCCGGCCGTGAGCTTCAACGAAATGGCGATTCCCCTGCAATTGGCGGTTGCATTCAACCAGGGAGAGGCGCTGGATGCAAGGAACGCGAACGGAATCTCGCGATTCCAACGCGTATCGCAGGTCATCATCCAATGGGCGCAATCGCGTCCTCCTGACCTGCCCGATGATCTGAGTCTCGTCAGCCAGGCGGGACCTGTCATCAACCATGCTTCTCCAACAGATTTCATCGTCGGCTTGCAGGGATTCCAACCGGACCTGCGTGGAGCGAACCCCAACCTGCAATCGCTCGTTTCCGCGCTGGATGTGGTCAGCGCCCAGACCCCGCGCATCGGAGTGAAACGCGCCGTGCTCTTCATCACGCCGCAAATGGAAAATCCGAACCTCGCTGCAGACCTCGAACCCATCATCCAACGCGCGGTCGATAACAAGATCCGTGTCTTTGTATGGTATGTGGATGCAAACACGACCTTCACCACCACAAGCGCGGCTGTCTTCAACAATCTTGCCATCCAGACAGGCGGGAGCATGTTCCAATTCTCAGGCGAGGAACGCTTCCCAGACCCCGAAGTTTATTTTGCGCCATTGCGCAGAATCTATCACCTCAAATATGACTCGCGGTTGAATTTTTCCGGCGAACACAACCTTGTCGTTCAGGTGACTCTGCCCTCTGCAGGAACGGTTACTTCGGATGCGCAAATGTTCGATTTGAACATCCAGCCACCCAACCCGATTCCTGTTTCGCCAGCCATGCAGATCACACGGCAGGCTCCGCCCGACGACCCGTTCAATACGGAAGTTCTGTTGCCTGATTCCCAAAAAATCCAGATCATCGTCGAATTCCCCGACGGGTACAATCGCGCGCTCGCGCGCACAACCCTGTACGTGGATGGAACGGTCATGGATGAAAACACATCTGAACCGTTCAATGAGTTCACCTGGGACCTTACCGCCTATGCAATCAGCGGGGAACATCAGATCATGGTCGAGGCGGTGGATACGCTCGGCTTGAGCAAGACCAGCATGCCTCTGCCTGTGGTGGTCACGGTTATCAAACCGCCCAGCGGACCCGCTGCATTCCTAGCAAAATACCGGTCGCAGCTCACGTTCGGGGCGATCGTTTTTGCCGGGCTTGTGTTGTTCGCCATCCTGCTCGGCGGCAGATTTAGATTCCTCTCATTGCGCGCTGTTCAGGAGGAACGTCGCGCGCAAAACGACCCGCTCACCCAGTCGATTTCCATTATGACAGAATCGGCTCCGGCTGTGAAAGAGAAAAAGCCAAGGCGGCAATCCAGACCCAGAAAAAGCAAAACAGATAAAACAGTGGAAGCCGAGGCGGCGGCTTCGCTCGTAAGACTCCAAAACGATGGTCAGTATGCCGCCATCCCGCCCATTCCTTTGAATGGGAAGGAAATCCTGATCGGCACCGATCCGGTGCAATGCACACAAATTCTGGATGATCCATCCATTTCGCCTGTGCATGCCCGCATCCGCGCCACCGATGACGGCGGGTACCTGCTGCAGGATGTCCAATCCATCGCGGGGACGTGGGTGAACTACGATCTTATCCCCCGAGAGGGCTACCGGTTGGAGCATGGGGATATGGTAAACTTTGGTCAATTAAAGTATCGATTCATGCTGAGGACTCCCCCACCTCTGCGAACCCCCAAAATTATCCCTGTAAATCCCGAAGAATGATCCGTACCACGCTTGCCCACTTGCACATAGCCGCCCTCAGTCATGCGGGCCTCTCAGGCAAGAACAACGAGGACCGTTATGCTGTCTCATCCTTCCAATTGGGGAAGGACGACCCGCGTCCCTCGATCTTCGCAGTTGTCGCGGACGGAATCGGCGGCCACCGCGCCGGAGAAGTGGCGGCGGAATTGGCGGTCAACTACATCAGCATGCATGTGGCGGAAAGCAATGCGCGCAAGCCGATCAAGATCATGGAGAACGCCATTCACGACGCCAGCCAGGCGATTGCATCGCACTCCGCGGGCAAGGCTGAAGAACAGGGCATGGGAGCGACCTGCGCCTGTGTGTGGGTGATCGAGAACCGGCTTTACATCGGTTATGTGGGCGATTCGCGTGTATATCTCCTGCGTGGAAAGTTCATTCAGCAATTGACGATAGATCACACCTGGGTGCAGGAGGCATTCGAAAAAGGGATCATCACCGCGGAACAAATGCGCGACCACCCAAACGTTCACGTCATCCGCCGCCACCTTGGGGGTCTGCGCCTGCCCGAAGTGGATTTTCGTCTGCGCATCGATAACAACGAAACCGATGAGGAATCGATCAATAATCAAGGTTTCCAACTCGAACCAGGCGATACGATCTTGATCTGCACCGATGGCTTAACCGACCTGGTATGGGACGATGAGATCCAGCAGGTCATCCGCGGGAAGCGCGATCTGAAATCCGCAGCCGAGGCATTGGTTGCCCTTGCCAATGAACGCGGCGGGCACGACAACATTTCGGTCGTTCTCCTGGCGATGCCGCGGGTGGAGGAAACTCTGCCAAAGAAGGGTCTGTTCGGCTGGCTGACCGGGGAATGACCTGTTTTGTAAATCACTGAGATGCAATTGTCGATAAAAAGTAAAAACATCCCAATCGAGGGATGTTTTTCTCTGTGACTCCGGAGCGGGTCGAACGCTCAACCAATTGATTAAGAGTCAACTGCTCTGCCATTGAGCTACGGAGCCATTTCGTGCGGGCGGTATTATACCGCAAAGGATTATGCTGTCAACAAAATTTATCGCAAGACAGCTGTATAAGCCAGCAGGAAAAGGAATTGCGGGACAAAACTCACTACCACTGTGGCGATTGCGGTCACGGATGTTGTGAGTCCGAGCCAGGGTTCGCGCTCGACATCGGGATCGCCTTCTTTCATGTACATGTTGACCACGACCCGCAGGTAGTAGTATGCGGAGATAAGGGAAGTGATCACACCGATCAAGGCAAGGCCGGTGAATCCGCCCGCGATGGCGGAACGGAAGAGATAGAACTTGCCCACCATGCCGAGGGTTGGCGGGAAGCCGATGAGGGAGAGCATGAAAACGGTCATGCAAAGGGCGAGAGCGGGATATTTCTTTGCCAGGCCAGCATAGTCATCGATCCCAAGCCCGCGTCCCTCCGATTTTTCAAGGGCGATCACCACAGCCCACGACCCGAAGTTGCTGAGAGCGTACGCCGCAAGATAGAACAAACCTGCGGCAACAGCAGTGGCGGACACTGTCTCATTCCCATATGGAACAAATGCCATGAGCACATAACCTGCATGCGCAATTGCCGAATATGCCAGCATGCGCTTGATATTGGTCTGCGAGATGGCGATGAGATTACCGACGATCATCGTCAACGCGGAAAGCGCCCAGAGGATATCGGTCAGGTTGGAGGCAATACTTGGGAAGGCGGTGGCAAACACGCGGAATAACGCCACGAAACCGGCGATCTTCGCGCCGGCCGCCATAAAGGCGGTGACGGAGGTCGGCGCGCCCTGATAGACATCGGGAGTCCACATGTGGAAGGGGACTGCGGCGACCTTGAAGCCGAATCCAACCAGGAGAAGCGCGGCTCCAATGGTTAGGAGCAGGTTCGAGGTCCCGACTGATGCGGCTTGGGTAAAAATCACGGACAGGTTGGTCGATCCTGTCGCGCCAAAGATCAGAGCGGTTCCATAAACGACGAATCCGCTGGCGAACGCTCCGAGCAGGAAGTATTTCAAGCCGGATTCTTCCGATTGCAGTTTTCGCGAAATGGCGGAGAGGACATAAAGCGGGATGGAGAGCAATTCGAGGGCGAGGAAGACAATGATGAGGTCGGAGGCTTGCGCCATGAGCATCATGCCGGTAAGACTGAACAGCAGGAGCGTGTAATACTCACCGCGTTCGATGCCCATGCGTTTGGTGTATCCATAAGCAAGGGCAATGGAGAATAGCCCGCTGGCAAGGAGAAGAACATTGGCAAAGGTCGAGAAGCCATCGAGCGAGATCATATCGGTGAAACCCCTGGCCTCGATACCGGTTTGTGTGATCGAATATCCAAGTGAGACGGCAATCCCGATCGCCGCGAGAACTGCCGTGATGCCTTTGCGCCCTTTCGGGATGTAGAGGTCAACGAGCAGGAGAATACACGCCCATACCGTGAGGATTATGTAGGGAAGAAGCGAGTAAAAGTCAAAGAATGTAGGCGGCGTCATGAACGCTCCATTCCCTCACCCCTCCCGCCCCTCTCCATAAGAGAGAGGGAGGTTGGGGATGAGGGTACAGATTACAAAGGCAAAGTTGACAATAACTTCTCAACCGCGGGGGCGAGGATATCGAAGAAGGGTTTCGGATACAGTCCGATCCAGAACATGAAGACGACGAGTGGAATTGCCGTAATAATCTCGCGCCAGTTTAGATCCTTGAGTTCGTGGTGATGCGTAATTTCACCCGCAGGACCGAGGAAGACCTTCTGGAACATGTAGAGGATATAAACCGCCGCCATGATGACACCCAGCGCGGAAATGCCCGCATACCAGGGATTGCCGATGGCTTCGGAGCCGAAAGCGCCAAGCAAGATGGTGAACTCGCCCACGAAGCCGTTGAGACCGGGCAAGCCCATCGAAGAAAGCGAAGCGATGAGCATGATGGTACCGAAAATCGGGGTGATCTTCCACAAGCCGCCGTATTCCTTGATCTCGCGGGTATGAGTCTGTTCGTAGATCATGCCGACGAGAAGGAACAACGCTCCCGTGCTCAGACCGTGATTGACCATTTGCAAAATCGCGCCAGCGACACCTTCAGGATTGAGCGCGAACAAACCGAGCATGACGAAACCGAGGTGGCTAACCGAGGAATAAGCGACCAGTTTTTTCACGTCTGATTGGGCGTATGAGACCGCCGCGCCGTAAATGATGCCAATTGTCGCGAGAAGCGCGATCCACGGGGCGGCCTGGACGGAGGCATCGGGAAAGAGCGGAAGGTTGAAGCGCAGGAAACCGTATGTTCCCATTTTCAACAAAACACCGGCAAGAATGACAGAACCTGCGGTCGGCGCTTCCACATGCGCATCAGGCAGCCAGGAATGGAGGGGCCACATTGGAACTTTGATGGCGAAAGCGGCGGCGAAAGCGATGAAGAGCATCATCTGTACCGAGGCGGGAATCGTGCCGGTGGCATACAAGTCGGGTAGGCGCACGAGCATCGTCGGCACATTGAAGGTATCCGCCTTGATGCCGAGGAATATAATCGCAACCAGCATCAGGATGGAACCCGCCATGGTGTAAAGGAAGAATTTGATGGCGGCATAGACGCGGCGCGGTCCGCCCCAAATGCCGATGAGGAAATACATCGGCACGAGGGTGAATTCCCAAAAGATGTAGAAGAGGAACAAATCCTGTGCGAGGAAGACGCCGGTCATGCCCACTTCGAGGAGGAGGAAGAAGATCATGAAATCCTTCACGCGGTCTTCGACGGCGGACCATGTGGAGAGAATGGAAATGGGCGTGAGGAAGGCAGTAAGCATCACAAGCAGGATGCTCAAACCGTCCACGGCGAGGTAGTAATAGATGTTCCATCCCGCCACCTGGATCCACGGGTATTTGGCTTCCAGTTGCAGGTCGGGATTCGACGATTCGAACATCGAAAAGACCCACAACGAAACAAGGAATGTGACCAGCGATGTAACCAGGGCGATCCAGCGGATGACATTCTTCCGCCCGGGGTCGATGAAAGCAAGGACGAGCACGCCCGCCAGCGGAAGGAAGGTCAGGATCGTAAGAGGTTGCAAAAGAAATTCCATATTCTATCCTCGGTTTCTACGAGTTATTTCAAAATCAGGTAACCCAAAATCAATACAACGCCCAACAGCACCGAAAGCGCATACGAGCGGACGAAGCCATTTTGGATTTTACGAACATTGCCGGAGAGCCATTGCGTGAAAGAGCCCCAACTATTGAAGAAGGTATCGATGCCCTTCTGGTCGGCGTAACGGTTGAGGACGACTTCGCTCAGCCAGTTGTACGTCCCGGCAATCACAGTGTCATGCACAAAGTCGTGCCAGAAACGCCAATCGATCACCTCGGCGAGGAACTGCGAAAGTTTTTTGAAGGGCGTGATGATCAACACGCCATAGCCTTCGTCCACGAACCATTTATTTTCCATGCCGGTGAAGACAAAGCCTAGCGGGCGTTTGAGCGGATCGGATTGGTGATCCTTCAACGGATTGCGGCCGTAGATCAGCCATGAGATAAAAATGGCAAGCAACGCCAGAACCGTGGAAATACCGGCAACTTGTAAATTGAGAGGAAGACCTTCGACTTCGCCCAGCGTATATCCCAGCCAGTGACCTAGGTGATGGAACCCTTCGAATGGAAGATTTAACGCGCCTCCAACTACGCTGAGACCTGCCAGCACCATGAGAGGCACGGTCATTACCTTCGGGCTTTCCTGCGCAGACTTGGCGGCGTCGCTGCGCGCCTCGCCGAAGAAGACCATCCAAATCTGCCTGCCCATGTAGAATGCTGTAAAGAAAGCGGCGATCGTTAATTGCCAATAGACGCTGGTGTAATGCAGGTTCGCATCGAGCAGGATTTCATCCTTCGACCAGAAGCCCGCGAAGGGGAAGATTCCCGCCAACGCAAGTGTGCCGATCATATAAAGCCAGAATGTGACCGGCATGGTCTTGCGGAGTCCGCCCATGTTGCGCATATCGCCGGGATCGAAGACTTCTTTATGTTCCTCATGCTCTCTTTCCTCTTTCCTCTTTCCTCTTACCTTATGTCTCTCCTCATGATGAGCATGATGGGCATGAGCGTGATGCCCGCGTTCCAAGCCGAGGATGACCGAACCCGCAGAAAGGAAGAGCAGAGCCTTGAAGAAAGCGTGGGTAACGAGGTGGAACATTCCCGCCACGAATGCGCCCATCCCCACCGCGGCGACCATGAAACCAAGCTGTGAAATGGTGGAATACGCCAGCACTTTCTTGATATCGTACTGACCGACCGCAATCGTCGCGGCAAAGAGCGCGGTCATCGCACCGACCATCGCCACGATATATTGCGCTTCAGGGACAAGCGTATAAATCGGAGCCGAGCGCGCCACAAGATAAACGCCCGCGGTCACCATCGTCGCGGCATGGATGAGAGCCGAGACAGGAGTTGGACCCGCCATCGCATCTGGCAGCCAGACATAGAGCGGGATCTGAGCCGATTTCCCCGCCACGCCAAGAAGCATGAAGAGTGTTATTGCGATGATCACCCATCGTTGAGTTTCTGCAATCGCGGGCGCGGCGGCGAAGACATCGTCGAACTGGAAACTTCTTCCGAGATACCAAAACATCAAAAAACCGGCGATGAGGAAACCGAAGTCACCCACGCGGTTGGTGATGAAGGCTTTTTTCGCGGCGTCCGAATTCGCCCAGGAGGGACGGGCAAGGGTGTCCATTTCGAACCAGAAACCGATCAGCAGAAAAGAACAGAGACCCACGCCCTCCCAGCCAACGAAGAGCATTAAATAGGAATCGCCCGAGACGAGGATCATCATCGCAGCGATGAACAGGTTCAAGAAAATAAAGAAGCGGGCGAAGCGTCCCTCCTGATGCTTGAAACGCACGTCCTCATGCATGTATCCGATGGCGTAGATGTGAATGAGAGTCCCGACGCCCGAAACAACCAGCATCATCGTCGTCGAAAGCGAGTCGACGCGGAAGGTCCAATCGAGTTTGAGGTCGCCAATGTGAATCCACTCCGCGAAGGGAACACTGACAGCATGACCGTGATTGACCGCCACCGAATATGCCAGCAAGACCGAGACGACGAATGCCGTGCCGGATGCAAGGCTTGCCACCGCGCCGATCCATTTTTCGGATAATTGCCTTCCAAAAACGGCATTGACGAGCAGACCGATCACTGGCGCAAGCACCAGCCATGGGGCAAGGAAGAAAAATCCTGTGTTCATCGTTTCAATTAAGTGCATGACATTCTCCGTAATCCGTGATGCGTGATCCGCGAATTACGCATCCCGTTTTACTTATTCCTTCATACTGTTCAACTGATCCACGTCGATCGTGCGCTTGGACTTGAAGATCTCCACGATCAGCGCCAGTCCAACTGCCACCTCCGCCGCGGCAACCGCAATGACGAAGAATACAAAGATCTGTCCCTCAAAGGATTTGAGCACGCTGCTGAAAGCGACGAAGGCAAGGTTCGCCGCATTGAGCATCAACTCGATGGACATGAAGATGACGAGCGGGTTGCGGCGGAAAACCACGCCTGCCACGCCGATAGAGAACAGGATCACAGAAAGGATGATGTAATATTCGATTGGGACCATTATTTCGGCTCCCCTTTCTCTCTCTTTGACAGCACGATGGCGCCGATCATCGCCACCAGCAGGAGGATGGAGGTCACCTCGAACGGGAGGAGGAACCGATTGAACAATTCCATCGCAATTTCGCGCAGGCTTTCCATCGTATTGAGAGATGCATCCGGGGTAGTGACAACCAAATTCGAACCGGCTTTTGTGAAGAGGAGATAGATCGTCTCCGCTGCGAGGACGATTGCCAGCCCGTACGCCAGCGGTCTTTGCAAGCGCAGGACCTTGGCGTCGGGAAGCCGTTCCGCGCCCAAGAGCATAATCACGAATAGGAACAGCACCATGATGGCACCGGCATAGACCGTGATCTGCGCCATCGCAATGAACGGGGCACCCAGCAGCAGGTAGAACACAGCCACCGCGATGAAGTTTAGCACGAGGAATAACGCTGAGTAGACGGGGTTGCGGTGCAACAGCATGACTATCGCGGTCACGATGGCGACGAGGGAAAGGACGAGGAAGACAATCAATTCTGTGTTCATGAGTTAGCCTTGCAATTATATATGTGGTTTTGAGTAAACAAAAGCATGATCCTTAATTTTTAAGAACAGAAAGTACTTGTCAATTATTTGCATTTAAGTACTCCTGCGGCACTTTGAGTTTCAATACGGGCGGATGCACATTTACTACACATTCCGAACCATCCATGAACAGAAACTCGTATTCAAAAAGACACAGCCCAAAAGGCTTAGAATATATAACCCCAGAACCGTCATAGGCCCAGCCATATACTGAAAAATTTTTACCACTATACGGGGTATAAGTTTCCAAACCGTTGTAGCTCTCGATAATTTTTTGGTTTGTTTCAGCTAGATAAATACCGTCGCCGCGGGCAATAAAATTTCCATCTGGAGACTTGACCTCATCTATGTCGAATGCCAGATAAGGAATTTGGGTATACGTTATGTTTTTATCCTGTAAAAATTCCTCAGCCGTTTTATAAATCTCATTTGTGAAGACATCCGGGTTAGTAAAAAAATTCATTTCAGGAAATGATTGAAAATTCTCAGCGATTGCTATAAGCCAAAACTCGTCTATTAAAAAGACACTACTAGACGCTAATAATTTTTCGATTAGCACCTCAGTATTCATCTCATATGTGTCAAGGTGCTTAATAGGGTATTGAGTTCCAGTCTGGCGGTCCAAGATGTATTCTCCGCCTTCAACTCCCTTACCATAATCCACTCTAAGAAAAAGTAAATCGTCAGTTAAAAAGTAGCTGCGTCCATCAGGGATCGTGTACGGATATTTTTCGCCAGTTTGCAAATTCCAGAAATAACCAGCATCGTTTTCTGTTTTTCTTTTTTCTACATACAAAAACCGCCCGCTCGGCGACATAATAAAAATATCATATTGGCAAGCAGAAAGTAATACATCTATATATTCAGGATATCGCGATTCAATACTGGCAGATGGGCAACGGCATTGAAAAAGGTATTGCAACAGCAAACTTTGTCTTCCCCACCAACCCCAACAATAGCCGTAATATGCCAGGAAAGTTCCACCGCTCAACACAAGAATACCAAAACCTAACTTACGGTTAAGTCTCGGTCGTTTGAATGAGGGGGTAGAATGCTTTATCAAGGCTTTCATTTAGGGCGTCGTTCCATCCAGGTATTCTTGCGGAACTTTTAGTTTCAAAATTGGCTGAGGCACTCGTATAAGACAATTCGACCCATCCATGAGCGGAAACCAATATCGAATTAAGCAACTCCCAAATGGTTTAGCATAAATTGCGCCCGTACTGTCATATACCCAGCCATAAAGAGAGGAGCTCATATTATTAACATCAACTATTTTTTTATTCGATGCAGACAGATAAATTCCATCATCCCTCGCAAGAAACCTGTCATTAGGAGATACATCCTCGCCTAAAGAGTATGCTAAACGAGGAATTTGAATATAAGGCACACTGTTGTATTGTAAGAACTTTTCTTTTGAATCGGGGTCTTTTCCAGGAATATCATAATAAATAATAAAGTTACGATCAGGAAAAACTTGAAAATTTTCCTCAATCACAATAACTCCATAACTTCTAATATAAAAAACCTTTTGTGCATTTCTTAGCTTTTCAAGCATACGGCTAACATTTGCTTCACTTTCAGTATAAGTGTCAATATTTCGAAGAGGATACAGCACCCCAATTGTGCGGTCTAAAATGTGTTCTCCGCCTTCAACTCCCTTACCATAATCTGTCCTAAGAAAAAGCAAATCATCGGTTAAGAAATATCTGTCTCCATCAGGAATTGTATATGGGATTCTTTCATTTGTTTGTAAATTCCAAAAATATCCAACATTGTTCTCTGTTTCTCTTTTTTCTACATACAAAAACCGCCCGCTTGGCGACATAATAAATGTATCATGTTGACAAGCAGTGAGGATTACATCAATTTGCTCAGGATAACGAAATTCAGCGCTGATTGGCGGACACTTGCATTGAAAAAGGTATTGCAATAGTAAACTACTTCTACCCCACCAGCCCCAACAATAGCCATAATATGCTAGGAAAGTTCCACCGCCCAATACAAGGATACCAAAGCTTAACTTATGGTTAAGTCTTGGTCGTTTGACTGTGGGGGTGAAATGCTTTGTCAAGGTTTCCATTTAGGGTATCGTTCCATCCAAATACTCTTGCGGTACTTTGAGTAGCAAAACAGGTTGGGGAACTCTGAAGATACAGACATCACTTACAAATATATTCATTTCAATTAAACAAACTTCTTCTTTTTTGGAATACATTGCTGCACTGCCATTATAAGCCCATCCAACTACCCAAAAATATTTACCGCTTGCTGGGCGATATTCTCCTGTTGGAGAAAAACCCTCCACAATTTTTTGTTCAGTTTCAGATAAATAAATTCCATCATCACGGGCAATAAATCTGCCATTTGATGACTTTGTTTCATGAGAATATTTCTCTGGAATAAATATATATTCAATATTATTCTCTTTGAGGAATTGTTCGATACGATTTGTATCATTCCCAGGAAAACCAGAACGGTTGATAAAGAAATTATTTTCAGGATATACAGTAAAGTCATTCGATATGGCAACTACAGCCTCATTGCTAACTAAAAAAACCTGCTTAGCATTTTGTAGAGATTCAGATAATAAGTCTAGATTTGTTATTCCATTTGTATATGCTTCGGGGCGCCAATTTTCAAATTTTGTTATTGGATACTTTTTGCTAGTTACGCGATCGAAAATATATTCATCATATTGATAAAACATGAAATTATCAGTAAGAAAATACTTAGGTGCACCCGGTAGTCTATATTGAGTTTTTTCGCCTGTTTCTATGTTTAGGAAGTAACTAAAGTTATTCCAGAATATATAATTGTCTATATACAATAACCGTCCGCTTGGCGATAGGAGGATAGAATCATGTTCACAAGCAGGAATAATCACATCAATACTGTCTGGGTAACGAGATTCATTACTAGATATTAGACACCCACATTGAAAAATGTATTGTAATAACAAACTATTTTTCCCCCACCAGCCCCAACAATAGCCATAATAAACTACAAATAACACCCCAAGCAAGATAACAAGACGAACTCCCAATCGGTATATTCGTTGTTTTGGCGAAGGATTATTTTTTGTGTATCGAGGTGTCTCGAAAATCTTATTATCCATATTGCTTTTATTAGGTTCAGCCTAACCATAATTTCTTTCAGTTAGGCTGAACTCAAATGGGTTTTATTACGGTGCAATCATACTCTCAAAGCTGGAAGGACGGTTGGACGCATCAAAATACAAACGCAAACCCACTGCATTGCTATGGCCGCCGCACATCCCGCCTAAATCATTTGTGCCTATTCTCGTTTTTATTTTCAACGAGAGTATATCCGTCACACCATCAAAGTCAGCAGGCATCAAGTCTTCAACGGATAAAGTCACCAACTTGGCTAAATTCGCATTGCGTGTGATACCAGTGATGCATAATTCCTCATTTGACCCTATCAATATATCATTCCTATAAAGTTCAACGCGTAAATCAAAATTCGTGCCTTGGTCGTCACTATTTTTTAATCCAAGCCAGACCTGTAAGTTATTAATATCTGTCAGTTCTCCACTAATTTGTTCTGGTTCTAATATCCAAGCGCCAACATCTTTCCATGGGTTGCCATTGTTGAAATTGATGCTGGTCGAATCTTTGTATTTTGCGGTTGTCCCAGTAGGAGCAGTTGTATTCAAATACAAAGTGGCAGGGTTTGCATTTGCGCCACTGCCATGTAGGTAGAAATTGACAGGAACGGAAGACAGGTTTACATTGATCTGCATGGTGTCACAACCTACTCCCCCATGCAGATCAACTACACAAATTTCCACAGTGTACGACCCTATATCTGTATAAGTATGTGTACCGATGACTTCACCCTGTTTTGGCGCAGTGCTATTGACAGCGATATTTTCGACCACACCATCCCCCCAAGAAATTTGGGAAGTGTGGTCTTCGATATTGTCTTCATCTGTATAAGTTGTGTTGATAGTAACAGGGCTTCCAAGTTCAATAGATTGGTCTGCATTGGCAGTCACAACAGGGGGAAGGTTTGTGAATGGTGCGTATTCAAATGCTCCAATATCAATTCGTATTTCTTCATCACCATTCCCATCGAAATATAGTTCATGGAACATGCTTGGGTCGCCAGCATCAATCGCGGGGGAAGTAGTAGATAATTGATATGCCCCATCACCAGCACTTATAAAACGCGGGCCCAGGTCAAATAAATTGTCATTCTGGCTTGATAATGGGCTAAGAACTCCGCCTTCGGTATCGCGCCAGTATGTAATACAAGAACCTAAATCACAGTTATCAAACAAATTGAAACTATATTCAACATGGCTGTCAGTTTCCGAAAGGATTTCAATCGGGAAACGAAGTTGGCTATAAAAGATATTGTTACGAATCAAGGATTTCTCAGCCTGAACTTCAAGCATGTTAATCGTAATGCCGCTCCCGCCACCAATGAATGTGCTATTTTCGATGGTGTAATTCATAGGGCTTCCTGGGATTAAACCTTGCACCAGTACACCCCCTTGCTCATTTTCTTCAAAGACAATTCGATAAATTAGGATATTCTTAAGGCTGCTTGGTGAACTATCTATCAATTCAATTCCATAACCATCTCCGCCCTTGATTTTCATATTTGCAATGGTTACGTCACTGGAAGTGATCCGAAAGGTTGGTTCGTTTCCTACAGGTTGAATGATAGTTTGACTTGGGTTTGCTCCAATTAGTGTTAAAGGTTTGTTGATCGTTACAGATTCTGTATATACTCCAGCAGGAATAAATACTACTGACCCTGAAGCTGTCTGGTCAATTACACTTTGTAAGGATGTAGGAGAAAATGTGTTATAGGGGCATGTAATATTCTGGGTTCCATTTTCCAAAGAAAATTCTTCATTAAATTCAGAATTAAATTCTTGGGCAACTTGAACACTATCAATACCTAGACTATATTCTGCTAAATCGCCAAGTTCTTCATAAGAACCAGTGGTATTTTCACCCCAAGCACTTGGGTCAAAATTTTGGCTTCCTACAATAGTAAAATATCCATCAAGTGAAAGTGCTTTAGTGTGAATTGGCTTTTCTTGACTAGAATATCTTGCTGTAAAATTATATGTTCCTATTGGAGTTTCATAATAAAGTTGATCCCAAAGTTGACATATACCAGCAGTACTTAATTCTAAATCATCTAAGGGGCGTACTCCATCTGAACCCGAAACTAAGAGATTTACTATCACCTGCCCTTCACCTTTATTAAGAACATTTAATATAGATTCTGCGTATTGTGGCGGATTCCAAAAATCATTCATAAAACGATTCTGGATTATATTAACATTACTACTTGCCTCATTAATAGCCGATGCAATTGCATCGTCAGCCAACTTATTTGTTTTATCTCTGAAAAGTGAGAAAACAGTATCTCCACCTATTACAATTGGATAAAGAATTTCTGGATTATGAGTTATGTTTTCTACGGTTGTTTCTTGTCCACATTGGTTTGGGATGTATTCATCACAACGAGAAGCCCCTTTCCATAATTCATCAAAAACCATTAAGGAGCGAATCGCAATAGGTCCATTGACCTCTACCCCCATGTCTTGACGGGAATCTTCAAGATAATCATCTTGCATGTTATAACCGCTTGCTATTACAGTTTTTCCATCTACTATCATAAGTTTTACATGACTATGTGTACCAAATAGTCCAGTTCCTGTTGGATCACTATCTCCTTCTCTATAAACGGCTACTTCAACTCTCCATTTATTATCTTCAACAGGGATATCAAGATTTTCCATGTCCCTCAATATGTATATTCTCTGATCTGGATTATTAGAAATATATCTTTTCACTCCAACAAGAATTCTTACATGGACTCCATCTACTGGGAAATTCTCTGGATTTTGTTGAACTTTTTGGTATAACTCTTTAATACCCCTAAGAAAAATATATCCAACACCATCTTCTTGACCTGATTGTTTATCCCAAAACATAGTTGTGAAATTAACTTCGTACTTAGCTTCAACTGCTAAATCGTGAAATCTTTGAAATGCAGGCTCACCAGGAGGCAAAATTATAAGGTCGTCAAACTTGTTGCCACAAAATTCTTGGGTAGGTTCAGATTCTTTTATTACATCAAAAACTGCCTGAGCAATTGGAGATAGTGAAACGCCAGAACAATCATATGTAGCAGTTGATGAATAATATATTTCATAATTCCCATCCCTGCCATCCAGCCATACCAGGTGCAAATTCCCAATTGCATCCACAGCAACATCCTGCTGGGCAGCGCCATTGGGAGTTCGAGAAACACTCACACCGCTCGACCATCCCTCGGGGTATCGAATGTTTTCGTAAATCTGCGAATTGTGGTTCGAGAAGATATGCGGCAACTCAACCGAATCAACTCCAACCGAAACCCGCGCCCCACACAAAGCGTCTGAAATGGACTCAACAGAAGCGTCGCTATTCCAATATTTTGCCAATCCGTCCGATCCGCACCAGGTTGCATGTACAGGATTGATATCTTTCAAGTAGATATCCGGCCAATCGCCGTTTCCCAGAAGGGAAGTCGTCCATTTCGTGAAAGAATTGTCGCTGTAAATGCCGTAGTAGATTCCGGGAAGTCCGCCGTCCGGCAGTTCTTCATAGACCAGCCGGAAATCGCGTTCTCCCCTTCCGGCGACCTGCGCCGCTCCTATTACATGCTTGGGGATATCCGGATGGTAAGGGATGCATCCTGAGGGTGTTGCGGGCGGGGAACCTGTCATTTCCCAGGTGCTGTAAGGCATTGTAATCTCATTGGGTTCATATGCCCGCCATAAGACCATGATTTGGTTTGACTGATCTATCCCAATAGTGGGGAATTCGCTTTTCCAATCCCACAGGTTGGGCGGGTATTTTCCGCAATCCCAGTTGGCGGGTCCCGATAAATTGACGGCAGGAAGGCAAGAGCCATCGGAGCATCGGGTGTACATGATCTCCGAGTTATTAAAGTCATCCTCCGACCATACAATATGCGCCGTGTTATTGCTGTCAGTTATGATCTGAGGTGTGCCAGCATTGAACGAACCGCTGTCAGATGCATTGATAACAGGAGACCATACCCCCAACTCGTCTCGATATTTATAAACAACATCTGAGTGTCCGCCTTCCACCTCCACCCATACGATATGCACACTTCCATTTGGGGCAATCGAAATGTCTGGATTGATTGAAGCGGATACAGATAATGATATATTCTCGGGGAGCGACCAACCAGTAGCGCTTTGAGGAACAGACTCTTCAAAACCCTGCATACTGAATGGTTGGGCATCATCAGGGGTGATTTCCAACGGCACAGTCGGCGTCGGAACAATAGTGGGATAAAACCCAGGTTCTTCTGTTGAGATTTCTGTAGGCGTATCTGTTGGTACAGGAGGATTTCCCTCTTGGGCTGACGCCGAAGGGGACATAAGGGCAAACGAAACAAAGATGGTTATTATAAATACCACCGCGAGCCATCTGAAAAAATAATTATGTCTCATTGAATAATCCTCCTTAGATATAGAATTTAATCTCTGGGATCCTGCATTTCCGGCACTGAACGGGTATAAATGCCAACCTCTACCTTACGCGGCGTAAGCATATTCTCCGATGCGACCGGCTCCAGCAGCATATCCTTGCCATAGATCGCCTGTTCGCGGCTGGTGAACGAAAGCTCGTAGTTATCGCCCAGCACGATCGCCTCGGTCGGGCATGCATCCTCGCAGAACCCGCAATAGATGCAGCGCAGCATATTGATCTCGTAGGTCGAGGCGTATCTTTCACCGGGCGAGAAGCGTTTATCGTCGGTGTTCTCCGAGGCTTCCACGAAGATCGCATCCGCAGGGCAGGCGGCGGCGCAGAGCGAACAGCCGATGCATTTCTCCAAGCCGTTGTCGTAGCGCTTCAAGACGTGGCGTCCGCGGAAGCGCGGCCGGACAGGTCGCTTCTCTTCGGGGTACTGGTAGGTAACCGTCTTCTCCGTCAGGAAGGAGCGCAGGGTCTCGCCCAATCCCTTTGAAAGTTCGATAATGGGATCAAACACGCCCATGGGATTTTCTCCTCAGATCGCGGTAAATGAATGCGACCACCACTAAAATACAAAGCATCGAAAGAACAGGCACTCCCCAGATAAGCATCGGGTTGCCCAACAGATCGAAAAGCAGAATTCCAACCGCGGTGATGAAAGCCAGCACAAGGCACAACGGCAAAAGCACCTTCCAGCCGAACGCCATCAACCGGTCGTAGCGGATGCGGGGCCAGGTGGCGCGAATCCATATCATAAAGAAGAGAAGAACGATAACTTTCAACAACATATAGATCGGTCCGAGGAACCAGGCTTTGAACTGCCATGACCCGATAGTCCAGACGGAGTCGACGCTGAAGAAGGTATCCTTCAGGAACCAGAACTCGCGATACCCGCCGAAGAACAGGGTCGCCGCGATCATGCAGATGACGATCATCTTCTGGTATTCCGCCATGAAGAACAGGGCGAACTTCATGCCCGAATATTCCGCGTGATAACCGGCGGTCAATTCCTGCTCGGCTTCCGGCATGTCGAACGGGGCGCGGTTCACTTCGGCGAGAGTCACGACCATGAAGACCAGCGCGCCCGCAGGCTGGATCACTGCGAACCACATATCCCTTTGGGCGTCCACGATCTCGTTCAGGTTCATCGAATTCCCGAGAATGATGGCGATAACAAAGCACAAACCCAAGGAAAGTTCATACGAGATCATCTGCGCCGAAGAACGGATGCCGCCCAGCATCGCATACTTGTTATTGCTCGACCATCCGGCAAGAACGATGCCGTAGACGGCAATGGAAGCGATTGACATCAAATACAGAACGCCCACGTTCAAGTCCGCAACATAGAGCGTGATCTCACGCCCGAACAGCATAAATTTATCGCCCAACGGAATGACCGCAGCGAGGACCAATGAAGGCACCACCGTCAATACGGGCGCAAGTAAAAATACAACTTTATAGACCTTGCCCGGCGTCAACTCTTCCTTGAAGATCAACTTCACCGCGTCCGCGATGGGCTGCAACAATCCCTGCGGACCCGCCCGGTTCGGTCCCACGCGCACCTGAATGCGCGCAAGCGCGCGGCGTTCGTACAAGGTCAAATAGGCAAATCCTGTCAACAGGATCATGCACAGGATAAAACCCTTCACCACCCATTCAACCCAGATCGTCCAATCCGTCATGATTTCACCCTCCCGCCGATCTTCGCGATCACCGGCTCATGGATCGCAATCCCCATCCCGCGCCGGATCAAAGCCACACCCGATGCAACCGTTTCATCCAACCGGACGGGCGCCTCAGCGCTCACGCCGTCGAAACTTATTTTCACTTTTCGGCCGTCTTCCACGCCGAATTTTTTCGCCGTTGAAGGATGCATCGAAATCATCATTTCGCCAATCCGACCGTCGAGGAAGCCCGCAGTCCGGACCGTCACACCGAGGTCATATAACTTATTCGCCGGGACAGCCAATAACTCTTTTTCCTTTGGACGAAGAGCCGCCTCTTTCCGGACCTTGGGGATGCGCACCGTACCCCCAGCCTGAGCCATCGGGAGGAGCTGTACGCCCATCCCTTTCGTATTTTCATACGTCGTGCCGCCATAATACATGTCGCTGCGACCGACGATGGGCCACTGCTCACGGACCTGCGCCAGCGCATCGTAGCTTAATTCATTGAACGCTTCCACCGAATTGGAAAGAATATCGAACACCACCGTCGCGGACGTTCCCTGAAGGATGACGCCCATCTGCTTTGCAAGCATGGCGGTGATCGCATAATCCGGTTTGCTGTCGCCTTTCGGCGCGACCGCCGCATGATAACGTTGGACGCGTCGCTCGCCGGAGACAAACGTCCCTTCGCGTTCGGTAAACGCCTGCGCAGGCAGAACGACATCCGCAATTTCTGTGGTGGCGGTCTCACGCAATTCCTGCACAGCCACAAACTTCGCAGATTCCAGGGCTTTGGCGAGGTTGGGGTCGTCACCGACGGGATCCGCGCCTGCAATGTAAACGGCTTTTCCCTTCAACGCTTTCTCAAGGTTTGGCACTGGGCGGAAACCGATCTCGAATGCGCCCTGGTCGTTGGCTCTCTGCCACACGCCGATCAAACCGTTGTTCGCATTGCCCGCGTGCCCGCTTTCCTTCAACAGCACTGCGCACGCCGAAGCCAGCGCGGATGTCCCATTCACGCCGAGACCTTCGCTTCCATAGAAGATCACCGCGTTCTTTGCTTTGGCAAATTCATCCGAGATCCTGCTTTTCTTTCCAAAATCGTGGATGGTCTTGATCTCATCGCCATAGGCGTAATGGATGTGGTACTTGGCAAAACGGTCAAGTTTCGTCGTGCGCGGGTTGGCCACGATCAATGTCGCGCCGCGATCCGCCGCCTGCTTGACCCGCAGCCACCAGATCGGCGCTTCTTCATATAGATCCGAAGCAATGACCAAAATCGCATCGCCTTTGCCCATCCTGCCGAGGTTCGTTCCCGCGCCGACGCCCACCAACTGGGTCAACTCGCCGCCGCCCATATCGGAATACAGAATTGCTTCGCCGCCCGCCGTATCCGCCAGCGACTTTAAGTTGAAAAGGTCTTCATTGGAAAGCCTGCCCGAAGCGAGCACCACGAAATCCTTTTTGTGCGCGTTGAATTTCTCCGCCGCAAATTTGGTCGCCGCATCCCATGAGGCGCGGGCAAGTTTTCCATCGCGTCGCACCATCGGCTTGGTGAGCCGTTCTTTTCCCTCCGTGTAATGATAGGTGAAGCGTCCCTTGTCGCACAGCCAGATCTCGTTCACTTCCTCGTTCTGGCGCGGCATGACCCGTTTGACGACCACTTCGCCGCCAGCCTTCGCTTCGCGCCGGATGTTGAGCGTGGTATTGCATCCCACCGGGCATTGAGTGCAGATCGAAGCCTGGGCATCCAACTCCCAGGGCCGTGCGCCGAAGCGGAAATCCGTGGTGGTCAATGCCCCGACCGGGCAGATATCCGTTGTATTGCCTGAAAAAACCGAATCGAATCCCGGGTCGGAAACAGAAATGATCTGCGTATATCGCCCGCGGTCGTCGAACCCGAGCACCGCCTCCCCCGCCACTTCATCCTGAAAGCGGATACAGCGCGCGCACTGGATGCAGCGTTCGCGGTCGAGGTAGATCAACTCTCCGAGCGGGATCATCTTATCGAGATGCTGTTTCTCGTTGTAATTGAAACGGCTCTTTCCAGGACCGTGAGCCATCGTCAGGTTCTGAAGCGGACACTCCCCGCCCTTGTCGCAGATCGGGCAGTCGAGCGGATGTGATGTCAGTAAAAATTCCACCGTCCCGCGCTGCCCATCAACTGCCTTTTCGGTCGTCGTTAAGACCACCAGACCCTCTTCAACCCGGTTGGTGCATGCGGTTTCCAATTTGGGCATGAATTGTATTTTCGGCTGCCCATTCTCCATGACGAACTGCCCTGTGTTGCGGTCGCGCATCGGACGGCCGATCTCCACCAGGCACATCCGGCACATGCCCACCGGTTCGAGTTTTGGATGGTGGCAAAAGACGGGGATATCGATGCCCGCCAGCTTCGCGGCATCTGCCACAGTCATGCCCTCCGGCGCAGTGACTTGTTTTCCATTGATCGTGAGATTGACTTGTTTACTCATTAAGTCTCCGGGAAACGATATTCATCATTCGAACTTTGAATACCGATTATCGAATGTCGTTTTACGCCTTTACCGCTTTCTTGAAATCCTCCGGGAACCTTTCGATGCCCGTCACCACCGCCATGGTGGCGAATTCGCCCAATGCGCACAGGCATTTCCCCTGCATTTGTTTTGCAACATTCAACAGCAGGGATACATCTTCGCCGGAACCTGTTCCCTGATGAATGCGTTCCGTCAGGTTGCGCATCCAGTGATTGCCCTCCCGGCAGGGAGTGCACTTCCCGCAGGATTCGTGCTTGAAGAAGTGGATCGTCTTATTGATGACCCAGTCGATGTCCACGGTGTCGTCCAGCACGATCACCGAGGCAGAGCCGAGATCGGCGCCCAACGTGCGCACGGTGGCGTAATCCATCGGCGTATCCAATACTTTTTCATCCACCACGATCAAAGAAGACGAAGCGCCGGCGGGCATGATGGCTTTGATGGGTCGTCCTTCCTGGATTCCCATGCCGTGTTCGTAGATCAAGTTACGAAAGGTCGATCCGAAGGGGAGTTCGTAATTCCCGGGTTTGCGCACCCGCCCTGAAAGCGAAAATACTTTTACGCCCGCGCTGTCGGCGGTGCCGATGTTCTTGTACCAGTCCGCGCCGTTGGCGATAATGGGCGGCACGTTTGTAAACGTTTCCACATTATTGATGATCGTCGGCTTGCCGTACAGACCGAACGAAGGCGGGAACGGCGGGCGGACTCGTGGTTGACCGCGTTTGCCCTCGAGCGATTCTAGCAATGCCGTTTCTTCACCGCAAATGTACGCGCCCGCGCCGAGGTGCGTGAAAATCCTCAACGAATAATCTTTCCCGAACAGGTTGTCGCCGAGATACCCCGCCTCTTCCATCTCAGCGATCTTCTGGTCGAGGAAGGCAGCCAGTTCCCAGAACTCGCCGCGTAAATACACGTACGCCACAGTTGCGCCAACGGCATAACAGGCAATTGCCAGACCCTCCAAAAATTGGAAGGGATTGCTTTCCATGATCTCGCGGTCTTTGAATGTGCCCGGCTCGGACTCATCCGCATTTGCCACTACATAGTGAGGCCAGTTATTTTTGTCGATGAACGCCCACTTCATGCCGGTCGGGAAGCCCGCGCCGCCTCTTCCCTTCAAGCCCGAGGCTTTGACCACATCGGTCACTTCGTTCGGCTTCATCCTGGTGACCGCTTTTTTGAACGCGTCGAAACCGCCGTTCTTTTTATAAACGCTGAGCTTGTTGATATCCGGGACGTCGCGGTGGCGCAAAAGGATGTGGGTCATTCCTTCACCCCTTTCAACGCCTCGATCAATTCCATCGTCCTGTCCACGGTCATATACTCGTGATATTTGATCCCGTCCGGTCCCTGGGTCTGGAACATGGGAGCGCGGTCGCAGGCGGCAAGGCACATCACAGATTCGACCGTGACCAACCCGTCTTCCGTCGTCTCGCCCACTTTGATTCCAAGGTTCCCGCATAATTTATCGAGGAATTCGTCCGCGCCGCGGAGCGCGCAGGGCAGATCGGTACAGACCTGCATGCGATACTTTCCGGCTTTTCTATCGTGATACAGCGTGTAGAACCCGACAATGGAAGCGACATCCGTCTCGGTGATGTCGAGCAGATGGGCGATTTCCTTCATCGCTTCCTTGTTGATGTACCCTGCCTCGCGCTGGGCAAGGTAGAGCAAGGGCATGACCGCCGAGCGCTTATGCTCCGGCGGGTATTTGGCAAGGATCTGTTTGATTTCCTTCGCGTATTTTTTTTCGAGGCTCATCGGTCAATATCTCCGAGGACGATATCGATGGAGGCGAGGATGGCGACCAGGTCGGCAACCAGGTGCCCCTTGACAAGTTCCGGCAGGACGGCAAGGTTGTCGAACGATGGCGTGCGCATGTGAACCCGCCGCGGCTTGGGTCCGCCGTCCCCTTCGAGCAGGACCCCCAATTCACCGCGCGGTGATTCCACCGCGCTGTAAACGGATGCATTCGGCGCAAGGAAACCCTCCGTCCATAACTTGAAGTGATGGATGAGCGCTTCCATGCTCAAGCCGATCTCCGAGCGCGGCGGCGGGACGTATTTGCGGTTGTCCGAGCGAACCGGTCCCATTGGCAGTTTATTCAAAGCCTGCTCGACGATCCGCAGGGTCTGGCGCAATTCCTCGATGCGCACAAGGTAACGCGCGTAGGTATCGCCCTCGGTCAGCACCGGCACATCGAAATCGTACTGCTCATATCCCATGTATGGACGGGTCTTGCGAAGGTCCCAATCGACGCCCGAGGCTCGCAGGGTGGGACCCGTCACCCCGTAGGAAAGAGCCGTCTCTTTGCTCAGGTAGCCGATATCCACCATACGGTCGATGAAAAGCGGATTCTTCGTCAATAATCTTTCGTATTCGTCGATCCGTTTGGGGAAGATCTTGATGAAATCGCGCACGGCCTTTTCGAACTCGACCGGCACATCCCGCCATACGCCGCCGGGGCGGATATAAGTCGTCATCATCCGTTGACCGGAGACAAGTTCGAAGATATCGAGAATTTGTTCGCGCTCGCGGAAGCAATAAAGGAACATGGACATCGCAGCGAGATCGAGACCCGAAGTGCCGAGCCAGACCAAATGCGACGCGATGCGTTGAAGTTCCACCAGGATGACGCGCAGGGCTTGGGCGCGCGGCGGCACATCGAGGTCGACCAGTTTCTCCACCGCCATCACGTAAGCGAGGTTGTTGCCCATTGTGTTCATGTAATCGAGGCGGTCGGTCATTACCTCCGCTTTCTGGTAGGTCTTGGCTTCCATGTTCTTTTCAATGCCGGTATGCAAAAAGCCGACATCGGGGATGCAGTTGACAACAACCTCGCCATCCAGTTCCAGCAACAGGCGCAACACGCCGTGCGTGGACGGATGTTGGGGACCCATGTTCAATAACATGGTCTCGCCGGTAAGGGCGCGTTCCGAAACAAGATGTTTATATAAGTCTACGGTGACTTCTTCGAGCTGTGCCATGGTTATTCCTTTGCGTACGGCTTGCGCAGGTCGATCTCTTCGAAGTTGAACGTGAACTGCGGTTCTTCGTAGCCGAGCGGGAAGTCCTTTCGCAGCGGATGTCCTTCCGTCCCCTCCGGCATTAAAATGCGGCGCGGATCGGGATGGCCTTCGAACTCGATGCCGAACATATCGATGAGTTCGCGTTCGCGCCAGACCGCTGTTTTGTAGACATTCGCCGCAGTCGGTACCTTTGGGTTGCCTGCGCTGACCGGGACTCTCAATTGCACCGACAGGTTTTTCGAGATGGATGTCAACTGATAAATGACATGAAACCTCGGAGCGGTCTGCGGGAAATAATCGACTGCGGTTTGCGCCGACAACAGTTCGAAGTGGTGCGCGTCCCGCAGGGTCTTCAAGGCTCCGACGATCTGTTCCGCCTTGACGATGCATTGCGCTTCGCCGCGAAATTCTTCGAGGGTCGCGCCAAATTTATCCTGCAGGTTCTTCAGGATGGGTTCGAGGGATTTTTCCATATATCGATTCCAAGAGACCTGGCGGGTTTTCGAAAACCTGTCAGGTATTGTTGATTACTTTTCTTCCACCGTTTTCTCGGCGAGTTTTATACCCTTGACCTTTTCATACAACGTCAACACGCCGTGAATCAACGCCTCGGGGCGCGGAGGGCAGCCCGCCACGTAAACATCCACCGGCACGACTTCGTCCACGCCCTGGTAGATGGCATAGTTATTGAAGACCCCGCCGCAGGAGGCGCAATCGCCCATGGCGATCACCCATTTCGGCTCGGGCATCTGGTCGTACAGACGGCGCAGGACGGGTCCCATTTTCTTCGAGACGCGCCCCGCCACGATCATCAAATCCGACTGGCGCGGGCTGGCGCGCATCAGTTCCATGCCAAAACGGCTCATGTCGTAATGCGCCGCCTGCGCCGACATCATCTCGATGGCGCAGCACGCCAGGCCGAACAGCATGGGCCACATCGCATTGGTGCGCGACCAGTTGATGACATTTTCAAGCGTGGTGGTGACCACGCCCATGTTGCCGAGTTTTTGCTCTACTCCCATTCCAGGGCTCCTTTTTTCCACGCATACACGTAACCGATAAGAAGGATAACGATAAAGACGACCATCTCGATCAAGCCGAACAGGCCGAGCTGGCGGAAGGCGATCGCCCAGGGCAGGAAGAACACAACTTCGATGTCGAACAAAATGAACAGGACCGCGATCAAATAGAAGCGGACCGGCATGCGCCGCGTCCCTTCTCCGTACGGATTCATGCCCGATTCATAAGGCATATCCTTTCCTGCTGATTTCTTTTTCGGTCCGAACAGTTCCCCCAGACCGATCGCAATAAAGGCGATCAGGGTGGCTACAGCGATCATCACCCCGATGGCAATGTATTCCAACAACATAAACACCTCGGTGGATGTGTGAAATCTTGCACAGTTTCGCGGTAGTATATCACAAAGGGTTTTTAACGCCTAGAAAAAGTGCCCCTTTTCACAAAATTGATGATATTTGTCATGTTGGAAAAATCTCTTTGAGTTCACTTGCATTCCCCATTACTGACACATCTTCTGATGCTTCTTCAATCCCCCAAATAATCCCTCAACTCCCTGCTCTTGCTCGGATGCCTTAACTTCCGCAGCGCCTTCGCCTCGATCTGGCGGACCCGCTCGCGCGTCACATCGAAATAGCGGCTGACTTCTTCGAGCGTGTGTTCGCGCCCGTCCTTGAGACCGAAGCGCAGTTCGAGCACATCGCGTTCCCGCTCAGATAATGAAGCGAGCGCGTGTGTGATCTGCTCCCTTAACATCTCGCGCGCGGCGGCATCCATAGGAGAGAGCGCATCTTCATCTTCGATGAAATCGCCCAGGGCGCTGGATTCGTCGTCTCCCACCGGGCCCTCGAGCGAGATGGTCTCCTCGGCGGAGCGCAAAGCGCGGGTCACTTTTTGCGAGGCGGTATCAAGCTTGCGCTGCAATTCCTGAGGGACGGTTTTGTTCTCGGCATGCGCGCGCAAGATCGCTTGAACATCCACCGCGGAAAGATAACCGGCTTCGAGCGCAATATCTTCATTGGTCGGCTCGCGCCCCAAGACCTGAGTAAGATGACGCTGGGCGCGCAAAATCCTTGAGATCGACTCGAACAAATGCACCGGGATGCGGATCGTCCGCGCCTGCTCGGCAATGGAACGGTTGATGGACTGGCGGATCCACCAGGTGGCGTAGGTGCTGAATTTGAATCCGCGCCGCGGATCGAACTTGCCGATGGCGCGCAAGAGTCCCATGTTGCCTTCCTGGATCAGATCGAGCAATGGAATGCCGCGTCCCAAATATCGTTTGGCGACGCTCACCACGAGCCGCAAGTTCGCGCGGACGAGAGATTGCTGCGCCTCCGAGGCGCGCGCGCGGACTGCGTTTATTTCGGCGGTTAATTCTCCGTCTGGAGGCAGGTTGCGGAATAATGTGCGCTGGGATGGGAAACCGTGATGGGCGCGGACGTGTTCCACAAGCCAAGTGGCGTATTTATATGGAAGGAGATATAAACACAGATAAACACTGTAGGCGTGGCGCGCGAGGTTATCCCAAAGGTGATTGCCCCCCCACTGGCCGTTGTCGAGGTAGGCGCGAAGATAGGACGGCGAATCAAACTCCCACCCGGCGTGAAGCGACTGGGCTTCCGCAAGCAGCAAAGCCATGCTGGGCAGGTCGTGCTCGAGGCGTTCGGTATCTTCGATGAGGCGATCCCAGGAGGTCAACATCTCTGAAAGGATCGAATGATAGATCGAAACCTCCTGCGAAACCCCCTTGCGCTTTTTGAGTCTGTTCAGTGTGGCGATCATGCGGTCGCCTTCGATCAGAGTCGCCAGCCGGAACTCGCTGTCCGCGTCGAGCAGTTTCACCTGCCCGATCTCGCGCAGATACAGACGCACCGGGTCTTCACCGGGCTCGGCTGATAAATGCGCATGCAGGTCGAGTTGTCCTTCGAGGTCTTCTTCCTGCTGGGTCAGGATCGATTCGTCCGGTTCGATGAAATCGTCCCCGCCGAATTCCGGCGCGGGTGCCCGCTGATCGAGCGATCCCAGCACGGCATGAACGATCGGCGCGCTTTGTTGCTTCTTTTTTTGTTTTTTTCCCTTTGCGCTTTTTCTGGATGTTTTTTTCGGAGTTGATTTCTTTCCCGGTTTTTTGGGAGACATTCGTCTTCCTTTCCCAAGGGTGTCGTCGCGACCCGATCGTCGAAATCTCATGCCTGTCGTTTCGACATCTTCAACTTCGCCTGGTCCAGCCCGCGCAACAGCCGCGTGAACTGGATCGTCTGTTCCTGGTACATTTTTAAATGCTCGCCGCCGATCTGCTGTTCATCCTCCTGCATATACCGCAACTGGTTCACATTCGTCATCGCATGGGTGCGGCGCAGATCCAAAAACCGCGCCAGCAGGTCATCGAGCAATTTATCTTCCGATGGGTCGAGTTTCTCGGTCTGCGCAAGCAATTCGGTCGTCAATGCGGTCAGCGCTTCGGGGATCTTCGAGTGGACAAAAAAACCATGGTCCTTTTCATCCTGACTCATAGCCTGCCTCAAGACCTCGAACAACAACTGATGGTCAGTATACTCGAAATCCTCCACCGCCAAGGGGCTCAAGCCGAACTCTTCCAGTCTGCGATCCAGGCGATACAACAATTCCGGTTTACGTAAAAGAACAGCCAGACAATAATGCTCGATGTTTTTTCTTGGATGAGCCGCCACGCCCTTTGATTCGACTCTCTCACCGGATTCAACCCCGCGCGGTTTGCGCCTCATCACCGGACCCTTTGGCTGGGCGCCCATCAACGCACTTTCATTTACCCGCAGCATTCTCGCCAGCGCCTGACGATACGTATCGCGCTCGAGCGGGCTTCCCAGATCATCTATCAAAGGAAGCACCTGCGCCGCGATCTGATTCTTCACCTTTGGGTCGTTCAGGTTCTGCCCGGCAGTAAGGGCCTCCATCACATGCGTGACGATGGGCTTCGCATTCTCGATTATCTTCGCCCATTCATTTTTATCGCGCGCCACGATCTCATCCGGGTCGAGGTCGTCCGGCATCGTTGCAACGCGTAAATCCGCCTGGAGTCGGGATTCATTCCGAAGCAAACCGCGCGCGTCGAAAGCCAGTTCGCCTTCCTTATCCATGGCGGAACGCGCCGCGTCGAGCCCGCGCAGGACGGCTTTTTGCCCCGCAACATCCGGGTCGAGCGCGAGGACAATTCTTCTCGTCGAACGTTTGAGCAAACGCAATTGGTCTTCCGTCAACGCCGTGCCCATCGGCGAGACGACGTTCTCATAGCCTGCTTGATGCAAGGCAATGACATCCAAATAACCTTCCACGATCACAGCCTGGTCCGCCGCGCGGATGGGCTTGCGGGCGCGGTCCAAGCCGTAGAACAAATGTCCTTTGGTAAAGATCGCGGTCTCGGGTGAATTCAGGAACTTTGGAATATCGTTTGGGTCCACGATGCGCGCGCCGAAACCCGCCATGCGTCCCTGTTCGTCGCGGATGGGAATCATGATGCGGTTGCGGAATTTATCGTAACGCCTGCCGTCGTCGCGTTCGCTCAGCAAGCCCGCATCCATCAAGTCCTGTTCGAGATAGCCGCGCTGGGTGAAATGCTTCAAGGCATTGTCGTAACCGGGAGGCGCAAAACCCAAACCAAACGTCTCGATGGTGGCGTCGGTCAAACCGCGTTTTTCGCGCAGGTACGAGAGGATTTCCCCGTTCGCAAGCAAATGGCTGTGGTAAAAGATGACCGCGTCTTCCAATAATTTGCGAAGGTGTTGATAGGCTTCCTTCTGTTGAGGTGTCTCCCGCTGGTATTCCTTGATCTCCACGCCCGCGCGCGCCGCAAGTTTTTGCAGCGCTTCCTTGAAGTCGATCCCCTCGCGCTTCATCACGAATTTGAAGATGTCGCCGCCTTCGTTGCATTGGCCGAAACAGCGCCACGTCCCGGACTCGGGCCAGACGACGAAAGCAGGCGTATGTTTATTATCGTGGAACGGACAAAATCCGGTCTGGCTTCGACCCGCTTTGCGCAGTTTCACCCCCGCCTCGGAGACGAGGTCAACAATGTCTATCTTGGATTTGATCTCATCAATGGTTGACATGCAGATTGAATTATAGGCGTGGTTCGATGGAATGGCAAATCAAATCCATCGGACCTCTTGCATAAGTGCTCCCGCCGCAGTCTCCGGCGGCGGAGATGCCGCCTTCAGCAAGAAAAAATTGTGACTTTTGCAAGAGGTCTACTAAAAGAAAACAGGGCAGTTTCTCACTGCCCTGCGCGGTTTAATTACATTTAGAGATCGCTTGAATCTCCCTTGGAGTCGCAATCGCGACCCCCGTCAGAAGGTTCGTGATAGGTGTCCAATTTCGGCTTGGACTCCTCCGCTGCCTGATTCTTGAGCGGGTTTGTCAGGTTGCCGCTGAGCACGTACATGCCTTTGCTGTCCTTCGCAGAGGCGGCAGACAGGGCTTGCACGCTCATATAAGTTCCGGCGATGATCACAAGGGCGATCACCGCAATAAGGATGGTACGAACAGCCAGGCGGGACATGGATTATCTCCTTTTCTAAAGGTTGCTGCGACGCAGAATACGATGAACGAGTGAGCGAAGAAGCGTCCCCACTGAATGGGAAAATTATACCCAACTACGTCGGAATTGAAAAAAGGCTAATTTGCTCTTAATTTAGAAACCCTCGAGAATGCTAAGGCCGGCGATGCCTTTGGAGAGGGATGAAATTCTTTGAAGCAGTCGTAGGCGATTCCCCCGCTTCTTCTTATTCTCCGCCATCACAAGCACT
This sequence comes from Candidatus Villigracilaceae bacterium, assembly GCA_026645935.1. GTDB lineage: Bacteria > Chloroflexota > Anaerolineae > Anaerolineales > Villigracilaceae > Villigracilis. The sequence continues at coordinate 204,438 of JAPKMP010000002.1, read as the reverse complement.
TTATCGAAGAACAGGAGGTGAGTTGGATGAGTACGGCAACGATCGCATAGGATTTCATCCACAGTGGATTACTGGCGTTTGGCGTTTTTTGACCAGTTCGAACAACGCTGTTTCTTCCGCCTCCACCAGGGCTTGTTCCTTCACTTCTGAGGTTTTACTGATTGCGGCTGGTTTGGATGAATCCCTGGAAAAATGAGAGATTTTGCCAAATGCTTGACTCAGACCCTCCAATATGCTAATGTCAATATTAGATATTATATCTTATATCAGAGTATGCTTATGCTTAATGAATTGACCTCTCACCGACAACTGCGGAAGTTGGTTGCAGACCAGTTGCGAACCGCCATTCTGGATGGGCGCTTCAAGCCTGGCGAATGGCTGCGGCAGGAAAAACTGGCACAGGAATTAAGCGTTAGCCAGATGCCCGTGCGCGAGGCGCTCAAAGAGCTGGTGGCTGAAGGGCTGATCGAGCACGTCCCTTATCGCGGAGCAAAAGTGGTGGATATCTCCATGAAGGACGTGGAAGATATTTATTTAATGCGCTCTTTCCTTGAAACCCGTGCCGCCGGGTTCGCCGCCAGCGAGATCACCCCGGAAATTTTAAAAGAGTTGAAGAAAGTGCAGGCGGAGCTCGTGAAGTATTCCGCTCCGGAAGATGTGGTGAAATATCGCGAATTGAACCGCCGCTTTCATGAATTGGTCTTTACCGCCAGCCGTCGCCCTTACCTGATCAGGCAATTAAAGATGCTATGGGCAGCTTTCCCTACCATGCTGATGGGAAATTACCCGCGCACGGCATCCCAGCCGCTGACCGGACGCGACGACGTGGATATAAAGGAACACACGGAAATCATCTCCGCGTTGGAACGCGGCGACTCACGCTCCGCAGAGCAGCTCATGAAAACCCATATCGAGTCGGTACTGCGCGAACTAATGGGAACGATCACCCAATAGGATATGTTGCTTCCGACCAGCCTTTTTTCGCTTTTTTTAGGAACGGCCTGCCCATGCCTGGATCCAACAGGCAGGGTTCTGAAAAAAACCACTCATTAGAAGGTTGCAATTACGCTGCCTTTACGAGTACATTTTACGCCGTCGAAAGGAGAATTCGAGCAAATCCCCACTACTAACCCAATCAATGTTCCTTGACCGTCGAATAAAACAAAATCCTTTTCAGGAGGACAATCGTGAAAAACAAGTATTACCTACTACTTTCCATGCTCGTGCTTGCCAGCATAACCCTGGCGGCATGTGGCAGCCCGGCTGCGGAAGAACCTGCCGCAGCCTCTACTGAAGAAGCCCCCGCCGATACCAATGGAGCAGCCCCCGCGCCGACATTCAGCGGCACAGCGACCATTACCTTTGTGCAGGAGCCGGATAACCTCAACCCGATGTACACGCAGATGTCCTTCTCGGGCTATCTGCGCCCGTTCTACCTCAAACCCTCCTGGGACTTTGACGAGAATGGCAATCCCGTTCCGGTGCTGGTGACGGAAGTGCCGTCCGCTGACAATGGCGGCTTGAGCGCGGATGGCAAGACGATCACGCTCAATCTTCGCGACGATGTCAAATGGAGCGACGGCGAACCCATGACCGCCGACGATTACGTGTTTACATTCGACATGATCATGTCGGATAAGAATGTCCCATTGGGGCGGTATCCCTATGACAAATACGTGGATAGCGTGGAAGCCAAGGACCCCACGACGGTTGTCATCACTTTGAAGGAACCCTTCGCCGCCTGGCAGACAACCCTGTTCTACTGGATTCTGCCCAAACATATTTTGCAGCCGGTCTACGAGGCGGATGGCACAATTGACCAGGCCGAATGGAACCGCAACCCGACCGTCGGTTTGGGACCATTTGTATTCAGCGAATGGGAAACCGGCAGTCATCTCGCCTTCAAAGCCAATCCCGTCTGGTACAACCCGCCGAAACTGGAGCAGGTTTTTGTCCGCATCGTGCCGGATGATGCCGCACAGGAAGCCGCCATCCTCGCTGGTGACACGGATATCGGTACCTTCCTTTCCTCCGACCAGATCGAGAAACTCGAAGCTGACGGCAAAGTGAAGGTGGTGCCTGTCACCTCGGGTTATAACGAAGCCTGGTTCCTGAATGTCAACCCCGATACGACACATCCCGCCATGCTGGATGTGAACGTCCGCAAGGCGATTGCGCTCGCAACCGACCGCTTCACCATTGTGAACGACCTGTTGATGCCGGATATCAATCCGGTAAACGCCACCTACTGGGATATGACCCCGCCCTACCAGGCAGACGCCTTCGAGCCGTACCCCTATGATCCAGAGGAAGCCAAGAGATTGTTGGATGAAGCCGGCTGGATCGACAGCAACGGAGACGGCACCCGCGACAAGGATGGCGTGGAACTCGTCCTGCGCTACATCACCAACACGCGTGAATTGCGCAAGAACGTGCAGGCGGTGGTGCAGCAACAGTGGGCGCTGGTCGGCATTGGCGCCGAACTGGTGAACCATTCCAGCGATATATTCTGGAATACCTTTAGTGATGGCGGTCCAATGGCGTTGGGCGAGTATGAAGTTGCCGAATACTCGAGCGCCCAGAACGCCTTCCCTGATCCTGATACCGAACTCTTCACTTGTGAGCAGGTTGTCAATGCGGATAACCCCGATGGGACCAATGACCAGGGTTACTGCAACCCGGAACTGGATAAATTGTTCAAACAACAGGCTGTCGAGATGGATCCGGCGAAACGCAAGGATCTGTTCACTCAGATCCAGCAGATCATGTATGATGATTACGTTTACATCGGCATGTGGAAGGATCCCGATCTGTGGTCTGTCAGCAACCGCCTGCAAGGCGTAAAATTCTCCGGTGTGTACCCGTTCTGGAATGCATATGAATGGGAGATCTCCGAATAATTTGACATAACCCAACCTATGCCTGCTGGAGCTGTCCACAGCCCCAGCAGGCGCAATCCCTTTTTAGCCATGACAAACTACATCCTTCGGCGGCTGGTGCAAGCCATCCCACAACTTTTCATCATCAGCATTATTTTGTTTTTGCTGATGCAGTCGTTTGGCGATCCCATCGCCACATTGGGCGGGCGTGTCCCTCCGCGCCCGGAAGACAAGGAACGTCTGCGCCGCCAGTGGGGGTTGGATCAGCCCGTTTACATACAATATCTCACCTGGCTGGTTGGCAACGACTGGCAAAAGATCGATATGGATGGCGACGGCGTGGGGGAGACACCCGGCAAACGTCGGGGCGTGCTGCGCGGTGACTTTGGGAACTCGCTTGTCACACGCAAGCCGGTGATTGAAATGATCGGCGAACGCCTGCCCAATACGTTGTTGTTGATGCTTACCGCCGAATTTGTGATTATTATCATGTCGATAACCATTGGGTTGTATTCTGCCCTGCGCCCCTATTCATGGTTCGACAACCTGGTGACAAGTCTTTCCTTTGTGGGGTATTCCATGCCCGTCTTCTGGCTGGCTTTGATGCTGATGTACATCTTCGCGGTCAATTTCCGCCGCTGGGATCTGCCATACCTGCCAACGGTGGGAATGTTCGATCCGGCAGTTGGCAAGACGACGGTAGAACTAATAAAGCACATGATCCTGCCTGTAACTACCCTGGCGGTCATCAGCACGGCCGGATACAGCCGATATGTGCGTTCAAGCGTAATCGATGTTTTGGGAGAGGATTACATTCGCACCGCCAGAGCAAAAGGATTGCGCGGCATCCTTGTTGTCTTTCGCCACGCCCTGCCGAATGCAGCGCTGCCATTCATTACCATCATTGGATTGGAAATACCCTTCCTCCTGGCGGGAGCAGTGGTCACTGAACGCATTTTCGCCTGGCCCGGAATGGGACGTCTGTTCATCGATCACATCGAACGCGCTGATTTCCCTGTGCTGATGGGCATCCTGATGCTGATCGCGCTTGCAGTTGTGATTTTCCAGATCATCACAGATGTGGTGTATTCCTTAATAGATCCGCGTATCCGGCTTGACTAGGAGATATTATCATGACCAACACCACATCCCTTCCCGTCACAAGGTCCCTTTCCCCCATGGCGTTGGCGATGCGGCGGTTTCGTAAACACCGCATGGCGATGTTTGGGATTGGACTCCTATTGCTGCTCGTTTTGTATGTAAGCGTTGTGGGCTGGTTTTCAAGCGGCTATTGCGCCCCAATCAGCCAGATGGTATACGGGGAGGCATGGGCGAATTGCAACGACACCAGCTTGAAGTTGCAACCCCCATCTTCAGATCATTTCTTCGGCACGGACGTCATCGGGCGCGACATATTAGCCCGCACCGTTTACGGCGGGCAAATCTCTCTGCTTATTGGAATTTCCGCAGCATTTGTAGAAGTCTTTCTGGGCGCATTGATTGGCGCGGTTGCGGCATATTATGGCGGCTGGGTAGACAATTTGTTGATGCGCTTCACCGAAGCCATGTTGAACATCCCCAGCCTCTTCCTGCTCATCATCGGGGCGCGATTCTTTGGCAGCGGGCTGCCGGATTTCAACTTCTTTGGGCGCGAACTTACCGGGAGCGTGGTTGTCATTATTCTCATCATCGGCGCGACATCATGGATGTACATTGCGCGTATCGTCCGCTCGAACGTGCTTTCCCTGCGCGAACTCGATTATGTCTCAGCATCCCGTGCGCTGGGCGCATCCGACCGTCGCATTATCTTCACTCACCTTTTGCCGAATACCACTGCGCCGCTGGTTGTTGGCGCAACGCTCGGCGTGGCAAACGCTATTCTTGCCGAAGCTTATGTAAGTTTTCTCGGAGTTGGCGTGCAAGGCTCCACGGCGACCTGGGGTAACATGCTGGACGGAGCATATCAATACCTTGAGACCGCCCCCTGGCTGTGGTTCTTCCCCGGGACTTTGATCCTGCTCACTGTACTGGGCATCAACTTCGTCGGCGATGGCCTGCGCGACGCGCTCGACCCACGCAGCAGCCGCCACATGTAAAACCAAAACCGCCGACATCAGATCACAGTCGGCGGTTTCTTTTTTTTCACATCTCGCTTTTGTTCACCACAAAAGGACAAACCATGACCACCCTTATCGCGATCGGCGGCGCCGCTTCATTTGAAGAACCGATCATCTTTGAAGAATTCATCAAACGCGCAGGCGGTGCAAAGGCAAGAATCGTCATCCTGCCGCAAGCCTCCGGGCAGAAAGGCACCGGCGCGAAGTATGTGCGCGACTTCCAAAAATTGGGCGTCAAACAAAAACCCATCTCGCTCGAGTTCCGCGAACGCCCCAAAGCCGACGACTCCCGCCATATCAAAGCCATCCGCGAAGCGACCGGCATCTTCATCGCTGGCGGCACCCAAATGCGGCTTGCATTCATCATCGGCGGCACCAAACTAGAAGACGAACTGCATAACGCTTACAAACGCGGATCGGTCATCAGCGGCACATCGGCAGGCGCGGCAATCCTCTCCAAAGTGATGCTTTCGTATGGCAGCGGCGGCGCGACGCCGCGGGAACGCATTGCTCAATTTTCACAAGGTTTCGGATTCACAGACAAGATCGTCTTTGACCAGCACTTTCGTCAGCGCGACAGAATTGGCAGGCTCGCGTATGCAGCCACGGCTCACCCCGGACTTTTGGGCGTCGGTGTGGACGAGAACACCGCCGCCATCGTGGAAGACGACCTACGAATCTCCGTCCTCGGCAAAAGCGCCGTCACCATCGTGGACGGGAAGAACGCCATCGCCAGCAACATCGCCGAAGTGACAAACTTCCGCCCCATCGCCGTCAGCGGATTGACGATCCACGTCCTTACCCCCGGCTGCACCTACGACATGATAAAGCGCAAAGCTCACATCCCGCCGCTGAAATTGGAATAAACAAAAAGCGCCATCCGTTTTGGATGGCGCTTTTGAATTTCTAAAATCCTTCGAGTCGACTCAAGTCAGCGATGCCGGTGGACAGACCAGCGATACGTTGAAGCAAGCCAAGGCGGTTTTCTTTCACCTTTTTATCCTCCGCCATAACGAGGACTTTATCGAAGAAGGTGTTGATGGATGGGATGAGTTTGACGATGATTTCCAGGAACTCATTGACAGTGGACGGTGGATGCTTGGCGGTTTCCTGGATGGCATTGAACAACGTCTTTTCTTCTGCTTCCATAAGGGCTTTTTCATCGACCTTGAAGGATTCTTTTTGATCGCGGGTAATGCGGACGCATCTCGCAAACGCAGGCAGGATCGTGGACCAGTCGGCGCGGCTCACCCATGATTGGAGCTGCTTCACCGCCCGGGCAGATGCCGCCGGGTTGGCGGATTGTTCCGCCAGCACAGCATCCACGACATCGTAACGATATTTCATTTCCTTCAACACAACCGCTAAACGTCCCGCAATAAATTCCAGTATTTGTTCTTGCATTTTGTCCGCAACCTTGATCGGTTGAGTCTTCGCGGACTTCTTTATAGCTTCGGTCAAATCAAATTCAAGATCATGTTCGATCAGCGGTTGAACAACGCCGATCGCGGCACGGCGCAGGGCAAACGGGTCTTTCGCGGCGGTGGGAGCGAGTCCGGCGGCGAACAAACCAACAAGCGAGTCGATTCGGTCTGCAAGCGCAATGACCAAGCCGGGCTTGTTTTGTGGAACAGTTTGATATTGTTCGGCAATCGCTGCTGCAACCTCTTTTGTTTCCCCGCTTCGCATTGCATACTCGCCGCCGATGACGCCTTGCAACGAAGTCATCTCAGTGACCATTTGCGTGACGAGGTCGGCTTTCATTAAGAACGCTGCGCGTTTGGTAATTGGTAATTGGTCTTTGGTAATTCCCAATGACGGTGCAATCTCGTCAACGAGCTTGGCGATGCGTTCGGATTTATCGAGCATGGAGCCGAGTTTGGTATGGAACATCAAACCCACTAGTTTCGGGCGGTATTCTTCGAGTTTAAGTTTGAGGTCTTCGCGGACAAAGAAGTTGGCGTCCGCAAAACGCGCGGAGAGGACATGTTCGTTCCCTTCGCGGACGATGTCGATGCCGATGTCGTCGCCGTTGCGGATGGCGATGAAGTGGGGCAACAAACCCTCACCTTCGTCCCCTCTCCCACTGGGTGAGGGAGCGACGGGAAAATATCTCTGATTCTTTTTCATAACAGAGATCAGCACATCTCTTGGTAAAGACAAATATTCCTTGTCAAAACCGCCCATTACGGCTGTTGGCAGCTCTATCAGGTTCGCGACTTCATTTAATAAATCATGGTCAATAATTGCTTCGCCGCGGATGAGAGATGCGGCTTCCTTCACTTGCTGAACAATGGCTGCTTTGCGTTCTTCTTTATCGAGGAGGATGCCTGCTTCGCGGATGATGTCGAAATATTTATCGGCAGAGGTGATTTTGATCTCTGGTGAGTCGTAGGGGCGGAGTCCGCGAGAGGTATCCCCGCTCACCACGCCAGCATATTCGAAGGGGATTATTTGATCGCCATACAATGAAACAAACCAACGAATAGGGCGAGAGAAAGAAACTCCTGAACTGTTCCAGCGCATCGTTTTATCAAATTTTATATCGCGCAGAAAGACAGGCAGCATTCTTGGAAAGAGAGTTGAAATCGTCGAGCCTTCGGTCGTCTTCTGACGAACCACATATCTTCCTCCGTCTCTTTCCTGGACAAGAGTTTCTCGATTCAATAATTCTTCCAAAACAGGAAATTCGTTTTTCTTCAACCAGCCAAGAAGCGCTTGAGTAGGTTTACCTTCTTTATCAAAGGCGGCTGATTCGGGTGGGCCTTTTACCTCAGTAAATGTTGTTTCCCCTTGAGGGTCTAAATCTTCAATGTAAACAACAAGGCGGCGAGGAGTTCCAAAGACCTTTAGACTCTTATATCTTAAATGATAGGTTTTCAGAATATCATTCTCAAGGAAATATTCAAGGTTCTTTACTGCCGTATCGATATCATCAGCAGGTAATTCCTCAACACCGATTTCAAGAACAAAGTCAGAGGTTTTGGTTACGCTATCAGATGCAACAAGAGTCTCTTTATTAGCAACCAGTTTATCGGTCGACTTAAGAAGCGGATATTCAAGTCCCTTTCGTTGTTCTTCGTAAGACTCAGCAACTTTTCTAGCTAATTCCCTTATTCTCCTAAAGAATGCCTGTCTTTCTGCAACACTGATTGCTCCGCGCGTATCGAGGATATTAAATGAATGAGAACATTTCAAAACATAATCGTGCGCGGGGACGATGAGACCGGCGGCAAGACAGGCGTCGGCTTCGGCGGAGAAGAGGTCGTACATGGCGCGGACGCGGTCGATGTCGGCGGTTTCAAAATAATATTTGGAGTGTTCGAACTCTTCCTGACGGCGGATCTCGCCGTAGGTGACGCCTGCGCCGAACTCCTCGTTCCAGATGGCGTTGGCGTTGTTGAGCGCGATGAGGATGCGTTCGAGACCGTAGGTGATCTCGACCGAGACGGGGTCGAGCGTCACGCCGCCCATCTGCTGGAAGTAGGTGAACTGCGTGATCTCCTGCCCGTCGAGCCAGACCTCCCAGCCCAAGCCCCAGGCGGAGATGGCGGGCTGTTCCCAGTTATCTTCCACGAAGCGGATGTCGTGCTGGCGCGGGTCGATGCCGAGGGCTTTGAGCGACTCGAGGTAGAGCTCCTGCGGGTTGCCGGGGTCGGGCTTGAGGATGACCTGAAATTGGGTGTGGAGTTGGAAGCGGTTGGGGTTCTCGCCGTAACGCCCGTCGTCGGGGCGGACCGACGGCTCGACATACGCCACGTTCCACGGTTCGGGTCCAAGCACGCGCAGGAAGGTGGCAGGGTTCATCGTCCCTGCGCCGACCTGGGTGTAGTAGGGCTGTGTGATGAGACATCCCTTGGATGCCCAGAAGTCTTGGAGTTTGAGGATGATTTCTTGGAAAGAGGAAGACATTTGATTTCCGATTGTCGATTTACCATTTTAGATTGAATTGCGGGAGGATTATAACTGATGAAAAGTTAAGATTAAGCCTGATAAGATTAATAAAAGTTTTGTTATATCTTCCCACTAAATTGAATATTACAAGATATCTTGTTGAGTTAATTTACGGCGGTAAAAAAGTAAAATTTTTGGTCATTATAGATTTAATGTTATTCAACATAAATTGTTACACCTGTAGTATCACATAAATTCCCGTAGCATACTGTAACTGTCATAGAGCGTCTTCCATCATAAATGTAGTTATAAGACACAGTTCGATTTTTTGAATCTAGATTGGCTACAGACCCGCCTCCATAATTAACCCACCATGTGAAAGTGCAAGCAGAACTATCACTACAAAGGAGAACTCCGTCCCATCGCTTAAGATTTGCAGAAAAATTGACCGTTAAGGGGGCTTTTCCACGTGTTGGATGCGCATCCAGTATGGCAGTAACTGAGTTAACGGTTGGGATACTAGTGAGGGTAATGTTTGTTGGTAAAGGCGAAGGAATGGGAGTTCTTGTTTTTGTTATCGTTGGCTTAGGCGTTAACGTTTTTGTCGATGTTGATCTAGGTATTATTGTATTGGTCGGGGTAAAATGAGAAACAGTATCCGTAAAAGCCCGGGTTGTTTCTTGCACAATTACATCTACACCTGTTGGACTTGGAGCAAGAGGTATTAAGTTTGTTATTATCCATGAGCCCCCCAAAAATGCTAATAAAAGAAAGCCAAGCACCAGAATGAGAGTTCGATTGAAATTCCTTGAGGATTGAATTTCTTTTTGGGGTATAAGTTGTTTTTTCGGTTGCGGCGTTTGAGCAAGTTTATGACGAAGTACATCAGATTCGCTCGGTGTCTTAATATTTGGCAACCAACTTTTTTTGATTTGTAGAGTCGCGCCAATATTATTTGCTCTCGCACGCAAAGCCCGCATGAGCATTATGTACCCATCGTCATCAAACAAATCTACCCAATGCCATTTCTGTAAATCATCAAGAACTTCACACTCATCCAATCGCACAGGAATAATAAATATTTCCCCTTTTGGAAGCAAATCTGCCTCCTCAAGAGCAATTTTGACTTCTTTTTGTCTGAAACCCTTTTGATTGAATTGATTAGAATGGCAAACAATAACTACATCGCTATCACGCACAGCTTTGCGAATTTCATACTCCCAATCTGACCCGCCGAGGAGTTTTTCCTTATCCAACCATGCGTCCACGCCATCGTTGGTCAGGCGCGTGTACAGTGCGCGGACAGTGTCCCGGTCCGCGTGGGCATGGCAGAGGAAGACTTTGAGGGGGCGTTTGGGTTCGGTCATTTTTTTACCACGAAGGGTCACAAAGGAGCACGAAGGTTTTGGGGATGCTTCCCCGACTTTGAGATTATACAACTATGGGAGGATGATTCGGCTTCCCTCACCACAAGGTTTTTCTTTGTCCAGCCATGCGTCCACGCCATCGTCCGTCAGGCGCGTGTACAGTGCGCGGACAGCGTCACGGTCCGCGTCCCACAAGGGGATGATATGGGCGTGGCAGAGGAATACTTTTAGAGGGCGGGAAGTCATAATGATGAATGCAGAATGCGGAATGATGAATTTAGAGCAGTTTTTCCAGTTCGGGCACCAAAGGGGGCAAGTCGTTTTGAATGGTGTCCCACATCAGTTTTTCGTCGATTCTAAAATAGACATGCACAATGCGATTCCGCATGGCACGCATGAGACTCCACGGAATTGCCGTATATTTCTCTTCGATCTCTTCAGGGATTTGGTTTGCAGCTTCACCGATAATGATGAAGTTCATTTCCACCGCACGGACAGATTTATCATCGTCCTTGAAGGATTCAAAATCCATCCCTTTCGTAAATTTCTGGATCTCAGCAATGGCATCCAGAATATCGTGAATTCGATCCTTCCAGTTTCTAGGTGACACGGATCAACTCCCCCATGATGCGTTCTTTGATATAAGGCTTGAGGCTGTCGGGTGTCCCAAGGTCAACGGGGCAGCCGAGTAATTTCTCAAGGTAATCCTGCAAAGCAAACAAACCAAAATAACCAACGGGACGGTTGAACTCCACGAGCAAATCCACGTCGCTGGCGTGAGTAGCTTCGTTCCGCGCCACTGAACCAAACAACAAAAGAGAATTGACACCGAACTTTGTAGATAATTCAGCGTTCTTTTGTTTGAGAATTTGGAGAACAAGTTCCTGTTTCATAATGGATATTATAACGCTCAATCCGTGCCATCGTTGGTCATACTCGCGTGTACAGTGCGCGGACAGCGTCCCGGTCCGCAAGGGCGTGGCAGAGGAATACTTTGAGAGGGCGTTTGTCGGTGGTGGACTTCATAACGGATTCACGGATAGAAATGGACTTTGGCTCATGACGTTGGTCAGGCACGTGTATAGTGCGCGGACAGGGTCCCGGTCCGCGCTTGTGCCCCGCAGGGGTATGGGCGTGGCAGAGGCGGTGTCCTGAGCTTGTCGAAGGGAAGACTTTCAATGGTCGCTTGGGCTGGGTCATTTTAGTTCGTGCTTTACAACGGCAGAAAAATTACCTGATTTTCCATCTCGCCTACGTCCAAGCTTTTGGCAATAATCTCCAGATCTTGAACACAAACGCCAATGGTCACTCGCAATTGGTGGGCATAAATGACACCTGAGAACGCCCTTCCTGCTCGGTGGCATTTTGCGGCTTCCTCCAACAGATCGTCATCCTGCGTAAACAAAGCACGTTTCTATTCGTGCGCTCGTTGAAGCAGATGTTCGTCATCCAATTGATCCGTGCCGTCTTCATAAGAGGTTAGTACATCCACACCCCGCAATCGCAAGTTAGTGGTTATCGCTTTTGGAATATGGTGATCCATGTAAAGCGAAACCGGCATTAGATCAGCCCCTTGCCTTTCAATCGTTTCACCAAGGGTGATTCAGGCATGGATTTTCGAATGTTGTCCACTTTGCGAACCCGCCCTTCAACATCCGCGTCGAATTCATTCTGATGATCCCAGTAATACGCCAGCGCGGAATAGATTTGTCCCAACGTGAGGTAAGGGAACTGCTCGCGTAATTCCTCCGCGCTCCAGCCATACGCCGCCTGCGCCAACACGAGTTCGACAACCTTCATAGTTGTCCCTTCAATGACAGGCACACGTAAATCGTTGAGAATAATATGTTCGTAACGGGTTTCTGCAAGCATGGTCTTTCTCCTGAACCTATGCGGATATTATAACGCTCAAAACGTGTTGCTGTCCGTCAGGCGCGTCCTACGGCAGTGCGCGGACAGCGTCCCGGTTTTTGCTCAATGTGCTTAAGCGATAAATTCGCTACGTCACCGTCAATTTTTGTAGGGGATATTTCTCGTAACGCTTTTCCTCCATCACACGGCGGATTCGGTCAAAGCCTTCCCACACATCCGCAAATGAAAGATAAAGCGGGGCAAAGCCGAGGCGAAGATTATCGGGCGCGCGGAAGTCGGGGATGACGTTCATCTCTTCGATGAGGGCGCGGTTGATGCGGTAGCCTTCGGGGTGGCGGATGGAGAGGTGCGATCCGCGGATGGCAGGGTCAACTGGCGAGCCTAATGAAAAACCGAAGGGGACAAGCCAAGCCCCGGTTAAGAAAGAGGCGAAGTCCGTCATCAGGATGGATTTTTCGCGGAGTGAATCCATGCCTGCTTGAAGAATCGGTTCGAGGGCGGCTTCCATGGTGAGTAATGAGATCATCGGTTGGGTGCCGACCATGAAACGCTGCGCGCCGGGGGCGGGGGTGTATTCAAGATCGAAGTCGAAGGGATTTTTTTGACCCCACCATCCCCAGATGGGCGACGATAATTTTTCCTGGATTTTTTTATTGACGTAAAGGAATGCGGGCGCGCCGGGACCGCCGTTAAGATATTTGTAGGTGCAGCCGATGGCGAAGTCTGCGTTGCAATCGTCGAGATGGACGGGCACGGAGCCGACGGAGTGGCTGAGGTCCCATAGGACAAGCGCGCCTTTTTTGTGGGCAAGGTCGGTAATGCGCCGCATGTCATAGATGTAACCGCTTTTGAAAACAACGTGCGAGAGCGTGACAAGCGCGGTGTTTTCGTCGATGGCGGATTCGAGCGCGGAAAGGTCTGGCGTTATGTCGCTATCAGTTGCGCCGATGCGGATGATCTCGTAGCCCTCACCCCCGTCCCCTCTCCCGATGGGAGAGGGGTGCCGAAGGCGGGGTGAGGAGGATAGTAAATTATTGATGCCCTGTAAAATATAAAGATCGGATGGGAAGTTGAAAGTATCTGTGATGACGCGGGTCTTGTTCGATTGCAATGTAAGCGCGGAAGTGGCAAGTTTGAAGAGATTGACCGAGACGGTATCGCTGACGAGGGTTTGACCAGGCGCGGCTCCAATCAAGCCGCCGATCTTATCCCCCACGCGGGCTGGGGCTTCCCACCAGCCTTTGTTCCAGCCGCGGATGAGATCCTTGCCCCATTGCTCATCTACAATTTGGCGCGATTTTTCCTGTGCTATTTTGGGCATCATGCCAAGCGAGTTGCCGTCAAAGTAGACGAGGCTTGGGTCTGGAATGACAAACGCCTCTTTGAATGAGGCAAGTTTATCCTTGGCATCGAGTTGAAAGGCGAAATCGCGGGAAGTGGAGAAGTTGACCATGGAGATATTTTACCTGTGGAATAAAAAGAGGCGGATATAAATCCGCCTCTTACACTATTCTTCCTTCCTCAGCGCCGGGAACAAGAGCACATCCCGGATGGATTGTTTGTTCGTCACCAGCATGGCAAGCCGGTCCACGCCCATGCCAAAACCGCCGTTGGGCGGCATCCCATAACGCATGGCTCGCAAATAATCTTCATCGAGCGGGTGCTTCTCTTCGTCATCGGCTTCGTAGTCACGTCCCATTTCGAGGAAGCGGGATTCCTGGTCGAGCGGATCGTTCAACTCGGTGAAGGCGTTGCACAATTCGAATCCCGCCACGTAGCCCTCGAAGCGTTCCACCGTCAGGGGATCGCCGGGGATGGATTTTGCCAGCGGTGAAATATCACGCGGATAGTTATAAAGGAAGGTCGGCTGGATGAGGGTCGGCTCGAGGAATTCGCTCAACAGGAAATCGACCAATTTGCCGCGCGTCGCTTTCGGATCAGGCGCCGCCTTGGGCTGTTTCTCTTTAATGGCTTTTAACAACGCCTCAGCCGTCCTGTGCTCGGCGATATCGATTCCGCTTGTCTCAAGGATACCCTGACGCATTTCAAGCCGACGCCACGGCGGTTTGAACTCGATCTCATGCTCTCCGTATCGAATTTTCGTGGAGCCGGTCACCTGCTCGACGGCATGAACGACCATCTGCTCGGTGAGTTCCATCACTTGCAGATAATCCGCGTATGCCCAATAGAACTCCAACTGTGTGAACTCGGGGTTATGCTTGAACGAAACGCCCTCGTTGCGGAAATCCTTCCCGATCTCGTAGACCTTTTCCAAATTGCCGACAAGCAGGCGTTTGAGATACAACTCGAATGAAATCCGCAGGTACATATCCTGCTCGAGTTCGTTGTGATGCGTCACGAACGGGCGCGCCGCCGCTCCACCGTACAAAGGTTGAAGGACGGGCGTTTCCACTTCGAGAAAGCCTTGACCATCGAGAAAATCGCGCAAAGACTTGATGAGTTTCGCCCGCTTGCGGAAAGTCTCGCGCACTTCGGGATTCACAGCCAGGTCCGCGTAGCGCTGGCGGGCGCGGAGTTCGGCATCGTCCAATGAAGCATAACGGACAACAGTGCCGTCTTCCTGGGTCACATCCTTGTCGGCGGGGAGAGGCGAAATGGATTTGGCAAGCAGTGTGAAGTCCAGGACCTGAAGCGACGCTTCGCCTGCTTTGGTGCGCATCATCGTGCCGGTGGCTTCCATAAAATCACCGAGGTCGAACATCTTATTGAAGAAAGCGAGGCGCTCCTCCCCCACTTCATTCACGCGCAGGAATAACTGGATCTTTCCGTCTCCGTCTTCGATGTGGGCAAAACACAACTTTCCCTTGGGGCGCATGGAGCGGACGCGACCCGCAAGCGTGACCTTCACCTCTTTCGTCTCATCCTTTTCGAATTCAGCAATCGCTTGCGCGCTGGTATGCGTCCGTTTGGCGCGTGTGGGGTACGGCTCGACGCCTTCGGCGCGGAGTTCATCCACTTTCTGCAATCGGATTCTTTCAAGGGAGTTGTATTCTGCCATGCTGCTTCCTATTATAGCCCCTCACCCCTGCGCTCCTTTTCCATTGGGAGAGGGGATGGGGTGAGGGTAATAAAAAAACCCCGCATCCAATACACAGACGCGGGGCAATACGTCGCGTCCCGGTCAACCGACTTTGAGGATCTTGACGTTGTACGTTCCGCCGGGGGTTTCCACTTTTACCGTATCGCCCAATTTGTGACCGATGATGGCTTTACCGATCGGCGATTCGTTAGAGATCTTTCCTTCGCGCGGGTTGGCTTCCGCGGCGCCCACGATGGTGAAAGTCTCGGCTTCGTAGTTGCCTTCCTTGATGGTCACCTTCGAGCCGACCTGGATGGTATCGTTCTTTTTTCCCTTGCCGTTCTCTTCGATGATCTGTGCGGTGGCAAGCAAGAGATCCAGTTCCTGAATACGCCCCTCGACAAAAGCCTGCTCATTCTTGGCGGCTTCATATTCGGCGTTCTCGATCAGCTCCCCGCCCTCCATGGCTTCATGCAAGCGCGCGGCAACTTCCTGGCGTTTTACGGTCCGCAGGTGATCGAGCTCCTCCTGCAGTTTGTCGTAACCCTCTTTGGTAAGGAAATTGGTTGGCATGGTACTGTCCTGCTAAATGAATTTTGCATCCCCTACCGAGATGCAATGATGAAAAAATTCCGGTGGTAATGTCCGGAAAATCGCGCATACTATATCATGTTTTTAACGCTGTTTCAAGTCCCAAAAGTCCTGTTATTTTTGACCCTTTTTTCGCCAGATTGGGATGCCCTCGTACTTTGAATAATGCGCATTGATAAATTTTCGCATCTGCCCGGGATTCTTGAACAGCATGGTAATTTGGGATTCATACGCCAGAACCGCCTCTTTCCAAGCCTTCAAACCTGCTCTGCTCACCCGTTCGACCTTTCGCCTCAACCCGGCTGTTTTCGGTGCGAGCTGCTTCGGATAGTCGAATAGATAGGGGATGTCTGCCACGTAATGGAGCGGACGTCCGACCAGTTCCGCGGCCAGCCGCACGGTGACATGGTCGATGTGTTTGCCAATGCCGAGTTGACAGATCAGTTTATCATCCGGTTTGAGGCGAGCGCGGACCGCATCGGCTATGTGGCGGGGCAAATCCGCTTCGCCGGGTAATGGGTCGACGAAAATACTGTAATAAAGCCAGTCGCCGTTCCTGTCCTGCCGGTAGATGCAATCGAGAAAATCGAAATGCCGTGCCTTTGCGCCGAGAACGAACGCCGCGTTTTTATCCTCGGTTCGCCGCCCGCTTACCACATCCCTCGCGGATGCCATGCCCCATTGGTTATGAAGATATTCCGCAAACGGTGAAAGTTTCCTGGTCTTTGGAAATCCGCACATGATGGTCCAGATTTCGACTGGAATGCCCGCCCGGGTTTGATCGTAGATCCAGCCGCCAGCGGAGAGCGCGGCGTCATCGAGATGGGGGGAAAGATAAATCCAACGCATCGGGTTTATTTTTACCATATAACAGCAATGAAAGACGCAGCACCCTTCCTGTACACTTGGGCAAACATGAGGTCTTATGCAAGAACGACGTAAACAGGAAAGAAAGAATCTGGTGGCGTACACGCAGGTGTTCGATCTTTACGGGGGAAATCTGATCGGGTACCTTGGCGACCTGACCGTATCGGGGGCAATGATCATCAGCGAAAAGCCCATTAAACCCGAGACCGAGATCACACTTGCCATCGAACTGCCCGACCTGCCGGAGATCAACTCCACACGCATGAGTCTTGCGACCCGGGTCGCCTGGTGCCAGCAGGACCTCAGCCCACAGTATTTCAACATCGGTTTCGAGTTCAGGGAAATCACCCCCCAACAGAAGAGCCTGATCGAGTCGATCATCGAAAACTATGAATTCCGGCGAGACGTCCCAAAATATCCCACGCGCGGACCGGGTCCCAAATCATGATGGGAATTTCAAATCGAAATGACAGCCGCCAGGGCTGTCTTCGTTTATGTTAAACTTCGTCCATGCCTGCTGCCAGGACCCTTATGTTTACCGCGCCCCGTCGGGTGGAGATATGCGAAACGGCCCTGCCGCCCTTGAGGGATGACGAAGTCCTGGTGGAATCGCTCTGTTCCGCCATCAGTGCCGGGACGGAGATGCTGGTCTATCGCGGCGAATTTCCATCGCTTCACGATGCGCATGATGCGGTCAGCAGTGAGCTGAAGTATCCGCTGGCATATGGATATGCATGTGTGGGTGTTGTGCAGGACATTGGTAAGTTGATAGATACGGAATGGAAGGGAAAAATTGTCTTCTCATTTCAGCCGCATACTACGCATTTTGCTGCCAAACCTGAAAATCTATTCGCAATTCCTCATTCCCTCTCTCCCGAAAACGCCTGCTTCCTTCCAAACATGGAAACGGCTGTAAACCTGGTGCAAGATGGCGCTCCAGTTTTAGGTGAACGAGTTTTAGTGTTGGGACAAGGTGTGGTGGGTTTGTTGACGGCTTCATTGCTAAGCGAGTTTCCACTCGAAAATTTGACCGTTGTGGATTCGATAGATTTGAGAAGGAAGGCGCTCAACGTCGAAGGTCGAGGGTCAAAGGTCAAAAATCTCTCTCCCCACGACCTTCAACCTTCGGCCTTCAACCTTCAACCCTTTGACTTGGTTTTCGAACTCACCGGCACCCCTACCGTGTTGAATACCGCCATCGAATGCACTGCTTTTAGCGGAAGAATTGTCATCGGCTCGTGGTACGGGCAAAAACGCTCGGAGATCGACCTCGGCGGTTCATTCCACCGGTCACGCATCAAACTCATTTCTTCGCAGGTCAGCACGATCTCACCAGAGTTAAGCGGACGCTGGGACAAATCCCGTCGCTTCGGCGCGGCATGGCAGGCGCTGGAAAGAATCCAGCCGCAGAAGTGGATCACGCATCGCTATTCGTTGAAAGACGCCGCCGGGGCATATCAACTGCTGGATGAACACCCGCAAGAGGCGATACAGGTCATATTTGAATACTAAAATGAAATTCCATCACTACACACTCGACGATTGCCATGAAGCCACAGGCATCGTCCTTGTCATAGACGTGTTGCGCGCATTCTCCACAGCCGCGTACGCGTTCTCGCGTGGAGCGAAAGAGATCCGCCTTGTCAGCGGAATTCAAGAAGCATTGGATTTGAAAGCGCAAATTCAAAACGCCAAAGCAATGGGTGAAGTGGGCGGGCTCCCGCCGGAAGGATTCGATTTCGGCAATTCCCCCACTCGTATTCTTGAACATGATCTGACCGGCATTATCCTGATCCAGCGCACTGGAGCAGGGACGCAGGGCGCGGTCCGCGCGGTCAATGCGGAAGTAATGCTCGCGACCAGTTTCGTCAATGCAAAGGGAACAATGGATTATGTGATGAAAGAGGAACCAAACGAGCTCAGTTTCATCATCACCGGGGGAATGGGAAACGATGAAGATGTGGCTTGCGCCGAATTCATCGAGATGCGGATCGAAGGTCGAGCCGTGGAAGCGCAGAGTTTCATCGACCGGGTATATGCGGCGCGGGATGCGCTTCAGCACATGGAAGAACATCCGCAATTTCCGCTCTCCGATCTGGATTATAGCTCGCGCATCGATGCATTTGACTTTGCCCTGCCCATTGAAAGAAAAAATGGATCTTTGATCATGCAGGCTGTAAAGCCTTAACCTGGAGAATAATATGTATTCACTCGGCGTAAGACGGGAATTTATCGCGCGTCACTTTTTGATCGGCGGGGATTGGGGACCGGAAAATTTCCCCAACTCGCATCACTACACACTCGAGCTTGTCCTTGAAGGGATAGAACTTGACAGACACGGTTACCTTGTGGATATCGTCGATGTGGAAAAACACCTGGATGAAGTTGTTGGCTATTACAGGGAACAAATGCTGAACGACAAACCCGAATTTGCCGGACTCAACCCGTCCATCGAGCATTTCGCGCGAATCCTCGCCACAACCTTGAACGAGCGCATTCGGGCGAAGAACATCACCGGATTGAAAGTCGTTTTGTGGGAGCATGAGAATGCCTGGGCAGCCTATCGAGTTGACAGGTTTACAAGTTGAAGGATGCAAGTTCTTTTCAACTTGTAAGCTTCAACCTTCAACATGAAACTGGGCTTAATCATCTACGGCTCGCTCGACACGCTCAGCGGCGGGTACATGTACGACCGCATGCTGGTGGAATATCTCCGCGCGCAAGGCGACACCGTGGAGATCATCCCGCTCCCCTGGCGGAATTACGCCGCGCACCTGACGGATAATTTCACCTTCACACTTCCGCCTGGTTTGGATATTTTGATACAGGATGAGTTGAACCATCCGTCGTTGATATTTGCGAACAAACGCCCGCATCCCTACCCCGTCATCAGCCTTGTCCACCACCTGCGCTGTTCCGAACTCCGCCCGAGGTGGCAAAACGACCTGTATCGTGTTGTGGAGAAAAAATATTTGCAGAGCGTGGATGGATTTATTTTCAATTCGGAAACTACCAGGGCGGTGGTGAACAGGTTGATAGGGAATGGTTTTCCAGAAACGGTGGCATTCCCACCGACGGATCGGTTTGGGGAAGCGATCTCGGAGGAGGAGATAAAAGAAAGGGGAAGGAAGAATGAATTCAGGGTCCTTTTTCTCGGCAATGTCATCGAGCGCAAAGGTCTGCACACGCTTCTTCAATCTCTCCGCATCCTCCGTCCTTCATCCCATCGACCCAACTCAGGGCAAGCCTTCATCCTTGATGTCGTTGGTTCCCTCACGACCGATTCCGCCCATGCCAAACAAATGCAAACATTCATCGCCGACAACCATCTTTCCTCTTTCGTATTTCTTCATGGCGCCCTCAACAATCAACCACTCATCGAAAAACTCCGTGCCGCCCACATCCTTGTTGTGCCATCAAGCTTTGAAGGCTTCGGAATCGTCTACCTCGAGGGGATGGGATTTGGTCTGCCTGCCATCGGCACCACTCTCGGCGCGGCATCCGAAGTCATCGAAGATGGGCGCACGGGATTCCTCATCCAGCCGGGGGACGCTCGCGGGTTGGCGGAAAAACTTCAACTCCTGAGCGAGAGGCGCGATCTGCTTCTGGAGATGAGCCTCGCAGCGCGGAGCCGCTATCAGCGCCAGCCCAAGTGGAATCGGACGGCAGGTCAGATCCGTGAATTTCTGCTTTCATTTTTAGGATGAACGGCTGAAACTTTCAGGGGCGAAACTCCGTATAATGGATACGATGATTTACACTTATCAGATCAACGGCATGCCCGTGCAAACGGGCGATATCATTTGCACCATGAACGGCAAACCCGACATCCTGCCGGGCGAGTTTTGGCGTCTTATCGGCCGCCTCGTGCCCGGCGACGTGGACCATGTCGCCATTTACCTTGGTCCCGATGGACGGTGCGCCGAAGCTGGCGCGCGCGGCGTCATTACGTTCGATGTCCCCAACGGCGAATGGGATACGGAACGCATGGCGCGCCAGCGCGGGCTTTTGTTCGATACGTTTTACGGAGTGGTTTCACCTCTCGATGTTTTGGGTTTCTCCGATGAAGAAGAACGCCTGATGCGCAAAAGTGTTGCCCGATATGTGCTGGCGCAGGTCGGCAAACCGTACAACTTGAATTTCCTCAACGCCGAAACGGAAGAGGCTTTCTATTGCAGTCAATTGGCTTACAAAGCCTATCAAACCATCGGCATCGACATGAACACCGGTCTCGCCATGGAGCAGCTGCCCGGAACAAATCAGATCATCTACCCGCAGGAAATTTGGGTTGGGTTCACCCATCGGAAAACAACCCTGCGACCGATGACAGCCTCTGCATAAATCCCCTTCAACCAGGGGATTTTTTTCGAGTATAGTTTCCCGCTATGAGACGCCTCACCGGAATCCTGCTTATCATCGTTTCTGCTGCGTCGTTCGGGACGCTTGCCATCTTTGGTCGATTTGCTTACAGCGAAAATATAGACACGTTTACCCTGCTTTTTCTCCGTTTCGGACTCTCCGCCTCTTTCATGATCTTGATGCTGATCCTGCGCAAAGAGCCTTTCCCTCGCGGACGGATTCTCGCCCGATTGATCGGCATGGGAGCGGTGGGATACGCTGGACAATCCTATTTCTATCTGACCGCCATTAAATATGCTTCGGCGGGTTTGGTGGCATTGCTGCTGTATTTGTATCCCTTCTTCGTCGCCCTTCTTTCAATGATCTTCCTGCACGAAAAACCGACCTTCGTCAAAGCCATTGCATTGATCCTTGCCCTTTGCGGAACCGCCCTTACGGTGGGACCCGTTAGCGGGCAGCTGGTCGGCGCACTCATGGCGATTGGTGCGGCATTGGTCTATTCCTTTTACATCATTGTTGGCGCGAATGTGACCCGGCACGTCTCTGCCTTTCAATCATCCACGGTGATCTTCACCTCTGGCGCGGCTGTGTACGGCGCGCTGACCTGCGCCAATGGGGCAAACTTTCCCCAGACTGACTCCGGCTGGCTCGTCGTTTTGGGAATTGTTTTAATAGCCACCGTCATTCCAGTTTCCACCTTTCTTGCCGGGCTGGAACGAGTCGGACCCACCAATGCAGCAATGCTTTCGACCATCGAACCCATCGTCACGGTGTTGCTGGCGTCCTGGCTATTTGGCGATAAACTCCTCCCCATCGTCCTCGTTGGTGGTGTTTTGATCCTCATTGCAGTTGTGATTTTGACCCGGGCAGAAATGCAGCCAGAGGACACGTAGGGGATATAATAGTTCGTACAATCAATCAGTTGGCAGTCGCTTTATCGTGATTACCGGCCTCTAAAGGAAATAATGAACTTCAACCAATTTCATCTCGATCCCCGCCTCAAGCAGGGAATTGAAAAGGCGGGCTACGAATCGCCCACCCCCATTCAACAAGCCGCAATCCCAGCCGCTCTTCGCGGACGGGACATTATCGGTACAGCCCAAACCGGAACCGGCAAAACCGCCGCCTTCGTATTGCCCATTCTCAATAAATTGCTGAACGGTCAGCGCAATATGCCGCGCGCGCTGATCGTCACGCCGACGCGCGAACTGGCGGAACAGATTCACGACGTGATCAAAACACTCTCCGCGGGGACAAAGCTGAAGAGCGCGACCATCTACGGCGGGGTCGGAGCCGCGCCGCAAATCCAGGCATTGCGAAACGGCGCGGAGATTCTCGTCGCCTGCCCGGGGCGTTTGCTTGACTTGATCGCGCAGGGTCATGCAAAGATGGCGAACATCGAAATCCTCGTGCTCGACGAAGCCGACAGAATGTTCGACATGGGCTTTCTGCCCGATGTGAGGCGCATCGTCAAAGCCGTGCCGCAAAAGCGACAGACCATGTTGTTCTCCGCCACCTTTCCGCCGGATGTGGAATTGCTTGCGCAGCAGGCGCTGACTCATCCGCAAAAGATCGCGATGGGTATCATCAAACCAGCACACACGGTCGCGCATGCGTTGTACCCCGTCCCCCAGCATTTGAAGACGACCATGTTGATCGAATTGCTGAAGCGCACCGACACGAATTCGGTCCTGGTCTTCACGCGCACCAAGCATCGCGCCCATCGCGTGGCGCAGCAGATCCAACGCGCGGGATTCAAAGTGACGAGCCTTCACGGAGATCGTTCGCAAGGGCAACGACAGGCGGCACTCAAAGGTTTCAAAAGCGGGCATCACGACATCATGGTCGCCACCGATATCGCCGCGCGCGGGCTGGACATCGAAACCATCTCACACGTGATCAATTACGACATGCCCGACACTGCCGATGCATATATTCATCGCATTGGTAGGACAGGCCGCGCGCAACGTACCGGCGACGCATTCACGCTGGTCACGGATGATGACAAGGATATGATCCGCACACTCGAACGAATCATGGGGGCGCCGCTCAAACGCGAGACCATCGAAGGATTCGATTACTCGCGTCCCGCCCCGCCGCGCTCTGAATCTGGCGGAAGAGGCAGGGGTTCCCCCCGAAGCGAAAGTCGCCGCCCGCCGCGAGCTTCCACGATGACAAGCTATTCCAAAAACAGGCTTGCGCCAAAAAAGAAATAATTAATCAAAAAGAGCCCCGCGAGATTTCGCGGGGCTCTTTTTTGTCTACTTAGCTCAGAACAGTGACGTTGCTGGCTTGCGGACCCTTCGGACCCTTCTCGACTACGAACTCCACTTTCTGGCCTTCGGTCAGATTGCGGTATCCATCACCCTGGATGGCGGAGAAGTGAACGAACACATCCGCTCCGCCTTCACGTTCGATGAAGCCGTAGCCCTTATCGCCGTTGAACCACTTCACAGTTCCAATAATTCTGTCAGACATTTTTGCCTCCTATGGCAATTGAGATGTATAGGTAAATCTGTTTGTTCCATCGGAGGTCAAAACAAACAGCCCGCAGTCAAACCGCAGGCTGTTGATGTTCTTCAAACCAACGTAACTACCGTTTTCCTATCTGGCGCCAACAATAACACACGAATTTACAAACGTCAATAAAAAAAGACGACCAATATTGAGAGTATAATCCTTCTACCATGAACTTTTTGATTACCGGAGCCGCGGGTTTCCTCGGCTCTTCGCTTGCCAATCACCTCGCGCGTGAGGGGCATCAAGTCCGCGGGTTGGATGACCTTTCCACCGGCGATCCGAAGGTGCTTTCTCCCGATGTCCATTTCACACGCGGGGATGTGAGCGACCGCCCCAAACTGTGGACTTTGCTCCAGGATGTGGATGTGGTCTATCACCTTGCGGCTCGTGTCTCCGTCCAGGAATCGATCCTCTACCCGCGCGATTACAACGCTGTAAACGTCGGCGGGACGGTGGCGCTGATGGAAGCCATGCGCGATGTCGGCGTGAAGCGCGTTGTCCTCGCTTCCTCCGGCGCAGTGTATGGCGACATGAATGACGGCAGTCTGAAAGAAACGGACATTCCCAATCCACGCTCGCCGTATGCTGTTTCCAAGATCTCGGCGGAACATTACGTGCGCACCATCGGCAATTTGTGGAACATCGAAACCGTCAGCCTGCGGATCTTCAACGCCTATGGACCGGGTCAACATCTCCCGCCCTCTCATCCTCCCGTGGTTCTTCATTATCTGAAACAGTCGCTTCGCGGCGGAACCCTGGTGGCGCATGGCGACGGAAGTCAGACCCGCGATTATGTCTACGTCGACGACGTGATCAGCGCGATGGTCGCCGCTTCGACGGCGCCCAACATCAATGGGCTGGTCATCAACGTCGGTTCGAGTGTGGAAACCTCCATCAAGGTTTTGATCCGTTCCGTGCTCATGGTTACCAATAGCAATGCCAATGTCGTGTACAACTCCCAAACCTCCGGTGGCGTATCCCGGATGAAAGCGGATCTGACTCTCGCAAAGGAAAAACTGCGCTTCACCCCGTCCATCCAGTTGGAAGATGGATTGAGGTTGACCCTTCAGCGCGACCCAAGGTTTAAGTAGTTCGTTTGGAGATTCTCAGGTGCGGACGTTCTAACCTTTAGGCAAAATGATTCTCCCCCGCAAATTCTACAATCGTCCCACACTGACCGTCGCGCGCGAATTGCTTGGCGCGCGACTGGTGCGGATTTCGCGCGGGAAAAAGCTGGTGGGACTGATCACCGAAACCGAAGGGTACATCGGTGAGGAAGACCTTGCCTGCCATGCCAAAGCCGGGCTGACAAAACGGACCGCGCCAATGTACGGTCCGCCGGGGCATGCTTATGTCTATTTCACGTACGGGAATCATTGGATGCTGAACGTCGTCACGGAGAAGGAGGGGTTTCCGGCGGCTGTGTTGATCCGCGCGATACAGCCGGTCGAGGGGACCGAAGTGATGATGAAACGGCGACAGGGGCGGGACACAAATGGTCCGGGCAAATTGACTCAGGCGATGGGGATCGGCAGAGGCGAGAACTTTGCCGATTTAACGGATCCAGGCTCAAGTCTATGGATCGAGGCGGGGGAAAACATTCCCGACAAAAACGTGACGATTGGCGCGCGTGTGGGGTTAAATAAGACACCGGAGCCGTGGTTAAGCAAACCCTGGCGGTTTATGGTGAAAGATTGGAAGATAATTTTGGCGTAGCGAGGTTCACTAACGCGTGGGCGTAAGCCTGTCCTGGGCGGACAGTCCAGGGAGAACGTCTGCTGCGCAACATTTTCGGAGGAGTTATGGGTTTACTTGACGGCAAGAACGCCCTGGTCTTTGGTCTGGCGAACGACAAATCCATCGCCTGGGGCATTACACAAGCCTTTCATCGTGAAGGCGCGAACATCGGCATCAGTTACGCAGGCGAGGCGCTCGAACGGCGCGTAAAACCACTTGCGGAAAAGATCGGATGCAAGTGGGTCGAAGAATGCGATGTGACGAAGGACGAACACATTGCGGCGACTGCCGAGAGCGCGGCGAAACACTTTGGCAAGATCGATATCCTGGTCCACTCGATAGCTTTTGCGGGGCGCGACGAGTTGAGCAAGCCGTATCATCAAACCAGCCGGGAAGGATTCAAGAACGCGATGGATATTTCCGTCTTTTCGTTCGTGGCTTTGACGAACGCCTTCCTGCCCATCATGAACGACGGCGGTTCGGTCATGTGCCTGACCTACGGTTCGGGCGCTGTGAAGGTCGCCCCCCATTACAACGTGATGGGCGTTGCCAAGGCGGCGCTGGAATCTTCGACAAGGTACCTGGCTTACGATTTGGGACCGAGGAAGATTCGCGTCAATGCGATTTCTGCCGGAGCGATCCGCACCCTGGCAGCGGCGGGCGTAGGCGGCTTCCGCGACATGTACAAACACTTTGCAGAAATGTCCCCCATGCAGGAGAATGTGACCATCGACGATGTGGGCGATGCAGCGGTTTTCCTTGCCAGCGACCTTTCGAAACGCATTACCGGCGAAGTGCTGTACGTGGATTCTGGCTTCAACATTATGGGCGTCCAGATGGTGAAACGGGATGAAAAGAGCGAGTAACCGTTGAGCAACAGAGTAGAGTAATGAAAATGGTGTTGATTGATGAGATCAACGCCATTTTCTTTTAGGGTAAAATTACTTTATGTTCAAACGCAACACTGCCCCGTCAGAGACCGCTCAACCCGTCCAGGCTGTGGAACGGATCACTTCCGTCCTTGGCTCGGGCGTGATCTGGCACGGCTCGATCAACGGTTCCGGCGGCGTACGGGTGGAAGGCGCCTTCGAAGGCGAGATCGCCTTGCGCGGTATGCTTGTCGTCGGCGAGACGGGTCGCGTGACCTGCCAGAACGTGCGCGCCAACTCGGTCATTGTGGCGGGCGCGGTGCGCGGAAATATCACCACCCAGAAATTGGAAATTCGCGCCACAGGACGCGTGTGGGGCGATGTGATCACCACCGCTTTTGTCACCGAGGAAGGCGCTTTCCTGCGCGGGCAGATTCGAATGGAGGAATCGGTCGATCTCAATCTCGAACCGACGCCCGAAGCCACGCCGTCTGAAGCCGCCCAGGCTGAAGTGATTGCGCAGACCCCGCTTCGAATCCCTGAGCCGGCGTCCATCCCCGAATCCACCCAAAAGGTGGCGCGGAAGAAGAAAGCCTGACTGCATCCGCAGAACCGCTCAAGAATACGAATAAGCGATTAAGTTTTGTGGCAGCCGTGATTTCCGCGAGAAAAATATCTGGAAGGGGACCTCGATTATGAAATACACTGATTTGAAAATCCAAACCCAGCGTGAATTCCCCAACAACGCCCGCACTCCGGGGTGGGGCTGGCTCGTCCGTGCGGGATATTTGACCCGCGAGAATCAACTCCTGCCCCTGGGCGTACAAATGACCAATCGGCTTGAGATGCTCTCGAATGACCCGGCTTTTTGGAGCAAGGCTGGCTTGAAAATATTGAAGAGCGAAAGAGGCGTTTATTTTCCGCTTTTGACCGGCACCATCGAGGTTGCCCAATGCCCGGCATGTGGTTATGTCGATCCGCTTCGAATTGCAAAATTCAAAAAGATTCCCATGCCCCGCGAAGCGGAACTCCCCCTAGAGAAAATATCCACGCCGGATTGCGATACCATCGAAGCACTGGCGAGCCTGTTGAACATCCCAAAGGAAAAGACCGCCAAGGCAATGATGTATACCCGCAAAGCGGATGGAAAATTCGTCTTTGTCGTCATACGCGGAGACATGCAGTTGAGCGATGCAAAACTGGGGGAAATCCTCGGCGAGATCCAGCTTGCAGATGCGGAGACAATTTCAAGGTCCGGCGCAGCGGCGGGGTATGCATCGCCGGTCGGGTTGAAAGATGCGCTCATCATCGTGGATGATCTCATTCCCGAATCGCAAAACCTCGTGGCAGGCGCGAACGAGGAAGGATATCACCTGCTCAATACGAATTATCTGCGCGATTATTCAGCCGAGATCATCGCGGATGTGGTGCAGGCAAAGGCGGGCGATGGATGCCCGAATTGCGGAAATCCGCTTGAGGTTCGATCTGCTGTCGTGCTGGCATCGAATGGAAAGATCGAATTTGAAAACATTCTGCTCGCCATCTCTGAGACCCATCACGACGAAAAAGGCTTGACCCTGCCTCTTTCCGCCTCGCCCTTTGACGTGTACCTGATGCACGTCCCCGGCAGGACGCTGGATACAAAGTCCAAAGCTGAAGAAATCCATAATGCATTGCAAAACGCAGGGATCTCAGTTTTATTCGACGACCGCGATGAACGCGCCGGGGTCAAATTCAACGACGCGGATTTGATCGGTTGTCCCATTCGCGTCACGGTAGGGGAAAAGGGGCTTCAGAACGGAATGGTAGAATTGAAGCCGCGCAAAGAAAAAGAGAACACGGCGGTCCCACTAAACGAATTGACCGACCGCGTAACAGCGCTTCTTGCCTGAGAGAGTGTTTCTTAATGTCCAATTCACCAAAGATAAATACGGATACAGGGATTCAAGGGAATTTATGAGGCTGTTTTCATCAAGAATCCGTGTTTATTTGCATTCATCTGTGGTTACAAAATTCTTTAAGAAATAGTCTCTAATCTTTTCATGAACACCGGTTTCTTTCCCCCGCCCAAACAACGCGGATTGCTCATTCACGGCATCATCCTGTTTGTCCTGACGAGCATGGTCGTCGTTGGATTCCTGCAACTTTCCTCCGCCGATGTGGGACTCAGCTTTCTCACCTGGCTCTTGGTCTCTTTGGCGGCTTTTGCCCCCATTCCCTTTTTCGCCTATCGAATCTTCGCGCTCTATCGCGCCGGGTATACGATCGACCGCGACAGCCTCGCCATCCACTGGGGATTACGAGTCGAAGATATTCCGCTCAACGATATCGAGTGGATTCGTCCTGTCGAGGACCTCACCAAACCTCTCAGCCTGCCCCCTCTTCCGCTTCCCGGTGCCTTGCTCGGTCTGCGGCGCCACCCTGACCTGGGTGTCGTGGAATTTATCGCATCCGACATGAAAAAACTTCTGCTCGTGGCAACGGCAAAACGCATCTTCGCCATCTCACCGGATAATCCCGCCGGGCTGGCTCAAACCTTTGCTCGAGCCACAGAATTGGGAAGTCTTGCATCCAGCGATGCAAAATCGGTGTATCCGTCCTTCATCGTCTCACAGGCATGGGAAAACGGGCTGGCGCGATATTTGTGGCTCTCCGCGCTTTTTCTGAACATCGGTCTCTTCATTTGGGCAAGCCTCATCATTCCTTCCACGCAGCAAGTGGCGATCGACCTGCAGGGTTCGGGCGGCGCGCTCGAGATCGTACCCTCTTCCCAACTGTTGATCCTACCGGTGGCAAGCCTCCTGCTTGCCGTGGCAGGCTGGATCGCCGGACTGTATTTCTATCGCTGGGAACGCGAACGCACTCTTTCTTTCATCGTTTGGGGTTCGAGTACGTTGAGCAGCCTGTTGTTTTTACTCGCTGTTCTGTTCGTCGTCACGACGCCTGTGTAAAAGTGACAGATTGAAGGTTTCAAGTCAAAAATCAACCTTCAACCTGCAACCTTCAACCATTATGCAACTCATCCTCGGCTTCATTCTCGCCATCGTCATCGCTTTTCTCGCATACAAAGCCCGCAGCCTCAATCCAAGCGGGGCGATCGCGGCGGCGATCACCGGCACGATCATTTTTGGAATCGGCGGTTGGAAATGGGCTGTCCTCCTGCTCACCTTCTTCATCACTTCGTCCGGGTTGAGCCGCGCCTTCAAAAAACGCAAGGCAGGGCTCGATGAAAAATTCTCCAAAGGTCATGAACGCGACGCGGGGCAGGTTTTCGGCAACGGCGGTGCCGCCGCGTTCTTCGCCGCCCTTAATTTCTTTTTTCCGAACGAGATTTGGGTCTGGATCGGCTTTTCTTCTGCGCTTGCTGCCGTCAACGCCGACACGTGGGCGACCGAACTCGGTGTATTGAATTCAACCCCTCCGCGCATGATCACGAACTTATCAAAAATCGTTGAAAAAGGCACCTCGGGCGGAATCTCTTTGGTCGGAACTCTCGCCTCTTTAGCAGGATCTGCGTTAATCGCCTTCCTCGCCTCTCTCCTGACTGATAACTGGTCGCTCCTTCCACTGATTACTGCCGCCGGGTTGGCTGGTTCCCTTTTTGACTCCCTCCTCGGCGGGACCGTCCAAGCCATGTATTACTGCCCCACCGACATGAAGGAGACTGAGAAACATCCCCTCCATTCATGCGGTACAGAAACCGTTCACATCCGCGGCTGGAAGTGGCTCGACAATGACCGGGTCAATTTCGCCTGCGGAACGTTTGGAGTGGCGACGGCTTTGATCCTTTTCACGTTTTGAGAGAAATCATGAGTTTCCTTCCATCAGAAACCCGCTATCAGTTCATGCAATACCGCCGCTCAGGTCGGAGCGGGGTCAAACTTCCCGTCGTTTCCCTCGGTTTATGGCACAACTTCGGCGGCGTGGACGTTTACGAAAACAGCCGTAAAATGGTCTTGCGCGCATTCGATCTTGGAATCGCGCACTTCGATCTTGCGAATAATTACGGTCCTCCCCCCGGTTCGGCGGAAGAGACCTTCGGGCAAATTCTTGCCAAGGATTTGAAACCATATCGGGACGAGTTGTTCATCTCATCGAAAGCGGGATATTACATGTGGGAAGGTCCCTACGGAGAATGGGGATCACGCAAATATCTCGTCTCCAGCCTTGACCGGAGCCTCAAGCGGATGGGTTTGGATTACGTTGACCTGTTCTACCACCACCGCCCCGACCCAGACACTCCGCTCGAAGAAACCATGCAAGCCCTCGACTTCATTGTCCGCAATGGACGGGCTTTATATGTCGGCATTTCGAACTATCCCGCCGATAAAACGCGCGAAGCCTCACGGATATTGAAATCATTGGGCACACCCTGTCTCATCCACCAGCCGAAATACAGCATGTTCGAGCGTTGGGTAGAAGATGACCTGCTCCAGACGTTGAAGGGTGAAGGGATTGGCTGTATTGCCTTCTCCCCCCTCGCTCAAGGTCTTCTGACCGATAAATACCTTGACGGTATCCCAAATGGGTCGCGTGCTTCCAAATCTCATGGCTTCCTTAAACCCGCACATATTACGGAAGAAAAGATCGCCAAAGTCCAGAAGCTCAATGAACTTGCCCGGAACCGCGGACAGACCCTCGCTCAAATGGCATTGGCTTGGGTTTTGCGCCACGAAGAGATGACCTCCGTGTTGATCGGAGCAAGCGAGGTCTCCCAGATCGAAGACGCCATCGGGATGCTGGGCAGGCTGGAATTATCAAGAGACGAATTGCAGCAAATTGAAAATATTTTGAAGCAACCAATTACAAAAGGTCAATCATGAAATCATCCAAAGATCGGCTCCTATGTTGAAAAGATTATCCTCCTTCGCGATTCCTCTTGGCATCGTCATCGTATTCTCCGGGCTTGTCCTGCTCGCCTATCTTGGCATTTATAACCGCTATTGGGCGGATGATTGGTGCTACAGCGCAGACGCACGCCAACTCGGCACTGTCGGCGCGACCATGCAATATTTCGGTTTCGAAGGGACGGGGTATTCCCCCAACCGATATTCCTTGACCTTCCTCTCCACATTGACCGAAAACACCCTGGGCGTTTTCGGCACGCAGCTCTACGGACCAATAACTATAATCCTTTGGTTAATAGGAATCACCTGGGTACTTTATAACATCACGCGCCAGACGTCCATATCGTTTTGGACGATCCTGCTGGCATCCGCCTTCCTTCTCTATTTCAACCTCTATATCTCTCCGCAGAGATTTCAAATCCTTTACTGGCGTTCGGGGGTTTTGCCCTACAGCACAGCAATCCTTTTCTGGTTGTTGATGATGGGATTGATGACCAGTCAGTTGATCCGAAAAGCGGATTGGGTCAATTACGTTCTCGCGCCGTTTGCATTTCTAACGGCGGGTTTGGGCGAAATGAGCGCGACTTTGCTGGTTACCGCCACCTCGATCATCCTCTTCGGGCTATGGCTTGCAAAGCGGAATGGGAAAGCATGGGCAGAACAACTTCTCAAACCCACATTCATCGCCCTGCTCTTCCTTCTGCTGGGGATGGCGGCGCTGATCGCTTCTCCCTCCAATGTTCGCATCGCAGAAATGGGAGTCGTCCGGGCCAGCCTGATGGACGTCCCTTTCAAAGCCGTATCGAATTCTTTTGCCTTTATCGGTCTTTCCCTCAGAACCCTCCCCATCCCCCATGTGGTCTTCGTGCTTTTTGCCTTCAGCCTTTCGATCATCACTCAGCATTCAGTATTTCCGCAGTTGACGTTCAAACGGCTTTTGATCCTCCTGGCAGTCTCGGTTTTCATAACCGTCCTACTCATCATTGCCATGCATACGCCGTCCGCTTATTTCTACTCCACGCCACCCGACCCGCGCGGAAAATCGCTGGCTCGTTTCACCCTGCTTGCCGGACTCGGTTTCATGGCTTGGATCAGCGGCGCGTGGACAGCGGAAAAATTCAAATCAAACTGGCTATCCCTTGCTTCGATCATCGTTCTATTGCTCGGTTTGGCGTATACAGTGCGAAGCATGGCATCCGTTTATGCAGAACTGCCCGGATTCATTCACCGCGCGGCAATCTGGGACGACCGCGATGCGACCATCCGCTCTGAAAAAGAAAAGGGGAATCTGTTGATCGAAGTTCCCGCCATCGACACGGCTGACATCAACACCCGCGACATGTTCCGTTCGAGCGGCATCGGTTGGACGGATTACGAATACAACTGCGCTGCCCGGTATTACGGGGTGGAAGGATTAAAGGTCGAGCAGGAATAGAAAATCATCCTCTCCAGATCTTGAAATCCTTCAGACTCGAACCGCCGAAGAATTCCCGCACGATCGAATTCATTGGGATCAGGCTCGCATCCAGGGGCAGGATCCAATCGAGGAAGGCGAGCAGGCGGCGGGCTTCGATATATTCGGGCACATTGAACGGGACTTGACGAAGCAGCGGCTCGACCAGCGGCTTCAACGCCGAGAGCTCATACACCAGCGCCGAATTGAACATCACATCGGCATTTTCCTGGTATGGGAAGATATGCCGTTTCTCGCCGCGCCGCACCGACTCCCAGCGCGAGAGAGTCGCCTGCGCGGAATATCCGCGTTCGCGCGCGTCGCGCACCATGCGGCGAATGAGTCTCGTATCGGTTGTCGATACGCGGTTATGGCGGTCCAGGTTGATTTGAGTCAAGGCGGAGACATAAAGTCGAAACGCAGAGTCAGCCCAACGGTCCGGGATGAGGCGCGGATTCATTCCGTGGATTCCTTCGAGGATGAGCGGCTGTCCCTTTCGAAGCTGGATCACATCCCCCTCTTCGCTTCGCCCGGTCTTGAAGTTGTATCGCGGAAGTTGAACCTGCTCTCCGCTGATGAGTTTCTCGATGTCCTGCGCGAGGCGGTTCAAGTTCAATGCTGCGAGGGCTTCGAAGTCGTGAACGCCGCTTTCATCGAGCGGGGTTTTATCTCTATCCACAAAATAATGGTCGAGCTCGAGCGGATAAGGCGAGATGCCGCGCGCGAGCAGTTGAACGGCAAGGCGTCTCGATGTCGTCGTTTTACCGGACGACGAAGGTCCCGCGATGAGAATGATGCGGGAATTTTTTTCCGCGATCTGTTGCGCGATATCGGCAATATGCTGCTCGTGCAATGCCTCGGAGACAAGCACAACCTCGTCTGCACGGCCGGATTGGATGGCGTCGTTGAGCGAACCGACACTGTCGATACGAAGCGTCGCCAGCCAGTCGCCGTATTGACGGAAGGCGCGCAAAAGTTTCGGGTAATCGCCGAGAGGCGCGAGATCCGTCGGCGAATGGCGGCGCGGATATTGGAGGATGAAACCGTCATTGACCTGTTTCAAGGCAAACCATTTGAGATACCCGGTGGAAGGGACCATATAACCATGCATGTAGTCCATTAAGCCATCGAAGGAATAGAGGGTCAGATATTCCTTTCGGCGATGTTTGAGCAGGCGAAGCTTGTCCACATGACCATGCTTGGTGAAATAATCGACGGCTTCCTGGATCGGCACTTCGCGGCGTCCGAAAACGCGATCGTCGGCGACAAGTTTCCGCATTTGTTTTTCAAGCGCATCCAGTTCCTCTTGCGAAAGCGGATCGCGATCATTGACCTCGCAATAGAAACCGCCTGAGGAAACCGAATGGTCGATGATCAAATATCCGTTTTTGATGCATTGAGAGAAGGCGATTTCCAGCAAAAAGATCAACGATCGGCGGTAGATGCGCGCGCCGTCGGCGCTGTCCATGGTGACGGGAATGCAATTCGATTCGATCCTGATGGGATAGGTCAGTTCATGAATCTCGTTATTGATGACCGCCGCCACGATGGGCGCTGAGAAATCGTCCTTCACCTGCGCAAGAAACTCACCCACTATCGTCCCGCGCGGACCGGTCAATGTTTTTCCATTGGGAAGATGTATTTCGACGTTTGGATTGGGTTGTGCGGTTTGGATCATGATTACAGGTTGAAGGTTAAAGGTTGAAGGTTTCAAGTTAATGGATCAAACCGGCAACCTGACACTTTCTACTTTCTACTTTCAATTTTCACCAACAGCTTTTCCGGTTTCCCTGCGAATTCCTCGAGCGGAATTTCCTTTTTTGCCAACGCCATCAAGGTTTCGGTAAGGATCTGATTTACGGGTGTCGGGATCCCGCGCGCCTTCCCTTCGCGGACGACAGCCCCGTGCAGATATTCCACTTCGCTTAACCCGCGGCCTGAATACAGATCGATGTGAAAAGATGGCATCTTACCGCCGCGCCCGCTTCCCGCGGCTTTGGATAAAAATGGTTTGGAAAGCCAGAGAGGCATTTTGGTTGCGAACGCCAATGCCCGGACAGGCGTTCCCGGCAGGTCAGTGACAACCAGATTCATGGCTCTCATCACGGCAAGACATTCCTTCAGCATGGCAATTTCGAGTTTGTAAAGACGTTTATCCGCGAAGACCTGCGCCGCGGTCATGTTGAGAATCGCAGAGGTCGGATTCGAGATCAGGTTCGTGAGCATCTTCGACCACTTCATGCCCGACGCATGGGGATAAAGATGACATTTGAGGAACGCGCTATTCAAAGCGGCGGCAAGTCTCTCCGATAACGGATGCCCTGCGGCGACACCCACACCGCGCAACCGCTCGAGGACGATATCGCCGGGTCCCCGCCTGCCGATGGCGGTCGTGACCGTGCCGTAAATGACCTTATCATTGCCCAGCGCGGCCGCGATCATCGGTTCATTCTCCACGCCGTTGGAAAGACACAGCAATGGCGGGAGTTTCGCCGAAAACGGTTTCATGCCTTCCAATGCGGCGGCCGTATCGAAGGATTTAAGGGCAAAGATCGCTGCATCGAAAGGTCCGTAATTCAAAGCCTCTTCCAGAGACGGTTCGATCACAATGGAGCGCGGATCGACCACAAAGGAATCTTTTGTCTTCCGCCGGTTATCGACAGTCAGATCCAGCCGAAGTCCCTTCGAGCGAAGTTCCTCCACCATCTTCGGCTGTTCCACAAAGACCACCTGATATCCTGCCAAGACCAGCGAGCCGCCGATGTAGGTGCCAATGGCGCCCGCGCCGAAGACGAGGAATTTCATTTCAAGGGGGTGGGAGGAGGGGAGACTCATGAAAAATTGAATTCCTTTTATGCACGCCCTTCAGACTCCGCTTCCAGCCAGTGATTGTGATCGTTGAGTTTATCGATCATCCAGCGGTGCTGGTTCGGGGAGTAAATGACCTGGGCAAAGGCCGTGTTGCTAAAGCGGAAACTCGCCCCCGAGTTATGCGCCTGGGGAATGATACCCACGATGGCATGCATCAATTGGTTCAGCAAGCCGCCATGAGAGACGATCAAATACCGGGCGGGTTCCCTTTTGAGCAGGTCGTGCAACGCCTGCCCTGCGCGCAGGAACAACTCCCAATCCCCTTCACCGTCCATGCCAACCGAGTCGTAAGGCGTCGTGAAATCCGGATGCGAGAAATTGCTCCTGACTTCGTGAGCGGTCAACCCGGCAAATTCGCCATTGTCCCGTTCCAGCCATAGCGGATCGAATTCCACCAGCAACCCAAGCTGGTCGCCAATGATCTCCGCCGTTTCCCGCGCGCGCGAGAGCGGGCTGGAGATGATGAAATCGAACTTGACCTTCTCACGCTTCCATCTCTCCGCCAGGGCTTTCGCCTGTTCACGGCCGACATCTGTCAGCGGGAAATCCGCCTGACCCTGCCATCGCGATTCGGCATTCCCCACCGATTCGCCATGGCGCAATAGTGTGATATTAAAATACCTCTGCCTATTCACTGTCATCGTTTGTCTTCCCCTTGATCAGATATACCGGGCGACGCTTGACTTCCTGAAAAATATAACCGACATACACGCCGATGAAACCGAGCAGGATCATGATGATTCCGCTGGCGATCAGCAATACTCCCATCAACGAACTCCAGCCGGGCTCCACGCGTTGTGTATTGCCCGTCAACCATAGGGAAAGCACGTATGTCAACTGCCCGCAGGCGAGGATGAAAAAAACAAACCCGGCGCTCAAGCCGATGTACAACGGCGCGAGGGAGAACGAAAAAATCGCGTCGGAGGCGAGCCTGAACATTTTTCCAAGCGAGTATTTCGACCTGCCCGCGATCCGTTCCGGTTCGTGATATGGAAGGATGACGCTGTTGTATCCCATCCAGGAGATCATGCCGCGCAGAAAGCGGTGGTATTCCTGCATCGAGCGGACGCCGTCCAACGCATTCCTTGAAAGCGCGCGAAAATCCGCAGCGCCGGGCATCACCTGCGTGCCGCTGATCTTGTTGATGAGCCAGTAAAAAAAATTCGATGTGAGCTTTTTGAAAGACGCCGCGCGTCCATCTTCCATACGCTGCCCCTGGACGATATCGTACCCCTGGGTGATCAACCCGATCATTTTTGGAATCATCGCGGGAGGATGCTGTCCATCCGCGTCCAGCGAGATCATGATGTCGCCCTGCGAAGCGTCCATGCCGGCTGTCAACGCGGCCTGGTGCCCAAAGTTCCGGCTGAGAGTGAGCAAGGTAACTCTCCGGTCGTTTGCCGAGATCTCTCGTAGCGAATCCGCCGTCCCGTCGTTCGAGCCGTCATCCACATAGATGAATCGAAACTCGTGCGGCAACCCGTCCACCACCTGGCGGACGTCCGCGTACGTTTTCGAGATCGATTCCACTTCGTTATAGATGGGGATGACGAGGTCTATTTTTAGTTTGGTTTTTCGCCGTGAAGACATCGGCAGGATTCTACCACGCGCATACGATCTGCCATCGCTGCAGTTCGGACGCGAAAATCCCGCCTCACAACCGGACCCGATACCTCTCCGCCAGCAGCCGAAGCGTTCTTTCCGCTTCGGCACTTTTTTGAGCGGCATCCCAGCCGAGCGCGTTACCCAGCAGGTCGTTGACTTCGTTTATCGCATCGCGGGTGAGCCTGCCAAGCATGGCGAGCATGGTGCGGCGCAAAAGCAGGTCGTCGAGATGTTCGACCTTTTCATGCTGGATCATAAATAGCATTTCGCGTTTTGTATATTCCGGCAGGGAAACGACCGGCGCATCCTCCCCTTTGTTGATGAATCCCGCCACCACTTCGGCGCGCGAGCCGTAACGCTCGAACAGGGTTTCAAGCCGTTCACGTGAAAGCCCGGTCCATGCGGCAAGACCGGCAATGTATTTTGCGCGTTCTTCCGCACTGCGCGGATACCTGCGACCGCCGCCGATGGGAAGGTCTCGCGTGTTCTTATTTCGTTTGACCCCGAGGAACTGGAGCGATTTGTCCGTCACTTCCTCCGAGAAAGCGCGGAAGGAAGTCCATTTGCCTCCCACCAGGGAATAGACTGGATAACCCAAATTTGTCCAATCGCCGCTGAGCACTTCGATATGATGGTCGCGGCTGAATTGGCCGGTGGTTTTCGCGGCGCTTCCCACCAGCGGACGAACGCCTGAAAACGCAAAGACGATATGTTCACGCCCGACCTTGATCTCCGGGAACACGCGCGCTGTCATTTCCAGGAAGTACCCCACTTCCTCATCGGTGCAATACGCATTATCGGGATGGTCGATCTTGATGTCCGAGGTGCCGATCAAGACGCGGTCTTGAAGCGGGAAGATCAAGACAATGCGTCCATCCTTGTTCTCGAAGAAGAATTCGTGATCGCCGATGGCGGCGCGCAGTTCCGGGTGGTTCAAGACAAGGTGCGAGCCTTTCGTCCCGCCGATGTAATGTGTGGTCACGCCGAGGCTGTGGTTTGCAAAATCGATCCATGGACCGGCGGCGTTGATGACCAGCCTTGGTTCGATCTCGCAGGTTTCATCGCTCTGTTCATCGCGCAAAACGACTGTCCTGCCGGAGCCGCTCACCAGGCTGACGTAGTTCAAGGCGTTGGCGCGCGGGTTATCGGCTTCGGCATCCAGCACGAGTTCCAGGGCGAGGCGCTCGGGATTGGAGATCAGGCCGTCGTAATAGACCGCTGTGTTGACGACTTCCGGGTTTAGTTTGCCCCATCTTTTCAAGGATTCTTTTCTTGAATAAAACCTGTGGCGCGGCACGATCCGCTGACCGCCGGTATAGGCGTCATACATCATCAACCCGAGTTTGATGATCAGGGAACCGCGCTCGGAGGGTTTATCGAGCCAGCCCAAAAACTTGAGTGGCGCATTCAAGATTCCGGAAAAATATTTGAAGATGGGAATCGTGGTCGGCAAGGGTGAGACTATATGCGGCGCGTTTTGAATCATGCGGTTGCGTTCCACCACCGCCTCGCGGACGAGTCGAAACTCGCCGTTCTCGAGATAGCGGATTCCCCCGTGCGCCATGTGCGAGGATGCCGCGCTCGCCCCAGAACAGAAATCACCGCGGTCGATCAACAATACATCCACCCCGTTAAGAGCAAGGTCGCGGAATGTGCCAATGCCGTTGATACCCGCGCCGACGATCAGCACAGATATCTTCGGGTTTGATTTTAGAGAGGAGATGATTTCTTTACGATTCATTTTTTATCTATTCAACCCAATCGAAAGACCTTGTGACGGCCTTCTTCCAACCCGAGTATAAACCCGCACGGCGCTTTGAGTCCATTTTG
This sequence comes from Candidatus Villigracilaceae bacterium, assembly GCA_026645935.1. Taxonomy (GTDB): domain Bacteria; phylum Chloroflexota; class Anaerolineae; order Anaerolineales; family Villigracilaceae; genus Villigracilis. The sequence goes on along the minus strand of JAPKMP010000002.1, from coordinate 165,720 downwards.
GGTTTCCATTCCTTATCGCGTCCCCAATGCTGCTTCAGTTCATCAATATCCTTCCAGAACCCGACCGCGAGCCCCGCCGCATATGCCGCGCCGAGGGCTGTCGTCTCCGCCACTTTTGGCCGCACAACGGGAACGTTCAATATATCGGATTGGAACTGCATCAACAATTCATTGAACACCATCCCGCCGTCCACCTTGAGGGAACGGAGTTTGACCCCGGAATCCTGTTCCATCGCATCCAGCACTTCACGGGTTTGAAATGCCGTAGCCTCCAACGCGGCTCTGGCAAAGTGACCCTTGTTGACATAGCGTGTCATCCCCACGATCACACCTCGCGCATCGGACCTCCAATATGGGGCATACAACCCGCTGAAGGCTGGGACGAAGTAAATCCCGCCGTTATCCTCGACGGATTTCGCCAGCGCCTCGACATCCGCCGACGCTTGGATCAAGCCCATGTTATCTCGCAGCCATTGAATCAATGCGCCTGTGATGGCGATCGAGCCTTCCAATGCATAGACGGCATCCGCATCACCGATCTTGTAACCCAGCGTGGTCAGCAATCCTGCCTTGCTATGGACCGGTTTTTTCCCGGTGTTCATCAACATGAAACAACCCGTGCCGTATGTGTTCTTTGCTTCACCGGCCTTGAAACAGGTCTGACCGAATAAAGCCGCCTGCTGATCCCCAAGGTCGCCTGCGACGGAGATTCCCTTCAAGATGCCAGACTTGACATCGCCATAGATCTCAGATGACGACCGTATCTGCGGCAAGATTCCACGTGGGATGCCCATCGCTTTCAGAATCTCGTGATCCCAATCCAAACTCTTGAGATTCATCAACATTGTCCGTGAGGCATTCGTCACATCCGTGACATGCTCCCCGGTCAGTTTCCATATGATCCATGTATCCATGTTGCCGAAGAGCAATTCCCCTCTTTTGGCTTTTTCCTTTGCACCTTTGACGTTATCCAAGATCCAGCGGATCTTCGGGCCGGAAAAATAAGTCGCGAGCGGCAGACCAGTTTTCTTTCTAAACCGGTCCTGCCCACCCTTGCGCGAATACTTCGCGATGATCGCGTCGGTCCGTGTATCCTGCCAGACGATGGCGTTGTAAACCGGCAGGCCGGAATTCTTATCCCAAACCACGGTCGTCTCGCGTTGGTTCGTCACACCGACGGCGGCGATATCAACAGCAGACAATCCACCCTTCGCCAGCGCTCCTTCGATGACCTCCTGAGTCCTTTCCCAGATCTCGAGCGCGTCATGCTCCACCCAGCCCGGTTTGGGGTAGATCTGTCCATGTTCCTTCTGGTGGATGGTGACCACATTTCCCGCGCGGTCAAAGAGGATGAAACGCGTGCTTGTGGTGCCCTGGTCGATTGCGCCGACGTATTTGGTCATTATCTGCCTCCGGGTGACGGGTTAATTGTAAAACAAAAAGCCTTCGTTTAGAAGACGAAGGCTTGATTTGAAGATGGTAAGGTTATTTTTTCGATTTTGTGGCGGGCTTGCGCGAGACGGCCTTTCCCGACGCCTTCGGGGGAGCAACCTCCGCAGGAGAGGCTTTCACATCCGTGCCGGTAAAGAAGTTATACACCAGCAAAGCCGCTGTCGAACCGATCAGCGGACCAAATAGGTAGATCACATAGGTATAAACATTCGCGAGGCTCGGGGCTGTATACACCGCAGGTCCAAGTGTGCGCGCCGGGTTGAGCGAAGCGCCTGTCAACGGACCGCCGATAAGGATCGCGGCTGTCAACGTCATGCCGATCGCCAATCCGGCCATCTGGCCGCCCCTGCCCCCCAGAACGGTATGCAGGATCGTGTTGACGAGGAAGAAGGTCATGACCGCTTCCGCCACCATCGCGAGAATCGGATTCGTATCTGTCAAAACCCCGGTCGTCGCGCCGGCGTTGATCGAGCCGCCGACCGCATTTGCAAAGAGATGCAGCAAGCCTGCCGCCGAGATTGCGCCGAAAATCTGAGCCAGCCAATACACCGCCGCCTCACCCCATTTCAAGGTCCCGTTCCATACGAATGCCCAGGTTACCGCCGGGTTGACATGTGTTCCGGAGATGTAACCGAACGCATAAGCAAAGACCATTAGGGTCAGACCGTGAGCGAGCGCAACACCCACCAAACCCGCTCCAGCCACACCCGCCCCTGCGCCGATGAATACAAGCGCGAACGTGCCGATGAATTCGGCGAGAAATACTTTCCAATTAAACATATTGCCTCCAATGAAAGAATGATTTGACGTATAAAACCCCAACCGCCCGTTTTTGCTACGAGGATTCCCAGTTCCGCGCGCCGGAGAGGAATGCTTTTCCACTCATGATTTTCTTGCCGGGAGGTTGCACCTCTTCAAGGATCAACACCCCATCTGAACAGGACACAGCGGGTCTTCCCTCGACGATGAGCCTGAGTCCGGGCTTCGAGTTTTTCGTTTTACCGACAGCGCCCCTCATCACCTTGAGCGGATTCCCATTCCATTCGAACCACGCCCCGGGCCAGGGATTCATTGCCCGGATTCTTCTTTCCGATTCGACAGCAGGTTTTTCGAAATCCAAACGCCCATCCTCCTTCTTTAGCATGGGAGCGTACGTCACACCATCCTCGGGCTGGGGTTCCAGCGTGATCATTCCGTCAATATAACCAGGCAGGGTTTCGATGAGCAGATCCGCTCCCAGTGTGGACAATGCCCCAATGAGCGTACCAGTCGTATCGTCCGGTTTGATGCGCAGGGAGCGTTTCGCGAGCATCGGCCCGGTGTCCAATCCAACATCCATTTTCATGATGGTCACGCCCGTTTCCTCATCCCCGGCGAGGACCGCGGCATTGATGGGCGCAGCGCCGCGCCAACGCGGAAGCAAAGAGGCATGGACGTTGATGCAGCCATGCTGCGGCAATTCCAAAACATCCTTCTTCAAAATCTGGCCGAACGCGGCCACCACGATCAAATCCGGATTCCATGCTTTGAGCTGCGCCATCGCTTCGGGCTCACGCAAACGCTCGGGCTGGATGACCGGAATGTTCAGGTTCTGCGCCAGCGATTTGACCGGCGGCGCTTTGAGTTCGCGTCCGCGGCCCGACGCGCGGTCCGGTTGGGTGACGACGCCGACGACCCGGTATGTTTGTGCAAGCAATCTCAAAGCGGGGAGCGCAAAATCGGGCGAACCCATGAACACAACTCGAAGCTGCATGTGGTAATTTTAACATACAGTACCATTGGGTGAAACTCGCTGGTTGCGCCGTAACGTGAATGGTTGTAAAATACTGAAAATCCAAACCCAATTCATTTCGGAGGAATACACCATGTCTCAAGCACCCATGTCGGATATTACACAGGACGACAAACTGTGGGCGATGCTCAGTTATCTGATCCCCCTCATTGCGATTGTTGTGTTGTTCATGGAAGACAAGAAAGCCCGTCCGTACGTCAAATTCAACGCCGTGCAGTCGATCGTGGCGTCGATCGCGATCTCGATCATCTCTGCAGTCACCCTTGGCTGCGGAAGCATCCTCGTCCTCGCGCTTCTCTGGTGGGCATACCAGGCGTATCAAGGTCAGGATATCCGCATCCCGGTCGTCACCGATTTCATTCGCAATCAGGGCTGGGCGTAAGTTGTTCTCTACAAAAAAGACCCGCGCAAACGCGCGGGCTTTTTTGTTATGGACCCCGGACCGCCTGGAACCCCCAAATCATCCCATTCGTAATTTACGTGATAAACTCACCGAATAATAAAAAGGAGAATGTTATGAGCGAATACACACCCCAACAACCGCCCGCGCCCCTCACCCCTCAAGAGGAACGCCAGTGGGCAATGCTCGCGCATTTGGGTGTTTTGGCAAATCTGGTAACCGGGTTTTTAGGTCCGGTCGTGCCGCTGGTGATCTATATGATCTACAAGGACCGTTCAAGATATGTGTCATATCAATCTCTGCAAGCATTGGTCTTCCAGTTCATCTGGTGGGTTGGCGGTGGAGTATTGTCCGGTGTCGCCTGGGCGATCACAGGCGCATTGAGCGCTGTGATCATCGGGTTGATATGTATCCCGTTTGCCTGCATCATCAGTGCAATGCCGCTTGTGGCGTTGGGCTACGGCGTTTACGGCGGGATTCAATGCAACCAGGGCGCAGATTTCAAATACTGGTTGATCGGCGATTGGTTCCGCAGTACGCTGACCGGATAAAGCAAAACGTCCCCTTCACAATGAAGGGGACGTTTATTTTCAAAATAGACCTCTTGCATAAGTGCTCCCGCCGCAATCCTCGGCGGCGGGGACGCTGCCTTGAGCAAGATAAAAAATGAATTTTGCAAGAAATCTAATGTCTTATGGAATGCTCCCCGCAATATCCGAGCCGAGGCGGATTTCGATGTCAACCGTCTGGGTGGCGTCGGGGACAAAACGGATCTGACGGTCTGAAATTCCGAATGTGCCCTGCAGCCACTTGATCGTATAAAGTTTCGGTCCGTAGACGACAACGATGGTCTGATTGTAGATCTCGGGCGAAGGCGCGACTTCGGTCACGGTCATGCCGTAGGATTGGAAGACGCTCGCGGCGCGCTGATCGAGGCCCGGTGTGAAGGTCCCGTCCAAGACCCGAACGCGCGCCTCCTCGCCCTGCATCGCCTGGGCGATCAAATTGATGTCTGTATAACCAATCGGAACTGCCACCGGGCTGGTTGGACCTGTGGTGGTGAAGATCTCGTCGCGCAAAACGCGGATCTTATCCATGACCGGCTTGAGGATGCTGGCATCTTCTCCGGCGAGAATCACTTTGTCGAAGATCGCCATACCTTGTTGTGGATCGATCACGCCCCTCTTGACGCTATCAGGCTGGATATCCTTGCCGAGGATCGCCAGTTTCACTGCATCTTCGAATGCCATGTTGGTTTTGATGCCATACGAAAGGTCGGCATACAACTGCGGCGCGGCGCTGATAAATTTGGGGAAATTCTCCGGCTCGATGATGATCGCTTGCAAAGCCAATACCACTTCCTGCTGCCTGCGGGCGCGGTCGGCATCGCCGCCGGAAGTTTTACGATTGCGGGCATAGGCAAGCACCTTCCAACCGTCGCACAACCTTCGCTCGCCGCCCGGTGTGATAATGACCTTGTCCAAACCGGGACCAATGGGATCGAGGACCATCTTCTCGGTGGGAGCGACATAGATACATCCGCCGATCTTCACGAGTTCATCCACCATGCGGACGAACACATTGAAATCGACCTGCACATAATAATCGACAGGCACGCCGATGAATTGCGAAACGGTCTTCATGGCAAGTCCCGGCCCGCCGCCCGGCAACTGCGACCCCACACCGCTTGGGTAGGCGGTATTGATTCGGCTGTAACCAAAATTGGGGATATTCACCCACATATCGCGTGGAATTGACAACATGCCCGCCGTTTTCGAAACCGGATCGATGGTGAAAAGGATCATCGAGTCTGTGCGGGGCGGTCCTTCATTTTCGATAAGGTCGCGCTCATCCAAACCGATAAAAAGGATGTTGATGCGGCTTGCGCCATCCCAGGCAGGAGGCAGGGCCGCTTCGGGGATGATATCCGGCGCGGGAGGCAAATCATTCGTTTGCGGCGTTCCCTCGGCATCGAGCACGGGACCGTCGCTGGTTGCCACAACGCCGCATTGCGCAGGTGGGATGCCGGGCAATTCGGTGATGGTCCAGCATTGAGTGAAATTGCCCACCATGATGAAAACGGTGACGGCAAGTGCAAGGCTCACAACCCAAAATATGATCTGTCCAATCGACGGACGCCCGATCTTCATGTTCTTCAGAAATTCAAATCTATCCATTCATCCTCAAGGCTTAATATATACCATATCCAATCCAAGCCGTTCCAAACCGATTTGCGCCCAATACCCAAGCACCGCAGAATCCTCCTGGATACATTTCATCATGACAGGGATGGCGCGATGATCGCGAATCTCGGCAAGCGCGCGCAGCGCCAATATCCGGACGTTCAACTGACCTTCTTTGGCAGCTTCGATGAGATACTCGACCGACTCCCTGCCCAATTTGACAAGGGCATTCGCCGCAAGCCCCGCCGTGAGCGGATCGTTATCTCCCAAAGTTTTTATCAACGCTGGGAGCGCATCCAGGCCGGGATGATGGGATAAGCCCAATGCGGCAGCGGCTCGAATTTCAGGGTTGGAATCGTCGAGGAAGGGAATCAGGTCCGAGGTCCGCGTATGCGGCGTGGCAGCGAGGGCGCGGACCGCCCACCAGCGTGAATCCAAATTCTCAGAGCGGGTCAATTCCAATAGACCGGGAATCACCGATGCACCCATTTTTACGATGGAGGGAATGGCTTGTTCTGCGCGGTTGTCGTCGCCGCAGGTCAGTTCAGCCAGCGGGTCATTCATTTTATTTTGCGGGAGGCGGAACGGGCAGGGCGTCCTGTGCGGTGTTGATCCACTTGTCTCCTTCATCGATCAACATGACGGGGATGTCATCCACGATGGGATATTTACGCCCGCAATCCTGGCAAATAAGCCATGAGTCTTTGTAGAGAGTAAGGATGCCGTCCTTCTCACGCACACAATTCGGACAACGCAATATCTCGAGCAATTCGGTACTGACCATTGTTTCTCCTTATCCGGGGAGGGATTGTACCATGCCAGGTTTTACGAACTCACGTTGCAGACTTTATTTTTTCTTGCCAGCCTGAGCGGATCTTCCGTCTCGGGTCCATACTGACAGACCGCCGCCCACGGTTCATAGTGAGTTTGGAATTGATCTGTAAAATAAACCAAGCCTCCGCGCCAGACCGTGCGCGTCACAGTCACATCTGCGCCTTCAGCGGCATAATCCACCTGTTTGATCTCGTTGGGTTTAAGATCCGAATTTTCCTCGAAGACCGTTTCCGGGGGCGGGACGACATTTTGCGGACCGGTCGTCTCCCATGTAACAGACCGATTATCGCTGGTGGAGTAGAGTTTCCAGATCAGCGTGCGCGCGCCAACATTGACGTAGGTCTCCATCAACAACCAATACGGTGTGTCGTTCTGGAATTTGAAATCCACCAACGGGAAATAAACCGTGGCATCCATCCCTGCGAATTGGGTATCCACCTGCGCCCTTTCATTCATTTCGTAATATGACACGCGATACGCATGAGAATACCGTTCGATGACCGGAAAGCCCGCGAAGAAGACCGTGCGAAAGAGCGTGGTACTGACCTGACACACGCCGCCGCCCACGCCTTTGATGGTGCGTCCGCCATAGATGATGAGCGCTTCCGCGTACCCGTTTTCCAGACTCACATCGCCGAGGACGCTGCCCATCGAGAAGGTTTCGCCGGGAGCGACCAGCAAACCGTGATACTGCGAGGCGGCGGTAACGATATTTTGAATACGCGCCTCGCTGGAACCGTAAAAGTAGGTCGTCTGAGTGGCGATCAGTTGCACGATTCCCAATTCCGCGCCTGTGGCTTGATCCGATACTGCGGGCTGTCCTTCTGCGACAATAAGATTGACGCTGTGCTCGCCGCGCTGTAACGCCGAGTTGATCGCATCGATGCTGGCTTCCACATCCATCACGCGGCCGACGGTCGAGGGGGAGATCGCTTCGATCTGCCCCGTCGAATCGTTGAACTCAAACCGCGCGTCGCGCGGTAATCGGTCCACGATCACTTTCAGGTCGCCCAGCGATTTGCGCAATTCCTTTTCGTCCAGCCCGACCTGCACCTGCTGCGCGCCGCCTGAGTCTACAACTGTTGCCACAAGCATGTTCGCCAGAACAGGCACATCGAACGTCCACGGACCGGGATCGCCCGCCGCCGTGTTGGGCAGGTACATGGTAAAGGACTGGCTGAGCATGATCCGCGCCTGTTCGGCTTGCGCGGTCACATCCAACATCCGCGGCGCGGTTTCTTGAATGACAAGCGGCACTTCGCCGTCTCGAAAACTTTGCAATTGCGCGCCGAGATAGATCAAAGTTGCATCCAGGTTCAAAGAACGTCCCAAACGACCCGGCTCCGAAACCACATTCGTCCCCTCCACGCGCAGGACGGCCTCGGCAACAGGCTGATCCACCTGGGTTGCAATATTCTGCAAATAAGCATAAGCCACGCGCTGATCGAAGATCACCACCGGAGCAACGTCTGCTCCGAGACCGCGCGCGCTGACTTGTCCCGAAAGAGCCGCAAAAAATCCGCCTTTGCGTCCGTGATCGTAGGCTGCGTTCGCACTGGCGGTGGGATCGAAGACCATGCCCAACTCGACCGGAGAAGCCACCCACACTTTATCCCCGTCACGGAAAAGCACCTTGCCCGTGTTCGGATAGGAAAGCGTTTGACTCAACTTCAATGCGGCTTCGCTGCGGGAAAGCCCGGAAAGATCCACACCCGCCACAGATACGCCGGGAAAAATCCGCCCGGCGTACGACAATTGATAGCCAACCGCCCACACAAGGACGATGAAAATGAATAACGCAAACCCGCCGCTCAACGCGGCGATGATTTGTTTTGGAAAGTCGCGTCCCGAGATCAATGCGCTCATGGGGCAGAATTATAACGAAAAAAAATCACCAAATAATGAAAAGACCCTAAAGGTTTCCTAAACTTTTCGGTACAATTGCGAAAACCTTAGAACTGGAATGGACTCAACATGACCCGCACTCTGATATTCGCTTCTTTAATTCTAATATTGAGCGCATGCGCGCCCGTCCTTCGACAAGAGCAGGGCAGCGCCTCGGTTTCCACGCCGGAGCCTGATTCAATCAACGAAGAGCCCGCTCTCACCGAAACATTGACCGCCGCCCTCACGCCAACCGAGACTCTCACCCCCAGCCCTATCCCACCGACAGAGACTCCGATTCCCACTGCAACATCCACTCCGGTGGAAAGCCTGAAAGCCAAAGTATCCGTTGAGAAGATCGTCTGCCGTTACGGACCCGGCAGGAATTATCTTTATCTGATCGCGTTCAATATCAACACCCCCATCCGCCTGCTCGGGCGCACCGAAGGGAAAAATGACTGGGTGCTGGTGGAAAACGGGACGCAGGACTGCTGGCTGGATTCGACCCAGGTCTCCATCGATAACGGCGCAAGCATTGAGTCCCTTCGCATGGTGTACCCCGGCGAATATAAGATCCCCGTCTCGCCGTATTACGGTCCCACGACCGTGCTTACCGCCGAGCGCGAAGGCGACGAAGTGATCGTGAAATGGGTGGAGGTCATCGTCAGCCCCGGCAAATACGAAAACGAGTACATGTTCCCCTACATCGTCGAAATCTGGTACTGCAAGGACGGCGAGATCTACTTCGATACCCTAGGCTCGCGCGTGCCAGAGATCACCTTCACCGACGAGGTTGGCTGCTCCGTACCCTCACATGGAAGGGTGTATATTCAAGAGAAACATGGTTATGCGGGTCCGGCTGAGATTCCGTGGCCGGGGAGGTAAAGATCATTGAGCATCCCTTACACAACGAAAACCCGACATCAGGTTAGTATGATAACTATCCGGAGCACCAGAGCGTTCCGTCGTACGGATCCCAAAGTCGTTTGAGCCCCAACTACCACCTCGTGCTACGCGCACGGAACCTGTTGTCGGTCCGATTGGATTTATTAGAGGCGATTGGAAATAATAACTCTCACTATACCAATCGGCAACCCACTCGACAGCATTGCCTGCCATATCGTGAATACCGTAGGGGCTCGCACCTTGTGGAAATGCGCCGACTGGGGATGTGTAGGAATAATTATCTGTAAATGCCGGGTTATTATTTTGAAAGACGCAATAGGCATCGCAAAAATTAACCAGACTGCCATCGAAAATATTTCCCCATGGATAGATTCTCCCCTCCGTTCCGCGGGCAGCCTTTTCCCATTCCGCTTCAGTGGGCAGCCGTGCGCCGCGCCATTCGCAATACGCCTTCGCCATGTCCCACCCCATAGATACCACTGGATAGTTATAAAATGAGCCGTCGGTGAAATAACCTTTCTGAGTGTAACGATTTGGGACGGGAGGGATACAAACTCCCGCATCGACACAGGCTCTATACAATATGTTTGTTACTTCGTACTTATCCATATAAAAGCTATCCAGATATACCTGGTGAACGGGCTGTTCATCAGCCTCTCCATCCATGCTCCCCATCGTAAATTCGCCCGCTGGTACAAGCGCCATTGACACGCCTTTATCGTCCGTGATTTTAGTTGGCAAAGGATCTGATTCGGGAGTCTGCGTCTGCTCAATTGAGGATTGTTGTGCTAATAAAGCGTCAGAAATCGTGCAACGGAAACCTATTTCATTAGTGGGAAAATCCCCACCTCCGCCATCTCGTTGTGCGGATTGAATGTCGTTATACAAGAAACCACCTCCTTTTCTAACATGCACGTCCCCATTTGCGGGTCCCTGAGGATTTACAGTATTATCGCCCAATGTTTTGAAATAATCTTCCTGATACCAATCAGCAACGATCTCCCACACGTTCCCAGCCATATCGTATAAGCCGTAGGGACTTTTACCAAGTTCATAACTCCCGACTTCGGTCACATCGCCTGGTGAGGTATTGTAGTTGGCGTACTCGGTTCCAAAGGATTCACCCCACGGATAGGTACGACCATCTTCGCCGCGAGCGGCTTTTTCCCACTCCGCCTCTGTGGGAAGTCTACGTCCCGCCCAACGGCAATAACTATTTGCATCCTCCCATGAAACGAAAACGACCGGATAGTTACCATACCGATCATCCTGGTAATACGGACTCAAGCTAGACGGTTCCTTGCATTCACCGGCGGTAACGCATTTTTGATATTTCTCATTTGTGACTTCGGTTTCGTCCATCCAATAAGCATCCAAATAAACCTGATGCGCAGGTTCACCATCGGTAAATCGATCAACATCGCATCCATGTGGCGGGGAGCCACTTTCTTGGCATTTGACAGACATGGTAGGGGCGGACTCGCCCATGGTAAACGTCCCCGCCGGTATATAGTGGATACGCATCTCGTCAACCGGAGAAATCTGAACTGCGCCGGGTTCGGGGGTTGGGGAAGACTCAGTCGCTGTGCTATCCGGGGTTAATGTTTCAATTGATTGTATTGCTTCAGTAGCAGTCGGAGTGGGCAATGATACTTCCGTCACTTCCGGCGCAGACTCAACCCACTTTCCCATGGAAGGGGAGGCAAACCACAAGCCAAATGCGATCAGCGCTCCGCCAATCAGAAATCCAACCCACCTACGAGATGATTTATTCGCCTCAACCGGTTTCGGGATGATGCTCCTCTTTTCGGGTAAGACCAAATCTTGAGCGTGCATCGTATCCCCGCGAACTTGCGGGAAAGTTTTCGTGGGAATATGGGCGACAGGTTCCGGCGGATGAAGTTTTACAGTTTTTTCGATGGGCTTTTTGGGGACGTGAGAAAGATCAATGGACGCGGTTACTTCCAGATATTCCAATGCTTTAATAAAGGCAGCGATGCTTTCGAAGCGATCCTTCGGCTCCCTTGCCAGAGATGTGAGCAAAACTTGCTCTACGGCTTCCGGCAAATCTACAGCGAATTCACGCGGGCTTGGAAGGGGTTGGGTTGCCTGTTTGATGAGTAGCTCGGCGGGCGTATCTGCTTCGTAAGGCTTTCGCCCGGTTACCATTTCATACAAAACTATCGCCAGCGAATACAAATCCGATTGCGGGCTTGTAACACCCGTCCATTGTTCAGGAGCCATGTAGTCCGGCGTGCCGATCGCCATGCCGGAACCGGTCAATGTGGTGGTCTGGTCGCCGCCAAATAACTTGGCGATCCCAAAATCGGAGAGCATCGGCTCGCCCCCATCCGTCATCAATACATTTGCCGGTTTGATGTCGCGGTGCAAGACCCCACGCTGATGGGCGTATGACACGCCGCGCGCAACAGGCAGGATCAAACGAAGCGCGTCCTGCCAGGGTTGGGATTTTCCAAGCAGCTTCTTCAATGTCCCGCCCGGTAGGTATTCCATCACAAGATAGGGTTCGCCCTCGTGTTCCCCATAATCGTAAACTTTGACTATGTTTGGATGGGAAAGTTTTGCCAGAGACTTTGCTTCGCGTTCGAAGCGCTTTAAAATCTCCCCCAAGGTGTCAGTGGGAAACGCCCCCGATCGAATGATCTTGACCGCCACATCTCGTTCAAGACGGGTGTCGTACCCCTTGTAAACGACTGCCATGCCCCCTTCTCCAAGCCGTTCGGTGAGGCGATAACGTCCGAGATACTGCCCGGATAAATCGTTCATACCTTTCCCATCGAGTGAGATAGGATAAATTTTATCATCACCCATTCTTTGGCTCAATTGCAATTTCTATTGGTAGCTACACGGGGTCTGCCTTTCTCTTCAAAACCTCCCACGGATTCTCCCCGCGCCGGATCGCCAGCCCGTGCAGAATCAGCCCGAGCTGGGAAAAGGCAAACCAGAACAGGACAAGCGAAAGGGAGAAAGAAGCGCGGTCGATCCAGCCGGGAGTGGAATCTTTCAAGTTCCGCACCTCTGCCAGCCAGTCGTTAATTTTCGTATCGTAGCCTTCAAGGGTTTCAAGCAGGTCTTGTAGATTCTCTTTTGTCGTCTGGAAATCGCCGCCAAGCAAATAAGATGTATCGCTGATAAAGACCGAGGCGCGTTGGGCAAGGTCCTGCACGTCCGCGATTTCCGCATCCAGCGAATCGACCCCGGAGATGATATCCGCCAGCAGTTCGTCGCCGGGCACTTCGAAATTAATGATGGGAAGGGAATTCAACTGTTCGAGTGCGCCGCGTAAATCCTCCAACACAGAACGGACTTCATTGATCCTTGCGCGCGTATTTTCCAAGCCGGGAATCAGTTCATCGTCCAACGTTTGATTGACCTGATCCAACGCTTCCCTGGCACTTGTCGCTTGTTGAGTAAGGGAAGCCAATGCATCCTCTGCCGATTGGATGATCCGCAAAGCGCGTTCGACCTCGGCTTTGGCTTTGCGCAGGTCGGCCTGGATCTGGGTTAATTGCTCCTCCGCATCTGCGAGCCGGGTCGTCGCCTCGAGGGTCATTGGCTCGTTATAAACCCAGGCAAGGACCATCCCCGCCAGGCTTGCCAGTAGAAAAACAGAACTCAACCCGATCAACGCGCCCGCCAGAATTTTTCTTTTCATGACCTATTCCTTTCGTTGATTAGAACACTGATGTTACCAAATCGTTTAGACAGGGAGTTTCAGGGGCTGAAAAACCGCTGTTTTAAGTAAAAACTGTTAAAAATCAGGCGTTTTCTTACAATTTCCATGGCTAATTAACTTGACAAACCGTCTAATTTAGACTATCATCTAATTAGGTATTTGCCTAAGCCAGCCAGTCACCTAACTGTCCTGTTCAGAGAGAGAGGACACCATGTCACTTACGACAGAGACCACGACCATGGAAAATATAAAAACGACATCCGCCTCAGACTGCGCCGAAACTGAAACCTCCGCCCGAAGGCTTTTCACACGGGAAACCGGTCAGACCCTCATAACGCTGGGTATGCTTTTCAAGCATGTGCCGCCCTTCAACGAAACCATCGACAAAAACACCGGAGACACATTGATTTCCATCGGCAAAAAACTGAAAGGCAAAAAATAGCTCCTCCAAGGCCGGGTGGCAGTCCCCTGTAACAGCTGCCACCCGGATTATTTCACTCCGGAGAATCTCCCCCATGGCGAAACCCACCTCCTCCCCTCAAATCGTTTGGGATTTTGGCACTGCCTACGAACTGTTCATCAGCCTTCACGTCCTGCTCGAGCCTGAATATTTCGGCATCCGCCCATCCTATGCCGCCAGCGTCCGCGCTAGAATCCCGGCGGCGGAACGAAAACTACTGGAGGAGTTGTATCCGCTATTGGGGGTTCCACTCAAATGGTTGAACGCGCTTCCCAGCCCCAAAGATGCCATCAGCGCGCTTTGGGCGCTCAAACAAATACCGCCTGCCGAACGGCTGATCGAGTTGTACAGCGTCCGTGAAAACTACGAATCGGACAACCCCGAAGAGAATGAAAAACACAAGGCTTTTCGACAGATTCTTTTGCGCATTGCAGATGAAGGAAAATGGCTTTCTTCCGATGTGGATTTCTTCCACAAACTATTTACCAAAAAACACGGCGGAATCAAACGCGAAGCCGTTGAATCCGCCATGGATTGGTGGAGCCGGCAGGCGGACCTGGGCGAAGCGTTCCTGACGGCGTTCCAATCCTACTACCAGGCATTTTTCGAAGAGGAGGAAAAGCGCATCGAACCCGTGCTCCGGGCCGGGTTGGAAAGAGCCCAGGCATTGTCCTCCACGATGGATTTTGAAGAGCTCTTCGTCGAACTCTCCCAGGGGCTTCAATTCGGCGGCGAATTCTATGCCTCGACGTTCGTCCTTGTCCCCGCCTTCTGGACTACACCTTTGGTCTTCTTTGAAAAATTCGGCGGCGATACCATGTTGCTTGCCTTCGGCGCGCGCCCCGCAGAAATGTCTGTCGTACCAGGTGAGATGGTGCCCGATGCGCTGGTTCGTTCGCTTAAGGCACTCGCGGATCCCACGAGGTTGAAGATCATGCGCTATCTCACCAGTGAAAGCCTGACGCCTTCCGAGATCGCCCGCAAACTTCAACTCCGCCCGCCCACCGTGACGCACCACCTGAGGGAATTGCGCCTTGCAGGCCTCGTGGAACTCTCGCTGATGCACGAGGAGAACCGCTACACCGCCCGCAAACAGGCGCTCGAAGCCGTATATCAAAACTTAAACGCCTTCCTTGAAGGCGAACAGATCAAAGAAATGGCATGAACACACAAAACCCACCAGCCCGCAATCCCTTTCGCATCCTGGGAGAGTACAGCTCTCACATCCGCGCATTCAAGCCGAATGCGCGGCTTTATCTTCTCAATGTCGTCATCACCGGCGCGGTGATGGGCGTCTTCCGGCTCATTTTCAATTTCTATGCGCTCAGCCTCGGTTTCGACGAGTCGGTGTTGGGTAACCTCATCACCACCAGCAGTTTCGTTGCGTTGATCGCCGCCCTGCCCATGGGCTATCTCGCGGACACGATCGGGCGCAAATCTTCTCTCGTGCTTTCGAGCGCCTTGCTTGCCATCTCCATCCTCGCCATGGCGCTCTGGCAGACGGAAACGTCACTCTACGCCATGAACGTTATTTCCGGTCTCGCGCAAAGCCTGGCAGGCGTGACCATGTCTCCCTTCCTGATGGAAAACAGCGACGAGAAGGAACGCACATATCTGTTCAGTTTCGGTCAGGGACTCACCATGACCATGGCATCCGTCGGCAACTGGATCGGCGGTTATCTGCCAACCTGGATGGGACAGGCGCAAAACGTCCCGCCAACCAGCAGTCACGCCTACGGCAACTCAATTCTGGTCTCGGGGATTTTTGCAATCATAGCCGTTCTCCCCCTGGTCTTCATCAAATCGCCGAATATCTCTCGAAGCCAGCGCGCTGTGTTTGCACCTTTTGAATATGCAGCGAAACACCCCGGCCTGCTCGTCAAGTTCATCCTGCCCATGCTGCTTACCTCTCTCGGCGCCGGGCTCATCATGCCGTTCATGAATGTGTTCTTCCGCGTTGTTCATAACCAGCCCGACCCGGTGATCGGCGCATTGTTCGCATGGGGATCCTTGGCGATGGGCATCGGTTTGCTCGCCGCGCCTCCTCTCGCCGATCGAACCGGAAAGATCCAATTGGTTGTCATTTCACAGGCGTTGTCCATCCCGTTTCTTATCCTGCTTGGTTTTTCACCAATCTTCTGGGTCGGCGCAGCAACCTACTACATCCGTCTTGCGTTGATGAATATGAGCAGCCCCGTTTATCAAGCGTTCGTGATGGAGCACGTCGACCCTTCAGGCCGCGCCACGGTTGCCAGTCTCACCAGCATGGCATGGAACTTCGGTTGGGCGTTCAGTCCCACCATCAGCGGCTGGCTGCAGGTCAAATACGGTTTCGCGCCTCCCTTCATCGGGACGATCACGCTTTACACCATTTCCGTTTTCATGTATTGGGCGTTTTTCTGGAGAAGGTCCATCGAGCCTTTGCCTGCGCAAGCGGCAGCGGATTAATTCAATCAGGGCCTGGCAGGATTAAAAATCCTGCCAGGCCTTTATGAATTCTGGCAAAATGGGGATATGCCAAATCACGACATCCTGATCATCGGCGGCGGCCCGAGCGGACTCTCCACCGCGCTTCATCTTGCGAAACTCGCCCCGCATCTCACTCCCCGTATCCTGATTCTCGAAAGGGAACTTTATCCACGTCCGAAGCTGTGCGCTGGCGGGCTGGTCATCGACGCGGAGAGGATTCTCGAAGCCCTCGACCTGGATGTGAATGAAATCCCAAATATCACATCGGAGGAGATCCGCTTCGATTATGAAGGCAGGGGTTTACGCGTACGGATGTCGAAACGCCATGCCTTGCGCATCGTCCGCAGGGATGAGTTCGATCACTGGCTGGCAAGAAAGGCAGAGGGCAGAGGAATAGAGATCAGGCAAGGGGTCACCGTCAAAAGAATCTCACAAGACGAAGACGGCGTAACTGCCGAAGCGGACCAAGGAAATTTTCGCGCGACCTGTCTCATTGGCGCAGACGGCTCGAATGGGATCACAAGAAGAAGCATCCTGCCGAATGACCCGGTCTACACAGCGCGAGTATTGGAGGTTTTGACCCCTTCAGCCCCCGGCGGAATGAGAGGAGAGGCTGGGAGGGGGCAAACGGCATTCTTCGATTTCTTTCCTGTTCCTGAAAATATAGCAGGTTATGTCTGGGATTTCCCCACACAGGTAAAAGGCGAGGCGATGCGGTGCTGGGGTGTGTACGACACAAACCTTCTTTCCGACCAGAAGCGACCGGCATTAATTCAGCTGCTTGCCAGGGAAATGAACCGCTGGGGTTTTGATTTGAATGAATATGAAATTCAGGGTCATCCCATCCGCTGGTACAGCCCGCAAAACAGGATATCCGTCCCAAGAGTCCTGCTTGTCGGCGACGCCGTCGGAGCCGACGCGATCTTCGGCGAAGGGATCAGCATGGCGCTTGGATATGGAATCATCGCCGCACGCGAGATCGCGGAGTCGTATCAGCGTAATGAATTTTCCTTTCGCGGGTACAAGCGTCGGCTGGCACGAAGCGGACTCGGTCAGGCTCTATTTACCCGCTGGCTAATCGCCCAAATTATCTACTCCTTCAAATGGCACTGGTTTCAAATCCTGCTCTGGCGGATTCTTAAACCCTTCGTATTGCTTGTATCTTGGGCTTTCGTATTGAACTGGAGTAAAAAGGACATCAAAGCAATGCGGTGAGCTATTGCCTGATTTTTTTTAGAAAGCCGGGGACGTTCAATTCGCGCTCGAGCAGATAGGTAAAGTATCCCTGCATTAAAATTTCCGCCTCTCGTCGGACGTCTGAACCG
This sequence comes from Candidatus Villigracilaceae bacterium, assembly GCA_026645935.1. GTDB lineage: Bacteria > Chloroflexota > Anaerolineae > Anaerolineales > Villigracilaceae > Villigracilis. The sequence goes on along the minus strand of JAPKMP010000002.1, from coordinate 148,318 downwards.
GGCTTGGCGCGCGAGGCATCCTTATAACTGGAACGTTGGAAGTGACGCAAATACTTTAGAGTTTCCAGCGATATCCCCGTCAGGTTTGGAAGCCCTTCGCCGCAACGCGGACAAATCACTCCACCCGCCGTAAAGGAAAAGAACTGGTCCTCGGGCAATATCTCCCGCCCGCAGTTCGCGCACTCGAAGAGATGGGGGCGAAATCCAACTGCATCGAGCAGGCGCATTTCATAATAACGAGCCGCAAGCCAGGTGTCTTCCTCCCGTTCAAGTCGGCTGAGGGTTTCAAGGAGCAATCGAAAGATCGAAGGATTCGGGCTCTCACCTTCATATGAAAACCGCAGGAGCAATTCCACAGCATAGGCAGCGTATCCGGTTTTTACCAGGTCATCGCGCAATGGCAGGAAGGCATTAATCGTCTCCACTTGTGTGACGATTAATAAGTCGCGTCCTTTTGCAAGTTGAATCGTGACGTGAGTGAAGGGCTCCAGATGCCCGGCTTTGCGGGAAGTGACTTTCCGCGCGCCCTTTGCCAGCGCGCGCACCATGCCGTGCTCCCTGGTGTACAGGGTCAGCAGGCGGTCCGCCTCGCCCCAATCTGAATGGCGGAGAACAATGGCAGAAGCGCGAAACGAACGGAAGTCGGTCATGGGAGAGCAGCGAGTGAAGAATCGAGAATAGTGAATAAGTGTTGGTTCTCCATTCTCCACTTTCCAACATCTAATTATCTGGAACCAAATGTTCCGGTGTGAAAGCTTCGGGGAGCAATTCTCTTACCGTAGTTTCATGGACCATTTTCCCTTCCCCGTTGCCGAACAACACGACCACATCCAAACCGAATTCCGCCATGACCTGCCTGCATCCGCCGCAGGGAGAGCCGCCGTTATTGGTCACGACAGCAATGATCTCGAAATCCGTCTCACCTTCGGAGACCGCCTTGAAGATGGCGACGCGTTCGGCGCACATCGTTTGGGGGTAGGCGGCATTCTCCACGTTCACACCCGTGAAAATTCTCCCGGTCTTTGTCCGTAATGCCGCACCGACAGGATAATTGGAATATGGAACATACGCGCGACGGCGCGCCTCGTTTGCCAGATCGATCAGGGATTGTTTCTCAGTTTTTGTGATGGTCATGGTTTGCCTGTCTATTTCGTCTTGGGTTTTCGTTCCAGTTTACGGATCGCGCGCGCGGGCATGCCCACCACCAGTGTATCGTCCGGCACATCCTTCGTTACCACCGCGCCTGCGCCAGTGCGTGCGCCGTCACCGAGTTTGAGCGGCGCAACCAGCATGGTATCCGAACCGATGAAGACATCTTCGCCGATCTCCGTGTTGTGCTTTTTCTCGCCGTCATAATTGCAGGTGATCGTGCCAGCGCCGATGTTCGTGTTCGCCCCGATCCTGGCGTTGCCGATGTAGGAGAAATGCCCCATCTTAACGCCATCTTCAAGGTGCGAGTCCTTCACTTCACCGAAATTTCCCATATGGACGTGATTCCCCAAATGCGCGCCTTTCCTCAACCGTGCAAAGGGACCCATATCCACGTCGTTTTCAAGCAAGGCGCCTTCCAGTACGGATGAAAGGATCTTACAGCCATTACCGATCTTTGAATCGCGGATGATGGTATTCGGTCCGACAACATTTCGCTCGCCTAATTCCGTCTTTCCATGCAAAAATGTATTTGGCATGATCACGGTATCCCTGCCTATCCTGATGTCCGCTTCGATATAAACAGAGGACGGATCGATCATCGTAACTCCGTTCAACATATGGGACTGATTGATGCGCCGGCGCATGGCGGTTTCCACTTCAGAGAGATGCACACGCGTATTCACACCGATGGTCTCTTCGAGATCGTCCATCACAGTGGCGTGGACCGGCAAACCTTCTTTTGCCGCAAGCTCCACCGTATCGGTCAGGTAATATTCGCTTTTTTTGGGATTCTTTGGAATACGATGCAGGGCGTCCCACAACCAGTTCGAGTCAAAGCAATACCCGCCAACGTTCAATTCCTTGATCTGTAACTGGTCGGGCGTTGCGACATATTCCTCCACGATTGCCGCCACCGTGCCATCGCCTTTGCGGATGATGCGCCCAAATCCGCGCGGGTCATCTGCGATCACGGTCAGAATGGACATCGAGCCGGAATTCATCCTCTGGGTATCCACTAATTTTTGAAGCGTTTCACCGCGAAGCAGGGGCATATCCGCATAGCACACAACGACAAGATCTGATTTCCCCTTCAGGAGCGATTCTGCCTGCATAACGGCATGACCTGTCCCCAATTGCGGCTCCTGCAGGACCGTTTGGGCGGAATCGCCGAGATAGGTTTTCACTTCCTCCGCGCCGTGGCCGACGACCACAACCGGTTTCTCAGTGGTCGAGTGTGAGATCGCCTGCAGGGCATGCCAGATCATGGGCTTGCCCGCAATCGGATGCAATACCTTCGGCAGAGACGATTTCATGCGCGTGCCCTGACCGGCTGCGAGAAGGATGGCGGTAATCTTCATGCATTCACCTCAGATAAAAACAGGATTTGTGCGGTCGAGCGATCCTCCGCGACAAATCCCGTTCGATAAAATCGTCCGCCTGTGCGGACTCTCCTGGCTGGGGCACCTGGATTCGAACCAAGATCCACAGCTCCAAAGGCTGGTGTGCTGCCATTGCACCATGCCCCAGTGCGGGCGAAATTGTATCACAATTCTATTTCTCACCTGGAATGAGGCCCAATTTCTTCGCCTCTTCAAGCGAGATCACCTCGGGGTTGGTGGATTTTTTTCCAAGGTCATGTGCCGCTTCATCCCAAAATTCGTCGGCAGACTTTGCTTTCTCCTTTTCATCCGGAGCCTTCTTCAACAATGCCTCCATCTCAGGCGCAGGAGCCGCTTTGGCAAGCTGGTCGGTGGTCTTTTTTGGCGTCACCGAAACGGGCGGCGCCGCTGCAGGCGCAGTTCTTAATTTCAATTCCCCTGTAACGCCCATGAGATCGAGCGCCTTGATCACCTGCGCGCGCAGAGACATCAAACCGCGCATCGTATCCAGGAGCTGTTCATCGTCGGCAAGTCCCCTGCCCGCAACAAGAAGAGCGTAAATGGGTGTGACCGGGATAAACAGAAGGTCGTGATCGCCGCCGTTGAAGACATGATAGGACTCGATGGATTCCTGGTGGTTATGCCTAGCCACTTTGAGACTTGTATTATGGATTGCCATTAAGGTGGAAATAAGGGAAACTTCCATGCTGGGATCGTGCAGGCTGCCGGTACGGGCGTTTATCAATCCGCGTTCATTGAGAAGAAAAAGGGCGTCGGCTTTGAAATCCTGCCTGAAATTTGCGAGCAGGTCTGATAGTCTGGCATGATGCGGACCTTCCTCCTTGCCGGGCAGGGCGTTTTCCGGCGGAAAAATGGTTTGAACAAAACCCAGGCCGCGTTCCACGGAGTCGAGAAAATCGGCGATCGGGATGGGTTTGTCGAAAATGGCGAACGCGCCGGTGTTGAGCATCTCGTCCCGCGTTTTTCGGTCGGTCATGCCTGTGATAAAGATGACCTTCACATCCGTATGGCGGGCGCGAACTTTGTGCATCAATTCCACGCCGCTCATGCCGGGGAGTTTGTAATCGGAAACCAACATGTCGATCTTGTGGCGCGTAGATTCGATCAAAGCCTCCTCCCCCGATTGGGCTTCGTAGATCTTGATATCCTCGTTCTTCAGGGTTTCGAGCGTGGAACGCAGAAGCCGAAGAATATCGCGTTGATCGTCCACAAGTAAAATATTGCGAATCATGATGACCTGCAGGATGAAGTTTATTTCAGGTATGGATCGGAGAATAAGTCAACCTGAAAAAGATGCGCAAATTATAGCAAAATTCACAGGGTTTTCCCCCATCAGTTTTGACAGGTGGCGCCGGTCTCGAATGCTTCAACGTTCCATAGCGGGTTTGCTGTTGGGTCGAGGTCGAACCCGCAAAGGTCAGGCCGGGCGGCAGCGATACGCAGGCGGGAATACAACGGAATCGCCGGCAATTGTTCCCCCAGGATGATCTGGGTTTGGCGGTATGAAGCCAGGTAAGATGAATCTTCACGCATGGAGGCTTGTGCCGCGCGGCATGCCGAGTCGTATTCGTCGTTGCGGAAACCGGTGATGTTCGAGCCGGACCATGAATTCGCATCGGATGGAACGCCATCTCCGATGAACCAATTGCAAGGCGGTTCGCTTCCTTCCACGCCCAGTGCAAACTGCGCCAGATCGAATTGCCTTCCAAATAATGGACCGTCCGGTCCGGGCGCGTAGAGGTCGGTTGGGGAGATAAATTCCACTTCGATGCCGATGCCGCATTCCGCCAGCGATCGCTCGAGAATCGCAACCACCTGCCTGCGCTGGGCGGTGGATGTGGTTTTGTAATTTAGAATCAACGGCGTATTATACGCAACATTTTTTACATTGATGGTGCGCCGCGGCGTGGAGGGATCGTCATCGGAGTCCAGCCAGCCAGCCTGTTCCAAGAGGGAGATGCCGATCTGCGGGTCGTAGGGGATGGCGCTGGCATCCGCATCGACTGCAGGATGATCCGAGGGCAGGTAGGTCGTGGGAACTTCCGTCAGACCCTGCAGGACATTGGTCGCAATGGATTGCCGATCGAGGCAATAGGCGATCCCCTGGCGTGTGTATGTATCGGCAAAAAAGTTCTGCCTGTCTCTTTGGATATCGTAGCCGTTATCATACGAAGCGGGGACGATGCCCAACCCGAGCCATTCCATGCTCATGCCAGCTGCAACGAACATTTGAGCCTGGTCCGCAGCTTGCATCTCCTCCAATAATCCAACATGATCTTCGAGATTTACTGTGGGGTCGATCAGGTCGCAGCGGCCGGCGATCAATTCGGAGAGAGCCAGGTCAGGGTCCGGTATGAAGCGGATCTGAATCCGTTCGGTCCTTGGATATCCATCCTGAATCCGGAAATAACTGGGATTCTTTTCCAGCATGATGCTCTCGCCGGGAATCCATTCAAGTATGGTGTAAGGACCCCATCCCATCGGTGTGTGCGATGATACATCCACCTCGGACAGTTGGTCGACCGGGAATTCGCTCCAAACATGTTTTGGGGCTGGCTGCCAGAAGTTCATGAAGTACGTTGAATCGATGTAACCGGGGGTTCCGAACCATTGCAGGGTCTGCGTGTCGGCAGCTTCGTAGGATTCCGTGCGCTCGATCAAAAAGGAATTTATGTTTGCTTCACGTTGAAGTTCGAAGGAGTAGATGGAATCATCGGCGGTGAGCGGCGCACCGTCCGACCAGTTGAGATCGGGTCGCAGCCGGAAGGTAACGATCATTTGATCCATCTCGAGCGGGGAAACGCCGTCATAAGCGATGGCACAATCGTCATTGCGACAACCCGCAGGGCGGACTCGCAAACCGGTAGTCAACTCGGCGAGATTTCCCTCCGCATCCACCACCCGATCTCCAGCCTGAACGTTTGTACTGACGATTTGTGCATCCTCGTTTTCAAGCGACGGCAATTGGGAGAGGATCACAGGCTGGTATTCGTAGCCGACATTGTCCATCGGTCCATCATAGATTGCGGCGAGAACGTTCCGCGCTGCGGAGTTTAACTCGCCGAACGGGTATAAACTGTTCGGCTCCTGCCCCATGCAAACGGTAAGCGCACCTGGTGTATCAGCCCGTTGCGTCGGGGTCGTCTGCAATTCAACGCCGGAGTCGGGGGTGCCCGTTTGCCCAGGCGTGCTCAAGCAGGCCGGGATCGCAACAAGCGCGAGAATTAAAAAATACGGGATGAGTGTTTTTTTCATTGTTTCCTGCCTGCGGATTCGATTCATTCTGTAATTATAACCAGTATCGCCCCATTGTCTTTATAAAGGGATTGTGTCGCGATCTTGGGGTTATATAAGACCGAGACCGCTTGCGCGGTCTCGTTTCTGGCAGTTCATTCGGCTTTCCAACATGCAACCCAGTGACCCGGTTTGATTTCCTTGAACTCCGGTTCCTCCTGCGAGCATTTGTCGATCGCGATAGGGCAGCGGGTATGGAAGCGGCAGCCCTTGGGCGGGTTGAGCGGGCTCGGCACATCGCCTTTGAGGATGGTGCGATCGCGCTTCACGTTCGGGTGAGGGATGGGAATCGCGGAGAGAAGCGCCTGTGTGTATGGATGAAGCGGCTCGCGGTACAGGGATTCGCGGTCGGTCAACTCGACCATTTTGCCAAGGTACATTACCGCCACCCGGTCTGAGATATGTTCGACCACGCTAAGGTTATGGGCGATGAAGAGGTAGGTCAGCCCGAACTCGGATTGGAGGTCTTTGAGAATGTTCAAAACCTGGGACTGAATGGAAACGTCGAGCGCGGAGACCGGCTCATCGCAGACGATGAATTTGGGATTCAGTGCCAGAGCGCGGGCTATGCCGATGCGCTGTCGCTGCCCTCCGGAGAATTCATGCGGATAGCGCCTGGCATGATATTCCTCCAATCCCACTTTCTTGAGCATGTTGATGGCGATCTCCCAGCGTTCCTTGGGCCGCCCGATGTTGTGAATCTGCAGGCCTTCCATCACCGATTCACCGATTGGCATGCGCGGGTTCAGGGAGGCGTAGGGGTCCTGGAAGATGATCTGCATGTCGCGCCGCAGAGGTTTCAATTCGCGCTGGCCCATCTTCAAGACGTTCTTGCCTTCGAAGTAAACATCCCCGGCAGTCGGTTCGATCAAGCGCAAAAGGGTTCGTCCAACGGTTGTTTTTCCGCATCCCGACTCACCGACCATGCCAAGCGTCTCGCCCCTCTTGACGGCAAAACTGACCTTATCCACAGCCTGGACCCAGGCTGTCACCCGTTGAAGCAGACCCGAGCGCACAGGGAAATACTTGACAAGTTTGTCCACCACCAACAAGTCTGGTTGTGCTTGTTTGTTCATCGTATCCATGAGTGCTTTATTCCTTTATTTTCCAGATTTCATTGGGGCGGTGTGCCCTTCGGTATCTTGATATAACCAGCAGCGAACCTTGTGACCTTCTGCCACGTCGATGAGCGCGGGATGCTGGTCGGTGCAGACGGTGAGATTGTTTTCCACCCGGGCGCGGCAGCGCGGCGCGAAGCGGCATCCCTGCGGCAGATTGATCAGGTTGGGGACGGAGCCCGGGATGACATCCAGACGGTCTCGGATCTCTCCCAGAACGGGTATCGAGCCGATCAAGCCCTGGGTGTAGGGATGAAGCGGTTTATCGAAGAGAGAAGCCACAGGGGATTGTTCCACGATCTCGCCTGCGTACATCACCACGACACGGTTTGCCATCTCAGCGATCACTCCGAGGTCGTGGGTGATCAGCATCATGGCGGAGCCAAGCTGGGTCTTCATGTCGCGCATCAGGTCGAGGATCTGCGCCTGAATGGTCACATCCAGAGCAGTGGTTGGTTCATCGGCGATCAGCAAGTCGGGCACGCAGGCAAGCGCCATGGCGATCATCACGCGTTGCGACATACCCCCGGAAAGTTCATGAGGGAAGGCATCGGCGCGCCGTTCCGGCTCTGGGATGCCGACCAATTTGAGCAGTTCCACTGCGCGTTCACGGCCGGCTTCCCTGCCGAAATCCTGGTGAATGTTCAGGACTTCCGAGATTTGATCCCCGGCACGGAAGACAGGGTTGAGGGCGGATTGCGGCTGTTGAAAGATCATGGAGATGCGATTTCCGCGCACCTGCATCATCTCCTCTTCTGTGGCTTTGACCAGGTCTTTTCCATCGAAAACGATTTCGCCCTCCACGATCTTGCCGGGGACGCCGATCAGGCGCATGATGGAAAGAGAGGTGACGCTTTTGCCGCACCCGGATTCACCCACGATGCCAAGCACTTCGCCGGGGTAGACCTCGAAGTCCACGCCGTCCACAGCACGGACAATGCCGTCCTCAGTGTAGAAATATGTCTTGAGGTTCTTTACTTCCAAAAGGGGTTTAGTGATCTCGGACACGGTTAACCAAATCTCCTTGGTCGGTAGGATATTTTATTTCCGTTTGCACAGGTTGTTATTTTCTATATAACTCAGGAGCGGGGCAAAAGTTTCCAAATGGAAAGACCCGCCGGAGGGTTTTCCCTGCACCAGGCTGAAAAGGATGGTCTTGTCGGCATGACGTCCGTCCAGCGGGATAAGCAGGGTATCAAAGTTTGAAAAGAACGGACTGTACGAGTGGATGCGCTGAGGTTCATCATAGCGCAGTTCCAGGAGCATCATTTGGTCGCTCGTCTGAAAATACTCGAAGGTCTCATCGGTAAGGTTCAGTTCATCCCAGCGCTTGTCGCCGGAGATTTGTTCATTCACCAAGGCTGTGATCGCGGTCAATTCCTCAGAGCCTACCTGAAGCGGAACCTCCTCACCATAACAGCGCACCAGCCCGACGGCTGGTTGAGAGTCGAAGATCGGATAGAACCACAAGGCGTCCTTTGTATACGCCGTGAGGCTCAGGTAGATAAATGCCACAATCGCCAGGAAAATCGTTATCAGAAAATTCAAGACGGAAGCGGTTCTTCCTGAGCTCTGCTGATAAGATCCGCTCACAAAAGCCCTGTCCTAACTACTTGAGGATGAGAGTAATCAAAACCCGGACGCGGTCGCTTTCGGGAATGCCCTGAATTGTAACAGAGATATTCTTATCCGGCTTGACCCGCAGGAGGGTGATCGCGTCGCCGATGGGATTCTCGGGGCTGTTTCCCCTCTTGGTCCACCCCTCGGTTTCCAGTTCTGAGCGGTAGTAATCTGAGATCGTGGCCACATCGCCCAATACCACATAGGTGATGCTGGTATTGGAGGCGGCAAATTTTAACTCCTCCGCCTGGGGATGAATGGGCACATCGGGGGGAAGCGAGTCGAGATGCGCTTGTGTGGTTGCGGTGGCGGCGACAATTTCAGCATCCGTTTTGCCCGCTTCTTCCACGGGTCTCGAGCAACCATACAACGTAAACGCCAGTACCATCACAAAAATTAATGCCGTAAGTATCCGTTTCATTTTCCTCTTCTCCAGAATTTAAAGTTTCAGGCGCGGGTCGAGCGCGTCGCGCAGGCCGTCGCCAATATAGTTAAAGGACAGGGAGGTAAGGAAAATGCACAAACCGGGATAAAACGCCAGCCAGGGCTGTTGCCACATGCGTTCCTGGACGTTTTGCAGCATATTCCCCCAGGTGGGAACCGGCGGGGTGATCCCAAAGCCAAGAAAGGAAAGCGCCGCCTCCAAAACAATGACGCCACCAAGTCCAAGGGTCAGGTTGACGATGACCGGAGCGAGTGAGTTTGGAATCATGTGTTTGGTGATGATCTTCCAGTCGCTGGCACCCAATGCTCGCGCGGCTTGCACAAAATCCTGTTCGCGCAGGCTCAACACCATACCGCGCACAAGGCGTGTGGCGGTCAGCCAGCCAAACGCAATCAACACAAGGGAAATAATGATCGCCTTGGACCATTCATCCGGCAGACCGGGAATCGTAATTCCACGCAGCATGGCGGAGAAGAAGAGAAGAAGCGGGAGGGTGGGGAGAGTGAGAAGGAATTCGACGATGCGCTGGATGAGGGAATCCACCCATTTGCCGAAATATCCGGAAGTTGCCCCGACGATAACGCCGATGGTCTCGCCCGTGAAATTTACCAACACAGTCACGAAAAGTGAAATACGGGAAGCATATAACAGGCGACTGAACACATCCCTGCCGAGTTCATCGGTGCCTAGGATGTGTTCCGGTGAGGGGTTTGAGTAGGAAGGCGCCAGATTTTGCTTATAAGGATCGTAGGGAGCGAGGACATTGGCAAATATAGCCGCGAAGATAAAGACCAGAACGAACACCATGCCCACCACAGCCAATTTATGCCGGATGAAGCGCCTTCCTATAATGACAAACCAACTCTCTTCCTTGATGGTCGAGAGGGTTTCTGAATCGAGTTGAGCAACCGCCATGTAAGTATCTCCAATGGGAAGGGATTTATTCGAGACGAATTCGCGGATCTACAATGGTATATAAGACGTCGCCGATCAAGGATGCGATCACGACCAGCACCGCGCTGATGAAAAGGAATGCCATCGCCACGGGGTAATCGGTCGCCCCGAGCGCATGAACGTACAGAAAACCCATGCCGGGCCAGTTGAAGACCGTCTCGGTGATGGTCGCACCGCCAAATATGCCGGGGATTTGGAAAACCACAATTGTGATCAATGGAATTAAACCATTACGCATGGCGTGTTTCAAAATGACCACGCGTTCCCGCAAGCCTTTTGCGCGGGCGGTGCGCACATAATCCTGGCGCAGCACCTCCAGCATGGCGGTGCGCATAAAGCGGCTCCATCCAGCCATGTAAAGCAGGGATAAGACGATGGTCGGTAAAATGGCATGGACGGCAATATCCAACGAGGAACCGGGAGTCGCATTGAGCAATTCGAGGAGGCTTCCGGGCAGGGGATTGCGGACGAGAGTGACATTCCCGGTCGGGAGGTATGGGAATCCGAACGCCTTATATAACGGCGATTGGTTGCCCCCGAACAAGATGATCATCATCAAGCCAAACCAGAAGACCGGCATTGCGGTTCCAAAAAACGAAAAGGTGGTGACAAAATAATCGAGCCGGGAGTATTGCTTGACCGCTGAAACAATCCCAATAGGAATAGCCACCAGCAGGGAAATAATAGTGGCGGATGTCATCAGAATCAATGTGTTCCGCAGGCGGGACAGCAGCACGTCTGCCACCGGTGAACCGCGCGCCACATTCCACGAAACGCCAAAATCGCCGCGTAAAACGCCTCGACTGCAGGTCGTTTCCACAGAACGGCAGGAGGATGTCTGAAGTTCAGGTTTTCCGATGCTATCGAACCAATCTTCACCAGTCAACCAGGCAATGTATCCCCAGACCGGTCCACGATGTAAGCCAAGATATTCGGAAATGCGCTGGATCTGTTCTTCGGTGAAGCCCTGATTTGCGCGTCCCCCGGCCCCGACAAGCTTCAATTCGTCCAATGGCCCGCCGGGTGCCAGCCACAAGATATAGTAGATCGCCATCGAGGCGGCGATGACGACCAACCCCATTTGAAAGAACCGTCTAATCAGATAATTGGTCATATCTGTATTCCCTTTCTGAAATCAAGGGTGATCAATTCGAAAAAATTAGAAAATAATGGCTTTATATAACCAGAATGGAGGATGGTGGTTCCCCACCATCCTCCATATTTTACCAACTAGTCGTTCCTAGTTCTCAAAGTCGAAGTTCTCGACATTCCAAAACTCGCTGTTCGCGGTCGGGTCCATCAACACGCCCACGACGTTCGGGCGGGTCACAAGGATCTTAGCGCGGGCGAACAGAGGCAGGCTGGGCAGGTATTCGGTAAACACTGCCTGGGCTTTGGCATGTTCGGCAGCCTTGGTGGCTTCGTCGAGAGCCTGGGTGGCGGCATTGCACGCGGCGTCGAAGTCAGCGTTCTCGAAGCCGGTGTTGTTGCTGTTGCCCCAGCCAAGTTCAGCGCTGGGCACCTGGGAAGAGATATAGAGGGTGCATGGCGGCTCGACGCCGGTCAACCAGGCGAACTCGCCCAAATCGTACTGGCGGCCGAAGACCAAGCCATCCGGACCATCGGCGAAGTATTCGCTGCCAATGAGTTCGATCTTGGTCTCGATGCCGCAGTTATCCTTCAACTGAGCCTGGACGATCTGGGTGACCTTCTCGCGCAGCGGGTTGACGCGGGTGCTGTGAATGAAGGACAATTTTTGACCGCCGCTATCGAGAATGCCATCGCCATCGGAGTCGGTCCAACCGAGTCCGGCAAGCAATTCCTTGCCCTTTTCAGGATCAAACTCGTAAACGGTGATGTTGTCGTCACCGGCATAGAGTGGGTGATCCGAGGCGGTGTAAGTGTGCTGGACAACAGCCGCACCGTTGGTCGCGGCGTCTACCACAGCCTGGCGGTCGATACAATAGGCGATCGCGTGGCGGAAATCAACGTTCTGGAACAGGAGGGAACCGTCGGAAGCCTTAAGGGTGGCGGCAGCGCCGGTATAGGATTCAACCGGTTTGGTATTGAAATCGAGGTGTTCGAACACCGTACCAGCCACAACCTGGGGCACCATCAAACCTTCGGCTTCGAATTGGCGGATGAGGGGCAGGGAGCCTTCGAACGCGGCATCCTGGGTACCGAAATCGCATTCACCGGAAGCCAACTGGGCGATGAGCTGGTTGGTATCGGGGATGAAGCGGTAGATCAGGGTGTCGAGCTTGGGCAAGCCTTCGCCGGCGCGCCAGTAGGTGGGGTTCTTCTCAACGGTGAGGTGATCCCCAGCGACCCATTCGACCATCTTGAACGGACCAAAAGCGAGCGGGGCGCGGTTCACGCTCTCATCGGCGAGCATTTCAGCGGGGGTCAACGGATTGGATCCACCTTCACCGTATACGTGAGCCGGCAACGGATGGATCATGCCATCAATAAAGTATGTGCCGCTGGTGTAGCCCGGCATGAAGAAGTACTTGTAGGTCGAGTCATCCACGATCTCGATCTTCTGTGTTTGGGTGGTCCAGAAGTACTTGACGCTGGGGGTATCGGGCGAAGCGCCGACATCATAGGAGAATTGCACATCGGCAGTGGTCACCGGGGTGCCATCTTCCCAAGTCATGCCATCGGCAAGAGTGAAGGCGGTAACGATCTGGACGATCGGGTACTTTTGGCCCTCTTCAACGGTTACTTCGACGGGGTCGCCTTCCGCCTGATTCATGGAGATGGTCATGCCCGCTTCAAGGGGCACTGCCGCATCCTGGGCGGGATCGTAAACCACATCGCCGACTCCAACCTCGATGGTGTTCTGTTCAGCGGTGTCGTCGAAGGTGGAAAGGTCATAGTAGACGGATTGATAGTCGTAGGTTCGAGCATCATATCCACCCAGGGGGCCTGCATAACCATCATAGATCGCATCGAGGACGAAGGATTTGACGAGAGCGGACTCGCTGTACATGTACAACGTGGAAGGCTCTTGAGCCAGACAGGCAACCATCACCTTGGGTTCAGCGGGAGCCGCTTCGGTGGCTTCGGGCGCTGCCTCAGTGGCAGCGGGGCCTTCTGCGGGGGCGGCGGGAGCGCCGCAAGCCGCAAGAGCCATGCTGGCGATCACAAGCAAACCGAGCAAAGCAAACAATCGGTTACGTAACATTTGTTTTCTCCTCCAAGAAGAAAATTTTGGGGTTTAACTTTCACAATCAACGCAAACTACAAACACATGACCGCCTGCCGCACCACCTCCTTCTATTTTTGTCAGATAAAAGGCATTTGCGAACCGATATCAAGCAAATAGCATTATACCTAATTCTTTAGGCGCGTCAACGGGGGCATCCGGGAATCGCCCTGTATAGTCAGATTTTTTAGATGAAACCATCCACAAGTATCGTCAGATACCCTACTGGAGGATTGGGTAATTATTTTTCGGACAACCCCTCCCCAATTTGCTGAGGAAAAGAGGAGCGCCTCACGCCTGCCACAATCTGCCCGGTCCCATTGGCTTTTCATTCCCCTCAAGCCGCTCCCCTCCGCGTTGACATTCCCACTTCCCTGCCATACAATTTATTTTGTCTCATCACCATCCATCCAAGGAGAAACACCATGTTCAAGGAGTTCAGAGAGTTCGTGATGCGGGGAAATGTGCTCGATCTCGCCGTGGGCGTCATCATCGGCGCAGCGTTCGGGAAGATCGTCGGTTCGCTGGTCAACGACATTCTGATGCCGGTCGTCGGATTGATCCTCGGAAAAATCGACTTCAGCAACCTGACGATTGCGGAAGTCGTCAAATACGGGGCGTTCATTCAATCCATCATCGACTTCCTCATCATAGCCTTCATCATCTTCCTCATTGTCAGATCTGCGAATAAATTGAAGAAGGCGCCGCCTCCCGCCGACCCGACCACAAAGGAATGTCCGTATTGCATCAGCACCATCTCCATCAAAGCCACCCGCTGCCCGAACTGCACGTCTGAATTGAAGGCTTAATGTAGGTCACGCTTACAGCGTGACAACTTGCTTAAAATCATATGGCGGGTTGCAAACCCGCCCTACTTTCTACTTTCCATGGCGAGGACAATGGTCCTCGCCTTTACTTTATAATGTCCCCACCATGAATCTGGATTTCATCAACAAACTCAACCCGCAGCAGCGCAGCGCGGTCACAGCGGCGGATGGACCCGTGATGATCGTGGCAGGTCCCGGGTCCGGTAAGACGCGGGTGCTGACTCAACGGATTGCCTACCTCATCGCCAACGAAGGCGTCCGCCCGTGGCAGATTCTCGCCGTAACTTTTACGAACAAAGCTGCCAAGGAGATGGAGGCTCGTGTCAAGTCGTTATTGAATGAACAGGCGACCGAAGGCATGATGCTCGGCACGTTCCATTCGATATGCGCGCGAATTCTACGGCGCGAAGCCGAACACCTGCCTATTGAATCGAACTTTGTTATTTTTGATTCGGACGATCAGCAAAGCCTGGTCAAAGCCGTCATCCGCGATATGAATTTAAATGAGAAGTTGTATCGCGTAAACAGCGTGCATGCTTCGATCTCGCGCGCCAAGAACGAGTTGATCCTGCCGGACGACTTCCCCATCAACACCTACCGTGATGAAGTGGTGAAGCGCGTCTACACCGAATATCAAAAGCGGCTCATCGCCAGCAACGCCGTGGATTTTGATGACATTCTCGTGTATGCCACGCAGTTGATGGAGACCAACCCGACCGTGCGCGAGAAATACGCCCAGCGATTTCGCCACGTGCTGGTGGACGAATTTCAAGACACCAACCTCGCGCAGTATGCGTTGGTGAAGCACCTCGCTTCGTATCATCACAATATTTTCTGCGTAGGCGATCCCGATCAATCCATCTACGCCTGGCGCGGCGCGGACTATCGCAACATCCGCAAGTTCGAGCAGGACTTCCCGACCGCGCAGGTGATTCTCCTGGAGCAGAATTATCGCTCGCATCAAAACATCCTCGACGTAGCCATGGGCGTGATCGACCGCGCCAAGAACCGCAGAAAGAAGCGTCTGTTCAGTGACCGCGGCGCGGGCGAGAAAATTTTCTTCTACGAAGCGCGTGACGATTACGGCGAGGCTTCCTTTGTTGTGGATACCATTGCGCAGCTCGTCGCTTCGGGTGAGTTCGAGCCGAAGGATTGCGCGGTGATGTATCGCACCAACGCCATGTCCCGCCTCATTGAAGAAGCCTTCTTGCAGGCACGCCTTCCTTATAAACTGGTTGGCGCACAACGCTTTTATGGACGCCGCGAAGTCAAGGACATCATCGCCTTCATTCGCCTCGCCCACAACCCCGCCGATGAAGCCGCCCTCAGTCGCATCATCAACGTCCCTCCGCGCGGCATCGGTGATAAGACGCTTACTACATTACATATGGTCGCACGCCAGAACGAGACCAATGCCGGGTATGTGCTGCTTAATCTTGCCCACGGTGCAGAGTCCAATTTCTATAAATCCTTCACCGGTCGTGCTGCTTTACCGCTTGCAGATTTCGGCGGCATGTTAGCCAACTGGCATTCGCTTTCCAAAACCTCCACAGTTGCCGAACTCTTCGACCGCATCGTCCGCGACATCAATTACAAAGAACATATCGTCGAAGATGACTCAGAAGAAAGCGCCGACCGCTGGGAAAACGTGCAGGAGCTCAAACGTCTCGCACTTGAATACGATACCCGCAGTATCGACGACTTCCTTGAAAACGTCGCGCTCATCGCCGATCAAGACACGCTCACCGATGCCAACGCCCCCACCCTGCTCACGCTCCACGCGGCGAAGGGACTTGAATACGGCGCGGTCTTCATCGTTGGTCTCGACGACGGCATCATTCCGCACAGCCGTTCCTTCGACGAGGTCGAACAAATGGAAGAAGAGCGCCGCCTCTTTTACGTCGGCATTACCCGCGCCAAAGACCGCCTCTATCTCCTGCGCGCCATTCAACGCGGCGGGCGCGGCATGGCAGAAGAAACCTTCCCCTCGCGCTTCATGGATGACGTGCCATCGGATTTGATCGTGGGTCGCACACGCACTGGACGCAGCCTCAAAGGCGCTCCTTCCGATATCAAATGGTCGCTTCCTTCACCCTCACCCCTTCGCCCCTCTCCCAGCGGGAGAGGGGTTGGGGGTGAGGGACAAGCCTTATACAAAGCTGGGACTCGCGTCCGCCACGCCATGTGGGGTGACGGCATCGTGCTCGACTCCCGCATGCAAGACGGCGACGAGATCATTGACGTCGTCTTTGAGTCAGTCGGCATTAAACGTCTCGCCGCGAGTTTGGCGAATTTGAAGATCATATAGCTGCTCAAGCGCCGTCCCCGGCGCGACGGATTAAGGAGTAATTTCAATTTATGACATTCAACTCCATTCACGACTCAACACACCTATATTTTGTCACCGCTTCTGTTGTTGAATGGATTCCCTTGTTCAAACACCCCAAATACGCCAAAATCATTCTGAATTCCCTGTCTTGGATGCAAAAAGAGAAACGGCTTTCGCTTTTTGCGTTTGTAATCATGCCAACTCATGCTCATTTCTTAATAAAACCAGAGAACCAAACGATAGGGGAAACTGTTCAACAATTTGGGTCGTTTACAGCACATGAAATCCTAAAGAAAGCACGTGAAGACAACAAAACAGAATGGTTGAATACTTTCGAGCAGGAAAAACGCGATTCTCGGCACAAACACAGCATCTGGCAGGATATTCAGGCAAAGAACATCTTTTCAATAGAAGTTCTGGAACAGAAGTTGGAATACATTCACCAAAACCCAATTGCAAAAGATTGGAAATTAGCAACAGATAGGGCAGATTATGCTTATTCAAGCGCGGGGTATTATGATTACAGGCGAAAACCAATCATTGAAGTTACTGATATAAACGAATGGCTGGCTTCGACACCTCCGCCGAGGACAGCGGAGGGAGCATAATTTGTTTGCTCACAGCGCCGTCCTCGGCGCGGATTACAGAAAACGCTTTCGCCGGGGACGGCGAAATGAGTAATAAGGAGAATCCATGCAATACGCAAACATCGGCAAAACCGGATTGAAGGC
Organism: Candidatus Villigracilaceae bacterium; assembly: GCA_026645935.1. Taxonomy (GTDB): domain Bacteria; phylum Chloroflexota; class Anaerolineae; order Anaerolineales; family Villigracilaceae; genus Villigracilis. The sequence goes on along the minus strand of JAPKMP010000002.1, from coordinate 131,240 downwards.
CTCACGTATGTGCCTCGGCATGATGACCTACGGCTCAAAGACCTGGCGCGATTGGGTTTTAGACGAAGAGCAGACAAAGCCTTTCGTAAAGAAGGCATTGGATGCAGGCATCAACTTCTTTGATACTGCCGATGTGTATTCGCTGGGAGAGAGCGAGCGAATCACAGGTAATGTCCTTCGTCACTTTGGTGTGAATCGGCAAAACGTCGTTGTCGCCACCAAAGTGCATGGACAGTTGAGCGACGATGTCCGACCGCGGACTCTCGCGCAAGCACATCATGCATGCGATCGACAACTCGCTCAAACGCCTGCAAATGGATTACGTGGACTTGTACCAGATCCACCGCTGGGATTACAACACCCCCATTGAAGAGACGATGGAAGCGTTGAACGATGTCGTCCACGCGGGGAAGGCGAGATATATCGGGGCTTCGTCCATGTTTGCGTGGCAGTTCATGAAGGCACAGCATGTGGCTGAGATGAACGGCTGGACGAAGTTCGTCTCGATGCAGAATCACTACAATCTCGTTTATCGCGAGGAAGAGCGTGAGATGATTCCGCTGTGTGTGGATTCAGGTGTGGGATTGATTCCGTGGAGCCCGATGGCGCGTGGATTCTTCGCCGGTGACCGCAAGCGCGGCGGCGGCGGGGAAACGTCCCGCGCACAGAACGATCCATTCGCCAATCAACTTTACTTCCGCGAGGAGGATTTCAAGGTGGCGGAACGTGTGCAGGAGATTGCCAGAGAACGCGGCGTGAGCGGTTCACAGATCGCGTTGGCTTGGGTGTTGTCCAAGGCTTATATCGCCGCACCCATTATCGGGTCCAGCAAGGAGCCACATTTGGATGAAGCAATTTCCGCATTGGATATCAAACTTTCTGAAGAAGAGGTCAAGCGTCTCGAAGAGTTCTACCAGCCCCATCCAGTACTTGGGCATTCATAAATGTATTACAAACTACTGTATTTCGGATTCAAAATCTACTGCTTTATCTTTCGTCCCATACGCATGGGCGTTAGGGTGGCTATGATCGAGGATGACAAAGCATGGCTCGTGCGCCATACCTATCTGGACGGTTGGTTTCTGCCCGGCGGCGGACTCAAAAAATGGGAGTCGCTCGACCAGGCAGCGAGACGTGAAGCCCGCGAAGAGACCGGCGCAGACTTGGGCGAAATCGCGCTTGTGGGTGTGTTCACCAGTTATGTTCAATGGAAGACCGATCACACGGCGGTGTTTGTTTGCAGGGATTTCAAGTTCGTTGGCAGGTCGGATGCCGAGATCGCAGAGATGCGAGCCTTCCCCATAAATGAACTGCCAGATAACATGTATTACCTGCATCGGAATTTATTGACAAAGTATGGTGAAGGCCGCGTCAGGTCGAACTTTGGCGAGTGGTAGGAAGGATTCATGCTGGCTGTTTTTTGCAGGGAGGAAGGGTGTTCCGGAAAACTCCAGACGGTATAATAAGAAAAGTCATCCTTCTATGGATACCCGCAATCATGACTCATAAAACAATCAAGATCGTCATCCCCATGGCAGGCTGGGGAACACGCATGCGCCCGCACACCTGGAGCAAGCCAAAACCGCTGATCAGCGTGGCTGGAAAGACCTCGCTCGAGCATGTGTTGGATATGTTCAAAACCTTGCCGGATCCAGACAATGCCGAGTTCGTTTTCATCGTCGGACCGTATCTCGGCGAGTTGCAAGTCCCCGCTTTTATAAAGGAGAATTATCCGAATCTCAAAGCGCATTATATCGTCCAGCATGAAATGAAGGGACAGTCGCATGCGCTGTGGCTTTCACGAAAACATCTGACGGGACCCATGATCATGTGTTTTTCAGACACGCTCATGGAGACGGATTTCTCTTTTCTTAACAAGGAGGAAGCGGACGGCGTCGCCTGGGTAATGCCGGTGGAAGACCCGCGCCGCTTTGGGGTGGCGGAAGAGGGCGCAGACGGCTGGGTGAAGCGCTTCATCGAAAAGCCGCAAAGCATGGACAATAACCTTGTGGTGGTTGGGTGTTATTACTTTAAAAGCGCCGAGCGCCTGCTTGCCGCCATCGACGACCAGATGAAGCGCGGTGTGATGTTGAAGAACGAATATTTCCTGACCGACGCCATCTCGATCATGATCAAAGGCGGTGCGAGGGTCCGCACTCAAAAGATCAACACCTGGCTGGATACTGGCACCATCGAAGCAACGCTGGATACGAACAAGATTCTGTTGGAGAAAATCGGTTCGCAGGTTGAAAGGTTCGAAGGTTCGAACGTGGAGATCGTTGAACCGGTTGCAATTCATGCCAGCGCCAAGATCAATAATTCAAAGATCGGTCCGTTCGTTTCGATCGGCGCGAATTGCAGAATCGAGAATGCCCATATTTCAGATTCCATCATCGAAGCGGATTGCGAGATAAGGGATGCGGCGTTGAAACGCTCCCTGATCGGCAGGCAGGCCAAAGTTAAGGGACGAGGCGATGGTCACGTCATGAAATTAAACGTAGGGGATACAAGTTCAGTCGAGTTGTGAGTCCGCATATGGAAGTTGTGGAGTGCAGGTCTGACACAGAATATGCGGAGCGACCGCTTTCGTTGCTTTGGCAGGGGCAACGCCATGAGATCGCGGAGATTTTCTCCCGCTGGCGCGGTCCTGGCGAAAAAGGCTTTTGCGTCAAGACCGTGGATGGTCTGGCGTTTGAATTGACGTACCAGGAAATCTCAGATGACTGGTACGTCCGACCCATATAAAGGAGGCTTAATGCAGGAAATCGGCGCAGTACAAAGACTCTCGAAGCGTGTGGCTGGACTGAAGCCCAGCGGCATTCGAAAATTTTTCGATATTGCGGCAACGATGAAGGATGTCATTTCGCTCGGCATCGGCGAACCGGATTTCACCACACCGAAACCGATCCTCGAGGCGGGCATTCGTTCGCTTCAGAACGGCGAGACGCATTACACGTCGAACTCGGGCAAAATGGAACTCCGCCAGGGGATCTCGGATAATTTGAAAAAACTGTACAACGTGAAATACGATCCAATCCACGAGATCATCGCGACCGTCGGGGTTTCAGAGGCGTTGTATCTCACGTTCACCGCCATCCTCGATCTCGGCGACGAGGTCATCATCCCCACGCCGTGTTTCGTTTCGTATCAAGCCGAGGTCATTTTGGCGGGCGGTGTTCCGGTCGAAATTCCCGCCAGGCTTGAAAATAATTTTACCGTTGACCCCGATGACATCCGCAAGGCCATCACGCCGCACACAAAGGTCATCTTTGTCGGTTATCCATCGAACCCCACCGGCGCGGTTGCGCCGCGCGATGTAATGCTCGAGATCGGCCGCATTGCGGAGGAGCACGACCTGCTCGTCGTTTCGGATGAGATCTATGACCGTCTCGTCTATGACTTCGAGCATGTCTGCTTCCCTGCTTTGAGCGACAGCCTGAGAGAGCGCACGGTTTTACTCGGCGGTTTCTCAAAGGATTATGCGATGACGGGCTGGCGCATCGGCTATGCCTGCGGTCCTTCGGACATTATCAAAGGTCTCGTGCGCATCCATCAATACTCCATCATGTCCGCGCCGACCACCGCTCAGGATGCCGCCATCGAAGCATTGAAGACGGGCGAGTCGTATGTGAAGGAAATGATCGATGAATACGACCGCCGCCGCCGTTTGCTGGTCAAAGGATTGAACCGCCTCGGTCTGTCGACTTTTGAACCGAAGGGTGCGTTCTATGCCTTTCCCAACATCCAGGCCTCCGGCATGGACGACGAAACCTTCGCCGAAAAATTACTGCGCGAAGAATCTGTGGCGGTCGTGCCGGGCAATGCCTTTGGACCGGGCGGCGATGGCTTCGTACGGATGTGTTACGCCACTTCGTATGAAAAAATCGAAGAAGCCCTGCGCCGAATGGAAAAGTTCATGAGCAGGCACGGGTGACCTTTTTCGCATGACACACCCTCGAAATAAATTCGAGGGTGTGTTTGTCTTGGGGGAACTGTTGGGGGATCGGTCGAAACCAACACTTTTTTGCATAGCCGACCGACATAAGAATCAATTATGATTTTGTTTGAAATCCCTCTCTCAGGAAGCATATACTTTAAGCCATGAAGTTCATTACCCGAAAGGTGTTTGAAAATACCAACCGTCCGCTTTGGTTCGGCTTGAGCTTTCTCCTCCTGGTGTCTGTCGGCATTCTGGATTACACAACCGGCACCGAACTTTCCTTTTCTCTCTTCTACCTGATACCGATCGCCGTAGCCTCCCTGGGCTTAGGAAACAACTACGGTATTTTGATGTCCCTTTTGAGCACGGTCATCTGGTTCTATATTGAGGTTATTTCGCATCCGAGAGGGGAAAATCTTCTGCTCCATTTATGGAATGCGGTCATCCGTCTTGGATTCTTTTTACTGCCAGCCCTGCTGTTGAAAAGCCTTGAAAGGGAACGCTTACACGCACGCACTGATTTCCTGACCGGCGCATATAACCATCGATATTTCCATGAGGTTTTGGAGATGGAGATCAACCGTTCCGCCAGGTACAACCTTACCTTCACGGTGGTTTTCCTGGACACCGACAATTTCAAGATCATCAACGACACATTCGGCCATATCTTTGGAGATGAAATCCTTTCAGCGATAGCGGACACCATGAAAAACACCCTGCGGAAAACAGACTTCGTTGCACGCGTAGGCGGTGATGAATTCAGTATCCTCCTGCCTGAAACTAATGAGAGTGAAGCAAAGGTCGCCATATCCAATTTGCGGAATAAATTGACCTCAGAAATGAAGGCAAGGAATTGCCCCATTACCTTTAGCATCGGCATTCTCACATTACATGCCCCGCAACTTTCCGCGGACCAGGCATTGAACCTTGCTGACAAGCTGATGTATTGGGTAAAGAACAACGGCAAGGATAATGTCCGCTACGAGACCTTCTGGGAGAAAACAGGTAATAGCGACGAACGAACAGCGCCTCCTACCCGCCCGCGATCTTGACCTTGTACCCCAGCCTCGTCAACACCTCCGCCATGCGCTGACGGTGTTCACCTTGAATCTCAATCACACCGTCTTTGACCGTTCCCCCTGTGCCGCATTCCTGTTTGAGTGTCTTGGCGAGCGCTCTCAAGTCATCTTCAGTGAGGACAAGATTCTTGACCACCGAAACAATCTTCCCGCCTCTGCCGCCTGATTCGCGGTGCAGGTAGGCAGTTTGCTGCTGCGCCGGCAAAGACTTGGCTTGGGAAATAGCTTGATTTTTCTTACGAAGATCTCCTGAGTCGGAAGACCAAACGGTGCGATTATTGTTTGACATTAGGCAATTATAAATGCAGGTGTGCTCCAATGAATCCAACAATCCCCTCTTTGCCGCCACAGCCACCGCCGCTTGGGAGTCAGCTCAATGCACTCTTTCCAAAATTAGTGATTCGCTTGAGAATGCGACTTTGTTGGGTTTGATTCCTCTGTTCGTCGGAATTTTTGTAACGCACAAAAATCAAAAATAACCGCATAATGAAAAGTAAAAACAATCGATAGCCGCCCGCGTGGAACGGCCATTGGTTGCCATTTCGAGGGAACCATGAACAAATCGTTTTTCAAATCCGATCTCTTCATTCTCATCCTGCTTGCAGCCGCAAAATTCACCCTGCACCTGCTCACAAACCATAACTATGGATTCCATCGCGACGAACTTGCCACATTGCATGCCGCGCGCAACCTCGCCTGGGGATTCGTATCCTACCCGCCGCTTGCCCCGTTTCTCGGCAGTATTGAACTATATCTCTTCGGCGCGACAACCGTCGGGTTTCGAGTCTTTTCCGCGCTTTCACAGGCCATCGTCATGGTCATTGCCGGTCTGATGGCAAAGGAATTCGGCGGTTCGCGCCGGGTTCAGATCCTTGCCGCCCTGGGCGCAGGCATCAATGTGCTTTCGATCATTCAAGGCGCATTGTTTCAATATGTCGCTTTCGATTTTCTCTGGGTGGTTCTCATTGCCTACTTCATTCTTCGCCTGATCAACACAGACGACGCCCGTTGGTGGCTCGCCATTGGCGCAATCATTGGCTTGGGCATGATGACGCGCTACACCATGGGCGTGTACGTCATTGCATTGGTGCTATCCACACTACTCACCCCGGCGCGCAAATATCTCAAATCAAAATGGCTTTGGCTCGGAGCAGGACTCGCCCTCCTAATGTTCCTGCCCAATCTTCTCTGGCAGATTCAACACGATTTCATATCGCTCGATTATCAAGCCGCCATACACGAGCGCGATGTGCGCATCGGTCGCGCCGACGGGTACCTGCCCGAACAATTGCTGATGGCAAACCCATTCATGCTTCCTTTCTGGATCACCGGTTTGCTATTTTGCTTCCGCGAATCGAAATACAGGATCATCGGTTTCATGTATCTCTTCCCCGTCCTGACCTTTCTCATCATGCAGGGACGCGGCTACTACCCAGCCCCATCGTATGTGGTGTTGGTCGCGGCTGGAATGTTCGTATTCGACCGATGGCTGGGGACCCTCAACCCCAAACCCGCGCTTCTCTACCGGACCCTGGGCTGGTCTGCGCTTCTTTTGGGCTTTATCTTCGTTGCGGCGTTAGGACTGCCCATCGCGCCCGTCAACTCAGCCGTGTGGAATATCAACCGCGAAGTCCACGATGACTTTGTCGAGCAGATCGGCTGGCGTGAAATGACCGAAGCCGTCGCAGATGTGTACCAATCCCTGCCAAGAGAGGAAAAAGCACGAGCAGGAATCCTGGCTGGGAACTATGGCGAGGCAGGCGCGCTCGACCTTTACGGTCCGGAATATAACCTTCCGCAAGTCATCAGTCCTGTCAACTCGTTCTGGATGAAAGGCTCGCCCCCTGAAACCATCGATGTGCTTGTCGTGGTTGGTTATCCAGATAACAGTGCAAGCTCTTATTTCAACTCCTGTCTACTGGTAGGCGCGGTCAGCAACAGTTACGGCGTGGTTAATGAAGAAACCGAACTCAGGGATATTTACCTTTGCCAAGGCTTGCGCAAACCCTGGGCAGACATGTGGGATGGGATGCGGAGATTTCAATGAATATCTTAGGCTGGAGGTAAGGTAAACTGTAGCAATATGAGCCAGGATCTCATTCGCACTCTCCTATTCCTGCTCTCCCGTCTCGAGCGAATCTCCGCTGATTCTGTACTTGCGCACCGCGCCAGCGGAATCCGCGGGGCGATGCTGAGGATGGTGGAAACACTTGAGAAGGGCAAGGCCGGATCAAATCCTGAAGTGCAAAAATTGATCGAGAATGGATATTCTGTGTTGGAAAAAGCAGCAGAGGAAAAAGTGAGGTAGACAGTTTATGAACTTAACCCCTCAACTTCGTGATGGTGAAACAATCATCCGTGAGGCTGGCGCAACGGTGTACATGGTGCGAAATGGAATCCGCTCTGGCGGTTCGAATGTGCGCATGTGGCTGACAAATCAGCGAATCCTATTGAAGGCGGGGTTTGGTCCACAGCGAGCGTTGCCGTTGAGCAGTATTACCGGGCTTGGTGAAGAAGTGGTTAATTTGTTCAAGCTCCTGCGCGTTGATTTCGATGATAACCACTCGGAATGGTTTACGATTCAGGATCAGACGGCATTCATCACGCAGTTGGAAGAGACGCGCATTAACGCGCCGAAACTTCCCTACGAGGCGGCAGAGTCAACGGCGGGGGTCGCGAAGCGGATGTTTGGGTTGCCTCTGATTTTGATGGCGGGAATTTTCGTCGTCGGTGTTATCTGTATGGTCGGGTTCGTTCTCGTATTTGGTTTGTTAATGGCAATGGCTGGTGGAGGGTAGATCTGCCTGCCTATGAAGGGGGTCTGGCTGGAGGGATGTAAAAATCTTGTTAAAGAATCAAGCCCGGGTCTGGCATTGATGGGTTTTGTCCAATGCGTTATGCTCGCTTCTCGAAAAAGGCGGCTGATGGGAAGGTCCGCTAATTCTTTTCCGCTTTCACGACGCTGAATTTTTCCTTGCCGATTTTGTAGTTCCCGCTGTGCTTGAGCACCTGATCCAGCGCTTCTTCGGGGATATCCACAAACGATACTTTTTCTTCGATGCGGATCTTGCCAATGATATTACCGGGAATATTTGCATGGAAGGCGATCTGCCCCACGATATCGTTCGGGCGGATGTTATGCGCCTTGCCTTTGTTGATCTTGCAGCGCACCATGCCCTCCTCATGCGCTTTGCTCCCTCTAACCCGCATCTTGTCGCCACGACCCGAGCCTTCCCTTCGCCCGAATCTTTCCTTCTTTCCTTTTTCAAATCTTTCATCCTTCAAGCTGGCAATTTCAGCGACCGGTCTCTGCTTTTCCTCGCCGCGTGAAATCTTAATCGCCGCCGCGGCAATATTCAGCGGATCGTGACCGGCTTCGATCAATTCCTGTACCATTTCAAGTTCGCGCTTGAACCGTCCGCGCCCAAGCCAGACCTTTAATTTTTCAACCACTTGCGATTCCCGATGTTTCGTTATATCTTCCGGAGTGGGAAGTTCCTTTTTTGTGAGAGGCTGTTTGGTGAGCGCTTCCACTTCTCGCAAGCGGCGCTTCTCTTTGGGGGAAAGCAAGGTAATGGCAATGCCGGTTTTGCCTGCGCGCCCCGTACGGCCGATGCGATGCACATAGACCTCGGCATCGTCGGGCAGGTGATAGTTGAAAACATGGGAAATATCGTCAATGTCCAAGCCCCGCGCGGCAACGTCGGTAGCGACAAGCACCTTCAACTGATTCGCGCGGAAACGTCCCAGCACGCGCTCGCGTGCCTGCTGGTCGAGGTCGCCGTGAATGGCTTCGGCAGGGATTCCGCGTACGACAAGTTCATTTGCAAGGGTGCTGGTTTCCGCGCGGGTGCGGGCAAAGATCAAGGCGCTGTGGATGGGTTCGATCTCAAAGAGTCTGGTGAGCGCATTGGTCTTGTGATTTTCATGCACCATGTAAAAACGCTGTTCAATGGCTGAAACGGTAAGCGTATCCCGTTTGATGACCACGGACTGCGGGTCCCGCATGAAGCGCTCTGCCAGTTTGCGGATACGCGGCGGCATGGTCGCGCTAAACAGGGCGGTCTGCCTTTCCTCGGGCGTCGATGCGAGGATCGTTTCGACATCTTCGATGAAACCCATGTTGAGCATCTCATCCGCCTCATCGAGCACCACGGTCTTGATTCCATTGAGGAAAAGTACTTTGCGCTCGAGCAGGTCGATGAGACGACCCGGTGTGCCAACGACGATGTCCACGCCGCGCTGCAGGCTGTTGATCTGTGGTCCATAAGGCTGTCCGCCATACACTGCGAGCACGCGTACATGCAAATGCTTGCCGTACTCATTCATCGAGTCGGCAACCTGCAGGGCAAGTTCACGCGTCGGCGCGAGAATTAGTGCCTGTGGATTCTTTTGTTTTACGAAGTTGTTGAGAATGGGTAGGGCGAAGGCGGCAGTTTTGCCTGTGCCCGTCTGAGCCTGACCGACCACATCCACGCCGGTGAGCATGAGCGGAATCATTCCCGCCTGGATGGGGGTCGGCTCGGAATAGCCAAGTTCGGTGATCGCCTGCATGATCTCGTCACGCAGGTTGAGAGAAGAAAAATCGGGTGTCATCATTATCCTTTTTTATGTAGGGGCGAGACTTGTCCCACGAAGTGGTATTACCTCGCCCCTACGTATAGGAACGTCCTGATGACTCTTTCAATAGTTCTTCCTGCTCAACAAGGTCTGCCTTTGCAGGCAAAACCCGCCCAACAAAAAAGCCCGGGGTGTTCCACGGGCTACTTACTCAGAGCGATCAAAACAAGTTCCCAGAAATACAGCGGCAGTGAGTGTACCACAGATTTTCAGGACGTTATGCTCCCCTGAGCTGATGAATGGCTTTAAAGCGAGTTACCCAACGTAATCGCACCATGCTTCATACTTGGCTATCTTTCCACGGATGGCATCGTGATAGACGGTCTGGATCTCATGCGTGATCCTGCCCGATTTGCCGTCCCCGATCTTTCGGAAGTCGATCTCACACAAGCCGATCACTTCCGCCGCCGTTCCGCAGACGAAGACCTCGTCGGCGCTATAAAGCTGGTCGCGGGAAATGGGCTGTTCGATCACTTCATAGCCAAGGTCGTTTGCGATCGTGGCGATCGAATCCCGCGTGATACCTTCGAGCACAGGAGCCGCAGACGGGGTGTAGATCCTGCCTTTCTTGACGAGGAATAGATTCTCCCCCGTGCATTCGGCAATGTACCCGCTCGGGTCGAGCATGATGGCTTCTTCAAAACCGAGGCGGACCGATTCAGTCTTCGCCAGGATGCTGTTGGCGTAGTTGCCAGCGATCTTTGCCTTCGTCATCGACACATTGACATGGTGCCGCGTGAACGAGGATATATTCGCCCGGATGCCTTTTGCCAGCGCCTCCTCCCCGAGATAATTCGACCACTTCCACACCGCGATCATCATGGCTGCTTTACCCGCGTCGATGTTCAAGTTCCACGCCCCTGCGGTCAGGTAGATAAGCGGGCGGATGTAACATTCGTCAAACCCGTTCGCTTTCACGGTTTCCTTGATGGCTTTCGAAACATCATCCGCCGAATATTGTAAGTTCAAAAATCCAAAGATCTCCGCTGATTTGATCAGTCGTTCCGCATGTTCCCGCAGGCGAAACACGGCAGGTCCTTTGGCGGTGTGATAGGCGCGGATCCCTTCGAAGACCGCAGCCCCATAATGCAGGGCGGCCGTCAGCATGTGAACGGTGGCTTTCTCGAACTCCACCAGTTCGCCGTCTTTCCATATAAATTTCGATTCCATGCCCATTCTCTCTTCTCCTTTATTGAATGTTTTTGATGAGTTCTTCCGCCATCTGACGGGTCGTTAACTTTCCGCCGAGGTCCGCAGTGCGCGCACCGTCGCTGATGGATCGGTCTACAGCCGCCTCGATCGCCGTTGCTTCAACTTCCAATTCGAATGAATGGCGAAGCATCATCGCCGCAGAAAGAATTGTACCAACTGGATTCGCAATTCCTTTCCCGGCTATATCCGGAGCGGAGCCATGGATGGGTTCGTACAACCCCATGCGCGCCTCGCTGCCAGACCTCGAACCTGCCACGCCCAAACTGGCGGAAGGCAACATCCCCATCGACCCAGCCAACACGGATGCCTCATCCGTGAGAATATCGCCAAACATGTTTTCAGTGACGACCACATCCATCCACGCCGGACCGGTGATGAGTTTCATCGCCGCCGTATCGACAAGGACATGTTCCAACTCCACATCAGGATTCCCCTTCCCCAACTGAGTCGCGATCTGACGCCACAAACGGGAGGATTCAAGCACGTTGGCTTTATCCACCGAAGTGACCTTTTTCCTGCGTCCCTTCGCCAATTCAAATGCCAATTTCATGATGCGGCGAATTTCATAATCATAATATTCAAGCGTATCTACTGCGCGTTCGCGCCCATCTTTGACATCGCGTCCTTTAGGGAAGCCGAAGTACAAACCGCCAGTCAACTCACGAATGACGAGAATATCCACGCCCTTCAGTTTTTCCGGCTTGAGCGGCGAGCCCTCGATCAAAGCCGGGTGGACTTTGACCGGGCGAAGATTTGCAAATACGCCAAGACCTTTTCGCAGGGCGAGTAATCCGCGCTCGGGGCGATCTTTGGCTTTCGGGTCATCCCATTTCGGTCCACCGACGGCACCCAGCAAAACGGAGTCTGAGGCTTGGCAGTCGGCAAGAGTCTCATCGGTCAGGGAAGAGCCGTATTTATCGATGGAACAACCGCCCATCAGGCGTTCCTGAAAATCGAATGAATGATTGAATTTGCTGGCGATTTTTTCCAGCACCCGCACAGCTTCACCGACAACTTCCGGTCCGATGCCATCGCCGGGGAGGAGGATGATTTTGAAGTTCATTGTTCTCCATAATATGTCGTTGTAAGGAGGGTGATCTTCCCAACGAAGCAACCTCCCGAAGTCTTGGAGGTTGCTTCAGACAAAGAACAAGAGCGTCCTCGCAACGACATGGTTTTCTAATGTGCAACCATCAGCCCATACTCCACCGAATCCGCCAACGCCCGCCAGCTTGCTTCGATGATGTTCGTCCCCGCGCCGACCGTGCTCCATCGCGAGTTGGAATTGCGCGTGTCGATCAATACGCGAGTGATGGCTTCAGTGCCATGTTCCGAATCCAATATGCGTACTTTGTAATCGGAAAGATGAAAATCATTGATGCGCGGATAATAACTGGTAAGCGCTTTCCGCAGGGCGATGTCGAGCGCATTGACAGGTCCGTTCCCTTCCGCAGCGGTGTGTAACACTTCACCCTGAACGCGCACCTTTACCATTGCTTCGGCAAAAATGCCGCGCCCCTGCCGATGTTCGACATTAACGAAGAAGTCGATGAGTTCGAACGGCGCTTTATAACCGTATTCCTGCCGTTTGAGCATGATGGCAACCGAGGCTTCGGCGGCTTCAAAGGAAAATCCGCGCGACTCGAGTTCCTTGATCTCATTGAGGATGGGCACAACTTCAGTGCCTTCCACTTCCACGCCGTGCTCCTCGGCTTTGCTGAGCAGATTGCCTCGGCCGGATAAGTCTGAAACAACAACGCGCATTTTGTTCCCAACACGTTCCGGTTCCACATGCTGGTAGGACTGAGCCGAACGCCGCATTGCCGCCACATGCACACCGCCTTTGTGAGCAAACGCCGATTTGCCCACGAACGGCAAATGTTCATCTGGCGTGATGTTTGCCACCTCCGCGACGAAATGAGACAGCTCATACAACCGCTGGATGTTTCCCTTCGGCAGGCATTGATAACCCATCTTGAGTTCGAGGTCCGCCATGATGGAGCAGAGGTTGGCGTTGCCGCATCGTTCCCCGACGCCGTTGATGGTTCCCTGAACTTGAACCGCTCCTTCGCGGACGGCGACCAGCGAATTGACGACGGCACATTCCGAGTCATTGTGGGTGTGAATCCCAAAGGGATGATTTAGCGCAGGCTTCAACTCTTTCAGGAATTGTTTGATCTCCCACGGGAAGGTCCCGCCGTTGGTGTCGCACAGCACGACCGTCTCCGCGCCGCCGCGAATCGCCGCCAGCAGAGTTTCGAGCGCGTAGACTTTGTCCGCTTTGTAGCCGTCGAAAAAGTGTTCGGCATCGTAGATGACGCGCTTGCCGTTAGCACTGAGATAGGCGACCGATTGTTCGATGATTCGCAAATTATCTTCATAGGTCGTCTGCAATACTTCTTTGACATGCAGCGTCCACGTCTTGCCAAAGATCGTGCAAACGGGCGTCTTTGAATCAAGCAGGGCTTTGATATTTGCATCATCTTCGGGTCCGCCTTTGACGCGGCAGGTGGAGCCGAATGCTGCGATGAGGGCGTTCTTCCATTGCATGTCGCGGGCGCGTTCGAAGAACTCCACATCTTTGGGGTTGGAGCCGGGCCAGCCGCCTTCGATGAACGCGACGCCAAGTTCATCCAGTTTTTGCGCTATGCGGACCTTGTCATTTGCCGACAGGTTGAAGCCTTCGGATTGTGTCCCGTCGCGCAGGGTGGTGTCGTAGATCTGTATTCTTGGTAGGGTCATGTGCTGCCTTTTGGTGATTGGTAATTAGTAACTGGTAATTACCAATCACCAATTACTAATTACGCTTTTGCCTCAAACGCCGCGATCTCTTTATCGAAACCCATGATGTAGCCGAGTTCGTCCACGCCGTTGAGCAGGCAGGTCTTGTTGAAGGTGTCGATGGAGAAGGTGAATGAACCTCCAGGGTAGGTCACGGTTTGGGAGGCAAGATCAACTGTCAGTTCGGCACGAGGCGCTTCTTCCAAAAGTTCAAAGAGCATCTTGTGCGTCGCTTCGTCCACGATGATGGGGATGAGCCCATTCTTCAGCGAGTTGCTGCGGAAGATGTCTGCGAACGAGGTGGAGATGACGGCGCGGATGCCCCAACTGGTGAGCGCCCAGGGAGCGTGTTCGCGGCTCGAACCGCAGCCGAAGTTGTCTCCGGCTAATAGAATTTGTGCACCCTGTGACTCGGGTTTGTTGATGATGAAATCTGCTTTCGGAGATTTATCGTCGTTGTAACGCCAGTTATAGAAAAGCGCATCGGCGAGACCGTTTTTATCGGTGACTTTGAGAAATTGCGCGGGGATGATTTGATCCGTGTCGATGTCGTTTACAGGGAGAGCAAGTGCGCGGGAGGTTAAGGTTGTGAATTGAGCCATTTGGATTTCCGATTTTTGATTGAAGATTGAGCAATGCGTGATACGTGATGCGTAAAGTACTTTACGAATTACGTAATACGGATTAGAGCACTGTGCGCGGATCAGTCACAACGCCATGAATAGCAGTTGCCGCAGCGGTGACGGGGCTGGCGAGGAAGGTGCGTCCGCCTTTGCCTTGGCGTCCTTCGAAGTTACGGTTGCTGGTGGAGATGGCGTATTGACCGGGCTGGAGTTGATCGCCATTCATCGCAATACACATTGAGCAGCCTGCTTCGCGCCATTCGGCACCGGCTTCTTTAAAGATCTTATCGAGACCTTCCTGCTCGGCTTGCTTCTTTACATCCTGCGAACCAGGCACGACCATCACGCGTACCCCGTTCGCAACCTTCTTGCCTTTGATAACAGAAGCCGCAAGACGCAGATCAGAGATACGAGAGTTGGTGCAGGAGCCGATGAAGACCACATCCACTTTTTGACCGAGCAGGGATTGACCCGGTCGCAGCCCCATGTAGGTCATGGCTTTTTCAAAGGAAGCGCGTTGATTGGCGTCGCTGAATGAATCGGCGGTTGGGATGCGGTCAGTGATTCTCATACCCATGCCGGGAGTGGTACCGTAGGTGATCATCGGTTCGAGGTCGGCGGCGTTGAGGGTGATGGATTTATCGTAGGTCGCGCCTTCGTCGGTTGTGAGGGTCCTCCAGTAGGCAACGGCTTTGTCCCAGTCGGCGCCTTTGGGGGCGAACTCGCGTTCGTGCAGGTATTCGAAGGTGTTGTCATCGGGGGCGATCATGCCAGCGCGTGCGCCGCCTTCAATGGACATGTTGCAGATGGTCATGCGCTGTTCCATGGAGAGCGAGCGGATGGCTTCGCCGGTGTACTCGAAGACATGACCCGTTCCCCCGCCGACACCGATCTTGGCGATGAGCGCGAGGATGATGTCTTTGGAGGAAACGCCCTGACCGAGTTTGCCATCCACGCGGACTTCATAGGTCTTGGGTTTCTTCTGCAAGAGACATTGGGTCGCGAGAACGTGTTCCACTTCGGAGGTGCCGATGCCGAATGCCAATGCGCCAAACGCGCCGTGCGTGGCGGTGTGACTGTCGCCACAGACGATGGTCATGCCGGGTTGGGTACGCCCGAGCTCCGGTCCGATCACGTGGACGATGCCGCGGTGCGGGCTGGTCATGCCGTGGAGTTCGATGCCGAATTCGGCAGCGTTGGTTTCGAGTTGTTTGATCTGCGCGGCGGCCATTGCGTCGGCAATCGGCACATCGATGGGCGTGGTCGGGATGGAGTGATCCATTGTGGCGAGAGTTTTGTCGGGGCGGCGGACTTTGAGTCCGCGCTGGCGGAGTCCGGTAAAGGCTTGGGGAGAGGTCACTTCGTGAACCAGGTGCAGGTCGATGTAAAGAACCGCAGGAGCTTGATCTTGTTCGGTTACAACATGTGAGTCCCAGATTTTTTCAAAGAGTGTTTTTGGCATAATAAATTTGCGATTAACGATGTTTCGACAAGCTCAATACAAGTTTTCGATTAATGATTTTTTATTTGGCAGGAATCATCATCAGCGGAATCAAATGCTGGTTGAGTAAAATCAACTTTCGGGGCGGGAAGAAGCGAGATCCAGTTTCAATCTCCAATTCTCCAATCTCCGCTTTTCATCCCAACATCACACCAAAATCGTTCGGCACTTTCCCTTTCCCTTCGGTTTGGGCAACGATCAGCTTGTTGAGCGCGTTGACGTATGCCTTGGCGCTGGCGACGATGATGTCCGAATCCGCTCCATGACCGCCGTAGACGCGCATGAACTCCACTTCGCTTTGCGCGTCCATGGTTGTGGAACCGGTTTCGCTCTGCACCCGCACGGTGACTTCTCCAAGCGCATCGATACCTTCGGTGATGGCATGAACATTGAACTCAAGCAAGGTACACGGAACATTGACGACCCGATCAATGGCTTTGTAAGTCGCATCGACTGGACCGGTGCCAATGGCGACTTGAGTATGAACGACACCATCCGGTCCGCGCAGGCGGACGGTGGCGGTTGGCATGCCCATCGTCCCACAAGTGACCTGCAAACCGTTGAGCAGATATACATCGCGCGGTTTATAGAATTCGTCCGCGATCAAGGCTTCGAGATCAAGATCGGTGATGACCTTCTTGCGGTCAGCGAGGTCCTTGAAACGCGCAAAGGCTTTATCGAGTTCAACGTCATCGAGGGAATGCCCCATTTCGGCGAGACGATTGCGCAGCGCAGCTCGACCGGAATGTTTGCCCAGCACGAGGTTGGTCTGGTTCACGCCGACATCTTCAGGGCGCATGATCTCGTAGGTGCTTTGATGTTTCAACATTCCATCTTGATGAATGCCAGCTTCATGCGCGAATGCATTCGAGCCGACGATCGCCTTATTGGGCTGGACAACAATGCCGGTGTAATTGCTGACGAGTTTGGAGATGCGCGAAAGTTGCTGCGTTTCGATTCCCGTTTCCAAGCCAAAGACGGGATGGCGAGTCTTCAACGCCATCACCACTTCTTCGAGCGAAGTATTGCCAGCGCGTTCGCCAATGCCGTTGATGGTCACCTCCGCCTGTCTCGCCCCGGCGCGGATCCCTGCCAGCGTATTTGCGGTCGCCATGCCAAGGTCGTCATGGCAATGCACGGAAACGGTGATCCCGTCATGTATCCCCGGCGTGTTTTTGATGATTCCATCGATAAGCTTATGGAACTCATCGGGCGTTGTGTAACCGACCGTATCGGGAATGTTCAATGTCGTCGCGCCGGCTTTGATGGCTTCGCCAAGGACAACGTACAGGAACTCCGGTTGGGAACGCCCCGCGTCTTCGGGTGAGAACTCAACATCATCGCAGAAGGATTTTGCGTAAGCGACCATCTCAGACACACGTTGAATTACTTCCTCCGGGTCCATCTTCAACTTGTGCTTCATATGGATCGGTGACGTGGCAAGAAACGTATGGATGCGCGGTTTCTTTGCGCCTTGCACCGCCTCCCAGGCTTTGTCGATATCGGGTTTGTTTGCGCGCGCCAGCCCTGCGATGACAGGAACCTTCGCTTCGGGACTCCCTGCGGGTGGATTGCCCACTTCAAGTGCGATTCGTCTGACGGCTTCCAGATCGTCCGGCGAGGCGGCGGGGAATCCGGCTTCGATGATGTCCACGCCGAGACGGGCGAGATTATGCGCCACTTCCAACTTCTCGGCAGAAGTCATCGTCGCGCCTGGAGATTGTTCGCCATCGCGTAATGTGGTGTCAAAAATTTTTACATAGTTGGTCATAGAACCTACTTCCGAATATCGAATACTCGATATTCGATCACTTCTTCCAATTCTCAGGTCTCAACGATCGCACCGCCGCACCCGCGCGCCACATTTCCGAGTCGCGGATGGAGGCGAGTTCCACTTCCAACCTGGCGCGGTAATCGGGCTGGCTGTTGGCTTCGAGTGTGATGCGGGCTTCGTTGCCGCTTGCAACACTTTCATATAAGTCCTTGAAAACAGGAGCAGTTGCATCTCGGAATTTGTCCTTCCAATCGAGCGCACCGCGTTGAGCCGTGGTGGAGCAGTTCGCATACATCCAGTCCATGCCGTTCTCACCCACCAGGCGGATAAGCGACTGGGTGAGTTCTTCGACCGTTTCGTTGAACGCCTCAGACGGAGAATGTCCGTGCTTGCGGAGTTCGTTGTACTGCGCTTCCATCACACCGGCGAGAGCGCCCATGAGAATGCCGCGCTCACCTGTAAGATCAGAAAGTACTTCTCTTTCAAAGGTGGTTGGGAAGAGATAGCCCGCGCCGATGGCGATGCCCAGGGCAATGGTGCGGTCTTTGGCTTTGCCCGTTGCATCCTGATGGACCGCAAAACTGGCATTGATGCCGGAGCCTTCGAGGAAGTTCGCCCGCACACTACGACCAGATCCTTTGGGGGCAACCAAAGCCACGTCCACGTGCGGAGGCGGGACTACTCCAGTGTCATCCTTGAATGTGACAGAAAATCCGTGAGAGAAGTAAAGCATATCGCCTTCATTGAGGTGTTCCACGATCCTGGGCCACTGCGAGCGCTGACCGGCATCCGAAAGCAGGTATTGGATGACCGTGCCTTTCTCAGCGGCTTCCTCCACTTCAAAGAGAGTCTCGCCGGGCACCCAACCATCCGCGATGGCTTTGTCCCAATTCTTCGTGCCCTTGCGCTGACCGACGATGACCTTGATGCCGTTGTCGCGCATGTTCATCGCTTGAGCAGGTCCCTGCACGCCGTAGCCCACCACCGCGACCACTTCGTCCTTCAATACTTCACGCGCCTTTTCAAGCGGAAACTCATCCCTGGTCACCACTTCCTCTTCCACACCGCCAAAATTGATCTTTGCCATTGTTGTGTTCTCCTAGTCGTATGTCGGTGCAAGGAGCAAAGCGACGAAACAAACTCCTCGCGTTGACAGGTTTATTACGGCGTCATTGCCGCAAGTTCGGCGATATCGTCGTAGCGATTGCCATTCACCCCGGCCACGCGGCGCACGCCGTCGATCACCCCGCGGGTCATGGAGATTTGCCCGGTGCGGACCATCTCGACGATCCCAATGGGACGCAGCAGTTCGATCATGCCTTCGATCTTGTCCTCGGTGCCGGTAATCTCGACAATGACCGAATCGGCGGCAACATCCACGATCCGGGCGCGGAAGATATCCGCCAAGCCATTGACCTCTGCGCGGCGTTCAGGCCTGACCTTCACTTTGATCAGCGCCAGATCGCGGGTCACCGAAGGTTGATGCGTGACATCCTGAACATCGATCACATTGACGAGTTTGTACAAATTCGCTTCGATCTTGTGGGCATCCATATCGCCGTTCGGGCAATCCACAACGACGGTCATGCGCGAGATATCCGGATTCTCCGTGCGACCCACCGCGAGGGATTCGATGTTGAAGTTACGTCGGCGGAACAAAGAAGCGACCCTGTTCAGCACGCCAGGCTTGTTTTCTACCAATGCGATGAAGGTGTAGTTCATTTTTTCTCCTTATCCATCTCCTCTGCCCCTCTCTCAGTGGGAGAAGGTTTGGGGGGAGGGAAGTTCTTATGCTTTCACCGGTCTCTGTATCATTTGATCCAACGCCGAACCCGCAGGAACCATCGGGTAAACAGCGTCTTCGCGTTCCACTTTGAATTCCAGGACGACGGGTCCCTTCATCTTGCGCGCCCATTCAATGGCTTCATTGACTTCTTCGCGCCGGGTCACCCGCCTCGCCGGGACTCCGTGCGCATCCGCAAGTTTCACAAAATCAGGCGTCAACATATCGACGGCCGAATAACGCTTCTCGAAAAAGAATTCCTGCCACTGGCGCACCATCCCGAGGAAGTTGTTGTTCATGATCGCCACCTTAACATTCGACCCTTCCTGAACGGCCGTGGTCAACTCGGCGGCGGTCATTTGAAAACCTCCATCGCCAACGATCGCCCAAATCTCCTGATCCTTCGCGGCAAACCATGCGCCGATGGCGGAGGGAAGCCCAAAACCCATCGTCCCGGCGCCGCCCGAGGAGAGCCAACGGTTCGGTTGTTCCAATTGATAGTATTGCGCAGCCCACATCTGATGCTGACCGACATCGGTGGTCACGATCGCGCCGCCTCCGGTCGCCCTCCAGATATCCGAAATGAGGTGAGCCACATACAACCTGCCATCTTCCTCCCAGTTCATGATGCTGCGTTTATCGGCTTCAGATTTCCAGCCGTCGATCTCTTGTTTCCATTCCTCGTGGTCGTATTCATCCAGCATCGGGATGAGGTCGGTCAGGACGGTTTTCAAATCCCCGACAAGCGGCACATCCACATGCACGTTCTTGTGAACTTCAGACGGATCGATCTCGATATGGATTTTCTTTGCGCGCGGCGCATAAGTCTTCAGCGTACCTGTGACGCGGTCATCAAAGCGCATCCCGAACGCCAGAAGCAGGTCGGCATTTTGGATCGCAAGGTTGGTATGGACCTCACCATGCATCCCCATCATTCCCAGGCTTAATTCATGCGATGCGGGAAATGCGCCCAATCCAAGCAGGGTGCTCGCAACTGGTGTTTGGGTCTTGACAGCGAATTGCATCAATTCATTTTCCGCATTCGACATCAAAACGCCGTGCCCGCAGAGGATGACCGGTTTATGAGCCCTCTCGATCAGCTTTACGGCTTCCTCCAACGAAACCTTCGGCGCATGGTCGACGGGTTGGTAACCGGGAAGTTTTACTTCATCCGGATAAACAAACTCGCAGGATTCGATCTGTGCATTCTTGCAAATATCGATCAACACGGGTCCGGGTCTTCCGCTGCGTGCAATGTAAAATGCCTCGCGGATCGTTTCCGCAATTTCATCTGCGCGGGTCACAAGATAATTATGTTTTGTGATCGGTAGCGTGATACCCGTCACATCCGTTTCCTGAAAAGCATCCCCGCCGATGAGATGCGCCGCCACCTGACCTGTGATAAATACCACTGGAACCGAGTCCATCATTGCGGTTGCGATGCCCGTCACCAAATTCGTCGCGCCGGGACCGGATGTCGCCATTGCGACACCAACCTTGCCCGAAGCGCGAGCATATCCATCCGCCATGTGGGCGCCACCCTGCTCATGCCGCACCAACACATGATGCACCGGGTAATTCAGCATCGCGTCGTAGATCGGCATGTTCGCGCCGCCCGGATAACCGAACACCACCTCCACACCTTCGCGTGTGAGACATTCCCAAACGATTTCTGCACCTGTCTTTTTCATTCTTCTCCTTATGTAGGCCACGCTTGAAGCGTGACCTACGATTGCAACACCGCACCCGTATCCGCGCTCGTCACAAAATGCGAATAACGCTTCAACCATTTGGATGTGATTTTGGATTCAAACTTCGGCAGCGCTTCGAGCCGACTCTGAATCTCCGCCTCGCTTAACCTGACATTGAGCGTGCGAGCCACCAAATCGATTTGGACCAAGTCCCCAGCCTTCAACGCCGCAATTGGACCGTCCGCCGCCGCCTCCGGTGAGACATGACCGATACATGCGCCGCGCGTCCCGCCGCTGAATCGTCCATCCGTGATGAGCGCCACCTTGTCGCCGAGTCCCTGCCCCATGATCGCAGACGTGGGCGAAAGCATCTCCTGCATTCCCGGTCCGCCTTTGGGACCTTCATAGCGGACAACGACACAATCGCCAGCCTTGACCTTTCCAGCCAGGATTCCCGCCATCGCCTCATCCTGCGATTCAAAAATCACAGCCGGTCCTTCGAACTTCATCATCGCCTCGCTCACGCCACCAACCTTCACCACTGCCCCTTTCGGAGCCAGATTGCCAAACAAAATGGACAACCCTCCGCGTTTGGAATGGGCGTTGTCATATCGACGAATCACTTCTTCATCCTTGATATCGCAGCCTTGAATCGATTCCCCCAGAGTCTTTCCTGTTACTGTCAAACGATCAAAATGCAACATGCCCGTCCCCCATTGGATTTCGTTCAAGATCGCCGGGATTCCGCCCGCGCGATGCACATCTTCCATATGCCATTTGCCCGCCGGGCTCACCTTGCAGATGTGCGGCACTTTGTCCGCCACGGCGTTGATTCGTTCCAGCGGATAGTCCACACCGGCTTCGTTGGCTAATGCCAAGGTATGCAGCACTGTGTTGGACGAGCCACCCATCGCCATATCCAACGCGAAAGCGTCGTCGATGGCTTCGGCTGTGACGATGTCACGCGGTTTGAGATCACGCCCGATCAAAGTCATGATCTGAGCCGCCGCTTGTTTCGCTAACGCCTCACGCTCAGGAGTCTTTGCCAAAGCAGAACCATTGAAAGGTAAAGCCAAACCGATCACTTCCATCAAGCAGTTCATCGAGTTGGCGGTAAACATCCCGGAGCAGGAGCCGCAGGAAGGGCAGGCAAACTTCTCCAGAGTCAGGAGACGCTTTTCGTCGATCTTGCCCGCTGAATAAGCGCCGACTCCTTCAAAGACGGAGATCAAGTCGATGGCTTCGCCTTCGGGAGTCATACCGGCTTTCATCGCGCCACCAGATACGAAGATGGTCGGCACGTTGACGCGCATTGCCGCCAGCAACATTCCGGGAACGATCTTGTCACAGTTCGGGATGCAGACCATCGCATCGAAACGATGCGCTTCGATCATGGTCTCCACGCAGTCGGCGATCAACTCACGCGAAGGAAGCGAGTACTTCATCCCCATGTGTCCCATCGCGATGCCGTCATCCACGCCGATGGTGTTGAACTCAAACGGAACTGCGCCAGCCGCGCGGGCAGCATCCTTTACCAGTTTGCCGAACTCCTGCAAATGCACATGACCGGGCACAACATCGACATAAGAATTGACAATCGCAACAAATGGCTTGTTGAAATCTTCATCCTTCAAGCCGGTGGCGCGTAACAACGCGCGATGCGGCGCTTTCTCGTACCCTTTCTTGACTGTATCTGATCTCATGCGGCTCCTTTGGTGTCGGCGCTGGAGAGCGCCTTCTACGCGTGGATTTCTTGCGCAGCGGACGTTCTCTTACGTCCGCAAACAAAAGAGCCGCCCATGGTTAGGGCGGCTCTTTGCGTTTACCTTGAGTGTTATTTCATCACTCTCACCGTTGCCATCCTAACCGAAAATTGTCCTTCAATAATAAGGACAATGGTAAGGACGACAATAAGGGAGAGGGTGAAGAATATGTTCATCTGGTTTTGGATATTTCGCCCGATTATAGGCAGAAACGGAATTCCGTCAAGGTAGTGGTTTCCGATTCGGTGAAGACGATGAAAATTACATTCGTGAACCAGTCACACAAGATTACGAATATCGGATCTTAGGTTAATAGGAATCGAAAATTTGATTAACCCCAGATGACACAGACCTTTGTGGGTTTTTCTCATGCGATTTTTCCAATCCTCCTCATTTGCGAGATATGTGGCTCTTTCCACTAATAGCCATTTACTTATACCGGAAGGGAACCATCATCAAGAATCCAAGCGCGATGATGCCCTGCCCGATCATCACGCCCGCCGCCTGCCAGGGACCAAAATATGGGACTTGTGGAAACGGGTGTGAGCCCATTCCGACGATATCTGCAAGCCCGGCAAAAACGGAGAAGACGTACCCGGTGGCAACCAAACGCGAGCCGATGTCGGAGACGATCGTGCGCTCGATCCCCCACCACAAAGAGTGCAAGCCAAGATACCCGCCGAGACAAATGAACGCCAAGCCGAAAAGGAAGACGACGATTTGAACAAAACCAACCACGGGGCTGCGATCCCAGCCGAAGTATGCGGGTTTCGCGCCCACCATGAAAATGAAAAGACCAATGAAGATAATAACAAGGCTAAGTCGAATTCGCGGCGAAGTGATGTCGTCAGCGCGCGGCGTGGTGGGAACAGGTGAAGATGCGGGACGGTTTGACATGGATTATTATTGATTCAGTGATTATGGCAGATCGCGTTTCAAGCGGGAAATCCAGTTTCCGCCGAGGATGTTTGCGGCGTCGGCGGCGGAATAGCCGCGAGCCTTCAATAAGGATACCAGTTTTTGCAGGTCTGCAATTGTATCAATTTCCGGCGGGACAGACTGCAAACCGAAGCCGCCGTCGAAGTCGGAGCCAATGCCCGCGTGCAGCGAATCACCGGCAAGCTGGCAGACGTGATCGATGTGATTGACGACGGCATCGAGTGGGACTTCTTCGCGTCTGCTTCCCTTATCCCGAAGCCAGCCGACCTTTAAGTAGGTATTGAATGGGACGATTCCAACAACTCCGTCGCGCTCGATAATGCCTTCGATGATTCTGTCGGTAAAATGCCGGTTCGTATTCGGGTTCTGCATCAATGCCGCGCAATTGGCATGTGTGCCAACGATGGGTCCTTCATATGTATCGAGCGCTTCTACGGCGGCACGTTCATCCATGTGGCTGAGGTCGAGGGTGAAATTAAAGTCCGCCATTGCTGAGAGAAGTTTGCGTCCGTCATCGGTCAGAGGACCGGGCTCCTTCCAGCCGCCGCAATAACGCGTGCCGACCCAGGCGGGACCGATCAAGCGGATTCCGCGCTCATGCCACATTTCCAATTCAGAGAGAGCGCGAATCGCTTCGGCGCCTTCCATAAGGATGACCATGCCCACGGGATGAGTCGCTTCTGGTGTGGATGAGTTCCAATGGTCAAGATGCAGTTCCAGGTCCCGTTTCGAGGCGAGGATCCGGAACTTGTCCGGCATGGAATCCTGCATTCGATGATAGACATCGAGTTGATCAGAGTAAAGCTCGTGCGCTTCGTCGAAATTTTTATACACAATCTTGTCGGCTTCCTGCGTTCGAAAACGGATCGGCGGCGCAAAGAGGGTCGAAAAAATAACGGCAATCCGTCCCCGCTGGTATTCCTGCCAGCTGATCAACGAATCGCCGTTATCCTTTACAGTAAAGCTGCCCGATTCTAGCGCGCGGGTTTCTGAAATGGAGCGGGCGTAATCGCGCCCATATCTGAGCATGTTGTAGGCGATATCCGCGTGCGCATCGACCATCAAAGGCATGAGTTCCATGAAATCAAAAAGCGCACCTTTCGGTGCGCTCTGTTTACTCCTTGTTTTCGTCCTGACCGAAGTCTTTGGTGAGCATCTTGAAGTCTTTGTCGGCGTAGGCGGCTGAGTCGACTTTTCGGAGGCTCAAGCCGATGCGATGCTGGTCGGGGTCGATGCGGATGATGCGCAGGGTCTTAACATCGCCCTCATGCAAAACTTCCTTGGGATGTTCGACACGGTTCTCGCTCAACTCGGAGATGTGGATGAGACCCTCGATATCGCCTTCGAGCCTGGCGAATGCGCCGAACTTCGTCAGCCGCGTGATCGCGCCCTCCACGAGTTGACCGACGCTGAACTTCGACATGCGGCTCTTCCAGGGATCTTCCTGCAAGGCGCGGATGGAAAGCCCAATGCGCTTCTTATCGCGGTCGATGTTGATGACCTTGACGTTGACCTCCTGCCCCACTTCAAGCACTTCCTTGGGATGAGTGACATGGTCCCAGGAGATTTCTGAAAGATGGACGAGACCGTCTGCGCCGTTGATGTTGACAAAAGCGCCGAAGTCTGCCAGGCTGGTTACCCGGCCTGAATAGGTCTGCCCTTCCTGGAGTTCGTTGATGACGCGTTCCTTTAACTCGGAACGGGATTCCGCGCTGGCAGCGCGTTCGGATAGGATCAATCGACGGCGTTCACGATCCACTTCCACGATTCGTACGGAAATGGGCTGGCCAACCATCTTCTGATAACGTTGTTCGGGTTTGTCGCCGGTGGATTGGGCGCGGCGCGCGGCGCTGATCTGCGATGAAGGAATGAAGCCGCGCAGGTTGCCGACCGCGGCGATGAGCCCGCCCTTGTTGAAACCGATGATCTTGGTATCCAGCACGGTCTCATCGGTGATCATTTTTTCCACGTTTTCCCAAGCGATCTGCTCGAAGGCGCGCTTTAGCGAAAGGACAACATTGCCGTTCGCGTCTTCGGGAACGATGACAAAAACATCCAATTCTTGACCGACCTTGAGGGCTTCGCGCTCCTCCTGGGTCAACTGCTCCAGTTCCTTGCCCGCGACAACACCCTCGGACTTCGCCCCGATACTGATCAGGATTTGGTTCGGTGAAATACTTGCTATGGTCCCTTTGCGAATCTCGCCTGCCTTGGGAAGATCAATGCTCAACGATTCAGATGCTAACAGCGCCTCCATCGATTGATTGTTGTTCTGATCTCCCTGCGCATTTGATGTCCCGCTCAGGGTTTCTTTTTGGTCAGTCACTCGTGAACTCCGGCTAATCGAAATATGAGCGGGATTATACAAGTGAAACGACAAGTTGACAACCCTCATGCACGTAAACCGTTGCGAAAATGCGCTGCTTTGATAAACAAGCGTTATAATCACGGGCTGGAGTAAATAGATGCCTGCCATTTTCCCCTTTACTGCTATCGTCGGCCAGGAGCGCATGAGGCGCGCGCTCATTCTCAACGCCGTGGATACCCGCATCGGCGGCGTGTTGATCCGCGGTGAACGCGGCACAGCCAAATCCACCGCCGCGCGTTCGCTTGCCGCACTTCTTCCCCATGTAAAAGTGGTTCAGGATTGCCGCTTTGGCTGCGATCCCGATAAACCCGGAACCTGGTGCACGGAGTGCAAGGAACGCGCCGCTTCGAGCAAAAAACTTCCCTATTCTGAACGTTCCACCCCGTTCATTAACCTGCCTGTCTCCGCCACGGAGGACCGTGTGGTCGGCACTCTGGACATCGAAAAAGCCATTCAAAAAGGCGAGCGTCACTTCGAGCCGGGCGTGCTAGCCAATGCCAACCGCGGATTGCTCTACATCGACGAAGTGAACCTGCTCGACGACCACGTGGTGGATATCCTTTTGGATTCAGCCGCCATGGGGGTAAACACGGTGGAACGGGAAGGCATCTCCTTCGCGCATCCCGCCCGCTTCATCCTCGTCGGGACGATGAATCCTGAAGAAGGGGATCTGCGTCCCCAGCTGCTGGACCGCTTCGCGCTGTCCGTCGACATCGTGGGAATCCGCGATGCGCGCGAACGCATGACGATCATGGAACGCAACATCGCCTACGAACGTGATCCTGAAGCCTTCCGCAAGCAATGGCTCCCGAAGGAAGAGGAACTTTCCAAGCAGATCGCCAACGCACGTGAATTGGTGGACCAGGTTAAATACAGCACGCGCGACCTGCTTTCGATTGCGGCGCTGACCGCTTCTCTGAACGTGGATGGCCACCGCGCAGATATGGTCAT
Organism: Candidatus Villigracilaceae bacterium; assembly: GCA_026645935.1. Classification (GTDB taxonomy): domain Bacteria; phylum Chloroflexota; class Anaerolineae; order Anaerolineales; family Villigracilaceae; genus Villigracilis. The sequence goes on along the minus strand of JAPKMP010000002.1, from coordinate 104,215 downwards.
CCTCAAAGCCGCGCGAGCTGAAGCCGCCCTGGAGGGCCGCACCAAGATCAACGATCACGACATCGCCCTCGCCGCCGAACTCGCTCTCCCTCACCGCATCAAGCGGACGCCGTTCCAACAGGCGGAGATGACCACCGAACAATTGCAGGAACGCATCGAGCAGTTGGCGGGTCAATCCATGCCGAGCGACGAGGATGAACAATCCGAAAGCGGCAAGGAAGGCGAAAAAGAGGAAAAAAAAACTTAAAACTCGAGGATGAGCAGACCGAGGAGGGGGCGCAGGAAGGCAATCCCGAACCGATGGAAAATCGGGAGGTCTTCGCCAGCACGAGCGCGAACTGGTGGGAAGGCGGACAAAAAGTCAAAGCCGGAGACACCTTCCAACCGCGCAAATTGAACACTCCGCTCGATAAACTGACTCGCAAGCAGGCGGGACGGCGTTCGCTCACCAAGACCGAGCGCAAACACGGACGTTACATTAAATCCCGCCCCGCCGGGGATAAACTGAACGACATCGCCTTCGATGCCACTTTCCGCGCCGCGGCGCCATTCCAAAAACAACGCACAGAGGAACGCAAGAAACTCGCCTTTTCGATCAAGAAGAGCGACCTGCAGCGCAAGATCCGCGTCAAGCGTGTAGCGAACCTTGTGTTATTCCTCGTAGATGCGTCCTGGTCCATGGCAGTGGCGGAGCGCATGAACGCGACAAAAGGCGCGATCCTTTCGCTGCTGACCGATGCGTATCAGCGCCGCGACCGGGTGGGGCTTATTGTCTTCCAAAAAGACCGCGCCACGCTCGTGCTCTCGCCCACCAACTCCGTTCACCTGGCTCAGCGCGCATTGATGGACATTCCCGTCGGCGGGAAGACCCCTCTCTCGGCAGGGTTATTCATGGCGCATGATGTATTGATGCACGAGAAACACATCCACCCCGATGTGGAGCCGCTTCTTATCATCCTGACCGATGGGGCTGGGAATGTTTCCCTGGGCACTCTACCGCCCCAGGAAGAGGGATTCAAATTTGCAGAATTGATCGCGAATGAGAAAATCCGCTCGGTTGTCATCAACATGGAGCACGCCGCATTCGACCAGGGTCTCGCCCAGCAACTGGCAGACCACCTCGAAGCGCCATGCTACTCGCTCAGCGAATTGAAAGCAGAAGTGTTGTACAACGCTGTTGTGGATGAAATGTCCAAGCCGGCGAAGAAGTAGGCGTTGCAAAGGGTGGGTCGCACCAAACGGCGTGGACGAGTCTTCTTAAGAGGACTGATCTGCGCCGTCGACATATCTCATTAGGTCTGGTGCGATATCATGCCCGTAGGGTACGCACCCCGGATTGCCGTTGTATAATTATCGTATGACAATCCCAATCCCACCCGCCATTGCCAAAATCGCGCCAGACGGCAACCTGACACCGCGCCAGGTGCGGCGGATCATGATTGATATGGCTTTTCGAAATGGGAAGCCCGGCACAGGAAGCGGACATGAATTTATGCAAAGGAGAACTGCCATGATTCCCTGGCCTGATTTACGTCCCATCTTGAAAGGGATTGACTGGGCGCTGGTGGGTGGTGTTGCAACAAGAGCCTACATGCCCGAACGCGCGACCAAAGATATGGATATTCTGGTTTATGAGCGCGATGGAGATGCCGTTATTAAGTTGCTTGAAAAAGCAGGATATCGAATGATCTCTCGACTGGCAGTGCCTGGGTATTTATTGCAAGCGCCCGATGGAACCGAGTTGGATGTGATTTTTGGGAAATATCCCTGGATCGAGAAAGCATTGAGCGATGTCGGGCAAGACCCTGCTGGATATCCGGTAATAACACTTCCTTACCTCGTCATGATGAAAATGGAGGCTCAGCGTGTGCGTGACCTGGGCGATCTGGGAACGATGCTTGGCTGGGCTTCGGACAGTGACCTGAACGAAGTGCGAAAAGTGGTGGCAGAGTATGCACCCGAAGACAGTGATGATCTGGAATCTTTGATATTCCTTGGCAAAAGGGAAAAGGAATTTCCCCCAGATCACGAATGAATCAAAAAGAATACCTCCGAACTTTTGATAACCTCAGAGGTATCTTTGTTTAAGAATCAAACCCCAAGCCCAACGCGTCCAGCGTTTTTAACCAAATATTCCTTTTCCCCGCATTACGATCCGCCCGTTCCAACGACCATCTCGTAAAGTTGATGATCGGCGAGCGGAACGGCTCGGGCGGGAATGGGAACGGCTTCGATTTCACCATCTGCAATTCGGTCAACTCGGTTTTTTTACCGCTGAGCAGATCCAACATCACGCGCGCGCCAAAGCGGGACGCGCCGACTCCGAGACCGGTGTAGCCCATGGCGTAGGCTAGTTTTCCGCGATAGGCTTTTCCCCAAAAGACAGCATAACGCGAGCATGTGTCAATCACGCCGCCCCAGGCGTGCGTGAATCGGAGTCCTTCCAGCTGGGGAAAGGTTTGGGAGAAATGATCCGCTAAAAGGGCGAAAGAGGCGGGACGGTTCTCGAAATGTGGATCAACTCCATTGTTCCGATAATAGATCGCGTCGTATCCGCCCCACAGGATGCGCCCATCTGATGTCATTTGCGAATAATGGAATTGATTGGCGTTATCGCTCAAGCCTTCGCGTCCGTGCCACCCGATTGCATCATGCTGCGCTTTCGAAAGCGGCTCGGTCATCAGGGCATAATCGTAGACAGGCACAACATACAAAGAAAGATGTTTTAACAGCGGGGGGAAGGCATTCGTCGCCATTGCCACATGACGCGCCTTGACCTGACCATGCGGGGTCTTTAGAAGAATCGTTTCGCGCCTCTCTTCCAATTCTGTGACCGGAGTGCCCTCAAAAAAGCGGACTCCCAGCCCGAGACATGCCCTCTTCAATCCCCACGCCAGCCGCGCCGGGTTGAGCATGGCATTGGACATGTCAATCGCGCCCGCAAGAAATGACGGTGAATTGATTCGCGCGCGCATTTCATTTTGGTCGAAGAAATGAACCGGGACACCATATTGCTTCGCCTGCTCGACTTCTTCATGCAAATCGGCGATCTGATACTCCTCCACCGCCACGCCGATCTCACCCGAACGGATGAAATCGCAATCGATATCGAATCTCTTGATTGTGGCTTCGATGCCATCCAGATTATCCCTGCCAAGTTGAATAAGTTTGGGAAGTTCTTTTTCCCAATGGCTCAAGCCGTTATCAAGAGTGTGCGTCAGCGATGCGGCGCAGAAACCGCCGTTGCGTCCGCTGGCGCCAATGGCGACCTCCCCCGCTTCGAGAAGAACAACATCCCGGTTTGGGTCAACCTGCTTGGCTTGCAAAGCCGTCCACAAACCGGTAAATCCCCCGCCGATAACGGCAAGATCGGTTTCGATTTGACTTGTAAGTGGTGGGGTTGATTCAGGTTTGGCGGGATCATCCAGCCAGTAGGGAAACAATTTCACATCCGCGATCGCCCGCAGGCTCTCGGGGCGCGGTGTGGTCGAGAAAAACATGAAATCTCCGTTTTCGCGGTTCACCCGTTTCAAAGGGTGAAGTCAGAGTGTAAAGATAGTTTAATGGGAATGGCTTGAAGGAGTCAAATGCCATTTCCATCTTGACTCATTTCATCTTTCGGGTAGAATACCGCCCAACATGAATCCGGTTTTTTTCTCCATGACCGCGACCACTACCTCCGGCACACCCCGCGAGGCATTTGCACGTAGTGTTGGTCAGAGATAACCGTAGGAACGGAATCAAAAACACACAACGCCTCGCGGAAACGCGGGGCGTTTTTATTTTACAAAGAATTCTGAAGTCTGAGGAGAGCACCATGCAAAAAACACTTGTAATGAAATTTGGCGGAACATCCGTCGGATCGGTGGATGCGCTGAAGAACGTCACACAGATCATCCGTGACTCTAAAAAGGATTGGGAACGGGTCGTCGTCGTAACATCCGCCGTCTCCGGGGTGACGAATCTGCTTTTGGATTCAGCCGCCTCCGCTTCGCAAGGGAAAATTGATTTGCTTACCCAAACCGAATCCACGCTGAGAGAAAAACACTTCGCCGCTGCAAACATGCTCATCAAGGAGGAAGCGGCTCTCGAGGCCGTCAAAGCCGAAATCAACGCATTGATCTTCTCTCTAATCGATCTATGCAAAGCGATTGCCGTCCTCGGTGAAGCCAGCCCGCGGGCGTTGGACGCGGTCGCATCGCTGGGCGAACGGATGAGCGTGCGGTTGCTGGCGGCAATCTTAAGTGATGCAGGAATGGAATCTCGAGCGATCGAATCGGCCGAATTCATTGTCACGAACGCTCATTTCCAAAACGCGCACCCTGACTTTAGAATCACAACTGAAAGAACAAGGGCTGTTATGAATCCAATCCTGGACAAGGGCATCATCCCCATCGTTACCGGTTTCATCGGCGCCACTCCGGAAGGCATCGTTACCACGCTGGGCCGCGGAGGAAGCGATTATTCCGCCGCCATCATTGGCCGGGTCCTCCCTGCCGACGACGTATGGATCTGGACCGATGTGGACGGCGTAATGACAACGGACCCGCGCATTGTCAAAGAGGCGGTTACATTACCGGAGATCAGCTACGGCGAAATAGCCGAGCTGGCATTTTTTGGGGCAAAGGTCCTGCATCCCAAAACGATCCGCCCCGTCGTCGATGCCGGGATCGGACTACGCATCTGTAATACATTCAACCCATCCCATCCCGGCACACGCCTCACCAGCAATGGAGACGGCAGGGTTAAGGCGCACACACCGGAAAAGGTTGTCAAAGCCGTGACTGCGATTCGCAAACAACGCCTCGTCACCATCGAGGGACGCGGCATGCTGGGTATTCCGGGCGTGGCGGCGCGCGCTTTTGGAACTGTGGCGTCAACGGGCACAAGCGTGCCATTGATCACCCAGGCATCATCCGAGCAGTCGATCTGTTTTGCCGTGCCGTCGGAAGTTGCGCCGACAATCGTTTCAGCGCTTGAAAAATCGTTCGCCTATGAGATCGAGGACGAAGACATCGACCGCGTATGGGCGACCGATGATGTCTCCATTGTCACCGTCGTCGGCTCGGGGATGCGCCATACGCCGGGAGTGGCGGGGAGGGTTTTCAGCCAGCTCGGATTGAACGACGTCAACGTGCTCGCCATCGCGCAGGGTTCCTCAGAGGTATCCATTTCCCTCGTCGTCGATTCGGCGGATACGGAAAATGCGGTCAAGGCGTTGCATGAACTTATTGTTGCAAGTTGAATGTCGCAGGTTGAAAGTCAAAACAAAAAACTTTCAACCTGCAGCCCAATTCTAAATACAGGAGATTCCAATGTCCCAATCTCAAATTCCCGTAGCCGTTCTCGGCGCGACAGGTTCGGTAGGTCAGCGTTTTGTCTCCCTGCTCGATAATCATCCCTGGTTTAAAGTCGTCGCCCTTGCCGCGTCGGATAAATCTGCCGGGCAGAAATACGCCTCAGCCGCGCGCTGGGTGTTGGATTCTCCCATGCCAGACTACGCCAAAGACATGGTCATCGTGCCTGCATCCACGGATGCAGTGCAGGCAAAGATCGTTTTTTCGGCATTGCATACCGAAGTTGCCAATGAACTCGAACCTGCATTTGCGAAAGCCGGTGCGGCTGTCTGTTCGAATGCATCTTCGTATCGTCGGGGGGAAGATGTGCCGTTGCTCCTGCCGGAGATCAACTCCGAGCACATTCAACTCGTCAAACAGCAGCGCAAGAACAAAGGCTGGAGCGGTTGTATCGTCACCAACCCGAATTGCACCAGCACAGGTCTGACGATTGCTCTCAAAGTCCTGGATAATGAATTCGGCGTGAAGAAAATTTTTGCCACGTCGTTACAGGCATTATCAGGCGCGGGGTATCCGGGTGTGCCGTCACTGGACATCATGGATAACATCATCCCCAATGTGGGCAACGGCGGCGAAGAAGAAAAAGTGGAATGGGAACCGCGCAAGATGCTCGGCAAGTTTAGCAATGGCAGGATCGATCTTGCGGACATGCTCTTCAGTGTTCATACCAATCGCGTGGCGGTCATTGACGGACATACCGTCTGCGCCAGTGTACAGCTGGAAAAGTCTGCGGAGCCTGCAATGGCTATTCAAGCATTGCGCGACTACGCGGCACCGCCCTCCGCGAGGGATTTGCCTTCGTCGCCGCGACCCGTAATCGAGGTCCGGGATGAAGCGGATCGACCCCAGCCAAGACTCGACCGCCTGACAGGAAAAGGCATGACGACACTGGTCGGCCGCGTGAGGCGCGATCCCATTTTCGATCTTAAGTTCGTTGTCTTATCGCACAACACGATTCGCGGTGCGGCAGGCGCGTCCATTTATAACGCAGAGTTGCTGGTGAAGGAAAACCTGCTTTAATCCTCGTCGATAACCCCGAAATCATAATAAGACGCTAACGTATGCCTGTAAAGAGAAAATAATCAACGTTTATTCGCATCTCATTTGGCATTAAAGACGGACTCACCCGCGATGCTTTGATTTCGGGGTGAGTCATGTCTCTTAAGATCAGGGTTTATCGCTGAATATCCCCGTGCATTATCGACCGCTGACGACTAACTTTGGTTTTTCACCCTCGGTTCCCTTCCGGGTGATCGATTTCTTTGCGCCAGTCTGCCGCGCCGAGTTGATATAGATCACCGAACCGAGAATGATGGCGCTGGCGAAAATAATTCTGGCATTGAGCGGCTCATTTGCCAGCAGTACCCCAAGGATCAATGCCACAACAGGGTTGACGTAGGCATACGTCGAAAAAATCGGCAGGGGTGCGTTTTTCAACAACCATGTGTACGAGCTGAAACCGATGATGGAACCGAACAGGATCAGGTATCCCATTCCGAACAGGGATCGTGTGGATACCATGCCAGGGCTCCAATTCGATAACTCTCCACTGAGCAGGGAGGTAATTGTCAAGCCAACGCTTGCTGTCATCATTTGCGCACCGGTGTTCATCAGGGATGAGGCGGGCAGGTCAGCGGTCTTGCTATAAATGGAACCGAGCGCCCAGAAGATGCAGGCTGCCAGTACAACGATGACGCCCAACGGGTCGAGCCTGTCGCTGCCGGTCGAAAATTCCGAGGGACCCACCAGGATGAGAATCCCTGCAAGGCCGATCAATAATCCGATCACAACTTGGAGATTCGGTTTTGTGCCGCCGGGACGCAGCGCCTCACCCAACACGAGGAACATTGGGATGGAAGCGATGATCAGTGAGGCGATCCCCGAAGGAATGAATTGTTCAGCCCAGGAGACCAATCCGTTGCCGCCCAGCAAAAGCAGGTTGCCGATGATGGCAGTGGAGATCCATTGTTTGCGGGTGGGCAACGGATAACCCGCCATTTTTTGCCAGAGGACCAGGATCAACCCCGCGATCAGAAAACGGACTGCCGCATGAAAGAATGGCGGAATGGTCTCGATCGCAACCTTGATGCTGAAATAGGTCGATCCCCATACAATATATAAAGTGATCAATACAAGCCATATTTTTGTTTTCATTTTTTCCTCTATTATTGATAATTTTTGTATACAGATATAACTTCCGGGGCTCCCTGGAGCAAGCCTCGTTTCATGAGCGCAGCCTGGGTCATGGGGCGCAAGTCCGCGGCAAATGTGGTCGTACGGTGAAATGCTTTTTTACTGAAAGCCCGAATGCGTTTGTGATACTCGCTCATGGCGGCATCCCAGGTGGAACCGTTGTTCATCCATGAATCCAATGAGTCCGCCAGCATATCAGCATGGGTCGTGGCATGGTCAATGCCCATTCCGCTCCATGGGTCCATGACCTGTTGCGCGTCACCGGTCAATGCCCAGCCGGACCCGTAGGGCATTCGCTGGTAACTGGGTATGTTCCCGGAGCCATATAGATTGGATACAAGCCTTGCATCCTTCAAGCGCGACACAAGCAGGGGCAGCGATTCCAAATGAGACATGAAATTTCTCAGGGGTGATTTCTTGAATTCAGCAAAACCCTGGATCGGCATGCTCACAGCCACCATTGTCAAATCGTAGTCGGTCGGGAAGATGTATGAGATCGTATTTCCGACAAAATGATGCTCCGCCGTCGGCACATCGAATGAATCCAGATCACGGAAGTACCCATAATAGGCGAAACGCCGGACCGGTACATAGCTTTCATATGGCGGCTGGAGCAAATTGGCAAGTGTGGAATAAAATCCATCGGCTCCAACCACGACCCGTGCGGTTGCCTCGTGCTCCCGGCCCTTTTCATTCCACCGGATGCCAGCCACCCGTCCATCCTCCCAGATCAAATCTTTGACCTTTGCATTCTGGCGGACCTCGATATTCTTCTCGCGGGTCATTCGCTTGTAAAGGATCCAATCGAGAGTGATGCGGCGTTCGCACAGGAAAAACCGCAAATGCTCCTCCGGAGCCTCCACAGGGTCCACGAGGATGTGCCCATCGATATAGTTCCAGATCAATTCCATGCGCGGCGCCATGGCAGCTACCTTTTCCATAACACCGATTTTTTCGAACACCCGCAATGCGGGCGCGCGAAATAACGAAGTGGATAACGTATCGCTGGGAAAGTGCGATTTTTCCACCACCAACACCCGGTGACCAAGCTTTCCCAACCGGATGGCAAGAACTGCCCCTGCAACGCGTCCGCCTGCAATGATTACGTCGTAATCCATAATTACCTCGCTTCCAATTTCAACCAATAAAAAGTAAGAAGTCCTTCTGCTATTTTGCCTTCCGCAAGAGGTCTTTCATGGTCTCGATCTTGCCCAAATGGTGATGGACTTGTCTCATACAAGGTCTGATCAACAGGCTCCAGATCAGCAAATCAAATAGATCCATTATTTTTCTGGTTTCTCACCGGCGATCAAAATACCGTTTACGCTGCCGAAGAAACAGCCTTCGTGGTCTGACTCTGCGAGGCTTTCATGCCAGCGATCCAGTTCCTGTTGCGTAACCTCACCCATGGCCAGAGCCTCGCTTTCTACATAATCAAAACCGACAATGGTTCGAAGCAATTCATACCTATCAAAGAACATCGTATTGGCTTCAAAGACCAGCCCGGTCAGCGACTGTTTCTTAAACATGCGGTACAACCGCCGACCGGAATAGCCATTGTTGACCGTGATCTTAGTCATGATGCGAACCAGTTTCCGTTCTGTCTCGGACTCATCCGTATCGATAGTAAGGGTTCCCCAATCTGCATCCCAAACAACGATCCTGCCGCCTGGTTTTGTCACCCGCACCATTTCCTCCAACGCTCGTTCCGGATTCTTCAAATGTTGGAAGACCCGTTCGCTTCGACAAGAGTCAAATTGGTTGGAAGGATAAGGAAGTTCATCCGTCGATCCTTGCTGATGGTTCACCCAGTTGTTGAAGCCTGCTCGCATCGCACGATATTCCGCTTCAACGATCATCTCCGGGTCATAGTCCACACCGGAAACCTGTCCGCTCGATCCAACCAACCGGGCAAGCGCCACCGTATCAGAGGCGGGTCCACAGCCATCATCTAAAACAACATGCCCAGGTTGAATATGCATCCATTCGTAGCTGCGCTGTTTGAATTCCTGAAGCAGGGCGGCGGTAGTCTGCAAATATTGTGCGTCTACGTACCCTTTTGGTTTAATCATGGCGATCCTCTCGTTGATATTTCTAAAGCTTGGTCAGGAGCATCTACTATTATTTTTCGATGCTCCTTCATTCGCATCTCAAATGGGCTATGCCTTTACAGCAACCAATTCAAGATATTCAGCCATCACACTGGTTGTGCCGTTCATGGCTGTGTTGTAGGTGTTCCACAATTCTTCCAGTTCACTGCGCAAGGCTGACTGTTTTTCGCCATCAAGGGCAGCAAAGGCTTTGAAAGTCGGTCCATAATATTGGTGGAAGAATTCGACGACCTTTGCAGGGGAAAACGGATATTTGAGCGGATACAGGTAGCGGGTGACTTTAAGATGCGAGACGTCATTCCCAAATCGTTCACGCACGATTTCTTCGTCACCCCATTTCACGGGGGGAGCCATCAGGGGTGATGGAGGCACGTGTTTGCCCATGATCTTGAACATCTGTCCCACAAAACCACCGGGGGTCCAATTGCCCATGATGATCTTGCCGCCCGGGCGGGTTACACGCTTCAACTCTGCGGCAACCAATTCAGGGCTGGGTGCAAACATGGCTCCGATCAGGCTGATCACCATATCGAACGAAGCGTCGTCATAGGGAAGCATTTCCGCATCTCCCTCATCGAAGCGGGCATCCAGCTTTTCAGCCTTTGCCCGGGCGCGGGCTTGATCCACCAAATTCGCGGCAAGATCGATCCCGGTTACCTTCGCACCCACCCGCGCCATCGGAATTGCCGTCTGCCCGGCACCGCAAGCCACATCGAGGATACGACTACCCGGTTCTACCGTAACCCGCGAAAGGAACTCCAACGCCCCAGGCAACATATATGTGGCAAAGTGTCCGTAATCGCCCGATTCCCAGGTGGCTTTGAGTCGCACTTTCAGCGCCTCCATATCAGGTGTCATTTCATCGCGCCTTTCAGAAGTTAATATGCTCATTTTTTTCTCCTAGTCATTTATAAAATTTGCAGAATGTGTTCTGCATCGATGCGCCTATTAAAGCAAAACCACGATGATTTGCCATCGTGGAAACTACTTAGATTTATAAACTTCGAGTACCTAGTTTTGCATATCAAACAGCTTTACTTTAAAGGCGGTATTCATTCAGGAGGGTAAATAATTTCACACCGAAGGATGTGCCCTTTACAAATACCTATCTCACGAAGCAACCCAAGCAAAGATATGTTCCCTGCCTGGGTTGCAATACATTGAGGTAATCAACCTAATTGGTAACGGTCCGCTCAGCTAGAAAGTGAAATATACGAACTGACCGGTACAGGTCCCCTTGCGGTTGTTGTCTGTACAGGACTCCACATACAAGAATCCCTGAGTTCCAGCTGCAGGCACCGATGAGATGATGACGGGAATGAAGGCGTTTGCGCCCGGCACCAGAGACCCTTGTCCGTGCCCGACATCCTGGGCGCAATTGGGTTCCGGCTCTGTGGCAGTGGATTCAAACGGCGAGTTATTGATCGTACCGCCGTTGATATAAAGCCCGTTCGCTTCCACGCTGTACATCACAGACTCAATATTTGCAGTACCGATGTTATAGATCTTTGCACTTACCCTTGCCTGCCCGCCGCAGTACCAGACTGAATCGAAATCCACCTTGAAAAGCAGTTCGCCAGGGTTGCTGGGCTGGGTTTGAGTGGGTGTTGCCGTAGGGGTGTTATTGTTGTTATTGTGGTTATTGTTGTTGGATGGCTTGGGCGTCTTTGTATGCTTTGGCTGCGAAACCGGAATCGGCGGGGCGGCCACGACCGCCAAAGTCGTCGGGATACAGGTCGCGGTCACGATAGAGCCGGAGATCCAGCCGTGGCCGTTCTCGCCAGCCGCAAATTGGATATACCACCAAGTGCCATCGCTGTTCTTGCCGGCAACGGGTGCCGAAGCGCCCTGGGGAAGGAAACCAAGCTTGTCATAAACCTGGCTGGGTCCCTTGCGGACGTTTGAATCCTGAGTCGTTGTGACGGTCGGCTGGCATACCGTCGCTGTTGGCGGAATAGGTGTTGGTGATTCCTCAAGAGTGGGAATCGCTGTAAGGGTTGCCGCCAAATCAGACGTTTCCGTAACGGGTTGCTGCGATGCCGGAAGGGTACATGCCAGCATCGAGACCACAACGAACGTGAATGCGATCGATAGTTTATTTTTCCTAATCATGATTTTCTCCTATAAAGTAATTCATTATTACAACCGATGCCCTGCATTAAAACAAAACCACGATGGGATGCCATCGTGGAAAATACCTAGTTTCAAAGGTCGAGAGTACCTAGTTTTATCAGTCCATTATTTTCACGATTTGGGGTAGATCAAAGTTCGTGCCCGATCCATACCTGCTCGCCTTTCAAGACCTTCTCAAGCAAGGCAGGAATTTCGAGGGCGTTCACCGGCTTGCCAATAAAACCGGAAAAACCCGCCTCACGTGCTTTGGGAATGAGGATCTCAGGGTCCAGGGATGTGGTGGCAATGACCTTGATATTACGCGTACGCGGCTCTTCCTTGATCTTTTCAAAGACATCAAAACCGTTCTGTCCGCGGTTGAGCATGACGTCCACCACGATCAGGTCGACAGGCAGATTCTCCACAATGTTTTTAACCGCACTGTGACCAAGGGTATCATGCAAAACCTCGGCGTTCTGTTTTGCAAGGACCTTTGTGAAGATGTGAATATTCACTAAGTCATCCTCGATCAGAAATATCCTTTTGTTTGCCAAAAAGGGTTTGATCATTCTTTTTCCTCACATCCTATGAAATATTCCATACTGATTCTCCTTCCACGATCCGCTTCAACAGACTGGGGAATTTTCGATGATCGATCGGTTTGCTGATCGCGCCGTCAAAACCGGCTGTCCTCAGCTGCCTTACCTCTTCGATCATGACACTGGCGGTCAGGGCAATGATAATCGCCGAGCGGTGTTCGGGGTCGTTCCGCAGCATCTGCAAAACTTCAAATCCATCGTGAGGCGGAACGTGGATGTCAATCAAAAAAATGGATGGTTTGAAGGTCAGGCTTTTGAGGCGCGTCATAAAATCCATGCTGTTCTCGAAGACGGCAAATGTCTTGATCCCTACCGCTCTTTCAAGAATAATGGACATCACTTTGCGGCTGGCAAAATCATCCTCAAGATAGAGGATGGAAATATCCTTCGGGGAGTCCTTGCTCACGGTGATCTCCCAACCGTTGGCAGGGCAAAGTGGAAGGCAGCCCCGGACCCGGGTTCGCTTTCGACCCACAACCTTCCGCCATGAAGCTGGGCGAGAGTGCGGGAGATCGGCAGACCCAAACCGGTGCCTTCCAATTTTATGCCATCCTCGGTTTGGGTAAACGGTTCGAAGATCAGGGATTGTGCCGCATGAGGGATGCCCGGACCGGAATCGATGACGGAAATGATGATCTCATCCCCAGACCGTTTCGCCTGCAGGGTGATGGCGCCTTCATCGGTAAATTTTATGGCATTGCTCAAAAGATTCAAGACGATCTGCCGGATACGACGTTTGTCCCCAAAGATCAAGGGCAGACCCTTTTCGATATCCATGACGATCCAAAGGGGTTTATCGAGGATCATCGCACTTGCAATGTTCAAACTGGCTTCAAGTTCATTATGAACATTTACATCATCTTCCACATACAGGGCAAGTTTCCCTGCCTGGATCTTGCTGATATCCAATAGATCGTTTATCAGGTGCAACAAGTGACGTGAACTTTTTACCGCGCCATCCAGTAATTCTTTCTGTTCAGCATTTATTTCTCCCATCATCCCATCTGACACCATGGCGACGTAATTGATGATGGCATTTAAGGGCGTCCGCAATTCATGACTCATGCTGGCAAGGAATTGGTTTTTCAGGTTATCCAACCGCTTCAATTCATCCGCCACTCGCACCTGATTTTCAAATAACTGGGCATTCCGTACCGCCACAGCGATCTGCTCCGCCAAAGAGGTCAGAATGCGAACATCTTCCTGCGAAGAAAACTCGTTCAGTGTAGTGGACTGTAAGCCCAAAACACCCACCAATTCATCCTGGATCATCATCGGTATGGTCACAGCCGAACGAGTATCCGGCAGATAGGGGTTGGGATTGAAAGTTGTCCCGGGCTCTCTCACATCGCCAATCACCACGGCTCGACGGTCACGGGCTGCCTGCGCCACCATACTTGGACGCGCCTCGATACCATACGCCTTGCCTTCTTTCTTCATCCGGTTTCCCGCCTCTCCGCTTCCGGCAGCCAGAATTAATTGATGGGATTCGAAATCGAACAAGTACACTGACGAAAAGTACAAATTAAAACCCTGCTTCGTTTCCTCCACCAGCTTCGGAAGCAATTCTTCGAGGTTTAACACCTGGGTGATCTGCTTCGAGACCTGGGATGCCACGTTCAAATCGCGCGTACGCTCCTCCACTTGCTGCTCCAGCCCATCAAGTGTCTCGCCCAGGCGGGCAATGATCTGGTTGAAGACCTTTGATAATTCTCCAAACTCATCGATGCTGGTCAAATCCGCGCGAAGTTTGAGGTTGTTTTCGTTTATTCGAACGACCGTACCAGTTAATTTGGTCAGCGGGTTTGAGATCGCGCGCGTAACGATCAAAAGGACAAGGGTCATACTCCCGATCAGAAAATACAGGATGAACCTGAACTCATCCATGAAATAATCAAGCGCAAAGGATGTAAGATATTTCGCAAGGATATTTTGTAAATAGAGCAAGATCACCTGGTGAAAAAAATGAAACGCTGTCAGAGACGATAATAATATCTTGTTTGGCACCGATAAACGGTAAAACTGAAGGATCAAAATGACATAAAACATGATCGTGCTCAGGATCGCCCCCGGCGTGATTGCTGCCATCAACGGCGGTATGGTTCTTTGTATATCGTCTGCAAGAAGGTATTGGAGAAATATATACAGAGACCAGATCAGGATTACAGCAATGTTCAAGGTCTGCTGTTCTTCCCGTTTCGAAAGGAGGGAAACGAACAAAATGGAGAGAACGAGCAGGGGCACATTGTAGAACTCACTAAACTCCCGAATACCGATACTCCCCAACCCGGTGGGACCGATCAGGAACAAGATCAGCATGATATACACGGCCTGCTGCGCTTTTCCGTGCCGGGCAAGCCACCAACTGACCCCCATTAAGCCGCCCCAATAGACCGAACTGATAAGCAACAGAAGAAATTGCCAGCTTTGATAAGCAGGGTATTCAAGATATGTTTTCAAAGTTGTCGAGCCATTGATAAAAGTAAAGACGAGAAAGATCGCGCAAAGGCTCGAAATAACCCGCGCCCGCCATGCCTCCTGCAATGCGTCGTTAAGCAACCAGTCATCGAATAACTTTTCACGTTTCGTCCGCTCTCTTTCACCCCAGTTCTGGAATGTTCGAAATAATAATTCAGTCATTTATGCTCTCCTCGATCAGGCAATATGCAACCCCCTTTCCCTGCACGGCAGGCAGCCTATACCAATCCTTTTTCGACCGCCCACACCGCAGCCTGGGCGCGCGAATCAAAACCCAGCTTATTCAGGATGTTGGCGACATGATTCTCGACCGTCCGTTCGCTAAGGAACAGGGCTTCTGCGATCTCGCGATTCGATTTTCCCCGGGATAAATAACGCATCACTTCTCGCTCTCGGGCGGTCAGCCCGCCATATATTTCAGACTCACTCTGACGTTTTGTCAACACCCTCCCTTTTGGCAGATATTCCAAAGCGCGGTTTAAAAATTGTTCACGCAAGGTATCGTCCTGAATATTGGCTTCCAAGGTTTTCAGCACCTGGCGCGCACTTCCAAATTCCATTTCACTTGCCCGAGTATTCTTCTGAGTACGGTGCAGCCAACCTAACAGGGCATGGATCTGCCACTGCAAAGGCAATGCCTCACGCTGAATCGCACCCCGCTTGGCATCTTCCAAGGCTTCAACGGCTTTCTTTACCTGCTTTAAGCGTGTCAGTGCCTGCCCTTTGAGTCTCAATAAATACGGAATGGGTTGATGAGCCGGATGCCGAGACCGCAAGGATAACAACTCCTCCACGATCCTTAACGACTCCTTCGGTTCTTCCTCTGCCAATAAAAGATGCCCCTTCGCCCATAACATCCGTTGCCTCGCAAGGGTGTAATCGCCTTTCTCGTTTTCCAACCCGGCATCAAGCAGCGCGCGGGCGCGAGGCAGGTCATTGTTCAATAAATAAGCACCTGCCAGATTGGCAGAGATACCCCCCACCCACCATGCAGAACCCAGTTTGTTTGCAAACGCCAGCGCCAGTTCAAACCAGTGGATCGCGCTGTTGGCTTGTAACATCATCAAGTGGACATAACCCAAAGCGTTCTGGGCGCCAACGATCCACTGGCGATGACCGATCTCGGTCGCAATACGAAGCGACTCAGAAGCATGACCGATCGCCTCGTCGAATAGACCGCGCCCGCCCAGATTTAGCGCAATCGACCATTCAACGAATGCCTCTCCGGCTGTCCATCCCGTCTGACGGCTTAATTCCAATGCTTCGATGGACATGCGATAATTTTCAAGCGGGGTTATCCCCGGTACAAAATTGGTCTCATTCCAACTGAAGGTATTGCAGGAGCCCGACAAGGCGGAGATCAATCCATATTTATCATCAAACGAGCGGAATATCTTGATGGCTTGTTGATATTCACCAAATGAAGCGAGAAGGTCGCCATGATGCATGACCGCCATGCCCATTAGATCAAAAGATTCTGCCGTGCCTTTGGGGTCCTGATTCTGCTGATAGATCTTCAATGCCTTGCGGTGCAGTTCCAACCCCTGACCGGTCTTCCCGATATTGACATGCCAATTTCCCAATCGATTCAAACTCAAGGCTTGCAAGCGGGCATCCTGAAGGGTCTGCGAAACTGATTCTGCCACGCGGAAATATTCTCCCGTGCGTTGATAGTCCCGCCCCGTCCAAAGCTGCCCGAGGTTAAGGAGAGTCTGCCATTCGATCATCCCATCGTGAGACTCGCGTGCAATTTTCAATGCCTGTTCGAAATCATCCAATGCCGATTTGAAATCTCCCATGGTCTCATAGGCACGTCCACGCAGGAGGAGCAGCCCGGGTTCGATCTCCTTTCCCAATTGGCGGGCTGCCACAAAGACCCGCGAGTAAAAAACGATCGCCTCACGCGGAGCGTAGAGGTCGCAAGCCTGATCGCCTGCTTTAAGCGAGTAATCGAACGCCTTCTGCCATTCTTCAGCTGTATAAAAATGATAAGACAGGTCGGCAAAATGGGAGGAAAGGACGGCAATAAACATCCGCTCCATGGCTTCACCCGCCAAACGATGCAACCCCTGTCTTTCGCGCAGCATCATGGTCGAATATGCCGCTTCACGAGTCAGGGCATGCCGAAATACAAACACATCCGCGCTCTCTTCCACGATCAATTGCACTTTAACCAATCGTTTGAGATTTTCCACCAACTCCGGTTCGTCGACCTGCAAAATATCCCGTAGAAGGTGAAAGTTGAAGCGCCTTCCCAGAACCGAAGCCATCGTCAAGACTCGAACCGTTCGTTCGTCCAATTTTTGGGTGCGGCGTTGAACCGCGTCCTGGATCGTGCGTGGAATCCGAAGCTGGCTGATCTCTTTCCGATCCCACACGCCATTCGCAAAAAACACATCGCCCTCTTCCATGAGCGATTTAAGGATCTCTTCGATAAAGAAAGGATTGCCCTCCGTCAAGGGGAATACCGCATCGAGAAATTCCTGGCTGACCGGCGTATCGAGCTCAAGGATGGCACGCAGCATGAGATCGACATCGAAAGCTGTCAGACGCTTCAAAGAAAAATCAGTCCCGAGACGGCTGCGGTCCAGTTCTGCCAGAAAGTGGGTCAACTCTGGGTTGGTCTCGTCGCTCCGGTATGTAAGAACCAGGAAAATGGGCAAACGCGCAATCCGTCTGGCGAGCAGCAAAAGGAATTCGAGGCTGGTCGAGTCGCTCCAGTGCAAGTCTTCAATGATGACGACCAACGGCTTGTTCCGTGCAAGCTCCATGAAGATCTGGGTTAATGATTGGAAGATACGCTGTTTTTCGATCTTGGGGTCGGGAGTTGGCGCAGGAACTATGTCTGGAAAATGAACTTCCAATTCCGGCATTAATCGAAGCAAGGACACTGCGTGCGGACCGATTATTTGTTTGATCTCTTCTTTGGAACGAGTTGCAAGAAAATATCGAAGCAGGTCAAGCATAGGTGCATAAGGTTGAGCGCTTTCGGTTTGGAAACTATTTCCCCGTAGCACCAACCCCCTTTGGGCAGACCAGGTTTCGGCTTCATTTGCGAAGCGGGTTTTACCGATCCCGGCTTCGCCCGAGATTAATGCAATCTGTCCATTGCCTTCCAAGGCGTGTGCGAAAAGACCTTGCAATCGCTGCAGGTCGTTATCTCGTCCGATCGTGACTGGGCAAATTACAGATTTATCCGGGAACATCTTCAACCATTAAAATTCCGTGAGAATATAAGACCAAATTGCCCGACTGGCAAGGGGGCATGAAGTCCTATCGCACGGGCTTGACACACTCGGATTCGCCTGATATGACCGCACGAAATTCAATATTCGCTCGAATCGAAAGAGGCGGAGAGACCGACCGTGCGAATCCTCGCAACCAAACAGAAAGTTCAGGTATTAATTTGCAAATAAAAATGACACTGTCGTTCATACCTGGAAGATGAAAGGATGGCATGCTTCTTCCTGCACTTTCAGAAGAGACATTTTGTTTCTTCTGCTCACACCGTACGATATTGATAAAATTCCGTAATGGCGAAGATAACCCTACGTCCAGTAATCGAAGCGGACCTGCCCATCTTGTTTCAACAGCAGCTTGACCCTGAAGCGGCTGCCTTGTCTGCCTATCCCTCCAAAGATCGCGGCGAGTTCATGCGGCATTGGGATGGGATATTGAGAGACAATAATGTGACCGCGCGTACCATCGTCTACAAAGAAAAGGTCGCGGGTCACATCATTTGTTGGAAAGAAAGCAAGTACGAGCAAAGAATTGGATATTGGATCGGCAGGGAATTTTGGAAAAGAGGAATCGCAAGCGCGGCGGTCACGGAATTTTTAGTGATTGTCAGAAACCGCCCGTTATCTGCTGAAGTAGCAAATTGCAATCTGGGATCCAAGCGAGTGTTGGAGAAAAATGAGTTTGAACTGCTGGATGAAGGCGTAAAAACATCGATGTATAAACTGGGCGCATAAGAATTAACCTGCCTTTTTTATGAAGTATGTAGCGGGGCTTCCATTAACAGGCGGCATGACGTAAAGGAAGATCAAATCCAATTCGTCGATGACAGTGGGTTCCCACTCCGGGAAATCTGCGGAGATTGAAACGAGCCGCGCTCGCGGCTTCATCTGCGTCTTTAAATGACCTGCAAGTTTGCTTGTCTCTTTTGAAGTAGCGTAGATAAAGACTACATCGGCATCTTTCAGCTCTGCCTTGAAATAATTTCCCCACTTCACACGAATCTTATCGCCATGTCCGCTGGCAAGACAGCGGAACTTAATGAGCAAACATTGGACGGGTCCAACTTCCACACCAACGGCATTGGCGTTGAATTCGCTTGCTGCGATCAACAGCACACGCCCATCCCCGGCGCCGAGATCGTAGACGGTCTCTCCGGGTTGGAGGTTTGCAAGCTGCAACGCTTTGCGGATGCGCTTCAACCGGGTAGGGACGGAGGGCGGTCCATAAAATGCAGGGACGAGCATCCATAACGCGCTAAGGATGACAATCAGGAACAAGAGTGTAAAAACCACCAAGTAAAGCATGACTACAAAGTATGTTTTACTTTCTCCACTTGGTGATACGTTCCGGGATACTTTGGTTTCCCAGTTCTTCGCAAACCTTCTTAAACCGTGGATAAACCCCCTGCCATTTCAAATCAGCGATCGTCTCATTTAAAGAAACATCCGTCCGCAAGGTGGATAATTCCCGGAAGAGCAAAGCCTCCTTGTAATTATTCTGAAGATTTTCAAGCAAAGTTGTGGCACGCCCCAAACTAAGCGGTATTTTGTTTGGGTCTTTGGGAATCGACTCGATGTGTTTGTACTTCGCCAACACGGTCGCTGTGGATTTTTCGCCCCAGCCTTGAATTCCGGGGTAGCCATCGGCGGAGTCCCCTACTAGCGCAAGGAAATCGGGAATTGATTCTGGAGAGACGCCGAACTTCTCAATCACACCTTTTTCATTCAAAAGAATCTCACGGCGGCGATCCCAACATATGACTCTTTCTCCGTCCACCATTTGAGTCAAATCTTTATCAACGGAACAAATGACGATCTGCTCCACCGATTTGACGTTCTTGAACTTCGTCACTGCTGTAGCAATCGCATCGTCCGCTTCGAACTTCGTCATGGGCCAGATCACCAACCCCAGGGCTTTGACCGCCGCCTCAGCCAGCGGAAATTGATTCAAAATGACCGGATCCACCCCTTCGCTGGATTTATAGCTTGCATACATCTTATTGCGAAACGATTCGATCACATGGTCGAACGCCACGGCAACGTGAGTCACTTCGGGGTCGGAGAGGAGCAAGAGCATACTGCGGATCAGCCCGAGGGTGGCGCCGACTTCCTGTCCACTTTTAGATTTCTTCGGTGGCGCACCGAAATGAGCGCGGAAGAGTTCGTAAGTCCCGTCAACGAGATGGATTTTCATGCAGGCTCCTTGTATGCTCTTGCTCTTTACGGTTTTAAGCAATTTGAAAACGTTGGTAGACAACGCCCGTTGGAAGCGCCGACGATTCTATCAGGTTAAGGGTGACGCGCTTTCCATCCGGGAATAAGCGTTTGCCCATGCCAAGCGCCAGCGGATAGACGTGCAGCGAAAGCTCATCCACCAGGTCGTTTGCGATCAATGCCTGAACCAGAACGCTGCTGCCATCCATGATGATGTTCTTGCCAGGCTGGCTTTTCAACTTGCGGACTTCTTCGATCACATTCCCGCGGATGATGGTCGAATCGCGCCAGGCATCGGCGGACTTCAACGTGGACGAAACAACAAACTTCTTAAAGCCATTGAACGGGTCCTCATCCGGATTCGGCTCGAATGCTTCACCGTGAGTCTGCCAGGTTTTGCGTCCAAGCAGCAAGGTATCGGCGTCTGCAAAGATCTGACCGAAGTGCGCGCCGATATCGTCATGCCAGTAGGGAAGCGTCCAACCGCCATGGGTAAAGCCGCCATCGGTATCCTCTGTGGGGCTGCCCGGCGCTTGAATGACGCCATCCAATGTGATGAACTCGTGAACAATTATTTTTCTCATGGTTTCTCCTTTTGGTCATTAAAGTTGAACCCATCTTACCGGTTCGAGGAGATCATGTCTTGGAAAAAAACGACATGCCTACGACGTTCCGTGGCGGGACAATCGAAATCTGAGATGCTGTTTTACACCGGGCCACTCGGTGACGAGAATGCTGTACATGACGCTATCCCGAACCGAACCATCGCGCCGCATGGCATGATGACGCAGAACGCCATCTTTTTTTGCGCCCAATCCTTCGATGGCTTTCTGCGAATTGAAGTTGAAGTTATCGGTGCGCAAGCCCACCACTTTACAGCCCAGCGTATCAAAGGCATGGGCGAGCAGCAATAATTTACAAACCGTGTTGACATGACTCTTCTGCCAGCTTTTGGCATACCAGGTGTAACCAATCTCGACGCGGTCGACATTGGCAATCACATCATGATAGCGGGTGCTCCCGATGATCTTTCCCGTCGTCAATTCGCGGACCGCCCACGGCAGCATATGACCGGCTTGATAACCAGCCAGGGCAGTTTCAATATACGTTTTGGTCTCTTCCGGCTGCGGCACAAAGGTGAACCAAAGATTCCACAGTTCGCCATCCGCTGCCGACGCGGAAAGATCCGTTTCATGTTCGAGTGTTAGCGGTTCGAGCCGAATGCCGTGACCTTCCAATGTAATGGGAGCGAGTTTGATCATTGTAAATGCCTTTGAAAAATGATTTCCAGCAATTCTACTTACTTTTCTGCATCTTTACGCCTATCCCTTGATCAATTCGATCAGATCATTCAAGACTTTCACAAGCAAAGACTTCTTCGTTTGTATATCCTGCATATCCGCAAAATATGCCATGCGCCGATCTATGTAATCTCCCTCGAGAATTTCGCTTTTGACCTGCGGGATCAGCGGATTATGGAACACCAAATGGATTCGTTTCGTGTCCCGCAAATTAAATGTCACCAAATAGTCGCCCTGGTAATTGAAGGATGGCGCCTTCCATTTGACTTCTTCTGCGATGTCTTTGTTCACGCTCTTGATGATGGAACGCACCGCCTCCACCTCCGCCTTGAGCGGGTGACTCAGTTCCCGAAGGAATTCCTCCACCTTGTCCGTTCGGCTGACGGGCGAGCCTTTCTTCCTCAGCTTCTCCCCTGCCTGCCCCTGCTTGAAGGATAATCCTTCCGCTTTCAATGCGTCACGCAGTTTGCCTAACGCGTTCGGACCCATCCCATGCAGTTGAGCCAGCTCCGCTTCAGTGACCCTGGTCAACTGCTTGAGGTTGGTATATCCTGCCGCCTCCAGGGCGCGGGCGGCGGGAGCGCCGATCTTGGGGAAATTTGAATTCGCCATGTCAACTCCTTATGCCAGTTCACCGTCGGGCAAGGCTTCGGGAACATGGTTCATATATCGCTCGGAAAGCAATCGATAATATTTCGTGTTCATGGCAAAGATCGTAAGAACCAGCCCGATGATCCCTGTCACTGTAAAGACCAGGGCGATGCCCCGGGCGGGTCCCGTTCCAAACCAACTGCCGATGAGACCCACCCCTGCGCCGGTCGTCATGAACGGGATGAAAAAGGTCTCGGCAATGGGACCAATCATAAACGTCGTCAGAGGCGAAGCGGATTGTTCCACGCTGTGGGCAAAACCGAATACCCGTCCCTGCCTTTCCTGCGGAACCACTTTCTGAAGGATCGTCTGCTCGGCGGCTTCGATGAACGGCACCACGCTGATATAAATGAACATGCCCACTGCAAGCAAAATGATGGATGGTTGGATGGTAAAGACAGCCGAGATGATCCAGATGATGATATTCGCGGCAAACATCGCCACCAGCGGATTTTCCCCCAAGCCACGCTTCGAAATGAACAACCCGCCCACGATGAATCCGCAGCTGATCACGGCAAAGAGCAAGCCCCATGTTTCGACGGAAACCAGCGAGAGCCCATAGGCATCCATGAGACCCATGAATGCACCGCCCAAAAAGTTGTTTATGGTGGTGAAAAGAATCAACGCCAGCAGCCCGGGAATTGCCTTGACGACTGCATAGGTGCCGCGCAGATCCACTTTGGGTTGATGTTCAAGATGCACGATCTCTTTTTCATGGATCTGCAAAAACCACATGTGCAGGATCGAAAGAAACATCATAACGATTCCAAGTGACAGCACATAGAACATGCCGCCCAGCCCGACCAAAATGCCGCTGATGGCGGAGCAGATCAGGAAGGCGATGCCAAAGGCGGTGCCAACAAGCCCATTGGCTTTGGCGCGGTCGTCTTCGGGAATCAAAATGGTGACGAGGGTTGGCACGGCGATCGAACGGATATTGCCCGCGATCACACCAATTAATAGAAGCACATTGAAAATCCAAAGTGTGACACTGGTTGGGTTTTTCCATGTTTCGGCAGGGAGAACAAGATACATGATAAACCCAGCAACATATATGGTTAACGAAATCACGCCCGAAAGGATCATGACATTCTTCTTCTTGTTATGGTCAACAAGGCTTCCAAACCATATTCCCAAGCTGGCTGTAAGCACAAGATAGATGCCTGAAACGATCGAGGTGGCTGTAACAGATCTGGTTTCAAGATAAATAAAAAATATCATTGCAAACCAAACTGTCATGTTGGTGACATTGGCTAAAACAGTATTCACTAAAATTTGGTAAAAGGTTTTCACAGAATATCCTTGTCTATTTTTAAAGGTTTACTTAGGTGGAATATTTTGATTCAAACGGAACAGGTTGGTCGGATCGTATTTCTTTTTAACCTGCTAAAGTCGCTTCCACGTCTCACCCGGGTACGCCGCGCGGACTTGCTTTTGATCTACATCTGCAAGGAAGTTGACGTATGCGCCTTTGTCACTTTGACGTAACTTCTTTTCGTATTTTGAAATCCAGGTCTCGTGATGGTCTTTTTCTTCCGGATTGTTGTACAACGCAGCAAGGTTCGCCATGATCTTGGATCCGCGATGGGCATATGCTGTCGCATCGGCAGGGACGCGTGCATAGGCTCCGCCCAACACGCGCAGTTGAGTCACCGCCATCATCGCCGTGGACTTGGCTAAGGTATCAAGGATGAACTGGGCGACGGAGTTATCCACATAGTCAAGGAACATGGTGCGCCCTGCCGCCACAGGATGATAGTCGCCACCTTCTTCGGGCGGGAACATTTCGGGATATGCCATCGGGCGAAGCATGTCTGCATATGGAGTGGCAATGGCTCGGAATTTGGATATGACCTGCTCCCCCATTGCTGCGTCACCGGCGTAAAACATCATCGCCATCAGAATCATTTTGCCATGCACCTCTTCTGGGAGGAAAGGCATGGGAGGCGCGGGCATAATGTTCAGGATGGTGGAAAGCTCATCGAGAGCAGAATCAGCTTCGGCTAAGAATGAAGCGATAGCGTCCGCTGTGGCTGGCAGGACTAACATCCCGCCGTAACCTTGATCCAATTTATGAAGCTTGAACTTGATGCGCGTCGCCACGCCGAAGTTACCGCCTCCACCGCGAATCGCCCAGAAGAGATCGGCGTGAGAATTTTCATCCACAAGCAAGAGCTGCCCATCGGCTGTGACCACCTCCGCGGCAAGCAGATTGTCAATGGTCAAGCCGTATTTGCGGACGAGATAGCCAACGCCGCCGCCAAGCGTGATGCCGCCGAGACCGACCGAACCCGTATCGCCAAAGCCGGTGACAAATCCATGTGCGCCGACAGCGGCTGTGTATTCGCCAGCGGTCATCCCCGATTCGACCCAGGCGGTTTGATTTTCGTGATCGATCTCCAATTTTTTCATCGCGGAAAGATCGAGCACAATGCCGCCTTCGCTGGTGCTGTGACCGGCTCCGCTGTGACCACCGCTGCGGATCGCCAACTCAAAACCGTATTCGCGTGCCAGCGACACGAGACGCGAAACGTCACCTGCATCTGCCGCGCGGATGATGGCTGTAGGGCGTTTATCCATGCTGCCGTAAAATAGGGTGCGCGCATTTTCATATCGCGGGTCATCGGGGGCAATGACCCGTCCGTTGAACAAGGCTCTCAATTCTGAAACAGAGGGGGAAAGTATGGTTTGTGCCGTCATAGTATTAAAGTCTCCAAATTCGCTAAAGGTCGAAATAAACTTGCGAAGGCTTGCCCGCCTTGCGCCAATCGAAAACAAAACAGGTGGGTAAAAGCAAAGATGCTTTTGCCCACCCATGACAAAGGTACCAATATTTTAGAATATATGTTCTAATACGTCAAGACTGAAATGCTCTTTAGCCCACCGCCTTCTTCACAAGGGCGGCGATCTTCGCCTCTTCAGTAGGGGTTAATTTTATCAACGCAAAACTGGCCGCCCACATATTGCCATCGTCAAGGTTCGCATCGGGCTGGAAGCCGAATGTCGCATACCGCACCCCGAACTTACTCGCCGCCTGAAAGAAGCAAATGACCTTGCCGTTCTTGTCCGCGTATGCGGGCATCCCATACCAGGTCTTCGCCATTAGTTCTGGTGCAGTGGTTTTGACGATTGCATGGATTCGTTTTGCCATGGAACGGTCTGGCTCTTTCATCTTTGCAATCGCTTCGAGCGCGGCTTGTTCCGCTTCTTCCTTGTTTGCGGCTTTTTTTCTCTCTTTGAGAGTTTCCTTCATCGCCGCTATTTCTTCCTTCGATAATCCCTTGTACGTATTGCCGCTGGCGGCGCGCTTCGCAGGTTTTTTTGTTTCTTTCTTTGTGCTCATAAAAATCTCCTTTCCAAAATTGGGCTGACTTGACATTAATCGTATTTAGTTATACAATAAAGATACTTTATTATAAAGATAATGTCAAGGGTAAATTTCTATGACGAACTCAACAAAGACAGAACCAAAGAAACGAGCTTTGATGGCGGTGAGGGATTATGGGGTGAATTTAACTCTCTTTCGAAACGCCATGAGCGAATGGGCGGGACTCAACGTGACCGACATGGAATGTCTCAGGCTTCTATTCCAAAAAGGGGTTACAACACCCTCTGAACTTTCCAGGTTCACGGGTCTCACCTCAGGGGCAACAACCGCCATGCTGGATCGACTCGAAAAAGCTGGCTTGATCGAACGCCGACCCAACCCCAATGACCGCCGCGGGACCCTCATTGCTCCCGCACCATCGAGCGCAGAAAAAGCAGCATCATGGTTTGAGTCGGCGAGAATAGCACAAGACGAATTGCTCTCAAGCTATTCCGAAAGCGAATTAGAGATCATCGCCGATGTGTTCGAACGATTTGCAAAACTATGGGACGATGAACGCAGGAAAGTTCAAACGAACCCGTAGATCATTCTTCGTCATGCGCCTTTTGCAGATCGGCAACAATGATCTTTTTCATCTTGAGCATGGCATTGATCACCCGTTTGGATTTGACCGGATCCGGATCACCCATCAATTCGCCTAATTGTTTTGGAACGATCTGCCACGACAAGCCGAACTTATCCTTACACCAGCCGCATTGCTCGGCGTCGGAAACAGCAGACAGCTTGTTCCAAAAATAATCCACCTCTTTCTGGTCGGCACATTCCACATAGAACGAAATCGCTTCGGTGAAATTAAAGGTCGGTCCCCCATCGAGTGCCATGAAGCGCTGCCCCGCCAGCTCGAAAATACCAGTGATAACCTTGCCTTCCATCTGCTCCGCGCCGGGCGCTTCCATTCCCTTTTCATAACGCGTAATGGAAACGATCTTCGACTCCTGCTTCTTGTGTGGCGCACCGTTAAACGTATCCACATAATAGTTCATCGCCTCTTCGCATTGCATATCGAACCACAAACTCGGGACAATCTTATTCATATCAATCTCCTTTGGTTAACTTCTTATTTGCCTCTAAGTGCAATCTGACGGCTCTTTCGATCAACTTGAGCGGAAGCGGCTCATCGAGCGGAAATTTGACCGTGCCTTTGCCATCCACATATTTTGCGATTTGACGCTCAAACGCCTCACTCCCCGCCGGAACCGGGTACAGCGACACATGCTTTTTCCACCCCGCAAAATGGATAATGTTCCTGCCGTTCCGTTCAAACGCCGCGATCTGATAACTGATCCTCTCCTTCGCATCCGGTACCAACCTGCGGATCAGTTTGCGGATCTCATGTAAATACGCCTGCGAATCGGGCGGACACGCCGCAATGTACTCATCAATGGATTGGAAATTTGTCTTAGCCATTTTGTTCTTCCATCAACGCCAACAGTCTCGTCGTCGTATTCCAATTGCGGATGGTCATATTCTGATAGACCGGCATGCCAATGATCTTTGTGAGATAACTTTGCGAAGCGCGGCTGATGAGACGTGAAAAATACAACGCCTGTTTGCCTGCATGGGCAGTATCCACACCTTCGCGGACGCTCACACTTTTCATCGCTTCCTTTGGCGTCAGCGGCTCCATCAAAAAGATGATGTCATACCTGAACTTCTTTTCCTCTTTGCCAAATCCCTCCGGCGCAGACTTAACGATACCAGCCAGTTCCTTTTGAGAGATTACAACAACCTTTGCATTAATATTGAAGCGTTTGGAAAGTCCCTTTTCGATTCGGGTCGTCAGCGCAGTCTTATCCTTATCATCAGATTGGAAAACGACATTCCCGCTTTGAATGTATGTGACCACGTTCGAAAAACCCATCTCCTCAAAACTGGCTTTCAAATCCGCCATTTTGATGATGTTCTTTCCGCCAACGTTAATTCCACGTAACAGGACAAGATATTGATTCATGCAGTTATTCCTGAGTTTTTAGTTTCAAGTAATACTCTCGGTGTTTCTTTTCAAACTTTTCAGTGGCATACCGCAATGTGACTCGCGGCATGGCAGCGGCGAATTTATCTAAAAACTTTAAAAGCCTGTTTCGATCTTTGTCGCCTGCGAAGCGCAACGCCCAGCCATTTGCCTTTTGGATCAGATCCTCTTTATCGTTGAGCATGATTTCCGCCAGTTTGAACGCATCGTTCACGTCGCCTTTGCCGACGAAGAAGAGCGTACTGACGATCGCAGTCGGCCGTTCAGCCATCATCTTTGACTTCGCCAGCTTATACAAAATCTTGCGCGGCTTATCGAAAAGATAACTGCCAACCACCCACGGCGCGGATCGGTCCACCAGATCCCAGGTGTTGATGCGGTCATGACGGCGAATGTATAGATCAAAGAGTTCTTTTCGGCGCTCATCAGTTGTCTTTTTACTGCGTGCCTGAAAATCCATGATGCTGACCGCACCGACTCGCATTTCATGGATGGGACTCTCCAACATCGCTTCGACCTCATCCAACTCCATGCTCATGAATTCCTTTGCCAGCGCAAAGACCTGTCCCATACGCACGCCGATGATGACATCGTCATAATCAGATACAAGATGGCTGTGAGCTTTGGCAACTGCGTTTGAACGCAGAGACTTCAATCGCTTGAGGAAATCACTCGCATTCATAGACAAAATATTACTCGTTCATTTTAAGTGTTTGTCTGGCAACAGTCATCACCCAGGCACAATACACAACGATCAGAATTCGGTTCGCCCATCCCACCAGCCCGATCACGCCCTCGGGCAACGTCGTTACAACTTCAGCATTTGAGGGCATTTCAGCGCCGGATTGAGTGAAGGTGGCGATCATAACGCCGAATGCAATCGTCATCAAAACAATGCTAATCCAGGTCAAGTTCGCCGTCCACAAGAGCGGTTTCCTTCCGCCAGACCAAGCCGGGGCGCGGACAAGACTCGTACTGATCAACATGGCAGCGATGGAAAGGCTTGGGATTCCGATCATGGCAGAGAGTCCGTGCAGACTGTGGTTGATATCGAACACCGCCGCCATCGCTTCGCCGATCCCTGCAGCGACGAGAAACCACAGACCGATCCTTCCGCCTGTCGTTTGAACCTGGGACCAAAGCACATACGCCAACGCCCATGAACTGATGCCCCACGAAACGAACAGCAGCGACAGCACCCAGGCATACTGTCCGTTTGCGTATTCACTGACCATGCGCCACGCCGGGTCGAACTCGGGGCTGAATACATGCAGACCCGCCAGCAATAACAGCACAACAACAGAAGCCGCAATTGCCACACGTGCACTGGTCAGTGATGCCTTATTTAATTCTAAAGTGTTCATTCATTCTCCTTTATTTACCGATAAATTTAGAAGAGCACGATAATGCTCAGCTATCGATAGCAAGATTCTTACTTCATCCCTGCCAGAATGTCATCCATCCTTTCATAGCCTTCGCGGACGCCTTTTTCCATGCCCGCTTTGACCATGCCGTCCCGATCCTCCACAGATTGATACACAGATTGGATCGTGACGCGCGTGCGATTGCCCGGTAATTCCTCCAACCGCATCGTGTCAAGGATGACATGTCCGCGCTCAGGGAGTCCCTCGAACTCAAAAGTCTGGATCATCAGTTCTTCGGATATTTCATGGAAGCAGCCATGAAAGCCAAATTCATTTCCATGTGTATCTTTCTGAATGTAGCGGTACCTTCCGCCGCTGACCGGCTCGAAGGATTCAAGGATCATTTCATATCCATGCGGACCGAGCCATTGCGCGTATAACTTCGGGTCGATGTGCGCTTTGTAGACCAACGCACGTGGCGCATCGAACTCACGGGTGATGAATAACTCCTGTTTACCGGGTTCGGCGGTGACGGTCACTTTATTTTTTGAGGGCATTTCATTTCTCCTTTTTCATCTGTTCCAATAAATCATCGAGGCGGTTAAACCTAGCTTCCCAAATCTGACGATATTGCTCGATCCAATCGCTCACTTCGCCCAACTTATCGAAGCGCGCTTCCACAAAACGCTCGCGTCCCTGCGGAATGACGACCACCAAGCCACATTCCTTCAAGATCCTGATGTGGCGCGAAACGGCGGGGCGGCTGATGCGAAAATTCTCGGCAACACCATTCAAGGTCAGCCTTTGTTGTGAAAGCAGCGCCAGTATGGCGCGCCGGTTGGGATCTGCGATGGCTTGAAATACGTCTCGTCTCATATTTCACCTATGAGTAACCATTCGGTTACGTGTTGTAATAGCATTCTAGAACATATATTCTTGTTTGTCAAGGGCTGACTTAAACAACTTTCAGAGTGGAAATTGCCCCGGGATGGGACAGGGGCAGCATGAGGTCACTCAGCGGGAGGCGGATGCGGAATTTGAATCGGCAAAATGAACGAAAAGATGCTTCCTTTCCCCTCCTCGCTATCCGCCCAAATACGGCCGCCATGCATTTCCACCATGACCTTGGCAACCGAAAGTCCAAGTCCCATTCCGCCATGCCGCCGCGTGAGGTGATCCTCAACCTGATAAAAACGGTCGAACACAAACGGCAGGTCCTTTGCCGGGATGCCAATGCCGTCATCCTTGACGGACACCTTGACATAGTCTGGATGCTGTTCCCCGCGCACAACGACCTCGCCGCCGTCGTCGGTAAAGCTGATGGCGTTCTTCAGGATATTGCTCAACACGATTGCGATCTTGCCCGCATCCACATCCACCAAAAGATCGTGACCCGGCTGTAGAACCTTTTTCAGGCTGATGTTTTTCTTTTCCGCCATGGCGTTGAAGGACATGCAAACATCCTCGATGACACGCGCAATGGAAACCTTGCGCGGACGGACGAGCGCCACACCGGTTTGATAATTATCCACGCTGGTCAGGCTTTCGATGATCTCTTTTAATCGCGACGCGTTGCGGACGATCGAATCCATTTGCTCATCATACTCGCCCGCAAGCAGTTCCTTTAGGAATGTGGCGTGACCCAGGATCAGACCCAATGGCGTTCGCAATTCGTGCGATGTGATCGCAATGAACTCGTTCTTAAGTCGGTCGAGCTCGCGCGCCTCCTCCTGCGCCGACAGGATTCCCTTTTCGAGAAGGTCGTTTTGCATCGCCACAGCCGTCAGATCAGCCAGGGTCTCGACGATGCGCATATCCCCAGCCGTGTAACGGTCCTTTTTATTGAAAACTTCGAGTGCCCCGATGGGATTGCCGCGCGAGATGACCGGCGACCCAAGCGCCGAGCGGATGGCGATGCCTGCAATTTCATCGACCTTTTTGGAGTGACGCGTATCGTTTTGGGCATCCTCCACGATGAGCGAAGCTCGATTCTGAAAAACCCAACCTGCAATGCTTCCATTCAAGGGAATCGCCGCGCTCGATTGGTCCGCTTCGCGGTTGAACCAGGGCACATATTTGAAATGAAAACTGAGCGAGGTTTCATCGTATTCCAGCAGCGATGCGGTCTCACTGCCGGTCAATTCCGCCGCGGCGGATAGGATCGCGCGAAGGCGGGTTTCGAGATCCGCTTCGAGGGTCAGGCTGCGGGTTACATCAAGGAGGCGGGAAAGGAATTTTTCCTGATCGAATGGCATAAAAATCTTGAGTAAGATTATACTTCACGGTCGTATCCATTACGGTGGGCACGACCACCAACAAGGTATTTGCAATTCATCTCGAGGAGATATCAAATGGCAACAAAGAAAAAAGTACGAACAGCGATCATCGGGGTGGGAAATTGCGCCTCCTCCCTCGTACAAGGGGTGCAGTACTATAAAAACGCAAAAAATGACGATGTCATCCCCGGCATCATGCATCCGCAGTTGGGCGAGTATCACATCCGCGATATCGAATTCACATTGGCAATCGACATCAACGCCACCAAGGTCGGCAGGGATTTGTCCGAGGCCATTTTCGCAGAACCGAACAACACCTACAAATTTTGTGATGTCCCCCATCTCAATGCGCCAGTCGTGCGCGGCATGACCCACGACGGCTTGGGCAAATATCTCAGCCAGATCATCTCCAAAGCGCCCGGCTCCACTGCGGACATTGTGCGTTTGCTAAAAGAGACAAAAACCGAAGTTGTCATCAGCTTTCTGCCCGTCGGTTCGGAGATGGCAACCAAGTGGTACGTCGAGCAGATCATCGAAGCAGGCTGTGCTTTCGTCAACGGCATTCCCGTTTTCATCGCCTCGTCCGAATATTGGGGCAAGCGTTTTGCAGATGCCGGCCTGCCCATCCTCGGTGATGATATAAAGAGTCAGGTCGGGGCGACGATCGTCCACCGAGTGCTGACCAGCCTTTTCGTCGATCGAGGCGTGAAGATCGACCGTACCTATCAACTCAACTTCGGCGGCAACACAGACTTCCTCAACATGCTGGAGCGCGAACGGCTTGAAAGCAAGAAAATCTCGAAAACGAACGCGGTCACAAGCATGATCCCCTATCAACTCGATCCGGATAATGTGCATGTCGGACCCAGCGACCATGTTCCCTGGCTGACCGACCGCAAGTGGTGCTACATCCGCATGGAAGGCACGACCTTCGGCGACGTGCCGCTCAACCTCGAACTCAAACTTGAAGTGTGGGACAGCCCCAATAGCGCTGGCGTGATGATCGACGCCATTCGCTGCGCCAAGATCGCGCTTGACCGTGAACTCGCCGGTCCCATTATCGGGCCGTCCTCCTACTTCTTCAAAACTCCGCCAAAGCAATTCAAGGACGAGATCGCCCGACAGAAAGTGGAGGATTTTGCTTCCGGCAAAAGCGACGAGTAAATTAGAAATTAGTAATAGTTAGCGATGGGATGTCTGTTTGCGCAGGCATCCCATTTTTTTCGATTAGAATTCGACGCATGAAATCACGCTTCATTCTAACCCTTGGCCTGTTGACCGCACTTCTCGCTTCGTGCGGCCCTTCAGCACCAACCACCGACCCAAGCATCGCGCTGACGGCCGCTTTCGAAACCGCCTTTGCCCAACTCAGCGCGCCGACTGCGACTCCGCAGATTACAGATACCCCCGTCCCGACCCCGACCGTTCCCCGCACTCCGCCTGCATTGCCAGGCACTTATCAAACCTCGCTACTGAAATCGCACGATATTCCACGCGCCTATGTGACGGATTCTTGCCAGTATTTGAAAAACAAATGGGACTCGACCAAATCCGCGCCTGGAACCATTGTGATGGTCATCATGCACCACGGCATCAACAAAGGCGCAGCGAGCGGAAACGATGTGACCGTCAGTGTGCATAAACAGATCATGAATGACCTGCACGAATCCGGTTTTACCGCGATCAACATGCAGCAAATGGCGGATTTCATGTACGACAACGCCAAAATCCCCCAGCGCTCCGTCCTTTTCATCGTGGACGACCGCCACTTTGCGGAATACTTCAATGACCACTGGCGTCCCTACTTTGAACAATGGGGCTGGTCCGTCGTCAACGGGTATATCGGCATCGATGAGCGAACCGACCTGTGGGCGGAAAACGCCGCCCTTTCCGCCGAGGGATGGGTCGATTATCAATCGCATGGTTACATCCATAACATCCCCATTTCCGAAGGCTCCGCCGATGATTTCATCATCAGCGAGATGCAGGGCGCGATCAACTCGATCCAGAAATATATGAACAAGACACCCATCGGCTATATCTGGCCCGGGGGAGGATTTTCGAGGCGGGCTGTCGAGATCGGACCCACGCTTGGGTATAAACTTGCGTTCACGGTCAACCAGCGCGGACCGGTCATGTACAACTGGATACCACAAGCGGATGCAGTCAATGCTTCGAATCCGCTTGCCATCCCTGAAACCCCTGCCGGGAATCCGCTCATGACCATCCCCCGCTATTGGAGCGCGAATGTGCGTGAGAATATAGGCAATGTTATCGCCATCGGGGATGAAGCCATCGCCTATGCCGAGCAGAACAAGGGAGTCGAACTGGAATACTACGACATCGTCTGCGCACCGGCGTACGGACCAATTCCCTGATCGACCGTGGACGATGGACAATAGGCCATTACGGCTTTGCGCCTTTCGGCGGTCTATCGCCCGCGGTCCATTGTCCAAGAACTGGTTTACAATCTTCTGCGTATGCAATCCGTCCGAATACCCTATAAACAACTCCTGCTTCGATTTGCGATATTATTTTCCATCGTTTCCATTTTGGTATCCTGCCAGCTGAATCGACCTCCGGCGGAGGGTTCGGCCTCCACGTCCCTGCCGCTGGAACCGACGGTACCGCCGCTCCCCGGCATGTTCCAAACCAATCTATTGAATCCACTCGACAAGCCGCATGACTATATCGAAGAAACCTGCCGCTATCTGAGAAGCAAATGGAATCCATTGAATGCCGCGCCGGGAACGGTGGTGATGGTCATTCTCATCAGGAATATCAACCCGGGAACCGGCGATCTGCCGGACAGCATCAACGTAGTCAAATTCTTCGAGTTGATGGACCAACTCCGGGCGCAGGGATTCGAGGCGATCAATACGGATCAATTAAAAGCCTTCATGGAACGCAACGTCGAGATACCGCCGCGTTCCTTCCTTTTGATCCAGGACGGGAACCAGGGAGCGGACTATTACGACAAATATTTCCGCGAATATTTCATGATGTGGGGCTGGGGCATTACGAACGGGTGGATCAGCGAACGCGAACCTGACAGCGCTTTGGTCGCTGAAAATTTTTCGATGGAATACGAAGGTTTCGTCGATCATCAGGCGCGCGGCATTACGGAGGACGCATATCTCTCCGACGATATCTCCAAGCTTGTTATCGCACGCGAACTGCAGGGCTCGCTGGAGGGATTCGCCAATCAATTCGGTAAATCACCAACCGCCATCATCTGGCCCAACGGCGGGTTTGGCATGCGCCCCATCGAAGCCGCCCGGCAACTTCGCTTCAAACTGGGGTTTACTTCCAACACGCGGGGACCCATCATGTACAATTGGGTGCCGCTCGCCGATGCCCCCGATCCGCAACGTCCGGGTTTGATCCCGGAAGGTCCGATCGACGACCCGTTGATGACTCTCCCGGTTTATTCTCCAAACCAGGCGCTCTATGAGATCGATATAGTGCGCACCATCGGCAAAGCCGCAGCAGATGTTGCCCTGTCCAACAAGGACGCCGAGTATCGATTTTATGAGGTCGTTTGCGAAGAAGAATACGGCCCCATGCCCACCCCCTGATTCGCAAGGAGATATTCCATGGCTGATTGCATCTTTTGCAAGATCGTTAAAGGCGAGATTCCCAGCACAAGCGTCTATCGCGATGAACACGCCTACGCATTTCGCGATATTCAACCCGCCGCGCCGACCCACATCCTGATCGTCCCGCAACGGCATATCGACTCGGTCAACGCCTTGAGCGCAGAAGACGAGGGAACCATCGGCCATCTTTTCATGGTCGCAAAACAGATCGCGGCGCAGGAAGGATTAAGCGAACGAGGTTATCGCCTGGTCATCAACACAAACGCCGAAGCCGGGCAGACCGTTTTTCATATCCACCTTCACCTGCTCGGCGGCAGGCAGCTGACAAAAATGGGATGAACGAAGAGCGATCAGCGCAAACCGGCTGGTCGCTTTTTTATGAAAACTTACTGTCATTGCGAGGGCAAAGCCCGAGGCAATCTCATATCATGATTTGCAAGGAGATTGCTTCGCTATCGCCCGCAATGACATTGGAGAACCCATGCCCAAACGAGATATTTATCTACTATCCCCGCGCGCGCTCAGCCCGGAAACCATTGCCGTGGCATTTGCCAAAACATCGCGTTCACCCGAATCCTTCCGCGAGATTGCCGCGGAGTTGAGTGATGAATCATCCGCGAAATTCCATGAGAAATGGGTCGTCGGTTACGGCCACGCTTCGGTTGCCGAACACGCCGTCCTGCACATCGCGTTTGAAAATGTTTCACGTGTCGCCATCGAAGCCATAGAAGGTAACCGCCTCGCTTCGTACACCGAAAAATCCACACGCTATCAAAAATGGGGACCGGATGATTTCACGATTCCCCCCGAACTTGATGGACACCCCCTGCGGCATGAATTTGCGGAAACGGCGCGCCTCCTCTTCTCGACCTATGCTGAATCATTGAACCCGGTCAGGACTCTCATCGTCGAGCGGACTCCGCGCCGCGAAAACGAATCCCACGACGCCTACGACCGCCGCATCCGGTCGCAATACGTGGACCGCTGCCGCTTTCTCCTTCCCGCCGCCGCCAACGCCAACGTCGGCATGACCGCCAACGCGCGCGTCATCGAAAATACGATCCGCAAAATGCTCTCTCACCCGCTCGAAGAGGTGCGTCAGATCGGCGAAACATTGAAGGAAGTCGCCAAGGGCGAAACGCCTACATTGGTGAAGTATGCGGATGCGAATGAATATGTGATGGAAACAATTAAGGCATTGGGGAATGGAGATTGGAGATTGGAAAATAGTTCATCCGATTGGTGCTCGCTAATTGATTATGACAAAGACGGCGAAAAGAAGATCCTTGCCGCAGCGTTGTACCGTTTCGATGAAATCCCCTATGCCGACGCGCTTGCCTACGTCAAATCGCTGAAGAAAAATGAACGGGAAGAACTTGCTGAAAAATTACTTGGCAAACTTGGCAAATACGACGTCCCCCTGCGCGAATCGGAATATTCCTCGTACACTTTCGACCTTGTCATGGACCAGGGCGCCTATGCCGAGTTCAAACGTCACCGCATGATGACGCAGACGCCGCAGCGGCTGACCACACGGCTTGGGTTCACGACTCCGCTGCTTATAACGGAAGCAGGATTCGGGTCCAGGTATGAGGCGGCGATGGAATCAGCGGCGGCGTTGTATGAAAAACTCCACGCTTTCAATCCCGATGTCGCTCAATACATCGTCCCGAACGGATTCAATCGCCGCGTGCTGGCGCAGTTCAATCTGCGGGAAGCCTTTGCATTTTGTCAACTGCGAAGCGCCTCAAACGCTCATTTTTCAATCCGAAGGGTGGCGCAAAAGATTTATGAGGAGATTTCCAACGTCCACCCGTTGCTGACAAAATATATGAATCTGCGGGAAGAGACCTGGCAAAGCGTGGAAGAAAATTATTTTTCGAAGATATAGCAAACCTCCGAGGTCTAGGGAGACCTCGGAGGTTTTTCCATTAATCGTCCTCTTCTTCCTTCTTCACCCCGAAGATCACATCGATCTGTTCCATCATCTCCGGCGTGATCTTTGGCGCGACATAGCCTGCTTTCATATTCTCATGCACCTGGTCGACGCGGCTCGCGCCGGTAATGACCGTACTGACGAATGGATTCTTCAAACACCATGCCAGGGACAATTGTGAAAGCGTGCAATCCAATTCCTTCGCGAGCGGTTCGAGCGCCTGGACCTTTGCGATCTTATCCTTGTCGGTGGCGCTCTCCGTCATCCAATCCGATTTGAGAACGCCCGCCCGGCTGTCCATCGGAATGCCCTGGTTATATTTGCCGCTCAATACGCCCAACGCCAGCGGGCTGAATGTCGTCGTCCCATATCCGTGGTCGCGATAAAACCGCACATACTCCCCGGAGAATCGTTTGCGCTCGAACAGATTGTATACAGGCTGCTCGGTGACGGGTTTGTGCAGGTGATGCCTCTCCGCGATCGCGATCGCTTCCATGATCTCCGCCGCAGACCATTCAGACGTGCCCCAATACAAGGCTTTGCCCCATTCGATGATATTGTGCATCGCCCATACAGTCTCTTCGATGGGCGTGGTCTTGTCCGGACGGTGACAATAAAGAATATCCACATAATCAAGCTGCATTCGCCCCAACGATCCGTTGACCCCTTCGATCAGCCGCTTGCGATTCAACGTGTCTTTTTCGTTCACCCCGTCATGCAAACCCCAAAATAACTTGGTGGATACCAGATAACTTCCCCTGCGCCATCCCAATTTCTTCAAAGCCGCCCCCATCACCTCCTCCGATTTGCCCCCGGCGTACACCTCGGCATTATCGAAAAAATTCACACCCAGGTCGTACGCAGTTTTCATGATTTCCACCGCCGAGTCCACATCCACCTGCCGATTGAATGTGATCCACGAACCCAGCGATAATTCGCTGACGCGAATCCCTGTCCTTCCAAGATGACGATAATTCATTGTGCCTCCAAATATTTTCAAGCGGCGTTCACTCGCAAGTGACTGCCGCCTTTTTGACTCAATTATAATCACCACATGCGAAAACTCGCATTATTACTTCTGTTTCTCTCTGCGTGCGCACCGGCAGGCTCTCAAACGGCGGATGTCCGGCTTCAACCCCATCACACATTCACGCCTGTCAACACAACCACGCCGAACGTTTTGCCGTTCGATACACCCATCCCCACGAACACATTGCAGGTGTATACCGTCGAAGAAGGCGATACATTGAGCGGGATCGCCGAAAAATTCAAGATTCCCCAGGCGGATCTGATCGCGGCAAACCCGGATGTGAATCCGAATGCGCTCCCCATCGGCGCGACTCTTTTCATTCCGGACCCTTCCTCCACGCAAAACGCCGCTTCATTCCTTACGCCCGTGCCTGTTCCCGTTACCCAGGCAGCCTGCCACCCCACCGCGGATTCGGGCTTGTGGTGCTTTGCGCTCGTTCAAAACAATACACCAGGAATGATCGAGAATGTCTCCGCCCGAATAAACCTCCTGGATGAAAACAATAACGCCGTTGCAAGCCAGACCGCGTTCCTTCCATTGGATATCATTCAACCGAATGATTCTTTGCCGGTTTTTGCGTTCTTTCCGAACGCGCCACTCGATTCAACCCCGCAAATCAAAATGCTGAGCGCCATGCAAGGGAGCGGACTTGGGTATTTACCCGCCTCACTTGAGAACACATCCGCAGAGATGGATTGGAGCGGAATGACCGCAAAAGTCACCGGGCAGGTTTATTTGCCGGCCGAATCAAAAGCCGCAACCGAGGTGTGGGTTGCGGCTGTGGCGTATGATTCGATTGGAACCGTTATTGGAGTCCGCCGCTGGGAGGGCGGAGGAATCCAGCCGGGGGGAATGATCCGCTTTGAATTTCAAGTATCGAGCGTGGGCGGGGGGATCGAGGCGGTGGAGTTTGCAGTCCAAGCCCGCTGAGGATTCTTTCCCCTTTCTTCTTTCATTCATGCCAAAGAAAGAGGAAAGAAGAAAAACTCATTTCCCCTCCAGCCACATGTATCTTTCATTCGAGATCGATATCGGGGTGTAAACAAAACCTTTTACGTAAGGCTGCACCAGCAAATAGGAAAGCGAATGGGTCAGGAAAAGCACGGGGGCGTCATCCACGATGATGCGTTCGGCTTGCTGGTACATTTCGATGCGCCTGGTCACATCGGGTTCGATGCGCGCGGCTTCGAGAAGAGCATCCAACTCGGGGTTCGAGTAGCCGCCGTGATTCTGCGGCATATCGCTGTGGAATAAAACATCCGCAAAGTTTTCGGGGTCGGGGTAATCGGCGCACCAACCGCCATCGAAGATCTGACCGTGATTGCCCGAGAATATCTGCTGGTAATAGAAATTGAAATCGAGATTCTCAACCTGGATCGTCACGCCGAGATAATGCTCCCACATATCCGCCAGTGCGGCGACGTTCCCGCCAATATAACTGCCGACGCCAGAGTTGGTGTAGATAATCTCCGGCATCCCTTCGGGACCGCCATACCTGGACTGAGCCAGCAATTCGCGCGCCTGTTCAGGATCGAAGGGCAGGCCTTCCAATCCATAGTCGAAACCGGGCATGCCGGGTGGATACAACCCGACCGCTGGCAGTGCCAGCCCTTGATACAAAACATCGATATAGCGCTGGCGGTCGAACGCCATGCTGAAAGCTTTGCGCACATTCACATCGTCGAAAGGCGGTTTTGTCGCATCGAAGACGACGTAATTGGTGCAAAGATCCACGCCGGTGACGAGGTTTCCATTCATGGGTTCGTTCGGGTCGAGCATGCGTTCCACATCGTAGAGACCCACACCCGCAATATCCACATCACCGGTTTCGAAAAGACGCACATCGGAGCCCGCGTAAAGTTTATAAACAACATATGGAATGGACGGCGCGCCGAGATAGAAATCCGGATTGGCTTCATAGATGATGTATTCGTAGGATTTCCATTCGGTCAACTTATAGGGACCCGTCCCATTCGGTATTCGTACCCATTCCTCACCAACAGAGACATTATCCTTATCCACAATGAAGGAAGTGGGGAAGGTTAACTTCATGAGGAAGTAAGGCTTCGGCGCATCGATCGTGACCTGGAGCGTCTTCCCGTCTATGACCTTCAATCCGCTGATGGTTTCGGCTTCACCGAAATATTTCTCACGCACACCGACGATATCGCCCATATAGGTCAGGACGGTATCCGATTGAAGTTCGGGACTCGCAGCCCTTTCCCACGAAAAGACCACATCCTGCGCGGTGACATCACGACCGTCATGGAATTTGGCGTTCTCATGGATATGAAACGTGTAAACCGTCCCGCCGCCGGTGACCTCCCAGTTTTCAGCCAGGTCCGGGACGATGTTCATGCGTGGATCGAGCGCAACCAGCCCGCTAAAGACCAATTTATCGCCAGCGCTGTATGTAGTAGCGGGGTCGTAATCACGCAAATTGGCGGATTCGCCACCGTTATAAACCAGTGCCTGGTCCAAAGGCACGCCGATCTGCAAGGCAAGCGCGTTCGGCACGCTGGCGGTGAGAGTAAGCGGACCGATAATAACAAGCGCGAAAAAACCAAGAATGATTCTTTTCATCTCATTCACTCCTTCTTCCTTTGGCGTTCCCGGACCGAACGAAAAAACCGAGCGCGATCACGCCGATGACCAGAAGGAAGACAAGGCAGAAACATATCAAAACAATCGTCAGCGAAAGCGGCGGACCTGTCCGCACGGGTTGATCTGGATTTGTGAATGATGAAGTGGGAATCGCCCCCGGTGTGGGAGTGACCGCCTGCGGAATACCAGCAATGGGAATGAAGGTCGGCACATGGGTTGGCGTCGGTTGGGCGGTCGCTTGCACAACGACCAATGCAGGGAGCCCCAGCGAATCGCGCCACTGCGTGTCGAGCCCATCGGTATCGACGCCGTAAGTTCGCACCAGGGCATCGTCGACAGGTTCCGCATCGC
This sequence comes from Candidatus Villigracilaceae bacterium, assembly GCA_026645935.1. Lineage (GTDB taxonomy): Bacteria > Chloroflexota > Anaerolineae > Anaerolineales > Villigracilaceae > Villigracilis. Next base: position 63,440 of record JAPKMP010000002.1, on the reverse strand, counting down.
TCAAGGCCGTCAATAGCTGGTTCATCTTCTCCTGCCCGTACGTTTCGAGCATGTACTTTACCACGCTGTAGGATTGCCCATAGGATAGCAATGCTTTTTCGGGAATTTCGGAAAAGTTCCCGCCCAATGAGCGGATCGGGAATAACGTATTATCGCGGATGGCGATATCGAGCTGGGCCTGCATGCTCGAGTCGGGTCCGCCTTCGCTGTAGACGGCGAGGCCTTCATTCAACCAGGTGGGGATGAAGCCGATGCAGGTAAACGCGTTCCGTCCCACCAGGACATGAGTCAACTCGTGGATGATGGTGCCTTTGTCGAAATTCGCGTTGCCGGAAACGCCCATGATGATGATGCTGAAGTCCGAGTAAGCCAGACCGCCGGTCCATTGCGGCTCGTAGAGAATCGCGTCGCGCATATCTTCATAGTTTGGATATACATAAATATCCACCGGAACGTCGGGAGTCATGCCTGCCTGTTCCTTGTTGCGACGCAACCCTTCGAGGCCCGCATCGAGCATGGTCTGACCGAACGCCTGGTTATTGCCATAATAATGAATGCGGACGTTGTCTTTCGAGACGGTCTGCCAGTCGTGGGTGTCGTCCAGCCAGGTGGTGGTTTTGGTTTCGCTGACGAACTCGGCTCCGGACGAATCGGTATATCGCCAGCGCCACCAGATCTGCGTGCCCGGCGGGAGTGAACCGCTCTGGCGCATATCCCAGGTCCAGGAGACGTCTGCAGATTTTCCGGGTTGGAAGTCTGGGAAGGCTTTGGCGATGACCTCGCCGCAGGTAAGCTGTTCATTTCCGTATTCAAGAGTGACGGAAACGATATCAGCGTTCGATTTTATGACGGCGGAAAAGGTCACAGCGTTGGGAAAATCCAATTCCGCTGAATCCGCTTCAACGCCGGTGTGAGGCGCGGCTTGGGCGTAGGTCGGGGTTATAAGGGTCAAAGTCAGTATCAGTAACAGGATGAGTTTATGGGGCATCCTTTTCCTCCATTCGTTTTGAACAATATACCATCAAAATCATCCGCGCCCGGCTCTCCCAATGGAATCCATGCTGGAGTATTGTTCGAAAATCGTCACTGCGCAAATTGGGATAAAGTCACGCCGAATAGGTGACATCCTTCCGCCGTCATACTCAGGGCGGATTAATCTCATCATGTAAAAATGGACACAGTTTGTTCAAATTAGAGATTACTCCCTTTGGAGGCATTCATGCAGAAAAACAAATTCATCATCGGCGGTGTGCTCATTCTGGCGGCTGTCGTATATCTCATCGCTTCGTCCACCCAGGCCAGCGCGGAGTATTTCATGACCGTGGACGAGTTGAAAGCGGAGGGTCCGGCGGCCTTGAACAAGAGTCTGCGTCTCTCCGGGGCGGTGCTGGGCGATACGATCCAGTATGACGCGAGCACTTTGACCCTGACGTTCGAAATTGCGCATGTGCCCGGCGATAACGCCGAGATCGAGGCGCAGGGCGGTCTGGCGGTCGTCCTTCATGAAGCCGTCAGCGACCCAAGCCGCGCGCGCATCAAGGTCGTTTATGAAGGCGTCATGCCCGACCTGCTCCGCAACGAAGCGCAGGCGATCATGACCGGCAAACTCGGCGAAGACGGCGTTTTCCATGCCGAGGAGTTGCTGCTCAAGTGCCCGACAAAATACGAAGAGGCTGTGCCGGATCAGTCGGCATCGAATTAACCAATTGACCTGATGGGTGTTGTATCCATCAGGTTTTGTTTCATTCCTTCCCTCATTCCATCCCCAGGGGTGAGGGGAAATATTAGGAAAACATTATGCTCCCAGAATTTGGATACGGCGTTTTATTGGTAAGTTTTATCGTCACGGTGTACAGCGGGTTCGCCGCCTGGTACGGAGTCCGCAACGGATCCGCCTCCCTCGTGGAGAGCGCGCGACGCGCCCAATTGCTCACTTTTCCACTCATTTCGATTTCGGCAGCGGTTTTGATCTACCTGCTGGTGAACAATCACTTCGAGGTTTCATTCGTGTACGAAGTGACCAGCCAAAGCATGCCCACATACCTAAAAGTGACCGCCTGGTGGGGCGGACAGGCGGGTTCGCTTTTGTTCTGGGCATGGCTGCTGGCGATGTTCACTTCCGCAGTCACCATCCGCAAATGGGACCGCGACCTTGAATTCCTGCCGTGGGTGATCGTGGTTTCCTCCATCACACTTGCATTTTTTGTCGGCATGGTGGTCTTCTACGAAAATCCGTTCACGCGTTTCTGGGATGTCGGCGGGCAGGTCGTTCCAAGTTTGTTTGCTCCATCCGCCAGTGCGACCGTGTTCACCCCGCAAGACGGTCAGGGATTGAATCCGCTTCTGCGCCACCCGGGCATGGTCATTCATCCGCCCATGCTTTATCTCGGCTTTGTCTCTTTCGTCATCCCCTACGCCTTTGCGATGGCCGCGCTCATCACGGGCCGCACCGATGACCGCTGGATCCGCATCACGCGCCGCTGGACGTTGTGGGCGTGGCTCTTCCTCTCGATGGGACTCGTCCTTGGCGGGCGCTGGGCATACGATGTGCTGGGCTGGGGCGGTTATTGGGGCTGGGACCCGGTCGAGATCGCAGCATTCATGCCGTGGTTGACGGGGACCGCGTTCCTGCATTCCGTCATGATCCAGGAAAAACGCGGCCTGCTCAAACACTGGAACATGATCCTCGTCATCCTGACCTATTCGCTGGTCGTATTTGGAACATTCCTGACGCGCTCAGGCGTTCTTTCATCGGTGCATGCGTTCGCGAACAGCCCGATCGGTCCGATGTTCATGGCATTCGTCTCGCTGACGCTCATTTCCTCCGTGGCTTTGCTGATCAAACGCTGGCCCGAATTGAAAAGCGAAACGGAAATGAAATCCATGCTTTCGCGCGAGGCGTTGTTCCTTTTCAATAACCTGCTCTTCATGGGCATCCTTGTCGTCTGCTTTTGGGGCGTGATCTCGCCGCTGGCATCGGAACTTTTCACCGGAACGAAAATCACTGTTGGTCCCCCCTACTATGAACGCGCGACGGGTCCATTGTTTGCCGGCCTGCTTTTCTTGATGGCGATCGCGCCTCTTTCGGCGTGGGGACATTCCACCGTGCAGACTCTCGGCCGCGCTTTGTGGAAGTCCGCCCTCCTCGCTTCCATTTTGACCGTTGTGCTGGTTTTCACCTATACAAAAAACGTCTACGCCCTGATCGGATTCTTCCTCATCGCTTTTGTGCTGTCCGCAACGGTGCATGAATTCTGGCGCGGTGCAAACGCAAGGATGAAAGCCCAAAACGAAAACTTTTTCACCTCCCTCGGCCGCCTGATGGGACGCAACCGCCGCCGTTACGGAGGATACATCATCCACATCAGCATGGCGCTGATGGCGATCGGCATTCTGGGAATCGAGATCTTCCAGAAGGAAACGCAAGGAACGATCGCCGCGGGCGAATCCCTGGAACTGGGCGAATACCGCGTGGAATACCGCGAACTCGCCTCATGGGATGACTTTGGTGCAGGCGTGAACTACACCCGCTCCGTCGTGGATATTTACGAGAACGGAGTCTTCATTGGCCAGCTCTTCCCGCGCATCGACTATTACTACGACTCGCAACAGAATATGACCATCCCGGGTCAACACGCCACGCTGCGAGATGACCTGTATATCCTCCTTGTGGACTGGCAGCCTGTTTCCAGTCAGGGCGCGACGTTCAAGATTTACGTCAACCCGCTGGTGAACTGGCTGTGGATCGGCAGTCTCACCTTCCTGCTCGGTCTCATCTTCGCCGCCTGGCCCGATAAAGATCCGGCCGACGAACCCATCCGGCGCAAGGTGGGTGTTGTCAATCGACAGACAAGCGCGGCGGATTAAGACAATTGGTAATCGGAGATCGATGAAATGAACAATTACAAATTGCGAATTACCAATTATGGGTTTCTCGCGCTTGCGTTTGTTCTCGTGGCAACTGGTTTGTTTTACCAGACCGCCCTTGCCCAGGAACCCACCCCCACCGACGATGAGGTCAACGCGATCGCCAAGCAGTTGTATTGCCCGGTGTGCGAGAACACGCCGCTGGATGTCTGCCCGACCGAAGCATGCCGCCAGTGGCGCGAATTGATCCGCCAGCAGCTGGCGGAGGGCAGGACCGAGGAAGAGATCAAACAATATTTCGTGAACAACTACGGTGCGCGCGTGCTTTCCGAACCGCCGCGCACGGGATTCAACTGGCTTGTTTACGTCGTCCCGCCGGTTTTGTTATTAATCGGAGCAGCCGTACTCTTCAACGCGTTTCGAGCGTGGACAAAACCCAAAGTTGCAGCATCCGCTTCAGGCTCGGGCAGAGAGGCGGAGCCATCCTCTGTTGATGATGAATACATAAAGCGGATGGAAGAAGAATTGAAAAAAAGAAAATAATCCAGACGTAACAGGTTTTCAGAAACCCGTCACGTCTCTTACGGAGAATGCAATGACAGAGTCATCGACCCCGACAAAACGAAGCGTGCCGATGTGGGCGCAGATCACCATTTGGGTGTTCCTTGCGGGCCTGCTTGCGCTGGTGGGATTCGGGTTGAACCGCGCCAGTAATCCCATGGCGGAGATCGGCAAGCCTGTGCCGGATTTCGACCTCGTTTATTTCGAAGGCTATGAATACAACGGCACGCCTGAAATGAAACTTTCCGACCTGCGCGGAAAAGTCGTCCTCATCAATATTTGGGCATCCTGGTGCAAACCCTGCGAACAGGAAGCGCCCGAACTCGAAGAAGCCTGGCAATTGTATAAAGACCGCGGCGATGTGGTCTTCATCGGCGTGGATTATGTGGATACGCCCGAAGGCGCTTTCGGTTATCTGAAAAAATTCGCCATCACCTTCCCCAACGCGCCGGACCTGCAATCGAACATTTCGAGCATTCTGAACCGCCAGATGGGTGTGCCGGAAACCTATTTGATCGACCGTGAAGGCGTCCTGCGGCAGATCAAGATCGGTCCCTTCGCCTCGCTGGCGGAAATCCAGGCTTTCATCGCAAACGCGGAATAGGGGAGCAGCGAATGGAACTGGGTTCAATTTTCCTTATCCTGGCGGTCCTCGTGATCGCCGGCATGTACCTCTACGCGCCCTTCATGATCCGCGCGCGCAAACTCTCGACGAATGAAATGCACGAGATCTCGGCTTTGAAAGCCGAGCGCGACCGCGTCATCAACTCGCTGCAGGAACTCGATTTCGATTTCAAACTCGGCAAGATCCCCGAAGAGGATTACCCCGAGCAGCGCGCCGAATTGTTGAAGAAAGGTTCCGAGATCCTTCGCAAGCTCGACGAACTCGAACCGATCCTTTCGTCTGCGAAGAATGCCGAAGACCGCATCGAAAAAGCCGCTGCAGCCGGGCGCGCCGACTCTTCCTCCGCCGGGGTTGAGGTGAACGACGAAGACATCGAAGCCATGATCGCAGCGCGGCGCAAACAACATAAAAGTAAATCAGCCGGTTTCTGTCCTTCATGCGGCAAGCCCGTGCTTACCACCGATAACTTTTGCCCGTCTTGCGGAAAGTCTTTGAAGTAACAAGTGAAACGTGAAGCGCGATTCACGGATCACTCTTCACGCATCACACCCACCGAGGAATTCATGAATTTACGCCACATCGTCCTTTTAGCAATTGGAACCCTCCTGCTCGCCGCATGCAACGTCACGCTCGCGGCGGATGTCACGCCTCCGCCCAATTACATTCCGCCGACGCCGGTTCCCACGCTCGGTCCGCTCTACCCCGAGCAGGCGCCGGACATCGAAAACGGCAAAGCCATCTTTACAGAAAAATGCGCGGCATGCCACGGCGAAAAAGGCCTGGGCGACGGACCGCAGAGCGCGGACCTGCCCGTTTCAGTCATTCCGATCGGCCTGCCCGAATTTGCGCGCGACGCGTCTCCCGCAAAATGGTATGCCACGGTCACACAAGGCAACCTTGAGCGATTCATGCCGCCGTTCATGAGTCTCACCGACCAGGAGCGTTGGGATGTGGTGGCGTATGCCCTCACTCTTCATAGCACGAACGAACAGATCGAACTCGGCAAAACTCTCTTCGAGAAAAACTGCGGTGACTGCAGCGAAGCCTTCACCAACCTTCAAATGATGTCGGCGTTGTCTGAAGACGACCTGGTAAGAATGATGCGCGAAGGGAGCGGGAACTTCCCCGCCTTTGGGAGCGGACTCGGTGAAGATGAAGCGTACGCAGTCGCAGCATATATCCGCACGTTGACGTTCGCGCTTCCTCCCGCGCCGGTGGCTGTTTCAGCGACCGAGACCCAGGTCAACGCCGAGGCCGCGACTCCGTCAGCGGAAGGCACAGCCGTCGAAGGCACGCCTCAGGCACAAATCACGGAAGAGGCGGCCGTCAGCATCATCCGCGGCCAGATCGAGAACCGCACTGGCGAAGACCTCCCCTCCGGTTTGAAGGTCACACTGCATGGATATGATCACGGCACAGACCCCAGCGCCGGACCCACCGAGATTTTGAATCAACAAGGCGACGTAAACCCCGACGGCAGTTATGTCTTTGAGGTCGAGATCGTCGAAAGCCAGATCTATCTCACCGAAGTGGACGTGAATGGCATGAATTATCAATCGGAGTTTGCTGTTGTGCCCGCAGGAGCCTCCGAACTCGTGATTGAGCCCATTGTCATTTTCCCAACCACAGACGATACATCCGCCTTGCAGGTGAGGGAATTGCAGATCTTCTTCGACCTTGCCGGGCAGGATGCGCAGATCTTTGCGGTGTATTTCATTACGAACGAAGGCGAAGAAACCGTCCTCATAAAAATGGCGGACACGCAGAATATCCCGTTCATCTCCTTCCCTGAAGGCGCAACCGGGCTCGGCTTCGAGACCACAGATAACAGCGCACCCTTCGTCCCAACCGAAGACGGTTTTGCCATGCCGCCCAGCGAAGAGCCATATGGGTTGATCGCCTTCGCCACAATTCCAAAATCGAAGGAAACCAAGATCATTCAAACCGCGCTGCTTCCCATCGGCTCGATCACGCTTTTCCTGCCAGAAGGAGTGGAGGCAAAAGGCGCCTCCTTCATCGATGGCGGAATTCAGTCCATGCAGGGCGCGAACTTCCATATATACACATCTCCCGGCATCGATAAGGATTCCTCCTTTGAATTCACGCTCACAGGCGCACCGCAAAATGTTGCCGAGTCGCCGGATATCACCCAAAACCAGACTGTTCTGATCGGCGTCGGCGCCCTGGGCGTGACGCTCATCCTCGCCGGCCTCTTTATGTTTCTGCGCGACCGCAATAAAATAAACGACGATGTGGAAGGGGATGACGAGAAAGATGAACCTTATGAAGATACCGAGTCCATTATGGACGCAGTCATCGCCCTCGACGACCTGCATCGCACCGGGAAGATATCGGACGAAGCCTACAAAAAACGCCGAGCAGAATTGACGGGCGTGCTAAAGAGGAAGGGCAATTAGTAATTGGTAATTACCAATTACTAATTACGATCTTGAATGATCGAAGTCAAAAAACTCGTCAAACGTTTTGGGTTGAAGACCATCCTCAAAGGGGTGGACTTTAATGTCCAGCCGGGGGAATTCGTGGCATTGCTCGGGCCAAACGGCGCGGGCAAGACCACCTTCCTGAGGATTCTCGCCTCTCTTTCCCGCCCATCATTGGGAAGCGTCAAGGTGGCTGGATATTCCCTCCCGAACGAATCTGCCAATGTCCGCGCGAGGCTGGGAGTGGTTTCGCATCTTCCTCTTTTGTATCCCGACCTGACCGCGGAGGAAAATCTGCAGTTCTACGCCCGCATGTACGGCATCACGCATCACGCTTCACGCGTCACGGATGTCCTTAACATGGTCGGCTTGGAACCACGCCGACGCGATCTCGTCCGCACTTTTTCGCGCGGCATGCAGCAACGACTCGCCATCGGCAGGGCGGTTCTCCACGACCCGGAAGTTGTCCTTTTCGACGAGCCTTATACCGGTTTGGATCAGGACGCATCGGAAATGCTCGATGAAGTCCTGCGCTCCGTCGCCGCGAAGGGGCGCACCGTCGTCATGACCTCTCACGACCTCGCCCGCGCCGAAGACCTCGCCACACGGTTCGACGTTCTCTCCCGAGGAGTCATCGCCGCCTCTGGCACGCGCGATGATTTCAAGAATTCCAACCTGCTCGATTTTTACAGGAAAGCGTTGGAAGCCTGATCATGACCCAACCCTCTCCATCCTTCCTCAAAGCCGTTTTCGCCATCGCGCGCAAAGACCTCGCTGCTGAATTCCGTTCCCGCGAGTTGCTTTCCGCCATGCTGGTCTTTTCAATGTTGGTTATTCTCATCTTCAACTTTGCGCTGGAACTGGATGTGAAAGTGCGGCAATCTGTAACGGCTGGAGTGTTGTGGACGACATTCGCCTTTGCCGGGACTCTCGGCTTGAACCGTTCCATGGCTGTGGAAAAGGACCGCGGCTGTATGGACGGTCTCCTGCTCGCGCCGGTGGATAGGTCCGCGATCTTTTTCGGCAAAGCCGTCAGCAACCTGGCGTTCATGCTTTTGGTCGAGGCGATCGTCGTGCCTTTGTATGCAATGCTTTACAACGAAACGCGGATCTTCCAGTGGGAATTCATCGGCGTATTGCTGCTCGGCTCCATCGGTTACATCGCGGTCGGGACTCTGCTCTCCGCCATGTCGGTGCAGACGCGCACACGCGATGTGTTGCTTCCCATTTTGTTATTCCCTGTGGCGGTGCCCGTGCTGCTGGCGTCCGTCAAAGCCAGCGGCGGGATTGTCGCCGGGCTTCCGCTCGAAGAGATCCTTACGCCGCTCAACCTCCTGATCGTGTACGACGTGGTCTTCCTTGCCGTGTCTTATATGGTCTTCGATTTTGTGGTCGAAGAATAGTTGGCGTTCTCTAACGCCGAAAGATGCGAAAGACAATATCAGGCTGAAAGCCCGGCCTGCGAAACCAACCTTCAGATAGGATGAGATTGATGGGCTGATTCAGCTCGACATCCAGAAAGAGCCGGAGTTCTTCAATCTAATCCTGAAATCGCAAATCCTCAAAAGGAGTTTATCCATGCAACAAAAACCAATCTTTCTAACCATCCTCGATGTTTTATCGATCATCGGGCTTGGCGTCGCGACCTACTTCGCCCTGGTCTACGCCCCCACCGAAGCCGTGATGGGAAACGTCCAGCGCGTGTTTTATTTCCACGTCGGCACAGCCTGGGTTGCCCTGGTCGGTTTCGTCCTCGCGGCGGTCTCGGGCATTCTCTACCTGGTCACCAAAGATATGAAATGGGATCGCTTCGAGCTCGCCGCCGTGGAAGTGAGCACCATGTTCTTCTTTATCACCATCGTGCTCGGCTCGATCTGGGCGCGCCCCGCCTGGAACACCTGGTGGACGTGGGACCCGCGCCTTACCACCGCCGCCGTGACCGAACTGATCTACATCGCCTACTTCATGCTCCGCGCCGGAATCGAAGACCCCGAGAAACGCGCGCGGTTCGGAGCGGTGTATACATTGCTGGGCGGAATCAGCGCGCCGATCACCTTCATGGTCATCCGCCTCTTCCGCACCATTCACCCGGTTGTCATCGGCAATGCCAGTGCGGCGGCGCAAGGCGGTTTCGATATGACTCCGAACATGCTGACAGCCATGTTCATCGCCCTCGGCGCCTTTACCATCATCTTCATCGACCTGATGTGGCACCGCATCCGCATCGGTGCGTTGGAGGAGAAGGTCGAACATCTCAAACTTAAAGTTTCGATGTAACAGGAGCATCCAATGGATTCCATTCCCAATACCGATAACTACATGATCGCAGGCTTCATTGTATCGTTCGTGGTCATGGGCGTTTACCTGCTGAGCATGTACGTCCGCAGCCGCAACCTCAAGCGCGACCTCGAGACCTACGAGGCGCTGGACACGGAAAAAAAATAACGAATTTGCCATTCAACAATTCTGGCAAATTTCCCCAACCCACGGAGTTCGTTATATAATCAAGACGAGCTCCGTTTTTTATGAAGAAGAGCCAGAGGGCTAGCTGGATCCTTTTGATTTTGATCGCTGTTCTGAACATGGCGGTCAGTTCTGGATCCCTGCCCGCCTCCGGCTCCAACCCCGCGCCTGATTCTGGTTCCAATCCCCCACCCGGTCCCGATCGGTTCTCAATCATCGCCGTCGAATACACCTCCTACCAGTGGGAACTGCTCAAATGGAAGGACAGGACCTCCGTCTGCAAGATCGTCATCGAACACGACGGGATGCCGACGCCGGACGAGGTCTATCGCGATTGCGGCACGATCATCTATCGCGAGTGGATGTCCCAGCCGATGTGCAATCTCAACAATGTGAGCAATTGCGACGGTTACTACGCTTTATTGATCGACACGGAACCAAGGGAAAAGGAGATCGCCATGCAATTGCCTGCCGCCAGCGCATGGATCTCGCTTGAAGATTGTGAACCTGTCTTCAGCACGGGGACAAATATTTGTGAGACCCAACCCACCCTCGTCATTACCGGGCAGGAGCCCCTTCCCAACGAATCGATCAACCGAATAGAGGGCACGTACAACGGACAATCCTTATTCTGCGAGGATACCGGCATATGCAAATTCCGCATCCCCGAAACGGACGACGAAGGCGCAGAAGTGACCTTTTGGGCGTATTCGACCTACGGCGACTCCAGTCTCGTGTATGAGGCGCAAATCCGCGTCAAGCAGGTGGACGAAGGCGACCCCGATCAACTCTATTGGTATGTGGACGTCCTCTCATCGCAATGGCAGGGAGGCGTCAGCGCGACATGTTCCGAGACCTGGGGCGTCTTCCCTCCCGTCGGCGGTGCGCCTGAATGGCTGAGCACTCCCACTGAAAGCGAAGATCTGAGCAGTGACATCCCGTACACTTATCTCGCAGCGAATCTTATCCTGCAAGGCGTGGTGGATGCCCGCTCCTGCCCGGATGGCGGGCTTGCACCCGGCAATGTCGTCAACCAATGCGGGTTGGAGAAATCGCGCGACGCGGTGCGCCAATGGCAGAATCAATTCGACGGCTTGATCCTCGACACATCAAAGGAAACAAGCGTCCCCGCTTATTTGCTCAAGAATCTTTTCGCCCGCGAGAGCCAGTTCTGGCCCGGCATATTTCAAGGCGCCGCCGACATCGGTCTCGGTCAACTCACCGAGAACGGCGCGGATACGACCCTTTTCTGGAATGGTTCCTTCTACAATCAATTCTGTCCGCTGGTGATGGACTCTGAAACCTGCGGCTTGGGCTATGCCAATTTGGATGAAGAACTTCAGGCGGAGTTGAGGCGCGCGCTGGTGGGAAGCGTCAATGCAAGTTGTGAAGAATGTCCATTGGGGCTCGACCTTTCACAGGCGGATTTTTCCATCGGCGTTTTCGCCCACACCCTCATCGCCAATTGCGAACAAGCCGGGCAGGTTGTTTACAACTACACACTCACAAGACCTGAAAGCGCCGCTTCGTACGAAGACTTGTGGAAGTTCACCCTCGTCAATTACAACGCAGGCGGGGGATGTCTCGCCGAAGGGATCAGCGGCGGTTTTGCTGCGAATGGCCTCCCGCTCACATGGGAGACCGTCTCGCCGCATCTTGTCGGCGTCTGCTCCAGTGCGGTCGATTACGTGAACGATATCAGCCAGTAGCAATTAAAACAGGCGCGGAAGAATCATCCCGTGGGCACCTCTCGCGGGATTTTTTTACTTACATCAGTTTTTCCATGATCAACTTACAAAATAATGCTCCCGGCAGCTTGAGCAATAAATATTTGTCGGGCAATTTTGGTCTTTCCGAATCGGCTGAATGGGGGGAGTTATCAAAATCCATAAGCAAATCTGATAAGCGGAGGTTATATAAATCACTTGCAGCCATAAGGGGATGAAATAAAATTATTTGTGAAAATATACACAAATAGAGGCTGATTTGAAAAATCGAATCCCGATCATCCTGTTGATTTTGGTCATCCTATTGACCTCGTGCAAAAGTACGGACGTACCTCAAGTCACAGAAACCCCCGGCGCGGAGGATCCATCCACTGATTCCACCCCCATTGTCGAAGGTGTCTTCCTTAATGAATGCAGGAATTGTCATACTGACAAACAGAGATTGATCGATACCGCCAAACCGGAAGAGGTGGTCGAAAAGGAATCATCGGGAGCTGGCTGAGGGGGCGAGGTGGCTCCGTTGGAGCCATGGGAGAAAGTGCTCGTCGATACGGAAAATTTTCCCGCCGATCCGCACGGTGAACTCGCCTGCACGCGCTGCCATGGCGGTGATAATACGTCGAGCGATAAAGAAACAGCACATATCGGGTTGATAGAAGACCCGAGTTCAGCCCCGACCAAAATTTGTGATGACTGCCATTATGAGACGGCGATGACGGGCTCGGGCCTGCATGCAACATTAGACGGATACTGGACAATCCTTGAGGCGCGGGGCGCATCCAAACCGGAATACGATGCGGCACGGGTCACAACCCTGATGGCGACATTCAATACGCACTGTGGTTCCTGTCATACCGACTGCCAGGATTGTCATTTTTTCCCGCCCAACACGGAGGAAGGAACAGTGATCGTGAAAGAGGACGTGATCAAGGAAAAACTTTCACGGGTCAACCACCTGGCAGAGATCGAATCCATGTACGCATCGCCCGATCAGGAAGCCATGCACAGGATGTTCGGCAATCATTGTGCGAGCTGCCACGCAAGCTGCGGTGACTGCCATATCAGTCAGCCCGATCAGGTGGGAGGCGGTTTCGTCGAGGGACATGTCGTCATGAAGACCCCGTCCATGTCGCAAAATTGCACCGCCTGTCACGGAAGCCGCGTTGGCAATGAATACCTGGGAAAACACGAAGGGCTCCCAGGGGACGCGCATTTTCGACTCGAGCGGATGAACTGTGTAAGCTGCCATAGCGGCGCCGATATGCACAACCCGGGAGCGACGTGTACACAATGCCATACGGAGGCGGAAGGCATCGAAAAAATACAGAAAAACCACCGTTATGCCGGCGGGCAAACACCTTCCTGCGAATCCTGTCACGCCCAGATGGGCGCATGGAACGATACGAACCAGAATCATCTCATCCACAAGGATAAGTTGGCGTGCCAGGTCTGTCATTCGGTTTCTTACACAAGCTGCGACGGTTGTCATGTGGCGGTGAGTGAGAAAACAGGGAATCCGTTCTATCAGACAGAGCGCGATTATCTATCCTTCTTCATCGGTAAAAATCCGGACCCCAACTATCACCGTCCGTATGAATATGTCGTATTGCGGCATGTCCCTGCCGCAGAGCACGCCTACAATTTTTACGGCGAGAATCTCCTTCCGGCTTTCGATATGAAGAATACATGGGTCTATTCCACACCTCATAATATTCAATTGGAAACGCCGCAGAATTCCTCCTGCAATGCCTGCCACGGGAATGCTGCGATCTTTCTTACCGCCGACAAAGTTTATCCCGACGAATTGCAGGCGAACCAAAGCGTGATCGTGGACCAGGTGCCGCCTCAGGTCGTTGAGCCGACGGCTGTCCCATAAATGGCTTGGGAAATGAAAAGTTCACTTCACATCACCTTTTCCCTCCCTCTGATCCTCAGCATTCTGCTGGGAGCGTGCGCTTCGTCATCCGTTGACGAGGGATTTCTCCCAACCGAGACCCCTGGCATAGAAATTTCCAACCCAGTCGAAATTTCAGTTGTCACCACGGATTTTCCACCCCTGCTTGTCGATTTCTGGAAATCGATCCCAGCCAACTCGAATTTTGGGTTGGTCAGCGCGCCAAGCTTGAGCAAGGAATTGGCGGCGGGCAATCCGCCCTTTTTGCTCGATGTACGCGAACAAGCTGAACTTAAAAGTGACGGCTATCTGGATGGAGCCGTTAACATCCCACTCCGAACCCTGTTGAAAAACCTGGATAAACTGCCCGATCCCGAGGATCGAATCGTGATTTATTGCGGCTCCGAACATCGAGGCGGGTTTGCGTTGATGGCTCTCAAGATGTTGGGCTATGTCAACGTCCGTAATATGGGAGATTGCCGCACTGCTCAGGAAGACGCAAAACTTCCGATCATCACGGGCGGCATGCCCGAGGCGCCCGAGGTCATCAGCGCTCCAACCATCGTGGATCGGGATCTCTTCAACGCACTCGATGATTTTCTATCGAACCTGCCGGAAGATTATCTTGCCATTGAACCAAAGGCGCTTGCTTCTGAATTAATAAACGGTTCAATTTTCCTCCTGGATGTCCGAATGGAGGCGGAACGGGAAGCAAATGGATTCATTGATGGATCTGTCTCCATTCCCTTTCCCGAATTCCTTCGGAAGCTCGATCAACTACCCTCTGAAAAAGACGTACGAATTGTCGTCTATGGCGCTTCCGGCCACCGCAGCTCAATCGTCACAATGACCCTGCGCCTTTTGGGTTACTCCAGTGCATTCAATTTGTCGGGAGGGTTGAATGAATGGAGAGCGGAAGGCAATGAAGTGACCGGGTTGGAAGATTGGGAGGCCGTACTGAGTCAGTTCATCATAGACCTTCCCTCCGAACAGGGGTATTACAGCATCACCGCCGAAAACCTCGAAGCCGCCCGCGCAGAAGCGCCGGTTTATCTCCTCGATGTCCGCAAGCCGGATGAAGTTGCATCCACCGGCCATATCAAAGGTGCGGTGAACATTCCGATCCCAGACCTCCTCGATAATCTTGACAAACTACCCGCCAGGGATCAAAGAATCGTGGTCTATTGCGAACCATGCTACAGCGGGGCGATGGGAGCGATTGCCCTGCGGTCGCTGGGGTACACAAACGTGCTCAACCTGGATGGCGGGATCGGGAGTTGGATAAAGGCCGGATATTCGCTTGAACCGGGACTTCCCACCCCTGCAAGAATCCTGACTCCCGAGCCGGAAGTGGATGAAACCCGCCTCACCCTCCTCGACGACTATCTGACCGCCATGTCGGAAGATGTGTCCACCCTTACGACAGGTGAATTACAGGCAATGATAGAAAGCGGCGAAGCACCCTTGATTTTGGATGTCCGCGACGAATCGAATATCCCCGTTGGCGGCGCATTCGAAGGCGCGATTTATATGCCGGTAAATGAAATTCCCAATAATCTGAAAAGCCTTCCTGCTGATCCATCCTCCCCCATCGTGATCATCTGCGGGAGGGGCCATTGCGGCGCGATCGCCAAGATGTACCTGAACTTCCTCGGTTACATCGATGTGAAGATCCTGCCGGAGGATTGACCACTGTTATTGAGACTACAAGCGGATGATATGCGCTTGTCAAAAAAGAATCTTCAAAAGGAGAAGAAAAAATGTCGAAGAAATTCCAACTGTTTTTTGCCCTGCTTCTCGTGCTGAGCTTGATGCTCGGCGCGTGCGGCGCCCCAGCCGCTGAACCGGTCGTTGAACCGACGGAGGAAGTGGCGGTCGTCACCGAGGCGCCCGTTGTTGAAACGGCGCCGGATGTGTTGGCGATGTTCACCGAACTTGCCGCCAACCTCCCCTCTGATAAAGGCTACGGCTCCATATCTGCTTCCGCGTTGAATACAGAGCTTGCCGAAAAGGAGATCTTCATCCTCGACGTCCGCGAACCCTCCGAAGTGGAGGCGGACGGCTACATCGAGGGGGCGGTCAACATCCCGGTGCGCGACGTTCTGAACAACCTAGATAAACTCCCCGATCTCGATCAGCCCATTGTCGTCACTTGCGCCTCCGGCCATCGCGGCGGCATGGTCATGGCTGCGCTCAGACTCCTGGGGTATACCGATGTACGCAACCTCGGCGGCGGTAACAATGCCTGGAAAAAAGCCGAACTGCCCCTTGTTACCGGATCCGTCCCCGAAGCGCCTGCATCCGTCAGCACGGCCATCATCGAAAACCAGGCTCTGTATAAGTTGCTCAATGAGTATTTCGTCAACATGCCTGAAGGATTCTATTCCGTCAAATCAGACAAGCTGGCGGAAGAACTGACCGGTTCCGACCTGCCCTTCGTTGTCGACGTCCGCAGCAAAGCCGAATGGGACAAAGACGGTTACATCGAAGGCTCCATCAATCTGCCGTTCAGTGAGTTCTTCTCGAACTTGGATCAGATTCCCGCGGATAAAGACACCCGCATCGTCATCCTCTGCGCTTCCGGTCATCGCGGCAGCATGGTCACCATGGCATTGCGTTTGATGGGATACACCGATGTCGTCAACCTTGGCGGCGGCCTCAACGGATGGAAAGCCGCCGGCTTGCCGGTGGCGGGTCTCGTCAGTGAGATGGCTTCCTTCATCACCAACCTACCTACCGATGCCGGATATTACAGCATCAAATCCGACAAACTCAACGAACTTCTTGCCGGAACCCCGCCCTTCATCGTGGATGTTCGCGAACCCTCTGAACTTGAAGCCAATGGGTTCATCGCCGGTTCCATCAACATCCCGATTCGCGACCTGCTCAAGAATCTGGACAAACTTCCCGGCAAGGATGAGAAGATCGTCATCACCTGCGCATCCGGTCATCGCGGCTCCCTCGGCGTAATGGCTCTTCGCCTGCTTGGATATACCGATGTGGTCAACCTCAACGGCGGACTCAATGGATGGATCAAGGCGGAACTGCCCGTGGAAAAGGGCGCTCCCGCCGCGCCGGTGGCTGGCACTGCTCCCGAAGTGGACGAAGCCACCTTTGCCGCTCTCGACAACTACCTGAGCAACCTGCCCGAAGGATTTGGCGCGATCAAGTCCCCCGACTTTAATACCGAACTGGTCGCCGGGAACGTCCCCTTCATGCTCGACGTCCGCACTGTGGAAGAATGGACCGCCAACGGATACATCGAAGGCGCCGTCAACATCCCCGTCAACGACGTACCTGCCAATCTTGCCCAACTCCCCGCCGACAAGGCTGCCCCCATCATGGTGATCTGCGCCTCCGGTCATCGCGGCGCCATGACCCAGATGTACCTGCAATTCCTGGGTTATTCCAACGTCCGCAACCTGAATGGCGGTATGAATGGCTGGATCGCGGCGGAACTGCCTGTGACAAAATAGCCTACTAATGGTGTCGGTTCCGGCTTAATCAACCGCAGCTGACGATAACGATAATACTGCCCGCGAGGAGAAACCGCCGCGGGCAGTATTTTTGGGGCAAACCACCCATTCAGAAGCCTTGAGTCATTGACAATAGGCACTAGCCGGGAAGTTGAGAGGAACTTATGATTAACAAGCAAACTCATCACCGCTACTTATCGGAAGAGACGGAGAAAAAAATGATCGAACTCTCATCCCTGCGTGTGTTCCTTGCAGCAGCGGAGGAAAAGAACTTCTCAAAAGCCGCGAGGCGCCTGCACATGTCGCAATCCGCGGTCAGCCAGCATATTCAAGCGATGGAACATGCCTACAACGTGGAACTGTTCCTGCGGCGCGGACGTTCCATCGCGTTATGCGAGGCGGGCGAAGCCCTTCTACCGATGGCGCGCGAGATGCTGCGTTCAGCGCGAATCATGGAAGACAGCCTGCACAACATCAACCATGAAGTGGGCGGCGAATTGCTCATCGGCTGTTCGACCTCGGCGGGAAAGTACCTGCTGCCGGTGCTGCTTTCCATGTTTCAGGAGGAATATCCAGCCATTCACCCACGCGTCAAAGTGATGTCGCGAGATAATGTGTTCGAGCGCATCCGCGATCAGAACATACCCATGGGAGTATCAAGCAAATTGCTCGAACACCGGGATATCGAATGCCAGCCTTTGTTCGACGACCGAATCTTTCTGATCGTTCCTGCGAACCATCCCTGGGCTTCCAACGGCCAGGCCACCCCAGACGACCTTGTGGGCCAGAAGATCATCATGCGCGAGGAATTTTCAGGAACATGTGAAACGGTCATGGGAGAGATGAAAAAATTCGGCATCACACCCGACATGCTCAATGTTGTCATGGAGTTGGGCAACCCCGAAGCCATCGAAATGGCGGTCGAACGCGGTGTAGGGATTGCCTTCGTTTCTGAAATGGTCGCGGCGCGCGGACTCGCCTTTGGTCGGGTTAATAAAGTAGAAGTGCGTGAACTCGACCTCAAGCGGACGGTCTACATCGCGCGTCACATCCATCATCCTTTCACGCGTGCCCAATCCCTGTTTTGGGAATTTACCCAGGCTCATCATGATCATTTGAATACGGAGATCTGGAACAGCCTGACAAGGTTTTAACCTGCGGCGTAAATCCAACTTGTGTTAAACTTACGAATAAACCAGTAGGTCACGTTCTAAGCGTGACCTACAAAGTTGATATGGAGGTGCCATGCTGACGCTTGTTGAAAAAATCCTCTTTGCCATTTCAGTCCTGGTTTCGCTATATTTCACCTACAAAGGCGTGATGCGAATCGCCAGTCACATCGCCAGCGGAAAGGGAAAGGCGGACTGGTCGTTGATCTGGAAACGGGTTGGAGAACTCATCCTCAAAGTGGGATTTTTCCAACCCGTTTTTCGTTTCCGCTTGTGGACCTCCATCCTTCACGCGCTCATCGGCTGGGGATTCCTCTCCTTCCTTCTCATCAACCTCGCGGATTTGATCTATGCCTACACCGGTTGGCGCTTGCTCGATAACACCGGTGCATTCGGGGATGTGTACCGCCTCATTGCAGATATTGCCAATGTCGTCATCGTCCTCAGCATCGTGGCGATGGTCATCCGCCGCTTCATCCTACGACCCGCGACTCTCTCCACCCGCGAGACGACTTTGCTTCATCCGAAAGCGCGATTCGGGATCATGCGCGATTCAGCCATTGTCGCCACGTTCATCTTCCTCCATAACTCGATGCGCTTTTTAGGGGAGTCGTTCAACCTGGCGTTGGCAGGCCACACGGACAGCTGGCAGCCAAGCATCTCGGCGGTATCCCAGCTTTGGGCGGGGGTCGAGCCGGGGGTTTTGGTCGCGGGAGAACATATCGCATTTTGGTTATCCATCGGTGCGGTGGTCGCGTTTCTTCCTTACTTCCCATATTCGAAACACATTCACTTGTTCTTTGCGCCGATCAATTTTGCGATCAAGCCCGAACGAAAATCCATTGGCGAATTAAGTTACATCAATCTCGAAGACCAAAGCATCGAACAGTTCGGCGCGGCGAAGATGAAAGACCTTGGCTGGGAACAGATCATGGACAGCTATGCCTGCATCATGTGCTTCCGCTGTCAGGAAGTTTGCCCGGCATATAACACTGGAAAATTATTATCGCCTGCCGCGTTGGAGATCAACAAGCGGTATCACTTCAATGGCGGCGGCACGACCGATGTGGCGATGACCGAACTCATCTCGGAAGAGGCGGTTTGGGCGTGTACAAGTTGCGGCGCATGCGTGGACATTTGCCCGGTCGGCAACGAACCGATGCGCGACATCCTCGACATCCGCAGAAATCTTTCCATGATGGAAAGCGCATTCCCGAAACAGCTGGAGACGGCACTCAAAGGCATGGAGCGGAATCAGAATCCATGGAACGTTTCACAAGCCGACCGCATGAAATGGGCGGAAGGTTTGAATGTGCCAACCATCGAACAAAACGCCGAGCCTGAGATTTTATGGTGGGTCGGCTGCGCGCCCGCAACGGATTCGCGCGCGCAAAAGACCGCGCAAGCCTTCGCAAAAATTCTGAACACCGCTGGCGTGAACTACGCCGTGCTTGGCAAGAACGAAGCCTGCACCGGCGACTCGGCTCGCCGCGCCGGACGCGAGGATATTTTCTTTGGGCTGGCAACCCAGAATGTTGAAATTTTGAACGAGGTCGCCCCGAAACAAATCGTGACGACCTGCCCGCATTGTCTGCATACCATCAGGAATGAATACCCAGCTTTTGGCGGGAATTACCAGGTTATCCATCATACTCAGTTGATCAATGAGTTGGTGGGAGCAGGGAAGATCAGTTTGGAAGTGAGCAGTGAACAGTATTCAGTGACGTTCCATGACCCGTGTTATTTGGGACGGCATAACAAGGAAGTGGACTCTCCGCGCGATGCGCTGAAATCGGCGGGCGTCCTGACCATCGAAATGCCGCGCAACGGAGCCAAGTCCTTCTGCTGCGGCGCGGGCGGCGCGCAGATGTGGAAGGAAGAGGAAGCAGGTTCCGCGCGCGTGAACGAGGCGCGCTTTAGGGAAGCCAAATCCACCGGCGCGGATACGATCGCTGTGGGATGTCCCTTCTGTCTGACGATGATGACCGATGCGGCAAAGGGGGATTCAAGTGAAATTCAGGTGAAGGATGTGGCGGAGATCGTGGTGGAGAGGATGAAGCAGGTTAGTGAATAGTAAACAGTGAAGAGTGATAAATGGCGGACAGAAATGTCCGCCATTTATTTTTCGTCAATACACTTCTTCAATCTCATTATCCCTTGCTCGATTTCGTTCACATCGTAAAAGGAAATGCTCAAGCGGAAAAAATCGCTCAACCCATTCTGGCTGGAGAAAAGCAGCCCCTGCCGCAAGCCGACCCGATACTCCTGGGCTTTCTCCCTTAATTCACCGGCATTTATTCCAGGCAGGCGCACCCAGAAAAAATATCCACCATGCGGGGTGGAAAATTCAGCAGCGCGGAGATGGGTCCTCAAGGATCGTTCTGTCGACTGCATCCGCTTGCTGTACATATCAATCAGATGCGCGATGTTTTTATCCAAATCCCCTTTTTCGATGAGACTGCGAACGACGGCAGATGTGAAGGGATTCATCCCGCCTCCGCTGTTTAGCAAGCCACACGTGGAGAGTCGTTGAATCAACGCCGGGTGGGCGTGAAGCCAGCCGAGTCTCAAACCTGGAGCAAGTATTTTTGAAAATGATCCGAGCGATACAACGTGTTCTGAATCGATATATGTACCAAAGGATACAGGCGGCGTTTGGGTATAACTCAATAAGTGATAGACCTCATCGGCAAGGATCAGGAAACCATGTTTCTTTGCAAGGTTCACGATTTCGTCACGCCGTTCCTGCGAAAGGGTATGTCCGCTTGGATTTTGGAATGTGGGAATGACATAAAGGAATTTGGGACGGGATTCTTTCAAGGCGCGGATCAAATCTTCGACAACCAATCCGGATTCATCTGTGTTGATCGAAACGACGTTCAATCCGTGATCGGCAAAGATCTGCAAAGCCAGGAAATACGAAGGTTCTTCAACAAGAATCGTATCGCCCGGTTTGGTCAGGAGAGTACAAAGCAGATCCAGCCCTGCGGAAATACCCGAAGTGACAAAAAGGTCATCGCGCGAAACGGAAAATCCATAACGGATGGATAAAAACTTCGCCAGCGCGTCGCGGAAGTAGCCGTCGCCCCGCTCTGCGCCATATTGCAGGATTTCATTATCGCTATGGTTCAACCGATGCGCCGCGGCGTCGCGCAACAGCCCAAGCGGCAGTAAATCCAGCCCCGGATCGCCCCTGCCGAGATCGATGAAATCTTTTGGGAGGTTAATTTGTGCGGTCTGTAGGGTGGATGACATGGTCATAGTATATCCGTTATAATCCCTTTCATTACCTGCCCAGGAGAGAGTGCATGCCAAGGAAAAAGGCATCTGTAGTGCTTCCCCTCAAGAAAGAAGAGATCATCAAGGATTACCGCCTGGCTTATCAAAGCAGGCAGGCTTCGCTTATCGGTAGAAGAGAAGTATTGAGCGGCAAGGCAAAGTTCGGCATATTTGGCGACGGAAAAGAGATCGCCCAACTCGCCATCGCCCGCGCCTTCCAAAAAGGCGACTGGCGCTCGGGATATTACCGCGACCAGACCTGGATGTTCATGCTTGGCGTGATGAGCATCCAGGAATTTTTTGCGCAGTTGTATGCGCATGCCGATACCACCTATGATCCGCACAGCGGCGGACGGCAAATGAACGCGCACTTTGCCACGCGGCTTTTATATCCAAATGGCTCGTGGCGTCCGCAAACGCAGATGTACAACACCACGTCCGATGTTTCGCCGACGGGAGCGCAAATGCCAAGGGCGGTTGGGCTAGCCTACGCATCGGTCGTGTACCGCAAACTCAAAGAGCTGCAAGGCGAAAAGGATTTTTCAAACAACGGCAGCGAAGTGACCTTCGCCACCATCGGCAACGCGTCCACAGCGGAAGGTTTATTCTGGGAATCGGTCAACGCCATTGGCGTGCTCAAAGCGCCCGCTGTCATCACCATCTACGACGACGGCTACGGCATCTCGGTTCCCAATCAATTCCAGATGGTCAAGGAAAACATTGGCGCCATCATGAGCGGGTTTCAACGCGACCCCTGCCCCGATGAAGAATGTATGCACGGCTTCGACCTTTACACCGTCCGCGCATGGGATTATCCAGCCCTGCTGGAAACTTATCAAACCGCAGCCGAGATCGCGCGCGAGCATCACATCCCCGCGCTGGTCCATGTCATTGACGTGACCCAGCCGCAGGGTCATTCCACATCGGGGAGTCACGAGCGATACAAATCTCCTGAGCGACTCAAATGGGAAGAGGAATTCGACGGACTCAAAAAGATGCGCGAATGGATAATTGCCCAGCGCCTCATTTCCGCGCCCGAGCTTGATTCAGCGGAAAAGGCAGACTACGAGGCTGTAGAAGGATTCCGCAAAGCCGCGTGGGACGCGTATCTCTCTCCCATTAGCGACGAGCGCAACCAGGTGATGGACATGCTCGAAGAGATCGCTGGCTCATCGTCCAAAGCGTCAGAGTTGAGAATGTTGAGGGACCGGCTGTCCACTCTCCCGTCGTATACGAGGCGCGACATCCACACGATCGCGCATGAAGCGCTGAGAATCCTCCGGGACGAGTCGAATCCCTCGAAGCAAATTCTCATCCAATGGAAGCGCGAGAACGATACATTGAACCTGGAGCGATACGGTTCGCATTTGTATTCGGGCACGGCGATGAAAGTGGAGGAAGTAAAGCCCGCGTATTCGGATTCATCGCCGACGATGTTTGGCTTTGAAGTGGTCAATGCCGCGTTCGATGCCGCGCTGGCGCGTGAGTCGCGATTGATTGCGTTCGGTGAAGATGTTGGAAAACTTGGCGATGTGAACCAGGGTTTCAAAGGGATGCAGGAAAAATACGGCGAGTTCCGTGTGACGGATACGGGCATTCGCGAAGCGACAATTTTGGGGCAGGCGATTGGCATGGCGATGCGCGGGCTGAGACCCATTGCAGAGATTCAATATCTTGATTACGTGTTGTACGCGTTGCAAGTCATGTCTGATGACCTGGCGACTCTCCACTGGCGCACGGCTGGCGGACAGAAAGCGCCTGTGATCGTTCGCACGCGCGGGCATAGACTCGAAGGCGTCTGGCACGCGGGTTCGTTGATCTCTGGAATTTTGAATCTCGTGCGTGGCATGTATGTTCTGGTTCCACGCGATATGACCCGCGCCGCTGGTTTTTACAACACGTTGTTGAAATCTGATGAGCCTGCAATTGTCATCGAAGTGTTGAACGGCTATCGTGTGAAGGAACGCCTGCCCGATAACATCGGCGAAATCACCCTGCCGCTCGGTGTGCCTGAGATCATCCGCGAAGGCAGGGACGTGACCATCGTCACCTACGGCGCGTGTTGCCGCGTGGTAATGGATGCCGCAGATAAACTGAGCAAGGTCGGCATTGATGTGGAAGTGATCGACGTTCAATCGCTGATGCCATTTGATATTCACGGAAAGATCGTCGAGTCGCTTAAAAAGACGAACCGCATTCTGTTCGTGGATGAGGATGTCCCAGGCGGCACATCTGCGTTCATGATGCAGGAAGTCATCGAGAGGCAGGGCGGGTATTTCCATTTGGATTCGCCCGCCCGAACTTTATCTGCCAAAGCGCATCGTCCCGCGTATGGAAGCGATGGAGATTACTGGTCAAAACCGAATCCTGAAACGGTGTTCGATGCGGTATATGAGATCATGCACGAAGTTGATCGTGTTGCATATCCCAAATTCAATTAACCACAAAGGAGCACAAAGGGTCACAAAGGTTTTCCTTTGTGTTTCTTCGTGACCCTTTGTGGTAAAAAGAGGAAATCATGGCGACAAAAGTTTTAGTTCCAAGACTCGGCGAAGGCGTGGATGAAGTGACGGTCACAAAATGGCTCAAGCAGGAAGGTGACTCGATCAAGGAGTTGGAGCCGCTGCTCGAAGTGAACACCGACAAGGTGGATACGGAAATTCCCGCCCCTGCAACGGGAACAATTTTGAAAATCATCACACAAGAAGGGATTGCAGCGAAGGTGGGAGAATTGCTCGCAATCATTGGTCAGCCTGGAGAATCGGTTGACAGTGGGCGGTCATCAGTGAGCAGTCAACAGCCAACAGTGACAAGCGCTGTCCCTGCGCCGCAATTACCAGTTAACAATATCCAGTCCCCAGTTTCCAATCGCGACCTTGGTTTCATCTCCCCCGTCGTTGCAAAGATCGCCGCCGAGCATGGCGTGGACTTGTCCCAGGTCAGCGGCACCGGGCTGAACGGGCGGATCACGAAGAATGATGTGCTGTCTTATGTTGAAGGTCACAAGTCGAAGGTTGGAGGTCGAGTTCCACAAGCGGCGAATCTCCAGCCTGCCAACATGCAACCTGGAACTCTCATTAAGCACTCCACCATCCGCAGGCAGATCGCAGCGCACATGGTCGAGTCCAAGCACACGTCGCCGCATGTGCTGACGGTAATGGAAGCGGATATGAGCAGGGTTGCCAAGCACCGCGCCGCAAACAAGGCGGCATTTGAACGTGATGGAGTTAATCTCACTTTCACGGCGTATTTCATGATGGCGATCGTGGCGGGACTGAAGGCGTACCCGCAAACCAACTCATCATGGACGGATGAAGGTCTGCTGATCCATAAAAATATCAATTTGGGTATGGCGGTATCCCTTGGCGAGGAAGGCTTGATCGTGCCTGTCATCAAGAATGCCGACAATTTATCTTTGCTGGCGATGGCTCGGTCAGTCAATGATTTGTCTACACGCTCACGAAACAAAAAACTCCAACCGGATGAGGTCAAAGGCGGCACGTTCACGTTGACCAACCACGGCGTGAGTGGATCGCTCTTCGCCTTCCCCGTCATCAACCAGCCGCAGGCGGGTATCCTCGGAGTCGGCGCGATGCAGAAACGTGTTATTGTTATAGACGAAGCAATCGCGATTCGCCCGATGGTCTATCTGTCTTTCGTCTTCGATCACCGCATTCTCGACGGCGCATCTGCAGATTGGTTTTTGGCGAAGGTCAAAGCGACGTTGGAGAATTGGGCATAATAAAGCTGCGAGAATCAGGTTTCAAGTGAAAAGTTACAACGGCGAATTGATGGCATATTGGGAGCAGGGTTGGGAGGGGCGGATCGAGTTTTTCTTCCAGCCGGACGGCTCAGATAAGTTCTTCCCTCTCCGCGACGGCTGGCAGCTTACCATTTTCAACCCCCGCGGTACGATCCTGTGGTCTGGAAAACTGCAATTTATTCGAAGAAGCGAGTGGTGGGACCGTCACCGCCTCAAAGCCGACATTTGGGCATATACCAAACAAAAGGACGTCCCCTACGCGGATTGGATGGAATGGTTCTGGCACATGCCTCCGCTGAAAGCCCGGCTCGAAACCGAGGAAAGTGAATGAGCGAAAAACAAAAAGATAGTCCCGCCATAAATAAATACATTCATCCACCCATCGTGGCGATCTTCTACATTATCGTCGCATTGCTGCTGGGACAATTCATCCCCGCTTTGGCAGGCATGTCGCAGACCATGAAGAACGGCGGATTGGGACTCACCTTTATCGGCTTTCTTTTCGGTGTGGGCGCGTTTATCGAATTCCGCAAAGCGCATACAACCCTCGACCCGCATGGTTCGGTCAAGGCGCTGGTGACCGACGGTATTTACCGCTTCACGCGCAATCCGATCTATCTTGGTTTTGTGCTGATGGTCATCGGATTTCCGCTTGCGTATGGGACGCTGTGGGGATTGGTCGCCGCGCCGTTTTTTGCCACGACCATGAGTCGGCTGGTCATCGAGAAGGAAGAAGCCTACCTGGAGAAAAAATTCAAAGGGGAATATGCCGGCTACAAGTCCAGGGTGAGGCGGTGGTTTTAGATCCCCAAGGCGGCTTTCGTCGCCTTTTCTTTTGCTTGCAAATTAGAACAAATGTACTTACAATGACGAAAAGGAGATTGCCATGTCCACCATTCAATTAAGAGTTAACGACAGGTCGGTTAATGCGTATCTCGCCTCCCCTTCCAATGGTGGGCAGGGCGTATTGGTGTTGCCTTCGTGGTGGGGATTAAAACCCTTTTTCAAAGAGGTTTGTGATCAACTTGCGGAACATGGATATACAGCCCTCGCGCCTGATTACTACGACGGTCGCGTTGCAAAGACAATTGATGAAGCCAAAGAGTTACAAGGTTTAACAGAGGGGACAAATCCTGAATTGATAGGTGATATCGTCAGAGCCGCGAAGGAGCATCTTGTCTCGCTGACGAAAAACAAGATTGGCGTGATCGGTTTCTCAATGGGCACCTGGTGGTCTTTGGTGATGGCAGAAAGCGACCCCAATATCTCTGCCATTGTTTTATTCTACGGCACCGGAGACGTGGATTTCAGTACAATGAAAGGAAAGGTTTTGGGACATTACGCAGAAACGGATGAATGGGAATCGCTGGACAACGTCCGCGGGATGGAACAGGCAATGAAGAATGCCGGTATTGACCCGACGCTTCATATCTACCCGAAAACTGCCCATTGGTTCGTGGAAGAGGACCGCCCCGAATACGACTCCGCTGCCGCCAAGTTGGCATGGGTGCGGACGTTTGAGTTCATGAAAGCCTCACTGTAGAACAAGCCCATGGACTTGTTCTACGAATAACCAAAAAGGTTAAGGGTATAATCGCCTTTAATCTTTTTAAATTCAGGAGATTCCCCTCAATGGCTGAAAATTTCGATGTGGTTGTCATCGGCGCAGGACCCGGCGGTTATGTTGCTGCGATCCGCGCCGCGCAGTTGAAGCAAAAGGTCGCCATCGTGGACAAGCAATGGCTGGGCGGCGTTTGTTTGAACATTGGCTGCATCCCCTCGAAATCCCTGCTCAAGAATGCGGAGGTGGCGCATACCCTGCGTCACCGGGCAAAGGATTTCGGATTCTCGTTCGATAACCTGAAACTGGATTATGGCATCGCCTTCAAACGTTCGCGCTCGAATTCGGACCGGCTCGTCAAGGGCGTCGGTTTTTTGATGAAGAAGAACAACATCGCCGTGTTCATGGGCGCGGCGACGTTCAAATCGAAAGACACGGTCTCCGTGGCGGGAAACGACGGCAAGACGATAGAACTCAAAGCGAAGAACATCATCGTTGCCACCGGCGCGAGCGCGGCTCGACTACCCGGCGTGACCGTGGACGGCAAAAAGATCCTCACCTACGTGGAAGCCATCATGCAGGAATCGCTCCCCAATTCGGCGGTGATCGTGGGCGGCGGTTCGATTGGAACGGAGTTCGCGACGATCTGGAATTCCTACGGTGTGGATGTGACCATCATCGAACTGCTTCCGCGCATCCTGCCGAGGGAAGATGAAGAAGTCAGCAAGGAATTGACGAAGGAACTGACCAGGGCGGGGATCAAGATCAAGACGAACGTTAAGTTCGAAAGCATCGCTGTTGCGGGCAAAGGGGTGAAAGTCAAATTACCGGATGAGACCCTCGAAGTGGATCAGGTGTTGGTCGCAACCTCCTTCACGCCGAACAGCAAGGGGCTGGGTCTCGAGGCGGCGGGTGTCAAAGTGGATCCGCGCGGGTTCATCGAGATCGATGAAAAGATGCAGACCAACGTCCCTGGCATTTGGGCGATCGGCGATGTGACCGGCAAACTCATGCTGGCGCACGTCGGCTCGGCGATGGGAATCATTTGCGCCGAAAACATCGCAGGCGTGGAAACGATCACGCTCGATTACGACATGATGCCGCGCGCCACGTATTGTCACCCGCAGGTGGCTTCGTTCGGGTACACCGAAGCGCAGGCAAGGGAGAAAGGTCACAGCGTCAAGATCGGGCGTTTCCCCTTCCAACCGAACGGAAAGGCGCTGGGAATGGGCGATTACGCCGGTTTCGTCAAACTGGTCGTGGATGAAAAATACGGCGAGATTTTGGGCGCGCACATGATCGGTCCTGAAGTGACCGAGTTACTCCCCGAGCTGACTCTCGCGCGCATGATGGAATTGACCCCGCACGAGATCGCGCGCAACGTGCATGCGCACCCGACCTTGAGCGAAGTTTTGATGGAAGCCGCTCACGGCGCTGAGGGAACGCCGATACACATTTAAGCGCGCATTTTGTTTCTGTCACCTTGAGCGAAGCGGAGCATCTCCACAAGACCCCCAGAGACCCTTCGCTCCGCTCAGGGTGACAGACCATTTACGGCGCAGTCAACGGAAACTCACCCACGCAGGTAAAACCGACAGGGGCTAATGGGGGCGTATAACTATATTCATCAAGATACAAAACAACGTCGATGCCGGGACCTGCGACATGATATTTATCCAGGATCGTGTCGCCGCTGGAGAATGAACCTTCGCGTTCGTACTTAAGCGTTTCGCCATTTGGACCAAGCAGGTTATCGAGATAGGCTTCTTCGCGGGCGGGACCTTCGAGCCAGTCGCCTCCAACACGGATCGGATTTTCTTCGGTAAACCCATAGGTCTTATCCGCGCTGACGGTACATGTCCCCACGCTGGTTTGGACATCGATAAACTCAACCGAGTCGACCAGGGATTGAAAGAGATTCGAACCGGTGGTCTTCCATAAATCCTTGTCTTCTGCAAGGTTGGAAACTCCAAGCCCAAAGAAGACGGAATTTAAGTGCGGATTGACAGCAACCGCCGCGCCTTCGATGGGCGCATCGAAAAGGATTCCGGTCAGTGCCACCGAGATGCCTTCCGCTCCGCCAATGTTGATCGGAGAAGACTCGCCCTGCACGAATTCACCCGCGCTACTGGTAAGTTCATCCAGAAACATATCGATGACATCCCGGAGCGAATTGGATGACGCATCATAGTCGGTCCTTATAAAGGAAATGATGAGTTTTCCCTCCTGGTCGAAGACACCCACCATTTTTCCTTGTAGGTCGAAATCCAATTCTGGGGGGACGGACAAACGAAAGCCGTCGGCTTCGACGGTCAATGCCTTCGGCGCAGGAGTCGCAGTGGGTGTGGGAACAGGCGTATGCGTGGGTTGAGGCGCTGGGGAAAAGGTTTGGGTTGAGGTCGCTGCCGGTTCGGGAGTCGCCAAAGAACCACATCCCGTGAGAAGAGCGGATATCAAAACGAGAGCAAACTTTCGAACCATCTTTCCTCCTGTTGTTTGGGTTGGACCGCTTGAAGTCATTATACCGGTCAAAACGGGGGCGGGAAACCGGTTTTGTCTATACATCTTGAATTTTTTTTGAATATGTGCTATTAACAAGCGACAAAATTATCCGCCTTCACCGAATCATTTGGGAAATTGGGAGGAAGGTCGGCTGGAAGGCTGAATTATGCACCGAGAAAGAGTTTCAGAGAACGTATATTGGTTTCAAAGCGAGGTCTACGCCCAGGTGACGGCAGGCGTCATCGTCGGTCCGCAATGGGCGGTGGTCATCGATACGCTTGCCCTGCCCGAAGAGACGCTGACCATGCGCGAGTTCATCGAACATGAACTTGGCGTACAGGCGCGTTACATCATCAACACGCACTATCACGCCGACCACTGCTGGGGCAATTGTTTCTTCCCGGGTGCCGTGGTGATCGGGCATGCGAGTTGCCGCAAGTACCTGATCGAGGAGGGCGTCGCCTCGCTCGAAAGCGCACAGAAACAGAATCAAAGCCTGAGGCAGGTCAAGATCGTGCCGCCGCACCTCACCTTCGACACGGGCGAGATGACCCTGCGGGTCGGCAAGAAGAATCTCATCATTACCACCTCGCCGGGTCACAGCCACGACGGCATTTCGGTGCTCGTCGAGGAAGACCGCGTCCTTTTTGCGGGCGATGCCTTCATGCCCCTGCCCTACGTCGTCGATGGCGACGTGGACGACATGCTCGCCTCGGTCAAGAAGATCGGCAAAATGGGTCTGGAAAACATCGTCCAGGGCCACGGCGACATCATCCTGCGCGGCGAGATCGACGCCGCCGTGCGCGAGAACATCAGTTACCTCAACAACATCAAGAAAGCGGTCAAAGCGGGCGGCAAACGCAAGAACGCCGAGGAATATCTCGAAGAGGTCTCCATCGAGGATTGCGGCAAGAGCCGTGTCTACCTCGGCGGGCTGGCGGAGACCCTGCACCGGCGCAACCTGCGCGCTTTGCACCGCCAGATGCACGGCGAATAAAACAAGGATGTTGCAGATGCAAGACAGGACTGCAACATCCTGCATTTCCGGGGTAAATTTCACCGGATCGCACGCCCGCCTAAAGCCAAGCCCTTACCTGCATCGAGATTCCGAGGCTTTGCTACCACTGCAGCCATTCCTACCCATATTTCCTTCTTAGGATTTGCATTACCCATGCGCAGATCGAACCGCCTGATGCCCGGCTTGCCGCCCTTTCAGCAGGGCGGTCTGGATTCGCTCTGCGGGTTGTACAGCATCATCAACGCCGAGCGCATCGTCAATCATTCCTCCGATGAGGATACGCAGAAATTGTTCAACTATTTGATCCATTATCTTTCGCGGCGCAGGCTCTTGAGCAAATTCCTGATCGACGGCATCATCCACAAGGAGATGCTCGTAATCCTCAACAAGATCGCCGGCAGGAAACGCATCGCCAACGTGGAAATCCCCTTCCGCGGCGTGCCCAACCCCGACCTGACCACGTTCTGGAAATCGATGCAAGCCTTCCTGGACGGCACTCCCGGGCGCTCGATCGTCCTCGGCTTGCAGGGGTATCACGACCATTGGACAGTGATCGAAAAGATCACAAACCGTTCCATACTTCTGTACGATTCTTCACTGATCAAACGCCTGCCGCGCACATCCTGCACCACCGTCTACGCCACCTACCAGCGGAAGCACGTCCTCCTCCCCGCGCAGACGTATTACCTGTCGAACGATCTTCAGGATATCGGGCAGTATGATGTCTAGCTTTTCTTAGATCCCCTTGCTATACTTTTATTGTCAGATCATTTCGCTCCTCATGAGGTGACCCCATGTCTTCCATTTTGATTCGCAACGGTACGTTGATCGACGGCACGGGCAAGGCTCCGCTGGCGGATGCTGCCGTGCTGGTGAAGGACAATCTCATCCTGGATGTGGGCCAGGGGAGGAACATCCGCCAGCCGGATACTGAAGTTACTGAGATCGACGCGGGCGGCGGGTACATCCTGCCCGGCATGATCGATACGCATGTCCACGTGATGCTCGAGGGAGTCAATATCGCGCGCGACATGGTCACGCCGTTCTCGATGCGTTTTTACAACTCGGTCAATTACTTGAAGAACACCATCGATGCGGGAATCACCAGCGTCCGCGATGCGGGAGGCGCGGATGCGGGAGTCAAGCAGGCGGTGGAAAGCGGCGTGATCGTCGGTCCACGTTTGCAGATCAGCATCAGTGTGCTGACCATCACTGGCGGTCACGGCGACGGCTGGATGCGTTCCGGCATGGAATATGATCTGTTCATGCCGTATCCTGGTTTCCCGTCCTGCCGGGTGGATGGGGTCGAGGATTGCCGCAGAAAAGTGCGCGAGGTGCTGCGAGCCGGGGCGGATGTGATAAAAATTTGTTCGACCGGCGGGGTGTTGAGTCCCACCGACCACCCCGAGTTCGTTCAGTTTTCGCCGGAAGAGTTGGAAGTGATCGTGCGTGAGGCATCCTATCGAAGAGGCGTGAAAGTCATGTCGCATGCGCAGGGAGCGGAAGGGGTCAAGAACGCCATCCGCGCGGGAATCCATTCCATCGAGCATGGAATCTATCTCGACGATGAAGCCATCGAACTTATGCTAAAACACGGGACGTTCCTTGTGCCAACCTTACTCGCGCCAATCGCCGTGCTTGAAGCGGGAGAGAAAGGCGGAATGCCCGAGTACGGAGTCCGCAAGGCGCGCGAGGTGGTGGAGATCCACAGCGAGAGCATCAGCCGCGCTCACAAAGCGGGAGTGCGGATTGCAATGGGCACCGATGCTGGCGTGATGCCGCATGGGACGAACCTGCGCGAATTGGGTTTGATGGTCAACGTGGGGATGTCGCCGATGGAGACGATCGTCGCCACGACGAAGAAAGCGGCGGAATGTTTGGGCTGGGAAGATAAGGTCGGGACGATTGAACCCGGCAAACTGGCGGACGTCATCCTCGTGAAAACGAATCCCATTCAGGACATCCGCTCGCTGGAGAAGGTCGATAACATCTCCCTCGTAATGAAAGATGGAAGGATCGTAAAGGATATTCGGGAAAAAGGGAATAAATAGACGAAGAGGCGGGTTTTATCAGCGCGTCTTTATTGCCGGCATCAAGGGAGACCCGTCCGTCGGTCAGCCGGGCTTCACACAGATGCCTGATAAATCTTCACGCAATTTCTCCCGGCCCCCTTTGCGGCATAGAGCGCATGATCCGCGCGTCGGACGAGATCATCCAACGTCTGCACCTGCACCCTTGCGTCCTTTTCAGCCACCCCCACACTGACGGTTATGCCCGCCTGCGTATGTTCCGGGTCGATGCGATAAGCCATTACCTTCTTTCGTATGCGTTCCGCCACATTTGCAGCCTCCTCCGCACTGCTGTTCGGAAGCAGGATGATGAACTCCTCTCCCCCATATCGCGCGAGGATGTCCGCTGCGCGCACCTGTTTCTGCGCGATGCGGGAAACATGTCGCAATACCTCGTCTCCCACGTGATGTCCCCACCGGTCGTTGACGTTCTTGAAATGATCGACATCGAAAATGATGGCGGAGACCGGCTGTTCATAACGCATCGCGACCGAAAACTCATGATCGGCGAGCAGGAAAAAGTGACGGCGGTTGAATAATTTTGTCAGGCTGTCGGTGCGCGCCAGTAGTTGTTCGCGCGCCAGCGCATGTTCAAGTTCCGCGTACGCTACTTCGACAGCATCTTTAGCCTGCTGTAATTTTTCCTCCGCCAGTTTGCGCAGGGTAATATCGCGGTTGGCAGAAACAAAGCCCGCCGCCTTCCCCGCGCTGTCCCGGATCATCATGATATTCGCGTCGATATTGACGGGCTGATCGTCCTTGGTGAACTGGATCACCTCCCCTTTCCATGTGCCTGTTTCGCTGATCAAGCGAATGGACTCTTCGCGTCCGCCATCGAAGAAAGTTGTTCTTAAAACCTTTGAAACATCCTTACCCAGGACCTCTTCCTCCCTCCAGCCAAATATACGTTCCGCGGCGTTGTTCCAGTATCTGATGTTGAAGTTTTCGTCCGTGCCGACGACGATGTCATTGATACTTTCCAAAATCCGGGCGTGATACGCGACCTGCTCTTCCGCCCGTTTCCTGTCAGTGATCACCCGCAGGAGGACCATGATCTCGCGGGGTGACCCATCCGGGTTGCGGGTGAGGACGGTTTTCCGGCTGTCCACCCATTCCCATTCGCCCTCCTTGCTGCGCACCCGATATTCCAGGCTTTCGGTTCCTTCACCCTGGTGTATCTTTTGATGGTAGGCGGCAACAGCGGCGGCATCCTCCGGATGAATGGATGCTTGTATCGAGCCGGGCTGGCTCAATTCCTCATAACTGTATCCCAGGAAGGAACTGCGGTTGAAATTCTTCGTCTTTCGCTCTTTCAGGTCGAGCGTATACAGGACGTCAGGCAGGCGTTCGAGCAGCCTCTCAAGCCACGCATTGTTTTCCTTCAAGCGGGCTTCCAGGTCCCTGCGTTCTGAAATTTCCCGGATGATCGTACTGGTCAGCAAATCGCCGCGTTGATCCCTGAAGACCACCGAGGTTAATTCCAATGGGAACCTCGTTCCATCTTTCCGTACACCGGTCAATTCCACGCGGACCATCCCTGTTTCTTCACGCGTTTCCAAACCCGCCGCAAAACGCGGATCGGAAGTATCGAGTAGTCCCTGACGACCGGCGCGGATTATCTCCTCCTCAGTCATGCCGAACATTTCGCAGGCGGCCGGGTTGGCGGCATTGATCCTGCCGTCGGGCGCTGTCAGAAAAATCGCATCCAGGTTGTTTTCGTAGATCTGGCGAAAAAAATCAAATCCCTCCCCACGTACGATCGGCTTCGTCGAAGGCGGCCTCTTCATACACCATTGGTCCATTACGGACCTTTGATGTCCAAAGTATAACATCAACCAAAATCGAATTCAACAACCGTTCTTGTCGCATTCGATGCTTTAACCTTCCAATGTAATGTATTTCTTCCTCGGGTTGACTCCCACCATCCCTTTGAACGCATCCTGGATCGCCTGCATGTCCGCTTCCATATCGTCCGTCAAATGAAAAACCCCGCCCACGCGCATCGTCTTGTGTTTGCCGTCCACCTTTGCGAATACCAGCGGTATTCCCGCGCCCTTGGCGATGTGATAGAAGCCGCGCTTCCATTCCTTCACGCCGTGGCGGGTTCCCTCAGGCGCAATGGTCAGGATGAATTTATCGGAGCGGTTGCACGCCTCCACCATTTGTTCGACCAAACCGGAGGATTTGGAACGGTCGACGGGGATGCCGCCGCTCCAATAGAAGAACCAACCGATCGGGCTGCGGAACAGTTCTGCTTTGCCCATGTATTTCACGTCCGCTTTCAGGCGAAAGATAACCCCGAGAAACAGGAGAAAGTCCCAGTTCGAGGTGTGAGGCGCGCCGATGATCAGGTATTTGCCGAGGTCCGGCAGAGATCCCTCCACGTGCCATCCGGCGAGGCGCATCAACGAGTTGCTGACCATGCGTAAAATCGGACTCAAGATGGGGGTATTGAAAATGGTTCGTTTCAAGGGGTTTCCTCAACCAATAGAACCCGGAATCCCTTCGCGGGTCTCGCGGATGAATTTGTGGTTAAATACCTGCATGCTGAAATCGTTCCTGCGCTCCACAGTCTATCACATCGAAAAAAGCTTTCAGCGCCTGCGCTTCGCTTCTGCGCCCGCAGAGTTGCCCGCGCTTCTCGGCATATCCTTCCCAAAGAGCGGAACCCACTTACTCGATCAAATCCTTCTCGGCTTCTCGAACGTCGCGCCGTATGCCAGACGCCTGCGCTCTTTCTACGCCGAGTACGAAGGCGAAAGCGGAAAGAAGCGCGACCCGGAGCAGGCTTTGAAGTGGCTTGACTCGCTTCGCCCGCGCGACATCGCCTCCGCGCATCTCTTTGCCCGGCCCGAAGTTGTCGCCCGCGTTAGTTCGCCGAAATTCGTTCCTTTTTTTATTTACCGCGACCCGCGCGATGTGGTCGTCTCGCATGTCTTTTACGTCACCGACATGGAAGCGCGGCATGTTCATCACGAATATTATCGATCCCTGCCCGATTTCAATGCGCGACTCAAAGCCAGTATTCTAGGACGTCCCGACGCCGATGTCGAATTCCCAAACATCGCCGAACGATTTAAGCCTTATCTCGGCTGGCTGGATCGCCCCGAAGTTTTGAAAATTCACTTCGAGGATTTGATGCACGCCCGCGCTGAGACTCTCACCTCGATCATGAATCACCTCCTCAGCCGTGTCACGCTTCCCGCTCCCCGGCAGTTGATCCTTGATTCCCTCGAAGCCTCCATCAACCCGACCAAGTCCCCGACCTTCCGCTCCGGCAAGACGGGTGAATGGAAGAAATATTTTACAGACGAGCATAAAAAATTATTCAAGGAAGCGGCGGGAGATTTGCTGCTGAAGTTGGGGTATGAAAAGGATAATTCCTGGTAGGGGCGAGGTGACCTCGCCCCTGCGATGAAATTATGAACTGCTCATTAATCATCCGCGCCTATAACGAGGAGAAACACATCGGGCGTTTGCTGGAGGGAATCAAACAGCAAACCATCAAGGATGTGGAAGTCATCCTCGTTGACTCGGGTTCGACCGACTCGACGGGTTCGATCGCGGAATCATTTGGCGTGAAGATCGTCCACATCCCCCCGGCGGAGTTTACCTTTGGGCGTTCGCTCAACCTCGGGATTAAGTCCGCGAGCCGGGAGCTCATCGTCATCGCCAGCGCACACGCCTATCCCGTCTATCCCGATTGGCTGGAGTCTCTTCTCAAGCCTTTTCAAGACGAGAAAGTCGCCCTCACCTATGGCAAACAGCGCGGCTACGAGGGCTCGAAATATTCCGAGCATCAGATATTCCATCAGTGGTATCCCGACGCGAGCAACATGGATCAGGTCACATCATTTTGTAACAACGCCAACGCTGCAATTCGCATAGGTCTGTGGGAACAACACCCTTATGACGAAACACTGACCGGACTGGAAGACGTTGAGTGGGGTCAATGGGCGAAGGGACAGGGATATAAGATTGCCTACGTTGCCGAGGCGGAGATCATCCACGTCCACAACGAAACCCCACGAGGGGTCTACAACCGCTACCGCCGCGAAGCGATGGCATTGCGAAGAATCTACCCCGAAGCGCATTTCAATTTCTACGATTTTGTCCGCCTGACCATCACAAATATTTTGAGCGATCTCTGGCACGCCGCGCGCGATGGAGTTCTGCTGATAAGCCTTACGTCAATTTTCTGGTTCCGCTTGGCGCAATTTCATGGGACGAGAATCGGTCACCGTGAGACAAGCCTGGTCACGCCGCAGTTAAGAGAAACTTTCTACTATGCGCGTGAGAGAAAGAGAAAAGAGGAAAGAAAGAGGGACGTGGAACCGATTCGGTATAATCACAAAAAATGACCCTCTCCCTCACCCCCGCCTCCTCCCACCCCATCCCCTTCCTCGCGGACTTGATGACGCGCAGTTTCGAGGGTTATCCCGTCCCCATCAGCATCAACGAGACGGCATTGCACACCATGATCCGACGGGATGGGATCGATCTGACAGCCAGCCGCGTCCTGATGAAAGACGATGAGCCCGTCGGTGTTGCCTTCATTGCCCGCCGCGGCTGGACGAGTCGACTCGCGGCGATGGGAATTACGACAAATGCCCGTAACGGCGGCGTGGGAACGCGGGCAATGGAGAAACTCATCGAAGAGGCAAAATCGCGCGGCGAAAAAGAGATGCTGCTCGAAGTCATCGAGCAGAACACAGCGGGTGTGAAGTTGTACGAAAAGGTTGGTTTCATAAAGATACGCAGGTTGGTCGGTTACAAACTCGAAAACCCGCAGGTCGAGTCTGATGTGGATATCGAAGAGATCGACATCCGCGAACTGGCGCGCACGGTCACCTATCACGGCATGATAGACCTGCCCTGGCAGCTTTCCGGCACGACCATCATGCAGCACACGCCGCCATCGCGCGCGTTCCGACTCAATGACGCCTACTGCCTCATTAGCAATCCCGAAGCGACCGACATCGCCATCCAATCGGTGCTGGTCAAAGCCCGGTCGCGCGGCGCAGGCTTGAGCGCGGTCCTGATGCGCGCGCTTTTCGCCAAATTCCCAAACAAAGTCTGGCATGTCTCCCCGATCTACCCCGAAGAAATGGGATTCATCTTCGAACACGTCGGTATGACGCGCGAGTCGCTCTCGCAATGGCAGATGTCGCGGATTTTATAGCCGGGATTTCACATTTTGTTATCGGTGTTGCGAAAAAATACAGAACGCTTTCTGCGTTCATCCTCGCATCCTTTTTTGCTTGGCATATATTTCATATTCCGGTTATATGCGCACAACATTCATGGCGTGCCGCCGGAAGGATTCATCCGTCCCTTGTTACTCTCGTTTTTTTCGGGAGCGGCTCTTCAAGGACTCTGCGTCTGGCGAACGCATGACCGGCATAAAGCCGCCTTTTTGACTTCACTCACTCTGACATGGTTTTTCCTCTACGGTGTTGCCAGGAGCGGACTGGCATCTCTGAAAATCGTAATCCCTGCCTTTTGGCTCGCATTGATCTGGCTGGCGTTACTACTCCTCCTGATCTGGCGGGTTTCCTCTGCCAGGCAAAATTCCACCCAACAAGACATCACAACCAGCATTAACTTGGCAGCCATCATTCTTCTGTTGTTCCCGGCCATGCAGTCCATTCGATATTATTCGGCGAAAACCATACCGTTTTCCACAAAGATTGACCATGCGGTTAAGTCGAGGTCTGACCAGCCATTGCCGGACATTTATTACATCATACTGGACGGTTACGGACGTTCCGATGCGTTACAGCCTTATGGGTATGACAACAGCAACTTCCTCGCATCCCTTGAAGAGATGGGTTTTTATATAGCGAAATGCAGTCAGAGCAATTATGCAGGTACAGGGCTGTCCTTATCATCCTCTCTCAACATGGACTATGTCCGGAACCTTAGCGATGCCTTTCCCCCCGGGGAAACCGACCTGATAAATTTGTATAAAATGCTTGAGAATAATGCTGTGCGCAGGAGTTTATCCGACGCCGGTTACAAGACCGTTGCTTTCGCGAGCGGATTCTACTGGGCGGAATGGAGAGACGCGGACGTATACGTTTCACCGCCGCCGGGTCCGATCACCGAATTCGAAGTAGTCATCCTGTTATCCACATTTGCGAGAGTATTGGATGATCTCGACATCGTTAACCTTGATGACATTCACGGTGAAAACTTCCGAAGGCGCACCCTGCTGGCACTGGATGAACTCGAATCCATTGTCAAAATCCAAGGACCCAAATTTGTCTTCATCCATATAATCGCGCCTCATGAGCCAAACGTCTTCGACGGGAACGGCGCGCCTATCCCGCCGGATAAGGTGGATTCCCGCGACGGGTACGCGAACATGGCGGAATTTATCAGCACGGCGATACTGCCGCGTTTGGATATGTTGATTCGAGGGTCACAAACGGCTCCCATCATCATCCTTCAAGGCGATCATGGTCCTTCTCCGCGGGATCCCGCCGATCGCATGAAAATCTTGAATGCATACCATCTGCCAGAAGGCGGGGAAATTCTCTACCCATCCATATCGCCCGTCAACAGTTTTCGTGTCGTTTTCAATTCTATTTTCGATGCCGGTTATCCACTGCTTGAAGATGTAAGCTATTTTTCCAATCCACCCGCCCGATATGACTTTACCATTCAACCAGGAACATGTCCGCCTTAACGAAAACAAACCACCGGGGTGAGCCAATTCGGTATAATCTCCATAATGAAACTCGCCGCCCTCGTCCCCATGCGCCATCACAGCCAGCGCGTGCCCGGGAAAAATTACCGCCCCCTTGCGGGCAAGCCTCTCTATCAACACATATTGGAAACGCTGAAATCCGTGACCGAGATCGAAACCGTGATCGTGGATACAGACTCCGAGCCGGTGATGGATGGAATTCGCCGCCTCTTTCCTGACGTAAAGTTGATTCCGCGCCCCGAGCATCTCCGCGCCGACGACGTTCCCATGAACGACATCCTGCTGTACGATACTGCTCAGGTGCGGGCGGATTTTTATTTGCAGACCCACTCCACCAACCCACTGCTCAAACCTGAAACGGTTTCACGCGCGATTCAATTCCTAATTACCAATTTCCCCAAGTACGATTCCCTCTTCTCCGTCACCCGTCTGCAAACCCGATTGTACTTTCAGGACGGGCGCGCCATCAACCACAACCCGCTCGAGTTGATTCAAACGCAGGACCTCCCGCCCGTGTATGAGGAAAATTCCTGCATCTATATCTTCACGCGCGAAAACCTGGAGCGCAAGAAACACCGCATCGGCGATAAACCCTTGATGTTCGAGGTTGACGCCGCCGAAGCCTGGGACATCGACGAAGAACTCGATTTCGAGATCTGCGATTTTTTGATGAGGAAAAGTTACTAATGCCATTGCGAGGGCGGTGTTCTCTCCGCCCGAAGCAATCTCCTGGTCGATAAGGTGATTGCTTTGTTGTGGCGCCGAGGCGTCACTCCTCGCAATGACAAGAATCCACCATGCAAACCCTCAAAGACAAACTCGGTTCATTCTGGTTCGGCACCCTGTTCCTGATCCTTCTCGGCGCTGTGACCTACCTCCCCTTCGCGGCGCGGATGGGCTACATCAATGACGATTGGTATTTGATGTTCGACGGATACGTGGGAGGAGCGTCATTCTTCCACAATGTCTTCAGTGTAGACCGTCCGCTACGGGGCTATGTGATGCAGGCGGCGTTCACTTTGTTTGGGATGAATCCCCTTTACTTTCACTTGAGCGCGTTTTTATTCCGCATTGTCAGCGCGTCGGCACTGTTCTGGATCGGGAATCAACTT
Organism: Candidatus Villigracilaceae bacterium; assembly: GCA_026645935.1. Lineage (GTDB taxonomy): Bacteria > Chloroflexota > Anaerolineae > Anaerolineales > Villigracilaceae > Villigracilis. The sequence goes on along the minus strand of JAPKMP010000002.1, from coordinate 23,201 downwards.
TGGCGGCGCCGAACGGCGTTTAACTGGATCGCGGCGTTGTTATTCCTGATCTACCCGGGATTTCTCTCGCAGGTCAATCCCATCGATTACCAATCGCAGCTCTTCAGCCTCGCCTGCGGATTGATCTCTGTGGCTTTGACTTTGAAAGCGATTCAAGCGCAGACGCCCCTGTCACGTTGGATGTTTGCCATTACATCAATTCTATTGGCATGGACCTACCTCGGCTTGGTGGAATATTTTCTTGGGTTTGAAGCGTTGCGGTTTGGAATGATCGCTATTCTGCACCTCCGCAAAACGGAACAGACTTTCTCATCGCGAATGAAATCGGCTGCGGTGACTGCCCTTCCGTTTTTACTGGGCGCGGGCGGATTCCTCGTCTGGCGGTTGGTCTTCTTCGAAGCGGAACGCAAGGCAACGGATGTCAATCTGCAATTGTCCTCGCTGTTCGAGTCGCCATTGACCGCGTTGTGGTGGCTGAACTATCTAATCCAGGATGTGTTCAAGGTCGTCATGGTGGCGTGGACAACCCCGTTGAATCTTCTCGGATTTTCCCTACGTTTGCGCGATGCATTCACCGGCTTTGGGCTGGCGGCGTTGGCGATTGCCCTGCTGCTTTTCTATTTGCGTCGGGGTGGAGAAAAGACCGGGGACGACGAATCAGGCAATGGCTCCGGTGAGATGAGGGAACAAATCTGGCTGGCGTTCATCACGATCGTCGCATGTTTAATTCCCGTGATCCTTGTCAATCGGCACGTCACAATACCCGATTATTCCCGTTACGCTCTCGCGCCTGCGGTTGGAGTGGGTATCCTGTTTTCGGTCATCCTCGAGCGGATAAACCCAGGCTCTTTACGCGCGGGGCTGGCAGCTTTTCTGCTTGGCGTTTCAGTGTTGACCCATCACGGCAACGCCGTCCGTGTGGCGGATGAGACCGAGGCAACGCGCAATTTTTGGTGGCAGGTTGCCTGGCGCGCGCCGAACATCAGGGAAGGCGTGACATTGATCGTTCTGTACCCGGGTAGTTCTTTGAGCGAGGATTATTTCATTTGGGGTCCGGCGAATTTTATTTATTACCCTGAAGAACAGCGCGGCAATCCGTTGTTTATAAAACTGCCTGCGGCAGTGTTGGATGGCAATACGGTGACGCAGATCACGACGAACGGCGGCGTGGAGACTCCGCTGCGGCGCGGCAATTATCTTGAGCGTGATTTTGGCAATGTCCTGGTAATTGCGCAGTCCAGCCCGAACAGCTGCGTGCGATTCATCAACGGGGCTTCGCCGGAATTGAATTCATTCGACGATGGGCGCATTGTGATGGTCGCGCCGTTCTCTAGATTGGAATCTGTCCTGACCGACGGCGACGTCCCCGATGTTCCCCAGGATATTTTTGGAAGCGAGCCCGAACGCGGCTGGTGTTACCATTATCAACAAGCGGACCTTGCCCGTCAGCGCGGCGATTGGGCAACCGTCACAAACCTGCTCGATGAGGCTTTGAACAAGGGTTATTATCCAAACGACCCGCTCGAGTGGATTCCCTTCATGCAGGCATACGCAGTTCAGGGAAACGTCGATGAGATCAACAAGATGACCAAGCTGGTCATCCTCGATAAATACCTGCGTTTGCAGGTCTGCAACAATATGAAGTACCTTGACGGGAACGAAGCGCTTTCGGATGAGGTCAACGAACTCATTACAAAGAAAATTTGCGAGTAGTACATGCCCACCGTTTTGATGACCGCCCCCTACATGATTCCATTTCTGGAGCGCTTCCGCCCCGTTCTTGCGGACTACGGCATCGATCTGATCGTGCCGGATGTACAGGAACGCATGGAAGAGGAGGATATCCTCAAGTACGCCGGTCAGTTCGACGGGACGATCTGCGGGGATGACCGTTACACTGCGCGCGTCATCGAAGCCTGCTCGCCGCGATTGAAGGTCATCTCGAAATGGGGAACCGGCGTCGACTCCATCGACGCCGAAGCCTGCGCGAGGCTCGGGGTGAAGCTTGGGCGAACGCCGAATGCGTTCACCACCCCGGTCGCAGATACGGTGTTGGGCTATATGCTCGAATTCGCCCGCCGTGGTCCGTGGATGGACAGGGAAATGAAGAACGGCAAATGGGAAAAGATTCCCGGTCGGGCGTTGAGCGAATGCGTGCTCGGGGTGATCGGCGTGGGCAATATCGGCAAGGCGGTCACGCGAAGAGCCAAAGCATTCGGGATGAAAGTCCTCGGCACAGACATCGTTGACATTGATCATGTCTTCGTCAGCGAGACCGGCATCGAAATGACCACTCTCGACCTGCTACTTTCCAATTCCGATTTCGTCTCCGTCAACTGCGATCTCAATACGACATCGCATCATCTCATCAACGCCAAAACCCTCGCGCTGATGAAACCCGGCGCAGTTCTTATCAACACCGCGCGCGGTCCCATCGTGGACGAAAAAGCCCTGGTCGCGGCGCTGGTTTCAGGTCAGGTGGGAGGCGCAGCGCTGGATGTCTTCGAGTTCGAGCCATTGCCAGCAGACAGTCCTTTATTGAAGATGGATAACGTCCTGCTTGCGCCGCATAATTCCAATTCCAGCCCGGCGGCGTGGGAGCGTGTGCATTGGAACACGATCAAGAACCTGGTGGAGGGGCTGGGGATGCAAGCGAGGAAGGGATGAAAAAACTTCGCATCATATTACCCTTTGTATTCTTATTTTTATTGACAGCGTTCGTGTTGGAGATTGCCAATCCATCTCTCGGCGCGCCTGCGCGCGACGGCGGATTTTTCCTTTACGCGGGCAGTCAGATCCTGGATGGCAGGATTCCATATCAGGATTTTTGGGACTCGAAAGGACCCGGTATTTTTTACATCAATGCGCTGGGTTTGCTGCTGGGAGGCGGCTCGCGCTGGGGCGTCTGGCTTATCGAGTTCCTTTGCATCTTTGGAGTGTTGTTGCTTTTGTACGACACACTTTCGAAGCGCTGGGGAATCGGCGCAGCGTTGTTCGGCGCCACTCTGGCGGGACTTGGTTTGCGCGTGGCGCTTGGCTATGGAAATTACACCGAAGAGTATGCCCTGCTTTTCAATGCCGCCGGGCTTGTGCTTTTCTTTTCGATGGTGGATGTGGAGCGGAACTATTGGAAGTACATCTGGGTCGGCGCGTTCTTCGGCTTGAGTTTCACCTTCCGCGCGAACAATATCGGCGGGCTGATCGCGATCCTCGGCGCGATCGTTCTCTTTTACGGCTTCAAACGTCATTACGGCGAGGTGTTGCGCATCCTTCTTGCATTACTGGTGGGATTCGTCCTGCCGTTGATCTTGTGGACGATCTACTTTGCCATCGTCAGCGATGCGAAAGAGCTGATCTATGCTTCCATCGTTTTCAACTTCTCCTATTCCGCCGCGAAGGAACGCGAATGGCTGGATATTTTCGGCGGCTTTGGCCGCTACGGCATGGGGTGGTATGGCTGGTTCACGCTGGCGGCCTGGCTGTTGCTTGGCTTGCGTGTTTTGATGAGCTTTGTTCAGCGAAAGGTCTCTGTTTTCGAGACATTCCTGCTGATCTGGTTCCCGGTCGAGATCGTGCTGAGCAATCTCTCCGGCAGGAATTTCACCCACTATTACATCAGCTGGACTCTGGCGGTCGCGGTCTATTCCGCCTTTGTCTTCGCCGAGTTTTGGCAGGCGGCGTTCAAAGTCCCTTCGCTGGAAGGCTGGAATGACGGCTTCAGCGTGATCGCCGGCGCGGTTCTTATCATCATGTTATTCGCCATTTCGCCATCTTCGTGGGCAAGATACGGCGAAACCATCCGTGCGGGCGGCGGCGAATACATCACCCCGGTCTCTGCCTACATCCGCGACAACAGCAAACCAGAAGACCGCCTGTTGACATGGTACCCCGAGATGAGCGTCAATTTCATGTCCGGGCGCGCTTCGCCGGTCAAGTATCTGTATTATCCGCTTTTCCTGGAAGGTTCGCTTACCAAGGAGATCGAAGACAGTTACTATGATGATCTGACAAGCAATCCGCCCGAGCTGATCCTCGACTGTTCCCGCTCCGTGGACGCCATCCCATCCCTGGACCCTGTCACTCGCGAAGTACAATACGATATCCCCGGGGCGAAGAAAAAAATGTACATCCAACCAGGTATGGACGAGGTTTTCGAGTTCGTTGAAGCGAATTATCGCATCGAGAATAGGATCGATGAATGTTTGATCTTCCGTTTGGAAACGGATTGATTTAATGAATGAGATATGACGAGCTTCAACGCAAAGGCGCCGGGGTTGGAGGATAGAATCATGATTTCTTTGAGTCCTGGCGTCTTTGCGCAAAATAGTGGATGAGGTGAAACCCCGGGCACAAAGCTGAATTTCGACGTAAAATTGTCCAATGACCAGAACAATCCTTATCACAGGCGCGGCAGGCGGCATCGGGCGCGCGGCTGTCGCTCTCTTCACTCAAAAAGGCTGGCGCGTCATCGGAGTGGACCGCTCCGACTTCGGCGCGGATTTCCCCGGGAACGGTCTGTTCATCCGTTCTGACATTGCCCGCGCCGAGGAAATGGAAGGCATATTCGAGAAGGTCAAAGCCGTCACCGACTCGCTCGACGCGCTCGTCAACAATGCCGCAGTGCAGGTGGCAAAACCGCTTGTGGAAACAAGCGTCGAGGAGTGGGATGCGGTCATGGCGGCGAATCTCCGTTCGGTATTTTTGGGAGTCAAACTCGCGCATCCGCTTCTTAAAGCCGGGAAGGGCGGTTCCATCGTGAATGTTTCCTCGGTCCATGCCGTGCAGACCTCCGCCAATATCGCCGCCTATGCCGCTTCCAAGGGCGGATTGCTTGCCCTCACCCGCGCCATGGCAATCGAATTCGCGCCGGATAATATCCGCGTCAACGCCATTCTGCCCGGCGCCGTGGATACACCCATGCTGCGCGCCGGTCTCGGCCGCGGACACGCCGGTCACGGCGACATGCAGGAACGCCTGGATAATCTTGCGCGTAAAACCGTCAACGGTCGTGTTGGCACGCCCGCCGAAATTGCCAACGCAATTTATTTTCTCGCCGACGCCGAACAATCCTCCTTCATGACCGGTCAATCCATGATCGTGGACGGCGGCGCAACAGCGAGACTAAGTACGGAGTAAACCCATGCAATCCTCACTATCGCTGTACGCCCGGTATCTCGTCCTTATCACTTCAGGTGTCCTGGCTTTCTTCAGCATCGGTTCCCTTACGCGCCTTGGCGTGAACCCGGACGCAGCAGGCTGGATCGCGATCTACGCTTTTGTCATGCTGATCGAGGCTGTTGTGCTCTTGTTCTGTTACTTCCGCCTGAAGCGGCGGAGCAAAGGCATCTTTTGGCTGACCTTCGTCATCCTCGCCCTGAACATCGTTCTTCCCGTCTTCGACCAGGTCGGGCTGGCGGATATGTTTTTCATTCTCTTGAACGTGGTCGCTTTGGCATTGCTTTACATCTCGCGGAAGGATTTCCTGCCCGCCTGAGGATGACCCGCGAACAAACCGCATGAGAAGCGTAAGAAAACGAACGCGCGAAACGAATCTATCGCGTATCTTCATCGCACGGATACTTTTCCATGTCAATTTCGTCCTATGGCTGGCGCTGGGAGTCTTCTACGTCTATAAAATGGTCGAAGACAGCAACAGCTGGACAGCTGCCATGGTCGGCTTTTTCTTTTTGACAGCGGCGTTATCCCTTCTCTTCGGCGCACGGGTTTTGAATCAGCACGGAGCCTGGATCTACTTCACGGTCATCTTCATCGCAGCTTTTAACATCTTCCTGGCGGTTTTCGGCTTCCCGGATTTTTTCTTCATCATCGTCGCCCTGCTGGACGTTGTCATTCTCGCCAATCTTATTCCCCTCAAGGATCACTATACCGCTTGAGCATGAAACAAACCCTCAAACGCATCGTCCCGTCTTCGGCTTGGAATGCGGCGCGATCCGTCAACGATTCTCTCCGCAGGCTGCCCGAACTTCCCGCCGCCTACCTTCATCCCTGGCGGCGCGAAAGCATCGGACGTCTTGCCGCGTATAAGGATATTCACAAAGGCAGGCGGGCCTTCATCATCGGCAACGGACCATCGCTCAAGCAGACCGACCTTTCCAAACTCAGAGATGAGATCACGTTCGGGATGAATCGATTCTATGTTGCATTCCCCGAGCTCGGGTTCCAAACCACTTATTTCGCCTCCATCAACGACCTGGTCATCGAACAGTTCGTCGAAGATATCTCCGCGTTGACGATGCCAAAATTTCTCTCCTGGCGCTCGCACCGGTTCTTCACCGATAGAACCTATAACAAAACGACCAACTTCATCTACACCTCATATACCGGTCCGAAATTTTCCTCCGATGTGCGCGGGCGCGTGTGGGAGGGCGCGACCGTCACCACCGTGGCACTGCAGATCGCATTCCACATGGGCTTCGATCAGGTCGTGCTCATCGGCGTGGACCATAACTTTGCCTCGAAGGGCGATGCGAACAAGACCGTCACCTCCGAAGGCGATGACCCGAATCATTTCATGCCGAATTATTTCGGCAAGGGAGTCAGGTGGCAACTCCCCGATCTCGACACATCCGAGATCGGCTACATCATGGCGCGCGAAGCCTACAAAAAAGCCGGGCGTCAAGTCGTCGACGCAACCGTCGGCGGCAAATTAACCGTCTTCCCCAAAGTCGAATACAATTCCCTCTTCTGATTGACGATTTCAGATCTGCGATTTTAGATTTGCGTATCACGAATTACGGATACATTGATGAACTCCGCGCCTCAAACCCGACCTCATAGCTGGTCCTTCCTCTTCATCCTTCTCCTCGCCCTGGGCGGACTCCTCCGACTCCTCGATCTGACCGATCCCCCATTGGATTTTCAACCTTCGCGCCAGTTACGCAATTCGCTGGTCGCCAGGGAAATCTATTACAACGCATTACCCTCGGCGAGTGAGGAACAGCGTGGGCTTGCGGCATCATTTGCGAATGCTGTTGGGAAATACGAACCTCCCATCATCGAATCCATTGTCGCTTACAGCTACTTTCTCACGGGTGGAGAGAACATCGCCGTTGCCCGCGTGTGGCTGACCTTTTTCTGGCTGGCGGCGGGCCTGGCTCTTATCGACCTGATGCGCCGTGTTGTTTCTCCATGGGCGGCGTTGATCGCAATGGCATATTATTTCGTGCTACCATTCTCCGTACAGTCCAGCCGCTCCTTCCAACCCGATCCTTTGATGGCCTCTGCCTTTGTCATCGGCATTTACTTCCTCTACCGTTGGAGTGAGGACAACTCCCCTCTCCTGTCAGGCGAGGGGTTGGGGGTGAGGTCAACCTGGAAATGGGCGATCCTTGCCGCTGTTTTCCTCGGTTTTGCCACACTGGTCAAGGTCGTCATCGCTTTTATGGTTGCAGCCGCCACCACCGCTTTGGTCCTGTTCACACTCGGGAAAGGTTTCTGGAAATTGAAGCAGGTCTGGGCAATGGCTGGACTCATGGTCATGCCAGCTTTAATCCATTACGTTTTTCTCAACCAGGGTCGTTCCACTGAATATTTCTTTGCATGGACGGTGGCGCTGGTCGATCTCATTACCAACACCGACTTCTACACCAAATGGCTGGCGTTTCTCGGCAGCCTCTTTGGGCTGACCATTCTCTTCCTCGGCATTGCAGGAGCGCTCATCGCCCCGTCCCGGATGCGCTGGCTGCTCGTTGGTTTATGGATCGGCTACCTGCTTTACGGCTTGACTTTGCCCTTCCAGATGTACACGCATAGCTACTATCACATTCAACTGATTCCCGTCATTGCGCTGGGATTGGCGGTGGCGTTGAATCCACTCACAGAATATGTATCAACCATCAGCGGGGTCGGACGCGCGGGTTTCGTCGCGCTGGTCATTGCTGTGATCGGGTATCAGGCTTATGCGGCGCGATCCGTCCTCGCGGCGGAGGATTTTCATCATGAGCCTGCGTTTTGGAATCAAGTCGGCGAAGCCTTCCCAGCGGATGCAAAGGTCATCGCGTTGACGCAGGATTATGGCTATCGCTTGATGATGTACGGCTGGCGCAAAGTGGACCTGTGGCCCCTCGCCACCGAATTGAGCGCGGAACGCAACCCCGATAAAGATACCGCCGCGCAATTCGATGAATTGACCGAGGGGAAGGATTATTTCCTCGTCACTGCCTTTGGTCAATTGGACAAACAACCCGGCTTGAAAAATATTCTCGACACTTACCCCATTGCCGTTCAAGGGGATGGATATCTTTTGTACGACCTCAGGTAACCTGTAGGGACGCGCACGCGTCGTCCCTACCAATCTGTTATGACCCTCGTTTCCATCATCACCCCCTCGTATAACCAAGCCAGGTATCTCGAGCAGACGATTCTCTCGGTGTTGGAGCAGGACCATCCACGCATCGAATACATCGTCATGGACGGCGCCTCCACCGATGGCAGCGTGGAGATTATCAAGAAGTATGCGGACAGATTGGCTCACTGGGAATCGATAAAGGATAGAGGGCAGGCGGAAGCCATTAACAAGGGATTTGCCCGCGCCAGAGGCGGGATCGTTGCCTGGCTCAACTCTGACGATTACTACCTGCCAGGGACCATCAGCAAAGCGGTAAAAGTGTTTGAAGAGAATCCTGATGTCCTTTTGGCGTATGGAAACATGCTCGCCGTGGACGAGAACGGGCAAACTATCAACACGCTCACATACAGACAACTCACGCTTGAAGATTTGCTGTGTTTTCAGATCATCGGTCAACCCGCCGTTTTCATGCGCCGCTCGGCGTTACAAAAAACGAACGGGCTCGATTCCACGTTCCACTTTCTGCTCGACCACCTGTTGTGGATTCAAATCGCCAAACGCGGGCGCATCCTGCATGTGGATCAAACCTGGTCTGCGGCGCGCTATCATGCCGAGGCGAAGAACGTCGCCAAAGCCGCCGAATTCGGACGTGAAGCCTTTCGTATTTTGGAAACCATCGCGCAGGATAAAGACCTGGCAGCCACCCTGCATAAGATCGACCGACGCGCCCACGCCTCCGCCTTCCGTGTGGACGCGCGTTATCTGCTCGACGGCGTTCTGCCCGCACAAGCTTTAAGGGCATGGTTCCGGGCTTTGCTCATTTATCCGCCGGTCGCCCTGAGGCGCATGAATATTTTCGTTTCAGCGGTTTTGAATTTGCTGGGTTTGGGGAGGCTGCGCGAGGCAATGCTGGCGCGGCGAAAAAAGAAGTTAGCGGGTTAGGTCATCTTTGGGTGGGTCGAAAACCTGCAAGACCCAACGGGGTTCCATGAGGCTGACGAGTTTCCGAGCGACGGCGGATTGTTGTCGTTTTGCTTTCACTTCCAACTGCATGGATGTGAATGAATCGATCTCCACCTTGTCGTCACCGAAACGGACCCAGATCCAGTCGTCGCCCTGCCTGCCGGATTGGATGCCGGGATAATACTGCATCAGGCGGGCAAGAATCTCTTCGAAATTATCGCGTTCCAGCTCGGCAAAGATGACGAATTCATCTTCGTCCATGTGTCACTCTTTAGGGAGGCTCAAGCCTGATTTATTCGGCTTTTGACCGCTGGCATAAAAACTGCGGTTGGCGTTGACGTAATGCGGGAAATCCTCCGTCCACGCGCGGCGCGTGTCATAGCCAAACAACTCAACGTATGCCATGAACAATTCCGCGTTTTGCAGGGCGAAGTAATGCGGGTTGCGGAAGAACATCTCAAAATAGCCTGCAAGAAATTCGCCGTCGTTCTGAAAGACGTATGGATGCCCGATCGGTATCGGCTGGGATAAATCTCCCTCGAAGCGGGACAGGTAACGGGTCAACTCGAGGCGTTTGCCTTTGATGAAATAATCCCGCGCTTTTGGTGTGAAGATATCTCCGTCGCTGGCTCTTAATCCGGGATACAGTCCCTCGCCTCGTTTCATGGACCAGGAGCCTGCGTCGAACGCATCGAGCATGTGACCCAGCTCATGCAGGAACGGACACACGCCCGGCGTCGCGCCGTTGAAACCTTCGAAGAGGCGCGATAGCACGAGGTGAATCGATTCGCGCGCGGGGTTGTAACAACCGCCAGCCACGCCGCCATCCTGTTGAAAGGCTTCGGGCGTGGTGTACAGTTGAAAATGGCGCGGACTGGAAAGAAAACGCGCAAGAATGTCCTGCCGGAAGTAGAAGACTTCGGCGAGATGACCTGCAACGAGATGCCGCACGGATGGGGGCATTTGAGAGGTGAGATTTTCTTTATGCGCGCCGATCAGCTGCAAATCAAAGTTGGGATGCTCCGCGATGTGCTGAACGAGTTGATAAAACGAACTGGCATCATCAAGCAGGCGCACAATGGGAAAGTAATGATCCAGCGCGCGCGGGTCACCTGTCGAATCAAACGTCAACGCGGCAGACTGCGGACGACATTTTCCGTTGGTAAGCGAGTCGAATCTGGCAGAGGCGGTTTTGAGGTTGGTCATTTTCTATGTGTTATTCTGAGCGAAGAATCTCTATGATTATTTTAGGGATTCTTAGCCGAGTTTAAACCAAACTCGTCGAAGAGATCAGAGCGATATGCTATTTACTCTTCAACAAAATAATCGCTATCTATCTTCTTCAATTCGTAAGTGGCGATGGAATTAATACCTACATTGTAGTCGATCATTAATTGACCCAAGGCTTCTCCATCGATAAGAGTGATTTTGCTGTCAATTTGAGACACATATTCTTTTGCTTCACTTGTGAAGGTTGAAGTGGAAATGAAAATCCCTTTTTTGGCTCGTTTCCCTTGCAATGCGCCAGCGAATTTTTGCAATTCAGGGCGTCCGACAGATCCCTCCCATTTCTTTGCTTGAATATAGATTACATCAAGCCCAAGGCGGTCCTCATTGATAATTCCATCAATACCACCATCCCCACTTCTGCCAATAGCTTTTCCAGCATCTTTACGCGTACCGCCATATCCCATTTTAACAAGAACATCTATGACAAGCCTTTCGAAAAATGCTGGCGAACAATTCTTTACAGCTTGCAAAACTTCATCAGCTAGGGTTTGGCGAAGGTTTTGGTAGGCAGCTTCAATGGCTTCTTCTGGGGTTTGAATTTCAAGTTTTTCCACTATTGGTACTTCTTCATCCTCCCTATCGCGCCTTGTCCGAAATTCTACAAATTCTTCGTACTGCTCAAGGAATTCGACATTGATACGTTGTGGTGGATTCTTTAGAACATCCAACCCTCTTTGAGTAATTTGAAACCTTCCTCTCCCTTGAGAATTTAACAAGCCTGCCTTACGAAGATAAGTGACAGCCCAACCGATTCGGTCATAAAAGCGGGTCTTTCTTCCACTCGGTAGAAGTTCCGCCAAGTCAGTTTCAGAAAGATTGAATTCTTTAGCTATTGTTTGAGTCGCTTCTTGTAAAGAATGTTCGTTTTTATCGGAAGCAAGTTTAACCAGTGGCAACATCAAGGATTGGTAGTCAGGAATAGCCATGCGAATCTCCCAAATTACAATCTTTTGGTTTTTCAAACGAACTATCTAAAATTATACCCTCGCATTACAATTCTCTCGCCTTGAAAGTTTACCCTGAACTGGAATAAAAACCTTATCACGGAGTCACCCATGCAACCCCCTGAAAAACAGACCCGGCTTGGCACATTCTCCTTCATCCTCGCCATTCTCGTCGCAGTGATCTGGTGCGTGTATTTTCTCCTCTTCGGAGTGATGACCGAAGGTGGACTCAACTTCGGCATGGACGGCGAAACTGCGGGTTATACGCTTATCTTCGGCGGCGGTGCCGTCATGGCGATACTTACCATAGTATTGACAGGCGCGGGAGTTGCCTTCGGCATCCTCGCACTCCGGAATAAAGACCCGAAACGCGGATTGGCAATTGCCGGGCTTGCGCTGAATTTTCTCTGCCTTGCGCCTTATTGTCTTGTGTTGATCCTGGCGCTCATCGGGGGAATCTCGACCACTGATTTCGTGCCGTGAAAACTAACGCGCCAGTTCTACCACCAGCGTATCGAGAGCCAGGTCCAGTGTGACCTGGCTTGTTTTTACCTGCTCGTCGATTCGCAGCAGGCGATGGTAAATTCCCTCCAGCGAGTCCATCGAGAACCGTCCAGCCTGGGCGGTCGCTTTTTCCGCCACATAAGGATGGACGCTCAATGCCCGCGCCACGTCGTCTTTGTTCCCGCGCCCGTCCAAAATCTCCCTGGCTTGAATCAGCAAACGGAACTGGCGCACCACCATCCCCCACAGCGAGAACGGGTCTTCGCTCTCCAACAGACGATGCAACAACTTTTGCGCAACCCTGGCATTCCCCTGCGATAACGCATCGACGAAATCGAACACGCTTTGCTGCGATGTGACGATGCAAACCGCCTCCACATCGGACCCGCGCACGGGTCGCTCCCAGTTGACATATGCCAGCAGCTTGGCGATCTCCATCCCCGCCTGGCGGGTATCCACGCCGGTCATTTCGGCGAGTTTTGCCGCGGCGCTTGGTTCCATTTTCCCGCCTTGATTCTTTGCCTCATTGACGATCCAGCCGGGCATGTCTTTCAGACGCGGGAGCATGAACGCCTGCGTTTTTACCAGCGGCTTTTTTTTATCCGCCCACTTCACCAGCCAATGCTTTTCCGCCTCCTTCGGCTCGATGGATTCGTGAATTACCAGCTTTGTCGAGTCGGGCGCCTTTTCCAGAAATTCCAAAAATTTCCGGCGCAATTCCGGCTTGTTGTATTTGCCGGAAGGCTGGGCAATGAAGACCAATCTCCTCGGCGCGAGGAAGGGCATGGCATTGACCGCGTTGTTGAGGCCGTTCTCGGTCATCGTCCGCGCTTCAAGGCGGGTCGTGTTCATTTCCGCCGCGGTCGGGTCAGTGAACTCGGACTCGAATTCCCTGATCCTGCGCGCGATGGCGAATTCGTCGTTTCCGTAGAGGAGGAAAATGGCCGGCATGTTGAAATCGTAGGGACACGATATATCGTGTCCCTACCTGGTAATTACCCGATGCACGCCCCTGCGAACAGGCGTAATATCCACGATCTTCATTTCGCCCAAATCCGCTTCGGTGGTGACATATTTCTGCAGCCACGGTCCGAGCGGCTTGCTGAGCTGGTATCCCGCAACCGCAAACATCAATGCAAATGGAACCAACATCAACCGCCACAGCATGGACCGTGTCCCTCGCAGCGGGAACCAGGCAAAGGTCGCGGAGAGAAGCGCGGTGGTCGCAAGGTTGGTGCCGCAGCCCGGATGAATCGCCAATCCGCTTTCACCGGAGTTGAGTCGGGTATACGCCTCCGTCGCTGCCGACCAAATATCCTGCGTAACCAGATCGCCGAGCAGAAAAAAACCGGTGGGGTTGGAATGTCCCGCCATGCGTTTGCCGGGGTGTTTTCGCGAAAGCAGATGAATGGTGGCGTGTTCGAGCGCGTGATTGCGCCGCGTTTCGAGAATATAGGGAAGGTCGAGGATCATATTGTTATTATAAGGTAAGACCTGACAGGTTTTCGAATACCTGTCAGGTCTGTAGCTGAAGAATGGGCGAGTCGTAAATTCTTTCAAGCAGTTCCAAAAACTCGGCAGACGGACGAGAACGTAGAATTTCGCGGCGTTCATCGCGTGTGAGATGATTCATCATCACATATTGGACCGCGTTCTTGCGGAACAGACGCTGACCATCTTCCTCGCCATAGAACTCAACGCTCCTTGCGAGATGTTTGCGGATGGTCTCTTTCATCATCTCCGGCGGGACCTGGTCGCGATCGAGACGTGAAAAAATCCAGGGATTGGGAATCGCCCCACGGCCGATCATCACCGCATCCACGTTTGTATAAGCCTTCATGCGGTCGATATCCGTGACAGTCTTCACATCGCCGCTTCCAATGACGGGGATCTTGACAGTGGACTTCACTTCGGCGATGGCGTCCCAATCGGCGTTCCCCGCATAGCGTTGTTCCTTCGTGCGTCCATGAATGGCGATCAGCGAGCCGCCTTCTTCTTCGACGATTCGCGCGATGAGTTTGTAGTTTTTGTTCCTCTCCCAGCCAAGGCGGATTTTTCCTGTAACAGGCACGCGTAAATGCCTGACGAGTTTGCGAAACGTCCGCGCAATGCGCAGAGGGGAAGGCATCATGCCCACGCCCGCGCCGCGGTCCGCGATGGTTTTGGCGGGGCATCCCATGTTGAGGTCGATCACATCGGGATCGTTCTCCTGAATTTTCAACGCCGCTTGCAAAATAAGGTCAGGATCGTCGCCGTAAATTTGAAACGTGATCGGGCGTTCCGGCTCGGTGAAATACATTCTCTTGGCAGGCTGTTTGGATTTGCTGAGAATCTTTTCCACCTTGATGAACTCGGTGTAGCTCATGGCAGAGCCCAGCTCGCGGCAAATGGAACGAAAGGGCCAGTCGGAGTACCCGTCCATTGGCGCGAGAATGGCGTCGCCATAGATGGGAAGGTCGCGGATATGGAAGTTTGGAGTCTTACTCTCGTTCATGGCGGGGAAAGTATAACAAATCTTTTGTTATACCTTCGGGATCGATGCAGATGCTTCCGAAATGTGTGGTCTCATACGCAAAGCATAGCCCCATACAGCCAGTGGAGCCAGACTTCCGATCGCCAATAACAGCACGATGGCGCGCGGAGCAAGATGGAACTCATCCGTGATGAAGCCGGTCAGCCAAAGGGAAATCGAAACCGCCAGGGTAAAAACTGCAAAGTCAAAAGCAAATACACGCCCCAACAATTGGTCTGGCACGGACATTTGCAGCAACACGTCGCTGTACGTCCAATTGATCGAGCCGCCCATGCCGCGCAGGATGCATCCCAGCAGCACGATCGGCAGCGAAGGCGCAAGACCGACAATGAACCACGCAACGGGCATGCAAAGGAATCCGCCCAGGATGGCGCGCCTCAACCAGACTGTGCTTGAATCGCCCAGGCGGTTCGCGATCAGCGGACCCATGACCGCGCCTACGCCAAAGGCTGTAAACATCAGGCCCAGCGTTGTCGCTCCCTCCTGCCCATAACGAAAGAGGCGCGAGGCATACAACGCGGCGATGATATCGAAACTGCCCACCTGCCCCAAGGCTTTGACCAATGTCAGCATTCCGATATCCAGGTTCTTGCGGACGTAACTCAGTCCATCCACAAAATTTTTCCATCCGCTTTCCAGCGCGTGAGCCTCCTGCGATCGGAACTGACCCGGGATGTTCCAAACGAGGATCGCCGATAGGAGAAAACTCGCCGAGTCCACAACAAGAGAAACCGGCACGCCAAACAGCGAAGCGGTCAATCCCCCAATCGCGCCGCCCAACGTCAGCATCGCAGACCAGGTGACGCTCGCAAGCGTATTGGCGGTAAGCAGTTCATTCGGTTCCACCAGAGCCGGTGTGAGCGCTGCGCGCGCCGGTTCAAAAAATGACGATACGCTGAACTGCAGGACGGTCAACAGATAGAGGAGCCACAACCTTTCCGGGCGGTCCACCAATAAAAAACAAAGTACAATCGCGGCGCGCAAAACATCGCTTAGGATGATGACCCTTCGGCGGTCGAAGCGATCGGCGACCACACCCGCAACAGGACCCAGCAAAAATGGCGGCAATGCACGGGCGATGAACAAACCTCCCACCGCCAGACCCGAGTCAGCGTAACGATTGACAATGATGACCGAAGCAATGGTATTGAACCAGTCGCCCGTCAGGCTGATCACCTGCGACAGCCAGAGAGAACGATATTTTGGACGAAGTTGCAGAAGGGAAAGGTAAGTGTTCACCCGCGCAATTATATCTGCACGCCGTGTGATCCTTTAAAATCAAAAAGCCATCAGTCTTTGCTGATGGCTTTCCTTTTACGGCACTAGGCAGCCTGCTTCCGCCACAACTCCTGGTAATGCTTGCGGAACTTGCTTACCTTCGGAGCGACAACCGCCATGCAATACGGTTGATACGGATTCTTCGCGAAGTATTCCTGGTGATAATCCTCGGCGATATAGAAATCCTTGACCGGCTCCACCTCGGTGACGATCGGGTTATCCCAGATCTTCTGCGCGTTCAATTCATCGATGAGCGACCCGGCGATCTCCTTTTGCTCAGGCGTGTGATAGTAAATGCCCGAGCGGTATTGCGGTCCCACATCCGCGCCCTGGCGGTTCAACGTCGTCGGGTCGTGAATTCCGAAAAAGACATTCAAAATATCGCGGACACCAATCACCGCCGGGTCGAACTTGATCTGCACCACCTCGGCATGGCCCGAATCCCCGCTACAGACCTGCCGATAGGTCGGGTTCTTCAGATGACCGTTGGAATACCCCGAATCCACTGACAACACTCCCTTCACTTCGTCGAAAACAGCCTCCAAACACCAGAAGCATCCCCCAGCCAGCGTGATGGTTTCATAATTCGCGTTCATGATAAATTCTCCTTTTCATGGGATTAGACGAGATTGGGAGCGAATAATTCCTTAACAAAGGATTACAAAAAGCCCGCCTTTCAGCGGACCTTTCACGCTTCTTTCTTCGCCGAAAGTTGTTACCTCGTCCCCGAAACCGTGACCAACCCGCTGGTGACCTTGACGCTCACCAGTTCCAAGCCGGGCACCGCTTCATCGATCTGCCGGCTAAGAGATTGGTTCAACCATGACTCCATCTGTGAGAGAAGCACCGCAGGGACGACCTGCTGCCCGACCTGCATGGATTCGATGGTGAAATGAGGATGTTTATTTTCGCCGATGGTCAATTCGCCCACGACCAGGGCGGAAGTGGAGTTCCCGCTTCCGCTGATCATGCCCCAAACCTGCACCCTGCCGTCCCGCAGGTAAACCTGAATTTCCTGCAGCGGAAGGTCGGGGTTGTTCCTCATCTCCATTGCCAGCCAGGACGTGATCTGCTGTTCGGTAATGGTCACAGAAGTCATGCTGCCCGGCTGCGGCATGCTGTTTTCAAGCATTTCCTTCGTTTCCATCCCGGTCGCGTCGGAAGTGATGATCCGGTCGCCGGGACGTTCCGGCGCGCCCTCCATGCCGTTCTCTGCATTCGCCACGGCGAAACCCAGCAGAGCATCCAACAGCGGGGCATACTCGGGATACAACTCACTGACCTCGGCTCGCGTCTCGGGAGCGACGTTATCGGGAAGCGTCGCACTGGCCGACGCGGTCGGTGTTGCAAGCGCAAGAACTTGAGCGATCTTCGAATTTGGATTGCTGCGGGCGATCACATAGGTGGTCGTGCCGAATAATAAAAACCCGATCAGCGTGAGCAGCGCGCCGCGCGTCATTTTTCGATATGGACCGGTTTTGGGTTTTTGGTTTTTTATCTGTCTGTGCAGGGGCAGGGTCGGGCTGATGGCAGCGCGCACGCGGATGAGGCCGAGTTTGGCTTCTTCGTTCTTCGGGTTTATCTTCAGCACGCGCTCGAAACACTCGATCTTGCGCTCCTTTTCCTCCACCACGCGCGCAAGGAGCATCCAGGCGGCCTCGTTGTCCGGCTGTATGGCGAGAAGGTCTGAAAGGTACTTCCCCGCCAGTTCGCGGTTTCCACGCTGAAAATTGTAGTCGGCTTGTTTTAAAAGTTCGTGTTTGTTCATCGATATAGAATTTCAGACCCTAAAGGTTTTGGAAACCTTTAGGGTCTTGAGTTATTTATAAACTCGGCTCGGCAACCGATTCGCCGGATTTCACCAGCGCGATCTCGCCGTCATCGTCCACGACGATGGTGACGCTGTCGCCGTCGACGAATTCGCCGGAGAGCAGTTTATCCGAAAGCGGGTCTTCCACTTTCATTTGGATCACGCGGCGTAATGGGCGCGCGCCAAACTCGGAGTCATAGCCCTGCTCTGCCAGCAAAGACAAAGCCTCGGGCTGAGCGACCAGGTTCAGATCGTGGTCCTTGAGGCGTTGGGCGACCTTGTCCAGTTCGAGGCTGACGATCTGCTTGATGTCATCCTTGTTGAGAGCGCGGAAGATCACCACTGCGTCCACGCGGTTGATAAACTCGGGGCGGAAGGCGCGCTTGAGCGATTCGTTCAACTTCTTGCGCATGTCTTCGTAGGAGAGTCTTTCCTCGGTGACTTCATCGCGTTTGAGGGCAAAGCCGAGGTTGGACTGGCGCTTGATGACATCCGCGCCGATGTTGGAGGTCATTACGATGATGGCGTTGCGGAAGTCCACCTTGTGACCCTTCGCATCGCTGAGGTGGCCTTCCTCCATGATCTGCAGAAGCATATTGTGGACTTCGGGGTGCGCCTTTTCGATCTCGTCGAAGACGACGATGGAATACGGGCGGCGGCGCAGCGCTTCTGTAAGCTGGCCGGCATCTTCATAGCCGATGTATCCCGGAGGCGCGCCCACAAGGCGGGATGCTGTATGTCTTTCCATGAACTCGGACATATCGAGCTGCACGGCGGCATCTTCACTGCCGAACATGAATTTGGCAAGCGCTTTCGTCAATTCTGTTTTGCCGACACCGGTCGGTCCGAGGAACATGAACGAACCGATGGGACGTTTGGGATTCTTCAAACCAGCCCGGGCGCGGCGCACAGCACGCGAGATCGCGATGATGGCATCTTCCTGACCGATGATGGCTTTGCGAAGTTCTTCCTCCATCTTCAGCAGGCGCTGCGATTCTTCCTCCGTCAACTGCATGAGCGGAACACCCGTCCACATCGACACGACTTCGGCGATATCATCCGCGGATACAACAGGGCTGTTCGCGCGATCCCAACCGGTGCGCAGGCGTTCGATCTGCGCCGAGAGGTCCATCTCGCGTTCCTCCCACTCGCGCACATCTTCTGTATTGCCTTCTTCGCTCGCAAGCGAGCGGTTTTGGCGCGCCTGGCGCAACTGGCTGAAAAGATCCTTGGCTTGTTTGGCGGCGGGACTTTTATACATGCGCACGCGCGAAGATGATTCGTCGATCAGGTCGATGGCTTTGTCCGGTAAAAATCTTTCGGTGACGTAGCGTGTCGAAAGATGAGCAGCAGCCTTGAGCGCTTCATCTGAAATAACCAAATGATGGTGTTCTTCATAGGCATTGCGAATGCCCTTGAGAATTTCGATCGTCTCTTCTTCAGAGGGCTCATCCACCTGCACAGGCTGGAAGCGCCGTTCGAGCGCGGCATCCGATTCGATGTGTTTGCGGTATTCATCCAGCGTGGTCGCGCCGATGACCTGCAATTCTCCGCGGGATAACGCGGGCTTGAGGATGTTCGCCGCATCGACGGAGGAGCCCGCGGCTCCCGCCCCGACGAGCATGTGAACCTCGTCTATGAACAGGATCGCGCCTGATTGTTTCAACTCATCTATGATTCGTTTGAGCCTTTCCTCGAATTGACCGCGATACATCGTGCCGGCTACGAGCGAACCGACATCAAGCTGCAACAACCGCTTGTTCATCAACGGCGCAGGCACATCGCCGTCCACAATGCGCTGGGCGAGTCCTTCCACAATGGCGGTCTTACCCACGCCGGGTTCACCGATGAGGGCGGGGTTGTTCTTGGTGCGGCGCGCCAGGATTTGTATGACGCGTTCGATTTCCATTTGGCGACCGATGACCGGGTCGAGTTTCTTCTCTTCGGCTTTGGAGGTCAGGTCGGTGGCGAGCTGGTCAACGAGCGGAGTCTTGGGATTCGCTCCCGGGGCGGCTCTGCCCGGTTGGGGTCCCGCAGGCGTCGGCGCGGAGGTCGAAGCGGATTCGTTCAGGACACGCCGGGTCTGGCGGCGAATCTGGTCGGGAGTCACGCCAAGTCGACGAAGAGCTTCAAGCGCGGTCGAATCCACGCGGACAAGCCCAAGCAGGATATGCTCCGTGCCGATGTAGTGATGACCAAGCCGGCGGGCTTCATCGACAGCATATTCGAGAACCTGCTGGGTTTCCGGCGCAAGTTCGATGCGATTGGGGTCAAAGTTGGGAACACTGCCGGAGATACGATGAATTACATCCCGCACGCGGTCGGATGACATGCCGAGTTCACGCAGGACGCGCCCCGCCACGCCGCCTTCTTCATCCATTAATCCGAGGAGAAGGTGCTCGGTTCCAATGCTGTTCTGGCGGGCGCGTTCCGCCTCTTGATGTGCGAGGGAAAGCACGCGCCGTGCCCGCTGTGTAAATCGTTCCATGCCAGCCATAATTTTCTCCTAAATAACTGCTGGAGATTCTACCAAAAAGCCGGGGGGCGGGTGTAGGAAAAAGGTTAGAGTTTCCTTACGAGGTTGTGACAAAGTTCAAAACACCCGCCCTTTTGGCATTGTACCTAGACAAATGGGCAGGTGGAAAAAAGATAGATTCGCCAAATCAAATAATGAAGGCGGATCTATCTCGACGTTCACGATCAGTTTGAAGGATTTATACAGTTAAGAATCGTACGACCTGTTCATGCACTTCCACAGACTGCAACGCGCCGCGATGACCCAAACCATTGGTTTCAACATACTGTGCTTCACTCCATGCATTTGCGATCGCGCGGCTGTCTTCGACAGGTGTGACATTATCCGAGCGGTCATGGAACATCAAGGCGGGAATGCGGATCTTTTTCACCAGGTCCTCATTGATGATCTCTTCCAATACATCCCTGCCGAAGTTTTCGGAGATCATATCTCGCAGTCCATGGATGATTTCATCCGGCAGGTTCGCCATGGCTTGAAAACGCGGAAGCGAATCCAAAAGCCGGTTGAACGATCCAAGATAAACCAGTTTGGATGGAGCCGGAAAGTTTCGCCTGGCAAGCGCATACGAAGTGACAATTGTCCCGAAGGAATGGGCGATGATCGCATCGAATTTGCCTTCGCGCCGCATTACCAGGTCCATGGTGGGAGCAATCTCGAGGATATTGGTCATCCTGCCGTCGGATTCTCCATGCGCGGGCTGGTCATAAGCGACAACTCTATACCCTGATGCAAGCAACGGCTCGACGAAACCCGTCATTTGCGCGCGCGCGCCACCCCAGCCATGCATCAACAGGACGGATGGTCCGTCCTCACCCCAGGATGTGACGGCAAGTTCGCCGCCTTCAAAGGGGAGTCGATTATTATTTCCCCGGGAAAGTACGGCTTTGTCGTTCGATTTCACTTCATACCTGGCAGGGCTGAAAAAAGTACGATAGACCTTTTTCACAATGACTTGCGATTCTACTTTTGGTTCTAAAACGTTCATGGTTTCTCCTTTTGTTAACTTACTACCTAGTAAGTTTTATCGGCAAAAAAATTTACTTGAGCAGGTCCAGTTTGATTTGTTCGATCACGTTGTGAAACTTCTTCGTGCCCAATGCGCGCGCCATTTGCAAAGCGCCTTGCAATGTGGAAAGAATCAACGCAGCTTTATCCGCAGGCTCGCCTTTGAAGGCAAACACCCCGCCATCCCTGCCCTCTTCCAGGGTGGATTGAAGCCAAACAAGCAATTCCTTGTGCATGCCTTGAACTTCGTCCCGCAAACCATCCGGGATCGCATTGAATTCCGCTTCCATCGCGCCGACAAGGCAGACCTTGCCCTGGTCTGCACGCATGTTTGTATAGATGCCAAGGAACCAATCAAGTTTGGCTTCCGGCGTAAGGTCTTTAACGCGGGAGTTATTGATCCACAATTTGAAACGTTCGCGATAGCGGCGAATGACGGCGATGCCCAAGTCTTCTTTGCTTGGAAAGTGATAATGGATGGCGGCATTCTTCACGCCCAGTTCGGATGAGATGTGAGCATAACTGAAACCGTTGAAACCCTTATCCTGAAGAAGGGACTCAGCCAGGTTCAGTATCGTCCGCTTGGAATTCTCGATCCTTGTCATGGGCAAAGATTATACTTACTAAATAGTAAGTTTGTCAAGGTCCCATACCCCAAATCCATCACCCTTCGAATGGCAGACAGGTAATCCCATGAAAGTTTGCGCAGTCCAAAGGGTATAATGCGGAAATTTTCTTCAGCGGTCGTTCCATGATTCTCAACACTCAATTCGATCTCATCCGGCAATCTGCCACCGTAGCCATGGCGGATCGGATCCTAACGCTCAAGGCAAGCGGAAAGAACATCATCGGCTTGCAGGTCGGCGACCCGGATTTCGGCACCCACCCCGCCATCGCGGAAGCCGCGCTGAAAGCCATCCAAAGCGGGTTGACCCATTACGGTCCCTCGCGCGGATACCCCGAACTGCGCGATGCGATCGCATCGAAATTGAAACGAGATGAAAACGTGATCTACGATCCCGCCTCGGAAATTCTCGTCACTCACGGCGGCATCCATGCCTATTACACCGGCATGCAATCCATCCTCAACCCCGGCGACGATGTGTTGATTCCCGACCCATCGTGGGCGACCCATTCCAATATGGCGATCATGTTGAGGGGAAGTGTGATCCGCGTGCCCGCTCCGGCTGAAAATAATTTCATCCCACAGTTCGAATCCTGGGAAAAGGCGCTCACTGCGAAAACCCGGGTCATTGTTTTGAACTATCCCTCCAACCCGACCGGGGCGTATCCCTCGCGGGAGTACCTTCAAAATTTACAAGACTTCGCCAAAGCCCACAACCTGTGGATCGTCAGCGATGAGGTGTATGCGAGCCTTTTTTACGGGGAAAAGCCGACATCCGCTGCAGCATTCGATGGCGCAAAAGAGCGGACGCTCCTCGTCAACAGCCTGTCCAAGTCCTATGCAATGACAGGCTGGCGCGTCGGTTTTCTTGCCGCGCCCGCATCCGTGATCGATAACGCCTTGAAAGCCGGGCAAAACTCGATCACGTGTGTCGCTCCTTTCATTCAAAAAGCGGCAACATTCGCATTGACCGACCCGGAGATACAACAAGTCACTGCCAAGATGCGAGCCGGGTATGCCCGACGCCGCGAATCCGTTCTGCGAATCGCGCGTGAACTCGTAAGCGACAAGGTTCTCGTCACCCCGCCACAAGGCGCATTCTATTTCTTTCTCGATCTTCGCCCGTTGAAAATGACCTCTCTCGAGATCTGCGAAGGGATTCTCGAAGAAGCAGGTGTCGGACTTGTCCCCGGTTCGGCGTTTGGAAATCAGGGAGAAGGTTTCGTGCGGATGTGCATCGCTGCTTCGGATGAAGATGTGGAAAATGGTTTTAGAAAGATCGTCGAGTGGGCGGAGAAACAAGCAGTGATCAGTGGGTAGTAGTGGAGATGATATGAGAGTTGCATTTCAGGGCGAGCCCGCCAATATTCGCGGCATACGCAATGCCCAGCATGACAGCCACCGT